>NZ_CP110005.1:1395680-2791361 GCF_025947225.1 Flavobacterium sp. N2270
ACGCAAACACCAGCAGGAGCCTTGAGTATTAATGCTGCTACAGGAGAATTATTAGTAGCAGATGCTTCCTTTTTTGACTACGAAGTAAATCCTACAATAACTGCAACTATTTCTGTTTTAGAGGCAACAAATTCAGGAACGGTAACGATTAATCTTAATGACTTAAATGAAGTGGGTGAATATAAATTTGGAGGAGTGATTTTTTGGGTAAATCTTTTGGGTAATGAAGGATATTCTGTGGCTATGGATAACCAAAGTGCTGCTGCTCCTTATGGATGTTTGCATACAGCTACAGGTGCTACAGCTACAGCTATTGGAACTGGTCAAGCTAATACTAATGCTATTCTATCTATTTGTACAACATCTGGGACAGCTGCAGATTTGGTAGATAATTTGAATACTAATGGGTATGATGATTGGTTTTTGCCAAGTCAAGATGAAATGAGAGAAATTATGAATAATATGATTATAATTAATACAACTCTAACAAATAACGGAGGAGCTGCTTTCTCAGTCGCTAATGCAAATTATTGGACTTCTACCGAGTCTACAGCTGCTGAAGCTAGAGTATATAATTTTACAAATGATTGGTTTCCTACTGATTATAAATCTAATCTTCATCCAGTTAGAGCTGTAAGAGCTTGGTCAGATTTTTAATTCATTCACGAAAAAATAGTTTAACCGATCAAATTTGTTATTTTTATAAAAATAACAGCCAAAATAAACATTAAACTTTAAACCAATGGAAAAATTAATTACAATTAAAAGCGAGTTCAATTCATTAGACTTACTTAACGATTTTTTAAAAAAAGAAAACACATTTGAGTCTTCTAAAGAATATGATAGTTGGGATGTAAGAACAGATGCAAATGGACAAATGGAACAATGCCTTATCATTAAAAAAAGTGCAATGCATGGAATGAAAGTTTATTTTCAAAAAGACAATACTTTGAAGTTAGATTACATTATTCCTAATAAATTGATGAATGCTTATTTTGGAAAAAGTCAAAAAAGTCATCAAAATATACTTGAAATAGTTACAGGAAAAATAAAAGAAACAGTACTTGCGCCCGCTCAAAAAAAAGCTTTTCAAGAAATGGAACAAGTGTTTAATAAAATTACCGCTTAATGAAGTATTTATTATTTTTTGTATTGTTTTTAACTTCTATTAGTAGTTTTTCACAAGAAGATTGGGTGAAAACAGAAGGAACAATTACTGAAATTACAATTCATAGCGGTAGGAAAACTAGAGAAACAGCTGTTGTAAAGTTTAATTTAGAAGATGGAACAGAACAATTAGGCAATGTGGAGCTTTTTAGAATTCCGTTTATAGGAAGTATGAAATCTGTTGGGGATACAGTTGCTGTTAATTATAACAAAAAGAATCCTGTTCTTTTAGAAACTGTTTTTGGTAAGTTTCTTTCTAGTTACGGTATGTATATATTAATATTTTTAGGAATTATTTTTTCAATAAAACCTTTTCTTACTAAAAAAGCGCAGTCTGCTGATAAATAAAACTAATATAAGGCAGTTAAGAATTCTAAAAATGTAGTTATGAGTATTTTAAAAAGATTTTTATTTTACTTTACTTGGGCATTAGTAGCATTTTTAGCTGCTTTTATATATATGCGAATTATTTTAGGTCCTAAGCCAGAATCAACATCTGTTTTAATGACAATGTTTAGTCTGTTTTACGATTATGCTTTTCTCCATATTGGATTAATAATTGGAAGTATAATTACATTATTATTTATACTAATTGATGTTCTTTACTTAAAGGGAAAACTAAAATTTGGTATGAAATCTTTATTTATACGTTTCTTTATTCTTATTTTTATAACTGTTATTGTTGCATTCATTCATTATTTATTAGAAAAAGTTATTGATGTTATTTAAAAAAAACAATTAAAATGAAATCAACTTTAACTCTCCTATTGCTGCTTACTTCATTGTTTTCTTTTTCGCAAATTACAATTCCCAATGGATTTTCAGAAGTTACAAAAAGCCCATCGAATGGAAAAAAAATGGAAAAAATTTTTATGCTTTTTGATAATGATTCTATCAATGATACAGCAATTTTGGCTCAAGATAAATCAGAATTTTCAAGTTATAAATTACTAATATTTTTATCTAACAAAAATAAAACCTACGAAATAAATTTAATCAGTTTGAATGATTTTAGTATTTATCCTCTACAAATAAAAGCAAGAAAAAATGTTATTGAATTTGGTTATTTTGAAGATGGTACTGCTGCTTTCGGCCGATTTATAAAGTTAAGATACAATTCAAAAAAAGAGCAAATTCAAGTTATAGGATACGATGTAGAATACAAATCTTCGCCTACAGAATATATTAATAAATCGTATAATTTAATTACAGGAGATTATATTGTTAAAAGAACCTATTATGAAGGAAGTAAAAAGATAAATACACAAAAATTTTCAGGGAAAAATGATTTCTTTAAAAATGTTGTTTTTATTGAAAATTTAAATGAAGAAATGATAATTAATTTAGATGACGTTGGCTGTAAATATGAATAAATATGAATCCAATACAAAATACCTAATACAATTTATATGAAATATAATTTTTGGATAGCTGCCTTTATAATTTTTGGATACTTCAGTAGTACAGCTCAACATAAAAATAGTACTGATTTTGTTCCTAAAGGTTATGTTATTTTTGATAAATCTTTTGGGGATTTAAATAAAGACGGACAAGAAGATTGTATTCTTATTATAAAAGGAACAAATAAAGACAATATTGTAATAAATAGATTCGACGAAAAAGTTGACCGTAACCGAAGGGGAATTATCATTTTATTTAAAACTCAAGAAAGTTATCAATTGGTAACAATGAATTATAATTGTTTTTTTTCTGAGAATGAAGATGGTGGTGTTTACTTTCCTCCAGAGCTTTTGGTAAAAGTAGAAAGAGGAAATTTAATTATTCATTATGCGCATGGACGATATGGATTTTGGCGTTATACTTTTAGGTATCAAGATGCAAACTTTAAATTAATTGGGTATGATGAGAGTAGTGGAGGAATAGTTATAAGTAAAGAACTAAGTATTAACTTTCTAACCAAAAAGAAATTAATTAGAGAAAATACTAATGAAAATGCAGTTGGCGGAGATGAGGTTTTTAAAGAAACTTGGAGTAAAATTGCAATAAATGAACTAATACTTCTATCAGAAATTAAAGATTTTGAAGAATTTCGTATCCCTTATTGATTAAACACAAAAAAATATGGAAGTAATACTAATACTTTTTCTTTTATTAATTGTATTCCTTTTTTTGTATTTCATTTTTAAGATAATAAAATGGATTTTGAAAGACAAAACAAGAATTAAAGGGACTGCTACTTTAGCCGCTGTATCGGTTTTGTTAATACTTATAAATAAAGTGTTTTTTACAAAAATGGAGTTTATTCAATCTAAAGCAATATCTAATTTATACATTGTTAAAAATCCAGTAGAACATAAAGATTCATTGCACAATGAATTGAAAAAAGTTGTTCTAAAAAAAGTGAATAATGAAGTTCTTAACCAAATTGAAAAGTATAAAAAAATAAACCCAAATGATTCAATTGTAGAATTGAAATACACTATTGATTTTTATGAATATTCCAAAGGTTCAATGTTTATTCCTTTTGGTGATGCAGGAACTTATTATTTTATAGAACATGAAGAAGATCCTGGAGGATTTAGTGTTGAAGTTTTAGACATGTACACAAATTATCACATCGCATCATTTAATTTAAAATTTTGTAAGGATGATACAATTAATTATTTTGGAACAATAGATTATTATAATGGTTGGAAAATTATTAAAACAGATACATTAATTAATTTATGTAAATAAATGAAAAGCAAACTCCTTATAGTATTTTTAATTTCAAGCCTTGTTTTTGTTGCTTGTAATTCTAATGTGAAAAATAAAAACATCAATTCTCAAAAAGTAGATATTGAAAAGCTGACTGAAAATTTGACAGAAAAAATTATCTCACCAAATAAATTAAGTGAAATATGGCAAAGTCTTCCGTTAAAACAATTGCCAATTATAGATACAACTTCTTTTGATAATATAAATGATAATAAGGTTTTTAATGCGGAACAATTAAAATCGTTACAAATTGAAGCAATTTATCCAAATTTTTTTGAAGAAAATACTCATTTCAAAGTAAGTCCATCTTATAAAATAAATTTATCTAAAGAATTTTATACCATTGTAATAAATGTTTTTAAAGGAGAACATGAATTGGAAACAGTTTTAATCAATTACGATAGTTCAAATGAAAATTTGATTGATTTTAAAATTATTGCTTATGATGAAATTGCAGAAAGTATTTCCAAAAAAAAGTCTAAAATAGAAAAGGAGAGCATTACAATTAGTGACGAATTTTATTTGGAAGAAACTAAAATTGAAGTTTCAAAATTTCATATTAACAAAAATGGTGAACTTAATCCAATTAAAACTGAATTCACAAGTGTTATAAGGCCAAAAAAAGACATTTTATTAAACAAAGTTTATGTCGATACAATTCAATTTTCATCTTACAATGATGATTATGATTATAAATTGTTGCTGGGAAAAAAGAAAGGGAAATCAGTATCTTTAGTTTATAATTGGGAATGGGAAACGAATAAAAAACTAAACTTCAAGCATGATGATTATATAAAAGTCACATGGAAAATGGACAGTATTTTCGTCGCTGGTGATGGAGAAACATTAGACTTCAAAGAAAGAGCTATTAATGCAGAAAAAATTAAATTTTAAAATATTCAAGAAAGTATCAAATGAAAATTATTATCACACAACTTTTTTTCTTTATTACTATAGGTGTTTATTCGCAAGAGACTTCTCTTTTAGATTCTGTTTTAGGTCAATTAAATTTAAAAAAATCAAAAATTAAAACTGAATTAGTTGTTTTTAAAAGTTTTCCTAATAATTTAAACGAAACAATAATTGTGATCCCGGAAATAGTTGATGAAGGTGAAATGTATTTCGAGTTGAATAGTCATATCCTTATAATTGATAGTAAAAGTGGAAATATAAAAAGCTACTTTTTTGAAAGCTCAAAGACTAATAATTGGATTTCAGATGCAATACAATTAACTGAAATTACAATTGACACAGCTCCTTATAAAGTTTCAAAAAATGAACGTGCATTTGGAATTAGATTGCATTTTATAGGTAGTTCTCGGCCAAATCCTTATGAGAACGAAATAATTTCATTATTTGTACAGTCAAAGAACAAATTAAAAAAGATTTTAAATAATTATGAAATTTCTTATAATGGAGGAGAATGGGATACAAATTGTGAAGGTAAATTTGTTGATGAAAGAAAAGTGCTTATTATTTCTAATAATAAAACAAATGGACTTTTTGATATTTTAGTAAAAAATAAAATTTCTGAAACAACTAATTATATTAATGAAAATGGTGAATGTAATTATATTGAAAAAAATAAAACTAAAAAAAAGAGCCTAAAATTTAATGGGTATGAATACAAATAATTCAGACTTTTAAATAATATTTTAAAAACGTATATTTTTTTATATTTATAAAGAAAAATTGTAATAAGATTAAATTATAGTTAAATTGATTTTTTTGTAATTTATATAACACTTCAATACTTTCAAATTTATTACTTTTGAACTTTATAAATAATACAATACAATTATGTCAGATACAATAGAGAAAGTAAAATGCTTAATTATAGGTTCAGGTCCTGCAGGTTATACTGCAGCAATTTATGCAGCTAGAGCAAACATGAACCCTGTTTTATATCAAGGAACCCAGCCTGGAGGTCAATTAACTACTACAAATGAAGTAGAAAATTTCCCAGGTTATGTAGATGGAGTTACAGGACCAGAAATGATGATTCAATTACAAAGTCAAGCACAAAGATTTGGAACAGATGTTCGCGATGGTTGGGCAACAAAAGTTGACTTTAGCGGCGATATTCACAAAGTTTGGATTAACGACACTAAAGAAATACACTGTGAAACGGTAATTATTTCTACAGGAGCTTCTGCTAAATATTTAGGATTGCCTTCTGAACAAAAATACCTACAATTAGGTGGTGGAGTTTCTGCATGTGCAGTTTGTGACGGATTCTTTTATAGAAATCAAGAAGTTGTAATCGTTGGAGCAGGAGATAGTGCTTGTGAAGAAGCACACTATTTATCTAAATTATGTACCAAAGTTACTATGGTTGTAAGAAAAGACGAATTTAGAGCGTCTAAAATTATGGCTGAACGTGTTCAAAAAACAAAAAACATTACTATTATGTTCAATACTGAAACTGATGAGGTTTTAGGAGACGGACAAGTGGTTACTGGTGTAAGATTAAAAAATAATGTTACTGGCGAATTAACAGAAATTCCTGCAACTGGATTTTTTGTTGCTATTGGACATAAACCAAATACAGATATTTTTAAAGATTATATTGATTTAGATGCAACAGGTTATATTAAAAATATTCCTGGAACTTCTAAAACTAACGTAGCTGGTGTTTTTGTAGCTGGTGATGCAGCTGATCATGTGTACAGACAAGCAATTACTGCTGCTGGTACTGGTTGTATGGCTGCATTAGATGCAGAACGCTATTTAGCTTCAAAAGATTAATTTAAATTATTATATAAAAAAATCCCGAATTTAATTCGGGATTTTTTTATGTTTATTTCTGAGTAATTCTTATTTCTCTTTTTTATACAAAGTCGTATTGTTGGTAAATTTTACAATTTCAATTTTTGGTTCACCTAATAACTCAATTTCTGATTTTCCTGCAGCCGAAATTTTAATGTTTTTTGCCACATTTACACTTGCTTTAGCATAACTTTCTACAGTAATATCTAAATTTGAAATAGTGAATTTTTTAGCAATTAAATCTGAACTGTTATCAAGTCTTACTTTAGCCATTGAAGCATCACCTTCTATTTGTGCCTTCCCTTTTTGGTATAAATCTATCTTCACTTCTGGCGAAGCAATTAAGGCTTTTAATTCGGCATCCTTGCTAACTTCTACAGTTGTATTATCTGCTTTTATATTTAATTCTGCTTCTGACTTATCGTTTAACATAATTGCAAAAAACTTAGATCTTACATTTAGAAATGAACGCGAATTGTCGTAATTTTTAACCGTAATATTTTCTAATTCTATATCTGCTAAAGCATGAATTTTAGTATCATGTTTTGCAGTAATAAGCTTTAAATTATCAGTGTAGTTTATTCTAACAGAAAATTTCTTTTCTCCGTAAACGTCTTTTAAGGAATTTATTCTTAATGTGTTGCCTAGAATTGTGTAATTGATAATATCATGTAAATTGTCATCTGCTTCTATTTCTAAAGATGCAGAATCTGCTTTTACTAAATATATTTCTAGATTGTCTTCAACATCAATGTTTTCAAAGTTTTCTAATTTTTTAATACTAAGAGTAACAATTTTAGAACCTTTAATTCTTTCTTTCTTTTGTCCGAATGTTAATGAACAGGTAAAGACAATTAAAAATAAAAGTGTAATTTTTTTCATTATAAATTTTATTTGTTTTTTTAAATAGTAGCTCAAGAATCATTCCACTTTATAACTAATTAGGAATAATAAATAGAGAAATACTTATATGACAAATATAAAAAAAAACATCAGTGTTATTACTGATGTTTGATTTTTGTATTACTTAAAATATAGATTCTATAATGTTAATGATAAAAGTAAACACAAATTCTATTATTTGGACAACTAGCTTTATCATGATTGATTTTTTTTTGGATTAGTAAATTTAAATAAAAGTGTTTTTCTTGCTGTTAATTTTTTATTAATTCTTTGTTAAAAGACTTATTTTAATATTTATTCTTTATCAACACTTCCGCCAGATGTTTCTTCTTTTGTGATTTTTGTAGGTTCTTGAATGTAGTCAATAGAACTTCCGCTTGATGCTTTTGCATCTAATTTTACAATTGGATTTACAGTAGTTGAACTTCCACTTGTAGATTGTGCGAAAACTTCATTTACAGCAAGGTTACTGGCGTCTATTTCGCTTCCGCTAGACGATTGTGTTTCTAGACGCAAAGCTTTTCCAGATGCTTTTATTTCACTTCCGCTTGTAGATTCGCAACTTACACTTTCGTATTCTAATTCTACATCAATTTCACTTCCGCTACTTGATTTTAAAGCAATAGATGAGCCGTTTAATTTATTTTTTGATGTTATAGATGAGCCACTTGAAGATTCTAAACTTGAAATTGTTTGCATCTTAACTCTAACTTTAATTGCAGACATATTATTTATATTTCCATCGATTTTTACAATTAGAGTTCCGTTTTCAACTTTAGTAATAACATATTCAATTAAATTATCATCAGTTTCTACTTCAATTTCAGTAGGACTTCCTTGTTCTATTATAACATCAACACCTGAACTAGCAGAAATTTTAGTAAATTTTTGATCGATATTTCTTTTTTCAGAAATTATATTTCCGCTTCCGTCAATACCGTTTCCAAAGTTTATATTATGTTTACATGAAGTAAAACCTACTAATATAAATAGAGCGAATAATTTAATTGTTGTTTTCATGTTTAACTAGTTTAGTTGATTTCTACTTTTATTTTTTTAATTTCAGACTTGATTTCGTCTTTGATTTCATTTTTTATTTGATCAATATCTTCTTTAGAATTACTTACTTTCTTTACTAAAACTCCATTTTTATCATAATATAAAGTGGTAGAAATACCAGGGTTTGAGTCTTCATTAATTTCTATGTCAATATTGTCATTATTTAAACAATTTAAACAATCCATCTCAGTTCCGTTTACTTTATAATAGAATCCTTCAGGACCGTAATATTTACTAATGTCTGAATTATTAGAAGTTAAATAATCGGTTATTGATTCTTCAGGAAAAATTACAAATCCATTTGGTAAATAAAGATAAATATGAACCTCTTGATCTCTGTATTTGTTTTTAAAATCGGTAACAAAATAATTGTCTAATTTAATTTTATTTCCTTGAATATCAAAATGATAGTTTATTTTTTCTGCTCTATTCTTAGCTTCAGTAATTGATTTTCCATCGGCAGTTTTTTCAACTTGAAAATAAGGAACATCTTTATCTGTATTCATTAAATGCAATCTCACATTTGTAGAGTAAATAACTTCATTGTTATTTTCGTCGTGTGTAAACTTACTTGAAGTTTTTCTGCTTACGCTTTTAGAATAGAAATCATTTACTTCCATTTTTATAAAAAGTGTATCAGTAGGCTGAATATTTAAAAATTCTTTTTGAACCACTTTCCCTTCAAATCCAACTTGGTTTGCTTGTTGTACTCCTAAATATATTGTAAAACCTACTGCAATAATCCAAATAGCAATTAAACCATATTTTACATAATTAGCCATTGGCTTCATGTTGTTTACTAATAATTTTAATCCTAAAACAATTAAGAATAAAAATGGAATTCCTACGGTAAGCAATAATAAAATTCCTTGTAACCAAAATGGTACATCGCTATAAAATGGTGAACTTAAGTTGTTAAATGTTATTTTTTCTGACAATGAAAACGAGAAAATCATTATTAATGAACCAATTACAATTGCTAACAATGATGTTGAAGCAATAAAAATCATAAATGCACCTATAATTTTAGCAAATACTTTAAAAATGGATAAAAATAAATCGCCAATTGTTGAAGCAACTTGGTTTGCGCCCGATTTTGCTGTGTTTGCAATTTTTTGATGATCTATATTGTTTATTTTTCCAGTAATATCATCAAAACCTTCTTTTACTTTTTTTTCAATATTAGAAATGTTTATGGGTTCACCTTTCATTTCTAGTTTTTGATTATTAGTAATAGCTTCAGGAACTAAAATCCATAAGATAATATAGATTAATAAACCTGTACCAAAACCAAAGAATAAAATTACCATAATTATTCTCAACCATAATGGATCAATTCCAAAATAATGACCAAGACCAGCTAAAACTCCACCTAACATTGAATTATCTCTATCTCTATATAATTTTTTTGTATTAGTATAGGTTCTGTTGTTTGAATAATCTGAATTAAAACTTGAAGTTGAGTCTTCATCAATTTTATAATCTTCTGGTTGTCCCATTATAGAAATAACTTCATCGATTTCTTTAATTCCAACTACTTGTTTTTCGTTTTGTAAACGCTCTTGAAAAAGTTCTGCGATTCTACTTTCAATGTCTTTAACAATTTCATCTCTTCCGTCTGGTGAAAGTGAACGTTTTACAGCATCAAAGTATCTTGATAACTTTTGATAGGCATCTTCATCTATATGAAAGAAATAACCTCCTAAATTTATACTTATTGTTTTGTTCATGACTTTTAGTTTTGACTTGTTATAATGTTAACCGCATCAGATAATTCTGTCCACGTTGTATTTAATTCTAATAAAAATTCTTTTCCTTCATCTGTTAACCCGTAGTATTTACGAGGTGGCCCAGATGTAGATTCTTCCCAGCGATAGCTTAATAATCCGTCGTTTTTTAATCGTGTTAATAAAGGATAAACTGTTCCTTCTACAACGAGTAGTTTCGCTTCTTTTAGAGTTTCTAGTATTTCAGAAGTGTAAGCATCTTTTTCTTTTAAGACCGATAAAATGCAAAACTCTAAAACACCTTTTCTCATTTGAGCTTTTGTGTTTTCAATGTTCATAATGCTTTTTGATTTTTTTAATTAAACTGTTCATTTTTTGATTGTTGATTGATTTGATGATATTTTAATTTACTTGATAAATGGTATTGTTAATGGATATTTATAGTATTCTCCGTTTGATGATTTTGCTGAAGCATAAATGATTAAGAAAAATTCACCAATCTTAACAAAGAATAATAATAAAATTGCTGTAAAGCCTAAAATGACATAACCAGTTATATTATGATGAGTTAGAATGTCATTTAAATAAACTTCTTGCTCATTAATTCTTGATAAATCTATTGTATGGATTAACCATAATATAAATGTAGGTACAGCAATAATTAAAAATACAATTGAATATAAAAATACACTTAATTGAAAATTTATGGCTTGTTTTCCGTTATGATCAATAAAAGTGGAATCATTTTTTTTAGATGACCAAATTAGTAATGGTAAAATAATACCACTAAAAGGTATAATGTATTGACATAATGATGATAAATGTATCAATGTTGCGGTGCTTTTTTCGTTTGATGTTTCCATAATTATACTATAACTATTAATTTCTTATACAAATATATGTCTAAAAAAAGGTATTATGTAACGCATAGTACTTAAATTTAACAAAAAATTAACATAAATAAAAATAGTAGGCATGCATACTATTTTTTAATATATTTACAAAAAAATCATAATTATGAAATTCACTCCTTCAAAATTAAACGCTTTTGTATTTTTTAAACTTCCATCTGCTTTTTGGAGCGGAGTTAGAGTAAAATCAATTACGGAAGAAAAATGTGAAGCAACAGTTAAGCACAGGTGGTTTAATCAAAACCCATTTAATTCAATGTATTTTGCTGTACAAGCTATGGCTGCTGAGTTTACAACAGGAGCATTAATGATGATGCAAATTAAAAAAAGCGGAAAAAGTATTTCAATGTTAGTCGCTAATAATAAATCTACTTTTACAAAAAAAGCAACTGGCAGAATTACTTTTACTTGTAATCAAGGACATTTAATTAAGGAAACGATCCAAAAAGCAATTGATACAATGGAAGGGCAAACGGTTTGGTTAACTTCTACAGGTTTAAATGAAGAAGGAATTCAGGTTTCAGAAATGCAATTTGAGTGGACAATTAAAGTTCGAAAATAACTCATTTTCAAACAAGTGTTAAGATACGTTAATTACCTTTCATTAAACTATTTTCATTCGTAACTTTGATATAAATCAAATTTCTAATGAAAGTCTTAATTACAGGTGCAACAGGTTTAGTAGGTAATGAATTAATAAAAATACTATTGCAAAATGGTATTTCGGTTAATTATCTAACAACTTCTCGAGGAAAAATTGCAAATGAAAATAACTATAAAGGTTTTTTTTGGAACCCTTCAGTAGGAGAAATTAACGAAGAAGCTTTTACTAATGTTGATGTTATTGTTCATTTAGCGGGAGCAACTGTTGCTAAAAGATGGACCAATAGTTATAAACAAGAAATTATGAATAGTAGAATAGATTCTACTAAATTGCTTTATAAAACGCTTGAAAGAATAAATCATCAAGTAAGTCAAATAGTTTCTGCTTCAGCCATAGGTATTTATCCAGATAGTCTTACTAAAGTATATCATGAAACTGATCTAGAAGTTGATAATTCTTTTTTAGGAAATGTTGTAAAACAATGGGAGGAAGAAGTAAATCAATTTAAAAACTTAGATATTTTAGTTGCTAAAATAAGAATTGGGTTAGTTCTTTCTAAAAATGGTGGAGCTTTACAAGAAATGGTTAAACCAATTAAAATAGGAACCGGAGCTGCTTTTGGTTCGGGAGAACATTATCAGTCATGGATTCACATTCAAGATTTAGCAGCTGTTTTTTATCACATCATTCAATATAAAAGAGAAGGGATTTATAATGGAGTTTCTCCTTATCCAGTAACAAATAGTCAATTAACTAAAGCAATTGCAAAAACATTAGGTAAGCCTTTATTTTTACCAAATATTCCAAAGTTTGTAATGAAATTAATACTTGGTGATATGCATCAATTATTATTCTCTAGTCAACATGTAAGTTCTAGGAAACTATTAGACGAAAATTTCCAATTTAAATATGCTTCTTTAGATAAAGCATTACATGATTTATTAAAATAAAAAAACCGCCAATTGGCGGTTTTTTATTTTAATTCTTATTTTTTCGTTGCTTTCAATTTTACAACAAGTTCAATATCATCATTTACAAACTTATCTTTTAAATCGTCAAAAATTGATTTTGAAGCATAATTTACATTCCAATGTGTTCTGTTTATAAGAAAAGCATCAGAAGTTAATGTCATTTCATCACCATTATTAGTAGTTGTTGCAGTAAATTCAACTGGTTTTGTAACTCCTTTTAAAGTTAAATTTCCATTTATTTTAGCTTTACCATTTTCTGCTGTTATACTAACAATTTCAAATGTTCCTTCAGGAAACTTAGTTACATTAAAGAAATGATCTTCTCCTGCTTTGTCTCCAGTACCTTTTAAATGAGCTTCTAAATCTTCTTTTCCATCTCCAGCAGCTAAGTCAGATACTACTATAGAATTCATATCAATAACAAACATCCCGCTTTCAATGGTGTCATTTTTAACTGCCAATTCTCCCGACTTTAAATTGATTGTTCCATTGTGCTTTCCAGATGGTTTAGAGCCTGTCCATTCAATTACAGAATTTTGAGTATCTACAGTATAGTTTGTACTTTCTATAGATGCAGTTGCAACTTCTCCTGCTTCCTCACTATCGTTTTTTTCTCCTTTACAAGATACATTTAAAGAAATAGTAGCTAATACAAATAAGCTTAAAATACTTTTTTTCATAGTTGTTGTTTTTTTATGTTAATTACAAATTTAAAAAATCAACATTTCAAAATATCTTAAAAACTTCCTAATTTTTCTAAAAAAGAATTTTTTTTCAAATCAATTGTGCTGACAATTTGACATTTTTAAACATTTGGCAATACATTTGCAATTACTTTTAAAATAATAAAATGTTTAAAAAAATACGCAAATATATGAGTCAAGATAGTACTGAAAACATGGAAAAAGAAATTGTACAAGACGAGAATGTTTCAGAAAATCAAGAAGCACAACAGCCAGAGTTAACTGTTGAGGAACAACTTGCAGAAGATTTAGCAAAAGAAAAAGACAAGCACTTAAGGCTTTTTGCTGAATTTGAAAATTACAAAAAAAGAACAGCAAAAGAACGTATGGATTTGTTTAAAACAGCAAATCAAGAAGTTTTACAAGCAATGTTGCCCGTAATGGACGATTTTGACAGAGCTATGACACAAATTGCAAAATCTGAAGATGAAGCTATTGTGAAAGGAGTTGAACTTATTCATGAAAAACTTAAAAACACTTTAGTTTCAAAAGGATTAGAAGAAGTTGAGGTAAGAGTTGGTGATGTTTTTAATGCAGATTTTGCCGAAGCAATTACTCAAATTCCTGCCCCTTCAGATGATTTAAAAGGTAAAATTGTAGATGTGCTTGAAAAAGGATACAAATTAGGAGATAAAATTATTCGTTTCCCTAAAGTAGTTATTGGACAATAATTGTACTTACCTTTTTTAATGAATTTAATTTAAAAGATGAAAAAAGATTTTTACGAAATATTAGGCATTAGTAAAAGTGCTACTGCAGCAGAAATTAAGAAAGCATATCGAAAAAAAGCAATTGAGTTTCATCCTGACAAAAACCCGGGAGATGCAACTGCAGAAGAAAACTTTAAACTAGCAGCCGAAGCTTATGAAATATTAAGCGACCCTAATAAAAAAGCAAAATACGACCAATATGGACATTCTGCATTTGAAGGTGCTGGTGGTGGTTATGGCGGTGGCGGACATATGAATATGGACGACATCTTCAGTCAATTTGGTGATATCTTCGGAAGTGCTTTTGGAGGCGGTGGCGGTTTTGGTGGCGGTTTTGGCGGCGGTCAAAGACGAGTTAAAGGAAGTAATTTACGCATTAAAGTAAAGTTAACTTTAGAAGAAATCGTTAATGGAGTTGAGAAAAAAGTTAAAGTTAAGCGCAAGGTTCAAGCGCAAGGAGTAACTTATAAAACTTGTTCAACTTGTAATGGAAGCGGTCAAGTAATGAAAGTTACAAATACCATTTTAGGTAGAATGCAAACTGCAACTACTTGTCATTCTTGTGGTGGAGCAGGCCAAATGATGGACCACAAACCTCAAGGTGCAGATGCTCAAGGAATGATCTTACAAGAAGATACTGTTTCAATTAAAATTCCTGCAGGAGTTGTAGATGGAATGCAGTTAAAAGTTTCTGGAAAAGGAAATGAAGCACCAGGTTCAAATAGTGTTTCTGGAGATTTAATTGTTGCAATTGAAGAGTTAGAACACGAATTTTTAAAACGTGAAGGAGAAAATTTACATTACGATCTATATGTAAGTTTCCCTGAAGCTGCTTTAGGAGTTTCTAAAGAAATTGAAACTGTTTCTGGAAAAGTAAGAATTAAACTTGATGAAGGAATTCAATCTGGGAAAATTTTAAGATTAAAGGGTAAAGGTGTACCAAGTATTAACAGTTATGGAACTGGTGATTTGTTAGTTCATGTTAATGTTTGGACTCCAAAAACATTAAACAAAGAACAAAAACAGTTTTTTGAAAAAATGATAACTGATGAAAACTTTACTCCAAGTCCTGAAAAATCTGATAAATCATTTTTTGAGAAAGTAAAAGATATGTTTTCATAATTCAATAAAATTATATACATTTGGAATTCACTTTTTTATATTAAAAGTGAATTTTCTTTTTCATAGCAATTTTCCCATCCTATTGCAAAATAGGGTGGGTTTTTTTGTAACGGAATACTTATTTTACACACTAATTTATATCACATATAAAATTTTAGAATGGATCCTATTTTAAAAGTTCAAAACGTAGTTAAGCAATTTGGTAATTATAATGCATTAAGTAATGTTTCTTTAGAAGTGCCTAAAGGAAGTATTTATGGATTATTAGGTCCAAATGGAGCTGGAAAAACGACTTTAATTCGTATCATCAATCAAATTACAATGCCCGATTCTGGAGAGGTATTTTTAGATGGTAAGAAATTAATGCCAGAAGATGTTCAATATATTGGATATTTGCCAGAAGAAAGAGGATTGTATAAATCTATGAAAGTAGGCGAACAATGTTTATATTTAGCTCAGTTAAAAGGACTTTCGTACCAAGAGGCAAAAAAACAATTAAAATATTGGTTTGAAAAATTAGAAATAGAAGGTTGGTGGGATAAAAAAATTCAAGAGCTTTCAAAAGGAATGGCTCAAAAAATTCAGTTTGTAGTAACTGTTTTGCATAAACCTAAATTATTAATTCTTGATGAACCATTTTCTGGTTTTGATCCTGTAAATGCAAATTTAATTAAGGACGAAATAATTGAGCTAAATAAAAATGGTACTTCGGTTATATTTTCAACGCATAGAATGGAAAGTGTCGAAGAAATGTGTGATTATATTGCATTAATTCATCAATCAAATAAATTAATTGAAGGTAAATTATCTGAAGTTAAAAGACAATACAGGAGCAATACTTTTCAAGTGGGAATTATTACCCAAAATATTGAAGGTTTAATGGTTCAGTTGACTCAAAAATTTAAGGTTGGTTCTACTAATTTTAAATCATTGAATGATGACATTAAATTAGAAGTTGAACTAGGTAATCTTAATTCAAATGAATTGTTGTCTATTTTAACCAATTTCGGACAAGTAACTCATTTTGTGGAAAAAATTCCAAGTGTAAATGACATTTTTATTCAATCAGTTAGTAAATAAATCGCAATTAAAATAAAAAATATATGAACGTTTTAAGTTTAATTATAAAAAGAGAATTCATAGCGAAAGTTCGTAATAAGTCTTTTATTGTAATGACTTTTTTAGGACCACTTTTGTTTGTTGGAATGTCCTTTTTAATTGGATATTTATCTAACATGAATAAAGATTCAATTACAGAAATTGCTATTCATGATGAAAGCGGATTATTAAAAAATAATTTCAAAAACACTAAGCATACGCATTATATCGATTTATCTGTAATGCCAATAAATGTTGCAAAAGATACGGCTAACAATAATTATGAAGGTTTGCTTTTTATTCCAAAAGTAGATTCATTACAATTATTATTAGATAAAGTGGAATATATTTCAGAAGATAGTCCAAGCTTAGAATTTATTTCTAAAGTTGAAAAAGTTGTCGATTCTACTTTAACTTCTGAACGACTAAAAACATTAGGTTTTGATGCTGATAAAATTGATAAAGCCAAAGCCGATTCTACTTTAAAATTATCAAAATTTTCTGGAGGCGAAAGTCTAAAAGGATTAAACGAAATTAAAGTTGGTATTGGTGGAATGTTTGGTTACTTAATCATGATGTTTATTATCATTTATGGTAATATGGTTATGCGAAGTGTAATTGAAGAGAAAACCAATCGTATTATAGAAATTATTATTTCATCGGTTAAACCTTTTCAGTTAATGATGGGGAAAATTATTGGAACTTCATTGGCTGGAATATTGCAATTTGCAATTTGGGCAATTGTAGGAACCGTTTTGTTTTTTGTAGCGCAATCTTTCTTTGGAATACAAATGGGCGCAAGTAGTAGTGTAACTCCTGAAATGATGGAAGCTGCTCAATCAACTGAAGCAATTTCTAAAATTCAATTGTATTTTAATGAAATTTGGAATTTACCATTAGGAACATTAGTAGCTTGTTTTGTAATTTATTTCATTGGAGGTTATTTCTTGTATAGTTCATTTTATGCTGCTATTGGAGCAGCAGTTGATTCTGAAACTGACTCTCAACAATTTATGTTGCCTGTAATTATGCCATTAATGCTTGGTGTATATGTAGGTTTCTTTACAGTAATTAATGATCCACACGGAACAGTAGCAACAGTGTTTTCTATAATTCCATTAACATCACCAATTGTAATGTTAATGCGTATTCCTTTTGGAGTGCCTTTGTGGCAATTAATACTTTCTATCGTTTTATTGTTTGGAACGTTTATCTTTGTAGTATGGTTTGCTGCAAAAATTTACCGTGTTGGTATTTTAATGTATGGAAAAAAACCTACATGGAAAGAATTGTATAAATGGTTAAAGTATTAAAATATGATTGAGACAATAAAAGAGTTATTAAATTACAAACTAATTGATACAGATAATGTTGATATTAGAGTGAGTACTTTTGTTATACTCTTTTTGGTTTTAATTATTACAGCAGCATTGCTACGGTTTATTAGAGTTGTTGCTACGAGAAAATTGCCTTTAGAAGATAAAAATAAGTTTATTAGCTTTTTTCAATTTGTACGATATATTGTTTTTGCGTTTGCAATTGTAATTACTCTACATTCTACTGGTGTAAATATGAGTTTCTTGCTTACCGCTTCTGCTGCATTATTAGTGGGTTTAGGTTTTGCTTTGCAACAATTATTTCAAGATATTATTTCAGGCATATTAATGATTATTGATCAATCAATGCATGTAGGTGATATTGTAGAAGTAGACGGAAGAGTTGGAAAAGTTTTAGAAATTAAGCTAAGAACAACTAGAGTAGTTACTCGCAATAATAGAGTTATGGTTATCCCAAACCATAAATTTATGTTAGATACATTATTCAATTGGACACAAAATAGTTTTACAAATAGAGAACAAGTAAATGTTGGAGTAGCTTACGGAAGTGATGTTCAATTAGTAAAACAAATTTTGTTAAGATGTGCAGAAGAAGCTCCAGATGTACTTCAAGAACCTAAACCAATAGTTTTATTTGAAGATTTTGCAGATTCATCTTTAAACTTTTCATTGTATTTTTATGTTCATGATGGAATGAATAGTCCAGGAATTCAAAGTGATTTAAGGTTTAGAATTGATGCAGCATTTAGAGCAAATAGAGTTTCTATTCCATTTCCACAAAGAGATATTCATGTTATTACAAAGGCATAGTTTTTGTAATTTATAAAAAATAAAAATTTTAGAATGCCAAAAATATTAGTAATTGAAGACGAAGCAGCAATTAGAAGAGTTTTAACAAAAATTCTATCTGAAGAAAATGATACCTATCAAGTTGATGAAGCCGAAGATGGTTTGCAAGGAATTGAAAAAATCAAAAATGAAGATTATGATTTAGTACTTTGCGACATTAAAATGCCAAAAATGGATGGAGTAGAAGTATTAGAAGCTGCTAGAAAAATAAAACCAGAAACTCCAATCGTTATGATTTCTGGTCATGGCGATTTAGAAACAGCTGTAAATACCATGCGTTTAGGAGCTTTTGATTATATTTCTAAACCACCAGATTTGAACAGGTTATTAAACACAGTTCGAAATGCTTTGGATAAAAAACAATTAGTAATTGAAAATAAAAATCTAAAGAAAAAAGTCAGTAAAAATTATCGAATGATTGGGGATAGTGAAGCTATTAATCATATTAAAACAATGATTGATAAAGTTGCCCCAACAGACGCCAGGGTTTTAATTACCGGACCTAATGGAACAGGTAAAGAGCTAGTAGCACATCAATTACATGAAAAAAGTGACCGTAGTGCAAATCCTTTAATCGAAGTAAATTGTGCCGCAATTCCATCTGAATTAATTGAGAGCGAATTATTTGGTCATGTTAAAGGTGCTTTTACATCGGCAATAAAAGATAGAGCAGGTAAGTTTGAAGCAGCACATAAAGGAACTATTTTCTTAGATGAAATTGGCGACATGAGTTTGCCAGCGCAAGCAAAAGTACTTCGTGCTTTACAAGAAAATTTAATTCAACGTGTTGGTGCAGATAAAGATATCAAAGTAGATGTTCGTGTTATTGCAGCTACAAATAAGGACTTAAAAAAAGAAATAGAAGAAGGTCGTTTTCGCGAAGATTTGTACCATCGTTTAGCAGTAATTTTAATAAAAGTTCCTGCTTTAAATGATCGTAGAGAAGATATTCCAGTGTTAATTGAACATTTTACAACTAAAATTGCGGAAGAGCAAGGAGTGGTTGAAAAAGTCTTTTCTAAAAAGGCAGTTCAATTATTGCAAGAATACGATTGGACAGGAAATATCCGTGAATTAAGAAATGTAATTGAGCGTTTAATTATTCTTGGTGGAACCGAAATTTCGGAACAAGATGTAAAATTATTC
Source organism: Flavobacterium sp. N2270 (assembly GCF_025947225.1). Lineage (NCBI taxonomy): Bacteria > Pseudomonadati > Bacteroidota > Flavobacteriia > Flavobacteriales > Flavobacteriaceae > Flavobacterium > Flavobacterium sp. N2270. The sequence continues at coordinate 1,415,515 of NZ_CP110005.1, forward strand.
GCAAGTAAATAAATTAGCTTAAAGTTTATTGCTTAAAGCATACAGTGTTAAAAATGAAATTAAAAAAAATAAACGAAGACTTACAAAAGGGGTTAATCTTACATGGATTAACAGAAGCAAATGAGCTGCAAAGAGATTCTTTTTCTACTATAAAAAGTGGAGTAGACTGTATTATTCAATCTGAAAGAAAATCTGGTAAAACAACAACAATTGTAATCAATGTATTACAAAAGTTAAAAAGCGAAGGCGAAGAATCGCCAAGAGCGCTAATTTATGTTCAGGACAAAGAACAAGTATTAGAAATGGTGCGTTTGTTTGACCAATTAGGAAAATTCAACAACCTAAGCGCTTATGGTGTTCATGAAAAAAGTGATTTAGACGATGATAAAAATCAAATTTCAATGGGTGTCGATGTGTTAATTGGTACTCCAAATAAATTAAATATGTTGTTTTCTACGGCTGGTTTTAATGTAAACCGACTTTTAATGGTTATTGTAGATGATGCGGATATTTTATTAAAAAACAGATATGATAGTGTTATTCTTAGAATGTCTGAAAGTATTGGTAAAGCACAACGAATTTTCTTTTGTAATGAAATTACTGATAAAGTAGAGTTCCTTTCAGAAAAAATAATGATTGAGCCTCTTTTTTTAGAAATTGAAAAAGATGAAGAAATTGAAGATTAGTTAATAAAAAAAATAGAAATATGGCAGTAGTAAAGATTTTTTCGGGAAGTGAAATTTTAGCAATTGGATTGCAACAAAAATTAGCGGAAATAGACATTTTTCCAGTTGTAAAAAACAATATGCAAGCTGCTAGAACAGCAGGTTTTGGAAACACAGGCTTAGCAGTTGAGTTGTTTATTGAAGAGCGTGAGTTGCCTTTAGCAGAACAAGTTATTGAAGATTATAAAATGAGTCTTTAAAACATAAAACAAAAGCCCTGAAATTTCAGGGCTTTTTTTATAAAATGTATTTTTTAGTTTTATTCAAAAAGAACAGAACCTTTAATATCTACAAGCTCCCAAGTTTTACTTACGCCATCTTTACCTTTGTGTAGATCAAAACAAGCTTCGTTAATTGCAGCAATTGCTTTTTCTCCACCAAATTCTACTAAATTAAGTGTAGAAGTTAAAGTAAATAATTTATTTTCATAAGTATATTCTGTTGCAATTTCTTTTGTTACATCATTCATTGTAAGAGTCATGTAACATTTTCCTTCTCTAAAGTTAAGTATTCCAGATAATAATTCTGTGTTTTTTAATGCACCAAAAAATATAGTTTTTAATTTTGAATCTCTATCTTCATTATCTGTAAACAAGCTACTTACAGGAATTGTAAATGCAGCACCTTCTAAAACTTCTTCGGGTGTTTCACCTGTTTTAATATCTTTTAATTCTATTGATTTAAAACTTCCAGCAACAGCAACTTTTTCTGTTGTTTTAAAACCAGTCCAGCTTACTTTAGTAGAATCTGTAATAATTGTTAAACCTGAAACTTCTGGAGTTGGTTCAACAACTGTTTCTGTTTGTTCTTCTTTTTTACAGCTAGTAGTAAAAAGTACTACTGCAAATGCAAATACTGCTATTTTTTTCATTTTGTTTTTCATTTTTAAATTTAATCAAAGATAAGAAGATATTTGAATGCAAGCAATTAACATAAGTTAAATCATTATAAAGTAGTTTATTTTGCAATTGCTTCATTTCGAAATTAAACTATCTTTGCAGCTTCAAAATTAATAGTTAATTGTCTTTTGACTTTTAACTTTAGACTTTTAACCTTTTTATAATGATTACAGTAAACGATATTGCAGTAGAATTTGGTGGAACTACACTTTTTAGTGAAGTAACTTTTGCCATTAATGAAAATGATAAAATTGCCTTAATGGGTAAAAATGGAGCAGGTAAATCTACGCTGCTTAAAATTGTTGCAGGTCAAAATAAACCCACTCGTGGAAATATTTCGGCACCAAAAGAAGCTGTAATTGCTTATTTGCCTCAGCATTTGTTGGCAAATGATGATTGTACGGTTATGGAAGAAACTTCAAAAGCGTTTGCTGAGGTTTTAGACATGAAAAAGGAAATTGATGAAATTAACGAACAATTAACGATTCGTACCGATTATGAAAGTGATGCATACATGAAATTGATTGAGCGCGTTTCTGAACTTTCTGAAAAATACTATGCTATTGAAGAAGTTAACTATGAAGCAGAAGTTGAAAAAGTATTAAAAGGCTTAGGTTTTGAACGTAAAGATTTGAGTCGTTCTACAAGTGAGTTTTCTGGAGGTTGGAGAATGCGAATTGAATTGGCAAAAATCTTATTAAAGAAACCCGATTTGATTCTATTGGATGAGCCAACCAATCACTTGGATATGGACAGTATTCAATGGTTAGAAGATTTCTTAGTTAATCAAGCCAAAGCGGTTATGGTAATTTCGCACGATAGAGCATTTGTAGATAATATTACCAATCGTACTATTGAAGTTACAATGGGAAGAATTTATGATTACAAAGCCAAATATTCTCATTATTTAGAATTAAGAAAAGACAGACGTGTGCACCAGCAAAAAGCATACGATGAACAACAAAAGTTTATTGCAGAAAATCAAGCTTTTATTGATCGTTTTAGAGGTACTTTCTCAAAAACAGAATCGGTGCAATCTAGAGTAAAAATGTTGGAAAAAATTGTTCCAATTGAAGTGGATGAAGTAGATAACTCGGCTTTAAAGTTGAAATTTCCACCTTCAGTGCGTTCTGGTCAATATCCAGTTGTAGTGAAAGATTTGCATAAAAGCTATGGTGATAAAGTTATTTTTAAAGACGCTAACATTGTAATTGAAAGAGGAGAAAAAGTTGCTTTTGTAGGAAAAAATGGAGAAGGAAAATCGACTATGATTAAGGCGATTATGAAAGAAATTGAAATCAATAGCGGTAGTGTAGAAATTGGTCACAACGCACAAATTGGTTATTTTGCTCAAAATCAAGCTTCATTATTAGATGAAAACGGAACTATTTTTGAAACCATAGACAGAATTGCGGTTGGTGATATTCGTACCCAAATTAAAAACATTTTAGGAGCGTTCATGTTCCAAGGTGATGATATTCAGAAAAAAGTAAAAGTACTTTCTGGTGGAGAAAAAACGCGTTTGGCAATGATAAAATTATTGCTAGAACCCGTTAACTTATTGATTTTGGATGAACCTTCTAATCACCTAGACATGAAAACGAAAGACATCATTAAAGATGCGTTACGTGATTTTGACGGAACATTAATATTAGTATCTCACGATAGAGATTTCTTAGACGGATTGGCTACAAAAGTTTTCGAATTTAAAGACAAAAGAGTTGTAGAACATTTTGAAGACTTGAATGGTTTCTTAGCCAATAAGAAAATGGAAAGCATGCGAGAATTAGAGAAGAAGTAATTGATATTTAAGTATAAAAAAGCTCCAAATTGGAGCTTTTTTATTGTAAGATTATTTCTTTATTCCTTTTTCAATTTCTTTAAAGTAACTGATTAAAGCAGTTTGTTGCGCTTCATCTAAAACGGCTTCTTTATGAAGTATAGTGTAGCTCGATAGCGGCATTTCACCCTTTTCAATCATTTCATAACTTTCTTCTAATTTATGCGCTTGTTTTTTTGCTGAATAATTTCCAAATTCAGAAAAATTTAAATGTTCTTTTCCTTCTTCAATATGATTCTTTACAAACCACCCAACAGGTTGCACATAAGTATATGCAGGATAAACACTTTGGTTTGAATGACAATCATAACACGAAGCTTTTATTTGCGTAGCAATTTCTGGAGATGTGTTGTTCATTACAAGAAAATCTAGTTTTTCATCCGCAACCGGATTCGTTTTATCAATTTGAAAAAATTGAATTGCAACAAGAACGACTAATAGACCAATAAGTATTTTTTTCATGACAGTAGAATTTGTAATAAAAGTAGTGATTTGTTTTATTTCTACAAACTCAAATCTATTTTACTTTTGCGCCACCCCATTCAACAAGTGTAAAACCTTTTCGTTCTGTTTTTGTTAAAATTTGTTCATTAATTGTGGTGAATTCTTCTAAACCATAATATTCCATGTAAACTCTAATAGAAGTTTCAGGTTTAGGATTTACATTTAGTTTTGCAATTTCATTACATGCATCATTTATCCTAAAATGAATAAAGTTGTATTCATTCTGTTCTAAAATGGGTAGCCAGAATTGAATAAATTCATTTGTTTCTTGGTTGTTTAAACCAATATGTTCCAGTTTTTCAATAAAAAAAGCAGTTAAATTTTCTTTAGAAATTACAAATCCGTCTTTGTATTGATAATGTTCTTCTGGTAATTGAACATCAGCATCCCAAAATAAAGAAGAGTAATTACGTTTCGTTTTGATATCAAATAGTTGTCCGCTAGGTTCTGCGATTACTTTCCAGTTTTTATCATATTTTGGAAAAGTAGTAAGTAATTTTCCGTTAACATTTAATGTTAGAGTAATTTCTGTTTTTTGAATTGGATATAAATAAATTACAGGTTTTCTATAAATGTTACCTTCAGGTACAGGAACAGCTTTTAAAGAGAAATCTAGTTTTTTTTCATTAGTAATTAAAACTTTTTTAATTTCATAACCCATTTTTGATATTTGTAAAACATCGTTTTTTCTTGCTTCTATGCTATAATTTCCTAAACTATCAGAAGTTGCGACAGTTTTAGCATTTAGGTTCATTATTATAGCGTCTTTAATTGGTACTTCTTCACAATCGACTATTTTTCCTGTAATTGTATTTATTTTTCCTTTTGTATTTGGTAAATAGGTTTCAGCATAAAGCAGATATAGCTTTGAGAGTTCTTTCTTAGAAATGTTTTTGGTTGTGACTTCAATTACACCATTTTGACCTTTATCTCCATATTTTAGAATTCCTTTATCTCCTTTTAAAACAGTAACACTTTCAATGTTTTTTGGGTCCATTTTTAGCGCTTCTTCATTAACTAATACATCGTTTAAAACAAATAATGTTTTTTGTTTTTCATTAATTTTCCAACCTGAGTTTTTGTCTTGAGAAAACAAAGTGGTTATTGAAAAAAATATAAATAGTATTGGTGTTACTTTTTTCATTGTGTTTTATTTCTTTGGTTTACCGTCTTTAGTAGTTATAATTACCACACCTTTTTTGCCTTTATCACCATATTCTTTTTCAGCATCTGCTTCTTGTAAGATTACGGTTTTAATGATGTTTTGTTTGGTTAGAGGCGCATAAGGACTTGTTGGGTTTGGCCCAAAAAGTTCTTGTTCAGAATATTGAACGCCGTTAATAATATATAATGGTTCTTTTAATACTATGATAGAATCCAATTGCGAACTGCTAATATTTCGAAGTTCTTTTTCGTTACTTGCTTCGCCATCTATAACTATTAGAGGAGCCGATTTTTTAGTTTGTGGAGTTTCATTTGAAGCTTCAATATCAAATTGCTCACGTTTTATTCCTTTTGCAGTTGCATATTTTGGGCTATTGGTTGATGCGGCATTAAAATAACCTCTAGATGTTAGTTCTTCTTCGTGATTTTTTCCAAACGGAATTAGTTCAATTTGTTCTTTAACTGCAACTTTGTCTTTTTTGTCAGCTCTTACATATGTCACAATTTCATCGTCATTTAAAATGTTGATTTCTTCTGGGTAAATTGTGGTTTTCTTTTTAATAGGATTAGTAGTTACTACAGTTTCACTACTTGGTTTATTGATTTGGTTGTCCAAAATTACATCAGCTTCTTCTGAACTAATAATTTGATTTTCTCGAGTTTCTACTAAAACTTCATTGCTTTCTAAAGGTTCTATTTTAGTTTCGTTTACAATTGTAGTCTTGTTTACTGTTTCAGTAGTTGTGTAAAATTGATACCCAATTGTTCCAACCAATACTATTGAAGCAGCAACTGCTATTTTTTTCCAGTTTGAAGTTTCTTTTTTAGCCACATTAGTGTCTAATTTTTCTTCTACACGTGCCCAAATTTTATCCATTCCTGGAAAGTCTTTTTGCTCAGCGTTTTCAGCTGCGTGTTTTATTTTGTTATATAATGTATCTTCTGTTCCCATGACTTATTTTGCTTTTTGATAGTAAAAAGTGTTTACCAATTCTTTTAATTTGCTTTTTGAAGCATTTAATTGCGATTTTGAAGTGCCTTCTGAAATTCCGAGTTGTTCGGCAATTTCTTTGTGGCTGAATCCTTCAATGACAAATAAACTGAAAATAGTTCGGCAACCTTCTGGAATATAATTTAAGAAATTTAGTAAATCAGCTTCTTCTAGTTCGGTAACTTCATCAGCTAAAGGTTGGTTGCTGTAACTTACTTCATCAATATACAAATTGAAGTTGATGTTTTTCTTCAGTTGTAATAAACATAAGTTTACTGTTATTTTTCGCGCCCAAGCTTCAAAAGCATAATCTTCTTTTAATTGCTCTATTTTGGTAAAGATGGTATAAAAAGCATCTGCCATTACTTCTTCTATATCTTCTTCCTTTTTAAGGTATCTCTTGCAGGTATAATACAACTTAGAACCCATTTGCTCATATAATAAGCGCTGGCCTTCTCTTTGTTGTTTTCTACAAGCTTGTATAATTTTTACATCCATTGTATGCTTTGCTTTCTTATATAGAGATTAAAAATTGGAAAAAGGTTGGGACGACCTTAAAATATTTTTTTAAAATTAAGTATATTTACTCAAACGCAATGCCAAATGAAAAATATTTCTATAGATTCTCTAAAAGTTTCAAGTACAATAAAGCTTGCTGATTTTCCGACTTTAATTGATGTAGCTACTTCTGAAAAGAAGAAAGAAAAGGAGTTACAAAAAATTAGAGAAAAGCTAAGTAAAATTCAAGATATGATGTATGCACATAATAAATATAGTGTGCTTATTTGTCTACAAGGAATGGATACTGCAGGAAAAGACAGTTTAATAAGAGAAGTTTTTAAAGAATTTAATGCCCGTGGAGTTGTGGTACATAGTTTTAAAACGCCAAATACTAATGAACTAGAGCACGATTTTTTATGGCGTCATTATTTGGCTTTGCCCGAAAAAGGAAAATTTTCCGTTTTTAATAGAACACACTATGAAAATGTATTGATTACAAGAGTTCATCCTGAATATATTGTAAATGAAAATATTCCTGGTATTGATAAAGTTGATGATATTACTCCAGAATTTTGGGAAAACAGATTTGAAAGCATTAATGCATTTGAAAAGCATGTTGCTTCAAATGGGGTTATTATTTTGAAATTCTTTTTGCATTTAAGTAAAGAAGAACAACGTCAACGATTATTACGTCGTTTAGAAAAAGAAAAGCACAATTGGAAATTTTCTCCAGCCGATTTAAAAGAAAGACTACTTTGGGAAGATTATCAAAATTGTTATGAAGAAGCGATTAATAAAACTTCAAAACCTCATGCGCCTTGGTTAATTATTCCTGCCGATAATAAAGAAACCGCACGTTATTTAGTTGCTAAATCTATTTTAGAAGAATTAGAGAAATATGAATTTCATTATCCAGAGTTAGATCAGGAAATTCAGGATAATATAAAAATGTATCACGACAAGTTAGCAAGTGAAAAGTAGAATTCAATTAAGATGGAAAATTATTTAGACATTATTTTTAGAAGTATTTCGGTTTATTTGTTTTTGGTAATTGTATTACGTTTTTTTGGTAAAAAAGAACTTTCTCAATTAAACACTTCAGATGTTATACTTGTCCTTTTATTGAGTAACTCTGTTCAAAATGCTATGGTTGGTAATAATTCTTCCTTGTTAGGCGGTTTACTTGCAGCAACTTCTTTATTTTTAATTAACTTTATTTTTAAGAAAATAGTAGTAAAATCAGCATTTTTCAAGCAGTTGATTAGTGACAAACCAGAAATTTTAATTCATAATGGTGTAATTGAGTTTAAGACTTTAGCAAGATTAGGTATCACTTCTGAGGAACTACAAGAATCGATGCGAGAACACGGAATTCAGTTTTATAAAGATGTTAAATTGGCTATTTTTGAAATTGATGGTAATATTAGTTTTATCTCTGGTGAGAATTCAAATTTAAAAAGAAGTGTTCACAAGAGAAAAATTCGTAAAAATTTAGGTAATTTAAATTGAAATATTAGGTTATGGATTACTCATTAACTAAGACCTATTACGTTTAAAAAAATGTCTACCTTTGCAACCAAATTGCAAAAAAAATGACTTTATCTACTTACACAAAAGAGTTTTCTTATAATTTAAGACTGGCCTATCCTATTATTTTAGGAATGTTAGGTCATACGGTTGTAGGAATTGTAGATAATATCATGGTTGGTAAATTGGGACCAACTGAATTAGCTGCTGTTTCTCTAGGAAATAGTTTTGTGTTCATTGCTATGTCGTTAGGAATTGGTTTTTCTACTGCTATTACGCCACTTGTTGCTGAAGCAGATGGAAGAAAAGATGTTGAAGGTGGAAGAAGTGTATTTCATCACGGATTGTATTTATGTACGATTTTAGGAGCTGCTTTATTTGTGATTATATTTTGTTCAAAGCCACTTATTTCTTTCATGGGTCAGCCCGAAAATGTGGTGGAATTGGCAAAACCTTATTTAGATATAGTTGCTTTTTCGTTAATTCCATTAATTATGTTTCAAGCGTATAAGCAATTTGCCGATGGAATGAGCGAAACGAAACTATCTATGTGGGCAACTATAATTGCAAATATTGTAAATGTAGTCTTGAATTATTTATTGATTTACGGAATTTGGTTTTTCCCAGAATTAGGAATCGTAGGTGCTGCCATTGGAACTATCGTTTCGCGATTTGTAATGTTAGGTTACATGCATTATATGATGAATTTAAGAGAACGTTTTCATCCGTACTTTAAAGGATTCAGCTTAAAAGAAATCAAAAAATCAGTCAATATTCAAATCATAAAATTAGGAACACCATCGGCAATGCAAATGTTTTTTGAAGTTGCCTTGTTTACTGGTGCCATTTGGCTTTCAGGACGATTAGGAACCACGAGTCAAGCTGCCAATCAAGTTGCATTGAGTTTAGCTTCCTTTACGTTTATGTTTGCCATGGGATTAAGTGTTGCGGCAATGATTAGAGTAGCCAACCAAAAAGGATTAGAAGATTATAAACAATTGCGTTTAGTTGCGGTTTCCATTTTCTTATTAGGCGGAATTATGGCCGTTGGGTTTGCTTTAGTATTTATGTTGTTTCATGTAGAGTTACCAAAACTTTTTGTTGACATGAAAGATGCTTCAACGTTGGCAGAAAATACAGAAGTAGTGACTATTGCGGCACAATTATTATTAGTTGCTGCCGTTTTTCAAATATCCGATAGTTTACAAGTTGTTGCACTAGGAGCTTTACGTGGATTACAAGATGTAAAAATTCCTATGTACATGACATTTGTAGCCTATTGGATTGTAGGATTTCCTATTTCTATTTACTTAGGGCTCTATACTTCATTAGGAGCATCAGGAATATGGATTGGGCTTTTAGCCGGATTAACTACTGCATCTGTTTTATTATTTATCCGATTTAATTATCTTACCAAAAAAATGATTAAAACTCAAGATCAAGCTCAATAGTAAAAATAAAGATCAAGTTAAAGAAATAAACGAATACACAAATAATCAAATAAATATAGAATATGAACTTACCAAAATTTGTAATAGGCGATAATACTGACTTTCCAGAAGATATATTTGTAATCCACTTAGATTTTCCCCAATTTATCATTAACTTAAAAGATGATGAGGTTGAGTTTTTAGAAGATATTTCTGCAGAAGACGAAAGGGAATTAGAAACAGAAATGGAACATTTAATTACGCTTGCAGAAGAATTCTACGATAGAGAAATGGAACGTTACGAGAAGGCTTAGTTAGTTTTTAGTTACGAGTAGTTACTTTATGAAGACTTACCAAGAGAAATGTTTGATTAATCAAATAAAGTTTTATTGTAGTGAATTAGTTGATTTTAATTCAAAACTTGAAGTTAGAACTTTAAAAGTATACAAACATAAAAGAATAAAAGGTTTATTAAAATATAAAAAATTCTATCTCTATCTAATTGAAAATGATTGGTTGAATTATAGAGAAAGTTGTTTAGATGTTTTTTTAATTAGTGATTTGATTATCAAAAAAGATTTCATTGGAGTTGTCGAAACTCAATATTTGTCAAATGGTTTAACAGAAGAAAAATTGATTGAATTTTATAAAATTAGTAGATTTTGGAAAAAGTTTTTAATTTCAAAATATAATTCAATAGCGACTAATTACTAATCACTTTTCCCTGTTTACTCTTTCCCAAAATACTTTTCCAATAAAATTTGAGCGGCTGCAAAAGGTGAAACTTCATTATTTTGCACCGCTTTTTTGTTTTCTTCAAGAAGCGTTATAATTTCAGGATGGTTATAAAAATGTGTTTTTAATTGCTCGTTAATGGTTTCCATCATCCAAAATTGGTTTTGCTCTTGGCGTTTGTTTTGAAAATGATGGTTTCCTTTTGCTAATTCAAAATAGTCGGTTATCAATTGCCAAACGTTGTCAATTCCGTTTTTTTCAATAGCGCTACAAGTGGTTACTTTTGGCATCCAACCGCTTTTTTTAGCAGGAAACATGTGTAAAGCTCTATTAAATTCAGTTTTAGCTAATTTCGCTTTTGCCATATTATCCCCGTCGGCTTTATTAATTACAATAGCGTCTGCCATTTCCATAATACCACGTTTAATACCTTGTAATTCATCGCCTGCACCAGCAATTTTCAATAATAAAAAGAAATCCACCATACTGTGAACAGCAGTTTCACTTTGGCCGACGCCAACGGTTTCAATAATAATCGTATCAAAACCACAAGCTTCACATAAAATAATGGCTTCACGTGTTTTACGAGCCACGCCGCCTAAACTATCTCCAGAAGCACTTGGACGAATAAACGCATTTTCATCTTTTACCAATTCTTCCATTCGGGTTTTATCTCCCAAAATACTACCATGACTAATAGAACTACTTGGGTCAACCGCTAAAACAGCCACTTTTTTTCCTAAAGACGTTAAATGTTTTCCAAAAGCTTCAATAAACGTACTTTTTCCAACACCAGGAACGCCAGTAATTCCTATTCGGACTGATTTATTAGCATGTGGTAAACATCCTTGTATAACTTCGGTTGCTTTTTCTAAATGTGAAATATTAGTGCTTTCTACTAAAGTTATAGCGCGACTCAAAGCGGTTTTGTCACCTTTTAAAATAGCATCAATTAATTCAGTTGCGGAAGGTTGTTTTCTTCTAAATTGCTGAATTTGTTTTGCAACAGCATTACTCACCGCTTCGGGTTGGTTAATGCCGTTTACTTCTGATAAAGCCGATTTGTTTTTTGGTTCTTCCAAAGTTTTTGAGTCTTTGTGTAAAAGTACGAAATTTTTGAAAAAATTAAACTTTCATTCTAATAATCAAATAATGCTTTTAACTTTGTATTTCAGTAAAAAGTATGGACAATATTATATTAATTTTTCTTTGTTTGTTTACAGGAATTGTTTTTCAATACATAAAAGCATTTCCTACCAACATGCATGTTTCGTTAAACCAATTTGTAATTTACGTTTCTTTGCCTGCTTTGGCATTGTATTATATTCCTAAAATTGAAATTTCTACAGCGCTTTTATACCCGCTTGGAATTGCTTGGTTAGGTTTTGGATTGTCTTTTTTGTTTTTTTATAGTATTGGTAAATATTACGGTTGGTCTAAAAAACTTATTGGCTGCCTTGTATTGACTGCAGGATTAGGAAACACATCTTTTGTTGGTTTTCCAGTTATTGAGGCTCTATATGGCTCTAAAGGATTGGAAACGGCGATTATTATAGATCAACCCGGTTCGTTTGTGGTTATGGCAACATTAGGGATTTTAGTAGCAACAATGTTTTCAAGAGACGCTTCAAATCCACAATCGATTCTAACTAAGATTTTACTGTTTCCGCCTTTTATCGCTTTTGGAATTGCCATTATTATCAATATTTTAAAAGTTGACTTTCCAGAAGAATTACAAACCGTTTTTCATAGAATAGGCGATACCGTTACACCAATTGCTTTAATTGCCGTTGGTTTACAACTTAAAATTGAACGAAAGAGCAAACATTTTGGCTTTTTAGGATTAGGCTTATTTTTCAAATTAATCATTACTCCGGCATTCTTTTATATTTTCTATAAAAAAGTTTTAGGCGGAACCGGATTAATGATCGATGTTTCTATTTTAGAAGCTGGAATGGCGCCTATGATTACAGGAACCATTTTAGCATCAAATTACGGATTGAAACCTAAATTAAGTAGTATGATGGTAGGTGTGGGAATTCCGTTATCTTTTGTAACTTTAGCTTTTTGGTATTGGGTATTAATTACTTTTTAAATTATGGTAAATTTAGATCAAAATATTATTTCTTCTTTACAGAATATTGTGGGTGCTTCATTTGTTTTTACAGATGAAGAAACACGAAAAGACTACGGACATGATGAAACGGAAGATTATAATTTTCCGCCACATGTTGTGGTAAAACCTGCAAACACATTAGAAATTTCTGAAATAATGAAGTTGGCTAATGCCAATGCAATTCCGGTTGTTCCTATAGGAGGAAGAACAGGTTTAAGTGGTGGTGCATTATCTATTCTTGGAGGAATTGGTCTTTCTATGGAGCGATTGAATAAAATTTTGTCTATTGATGAGCAAAACCTTCAAGTGATAACGGAACCCGCTGTAATTACTCAAGTTTTAAAAGAAGCGGTTTTAGAAAAAGGTTTGTTTTATCCGGTGGATCCAAGCAGTATGGGAAGCTGTTTTATTGGTGGAAATATTGCTGAAAATTCGGGTGGTGCAAGAGCTGTGAAATATGGTGTTACCAAAGATTATGTATTGAATTTAGAAGTGGTTTTGCCTAATGGTGAAATTATTTGGACTGGAGCTAATACATTAAAAAACTCAACAGGTTATAATTTAACGCAATTGATGGTGGGTAGCGAAGGAACACTAGGAATTGTTACCAAAATTGTTTTAAAACTTTGGCCAAAAAACAACCATAATGTATTAATGTTGGTTCCTTTTTATAAATCAGAGCAAGCTTGTGAAGCTGTTTCTGCTATTTTTAGAGCCGGAATTGTTCCAAGTGCTTTAGAGTTTATGGAACGTGATGCTTTAGATTGGACCATGAAATTTATTGATGGTGTAAGTGTCCCAATTAAAGAGAATATACAAGCGAATTTATTGATTGAGGTAGATGGAAATTATCCGGATGTTTTATTTCAAGAAGCCGAAAAAATAATGAATGTAGTGGAAGCTTTTGAAATTGATGAGGTTTTATTTGCCGATACAGAAGAACAAAAAAACGCGCTTTGGAAAATGCGTAGGGCAGTTGGAGAAGCCGTGAAATCGAATTCTGTTTATAAAGAAGAAGATACGGTTGTGCCAAGATATGAATTACCTACTTTACTAAAAGGAGTGAAAGAAATTGGAAATAAATACGGATTTCAGTCGGTTTGTTATGGTCATGCTGGTGATGGAAATTTACATATTAATATTGTAAAAGGAGAAATGACAGACGAGAATTGGAAAACTGATGTGCCAAAAGGAATTACTGAAATTTTCGAATTAACAGTAGCTTTAAAAGGAACTCTTTCAGGTGAACACGGAATTGGTTATGTTCAAAAGGATTACATGCCAATTGCCTTTAGTAATATGGAATTGCAATTAATGAAAGGAATTAAAAAAGTATTTGATCCAAATAATATTTTAAATCCTGGAAAGATTTTTCCAGATGATGTATAAAAAAAAGACCTCAATTTGAGGTCTTTTTTTATTTTCCTAAATACTCCAATAATATTGGATCTGCATTTTTAAACGTTGGCGCTTGTTCAATTATACTGACCGCTTTTTTCTTATTAATTTTCAGCGTAATATCTGCTTCAGTAGTAAACAACAAACCTGTGAAAAATGGATTTGTGAAATAAGGCTTTAATTCAGATTCTAAATTTTCAATTTCATGAACAGATGTTATTTCATGCTTTTCACCATCATATATTTTTTTAGTATGAGTGCATTTTAATACATTATTTTCTACTATTAATTTTATGTAAATGTTTTGTAGTTCAGGTTTTCCAATCGTTTTTGCCAAAGTCAATTTTGCAAATGTACCTTTAGAAATACTTTCATGAACTGCTTTGAAAAATGCAGTATATGTGATGTTGTTTTCCATTTATAAACCTAATTCAGCTTTTACTTTTTCATCAAAAAGCATAGAAAACAATTTGTTCTCTTTGTCTTTGTTTAAAAATTTCCATTTGTTGTTTGTTAACTCATCTGCAACTGCGATTAAAGTAGAACGCAATTTTATTCTAAAAGCATTTTTTTCTTTATCATAAGTAACTTCTTCCGCTTCCATTGATGATTTAAAAATATCAGTCATCATTTCTCCATCTTCCATAGGCTCATTAAAAGTCATTTCCATTACATTGTCATGGTCAACTAAGCAAAAAGTTTGTTTTCCTATTTTTTTAATTTCCCCAAATTCAAAATTTGGTTCAACTTGAACTAATTTGATAGTAAACTGCTCATTAGACATCATTTGTTCAAACATTTCTTTCATTTGCTCTTTTGGAATAATGTCAAAAACTTTTGGATATGTAGTTTCAAAAATGGCATCATAATTCATGTTTGCAGATGATATATATGCTTTTTTTGCATCTACCTTTAAAGTAGTCATGTCTTGCGCTATTGCAGAAAATGTTGTGCTTATTAAGAAAGCAACAAGTAAAATTGATTTTTTCATTATTTATGTTTTTTCAAATATAAAAAATCCTCAACTCTTTTTATGATGTTGAGGATTTTTTTTATTAAATATTATTTGAGTTGATTTATTCGTTTACTAAAACCCATTCTCCAGAAGCCAACATAGATTCCGCTTTTTTGAATTTCATAGTTTCGCTTTTTCCACTCATTACATGCTTAATAGTAACCGTATCATTACGATTAATTTTTGGCATTTCTCTAGTAATAGTTTCCGTTACTTGAGGTTTGTTTTGAGCTTGCTGACCAGCTTCTCTATTACGAGCGGCTAATTCATCACTATTTAAAACTTCTTCTTTAGATTCAGTATAATTTCCTTTTTGAGAAACTTGTTTTGCTTCACTAATTTCATTAGGATTTTGAGATGGTAAATCTGCTTTAAATAAGAACGAAATTACTTCTCTATTTACATTATCCATCATTTTTTTGAATAAGTTGAAAGCTTCAAACTTATAAATTAATAAAGGATCTTTTTGTTCGTGAACTGCCAACTGAACAGATTGTTTCAACTCGTCCATTTTGCGAAGGTGCTTTTTCCAAGCTTCATCAATAATAGCAAGTGAAACATTTTTCTCAAAATCAGTAATTAATGATTTTGCTTCTGTTTGGTAAGCCTTCTCTAAGTTAGTAACAATGTTTAACGATTTAATTCCGTCAGTAAATGGAACTACAATTCGTTCATATTTACCGTTGTTGTTCTCGTATACATTTTTAACAACAGGGAAAGCTTCTTTTGCATTTCGCGCAATTTTATCAGTGTAATGAGCTAAAACCGCTTTATATGTTTTTGCTGTAATTTCAGTTTCTGAAAGTTTTGCAAATTCACTTTGTGAAACTGGCGCACTGATTGAGAAATTACGAATTAATTCAAATTCATAATTTTTATAATCATTTACTGTTTTATTTTCTTGAACAATGATTTCACTTGTGTCGAACATCATGTTAGCTATGTCAACATTTAAACGCTCACCATGTAAAGCATGTCTTCTTCTTTTGTAAACAACTTCACGTTGAGCATTCATTACGTCATCATATTCTAATAAACGTTTACGAATACCAAAGTTGTTTTCTTCTACTTTTTTCTGAGCTCTTTCAATAGACTTAGTCATCATTGAATGTTGAATTACTTCACCTTCTTCAAGACCCATTCTATCCATAACTTTCGCAACACGTTCAGAACCAAATAAACGCATTAAGTTATCTTCCAAAGAAACGTAGAATTGTGAACTACCCACATCTCCTTGACGACCTGCACGACCTCTTAACTGACGGTCAACACGACGAGAATCATGACGTTCTGTTCCTACAATTGCTAAACCACCAGCAGCTTTTACTTCGGCAGATAGTTTAATGTCGGTACCACGACCGGCCATGTTTGTTGCAATTGTTACTACTCCAGGGTTACCAGCTTCGGCAACAATTTCTGCTTCGCTTTTGTGCATTTTTGCATTCAATACGTTATGGTTAATTCCACGCATTTTAAGCATTCTGCTCAATAATTCAGAAATTTCTACTGAAGTTGTTCCAATTAATACCGGACGACCTGATTGTGATAGTTTTACAACATCTTCAATAACTGCGTTGAATTTTTCACGAACTGATCTATAAATTAAATCTTCTTTATCTTTTCTTGCAATAGGTTTATTTGTTGGAATTTCTACAACATCTAATTTGTAAATTTCCCAAAACTCACCTGCTTCTGTAACAGCTGTTCCTGTCATACCAGCAAGTTTGTTGTACATTCTAAAGTAATTTTGAAGTGTTACCGTTGCAAAAGTTTGTGTAGCAGCTTCAATTTTTACATTTTCTTTAGCTTCGATTGCTTGGTGTAAACCATCAGAATAACGACGACCGTCCATGATACGACCTGTTTGTTCGTCAACAATCATTACTTTATTGTCCATAATTACATATTCGGTATCTTTTTCAAATACCGTATATGCTTTTAACAATTGAGTAAGTGTATGAATACGCTCAGATTTAATTGAGAAATCTTTGTATAAATCTTCTCTTTTTTCTGCCTCCTCTTCCGTTGAAAGACCTAATTTTTCAATTTTTGCAATTTCAGTTCCAATATCTGGTAAAACGAAAAAGTTGTTTTCTGTATCTTGAGATAAAAACTGAATTCCGTTATCTGTTAATTCAACTTGATTGTTTTTTTCTTCAATAACAAAGTATAAAGCCTCATCAATTTTTGGCATTTCTCTGTTATTGTCTTGCATGTATTGGTTTTCTGTCTTTTGAAGTAATTGTTTAATTCCTTCTTCCGATAAAAACTTAATTAATGCTTTATTTTTAGGTAATGCTCTGTAAGTTCTTAATAAATAAAAACCTCCGTCTTTTGTATTACCTTCTTTAATTAACCTTTTTGCTTCGATTAAACACTCGTTAGCTAATTTACGTTGTAAACCAACTAAGTTTTCTACTTTTGGTTTTAATTCTAAGAATTCATGACGATCTCCTTGAGGAACCGGTCCAGAAATAATTAATGGCGTACGAGCATCATCAATTAATACCGAATCGACCTCATCGACAATTGCATAATTGTGTTTGCGTTGTACTAAATCTTCTGGTGAGTGCGACATGTTATCTCTCAAATAATCGAAACCGAATTCGTTATTTGTTCCATAAGTAATGTCTGCATTATAAGCTTTTCTACGTTCTTCAGTGTTTGGTTTGTGATTGTCAATACAATCTACAGTTAAACCATGAAATTCAAATAGAGGTGCTTTCCAAGTGCTATCACGACGTGCTAAGTAATCATTTACAGTTACTAAGTGAACTCCGTTACCGGTCAATGCATTCAAATACATTGGTAAAGTTGCAACTAATGTTTTCCCTTCTCCTGTTTGCATTTCAGCAATTTTACCTTGATGCAATACTACACCACCAATTAACTGAACATCATAATGAATCATGTCCCAAGTAATAGGTTTTCCTGCAGCATCCCATGAGTTAGCCCAATTGGTTTCGTCTCCAACAATTGTAATGTATGGTTTTGTTGCAGATAACTCTCTGTCTTTTGCCGTTGCAGTAACAGTAATAGTTGTATTTTCTTTAAATCTACGAGCTGTTTCTTTTAAAACGGCGAACGCTTCAGGAAGAATATCGTTTAATACTTTTTCAGAAAGCTCATAAGCTTCTTTTTCAACAGCATCAATTTCTACATAAATATCTTCACGAGCATCTATGTCTTGCGTAGTTTCAGCTTCAGCTTTTAAAGCAGCAATTTTATTATCTTTTTCTAGTCTAGCTTCTTTTATTAATGCTTTGAATTCATGAGTTTTTGCTCTTAATTCATCATTTGATAAAGCGGCAAGTTTAGACTCAAAAGTCTTTACTTTATTTACTAGTGGCTGAATAGCCTTTATATCTTTTTGGGACTTATCGCCCACAAACATTTTTAATACAGAATTTACTAAACTCATTTTTATTTTTTTCTATAATGGTTAACAAATGTACACAAAAAAAAGCCTCAATAGGAGACTTTTTTATGTTGTATTCTTTATCTTTTAATACTCGTCCTCATTCCAAAGGTAATCTTCGTCAGTTGGATAATCGGGCCAAATTTCTTCGATAGACTCATAGATTTCACCTTCGTCTTCAATAGACTGTAAGTTTTCTACCACCTCAAGAGGTGCACCAGTTCTAATGGCATAGTCGATAAGTTCATCTTTGGTAGCTGGCCAAGGTGCATCACTTAAATATGACGCTAATTCTAATGTCCAATACATCTTATATCGATTTTAGTTTTTGCAAAAGTAATTTTAATACTTAAAAAAGCAATTTTTTTTAGTGTTTTTCTTTAAATTTAAGAACGTTTTATTTTAAGATTCAATATTTTACCTTTATTCTAACGGATTTAGGTTGAAATATTTGATTTTTTTTTTGAATACTTGTGCAGTAAAAAAGATTCTTATTTTCTAGGAATCCATTGTACTTCATCTGCGTTTAAATCTAAAGACAACTTTCGTGCCAACACAAAAAGATAGTCAGAAAGTCGGTTTAGGTATTTAATTACAAACTCATCTGTAGGCTCTATGTCATTTAAATGGGTTGCTAAACGCTCTGCTCTACGACAAACACACCTTGCAATATGACAATATGACACAATTGTGTGTCCTCCTGGTAAAACAAAATGTGTCATTGGCGGAAGGCTTTCTTCCATAATGTCAATTTCGTTTTCTAGATATTCTATGTCTTTTTCTTGAATTCCTAAGTTTTGTAATCTTTGTTGTCCGTTTTTCAATGTTTCTTTTTCTGGTGGTGTTGCCAAAATTGCACCAACTGTAAAAAGACGATCTTGAACTTCAATTAAAACGTTTTTATAGAGAGTGTTTATGTCTTGGTCGCGAATTAAACCTATGTGAGAATTTAACTCGTCTACAGTTCCATAACTTTCTATGCGAATATGGTGTTTTGGTACACGTGTGCCTCCAAAAAGAGCAGTTGTTCCTTTATCGCCTGTTTTTGTATATACTTTCATATTTTTTGAGTAGCTTTTTATTTTTTCTTAGTTCCCTTAATGTTGAAAGTCTTTCTGTGATTTAAGTTAGTAGAACCTTTTTTGTATACTAAACGCAAAAGAATATATAAAAAGACTAATATTCCGACTAAGTAAAACATATTCATTTTAAATTTTATCAAAGATAGCCTAAAGCTTATAAAAGAAAAAATGATTTATTTGATAGCCCTGATGGGAATGGCATCCTTTTTTTATAAAAAAAAGATATAATGAACAGCAGGAATAAAGCAATCAAATACAATACAAACTATTCGCTTTAAATACATATTAAGAAACTAATAATTATCTATTTTTTACATCGCTTTCAATAACACCATCGCGAAGACGAATAATTCTATGAGCATGAGCAGCAATATCTTCTTCATGAGTTACTAGAATAACCGTATTTCCATTGGCATGAATGTCGTTAAAAAGACCCATAATTTCTACAGAAGTTTTACTGTCTAAGTTTCCAGTAGGTTCATCAGCAAGAATAATTGATGGTTTGTTTACCAAAGCACGACCAACAGCTACACGTTGACGTTGTCCACCTGAAAGTTGATTGGGTTTATGGTCCATTCTATCGGCTAGTCCAACCTGAGTTAGTACTTCAGTGGCTCTTTCGTTTCTTTCGGCTTTAGAAAAACCTGCATAAACCATTGGTAAAGCTACATTGTCTAAAGCTGTAGTTCTTGGCATTAAATTAAATGTTTGAAAAACGAAACCAATTTCTTTATTTCTAATTTCGGCTAATTCTTCATCTTGCATTTCACTTACATGCTTTCCATTTAAAACATAAGTTCCACCAGTCGGGGTGTCTAAACAACCTAATAGGTTCATAAGTGTAGATTTTCCAGAACCTGAAGGTCCCATTAAAGCTACATATTCTCCTTTGTTTATAGTTAAATCTATTCCTTTTAAAACATGTACAATTTCATTTCCAAGTGGAAAATCTCTAGTGATATTTTTAATTTCGATTATTGGTTGTGCCATTTCTGTATAGAATTTAGAATTTAGAATTCTGAAAATTTGAATTCTTAACTAAACATAAGTAGAAAAAGAGGTGGTTTTGTTACAAAGCACAATTTATATTTTATCTAAGTAGGAAATTTGATTAGTTATTTCGCGTGCATTTATTTTTATTATAGTATCAATTTGTTTGTTATTTGCAACAATAATTTTAGTTTCGTTAAAAAATGGTTCTTTTGAATTTATTAAAGTAAAGTTTTCATTCATGCCTTTTTTTAACTCAGATATATCTAATACTGCACCAGAAGCATTAATAACATAATAGCAATTTTTGTTACTTTTATTAGATTGAAAATAGTGGTAAAAATATTTATTGCAACTATGACATCCTTGTTCGCTAATTACTATAATTTTATTTGCCTTTTTTGGAATTGTAATTTGTTTATTTTGAAAAAGTTGAACGGTTTCATTAGCATATTTTTCTTCTTTACAAGAAATGAATAAGAAACTACATAGTAAAAAGAGTATAGATTGTTTTTTCATCTGTTGATTTTTTTAAATTCTCCATTAATATTCCTTCGTTAGTAATTAATACTGAGCTCCCACAATAGGTTTTGTCTTTAAAAGCTATTTCATTTACTTTATTAAAATTTAAATCGTATTTAATAATAGAAAATGGATACTCTGATATATGAATATCTTCCCCATTTACATTTAAATTCATGACCAAATAAATAAAATTATCATGTACAACAACCTTGTTAATAAATCCATATTTTGAATATAATTCATGATAATCTTTAGAGAAAGCCTTTTTTTCTAGAGTAAAGGCCTTTACGCCTATATTTGTATATGAAGAATTGATTTTAACTTTATCTATTAATTGTAGAGTACTTCTATCATAAATAAACAAAAAATTTGAATAACCAGACATAACATACAATTTGTCTTTGTAAGCATAAAAACTTGTCATTTCAAAATATTGCAGTGGTTTTGAAGATAGGTTTTTGTAGAAAATACCTCCATATTGATATTCTCTTTTTTTTGAATCGAAAATGTTTTTAATCTTAAGATGTTTTGGTTTGTAAAAGGCGTCTTCATAATACGTTTTGTATTCTTTGTCTGTATAACCTCTCCAATCGCAAAAAAAGAGCAACTCTTTGTAATTGTCAGAAAAATTAGTATTTTGAAGCAATAGGTAAGTATAAACATCTGTCCCAACTTCCCTTTTTAAAGGAATAGTTTCGTTTATTATACCTGCTGAATTAGTAAGGTACAAGGTGTTAAAACCTAAAACACAAATACTATCTTTGTTATGAATAACAATTTTATCAATATTTATTTGATTTTCATTAAAGCTTTGTAGTGGAATTTCATATTCAAAATCTCCGTTTAAATCAAAAATTTTAATTGTTTTATGCGTTACAGGGTCAGCAATGTAAAAATATTCCTTTTGATCATTTGGGTCTTTAAAAGTGCCTCTAAATTTTATTTGCGAGGCAAAATTAGTTTTAAATGTAACTTCTTTTAGGAATGTTATTTCTTTTTTATCACAACTAATTGTAAATAGAAATATAATTAGTAATAAACTGCTTTTTTTTATATTGTTTACCATTTGTTAAATAAATTAAATAGGCTTAAGAATTGATGATTTAAACAATTTTCTTAAGCCTATTATATTTTTCTTATTATTCTATTGAAAAAGGGTATGCTTAAACTTCCTTGTATAGCAATTGCATCACAAATAAAAAAAAAAAACGATTTATTTTATATAAAAATAAAGTTTAACTTTAAGTACATTTTTTCTGTAAATAATTTTATGTAATAAGTATACTGTTGAAATTCAATTTTATAGCCTTATTTTTTCAAAAATAAAAGAACTTAAAGTTTTATTTGGGTTGATGACGAAGTGTTCTTTTTTTTGTTCTTTTCTAAAGAAAACTATTCCCCACTGAAAAGTATCAATTGTAACGGTAACTTGTGGATGGTTTTTTATAATTTCCCATGCATCTTCCATGTCTTTTGACCAATGAATGTCGTCAAAAATCCAAACAGAATCATTTGTGATTGTTGGTAATAGAAGTTCAAAATACTCTAAAGTAGCTTTTTTAGAATGATTGCCGTCGAAATAGATAAAGTCGAAAGTCGAAAGTCGAAAGTCACAAGAATTCAAATAGCTTGAGAATTCAGTCTTAATGAATTCAATATTGTTAAATCCAAACTTTTGACTTTCCTCTTTTGACTTTTGACTTGTGGAAGGACAACCTTCCAATGTGGTAATATTTGCCTTTGAATTCCCAAGCGATAGAGCAGAAGAAGCTAAACCTAATGACGTTCCAATCTCTAAAATTTGTTCAGGTTGAAAATAGCGGACAATTCTAAATAAAAGTTCGGCGTTTTTTGATGTTATTCCCGCTGTTTTTGCAATTTTTGAAACTTCTCTTGTGTTGGATTTGAAAATTCTAGAACCTGCACCAAAATCGGTTACTTCAATAGTGTTTTTATTTTCTAAAAGCGAATTTCTATAGTTTTTTAAAACTTCATATTCAGAATAATTAGTTGTATCGTGAAAACATTTGGTAACCAAATCATATACAAATGGCGAATGCACTCCGTGTTCGTTTTTGGAGTTAAAAAGAAATTTTATATAGGATTTTATTAGATGTTTCATTAAACACGAATTTCACGAATTTCACGAATTAATTAGTGCTAATTCGTGAAATTTGTGTTTTTTTATTCAATTTTAGCCGAAAGTTCAAACCAACGTTCTTCTTTAGTTTCTATTTTTTTAATAATATTTTGTAATTCGTTTGCCTTTTTTTCAATGGCGTCGTCTGCTACTTTTCCATCAGAGAACAATTGTTCAATTTTAGCTTTTTCGAATTCTAAATCTTTGATTTCTCTTTCAATTTTTTGATATTCTTTTTGTTCGTTGAAAGTTAAACCAGTCGTGACATTTTGCTGTTTCCAATCTTTTTTATCGGCTTTATTGTCTTCTTTTTGTTGCACATCTGCCGAATCTTCATACGCTCTAAAATCGGAATAATTTCCTGGAAAATCTTCTACTTCTCCCGCACCTCTGAAAACAAATAAATGGTCTACAATTTTATCCATGAAATACCTGTCGTGAGAAACAACTAATAAATTTCCAGGGAAATCTAATAAGAAACTTTCCAATACATTTAACGTTACGATATCTAAGTCATTTGTAGGCTCATCCAAAATTAAAAAGTTAGGATTCTGAATCAAAACCGTACATAGATATAAACGTTTCAATTCTCCACCACTTAATTTATCTACAAAATCATATTGTTTTTTGGCGTCAAATAAAAAGCGTTCTAATAATTGCGAAGCCGAAATAATTTTCCCTTTGGTAAGTGGAATATATTCTCCATATTCTTTAATAATGTCAATTACTTTTTGACCTGGTTTTGGATTGATTCCACTTTGCGTATAATAGCCAATTTTTATCGTATCACCCACAATTACCTTTCCAGAATCTGGCGGTATTGTTTGCGTCATTATGTTTAAGAAAGTTGATTTTCCTGTTCCGTTTTTACCAATAATTCCAATACGTTCTCCACGTTGAAAAGCATAAGAGAAATCATCTAAAATTACTCTATCTTTGAAACTTTTGTTCAGCTTCACCAATTCGATAATTTTGCTTCCCATTCGTTCCATGTTGATTTCCAATTCAACTACATTTTCTTTTCTACGACTTTCGGCTTTTTCTTTTATTTTGTAAAAATCATCTTGACGCGATTTTGATTTGGTAGTTCTAGCCTTAGGTTGTCTTCGCATCCAAGCTAATTCTTTTACGAATAAGTTTTGTGCTTTATCTATACTTGCGTTTTCAGAAGCAATTCGTTCTTCTTTTTTCTCTAAATAATAAGAATAATTTCCTTTATATTGGTATAATTTTCCGTTGTCTAATTCGATGATTTCGTTACAAACGCGTTCTAAGAAGAAACGGTCGTGTGTAACCATGAAAAGAGTAATGTTCTCTTTAGCAAAATAACTTTCCAACCATTCAATCATTTCTAAGTCTAAGTGATTGGTTGGTTCATCTAAAATCAGTAAATCAGGACGACTAATTAAGATGATAGCTAAAGCTAAACGTTTTTTTTGTCCACCAGAAAGACCTTTTACTTTTACTTTTAAATCTTCTAATTTAAGTTTAGAAAGGATTTGTTTGTATTGTGTTTCAAAATCCCAAGCATTGTGTCGATCCATATCATCAAAAGCTCGTTGATACACTTCTTCATCTTCTGGGTTTTCTAAAGCTTTTTCGTAGCATTCAATTACTTTTAGAATTTCATTGTCTGAAGCAAAAATACTTTCTTCAATTGTTAATTCATCTTGTAAATTATTATCCTGTGATAGAAAAGCCATTTTGATTTCCTTGCGAACAATAACCTGGCCAGTATCGGGCTCGTCAAAACCATTCAACATATTCATTATAGTTGTTTTTCCAGAGCCATTTTTGGCAATAAAAGCTATTTTTTGGTCTTTGTTAATTCCAAACGAAATGTTTTCAAACAAAACACGTTCGCCATAAGCTTTTGATATATTTTCGACTGATAAGTAATTCACTGCGATTTATTTTTTGCAAAAGTAACATTTTCAAATTTTCAAATTACCACAATTTCATATTATATTTGTCAAATGCAACTATCTGTAATAATTCTCAACTATAATGTGCGCTTTTTTTTAGAGCAATGTGTTTTTAGTGTTCAAAAAGCATTAGAAAATATTGAAGGCGAAATCATTGTAGTCGACAATAATTCTTCTGATGATAGTTGTGCGATGATGAAAGAGAAATTTTCTAATATAAAACTCATCGAGAATAAAGAAAATTTAGGATTTCCAAAAGGCAATAATATTGGCGTTGCAGAAGCAAAAGGAGAATATATTTGCATCTTAAATCCAGATACTGTTGTCGCAGAAGATACTTTTATTAAAATACTGAGTACTAAAAACTGGCAACTGAACACGGGTATTGTAGGCTGTAAACTTATCGACGGAACAGGAAATTTCCTACCAGAAAGCAAGCGTGGTGTACCAACTCCTTGGGTGGCTTTTACAAAGATTTTCGGATTGTATAAATTATTTCGAAATTCCAGTTGGTTTAATCAATATTATGCACAACACTTATCTGAAAATCAATCAGGTGAAGTAGATATTTTAGTTGGTGCTTTTATGGTAATGAAGCGCAATTTGTATCTTGAAGTTGGCGGATTTGATGAAAATTGCTTTATGTATTCAGATGATATTGATTTGAGTTTCATGATTAAGAAATTAGGCAAACAAAATTATTATTTTGCAGACACAACGGTTATTCATTATAAAGGAGAAAGTACAATTCGCGACGGTTTATACATGAAACGCTTTCGCGAAGCCATGCAGTTTTTTTATAAAAAACATTTTAAAAAATCAGTTTTTTTTGATGTAATGATGAAAATGGGTGCTTTTGTTTTTAGTTTGATTAAAAAAAATCAGCAAAAAGAGGTACAAGATATAATTGACGAATGTGTGGTCTTTAGTAAAGATGAATTTGAATTAAATTTGAATAAAAAAACAACTTATTTAAATGAATTAGGTCTTTTTAAAAACGACAAAACGCTCAATATTGAAGTAATTTTTAATGTAAATTCATTTACATTTAAGGAAATTATTCATTTTATGGAATTGAATAAATCAAGTAATATTACATTTAAAAATCATGTATTTTCGAGTGATTTCATGATAGGAAGTAATAGTAGTAATGATAGAGGTAAAGTGATTTTAATTGAGAATTTGAAATAATAAATAAAATTATGCAATTGATAGTGAAAGCTCAAAACTTTTATTAATTTTGCAATCCAAATTATACATCACAACGATACAGTAAGAATATGGCAAAATTTGAATTAAAACTTCCTAAAATGGGAGAAAGTGTTGCAGAGGCAACCATTACAAATTGGTTAAAAAATGTAGGTGAAACTATAGAAATGGATGAGGCTGTTTTAGAAATAGCAACAGACAAAGTAGATAGCGAAGTGCCTTCTGAGGTTTCAGGAACTTTAACTGAAATTCTTTTTAATGTAGATGATGTTGTTCAAGTAGGTCAAACTATTGCTATTATTGAAACAGAAGGTGGTGCCGTAGCGGCAACTCCAACTGCAGATGTTCCTTCAGCTCCTGTTGCGGCTGTTGAAAAAGCTGTAGAAGTTGCTAAAGAAACAGTTTCAAGTGCTGATTTTTCAGATTCTGATAAATTCTTTTCTCCATTGGTTAAAAACATAGCTAAAGAAGAAGGAATTTCGTTAGCGGAACTAGAATCAATTGCTGGTTCAGGAAAAGATGGTAGAGTAAACAAAGAAGATATATTAAATTATATTAAAAATAGAGGAAATCAACCAGATGTTGTTGCGCAACCAGTTGCTACTCAACCAGCGGCTCCAGTTCAAGCTAAAGCGGCTCCTGTTTCTGTAAATGGTGGAGATGAAATTGTTGAAATGGACAGAATGCGTAAGTTAATTTCGGGTTACATGGTAGCTTCAGTACAAACTTCTGCACACGTTCAGTCATTTATTGAAGTAGATGTTACTAATATTGTAAAATGGAGAGATAAAAACAAAGCAGCTTTCGAAAAGAGAGAAGGTGAGAAGTTGACTTTTACGCCTATCATGATGGAAGCGGTTGCAAAAGCGTTGAAAGATTTCCCAGGAATGAACATTTCGGTTGATGGGGATTATATCATCAAGCGTAAAAATATAAACTTAGGTATGGCTGCTGCTTTACCAAATGGAAACTTAATTGTTCCGGTTATTAAAAATGCAGACCAGTTAAACTTGGTAGGTATGGCAAAAGCGGTAAACGATTTAGGTAGCCGTGCAAAAGCAGGTAAATTAAAACCAGACGATACACAAGGTGGAACTTACACGGTTACTAATGTAGGTACTTTTGGATCTGTTTTTGGAACACCAATTATCAACCAACCACAAGTAGGGATTTTAGCTCTTGGAGCAATTAGAAAAGTTCCTGCGGTTATTGAAACTCCAGAAGGCGATTTTATTGGAATTCGTCAGAAAATGTTCTTATCACACTCTTACGATCATAGAGTAGTTGATGGAGCGCTTGGTGGAAGTTTCGTTAAAAGAGTGGCTGATTATTTAGAAGCTTTTGATGTAAATAGAGATATTTAAAAATATAATGAATATTTAAGCCCGACAAGTTTCTAAAACCTGTCGGGTTTTTTTATATTTGAAAAAAAGAAATCGATGAAAAAAGTTTTTATTGTATCAGTTGTATTTGCGTTTTTTGGTTGTAAAGAAGTAATTAAAAACGAAGTTGCTCAAAAGCTAAAAGTAGACGAGGTTTTGTATGAATTCGATGAACCTGTAGTAACCGAAAATTTTGTAATGACTACTAAAGAAGATTTATTAGGTTATTGGGTTGGGGATTTTAAAAGCGATTTAACCGTTGAAGAAGAAAGAGAATTTGCCGATTCTGAAGATTATTACGAGTATAATTATAATAAACAGATTTCTATTTCAATTGATAAAATTAAAGACACTCTTGTTAATGGACATTCAATAGTGAGTGGTAATATAAGACCCTTTCATGGAAGTTTGTTTGAAGATGAAAAAGGCTTCTATTTTAAAGTTTCAGAGCCAGGAGATGATAAATACGATGGGAAATTTGAATTTTCAATTTTAAAAAACGATAGCATAATTAATGGAAAATGGCAAGCAAATGAAATTTTAAAAATAGATAGAAGAAGTTTAAAATTATACAAAAAAGTATTTGTGTACAGTGCTGATAATGAACTAAGTCATGAGTTTGTTGATTGGGATAAGTCAAAAAAAGTAAAGTATAAAGAAGTTGATAATGAAAAAGAGTATGAATGGGAAGATGAAGAGTATTTTACTACAACTGAAGCTGTTTTAAAGGTAAATGCTTCTAAAGATAAAATAACTAAAGAATTTGCTGAGAATTTGTCTAAAGCAGATATTTTTATTTTAAGAAATTCTATTTATGCTCGTCATGGTTATTCATTTAAAAATCGTCAATTACGTTTGTATTTTGAAAATTATAATTGGTATATGCCTGTTTTTACAGATGTTAAAAAATCATTTACAAAAATAGAACTTGCGAATATAGATTTGTTGCTTTTGTATGAAGAAAATGCAGAAGAATATTATGATAGATTTGGAAGGTAATGAAATTAATTAAAATTTTAATCGTTGTAGGTTATTTTTACTTTACGTTTTTACTACTTTTAATTACACTTCAATACATCCCTTTAAATTTTGAAGTTACATTCTTGAAATTAAAACAAGAAGAAGTTAAATTATCCTATTATAATATTGCTTTTTTTACACATGTTTATACGAGTATATTTCTCGTATTGATAGGTTGGATTCAATTTTGGACTTTTTTTAGAAAAAAATACACCAACTTACATAGGTTAATTGGAAAATTTTATATTCTCATAATTCTTATGTTTTCAGGGCCTTCAGCTTTAATAATGGGTTGCTTTGCAAATGGAGGAATTTACTCTAAAATTTCATTCATCATACTATCAATTTTGTGGCTTTTATTTACTTATATGTCATATTCATATGCTAAAAATCAAAACTTCAGAGAACATCAAAAATTTGCAATAAGAAGTTTTGCATTAACATTATCTGCTATTTCATTACGCCTTTTCAAATACATTATTGTATTTTTGTTTCACCCGCTTCCAATGGATACTTATCGAATAGTTTCATGGTTAGGTTGGGTTTTCAATCTAATAATCGCCGAAATAATTATAATTTACATATTTCGAAATAAAATTAAAAATGGAATTAAAATTAAATAGACCAATTTGCTTTTTTGACTTAGAAACTACAGGAATAGATGTTGCAAAAGACAGAATAGTTGAAATAGCAGTGGTTAAAATATACCCAAACGGAAATAAAGAAAGCAAAACATGGTTGGTGAATCCTACGATTCCAATTCCGCCGCAAACTACAGCGGTTCATGGAATTACTGACGAAAAAGTTGCAAATGAACCAACGTTTAATGAACTAGCTCCGCATGTGTATAACATGATAAAAGATAGTGACTTGGCTGGTTTTAATTCCGATCGCTTTGATATTCCATTGTTGGCAGAAGAAATGCTTCGTGCTGGTGTCGATTTTGACATGAAAAATCGAGTTTCGGTAGATGTGCAAACTATTTTTCATAAAAAAGAAGAGCGTACCCTAAGTGCTGCGTATAAATTTTATTGCGGCGAAACATTAGAAAATGCTCATAGTGCTAATGCAGATACAGAAGCAACTTACGAAATATTAAAAGCTCAATTAGATCGTTATCCCGACTTGGAAAATGATATGAAGACACTTTCTGAATTCACAACACGTAAAAAATCAGTTGATTTTGCTGGATTTATAGCTATGAATAAAGAAGGGAAAGAGGTTTTTTCTTTTGGAAAACATAAAGGGGTTTTAGTTGATGAAGTTTTGGAAAATGAACCTGGGTATTTTAATTGGTTGCAAAATGCTGATTTTCCTTTGTATACTAAAAAAGTGTTGACTGCAATTAAGTTAAGAAAATTGAATACTAAATAAGGATTTTATACGTACAAGATGAAAATAATTTGTATTGGTCGAAATTATGCAGATCATATTTCGGAACTTAATAACGAAAAACCAGATGAACCAGTAATTTTTATGAAAGCAGATTCTTCTGTTTTGTTAAAAAAATTTCCGTTTGTAATTCCTGAATTTACGAATGATGTTCATCATGAAGTAGAATTATTGGTAAAGATTAATAAAGTTGGAAAATATATCGATAAAAAATTTGCTCATAAATATTATGATGAAATAGGTTTAGGAATCGACTTCACAGCAAGAGATTTGCAAAGTAAGTTAAAAGAAAAAGGTTTGCCTTGGGAAAAAGCAAAGGCATTTGACGGCTCAGCGGTTATAAGTGACTTTTTGCCGAAAAATAATTTTTCTTCACTAGAAAATATTAACTTTGAGTTAAGGAATAATAATGAAGTCGTTCAAAAAGGAAACTCTAATTTAATGTTGTGGAAAATTGATGAGTTAATAGCTTATGTTTCGCAATTTTTTACGCTTAAAAAAGGAGATATTATCTTTACAGGAACTCCAAAAGGTGTTGCAAAAGTTTCTCCAGGCGATTTACTTGAGGGTTTTTTAGAAAATAAACAAATGTTTAAAATTAACATAAAGTAAAATGGCATTACAGTATAATTTATCTAAAGTATATGAAATTTCAGAAAATGACACTGATTTTGCACATCAAATTGTGACACTTTTTCTTGCTGAAGTACCAGAGGAAATAGCTTCTATTAAAATGGGAATTGAAGAAAAAGATTATACCAGAGTTTATACAGCTTCTCATAAGATAAAGCCTTCTTTAGATTTATTAGGAATGGATATTGCTTATGAAGAAAATATTCAAATTATGTCTTGGGCTAAATCACAAGGTAAACGAAAAGAAATTATTGAAGTTTATAAATCTTTAAAAGATAGGGTTGATTTATCAGTAAAAGAGATAAAAAAAGACTTCAAAATTCACACTTAAAAAAATTATGACTGCCTCAATTGTAACCATTGGCGATGAAATTCTCATCGGCCAAATTATTGATACAAATTCTTCCTATATAGCAAAAGCTCTTGATAAAATTGGAATTGAAACAACTGAAATGTTTTCTATTTCTGATGATGAAAACCACATTGTTTCTACATTTAATAAACTGCAAAACAATGTTGATATAGTAATTATTACAGGAGGGTTAGGCCCGACTAAAGATGATGTTACTAAGAAAACTTTTTGTGCTTATTTTGAAGATACGTTGATAAATAATGATGAAGTTTTAAATCATGTAACCGAATTAATTGAAGGTTTTTATAAAAGACCAATTTCCCAAATCAATAAAGATCAGGCATTGGTGCCTTCAAAGGCAAAAGTGTTATTTAATAAAGTAGGAACTGCTCCAGGAATGTGGATGGAAAAAGAAAATACTGTTTTTATTTCCTTGCCCGGTGTTCCTTATGAAATGAAATACTTAATTGATGAAGAAATAATTCCAGCCTTGGTCAAAAAGTTTGAGCGCCCATATATTATTCATAAAACCATAATGACTTATGGGAAAGGTGAAAGTTTGCTTGCAGAAGAAATTGAAGATTGGGAAAATAATCTTCCTTCCTTTATTAAATTAGCCTATTTGCCAAGTCCAGGAAGGGTTAGATTGCGATTAACAGCAAGAGGTAAAGATGAGCAAATATTAAAAATTGCAATTGAAGTTGAGGTTGAAAAACTTCAAAAAATAATTCCGAATGATATTGTTGGTTTTGATGATGATGAGCCAATTGAAAAAATAGTTGGAAATTTACTTAAAGATAAAAAAATGACTTTAGCTACGGCTGAAAGTTGTACTGGGGGAAAAATAGCGCAATTAATTACTTCAATTCCGGGTGCTTCAAGCTATTTTAAAGGTGGTTTGGTTACTTATGCTACTGAAACTAAAATTAGTTTATTAGGAATTGACTCTAATTTAATTGAAAAATATTCGGTAGTAAGTAAAGAAGTAGTTCAAGAAATGGCACAGTCTGTTCAACGAATTTTAAAAACTGATTTTGCAATTGCTACCACTGGAAATGCAGGTCCTTTAAAGGGAGATTCTGATGTTGAAATGGGGACGGTTTTTATTTCGATTAGTACTCCAAATCAAGTTATTGTGGAAGAATTTAACTTTGGACAGCCTAGAGAAAAAGTGATTGACAGAAGTGTAAACAAAGCTTTAGAAATTTTATATAAAGAAATTTTAAAAAATTAATTAAAGAATGTTGTTTGATATTATAAATTTTTGTTTCTTTGCACCCTGATTTTGAATAACGATATAAAGATTATAGAATAATGTCAAGAGTTTGTGAACTTACAGGAAAAAGAGCAATGGTAGGAAACAATGTTTCTCACGCTATGAATAAAACTAAGAGAAAATTCTCAGTTAATTTAGTTAAGAAACGTTTTTACATTCCAGAGGAAGATAAATGGGTTACTTTGAAAATATCTACTGCTGCATTAAAAACAATTAATAAACTTGGTATTTCTGCTGTTTTGAAAAAAGCAAAAGCAGACGGATTTGTAAAATAATTCGATAACCGAAAATAATATATAAAATGGCAAAGAAAGGTAATAGAATTCAGGTTATATTAGAATGTACTGAGCACAAAGCTTCTGGCGTTGCTGGAACATCTCGTTATATCACTACAAAAAACAAAAAGAATACTCCAGACAGACTTGAGATTAAAAAGTTTAATCCTGTTTTAAAAAGAGTAACAGTTCATAAAGAAATTAAATAATTAAGTCATGGCAAAGAAAACCGTAGCATCTTTACAAACATCTTCTAAAAGATTAACAAAAGCTATAAAAATGGTTAAGTCTCCAAAAACTGGTGCTTATACATTTGTTGAAGCAGTTATGGCTCCAGAATTAGTTGATGATTTCTTAAGCAAGAAATAATTTGTAAATACAATATATAGAAGAGCTGCTTTCGTTTGAAAGTAGCTTTTTTATTTTTACATTTGTTTTATAATTTCGATAATAACATGAGCTTCTTTAAAAAAATATTTTCTTCAGATAAAAAAGACCCTAATCTAAGCGAGCAAGAGAAAAAAACTCTTGATAAAGGATTAGAGAAATCTAAAACAACATTTTTTTCTAAACTGTCTAAAGCAGTTGCTGGAAAAACAAAAGTTGATGATGATGTATTAGACAACCTTGAGGAAATATTAGTTTCTTCAGATGTTGGTGTTACTACCACACTAAAAATTATTGAAAGAATTGAAAAACGAGTTGCTGTAGATAAGTATTTAGGAACTAGTGAGCTCAATCAAATTTTAAGAGAGGAAATAGCTGGTCTTTTGTCTGAAAATAATACAGATGCCGCCGTTGATTATTCAATAGTTAAGGATGTTAAACCTTATGTAATAATGGTCGTTGGTGTAAATGGTGTTGGTAAAACTACTACTATTGGTAAACTGGCAAGTCAATTTAAAAAGGCAGGATATAGTGTTGTATTAGGTGCTGCAGATACTTTTAGAGCTGCTGCGATTGATCAACTGCAAATTTGGGCAGATAGAGTAGGTGTGCCAATTGTAAGACAACAAATGGGAAGTGACCCTGCTTCTGTTGCTTTTGATACTTTACAATCTGCTGTTTCTCAAAATGCCGATATTGTAATTATTGATACAGCTGGTCGTTTGCACAATAAAGTTAATTTAATGAATGAATTAACAAAGGTTAAACGTGTTATGCAAAAAGTTGTACCAAATGCACCTCATGATGTAATGTTAGTTTTAGACGGTTCAACAGGTCAAAATGCATTTGAACAAGCAAAGCAATTTACTGCAGCTACAGAAGTAACAAGTTTAGCTGTTACAAAATTAGACGGTACTGCAAAAGGTGGTGTTGTTATAGGAATTTCTGATCAATTTAAAATACCCGTTAGATATATTGGAGTAGGTGAAGGAATAAATGATCTTCAAGTATTTAATAAACATGAGTTTGTTGATTCTTTCTTTAAATAATTTATGAAAATAATTTCTTTCTTTAGAAATGCTTCTCCACTAAAATTAGTTGGTTTAGCAGTAGTTTTAGCCTTACCAGCAACTTTTATAGAAGAATCTTTTCCAACAATTTTTATAATGCTTAGATTGTGTTCTTTTGCATTATTAATGTACATAGTTGTTAAACTTCTCTTTAAGGGTTAATGACAGCATTTATTTTTTGCCATAGTACTTCGTCAAAATCTGATAATGCAGCAGTTTGGGTATCAGCGGCATTTCCCATTCGTATAATTACTAGTTTTTTACTTGGTACAACATATATTTTTTGATCGTCTAAACCTAATGCCATAAACATATCATTTGGCCCAGATGGAATAATACTTCCATTAAATTGAAATTGAGAACTTGGTAGGTGGTAACTTGTTTTTCCATTAAGCCACCATAAATAACCATAACTCAGATTAATATTTTGTGAAGTAGTAGTTGAATTTGTAAAAAAATCTTGATTTACAATTTGTGTTCCATTCCAGTTTCCTTTATTTAAAGAAAGCAGTCCAAAACGTGCCATACTTCGTGTATTGCTCCAATATACATTTTCAGTTATAGTTTGTAGCCATAAACCTGTCATTCCAATAGGTGTTTTTAATTTTAAATTAAAATAGTTATCCCAAGTTTGGCCTGTAGTTTGAGCAATTACATCTTGAAGTTTAAAAAACACGCTATGATAAGCCCATCTTGTACCCGCATCGGCAAC
This sequence comes from Flavobacterium sp. N2270, assembly GCF_025947225.1. Lineage (NCBI taxonomy): Bacteria > Pseudomonadati > Bacteroidota > Flavobacteriia > Flavobacteriales > Flavobacteriaceae > Flavobacterium > Flavobacterium sp. N2270. The sequence continues at coordinate 1,450,148 of NZ_CP110005.1, forward strand.
ATAAGTTAAACTTGCCGGATCAATTGCATCATTTGTGTCGTCTAGTCCAGAAGTCATGGTTAATAGATTTTTGCAGGTAATAAGATTTTCTTTAGCTAAAGTTGCGCTTGTCCATCCCGTTCCAATATAATCAGAAACTTTATTGTTTATATTTATAAATCCTTCTTCTTCGGCTATACCAGTAATTGTTGTTGTTAGCGTTTTTCCTGCACTAGCCCAATACCAGGGAGTACTTGAAGTGTGTCCGTTAAAATAATTTTCCATAACAATCCTTCCATTGTATAGAACCATAAAACTTTTTGTGTTCTTTAATTCCAAATAATCTAGTAATGGTTGAACTTGACTTTCATTCCATCCAAGTTCTGTGATTGTTTTAGTTTCCCAAGTAGAACTATTATTGGGTGGAAAATACATTGCTTCAACTGAAGAATTTTCTTCTGGATTTGAACAACTATAAAATAATATTGCTAACGTAATCAGTTTTATGTATTTCCATTTTTTCATCTTCTACTTTTTTATTAGATATTAAAAATAAGAAATAGTTTAATTCTGTAATTAATATTGTAATTTTATTTTTTCAAAAAGAAAGTGTTATGAAGCATATAAAAATCATTTTAGGTTTGTTTTTTTTAACTTTGGTGTCTTGTAAATCTGATGTTAAACCTGAGAACTTGGTTGAATTGAATGGGTTTTGGGAAATCATAAAAGTTGAAATGCCGGACGGTTCTTCAAAAGAATTTAAAGTTAATGAAACCATCGATTTTATTAAATTTGAAAAAATGAGTGGTTCAAGAAATAAAGTGATTCCTCAATTAGATGGTACTTTATTATCTAATAATCTTTCTGAAAAATTTACGGTTGTCGATAAACAAGGTGTTTTTTGGTTCAATTATAAAACAGAGCATACAACATGGGAAGAAGAATTAATTAAAATTACAAAAGAAGAACTGGTTGTAAAAAACAGTAATGATTTGATTTATTTTTATAAAAAAAGAACCGATTTAAAAACTGAATAAAATGGCAAAACGATTTAATGAGGAGCAATCTATTCAAGATGTTTTAAAAAATTTCATTTCACATAATAAACTTCAAGGAGGAATTGATAAAGTTGAAGTTAAAGAAGTCTGGTTTAACTTAATGGGAAATGGTGTTGCTAATTATACTGAAGAAGTAGAGTTAAGAAAGGAGACTCTTTATGTAAAATTAACTTCGGCTGTATTAAGAGAAGAGTTAATGTTTGGTAGAGATAAAATAATTAAAATGATTAATCAAGAAATTGGAAAAGAAGTTGTTAAAACTTTAGTTTTAAGATAATGAAAAAGCCATTCAGTTATGAATGGCTTTTTTATAGAAATATATTTTATTAGAACATTTCTCTTCCAGCAAAATGAAATGCACTTTCAATAGCTGCATTTTCGTCAGAATCTGAACCATGAACTGCATTTTCTCCCATAGAAGTTGCATATTTTTGACGAATAGTTCCTTCAGCGGCTTCAGCAGGGTTTGTAGCACCAATTAAAGTTCTAAAATCTGCAACTGCATTTTCTTTTTCTAAGATAGCAGCCACAATTGGACCTCTTGTCATAAATTCAACTAACTCACCATAAAAAGGTCTTTCAGCATGTACTGCATAAAATTCTTTAGCATCAGCTACAGTAAGTTGTGTTAATTTCATTGCTACAATTCTGAAACCACCTTCAGTAATCATATTTAAAATTCCACCAATGTGTCCATTTTCAACACCATCTGGTTTAATCATTGTAAAAGTTCTATTCGTTGCCATAACGTTTATTTTAAATTTTGTGCAAAAGTACTATTTTAGTAGCTAAAAACAATATTTATTTTATTTATTCTACAATTGAACGTGCAACTCTAAATCCGTAGAACTCATGTGTTTTGCTTGGAATTGTAGAAATTCTATTCGCTGGACGTAAATAATTTACATAACTGTCCCAAGAACCACCTCTTACACTTTTTCTTTCTCCCATTGTTGGTCCTTTTGGGTTATTTCCATCTTCAACTTTGTAGTAATCTTTATTGTACCAATCCCAACACCATTCCCAAACATTTCCACTCATGTCGTAAATTCCAAGTTCATTTGGTAATTTTGTTCCAATTGTATGTGGAGAGCCTTTACTATTTGCTTTATGCCAAGCAATTTCATTTACATTTTTACTACCACTAAACTTTGTGTCTTTTGCTTTATTTCCTCCTTTTGCAGCATATTCCCATTCTGCTTCAGTTGGTAATCTATAGCCGTTTGCTTTAAAATTGCAAAATACGTTTGGTCCATGTTGAGAATAAACTGGAGTTAATTTTTCTTTTTTACTTAACCAATTACAATATTGTACTGCTTCTTCCCAAGTAATATTATTTATAGGATAATTATCTATAAAACCCCAAGTTGGTTTAACGGGCATTTTTAATTTGTTAGCTTTTACATATTGTTTCCATTGCCAAACAGTTACTTCAAATTTACAAATTTCAAAATCATTAACGGTGACTTCATGTTCTGTTTGTTCATCGTTATCAGCTGATTTATCAGAATCCTTTGATCCCATTTTAAATGTTCCACCTTCTACTTTAATCATATAGTTAATAGGGTTGTTATCTGTAAAAGATAAAAAAGTGAATGCAGGGATTAGTAATAAGTAGGTTAAAAGAGTAGTTTTCTTCATTATTCTTATATGTTAAAAATTTAACGCAAAGATATTAAAAATTTAACATTAGCTCTTTTTTTTGTGAAAAATGTAATTTAAATACGTTTTTATTGATAAATATGTAATCATAATTGTTTTTTGTCGGATTTATCAAGCAGTTTGTCGATTATTGTATTTCAATTATTGAAAAATTTTGCTCTAGAGGTTTTAATTTTTTTAATAATTTTTCAGAAAATGTAAGAAAATTTTCAAGTTCAATTATACTTGAAAGATTAGTTTGTCGTTCTTGAAGGCTATTGTTTGGAAATAATTCATTTTGAAGTTGAATTATTTGAGAAATTTTTTCAATATGTTTTTTCTTTTCTGCTTTCAATAATCTTTTCTCAAGTTTTTCTAATCCTTTTATTTGTTTTGCCTCTTGAGCTTTAACTGCACCAATAAATGATTTGTCAGTTTTTAAAGCAATTTCATTTAATTTTTCAAATTGTTTTGATAAATGGTTTTTTTGTTCTGAAAAATCAATTTCAAATTGTGATAACTCTTTTGTTTTTTTCTGAATTAATTTTTCTTGATTTAAAAATAAATCAGCCCAACTTAAATTTAACTTGTCAGTTTTTTTAATTTGTTTTTCTGTTGCAACTAAAACAGAATTTCGAAGTAATAGAATTGGAAATGTAACTGAATTCGCTTCAAAATTAGATTTTAATTCGAACCAATATGCTAATTCTCCACCGCCGCCAATATAACATAAGTTTGGTAAAATTATTTCTTGATATAAAGGTCGAAGAATTACATTTGGACTAAAACGTTCTGGATGATTTTCTAATTCAGTTAAAATTTCAGATTCTGAAAATTTCAGGTTTGTGTTGTAAATAGAATAGATATTGTTTTCAAAAATAATTCGCTCTCTTAGATCATCCAGAATGTAAAATAGATTTATTTCTCTGGGATTTACCTGAATTTTATAATCTTTTAATAGTAAATTTGTTTTAGTTACTTCATTAAAAGAAGTTTGATTTATAAGTTCGTTTTTAGTGCTCGGAACAAATATTTGTTTTAAATTTTTATCGTCTCCATCAATAATAATTAAACCTTCATTTTTAAACAATTCATTAGTTAGAAACCGTGTTGCTTCGGTTAATGTATTATGATTTAAATAGGAAGATTTAAATAATTCTCTTAAATAGTCTGCATTTTTTCCTTTTCCTAATGCTGCCGAAAATTCTTTAAAAACAGTATCTAAACCTTTGGTTGAAAGTCTTCCTACCGGACCATTACTTTCTTTATTCCATTTAATTTTTTTACCGTTAAAATTAAAATAATTAATTTCTTCAAAATCGTGGTCTTCTGTTGCCATCCAATAAATAGGCACAAAATTATAGTTAGGATATTTTTCTTTTAGCTCTTTCGTTAAATTGATTACCGAAACAATCTTGTATAAGAAATACAAAGGACCAGTAAACAAATTTAGTTGGTGACCCGTTGTAATGGTAAATGTTTTTTCAGATTTTAATTGTTCAATATGAAATGCTGTTTTTTCTGAAGTTTCAATATTTTTATATTGATTTTTAATTGATTCAACTAAAATTATTCTTTTCTCTAAAGAATAATTTTGTTGTTTTTCTTCAATTTGAAGTTTAAAATTCTCTAAAGTTGGAAATCGATTGTATAAAGGTTTTAGCTCTTCTTTCTGATTTAAATAATCAACAATTAGATTTGAAAAGTAAGATGAATTTTGGTACGTAATACAGTCGTTTGGCATTTTTAAATAAATTTATTCAAAAATAGTGAAAAATTATATTCTAAAACTTCGTTTAACATAGCTTTAAAGTTTAGTTTTGAAATATATCATGTATTTTTGTGTCTTAAATTGAATTCATTGAAAGACATTCTACTAATTACTCCGCCTTTTACTCAACTGAATACACCATATCCAGCAACGGCTTATTTAAAAGGTTTTCTAAATACTAAAAACATTTCGGCATACCAAATAGATTTAGGGATTGAAGTGATTTTGGAGTTGTTTTCAAAAGAGGGTTTACAAGATGTTTTTCAATTTGTGTCACTTAGAGTGGAGTCGAGAAGTGAAATGTCTCCAAACTCTAGTAGAATTTATTCTTTACAAAACGAATACATCAAAACTATTGATTCAGTTATTGCATTTTTGCAAGGAAAGCAACCCACATTAGCACGTCAAATTTGCAGTGGAAATTTTTTACCAGAAGCGTCTCGTTTTGAACAATTAGACGACATGGAATATGCTTTTGGTTCTATGGGAATGCAAGATAAAGCAAAACATTTAGCTACTTTATATTTAGAAGATTTATCTGATTTTATTGTAGAATGTATCGATGAAAATTTCGGATTCAGTCGTTATGCGGAACGTTTAGGAAGAAGTGCCAATTCTTTTGATGAATTGTATAGTGAATTGCAAAAAACAACAACTTTTATTGACGAAATTACTTTACGAATCCTAAAAGATAGAGTAGAAGCAGTTCAACCAAAATTGGTTTTAATTTCAGTTCCTTTTCCAGGTAATTTATACAGTGCTTTTCGTTGCGCGCAATTTATAAAAGCAAATTATACTGAAATTAAAATTTCAATGGGTGGCGGTTTTCCAAATACCGAATTACGCCAATTAAAAGACAAACGTGTTTTTGAATTTTTTGATTTCATTACTTTAGATGATGGCGAATTACCTGTAGAATTGCTTCATAATTTTGTCAGTTCGAGTGCAGTTGAGAACCAGTTTAAAAGAACATTTCTTCTCGAAAACAACGAAGTCGTTTATAAGAACAACACATTAAAACACGACTATAAACAAAGTGAAGTGGGAACTCCTGATTATTCCGATTTACTTTTAGATCAATACATTTCGGTTATCGAAATTGCAAACCCAATGCACAGTTTATGGTCAGACGGTCGTTGGAATAAACTAACAATGGCGCATGGTTGCTATTGGGGAAAATGTACTTTTTGTGATATTTCATTAGATTATATTAAAATTTACGAACCCATTGCTGCTAAAATTTTAGTAGATAGAATGGAGGAGTTAATTGCTCAAACAGGTGAAAATGGATTCCATTTTGTAGATGAAGCAGCACCGCCAGCTTTAATGCGTGAAGTAGCTTTAGAAATTTTGCGAAGAAACCTTTCTGTTACTTGGTGGACCAATATTCGTTTTGAGAAAAGTTTTACTCAAGATTTATGTTTATTGCTAAAACTATCGGGTTGTATTGCCGTTTCTGGCGGATTAGAAGTGGCTTCTAATAGATTATTAGAATTAATCAAAAAAGGAGTTACGGTGGAACAAGTGGCACAAGTAACACGCAATTTTACCGAATCTGGAATAATGGTGCATTCCTATTTAATGTATGGTTACCCAACGCAAACAGTTCAAGAAACTGTAGATAGTCTAGAAATGGTTCGTCAGTTATTTGAAATTGGCGTTTTACAATCGGGGTTTTGGCATCAATTTGCTATGACGGCACATAGTCCAGTTGGAATTAATCCAGAAGCTTATGGTGTAATTCCAGTTACCAATGAAATTACTTTTGCTAATAATGATGTTGCTTTTACAGATAAAACAGGAATAGATCATGAAAAATTTAGTTTTGGTTTAAAAAAATCATTATTTAATTACATGCACGGAATTTGTTTTGACTACGATTTGCAAGATTGGTTTGATTTTAAAATTCCTCATACTAAAATAGAACCTGATTTTATTCAAAATGCTCTTCAAAAAGATATAAATTTCACTACAAAACCCAATGCTAAAATTATTTGGACAGGAGGAATTCCTTTGGTAGAAACATTTACCAAATCTAAAAAGGGTAATTCTTGGGTAATGATAAAGCTCACTTTTCATCAAAAAACACATTCATTTGAAATTTCAATTGAAGAAGATAAAGGACGTTGGCTGCTTGAAAAATTAGAGATACTAACTGTTTTCGATGAAAAAAGAACTACATTCCAACAATTAAAAAGCGATTTTGAATCCCAATTTGAAGACTTCGAATTGTTTTGGTATTCAAAACCTATTAATACATTAAAAGAGTTTGGTTTGCTAACTTTGTAACGATATTAAATTACCAATTTTATACATGGTTTTTTAACTTAAACAATTTCTTTTCCTTATTTTTACGCCACTTAAAAGTAAAAATATGAGTAATCATTATAAACTAAACGTAAATAACACTTTTCAATATGATGTTGAAAATGATGTTATTTCTCAATTAGATGCTGTAAGTGTTGAAAAAAATAAATTTCACATTTTAAAAAACAACACGCCTTATCAAGCAGAAATAATCGCTACCGATTTTATTAATAAAACATATACAGTTAAAGTTAACAATTCAACCTATACAGTTGCAATTGCAAATACTTTAGATATGTTAATTAAAGAAATGGGATTTGAAGTAGGAGCAGCTAAACAAGTAAATGCAATAAAAGCTCCTATGCCAGGGTTAATTTTAGAAATTTCTGTTGAAGTTGGTCAGGAAGTGAAAGAAAACGATCCTTTATTAATACTAGAAGCCATGAAAATGGAAAATAGTATTTTATCGCCTCGTGATGGAGTAATCAAATCGGTTACCATGACAAAAGGAGCAGCGGTAGAAAAAGGAGCTTTATTAATTGAATTCGAATAAAATGAAAAAGATATTAGTAGCAAATCGTGGTGAAATTGCCATAAGAGTAATGCAAACAGCAAAGAAAATGGGAATCAAAACCGTTGCTGTTTATTCGGTTGCCGATAGAAATGCACCTCACGTAAAATTTGCCGATGAAGCGGTTTGTATTGGAGAAGCGCCTTCAAGTCAATCCTATTTAAGAGGCGATAAAATAATCGAAGTTTGTAAACAACTTAATGTAGACGGAATACATCCTGGATACGGATTTCTAAGTGAAAATGCAGACTTTGCAGATTTAGTAGAAAAAAATAACATCACTTTCATTGGTCCTAAGTCAAAAGCTATGCACATGATGGGGAATAAATTAGCCGCTAAAGATGCGGTTAAAGATTATGATATTCCTATGGTTCCTGGTGTTGATGAAGCAATTACCGATATTCCAAAAGCAAAAGAAGTTGCTGTTAACATAGGTTTTCCTATTTTAATTAAAGCAGCTGCTGGTGGTGGTGGAAAAGGAATGCGTGTGGTAAATAATGAAGCCGAATTTGAATCGCAAATGAATCGTGCCGTTTCAGAAGCAGTTTCTGCTTTTGGAGATGGTTCTGTTTTTATCGAAAAATATGTGGGTTCTCCACGTCATATCGAAATTCAAGTTATAGCCGATGGTTTTGGAAATATCCTTTATCTTTTCGAAAGAGAATGTTCGGTGCAACGTCGTCATCAAAAAGTAGTGGAAGAAGCACCTTCATCAGTTTTAACTCCAGAAATTCGTAAAGCAATGGGAGAAGCTGCGGTTAAAGTTGCAAAAGCGTGTGATTATATTGGTGCAGGAACAGTTGAATTCTTATTAGACGAAAATAAAAATTTCTATTTTTTAGAAATGAATACACGTTTGCAAGTAGAGCATCCGGTAACGGAATTAATCACAGGAATGGATTTAGTTGAAATGCAAATTCGTGTGGCTCGTGGTGAAGAATTGACTGTAAAACAAGAAGACTTACAAATTACAGGTCATGCAATGGAATTACGTGTTTATGCTGAAGATCCTTTGAACGATTTTTTACCAAGTGTTGGAAATTTGGAAGTATATGAACTTCCGGTTGGAAAAGGAATCCGTGTAGATAACGGTTTCGAACAAGGCATGGATGTGCCTATTTATTACGATCCAATGTTGGCAAAGCTAATTACGTACGGAAAAACACGTGAAGAATCAATTGAATTAATGATTGAAGCAATTGCCAAATACAAAGTAGAAGGAATTAGTACAACACTACCTTTTGGAACTTTTGTAATGGAACATGAAGCCTTCCGTTCAGGAGATTTTGACACACATTTCGTAAAGAAATATTATGATGCAGAAGTACTAAAGGCACAAGCTGAAAAAGAAGCAGAAATTGCCGCTTTAGTAGCTTTGAAAAAATATTTAGAAGACCAAAAAGTTTTACGCTTACCAATCAACTAAAAGACATGCAAGACAAAATAAAAACATTAGAAGATAAATTAGCCCAAGCCTATTTAGGTGGAGGTGAAAAAAGAATAGCAAAGCAACACGAAAAGAAAAAATTAACGGCTCGTGAGCGTGTTAATTATTTAATGGACGAAGGTTCGTTTGAAGAAATTGGGGCTTTGGTAACTCATAGAACTACCGATTTTGGAATGCAAAACGAAATCTATTATGGTGATGGTGTAATTACAGGTTACGGAACCATTAACGGGCGACCAGTGTATGTTTTTGCGCAAGATTTTACCGTTTTTGGTGGAGCACTTTCAGAAACACATGCAGAGAAAATTTGTAAAGTAATGGACATGGCTTTAAAAGCGAATGTTCCTATGATTGGTTTAAATGATTCTGGTGGAGCACGTATTCAAGAAGGTGTTCGTTCATTAGGTGGTTATGCCGATATTTTCTATAAAAACGTACAAGCTTCTGGAGTAATTCCTCAAATTTCAGCAATTATGGGACCATGTGCAGGTGGAGCAGTTTATTCTCCGGCGATGACCGATTTTACCATGATGGTGGAAGGAAGTAGTTATATGTTTGTTACAGGACCAAGTGTTGTAAAAACAGTTACCAATGAAGAAGTAACTTCGGAAGAATTAGGAGGAGCAAGTACACATTCAACAAAATCAGGTGTGGCGCACATTACGTCTACAAACGATATTGAATGTTTGGAAGATTTAAAACGATTATTGAGCTATTTGCCTCAAAGTAATAAAGAATTACCAACAAAATTACCTTACGAATTAAACGATGAGGTGCGTGAACAATTGGCAACTCTTATTCCAGATAATGCGAATAAACCTTATGATATGCATGAGGTTATTAAAGGTATTATTGATGAAGAATCGTTTTACGAAATTCATAAAAATTATGCCGAAAATATCATTGTTGGTTTTGCAAGAATTGGCGGTAGAAGTGTTGGAGTAGTAGCCAACCAACCGATGTTTTTAGCAGGCTGTTTAGATGTAAACTCGTCTATAAAAGCAGCTCGTTTTACCCGTTTTTGTGACGCATTTAATATTCCCTTATTAGTATTGGTAGATGTACCAGGTTTCTTGCCAGGAACGGACCAAGAATGGAATGGAATTATCGTTCACGGAGCAAAATTATTATATGCATTGAGTGAAGCAACTGTGCCAAAAGTGACAGTTATTACACGTAAAGCCTATGGTGGAGCGTATGACGTAATGAATTCAAAACACATTGGTGCCGACTTTAATTTTGCTTGGCCAAGTGCCGAAATTGCAGTAATGGGAGCAAAAGGAGCTTCAGAAATTATCTTTAAGAAAGAAATTAGCGAAGCAAACGATCCTGCAGCTAAACTTTTAGAAAAAGAAGCAGAGTATGCAGACAAATTTGCAAATCCATACAGTGCAGCACAACGAGGCTTTATCGATGAGGTTATCTTGCCACAAGATACACGTAGAAAATTATTAAAAGCGTTTAGTGTTTTAGAGCATAAAACAGTAGACACACCAAAACGTAAACACGGAAATATTCCTTTATAAAACAAAAACCACCGAAAGGTGGTTTTTTTATAATTTAAAATAAAGTTAAAACTTAAATTTCAATTTAAAGTTTCATTATCTTGCAGGGCTTTCTAAAAAGAGTGTTTTTAAATTTAACTATCACAGAATGAGGTTTTTTAGTAATTGGATAATCGTTTTAATTTTTGTTTCGACTGGAGTTTTTGCACAAAATAGTGTGAAGCATAAAGTGGTACAAGGTGAATCGATATATTCTATTGCTAAAAAATATCAAGTTAAAGAAACTGCTATTTACGAACTGAACCCAAATGTAAAAGGAAAACCATTACAGTTAAAAACGGTTTTAATAATTCCTGCTAAAGGAAAACAACAAGTTGTAACTACAACTGAAATTCCTGAAAATCATAAAGTAACCAAAGGCGAATCGTTTTATAGTATTTCTAAAAAATACAAAATGAATATAACTCAGTTAGAAGCTTTAAATCCTACAGTTTCTTCCGCAAATTTAAAAATTGGTGATGAGTTAAATTTATCGAAAGATAAAATCGTTTCCGTTTCAGAAGTTAATTCTACTAAAAAAGAAGAGCCAATGGTTTCAGTGCAACCTACAGAAGAAGTTTCTTTCGAAAATGAAATTGTACATATTGTTGCTGCTAAAGAAACCAAATATGGTATTTCTAAAAAATATAAAATTACCATTGCCGAATTAGAACGTTTAAATCCTACAATTGTTGATGGTTTGCCTATAGGAACTGAATTGGTAATTAAAAAGAAAGAAGCAGTTGTAAATGTAGTCGCTGATGAAAAAAACGACAATTCAACTGAGAAGCTAATAGATGCTGACGTACTTGCAAAAGCCGATTTTTTAATTGGAAAAGCGTCTAATAATTTAGGGACTCGTTATAGAAGTGGTGGAACTACATCAAGTGGTTTTGATTGTTCTGGTTTAATGTTTTGTACTTTTAAGGAATTAGATATCACGTTGCCTAGATCATCTCATCAAATGGCAAAATATGGGTTTGAAGTTCCTAAGCATAAAGCACAAAAAGGCGATTTAATTTTCTTTGCAACAAATAGACGAGGAACAATAAGTCATGTTGGAATGATTACTGAGGTTTCTGATAATGAAATTAAATTCATTCATTCCTCAACTTCATCAGGGGTAATAATTTCGTCTAGTAATGAAGATTATTATTCAAGAAGATTTGTGCAAATTAATCGTGTTTTGAATTAATTTTTTGCAATTATTGGAACCCAAACTTCTTCTTCTGATTCTGGATTTTCATGACCAAGATATTTGTCGCCCATGACCGCAAAATGTGGTTTTTCGTCTAATTTGTATTTAGATTTTGGAAGCCACTCTGCATAAATATATTGAGAAGTTTGGTAAAAGTCAGCGCTTGTACCTTTGTGTATAAATACACCATACTCTCCGGCAGGAATTTCAAATTTTTCAAATCCTTCAGGAACAAAGTCATAGTTTTTTACTTCAACTAAAGCGTATTTTGTGAATTCTGTGTTTGGTGTAAATTCTTCAAAACTTTCACCATTATATACTTGTAGCGAAAATAAATCGGCGCTTACTGCATTTTTTACTTCTTTTAAACGAGGCATTAATTGTTGCCAAATTTTAACAGTTTGGTCATTTGCCATTGTTGTTTTTGTTGAAAATCCAATGGTTTTCTTTGCGTGTATTGTTTTTATGGTTGGTTGCATTATTGTCTGTTTAATTTTTTCTTTTTGGCTTTGTAATGGCTTTTTGTGCTGATGTAAATTGTTTTGTCTACCACTGCAAAAATTTGATTTGTTGAGCTTTGAATGTATAGGTTTTTAACTAAATCTATTTCGTTATTTTGAGCAACATCTTCTTTAATTTGAACGATTTCTTGTTCAGAAAATTCAAAAATAGCATAACTATGTTGATTGGCAGGTTTTTTAAATCGAATGTTTGTAGCTTTATCCCAAACTACATAATCATCACCTAAAATTTGTAATAACTGAATCATATAAATAGGATCGGTAGCTGAAAGCATACTTCCTCCAAACATGGTTCCCATATAATTTCTGTTTTTATAATTTAAAGAAATTTTAATCTTTACTTTGTGTACATCTTCCGAAACTTCAATTAATCGAGCGTTTGTTCTGCGATACATTGGAGAAATATTGAATAAAATTTTAAATAAAGTATTCTTTTTGAAATACTTAGACATAAAAGCGAAAATAGCTTTGTACATTACTGTTTTTATTTTATTCAAAGATAAAAAAATCCTTTCCAAATGAATGAAAAGGATTTAAAGTTTGGTCTAGTTTGTTAAATTAGTCTTTGTTTAAGTAAGCGTAAATTTCATCTTTTATGCGAACTCTTTCTACTCTTAGGTTATTTAAAACATCATCTGAAGCCGGTTCTGCATCTGTTTCAATTCTGTAAATTTCATGATCTAATTCATCGTATTGATCAAATAAATTTTTAAAATGATTGTCATTTACTTTTAAATCGTGAATTTTTGCTTCAAATTCTGGGAAATCTACTGCTAATTGGTGTTTTTTAATCATCCTTCTTTTGTTTTAATTAGTATACTCAAATTTACTATTTAGTTAAGGTATTCGGAATGATATTTGTCATATGAGAGCAAAAAAAAACCTTGTAATTAATTAAAAGGTTTTTCTAATTGTATGTTTTATCAACTAATTAATTGGTTCTGCATATAAATCAAATTCGGTAGCTTCTGTAACTTTAAGCAGTACAAAATCACCTGTTTTTAAATAATGTTTAGAAGCATCGATTAAAACTTCATTATCTACATCTGGACTATCAAATTCAGTTCTTCCAATAAAATGTTCACCTTCTTTTCTATCAATTACACATTTAAATACTTTTCCAATTTTTTCCTGATTTAATTCCCAAGAAATTTGCGCTTGAATATCCATGATTTCCATTGCGCGTTGTTGTTTTACTTCGTTTGGAACATCATCAACTAAATTGTAAGCGTGTGTGTTTTCTTCGTGAGAATAAGCAAAACAACCTAAACGTTCAAAACGCATTTCTTCCACCCAATTTTTTAAAACTTGAAAGTCTTCTTCAGTCTCTCCAGGATAACCTACGATTAAAGTAGTACGAATTGCCATTTCTGGAACCGCTTTTCTAAAATCTTTTAAAAGATTGGTGGTTTTTTCTTGAGTTGTTCCTCTGCGCATCGATTTCAAAATATTATCTGAAATATGTTGTAAAGGAATATCAATATAATTACAAATTTTAGGTTCTTTTTTCATTAAATCTAAAACTTCCATTGGGAAACCAGTAGGGAAAGCATAATGCAAGCGTATCCATTCAATTCCTTCAACTTTTACTAAGTTTTCAAGTAATTCAGCTAGGTTTCTTTTTTTGTAAATGTCTAAACCGTAATACGTTAAATCTTGTGCAATTAAGATTAATTCTTTAACTCCATTTTTTGCTAATTTCTCAGCTTCGATAACTAAGTTTTCAATAGGAGTAGAGACGTGTTTTCCACGCATTAAAGGAATTGCACAAAAACTACAAGGTCTATCACAACCTTCAGCAATTTTTAAATAGGCATAATTTTTTGGAGTAGTAGTTAAACGTTCTCCTATTAATTCGTGCTTATAATCAGCACCTAATGCTTTTAATAATAAAGGTAATTCAGTTGTACCAAAAAACTGATCAACATTTGGAATTTCTTTTTCTAAATCAGGTCTGTATCTTTCAGATAAACATCCGGTAACGAAAACCTTGTCTACTAAGCCTTGTTCTTTCTTTTCAGCATATTCAACAATCATATTCACCGATTCTTCCTTTGCATTGTCAATAAAACCACAAGTGTTAATTACAATAATGTTTCCTTCATCATTAGCGGCTTCATGTGTAACTTCTTTGCCGTTGGCTTTCAGTTGGCCCATTAAAACTTCACTATCATAGACATTTTTAGAACATCCTAGTGTAATTACGTTGATTTTATTTTTCTTTAACGATTTGGTTCTCATGCTTTTATAAATTAGCTCCGCCCTGTTTGACTAGAGGTCTCGAGTGAGGTGCAAAACTACAATAAATTATTCATTATGAGCGCTAACGTTTGCCAGTTTTTTAATGGTATTTCCCGCTATTCACTACAATGTTTGTTTATCAGCAAACGATTTTCGCTACTATCGGGGCTATTTAATAAACTTTAGGAATAAAAAGAGCCGCAATAAAGCAGCTCTTTTTATGATTTGTAAATTCTATCTATTTAAAAATTTATAGAATAAGTTATCGTAACATTGTTATTTATTTGACGCATTCTAGCAGTGTCATTCATTCCTGATGAAATTAAGCTTTGGTTGTAATTTCTATGGTCATTTGAATAGGATAAATCTAATTTGCTTTTTCCAAAATTATACCCAATTCCACCAGAATAACCAGTTAAATCTCCCATTGCATAATCTACTTTGTACGGACTTTCTTCAAATCGATATCCGGCTCTTAAACTAAATTGGTCTATTTTATATTCACCACCAATTCTATATTCAATAGTATTCTTTAAATCGTTACTCATTTGTGTATTTAAATTTCTAAAAAAGGAGTCATTTGTTGGTCTGAACTTAGTGTTGCTATAATCTTTTGATATAATGTCAACACTAATTAATCCTTTTTTATTTACAATATAAGCCATACTACCCGTCCATTTACTTGGTGTTTGAACTTTGTATGAAGGATAAATGTTAATTACATTTGGAACTATTGAGCTATTATAATCAAAAGATCCATCTGTTGTTCTAGTATATAATGCTTGACTTAGTTCGTCATTTAAATTGTACCATGTTGGAGATTCATAAGCTAAACCTAATCTTAAATCTTCAGTTACTTTAGCAATTGCTCCTAAATTAAATGAAAATCCGCCACCATATGTATAAAGTTCGTTATCAAAACGAATTTGTTCAACAGTTCTCCCGCTTGAATATAGTGGATTATTATTTCTTTCATACAAAGAAGTAGTCTTTACATAATCGGTAAAATGTACGTTTAAGTTCATTCCTAGAAACAATTTGTCTTTATAAGCGGTTGCAAAATTGGCAGTTACTTTACCATTGTACCCAGTAGATTGAATGTAGTTTTCTTGGTAATAATTTCCGCCAGTAGGAATGTTAGTATAATAATCAACATTATTTGGGTCGGCATCATCAAAAGCTTCAAAAAGATATCCGTGATAGCCTAATAATGCTTGTTGCGCGGGAAATCCCAATCCGCCAGTTTCTCCTAAATAATTATATAAACTTGAAATGCTTTCACCAGTTTGTAATTGTAAATATTCTAAAGGTAATCCTTGGGCAAAGTTTGTAAAATAATTACCTATAGAGTTTGTTGGATTTGTCCCTGCAGAAAAAATATCATTGTCAAAGTTATTCGTTTTTTCATAATTTAAGGCAACTGCAATTTTATTCCAATTGTTATCTCCATTAAAAACTAAAACAGCACCAATTTGGTTCAAATCTAATGTGCTATTTGTTTCGCTTGTTTTGGTTCCAAAGTAATTTGACTTATTGTATTTATTGTAATTAGTAGCTGAAACACTTGCATAATTATTAGCAAATATAACCGAACCAGCGGGATTTATATTCAAAGCAGATAAATCTCCACCTACAGCTCCAAATGCACCACTCATTCCTCTAAATCGTGCAGTTCCGTTTAAATCATCAACGGCATATCTTAATGCGTCTTGTGTGGTAGTCTCTTGGGCAAAACCTAGTAAACTACTTCCTATTAGTAATGTATATAATATCTTTTTCATAATTTTTTAATAGCAATTTTTAAATTAAGAATTAAAATCCACCTCTTCCTCCTCTAGAACCACCACCTGAACTTCCTCCAGAAGAACGACCTCCTCCAAAACTTCCTCCAGATGAAGAGCTGCTTCTTGGTGATGAATAACTGTTGTTATTTGATCTTGGAGAACTTGTACTTCTTGGGCTACTAGTACTTTCACTATTTTGTGAACTTCTAGGCTGTGAATTGGTTCTAGGTTGTGTACTTCTCGGTTGTGAAGTACTTCTCGGCTGAGTCGTAGTGTTCGATTGATTGCTTCTCGGTTGAACGTTATTATTTCTAGGAGTAGAAATAGTGTTTCTAGGCGAATTCGCATTTATAGTGTTAGTTCTACCTGCGTTGTAACTATTTCGTCCACTATTTCCATAATATCCAATTCCTCCTCTTCTTCCTCCATTGTGCGCATAGTGATTATTGTAATAGTATCCGTTTCCGTAATAATTTCCATAATATCCACCATAATAAGGGTTTCCATAACCATACCATCCATTTCCATACCATGAGTTCCAACCCCAGCTAGCTCCATACCATGAATTCCATCCCCAATTCCAACCTGCATATCCGTATGGTGAACCATAAAATGAATTATATCCCCAATAAGGTGAATACCAATTGTTCCATCCCCAAGCAGAATTATTATTGTAATAATTGATAGTTACTTCGCTAGAATTATTTCCCCAACCTGAATAATTTTTAGAATATTCATCGTTTTCGTAAACTACTACAGTGTCTTGATCTGTTGATGTGTAGTTTTCTACGTCGGTAAAATATTCATATTCATTTTGCATATCTTTAAATTGTGCAGCATATTTATTTGATTGCTCAATATTTTGTTCTGAATATCTATTGTCATAGTTTTCTTGAGACCTATCGTTTGTCCCATAAATTCCATCATTGTCATAATAAGATGAGTTTTGGTACGAACCACAAGAAACAACAAATATACTCAACAGTCCAATTAAGGAAAATGAGTTAATTTTTCTAAAATTAAGTAGAATAGCTTTCATATCTTTTTTTTTTTATTGTTGTACATCACAAAAATAGTTAGTTTTGCAGAACTATTTTATATAGTATAAATATAAACAAAATTTGTGCCAAAATATTAAAAATGAGCAAGAACCTAACAAAAAGAGAAGAAGATTATTCTAAATGGTATAATGAACTAGTAGTAAAAGCTGACTTAGCAGAAAATTCTGGAGTTAGAGGTTGTATGGTGATTAAACCATATGGTTATGCAATTTGGGAGAAAATGCAAGCAGAATTAGATAGAATGTTTAAAGAAACAGGTCATCAAAACGCTTATTTTCCTCTTTTTGTACCTAAAAGTATGTTTGAGGCTGAAGAAAAAAATGCAGAGGGTTTCGCAAAAGAATGTGCAATTGTTACTCATTATAGATTAACAAATGATCCTGATAATAAAGGGAAATTAATCGTTGATCCAAAAGCTAAATTAGAAGAAGAGCTTATTGTTCGTCCTACAAGTGAGGCAATTATTTGGTCTACATATAAAGGTTGGGTACAATCTTATAGAGATTTACCATTATTAATTAATCAATGGGCAAATGTTGTAAGATGGGAAATGCGTACACGTTTGTTTTTAAGAACGGCAGAATTTTTATGGCAAGAAGGACATACTGCTCATGCTACAAAAGCAGAAGCAATTGCGGAGTCTGAAAAAATGATGAATGTATATGCTGATTTTGCTGAAAATTTTATGGCAATTCCTGTTATAAAAGGGCTGAAAACAGAAACAGAGCGTTTTGCTGGAGCTGAAGAGACATATTGTATTGAAGCCTTAATGCAAGATGGGAAAGCACTTCAAGCTGGGACTTCTCATTTCTTAGGACAAAATTTCGCAAAAGCATTTGATGTTAAGTTCGCTAATAAAGAGGGTAAGCAAGAATATGTTTGGGGAACTTCTTGGGGAGTTTCTACACGTTTAATGGGGGCATTGGTAATGACACACTCAGATGATAATGGATTAGTATTGCCTCCAAATTTAGCTCCAATTCAAGTGGTAATTGTACCAATTCATAAAACAGACGAACAATTAGAAGAAATTTCAAACCAAGTAAATGAATTAGTTGTCTCTTTGAGAAGAATAGGTATTTCTGTTAAGTTTGATGATAGAACAACTCATAAACCAGGATTTAAATTTGCTGAATGGGAATTAAAAGGTGTTCCTTTAAGAATTGCTATTGGACCAAAGGATTTAGAAAACGGAACTTATGAAGTAGCTAGAAGAGATACATTAACAAAAGAAATAGTTTCTAAAGATGGAATTGAAATTTTTATTAAAAATAAATTAAATCAAATTCAGGAAGAATTATTTGCTAAAGCTGTTGATTATAGAGCTAAACATACAACGGAAGTTAATGATTTTGAAGAATTTAAGTCTGTTTTAGATACAAAAGGTGGTTTTGTTTCTGCTCATTGGGACGGTACTGCTGAAACAGAAGAAAAGATTAAAGAGCTAACAAAAGCAACAATTAGATGTGTTGCTTTAGATAGGGTAGAAGAGGCTGGAAGGTGCGTTTTTACTGGTGCTCCGTCGACTGGAAGAGTTTTATTCGCTAAAGCATATTAAAAAAAATAAAAAAAAATAAGCAGTCGCTTGCAGGAATAAAAAATAGTTGTATTTTTGCATCCGCATTAGAGAAATAAAATGGTCCGTTCGTCTAGGGGTTAGGACGCATGGTTTTCATCCATGTAACACGGGTTCGATTCCCGTACGGACTACAAAAAATCTCAGGCCCGTTCGTCTATCGGTTAGGACGCATGGTTTTCATCCATGTAAGAGGGGTTCGATTCCCCTACGGGCTACAAATTAGTTGTAGATTAGTTTTATAAAATAAAAGTTAGTGTCTCTGATTTTTATTTTATTAGTTAAAACCAAAGTGATTTTATAATTGTGGGAGGTTTTTCTTTTTAGGCTAGTAGTTTATAATAATTATTACAATTAAAAAAAGTAGAAAATGGCAAATCATAAGTCAGCTTTAAAGAGAATTAGAAGCACAGAGAAAAAAAGAGTATTAAATAAGTACCAACATAAAACTACACGTAATGCTATTAAAGCAATTCGTATAGCGACTGAAAAAACTGAAGCATTGGCTAAATTACCTTCAGTATTTTCAATGATAGATAGATTAGCTAAGAAGAACATTATTCATTCGAATAAAGCAGCTAACTTAAAATCAAAGTTAACTAAACATGTAGCAAAACTTTAATTAGTTTTAATATAATATATTTAAAAGAAGCCTAGCATTTTGCTGGGCTTTTTTATTTTATAATTAATTCAGCGTTAAAAAGTTGAATTTTATAAAAAAATAAAACGTACCTTTGCACCTTCAAAAAAAGAGTTAAATGACATCTATTAGAAACATTGCAATTATTGCCCACGTTGACCACGGTAAAACTACTTTGGTTGATAAAATTATGTATCACTGTCAGTTATTTCGTGATAACGAAAATACAGGTGATTTGATCCTTGATAATAATGATTTAGAGCGTGAAAGAGGTATTACTATTACTTCTAAAAACGTTTCTGTTCAATATAAAGGAACAAAAATTAACATTATTGATACTCCAGGCCACGCCGATTTTGGTGGTGAAGTTGAACGTGTATTGAACATGGCAGATGGTGTTTGTTTGTTAGTAGATGCTTTTGAAGGACCTATGCCTCAAACACGTTTCGTATTGCAAAAAGCAATTGATTTAGGATTAAAACCATGTGTAGTAATCAATAAAGTTGATAAAGAAAACTGTACTCCTGAAGAAGTTCATGAAAAAGTTTTTGACTTAATGTTTGAACTTGGTGCTACAGAAGAGCAATTAGATTTCCCAGCAGTTTATGGGTCAGCTAAAAATAACTGGATGTCTGATCACTGGGAAAACGTTACTGATAATGTTGAAGCATTATTAGATATGGTTATTGAAAATGTACCTGCTCCTAAAGTTTTTGAAGGAACACCGCAAATGTTAATTACATCTTTAGACTTCTCAAGTTTTACTGGTCGTATTGCAATTGGTCGTTTAGAAAGAGGTGTTTTACGCGAAGGAATGCCTATTTCTTTAGTAAAGCGAGATGGTAAAGTAATAAAGTCTAGAATAAAAGAATTACATACTTTTGAAGGTTTAGGACGTAAAAAAGTAGAAGAAGTTGTTGCTGGAGATATTTGTGCAATTATTGGAGTTGAAGGTTTTGAAATTGGTGATACTATTGCTGATTTTGAAAATCCTGAAGCTTTAGCCTCAATTGCTATTGATGAGCCAACAATGAGTATGTTGTTTACAATTAATGATTCCCCTTTCTTTGGTAAAGAAGGGAAATTTGTTACTTCTCGTCATATTAGAGAAAGATTAACAAAAGAATTGGAGAAAAACTTAGCTATGAAGTTAGGTGAAACTGATTCTGCTGATAAATTTATGGTTTTTGGTCGTGGAGTACTTCATTTATCTGTACTTATTGAAACAATGAGAAGAGAAGGATATGAATTACAAATTGGTCAACCACAAGTTATTATTAAAGAAATTGATGGTGTTAAATGTGAGCCAATTGAAGAATTAACAATTGATTTACCTGAAAATCTTTCTGGTAGAGCTGTAGAATTTGTAACTCTTCGTAAAGGTGAAATGCTTTCTATGGAAGGTAAAGGTGAGCGTATGATTATTAAATTCAACATTCCATCTCGTGGAATTATTGGATTACGTAATCAATTGTTAACTGCTACTGCTGGTGAAGCAATTATGAGTCATCGTTACATTGGTTATGAGCCATTTAAAGGAATTATTCCTGGACGTAATAATGGTTCTTTAATTTCTATGGAAAATGGAAAAGCAATTCCTTATTCTATTGATAAATTACAAGATAGAGGTAAATTCTTTGTTGAACCAAATGCTGAAATCTATGAAGGTCAGGTAATTGGGGAAAACTCTCGTAGTGATGATATGTGTATTAACGTAACAAAAGCTAAGAAACAATCTAACGTACGTTCTTCTGGAAATGATGAAAAAGCAAGAATTATTCCTCCAATTATTTTCTCATTAGAAGAAGCTTTGGAATATATTCAAAAAGATGAATATGTTGAGGTAACTCCAAAGTCTATTCGTTTAAGAAAAATATATTTAACAGAGAATGATAGAAAACGTTTCAAGATTTAATAATCTTTAATGTTTTATAAAAAATAGTATTTTTGAATCCCGATGAAAGTCGGGATTTTTTATTTAAATAATTATAATATGGAAATTAAATTAAAATTTGGGATAGACAAACTGCTTTTTGGAATGAAACAAAAAGATGTAGAAGCTCTTTACGGTAAGCCAAGTTCTCGATATGAAGATGAGGAAGAAAATGTTGTATATATTTATAATGAGCTAAAAATGCGTTTGACTTTTTATGATGAGGAAGACCTTCGTTTAGGTTATATTACTTCAACAAATGAGAATTTAGAATTGTTTGGAAAAAAAATAGTTGGTCAGTATTGGACAGATGTAAAAACTGTATTGGCTGAAAATAAACTAACACAATTTGAAACAGAAATTTCAGATGGAACCGAGAATTATTTTTTTGAAACTAATTGGTTATTTGTAAATGTAGATTATGGTAGGGTTTTTAAAATTGAAATAGGTGCTATCTTTACAGATAATGAAGATGATTTCGATTGGAAATTTAATTCATAAAAAAAAGCTCCACAATTTGTGGAGCTTTTTTTAAATAAAGTGCTTTTTATTGTTGAGGCATTTTTTCTAACATTTCAACTTCAAATATGATAGTTGCGTTTGGTGGAATTACATGACCTGCTCCTTGTGCTCCATATCCTAATTTTGCTGGAATAATCAATAAAGCTTTGTCTCCATAGTTCATATTTTCTAATCCTTCAATAAAACCAGCTATTAGTCCTTTTTTTTCACCATATTTAAATGGGAAAGGTAGGTATTGTTTTGCTGCTGCTCTATTTGGGTCAAGTTTTCCATTCATTTCAGCAACATCTTCATAACTTGTATCAAATAAATCTCCATTTTCTAAAAATCCTGCATAATGGATATATACTTCTGTTCCATTAGCTGGTTTTTTGCCTTCACCTTTTGATATAATTTGGTAAATTAAACCTGAAGGAGTTTTTGTTCCAGTAGCTTTAACTTTTGCAAATTGGGCAAGTTTTTCGGTTTTCATTTTTACCGCTTTTTCAGCAGCCTTTTTTTGATTTACAGCTTCAACAGAATAATAGTCTTTAAATACCTTTACAGCGTCAAACTTCTTAGCGTCTTTTCCTTTTCTTACAATTGTTATACTTTCAATTACATCATCTTGAGCAATTGCATTTACAACTTCAATTCCTTCAACTACTTCTCCAAATACTGAATGCTTACCATCTAACCATGGAGTTTCTTTATGAGTAATAAAAAACTGACTTCCATTTGTTCCAGGACCAGCATTAGCCATTGATAAAATTCCTGCTTTAGTGTGTTTTAAATCGTTATGAAATTCATCTTTAAATTTATAACCAGGTCCGCCTGAACCATCACCAAGTGGATCGCCACCTTGAATCATAAAGTCAGCAATGACTCTATGAAACTTTAAACCATCATAAAATGGTTTTCCCTTATATTTTTCTTCTACAAAAGGATTTTTACCTTCTGCTAATGAAACAAAATTTGCAACTGTAATTGGAGTTTTTTCAAACTCAAGTTTTAATATAATTGTTCCTTTGGATGTTTTTACATCGGCATACATTCCATCTTCTAATTTATCTGTTGGATTTGTGCAAGATGTAAATAAAGCAAATAAGCTTAAGAATAAACTTGTCATTGGTTTCATTTTTAAATTAATTAGTTTTTGTGATTTCTTCGGGTTTAATATCATTAAGTCTAACTGTACATATTAAAGGTTCGTTTGATTGAATTTTTTCATTATCGCCATGGTATCCATATGCCATGTGTGATGGAAAAAGAAAAGTTATAGTTTCCCCTTTTTTCATTAATTTAATACCGTCTCTTAATCCCATCATTATATTTTGTTTATCAACAAAGTATTCTTGTGGCTTAAGTTCTTCTTCGGTATAAATTATTTTATTTTTTAAATCTCTTATTTCATAATTAAAATAAGCAATATCTCCTCTTTTTGGGAGAATAGTATCATTTTCAGTTTTCACATCATATTTATACCAATACCCTTTAGAAGAAGCGATGTATTCTTTTAAAGTGTCATTAGCAATAATATTTTCAATTAATTGTTCTTCAATTGCGATTAATTTTTTATTTCTCTCAATAGATTCTTTCATGAAAGTTCCAGAAGTTTGAGAAACAGGCTTTCTTGCTTGTTGTTTAGAACAACTAGTAAAAATAATCCCAATAAATAAAATAGTTAATATGGAGCGTATGTTCATTTTTATTGTTTTTCTTTTGCTAAAATAGCAATAAATTGTTTTACAGTTTCTTCTAAACTTAAAAAAGATTTACCTCCAGCTGCATTTATGTGACCGCCACCGTTGAAATATTTTCTAGCAAACTGATTTACATCGACATTGCCTTGTGAACGGAAAGAAATTTTAATAATTCCTTCTTCTTTATTTTCAATAAAAATGGCTGTCATGTTAATTCCTTCTAAACTGAGTCCATAGTTTACAATTCCTTCTGTATCACCTTTTTTGTAATTAAAAGTATCTAATTCTTCTTGACTGAGTGTAATGTATGAAGCGTGATATTCTTTTAATAAAGTTAGGTTTTGTAATGCTCTTCCAAGTAATTGTAATCTACTGTAAGAAGCATTATCAAATAATAAATTATGAATTTCACTATTGTTGATTCCTTTGGTAATTAAATCGGCAACACAAGTATGCGTTTTTGCTGTTGTTTTTGGAAAACGAAAACTACCAGAATCAGTTGTAATTCCAACATATAAGCAAGTTGCAATTTCTTTATTTATAAGATTGTTATATCCTAATGCATTTATAAAATCATAAATCATTTCACAAGTTGAACCATAATTGGTGTCAGAAAAAGTATAAAGTGGATAGCTGTCTGGTGCTTGATGATGATCTATCATTATCATTGGGACAGTTAAGCTTTGTAAAGCTTTTTCCATTTGTTCTCCGGTTCTATGAAAGGCATTAAAGTCTAACGTAAAAATATAATCGCTTGCTTTTAAAATTTCAACAGCTTTTTCTATTTCTTTTTCAAAAATAACAGTGTTTTTTACATCTGGAATCCAAGCTAAAAAATCAGGATAATCATTTGGAGATATGAAATAGACTTCGTGTTTTAATTCTTTCAAAAAATGAAGTAATCCTAAAGAAGAACCAACGGCATCACCATCGGGGTTTCGATGAGAAACAATAGTAATTTTTTTAGGAGTTTGTAATTCTAATTTTATGGCTTTTAATTCGTTTTCGTTTAGCATGTTATTTTGATAAGTATATTCCAACACCTACAAAAGCTATTCCAATTATTATTGAAGCAGCAATATATAAAAGTGATGTGATGTAATTTTGAGATTGTAATAAGTTGAAATTTTCTGACCCAAAAGTTGAAAAAGTAGTAAATCCACCACAAAAACCAGTGATTAAAATTAATTTTAAAGGTTCGTTTGCTGATTCGTTTTTTTGTAGGTAACCAATAAAAAGTCCTATTAATAAACAACCAATTATGTTTACTAAAAATGTAGCATAATACAACTTAAATGGCCAAATTTTGCCAATATTTACATTTGCTAAATAACGTAAAGCACTACCTAAAGCACCACCTAAAGCAACAAGTAATAAGTTTTTAATCATTTTATCTATTTAGAGAAAAATGGCCTCTAATTGTTTTACCATTTGGTTGTTCTAAAGTAAACCAATAATCTGTTGATGGTAGTTCTACTCCATTAAATAAACCATCCCAGCCATTTCCTAATGGCGTAATTTGTTTTAGAAGTTTCCCATATCTATCAAAGATATAAATTTTACTTGCTTCTAAACCTCTTTTTTCTAAATTTTTTATTTGCCAAGTATCGTTATGACCATCATTATTTGGAGTAAAATATTTTGGATAATCTAATATGTAAAATTGCATTGTAGTCACTCCACAACCATTTTTGTCTTGAACATATACTAAATATTCTCCAGGTTCTAAATTTGTAAATGTATTTGAATCTTGATAATTAATTCCGTCTAATGAAAATTCATAATCTCCGGATGAGGTTATAATAGTTGCCAAATTATTTGAACCAAATTCACTTATTTTTACTTCAGTTATTGTAGCAATTTGAGAGCCAACAACCGTAAATGTTTTGTTTTTAAAACAACCTAAATTGTTTTCAAGAGTTACAGTATAAATACCTGGAGTATCTATTGAAATCGTTTGTGAATTCTGAGTAGGATTTGTATTCCAATTATAAGATGTAAATCCATTTCCGGCATCTAAAATTATTGAATTCCCATCGCATAAACCTATAGTTTCATTTGTTATCACTTCATTAAAAGTATTTACAATTAGATTTATTGGGTAATCATTATAGCAACCTTGAATATTTGTTATTCTTGCGTATATAGTTTGAGTGTATGGAACTGTATTAGTATAAGGTAAAATAATTTCAGTTGTTGATGTAGTTGTTGCAAACAAACCAATTTGATAATTCGTAGGTAAATTAGAGAATAATTGGTTTTTAATGACATTAAAATCTACTTGAGAAAAGGATGTTAATCCATCTTGATCAGTATCTTCATCACATTTTGTAAAATCAGATTCATTTAAGATTAAATCTTCAGAAAATTCTAAATTTATAAAAGAGTTTACAGTACAAGAGCCAATTGTAACATCTACAGAATAAATTCCATCTTGAAGTATTGGCACTAAAGTAGAAGGGATTTCTAAAGTAGCATTATTAGCTCCTATAATATCCATTCCATTATATTTCCATTGATAAGTTGCTCCAGGATAAGTTGCATCTAAAATGTATGGATTTGTTGTGGTTGCTTCATTTTGACAAACAGGATTTCCAGTTGAAATTAATCTATCTAAACCAATATCTACTCCAAAATTGAAACTACCTCCACCTAAAAAAATTGCCGAATCATATCGATAATTTCCTTCATCAGCAATAACTAATTTAATATGATAAGTTGCTCCTGGTGTAACACTTGCTTGTGCTGTTAAAATTTTAGTTTGACCATTAAAATTAGTTGGATGATTTGTACTGTTAAAAGCATCAAAATATTGTTCGTTAGCAGGTGGGCAAATTGTACCTGAGCCTCTAACAGTATTTATTTTAACAGGTATTGAAGTGCCGGGTATTACTGCTAAATTTTGATAGGTTGAAGTTCCTACTTCTTTTAATAAAAAGGCGAATCCGTCAGTATAGTTACATTGATTAGAAGAGGGATTTGTTAAATATTGTTCAGATGATAACATGTAATCAAAACTAATCTGATTGCCTAAGGGAATAAAATCAAATTCTAAAATGGTTGCATTGTAAGAATTTGACAAACCTAGTGCATTTTGTAGATCTAAATCTCCATCCCATCCCATATTCCCTCCATCATCAAGAATACTAGTGTTAGGCCCCGGAGCATTATTTATTTTTCCTGTACTTAAAATGATTCCATTTTGAAAAGGAAAATTACTTCCATTTGCATCAAAAGAGCCATAAGATAATTCTCCACTAGAAAAGTTTCCTCCAGAAACAGTAACATTACTAACAGAGGCACATGAACTTTGTAAAAGAATGTTTTCTATTAATTGAGTGGGTGTATAATTTTCGTTAACAGTTATTACTTGAGCCTCAGTTAGTTGTATGTGAGAAAGTAATGTTAAAAAAAAAATAAGAATCGTTTTTTTCATAGCTCGGCAAAGATACTACAAATCTCGTTTTTTAAGAATATAAAAAGATGTTAAAATAAATATAAAAGTCCAAACTAACACAATGCTCACTTCTCCAAAATGAACGCCATAAAAACGCCATACTTTTTCGCCACCAATTGCTGTCTCAATATTACTAATTGCCGATAGTCTTGTAAATGGTTCTTTGATTAAGTTACTCATTGCCTCAAGCGGAAATAAATCGAATAAATCATTTGCCAATTTATCTGATAAAAAGTGTTTCTTTAAGATGCCAAATGTAACTCTTTCGCCAATATATTGAATCATTAAGAATCCAAGTGCAAAAGCACTTCTTTTGATTAAAACCCCCAGAAATAAACAAAAAGAAAAGAAACCAACTAGTTTTACAAAGTAAGCGAATAGGTACTCCATTTCAGTTACAACAATAGAAAATTCATCATATGAAGAAAATGTATAGCCTAAAATTAAGGACAATACAAAAATGAAAATCGTAGACGTAAAAGCAAACAAAAGTATGGTGTAAAATTTAGATAAAATGAATTCTTTTTTACTCATTCCGTCTATTAAATTTTGTTTTAAAGTTCCATAACTGTATTCATTAGCCATCATGGAAACAATAACAATAGCTAAAAATAATTTTAAAATAGAAGCAATATATGTGTTAAAATGCCAAATGTATGGAAAGTTAAAAATACCTTGTTCGGCAATATTTATTTCAAAACTTCCAATGTTAAATTTTAAAGACGCAATTAAAGCAATTAGAGAAAGTAAAATAAAGTAAGCTAGAATTAAAATCTTACTTGATCTGTTTTTAAATAATTTTTGAAGTTCTATAGAAAGTAATCTTTTCATCGTGTAGGAATTAGTTGTTGTTTGTTAATTGTAAAAACTGCTCTTCTAAACTGTTTTTTCTTTTTACTAAATGATTTAAAACAATATTGTTTTGAAATAAGTAAGTGTTTAAATCTTTAGGTTCTAAAACACTGTTTAAGTAAACTAACAATTTTCCTTCTTCGGTAATTATTTTTTCTACAGATGGATGATTTTTAAGTATTGATTCAAGTAAATCCATGTCATCGGCTTGCAATTCGAAGAAACCTTCACTAGAAAGCATTCCTTCAACTGTACCTTGATATAACATTTCTCCTTTTCGTAAAACGACAACGTGACTGCATACTTTTTCAACTTCGTCTAATAAATGCGAAGCCAATAAAATAGTAGTTCCTTGAGAAGCGATAATACGAATTAAATCTCTAATTTGTCTAATTCCTTGCGGGTCTAAACCATTTGTAGGTTCGTCTAGAATCAAAATTTCAGGATCATTTAATAGGGCAGAAGCAATCGCTAAACGCTGTTTCATACCTAATGAAAATGTGCTGAATTTATCATCTTTCCGATCTAATAATCCAACTAATTCTAATTTTTCTGCTACTTTTTCAAACGGAATGCTTTTAATTTTACAAACCAGCTTTAAGTTTTCTTCAGCTGTCATATAAGGATAAAAGTTCGGACGTTCAATAATTGCACCTACTTTTTTTAATGCTTCATGAGTTTTCATTGAACCATCAAACCATTTATAATCGCCTGAAGTTTTATTAACAACATTTAGTGTAATTCCTAATGTAGTAGATTTTCCAGAGCCATTTGGTCCTAAAATTCCATAAACATTTCCTTTTTTAATTTCGAAAGAAAGGTTTTTTACAGCGTGTACTTTTCGACCGTAAATTTTATTTAAATTCTGAATGGTAAGTATCGTTTCCAAAGTAGTTTGTTTTATAACAAGACGATAATAAACATGTTATGTTACATTATATTTTTGAATTAGATAATTAAATTACAATTATTGAGGAAATAATACAGCTATAATTTCATCATAACTTTTTAATTCTTCTGGATGTATGTTCATCTTTAAAGTTACATTTCCATTAATTTGAGTAATTTTTTTAAAATCTTGTTTTGTAAAATAAGCTAATTTTCCCTCTTCAGTTAGTCCCCAAAGCAGATTTTCATTATTTGGATTAAATTTTATTTCATTTTTATATCTATATAAAGAATTCCTACCGGTTTCAATAAGAACAACTTCTTTTAATTGTATTTTGTTGTTGTTTGCATCTACATAAATAGGGTTTATTACTCCACCTTGAGGAAAGTCTATAGGTCGATCTACATTTACAAAACCAAAATTATTTACTTCTAAACTTCTAATTATTTTTTGACTTCCGTTTGTTTTTTCAATTTCATTTTTAGCAAAGAAAAGCTTATATTCTTCTAATTGTTTATCATAAATTGCCCATTCTCTCTCAATTTTCTCTCTTTTTTGTTTATCTTCTTTAATTCTTTTTGCATATTTGTTTTGATATCTTTTAAGCGCTTTTGAATAACTTGCATTATTGTCAAAAGCTAAATAACAAATAACTTTTTTATCGTCATCCTTTTTTAAATCATACCAAGATTCAAAAGTTACTTCATATGTTCCGTTCTTCAAATCTTTTACTTTAATATCCTTACCACTATATCCTACTTTTTCTCCGTTTATAGGTTCAAACCAAACATTGTTATATTCTGCTAATGTATTAGATTCATCTCTTTCGTCTAGTATTTTAAAAGCTGCTTTTGTTGTTAATTTTGGAGGAGCTGGTAATTCTGGTAATTTTTTTAAAGCTTCTTCTTTTGAAATTTCATTTTTTTTATCCTTTCCAGTTTCAATCCAAACATTTGATTCAGTGTTAAAATCATATGTGTTGAAATTACTATCATTACTAAAGCTATTTAGCGAAACATTTATTTTGTTTTCTGGATTTACTTTTAAGTTCTCTTCAGGTAAATTTGCATTTATTTCAAACATTCCTGCAGACTCAAAAACCATCTCTTGATTATTGACGTTAAAATTCATTGGAATTCCACCTAAATAAATCTCTAAAGGGTTTGAAAAAGTTCTAAATTGAATATCAACTGAATCTGTAACAATTTCTCCTTTAGAATTTAAAAAAGCATTTTTTGGAATTTCTAAAATAGCTCCAGATTTATGATGTATTATAGTGTCTTTATTTGGGTTAAGTCTATAATTATCATATTTTATATTTGCTTTTGGAAGTGGTGGATTTATTATAGGTATTACATCTTCATTTTTAGAATTAGTATTTTCATTTTTACAAGAAATAAATAATAATGTTAAAACGAATAACCCAAGAAAGTTTTTGAAAATTTTCATCAGCAAATGATTTAGAAGTTAAAAACTTATAAACGCATTTTAATGATTTTATATTGTTGGTTGTTTTTTTAAATTAAAACTTTTCAAAAATCCCTAATCCAAATAACGCAAAATCGTATTTTGAAGGGTCAATAGGATCTAGTTTTCTTAAATTGGTATCTAATTCAAGTAATGCTTTTGCATCGTTTTGTTTTCTTGTAAGTAATCCTAATTTTCGTGCAACATTTCCAGAATGAACATCTAACGGACAAGAAACTGCACTTGGTAAAATAGTTTTCCAAATTCCAAAGTCAACTCCACAGTTGTCTTGCCTTATCATCCATCGCAAAAACATGTTAATTCTTTTTGCGGCAGAACCGTTCATTGGATCCGAAAAATGTTTGGTTGTTCTTTGCGGATGTTCTAATTCAAAAAAAACTTTTTTGGCTTCTGAAATACTTTTTTGAAGACTACTTTTTTCTTGATGTTTTGCAAAAACTGATTCTAAGCCATTATGGTTTTGGTAAATATTTTGAAGACTTTTTATAAAATAAACGGCATCAATTGAATTAAAAGTTCGGTGAACAAAACCGGATAACTTTTCTAAGTCATTTTCTTTATGGTTCACTATGAAATCGTAAGGCGAATTGCCCATTATTTCCATTAATCGCTTCGCATTGTTAATAATCATTTTACGATTTCCCCAAGCTATGGTTGCACTTAAGAACCCAGCAATTTCAATGTCTTCTTTTAAAGTAAATGAATGTGGAATTTGAATAGGATCGCTCTCAATAAATTTTGGATTATTGTATAAAATTACTTTTTCGTCTAAAAATTCTTTGAGTTCTGCTTGTGTCATGCTTATTTTAAACAATATTTCCGTCTACCATAACTAATTTTCTGTCAGCCATGTTGGCTAATTCTTCATTATGCGTAACGATTACAAAAGTTTGACCAAATTCATCACGAAGTTTAAAAAATAATTGATGTAAATTTTCGGCAGTATTGGTGTCTAAGTTTCCAGAAGGTTCATCGGCAAAAATTACAGCAGGTTTGTTAATTAAAGCTCTTGCAACTGCTACTCGTTGTTGTTCACCACCTGAAAGTTCATTTGGTTTATGGTTTATTCTATGAGAAAGACCAAGGAAGTCTAATAGTTTTTTAGCTTCTTCCTCAACTTCATTTTTATTTCTTTTAGCAATAAATCCTGGAATACAAACATTCTCTAAAGCTGTAAATTCCGGTAATAATTGATGAAATTGAAAAATGAATCCTAAATTTAAGTTTCTAAATTGAGACATTGCTTTATCTTTCATCTTCAAAATATCTTCTCCATTAATTATAAGTGAAGTTGAAGCTTCTTTTGAAGGCAAATCTAATGTTCCTAATATTTGCAAAAGAGTTGTTTTTCCAGCACCTGAAGCACCAACAATAGAAACAATTTCTCCTTTTTTAATATGTAAACTAACTCCTTTTAAAACATGAAGTTCGTCGTATTTTTTATGTAAATTATTTGCAATAATCATAATCTAGCTTTGTACAAAGAAACTATTTTTTTTTTCTATTCTAAATCTATTCTGATATTTATTTACGTATATAAATTATAAATTTTAGTTAAACATGTTGTTTTGTTTAATTAAATACATACATTTGTTAAACAAAATAATATTATGAAAAATTTATTAGTTGCATTTTTGTTCGTTTTTCAATCGTGTCAATCGCAAGAAAAGAAAACTGAAATTAAAGAATTTAAAGAACCAGTTAAAATGAATGTAGAGAATAATATGGAAGTTGCCACTTTTGCTGGCGGATGTTTTTGGTGTACAGAAGCTGTTTTTACAGAATTAAAAGGTGTTGAAAAAGTGATTTCAGGCTATACTGGAGGAATGATTAAAAACCCTTCATATAAAGAGATTTGTACAGGAACAACTGGTCATGCCGAAGCTATACAAATTATTTTTGACCCAAAAGAAATTGCTTTTGAAGATTTGTTAGAAGTATTTTTTGGAACTCATGATCCAACGACATTAAACCGTCAAGGCGCAGATGTAGGAACGCAATACAGAAGTGAAATTTTTTATCATTCACAGGAACAAAAAGATAAAGCAGAAGATTATATAAAATTCATTGAAAACGAAAAATTATATAATAAGCCTATTGTTACTAAAGTTTCATCGGCAGTTGTGTTTTATGAAGCGGAAGAATATCACCAAGATTATTATGCTGAAAATAGTCAGCAAGGTTATTGTCAGATGGTGATTGTGCCAAAATTGGAAAAATTAAGAAAATATTACAAATCGAAACTTAAATAGAGGAAAATTGCTATGAAAACTACTATTGAAAACGAAATATTTGAAATTATAGGCGACAATCACCAAATGACATCTGCTGAAACTCCAATGAGAGCTGATGCCTTTGTTAAATCCGATGAAGAGAAAATGAAAGTTATTTCAAAACACTTTGAAGTAATTATGAACGAATTAGGGCTTGATTTAACAGATGATAGTTTGCGTGGAACTCCACATAGAGTTGCTAAAATGTTTGTTCAAGAAATATTTTCGGGTTTAAACCCAATGAATAAACCTAAAATATCAGTATTTGATAATTCATATCAATACAATAAAATGCTTGTTGAAGCTAATATAAGTTTTAATTCAACTTGTGAACATCATTTCTTACCTATAGTTGGTAAAGCTCATGTGGGTTACATATCATCGGGTAAAGTAATTGGATTGTCAAAACTGAATAGAATTGTTGATTATTACGCTAAGAGACCACAAGTTCAAGAAAGAATGATTATGCAAATTTTCAATGAATTAAAAACAGTTCTTGAAACGGAAGATGTAATGGTTGTAATTGAAGCAAAACATTTGTGCGTTTCTAGTAGAGGAATTAAAGATGAATCTAGTTTTACTTCAACCTTGCAGTATGGCGGTGCTTTTACTGATAAGGCATTTAGAGAAGATTTCTATAAATTAATTGGTAAAGAATAAGGATTGGCACTCATTTTGATTATTAAGTAGTAATAAAAGTTATGCATTACTATGAAAACCATTTTACAAAAAAGTGAACATAAGAAACAATCAAATAAATTTACAAAATTATATTTAGGTATTCTTTTCGATTTAATAGGAATGATTTCTTATGCAATTCCTTTATACGCAGAGACTATTGATTTAATTTGGGCGCCAATTTCAGGAATATTATTAATGAAAATGTATCAAGGTACAACAGGTAAAGTTGCGGGTATAATTGGTTTTATTGAAGAAGTATTTCCATTTATAGATATTATTCCTACGTTTACCTTGACTTGGTTGTATACTTATGTTTATAAAAAATAAAAAGCTCCAGTTGGAGCTTTATTTTTTTAGTTTATTGTCGAAAAAATCTGCAATAAAGCCAAGTTTCATTCTATAAAGCATTTTCTTTTCAAATTCCCAAAAGAATTTAAATTCTCCAAATACAAAACCAACAAAGACTAATAAAACTTGATAAATTGGAAAAATCAATAATAATCTTAAAACACGATACAACCAATGTGGTTCAAATGTTTCTGGAATACCTATTAAGTTTAAAAATGGTTTAGCTAATTGTAATGAACTAAATCCAGTAATTGCAAATACTATTAATATTTTTGTTAATTGCCAGTTGCTTGTTATGTTCCAGCGTTCTTTTAATTTATTCATTATTATCTTCTTGCAGGAAAAAATCCTAATTTTTGATTGTTTTTTAATTGAAAGTAAACCAAATAATTATATAACATATAATTTACTTCATATCCATAATTAACACTGCTTTCATAGTTAATAGGTAATTCATATAAGTTTGAATACTGCGAAGGAAAGTTTGCTCTTTGATTCCATTCTTGCACCCAAACTCTATTTCTTGCTTCTAAGTAAGACTGCGTGTAAAAATTTCTTGGTTTAGCAGAAGTATTAATCCAAGAAGAAAACCCTGCATCTATAATTATTATTTCGTATTCTAATTCTTCATTTGCAATTCTAATAGTGTCGGATTCTATCAGATTAGAATCTTTTTTTAATTCCACATCATTTTGCTGGCTTTTACAAGAAAATAAAAGACCAAATAAACTTAAGAGGATGATTATATATGTTTTCATTATATAATAAAAATAGAATTATAAAGATATTAAAAAGCACCGACATAGTCAGTGCTTTTAATATTTTATTACGAATTATATAAACTATTTTTTTCCAAAAAGTCCGCCTAGTAAACCTCCAAGACCACCTTTTTTCTTTCCGCTTAATGCAGACATTGCGTCACTAACATCAAGTTTACCATCTCCATTTTGATCTAATACAGATGTTAACATTGAATTTCCACCAGCACCTCCTAATAGTCCTCCTAACATTCCGCTTAAGTCAGAACCATTAGAAACTCCTTTACTTTTTGTTTGTTTACCTAAATATCCCATGACAATAGGAGCAAGCATAGGTAATATTTTAGAAATAATACTAGAGTCTACACCAGTTTTAGAACTCAATCCTTGAACCATTGTGTCTTGATTTCCTCCTAAAACATGTCCTAATATTTTTGAACCATCAGAGAAATCTCCACCATTTAAAAATCCGCCAAGGTTGTCTAAAATGCTTCCATCGTGTTTTCCGCTTGTTAATGCACTTAATAATCCTGAAGCACCTTCAGCAGAGCTTAGGTTATTTTGCATAGCCCCCATAAGAGCAGGTAATCCGGATGAAACAACTTTAGACGCTTGTGAAGCATCAATTCCTGTTTTTTGAGAAATTGAACTTACAAGTTCCTTACCCATATCGCTGTTTAATAAATCTGTAATTCCTGACATAATTTTGTTTTAAAATTTAAGTTAAATCATAAAGTTACAAAAAAATATTAACTATTTTTAAGTAAACTTATAATTTGCTCTGCAAGTTCTGTGCCAATTCTGTCTTGAGCCTCAATAGTGGCAGCACCAATATGTGGAGTTAATGATATTTTTGGATTCATTAATATTTTAATTTCAGGAGTTGGTTCGTTTTCAAAAACATCTAAACCAGCAAATAAAACTTTTCCTTCGTCTAGAGCTTCTACAAGAGCTACTTCATCTATAACACCACCGCGAGCTGCATTAACTATTCCAACATCTTCTTTCATGAGTTTTAATTCATCTCTTCCAATAACATAGCCGTCTTGAGCTGGTACATGCAAAGTAATAAAATCAGAATGTCTAAATAAATCTTCTAACGGTTCAGTTATAATATCTACATTAATGAATTGGCCATTATAAAAGTCAACTCTAATTACTGCTTGTCCAACATATTTATCAGAAGCAATTACTTTCATTCCTAAACCAAGAGCAATTTTTGCTACAGCTTGACCAATTCTTCCAAAACCAATAATCCCCAATGTTTTTCCTCTTAATTCTAAGCCATTTGCATAAGCTTTCTTTAAACCATTAAAATTGGTATCACCTTCAAGAGGCATGTTCCTGTTAGAATCATGTAAAAAACGAACTCCAGAAAATAAATGAGCGAAAACCAATTCTGCAACTGATTCAGAAGAAGAAGCTGGTGTGTTGATTACATGTATCCCTTTACTACGAGCATAATCTACATCAATATTATCCATTCCTACACCACCACGACCAATAATTTTTAATCCTGGGCAATTATCTATAATGTCTTGTCTTACTTTAGTAGCGCTTCTAACTAATAATACACTGATTGAATGTGTATTTATATAATTTGCAACTTGTTCTTGTGCTACTTTAGAGGTAATAACTTCAAATCCTCCTTTTTCTAAAGCTTTAATTCCGCTTTTAGAAATACCATCGTTTGCTAAAACTTTCATTTTTATATTTTTTGCTAGTTACCATTTACCAGTAACTAATTACTATATTTCATTTTCTAATTCTTTCATTACATTTACTAAAACCTGAACACTTTCAATAGGCAAAGCATTGTACATTGAAGCTCTATAGCCACCTACAGAACGATGTCCGTTTATACCAGATATTCCAGCTGCTTTCCACATTTTATCAAATGTTTCTTTATGATTTTCATCCGCAAGTAAAAAAGTAGCATTCATTATAGAACGATCTTCTTTATTAGCAGCTCCTTTAAATAGTGGATTTCTATCAATTTCCGTATAAAGTAAAGCTGCTTTTGCTTCATTTTCTTTTTCAATTACCGCAATTCCACCTTTAGATTTTAACCATTGTAAAGTTAGTAATGATGTATAAACTGCGAATACAGGTGGCGTATTATACATGCTTTCTTTAGCAATATGTTGTTGGTAATTTAAAATATTTGGAATATTTCTTCCTGTTTTTCCAAGAACTTCTTCTTTGATTACTACTAAAGTAACTCCTGCTGGTCCCATATTTTTTTGAGCTCCAGCATAAATGATATCAAATTTTGAAAAATCTAAACTACGTGAAAAAATATCAGAACTCATATCGCAAACAACAGGAACTGAAGTTTGTGGGAATGATTTCATTTGTGTACCAAAAATAGTATTGTTTGAGGTACAGTGAAAATAATTTGCATCAGATGGAATAGTGTATTCTTTTGGAATAAAAGTATAATTTGCCTCTTTAGAAGAGCCTACGACAATAGTTTCTCCAAACGCTTTAGCTTCTTTAATAGCGCTATTTGCCCATGTTCCAGAATCTAAATAAGCCGCTTTTCCATTTTCTTGCATTAAGTTTTGTGGAACTCTTAAGAATTCTAAACTTGCTCCCCCTTGTAAGAATAAAGCTTGGTATCCTTTTCCTTCTAGACCTAAAAGTTCTAAAGCTAAATTTCTAGCTTCTTCCATAACGGCAACGAAATCAGCGCTTCTGTGAGAAATTTCTAAAATAGATAACCCAGAATTGTTGAAATTTAAAACTGCTTGTGCAGCTTTTTCAAATACTTCTTGTGGTAAAATGCAAGGACCTGCGCTATAGTTGTGTTTTTTCATTTTTTTTAAATAAATTGTAGTGGGTTGTTTAAAGGTGTAAATTTCGTAAAAAATGTGTAAAAAACGTGTGATAATATTGTAATAATAATTTGATTTTATTAATAAAAGTGTTTTTTTTAACACTTTTATTTCAATAATCTTTAATTTAAAGATTGATTAAAAAATTCAAAGTATCGATATTATCAGCATAATCCCAAAGTTGAGGTTTTTGTGTTTGTCCAAATGAAATACTATTTTCAATTAAGTTATTAGAAACTATGCATTGAATTTGTTCTGATTCTTTTTCTAAACGACTTTTTACATCTTCAATGTTATCGTAAAATTCATAAAAAACACTTGAAATAGGAGATGAATAACTTGTGTCCTCTTTTAAAGTTAAGAATTCATTATCTAAAAGTTTGTATAAACTCATTAAGAAAACGGCTTTATTGTAGTCGTAGTTATTAGCGTATTTTTCATAAAAAATAACATCTTTATATTTAAAAATAGATTCAAAAAAATGTTTAAAATCATATCCTTTTGGAACAAATAATTTTGATACATTTCTACAACCTAAACCAAAATACCTAAAAATGTCTTCTCCTAGATTTTCTAAATCTTCAGAAGTTTCATTACCATTTAAAACAGCTACTGAATTTCTGTTTTTTCTTATAATATTGGGCTTACTTTTAAAATAATATTCAAAATAACGGGAAGTATTATTACTTCCGGTAGCAATAACAGCGTCAAAATCTTCTAGTTTACCTTCAATAAAAGTTATTTTTCCTTTTAATCTTTCGTCAATAGAAATTAAATATTGGGCTAAAAATTGTATTAAATGTTGATCGTTTGAAGATGTTTTTACTAAAACATTATGTCCAGTTATTAAAACCGACAAAAAATCATGAAAACCAACTAAAGGTATATTTCCAGCTAATATTAATCCAACATTTTTATTTGAATTTTCTTTAAAAGTATAATTGCTTAACCATTTGTTTAAATTCTCTTCTTTTAAGGCTTCCGACCAAGAATGAATAGAGAAATAAACTTGTTCTGGTGTAAACCAACCGTTATGAGACTGAGATAGTTCAATTAGTTTTACAAATTCATCAAAATATAGAGTATTGTTTTTTACATTGGGTTTTGCTTCATTTTTTTCTAAAGAAAACTGACTTAAAAACTTCCCTAATTCAATAAAACAATTTTTAATTTCAATTTGTAACATTTGTTATTTGTATATATGTGGTTTACATTGTAATTTTGCACAAATATAGTGAGTGAAAAAGCATTAGCCAAAAGTTTATGTTGTAAGGTGTATAACTTTTAAACAATTAAACTTTT
Source organism: Flavobacterium sp. N2270 (assembly GCF_025947225.1). Lineage (NCBI taxonomy): Bacteria > Pseudomonadati > Bacteroidota > Flavobacteriia > Flavobacteriales > Flavobacteriaceae > Flavobacterium > Flavobacterium sp. N2270. The sequence continues at coordinate 1,488,509 of NZ_CP110005.1, forward strand.
AAACAATTAAACTTTTAAAGAAATGGCAATAATTATAACAGATGAATGTATAAATTGTGGCGCTTGTGAGCCAGAATGTCCGAACACTGCAATATACGAAGGTGCAGACGATTGGAGGTATAAAGATGGTACAAAATTAAGTGGTAAAATTATTTTACCAGATGGTACTGAAGTTGATTCAGATGCTGCCCAAACGCCTATTTCTGATGATGTGTATTATATTGTTCCTGGAAAATGTACAGAATGTAAAGGTTTTCATGAAGAACCACAATGTGCAGCAGTTTGTCCTGTTGATTGTTGTATTCCTGATGATAATCATGTAGAAAGCGAAGAAACGCTTTTAAACAGACAGGCATTTTTACATAACGAATAATAATAAGCTCCTCAAATTAGAGGAGTTTTTTAGTCTAATAAACTTTGCATCTTAGCACTTTGTTACTCAATAACTTTTAAGCTATATTTGCACACTTTTAAAAAATACATTCACAATGAAAGCAGGAATTGTAGGATTACCAAATGTTGGAAAATCAACTTTATTTAATTGTTTGTCAAATGCTAAAGCACAAAGCGCAAACTTCCCTTTTTGTACAATTGAACCAAATATAGGTGTAGTAAACGTACCAGACCCAAGAATTAATCGTTTGGAAGAATTGGTAAAACCAGAAAGAGTTCAAATGGCAACTGTTGATATTGTTGATATTGCAGGTTTAGTAAAAGGAGCAAGTAAAGGGGAAGGATTAGGAAATCAATTCTTAGGAAACATTAGAGAATGTAATGCAATTATTCACGTTTTACGTTGTTTTGATAACGACAATATTGTGCATGTAGATGGAAATGTAAATCCTATTCGCGATAAAGAAACAATCGACATCGAATTGCAATTAAAAGACTTAGAAACAGTTGAAAAACGTTTAGAAAAAACAAAAAAAGCAGCTAAAACCGGTAATAAAGAAGCGCAAGTTGAAACTGCTTTATTAGAAAGAATAAGAACTGCACTTTTAGAAGCAAAATCTGCAAGAACGGTTACGCCACAAAACAACGACGAAGAAGAGTTAATGACTGGTTTTCAATTAATTACAAATAAACCGGTTTTGTATGTATGTAATGTTGATGAAAACTCTGCAGTTTCAGGGAATAAGTATGTTGAGCAAGTAAAAGAATTGGTAAAAGACGAAAATGCTGAGGTAATCATTTTATCAGTAGGAGCAGAGGCTGATATTACTGAATTGGAAAGTTACGAAGAAAGACAAGTGTTTTTAGAAGACATGGGATTAACTGAACCAGGTTCGGCAGTGTTAATTCGTGCAGCCTATAAATTATTAAACTTACAAACGTATTTTACAGCTGGAGTAAAAGAAGTAAGAGCTTGGACTATTAATGTTGGAGATACTGCGCCACAAGCAGCAGGAGTTATTCATACCGACTTTGAAAAAGGATTTATTCGTGCAGAAGTTATTGCGTTTGAAGATTATTCAAACTACGGAACTGAAGCTAAAGTAAAAGAAGCAGGTAAATTAAGAGTAGAAGGGAAAGAATACATCGTAAAAGATGGAGATGTAATGCATTTCCGTTTTAACGTATAGATACTATAGCTGTCACACTGAGCTTGTCGAAGTGAGGTAAAATTAAAAAAAAACCTGTAAAGAAATTTACAGGTTTTTTTGTGTATTCAAAGTAACGATTGTCATTTCGACACAGGAGAAATCTCATAATTTATTTTTAAACTTGAACTTTATTAACACTTGTCAATTTCAAATTTCATTACACCATTTTTGTATTGAATAAAAACAGGTATTTTTTCTAAAGTACAGCGAGGTTCAATGGTAAATTGAATATAACCTCTAACTTCAAAATCTTCAGTAGTTGTAATTTGAATTCTTTGTTTATAAGACATGTCAACTCCTACCCAATTCGTCAAACCTTTGTCATTTGTACTAGAATTAAACTTTTTATTAGATAGAGGTGTTTCAACGAGGTTCTTATTTAAGATAAATGACTCATTGTTGTTTATAAAAAAAGTGAATTTACCTTTAAGATCTCTTTTAGCATTTGGAGAAGCATAATACGCATCGTTGTAAAGAAGCATTTGTATGTCTAAATCATAAAAATCATTACTTAGTTTGTGTATGTCGAGTTTTATGTCATAAGGTTGAGTTGGTAAATTTGGACCATAAACAGATTGCGTACTAATTTCTGATTTTGGAAGTTGAGCAAAATTACTTTCAATATTAGATTCAGTTTTTAAACGATCTATTTTACAACTTAGAAAGATTAATATACAAAGAGAAAGGATTAATTTTTTCATTTTTATGTTTTTTAGATATTGAAATTTTGTAACAGAGTAAAATTACAATTTGCTCAATGTTAAAGTGTCAAAAAAGTGTCAAAAAAATGTCAAAAAAATGTCAATACTTGTAAAATGTTATGAAATTGTATGTTATTTGCAAATAATTATGAATTACTATATCAAATATCTATTTAAAGTTTTACTCATTTTAGGACTGTTTTCTTGTATGTTTTCTTGTTCTACGGAATCTACTGAGGATTCTTCTGGACTTGTAAAAGTGGCATTACGCAATGTTGGACATCATTTATTATTAATTAATCATGATTCTGTGTCGGTTGTAAAACCCGTAAAGAAATTAGACGAATTAAAATATCAATTATCATTTGAACAACAATTAATCATTAATCCAGATAGTTTAATAACTCTTGTAAAAAACAGCTTTCAAAAAGCAAATTTGCCACAACATTATTTGGTTGAAGTAATTCAGTGTAAAGATTACGAAGTAGCTTATAGTTACCAAATGAATCAAAATACAGAAAAAGGGATAATTCCTTGTAAAGGAAGACCGTTAAATAAAGCCTGCTACTTTATTAATGTTCAATTTACAAAAAGTATAAAGGTAAAAAAAACCGATTCTTATTCTTGGTTGATATATGTTTTATTGTTTGGAATTTTAGGAGTTATGTTGCTTTTTTATTTCAAACGAAAAGCTAAAATTGTTTCTTCAGATGAATATTCAGAAAATTATGCAACAATTGGGAAATATAAGTTTTATCCTGAACAAAATATACTGATAAAAGAAGGTGTTAAAATAAGTCTCTCAAAGAAAGAATGTGAATTGTTGGCCATTTTTATTTCAAAACCTAACCAAATTATTAAAAGAGACGAGTTGTCTAAAAAAGTTTGGGAAGATAACGGTGTATTTGTAGGAAGAAGCCTCGATACGTATATTTCAAAACTTAGATTGAAATTAAAATATGATGAATCTGTTAAAATTATAAATATTCATGGAGTTGGGTATAAATTAGAGATTAGTAATTAAGTTTTTTTGGTTCAATATTTGATGCATTCTAATTAAATACATATTTCAATGAAAAAACTAAAAAATACCTTTAAGGTTTTACTAAAATCAGTTTTAGGAATTATTGCTTTTTTATTGGTTTATGCGTTAGTAATAGTCATAATGTCGGTAATAACAGTAAATGACAATGTTGTTGAAAACAATAAAAACATTCCAATTTACATACTTTCAAATGGGGTACATACAGATATTGTAGTTCCGTTAAAAAACGAAATAAAAGATTGGTCTCAAGACATTTCATATCTAAACACTAAGGCAAAAGATTCTACACGACAAAATTTAGCCTTTGGATGGGGCGATAGAGGTTTTTATTTAGACACACCCACTTGGGCAGATTTAAAAGTTTCAACAGCATTAAATGCTATTACGGGTTTAAGTTCGTCGGCAATGCACATAACATTTTATGGTCATTTAAAAGAAGATGAGTTTTGTAAACAAATACTGATTTCCAAAACGCAATATGAAAGCCTTATTGCTTATTTTGAAAGCAGTTTTCAGTTGAATGAATTAGGGAAAATTCAGCAAATTGGTACGCATTCTTATGGCAAACACGATATTTTTTATGAAGCTAAAGGAAGTTATAATTTGTTTTATACCTGTAACACATGGGCAAATCAAGCTTTAAAATCGGCAAAACAAAAATCAGCACTTTGGACTGTTTTTGATAAAGGAATTTTTTGGCATTATGAGTAAATTGATAAAATTGTTGAAAACGGTTGTTAGTAGTAGTCATTTAAAATGTTGGAACAAAATCATCAGGAATTTTTACTGTCAATTTTTCGTTTTTAATTGATTCAGGTTTTATCTCTGGATTAAATGCCACAATCATTGCTACCTTGTAATTCTCTTTTGGATTATTTAAAAACTTATATTCTCGAATTAAGTCTTTACCAAAAAAGCGTATTCCGGATTCATTAAATTTATTTATCTGCTTTATATGGTCAATTAAATATTTTGTTTTGTCCGCAATCTCTATATCTGAATATATGTCTGATAAATCTCTTAGATTATCGAAAAATTCGCTTACTTCAATAGACAAATTTGTATCAGTTATTGAACTTGAGTCAAAGAAGTGAAAATGAGTATTTTTTATTATTATATCTAATTGTACATGATTTTTTATCTCATCTAGAATTTCTAAATTATTAGTACTTCTTAAATATTCTTGTAAATCTTTTTCGATTGCATTTTCAATCCATTTTTCATGATTTTTTTTGAGATTTACCAATATCTCATATGTGAACGTTTCAGGAAAATCATCAATTAATTTATGGTCATTTGCGCAAAGTAAAATTAGATTACTGTTATCATCATAATCGCTCAATTTTGTGACTTTTCCTCTTGGGCCATTTTCTTTTGAAGAAATAATGTGACATTCTTCACCTACAATAAAATTCGCATCAGTAATATCAAATTTCTGTACCAAATGTTTTTTGCAAATAGCACATCTGTTTCCAGATTTGGACCATAATATCTTTCGAGTTTTGACTTTTATTGACATATGTTTCTGATGGTTACTGCTAACTTGTTTATATATTTCACAAACAAACGCTTATAATCATTTGTAAGTATTTACAACAAATATAACTAAAAAATAAAGAGTCTTTTCTCTATCTTCTTTTTTCTTTCATCTTAACTTAAAACTCTTAAAAACTTGTCAATAACTTCTTTATAACAGGCTTTCATTTTTTATGTAATTCCTTTATATTAGCACAAAATCCGAAAACTGTTTATGTTAGAGCAAAATCAATATACCGAAGACAATATACGTTCGCTCGATTGGAAAGAGCACATCCGTATGCGTCCCGGAATGTACATTGGAAAGTTAGGAGACGGTTCGTCACCAGATGATGGTATTTATATTCTTCTTAAAGAAGTTATGGATAACTGTATCGATGAATTCGTTATGGGAGCTGGTAAAACTATTGAAGTAACCATAAAAGAAAAAATGGTTACCGTTCGCGATTATGGTCGTGGAATTCCATTAGGTAAAGTGGTCGATGTAGTTTCTAAAATGAATACCGGTGGTAAGTACGACTCTAAAGCCTTCAAAAAATCGGTAGGATTAAATGGAGTAGGTACAAAAGCCGTAAACGCACTTTCTAATTACTTTCGTGTAGAATCGGTTCGTGATAACCAACAAAAAGCAGCCGAATTTTCAGCAGGTAATTTAACCTTAGATGAAGAAGTTACAGAAACTACAAAACGTAAAGGAACAAAGGTTTCTTTCATTGCCGATGAATTAATTTTTAAAAATTATAAGTATCGTAATGAGTACATCATTAAAATGCTTAAAAATTACTGTTACTTAAATCGTGGTTTAACGATTGTTTATAACGGTGAGAAATATGTTTCAGAAAACGGATTAAAAGATTTACTAGACGAAAACATTTCGGAAGAAGATATGGTTTACCCAATTATTCATCTTGAAGGGGATGATATTGAAGTAGCCATTACGCATAGTAAAACGCAATACTCAGAAGAATACCATTCTTTTGTAAACGGACAAAACACTACTCAAGGTGGAACGCATTTAAGTGCTTTTCGTGAAGCAATTGTAAAAGCAATTAAAGAATTTTACAATAAGAATTTTGAAGCTTCAGATATTCGTAAATCGATAGTTTCTGCAGTTTCGGTTAAGGTTGAAGAACCTGTTTTTGAATCGCAAACCAAAACCAAATTAGGTTCTACCGATATTGGTCCAGATGGTCCAACGGTTCGAACTTTCGTAAATGACTTTATCAAAGTAAAACTCGACAATTTCTTGCATAAAAATCCTGAAGTTGCCGAAGCTTTACAACGTAAAATTTTACAAGCAGAGCGCGAACGTAAAGAATTATCTGGCATTCGTAAGTTGGCTAAAGATAGAGCGAAGAAAGCTAATTTACATAACAAAAAATTACGCGATTGCCGTGTACATTTAACAGATGCCAAAAATCCAAGAAGTTTGGAAAGCACACTTTTTATTACCGAGGGAGATTCAGCTTCGGGTTCAATTACTAAAAGTCGTGATGTAAATACACAAGCGGTTTTTAGTTTACGTGGTAAGCCTTTAAATTCGTACGGAATGTCTAAAAAGATTGTGTACGAAAACGAAGAATTCAACTTATTGCAAGCGGCGCTTAACATTGAAGAAGATATGGGCGATTTGCGTTACAATAATATCGTTATCGCAACAGATGCCGATGTCGATGGAATGCACATTCGTTTGTTATTGATTACGTTTTTCTTGCAATTTTTTCCAGAGTTAATCAAAGACGGACATTTGTATATTTTACAAACGCCATTGTTCCGTGTACGAAATAAAAAGGAAACCATTTATTGTTATAGTGATGAAGAGCGAGTAAATGCTATTGAAAAACTAAAACCAAAACCAGAAATTACTCGATTTAAAGGACTTGGAGAAATTTCACCCGATGAATTTAAGTTTTTCATTGGCGAAGATATTCGATTAGATCCTGTAATGTTAGATAAAGGAACAACGATTGAAAAATTATTGGAATTCTATATGGGTAAAAATACACCCGACAGACAAGAGTTCATCATCAATAATTTGAAAGTGGAATTAGATGTAATTGATAAAGAGTAGTTCACAGCTTACAGTTTTAAGTGTACAGTTTTCTGTCAATTTGTAACTGTTAACCGTAAACCAAAAAAATAAATGAACGAAGACGAAGAAAACATAAACCCTGAAGAGCAAGACGATAATTCAATTGAATCAAATTCAAATGAAGGTTTTGATGATATAAAAACATCAGGACATCATTTTTACGAGAATAACGAAAACCCAGAAGATACCATTACAAAAGTAACCGGTATGTACAAAGAATGGTTTTTGGATTATGCTTCTTATGTAATCCTAGAAAGAGCAGTTCCGGCAATTGAAGATGGTTTTAAACCGGTTCAACGTCGTATTATGCATTCCATGAAAGAGTTAGACGATGGTCGTTACAACAAAGTAGCAAATATCGTAGGTCACACTATGCAGTATCATCCTCATGGTGATGCGAGTATTGGTGATGCAATGGTGCAAATAGGTCAAAAAGACTTATTGATTGATATGCAAGGTAACTGGGGAAATATCCTTACGGGAGATTCTGCTGCTGCTTCTCGTTATATTGAAGCACGTATTTCTAAGTTAGGTCACGATATTTTATATTCTCCTAAAATTACCGAATGGGGAACTTCATACGATGGTCGTCGTGCAGAACCTATTAATTTACCAGTTAAATTTCCATTGCTTTTAGCACAAGGAGCGGAAGGTATTGCAGTAGGTTTGTCTACCAAAGTACTGCCACACAATTTCAACGAACTTATAGACAGTTCTATAAAAATATTAAAAGGAAAGCCTTTTACTTTATATCCTGATTTTCCAACGGCTGGTATTGCAGATGTTTCGAACTATAACGATGGTTTACGAGGCGGACGTGTGCGTGTTCGTGCTAAAATAAGTCAGTTAGACAAATCGACTTTAGTCATAACTCAAATTCCGTTTTCTACCAATACATCAACTTTGATTGATAGTATTTTGAAAGCAAATGATAAAGGAAAAATTAAAGTCAAAAAAATTGAAGACAATACAGCTGCAGAGGTTGAAATTTTAATTCATTTGCCTTCTGGTGTTTCGCCAGATAAAACAATTGATGCATTATATGCTTTTACGGCTTGTGAAACTTCGGTTGCGCCTTTAGGTTGTGTGATTGAAAACAACAAACCGTTGTTTATTGGGGTTTCTGATATGTTGAAAATTTCGACCAATAGAACGGTTGATTTACTAAAACGCGAATTAGAAATTCAGTTAGACGAATTAGAAAACAAATGGCATTTCTCTACTTTAGAAAAGATTTTTATTAGAGAAGAAATGTACATCGACTTCAAATTATATTCAGATAGAGAAAGTCTTTATGAATATTTATACAAGAAATTTGAACCGTTTAGAAAGTCATTAGTTCGTGATATTCATGATGATGATTTACAAAAACTGACGCAAATACCAATGATTCGTATTACGCGTTTCGATTCTGATAAAGCAGACGACGCTATTGCGAAGTTGGAAGCTGAAATGGAACGAATTAAACACGATTTAGCACATATTATTGATTTCGCTATTGCCTTTTTTACCACTTTAAAAGAAAAGTACGGAAAAGGAAGAGAGCGCCAAACCGAATTGAGAAGTTTTGATACGATTGAAGCTACAAAAGTAGCGTTGCGTAATACAAAACTGTATATGAATAGGGAAGAAGGTTTCATAGGTACCGGATTGAAAAAAGATGAATACGTTGCCGATTGTTCAGATATTGATGACGTAATTGTTTTCCTTCGTGATGGGCGAATGGTTATTACTAAAGTTGACGATAAGAAATTCATTGGTAAAGACATTATTCACGTTGCAATTTTCGATAAAAACGATAAACGTACCATTTATAATGTTATTTATCGCGATGGAAAATCGGGTGCTTCGTTTGTAAAACGTTTCAATGTTTCGAGTATTACGCGTGATAAAGAATATCATTTAACACAAGAGAAACCTAGTTCACAAATTTTATATTTCTCTTCTAATCCAAATGGAGAAGCTGAGGTAGTTACCATTTTATTACGACAAGTAGGAAGCGTGAAGAAGTTGAAATGGGATATGGATTTTTCTGAAATTTTAATTAAAGGTAGAAGTTCAAAAGGAAATACAGTTTCTAAATATCCAATTAAGAAAATTGATTTAAAAGAAAAAGGAATTTCAACATTGAGACCACGAAAAATTTGGTTTGATGATACCGTTCAACGTTTGAATACTGACGGTAGAGGTGAATTGTTGGGCGAGTTTAAACCAAATGATAGATTGTTGATTATAAATCAATCTGGGAAGTTGAAAACTATAATTCCTGAGCTTACAACGCATTTCGATGAAGATATGATTGTTTTGGAAAAATGGAAACCTAGTAAGCCAATTTCTGCTATTTATTTTGACGGAGAAAAAGAACGTTATTACGTGAAGCGTTTCTTGGTTGAAAATGAAAACAAAGAAGAAATTTTTATATCAGAACATGAAAAATCGCAATTAGAAATTGTTTCTACAGATTGGTTACCAATGGCTGAGGTTGTTTTTGCTAAAGTAAAAGGAGAGCAAAAAGAAACTATTCAAGTAAATTTGGAAGATTTTATAGCTGTAAAAGGAATAAAAGCATTGGGTAACCAATTAACTACTGATAAAGTAAAACAAATAAATTTATTAGAGCCTTTACCGTTTGAAGAACCAAAAGAGCTAGAACCAGAAAAAATGGAAGTTACGGATGAAGAATCAGTCTCAGATGATATAAAAACGGACTTAGAAGATGATGGTCAAATAGGTTTGAGTTTTGAGTAATAAAAAATCCCAATCATTAGATTGGGATTTTTTTATGTATTATATTTTATTTATTTTTTTCTTCTCATTTTCATGTTTAAAAATTCTACAGCAAGTGAAAATGCAATAGCAAAGTACAAATAGCCTTTTGGAACAGCTCCTACATGTTGCCCGGCAAGTTGAGAATTAGATAAGTGCATACTTTCAGTAATTAACATAAATCCAATTAAGATTAAGAAAGCCAATCCTAAAATTTGAATAGAAGGGTTTGCATTTACGAATTTTCCAACTGGAACTGCAAATAACATCATAATTCCTACAGAGATTACAACAGCTGTAATCATAATAATTAATGCGCCTTCAATACCATTTGTCATACCAACAGCAGTTAATATACTATCTACAGAAAATATTATGTCAATCATTAGTATTTGAAATAATACATTTCCAAAAGAAGCTGAAGTGCTTCTTGTTTCCATTTCTTTTTCTTCCTCATCAGGATGATCTACTTTTTCATGAATTTCTTTAGTGCTCTTATAAATTAAGAATAATCCACCTACTAAAAGGATTATAGCTTGTCCGGTAAAGTCAGCACTAAAAAATCCCCAATCAACAGAGAAAAAAGGTTCTTTCATGGCAATTAATAAAGTAACACCAAATAATAATGCAATACGCATAAACATGGCTAAGAATAAACCTATTTGTGTTGCTTTTTTTCTTTTTTCTTCAGGTAATTTACCCGTTACAATTGAAATAAATATGATATTATCAATACCTAAAACAATTTCTAAAAAAGTTAATGTTAAAAGTGCAATCCAAGCATTTGGGTCTAAGAAAATTTCCATTTTTTAAATTAGGTTATTTGTTTGATTTTTTTATTTTACAATTATCAATTATCAATTATCAATTATCAATTATCAATTATCAATTATCAATTATCAATTATCAATTATCAATTATCAATTATCAATTATCAATATATCAAAGTTTTGTTACAGTTCCTTTTTGTTTATTAGTATCTCCTACATAATTATACTCAAAAACATAAGTGTTTTCTTTTGTTGTTAAGATTTTCATTGAAACTGCTTTACGTTCGGCCATATTTTTTGGGTTGCTATTTTTCATAACATACTCACAATCATTAATCCATCTAATTTCAAATGTGTCAATTGTTCCGTCATATGTTTCAATTTGAATAGAATCATTACGCTCAAAAGTTGAAGTATGTTTTACTCCATCAATTGTAATTTCTGATTCAAATTTACCTGTTTTGAAGTCTTTACAATTTCGCTCTTGTTGGTAACAAGAAGTCATTAATAAAAGGGTAATTAATACTAAGGAATTCGTTAAGGTTTTTTTTATGAAGAACATAATTTGTTTTAAAATTGATCTTGTTATTGTAGTTTCTTTAATTCATCATCTGTAAAATGCTTGTTGGTTTTTTCTTTTGAAAATTTATCAGCATTGTACTCGTTTGATTTGTTTTTTGGAATTGATAAACTATTCCATTCCGTTTTTTTAAGCATTTTAGCGTAAAAAACAATTTGACCTATATGATAAGGATAATGAGCAAGCTGTCTATTTATAGCGTCTAAAGCGGTTTGCCCTTCGTTTCGAATGTAAATAATTTGTGATAGTTGCTCTGGTTTTAATTCGTTAATTGCGTTAAAAAAACAATCCCAACCTTTGTTCCAATTATTCAAAAGTTCTTCTTTAGTCATGGTAGGGTTTTCAAACTCAGCATCGCGAGTGCGCCATTCTTTTTCTCCATCAGAAGTAAGAAAATCTGTCCAGCGAGATAACATATTTCCTACCATATGATTCATAATAGTAGCAATAGAATTTGTGTCTTCATTTACTGAAATGAATAATTGTTCTGCTTCTAATTGCTCAATGGCTTTTTCAGCTACTGTTTTGTAATACAGCATTTGCTTTTTTACACTAACTAAATAAATATTACTTGTTTCCATCAAACAAACTTTTCATGATTAAATTGATTCCTTTAAACATGCAAAAAATAGCCGCAGCACAAAGAAAAATACCTAACCCTAAAATAAAAGGATATAAAGGGTTTTCTTTATTTTTAAAGGAACTATTAATTACTACTGGTCCCATAAACAAAAGAGGTAAAGCTCCTGATAAAAACTGAATTCCTTTAAGTAATATTTTTTTATTTGTTGGCATTAAAAAGTAATATTTAACCCTATTCCGTTTTGATTGGTGATAAAGTTCATGTTGAAATTATAACCTAATGTTTTTGCTTTAGGCTCTAATCCGTTATTGTACATTTCAATACTTTCTGTTCTCATTTTATTTTTACCAGACATAATTGGAATTGAAACTGCAACAAGCCCAATACCAGTATAGGTTAAAACAGATGGATAAGTTTCATCAGAAACTGCACCTTTAACTGCGTCTGCAACACATAAAGCAATACCACTACCTATTAAAACGCCACCCCAAGTTTCTTTTCTTTTTGCTTTGTTAAATAAGTTTAGCGCAGCTGGATTTGCAGCTAAAACAGTTTTTATTTCATGTTTGTAAACGTGAATTCCGTCTACATAGTATTTTTTGTTTTCAGTTGATATTTCTTGTGAAAAAAGTAAACTTGTAAATAATAATCCAAAAGTTAAAATTAATGCTTTCATAGTTTAATAGTTTTGTGGTTTTATGTTTTATAATTTAATATTGCATTTCTAACGCTTCCGTATTTTTTTAATAATATTCCTCCCATTTCATAGGTAACCGGAATTTCTTCCATAATCATTTTAATTCCTCGGTCAACTAATTTGTCGTTGCTCAATTGCATGTCGACCATTTTATTGCCTTTTACTTTACCTAGTTGAATCATGGTTGCTGTTGAAAGCATATTAAGTACAAGTTTTTGTGCTGTTCCTGCTTTCATTCGGCTACTACCAGTTACAAATTCTGGACCCACAACAACTTCAATTGGAAATTGAGCGACTTTAGCTAACGGACTTCCTTCATTGCAAGTAATACAACCAGTAATAATATTGTTTTCGTTGCATTTTTTTAATCCACCTATAACATAAGGAGTTGTTCCTGATGCAGCAATACCTACAACAACATCTTTATTTGTAATTAAACATGATTCTAAATCAATCCAAGCTTGTTCAGTATTGTCTTCTGCATTTTCAACTGCTCTACGAATAGCTTCGTCACCGCCAGCAATTAAACCAATTACCGTGTCAAAAGCAACACCAAACGTAGGTGGACATTCTGAAGCATCAACAACACCAAGCCTTCCCGATGTTCCAGCGCCTATATAAAATAGTCTACCTCCTTGTTTCATTTTAGTTACAATTTGAGTAACCAATTTTTCTATTTGTGGTAAGGCTTTTTCAACTGCAAAAGGAACCGTTTTATCTTCCTTATTAATGTTTTGTAACAACTCATTGACCGACATTTTTTCTAAATGTTGGTAATTGGAAGCTTGTTCGGTTGTCTTGGTAAAATCCATTTTAGTATTGAGTAACAAAGTAGCTAAGTTACAAAGTTTTTTGATTTAAGTAATGATGATTTATCAATTTTGATTTAATAATACTTTCTTTTGCGTTAGGGATAGAGGCAAGCACCGTGTGCAGCCGAAAGCCCGACCGAAATGAAATGGAGGAAACGCCCAAGAAATCTATATAAAATAAGCCATTACAATTCCTAAAACTATAACTGTAAGTTTGGCTAAATTGAATTTATGACCTTCACTACTTTCAAAAATTATAGTTGATGAAATGTGGAATAAAATACCAATAACGATTCCTGAAATTTGTGCATAATATTCTTTTAAAAAGGGTAAACTTTCAGATAAAATAGTTCCTAATGGTGTCATGAATGCAAAAACAATCATAAAAAAGAAAATGGCTTTTTTGTTTAGCATTGCATTACTAAAGAACGTTGTTAAAATAATTGCAATAGGGAAGTGGTGTATTGCAATTCCATAAGCTAAATGATTATGATTGCTAATTGGCATTCCTTCTAAAAGTGCGTGTAAACACAAGCTGAAAAACAATAACCACGGAATAGTTTCCATTTTATCATGGCCGTGAACGTGTCCGTGTTCAGCTCCTTTTGAGAAATATTCTAAAATGATTTGGAACACAATTCCAATCATAATATAAATGCCTATTGCACTTGAATGATGATGATGGTGCTCAGCCTCATGGTGTAAGTCGGCCTCATATACTTCAGGTAATAAATGCATTACTGTAAGAGACAATAAAAAAGCACCACTGAAGGCTAATAGTAATTTTAAATTCTTTTTGCTTTTTGGACGAAAGAAAATTGCAATAACGTAACCTAAAATTACGGATAATAAAGGAAGTATATATATTGAATTGATCATTATTTGAAAATCATTATTAAACGTTCTGATTGATTTTTGTAGAATGTTCTTAATTTATAATCGCCAAAAACATCTAAAAGAAAAATACCTGCTTCTTCCATCATGGCTTCAAAATCAGCCAATCGAAGCGCTTGAACTTTTTCGGTAAAGTGAAATTTTTCTCCTTTGTCTTCAAAATCTATTTCTTTAAATATATGATTGTCTTTTACATATCTTTTGATATGGAAATCAATTCCTTCAACTGTTTTAATTTCTGATGGAACCAAATTGTCAATTACAAAATCCACATTCATAAAATCAATCACTGCAAAACCATATTCGGTAAGGCTTTCTTTGATTGAAATTAAGGTTTTAAGATTATCTGCATCGTTTTCAAAGTAACCAAAACTGGTAAAAAGATTAAAGATTGCATCGTATTTTTCTTCAAAAGAATCGCGCATATCGTGCACTTTAAAATGTAAAGTGTCATTTGCATCTTTTGAAGCTTCTTTGATGCTATTTTCAGATAAATCAGAACCAGTTACATCAAAACCGAGCGAATTTAAATAAATAGAATGTCGACCTTTACCACAAGCTAAATCTAATATTTTAGCTTCTTCAGGTAAATTTAAATAATGAGTAAGGTTGTCCATAAACTGTTGCGCCTCTTCATAATCTCTATCTTTATATAGAATATGGTAATAAGGTGTATCAAACCATGAAGCAAACCAACTATTTGATTGTTGATTGTTAATTTCAGATTGTTGATTGTTGATTGTTGACATTAAGTTACTCTTCAAATTGATTTAAGTTGCAAATTTAGTGTATTTTTGCACTTTAATTCCAATTTTTAGGCTTTTAGATTTTGGTTTTAAGAACATTTTACACTTTTGCAATTGGTTTTTGCAATTGAAATTGAATTTTGAAGATGGAAAATTTTAAAATGGTTGCCAAAACCTTATTTGGATTTGAAGAATTATTAGCGAAAGAATTAACACAACTTGGTGCTCAAAAAGTAGAACAAGGAGTTCGTGTAGTTACTTTTATGGGAGACAAAGGTTTTATGTACAAGGCAAATTTAGGATTGCGTACTGCTTTAAAAATATTAAAACCCATTAAAACATTTAAAGCTGTTAACGATGTAGCTTTGTATAAAGGAATTCAATCGATTGACTGGTCTGATTATTTTTCGGCACACCAATCGTTTTTAATTGATACTACTTTACATTCAGATCATTTTAACCATAGTCAATACGTTGCTTTAAAATCGAAAGACGCTATTGTAGACCAGTTTAGAGATAATCAAGGAAAAAGACCAAGTGTAGATAAAGATTTTCCAGATTTAAGAATTCATGTACATATAGATAGAGATCAAGTTACAGTTTCATTAGATACATCGGGTGAATCTTTACACAGAAGAGGTTATAAAACAGCTACAAATATTGCTCCAATTAATGAAGTTTTAGCAGCAGGTATGCTGATGCTTTCTGGTTGGGATGGAACTTCTCATTTTATTGATCCAATGTGTGGTAGTGGAACTATTTTGGCTGAAGCAGCAATGATTGCTTGTAATATTCCAGCAAATATTAATAGAAAAGAATTCGCTTTTGAAAAATGGAATGATTGGGACAGTCAATTATTTGATAATATTTTAGAATCATTATTGAAAAAAACACGCGAGTTTCATTATAGTATTACAGGTTATGATAAAGCACCAAGTGCTGTTTCTAAGGCAAAGGATAATATAGAAAATGCTAATTTGGCAGAATACATTACTATAAAACAAGCCAACTTTTTTGAAACGGAAAAAGAAACAGACGGACCTTTACATATGGTTTTCAATCCACCTTACGGAGAACGTTTAGATATTGATATGGAGCGTTTTTACAGAGAAATTGGTGATACTTTAAAACAAGGTTATTCTGATACTAATGCTTGGTTTATTACAGCAAATTTAGATGCATTGAAGTTTGTAGGATTGCGTCCTTCAAGAAAAATTAAACTTTTCAACGGTAAGTTAGAAGCTCGTTTAGTTAAATATGAAATGTATGCTGGTAGTAAAAAAGGAAAGTATATGAACAATGATGAAGATTAAAAGATATGAGTAAGACAACTAAAGCCCTTTTATATAACTTTTTAGGATTTACAGGGATTTATGTGCCAACGTATTTATTAGTTATGAATTTCACCAATTTAGTTGGTTTATGGATTGCTGGAACAGCATTTATGATTTCATTACTAATTGCTCCAAAATACCAAGCAGTTAAAACGAATGAAGGCGAAAAACTATTTGTAAAATGGTTGTTTATAAAAGGAGTCAAGGAAGTGAAATAAAATTTTTCTTAAAACATTATGTTTTTTTAACATTTTTTTTGTAACTTTAATAGTATAACTATAAAACAAATATAATGAAAAAATTTTTAAAAAACTCAACTAAAATTATTGCTTTAGTTATTGCTTCTTTTTTCATCACAAGTTGTGATGGTGAAGACGGTAAAGACGGAGAAGGTTTCTCTGAATTAACAAAGTACGGTTCAATTTCTATGTCTTTAGATGGAACAAGACCTGATGGTTTACCATTTACGAATTCTGAAGTCTTTAAATTTACTTCAGTTGCTTATGTTGATGATTATAACTCAATGTATAGAAGTGGAGATGATTTAGATTTTTATGTAGCTCGTTTTTTAAGTGCGCCAGATGATACTTACCAAGAAACGTATGTGGAGTTTGAATTAAATGTTACAGATGCAGGTTTGCCAACAGAAACTGTAACATTACATGATTTTGATATACAAGAATATGCTGTAATTTCAGATGATTATACTTATTTTTTATTGAATGATTATTTCAGATTATATGATCCTGTAACTTACGGAATAAGTAATGTGTCAGTTACAAATTATAGTTTTAATGATACTACAAATAGATTGAGATTTGATTATTCTTTTGTGGTGAATGGAAGTAATAATGATTCTGATAATGAACTTACTATTACAGGAACAGTTGATGTTAATGTTTTAGAAGATATTGATTAAGTATCAGTTTAAGTTTTTAAAAAGAGTCTAAATTAAGATTTAGGCTCTTTTTTTTATTTCTTCTTATAAATAGGAATCATGTAACTTAATGTATAGTTGAAACCTGCTCCAAATTTTCCATCATAGGTTCTATTAAAACCTGGAATGTATAAATTATCAAAATTATCAGGTTTTTTGTTTGAAACTAAGTAATTTATTCGAACAGAAAAACCTAAATAAAAATTATTTACAATTTTTGCTTTAACACCACCTACAACTTCTAGCCAACTTGCTGTTAGTCCATTAAAATTTTCGCCAGAAACAATTGTGTTTTCTCCATAATAATTTGTTGAATCATAAATAGTATACGTGTTTAAAGTCTGGCTAAAACTACTAATTCCAAATCGCATACCTGCATAAATCATGTTTTCCATGTCTAACCAGTTTTCATAAGCATTATAATCAAAACCAACTTTAAAATATGTTCCTTTTGAAGTAAAGTTAAACCTATCGTCATCAGTTGTTTTATCTTCATTACCTAATTCTCCAGCGATATAGAATTTTTTAGATATTCTGTAATCACCCACAATTTCTAAGCCTTGATAATCTTTATCATAAAACGATTTAGATAATCGATGTAAATCAATACCAACACGCAAACCATATCGTTGAGCAATCTTTGTTGTGTCTTTTGTTTGAGCATTTCCAATTATTGAAAACAATACAATAAAAAGACTAAAAGTATATTTTAATATGTGTTTCATTTTCGTTTTCAATAGAAGGTTGTTCAATAGTTATACTTTGTATCCAATTATCAGCATCAGTTGTTAAAACAACTCCAGTTGTAGCGTCAAGTGTGAAGTTAGTTTTGTAACCGCAAGCTCTTGATACATATATTTCTTGACGTGTATAGTTGAAAATTATTTCATCTATATTATCATTTCCTGTATCAGTATCACTACCATTTTCAATAAATTGAAGTGTTGTTGTGTCGTTTGTAGTTTTTAATGGTGCTGTAGCTATACTAACTCCATTAAAGCCAAAACCATCTGTAAAACCAGGAGCAATAATCCCTAAATTAGTAACGGTTTTTAACTCAGTTGGGTCTGAAGCATCGTAAAATTCAATTACAACTCTTGGAGTAGTTGGAGTGCTGTCTGAACAAATATCATCTTTTTCGCAATTCCAAAATGAAAAAGCAAATAGAGTTATGAATGTAAGAATGAAATATTTTTTCATATCCAATTTATTTTCTTTTTTCCAAAAGTACAACATTTTCAACATGGTGCGTTTGCGGAAACATATCTACAGGGCGCACACGAGTTACTTTGTATCTTTCGTCCATTAAAGCCAAATCACGCGCTTGTGTAGCACTGTTACAACTTACATAAACTACTTTTTCGGGAGCTATTTTTAAAATTTGGGCAACAACATCTTTATGCATTCCATCTCTTGGAGGATCGGTAATAATAATATCTGGTTGTCCGTGTTGTGCTATAAATTCGTCATTAAATACATTTTTCATATCACCAACAAAGAACTCACAATTGGTAATATTATTGCGAACTGCATTTGCTTTTGCATCTTTAATAGCGTCAGGAACTGCTTCAACTCCAATTACTTTTTTAGCTTGTTTAGAAACGAACTGAGCAATTGTTCCAGTTCCAGTATATAAATCATAAACCAGTTCATTTCCAGTTAATCCAGCAAATTCTCTAGTTATTTTGTATAATTCATATGCTTGGTCAGAATTGGTTTGGTAAAAAGATTTAGCATTTACACTAAAATGTAAACCTTCCATTTCTTCTAAAATGTATTCGCGACCTTTAAATAAAACTACTTCTTGGTCGTAAATGGTATCATTAGGTTTGCTATTTACCACATATAATAATGAAGTTATAGCAGGGAATTTTTCACCTAAATGATTTAAGATTAATTCAATATTTTTCTTATCGTTTTCAAAAAACTGAATTAACACCATGATTTCTCCAGTTGAAGCTGTACGAATCATCAATGTTCGCAATAAACCGCTGTGTTCTCTTGGATTAAAAAATGTTAAATTATGTTCATTAGCAAAAGAACGAACTTCATTTCTAATGGCATTTGAAGGATCTTGTTGTAAGTGACATTTTTCAATATCTAAAATTTTATCCCACATTCTTGGAATATGAAAACCAAGCGCATTTTTATTATCAAATTCTTTTCCCGATTGAATTTCTTCATCAGTCATCCAACGTGCGTTAGAAAAACCGAATTCCATTTTATTTCTGTAGAAAAATTGTTCTTTCGAACCTAAAATTTCTTCAAATTCAGGCAATTCAATTTTACCAATTCGTTTCAAATTATTTTGAACTTCCTGATTTTTATAAAATAATTGTTGGTTGTAATTCATGTTTTGCCATTTACAACCCCCACAAACACCAAAATGCTCACATACAGGTTCAATTCTATGTTTAGATTTTGAGTGAATTTTTATTGCTTTGCCTTCGTAATAGGCTTTGCGTTTCTTTAAAGTTTGTATATCAACTACATCACCAGGTACCACATTTGGTAAAAATATTACCTTTCCGTCAGGTGCTTTTGCCACCGATACGCCTTTCGCTCCTGCGTCTAGGACTTCTACGTTTTCAAAAACGATTTTTTCTGTTCTTCTCTTTCCCATGACGCAAAAATAAGGATTGTTAGTTGTTTTTAATAAATTATTTTACTTTTATGGCAAATTTACACAAACACATGTTTACACACTTGGTTTTACTTCGCGGAATAAATGTTTCTGGACACAATATGATGAAAATGGATGTGCTTAAGAAAGCCCTAGAAAATATCGGATTTTTAAACGTGCAAACATATATTCAATCGGGAAATGTATTTGTTGATACAGATGAAGAAAACGCACCAAGTGTTGGTTTTAAAATTAAACAAGAAATTTTTAAAACTTTTGGTCATGAAGTTCCAACGGTTGTAATAGGAAAAGCAGATTTAGAAGCTTGTTTTAAAAACAATCAATTTTTAAAGGAACCTGAAGCAGATACGAAGAAATTATATGTGGCTTTTATTTCAAAAGAATTGGCAGATGGTTCTATAAATGATTTAAAAATGAGCATGGTTAAACCTGATGCAGCACAAATAGACGGACCAAGAATTTTTATAAAATATGCCATAGGAGCAGGGAAGACTAAGTTTGATCAAAAATATATAGAAAAGAAACTAAGCGTTACGGCAACCATTCGAAATTGGAACACAGTTACGAAGTTATTGGAAATGTACAACGAAAGAGTATAAAAAAATCCGGAAGTAATTGCTTCCGGATTTTTGTTTTAGTGCATAATTTTTACCGTTTTTTCTTTATTGGAACTGCTTGTTACTTTTACTAAAAGAGTTTGGTTTTGAGTTGTTAGATTTCGAATTTCAAATGTATTTGAATCAACATTCTTTTTATGAAATAACACTCTACCAATAATATCAAATACAATTATTTCTTTAATTGTTTCGTTTTTTGAATGAACTGAAATAATTTCATTTGCAGAATAAACTTGAAGTTGATTCAATTCAAAATCTTCATTTCCTAAAACTACATTTTTATAAACTATTTCAAAGCGATTTGTTGTATTGCCTGAAACAGAATAAAAAGAATACGTATTTTCTTTAATATTGTGAATTGTATTTGTTTGATTGTCTTTTAAATATATTTCTTGATTAGAAAATAAACCATCTGCATTTTCAAAAGCAATTGAATAGTTTCCAGAAGATTTGATTTCAATTCCTAAAGGAACAATATCTTCATCTGAAAAAGGCAAACCTCTACCTTGAATTACATATTCATCATCATTAATTATATTAAACAAATACGACTGACTTTTATCTAATACTTCACCATCAATTTGTGCATCAATACCATGACTAGCATTTTCGGTATAACCAATAAGAATTTGATTGTAATTGGTTGTGTCATCATTTAAATTTAACCAAAAACGATGTGTTTCAGGCTCTTCAATAGTTCTAAAAAATTGCGAACTTGTTGCAGCATTCACTCTTTGGTTATTTTTAAACAAAGCATTTCCAGCAGTTGATTTATTTATGTAAAAACCTTGCCCTGTATTAATTGTTCCATTAGGAATTAAACCTCCAGCTGCGGCTGCTGTTCCGCCTAAAGTGGTATAAGAAGCAAAGTTGTTTGCAGGATAAGTTCCGCCAGAAGCAGCCACTGTATGTGTCCAAAAGTACAATGCGTTTATTGAAGGGTTTTGCCCTAAAAACGAGTTTCCACTTATTGGTGAAGCATATGGATTACCTAATAAATTATAGCCTATTCCAACAGGAATATTCATAGTTCCGTTTGCAGGAACACCATTAAATTGTCCGTTATAAGTTGTTGGAGTAGATGTTGACCAATTATTAGCGACTCTAATTAAATATCCTTTTCCTGATTCAAAATTATTAGAAGAATTAACTGTTTGATAAGCGGTTGCAGTTGTTGTTCCGGTGTACAAATATTCGTAAAATCTATTCGATAACGTATTAGGTGAAAAAGCTTGTAATTCTTGATTTAAAACAGGAGATGACCAAGCGGTATAATCCAAACGAACCATTGGAGTTGAATTTCTTTTTACTATTGTATTTCCAGAATTGGCTACATCGTTTACTTGACGCAAGGCTCCGTTATTTTCAATTGTTAATAATGAACCTGAATTAACTGTAATAGCATCATTCAAAATCAAAGTATGATTGGTGTTAATTGTAACTTGAGCATTAGATGTTAATGTTGCAGAACAACCTAATATACTTCCAGTTGAAGAATAATTTCCACTAAAAATAATTGCTTTTGTAAGTGCAGGATTTCCGTTATTCCAACTAGAACCGTTCCAAGTGGTTGTAATATCGCCACAATTTAGATTGGCTAAAACAGTAAAACTATATGCGCTTTCATCACAATCATTATTATTAACAGTAATAATTGCTGTTCTAGAACCAATGTCTGTTGGAGTAAATGTAACTGTAAATGTGGTTGAGTTTCCAACTGCGATTATTTTTGGCAAAGTGATGTTTCCAACTGTGAAATTACTAGCATTTGTCCCAGAAACTACAATTGAACTAATATTTAAGTCAGCATAACCATTTATATTATCAATAGTATATGTTTTGGTGATTGTTGTACTGTTGATTAGGCCAAAATCAGTATCATCAATTAATGCAGGTGTTGAGTCTCCACTTAGAATTGAAGTTCCGTTTCCAGAAATATTAATTTCCGGAGCGGTTGTTACATTAAGTGTAATTGAAGCGCAACTTCCTCCTGAAACACAACCGCCATTTCCTCGAACATAATAGGTAGTCGTACTTGTTGGGTTAATACTAAAAGTAGAACTAGCCGTTGAACCGACTAAAGTTCCTCCACATGAACCAGAATAAACATTCCATTGCGTAGCATCATTTAAATTTCCTGTAATTGTAAGTGTACTCGATTCTCCTGAACAAATTGTTGTTGGACTTAAAGATAATGTTGGAGTACTTGGTAAACTGCAAGACGAAGCACATGTCCAATTAGCTACCCAACCCGATTTTGTTGTAGCATTATCAGAAGTAAATTTAATTGTTAAACTTCCTCCAGAAGAAGTGATATTTGGAGGTGTGTTTGTATTGGTGTATGTTCCAAGTAGAGTAGAAGCTGTTGTTGGACCATCATATATGCGAATGAAGTCGTAATTGTTTTCAATATTAAAAGCACTAAACGATAATGTAACTGATGAAGCACCAGTTGGTGAAATAGTATAAGTATAGTTTTCGTTATTCGTATAACCTCCTAAAATTCCTCCAGTATCGGTAAAAGTTCCAGAGCAATTTGTGTCAACAATATTGGTTATAGTGCTAGAATTTGTAAACTCATTTGAATTAGCTATTGATTTGACACCAGCACCACAAACAGATTTTACAGTCCAAATGTATTGTCCACCAGCAGCTAAACCAGAAATAACTTTACTATTAGTAGTTGAAGTATAAATAGTAGGAGTAGACTCTAAAGTTTGTTTAAATGATATTTCATAACTCAATGCGCCTGTAACAGTATTCCAATTTAATTGTACACTATTATGATTCATGTTGCTTTCGTTCAATCCTGTTGGCATTTCGCAAGCTACTGTATTAGAGTTACATGAATAATTAGCAACCCATCCAGATGCTACTGTCGCACAATCTGTTCTAAACTCAAGTAGCATTTTTCCACTATTAGCTGTAATACTTGGAGGTAGTGTTGTACCGTTTAATACAGTTAGTAATGGATCATTGTGAGAATCTCCATCGTAGATGTATAAATAATCATAATTTGTTTCTAAATTTAAGGAAGTGAAATTTAAGGTTACACTTGTTGCACCTGTTGGTTGAATTTTATAAAAAATACGTTCGTCATTTCCATAATTTCCAGTTGAACCTCCAGAATCATAAATAGTTCCGCTACAAGCTGTGTAAGTTATCGAAGTTGCACTTACAGCATCATTAATTAAATCGTAATACCTGTTCCAATCCCAATAAGGTCCTGGATCAACGTGTGTTTGTGATGGGAAATGCTGATGTCCTTTTATTTTAAAACAGCCATCACTTATCGAATTTACACCAATATCACCATTTTTATCATATGTTCTAATAATTGGAATTCCATTTCTAGCTGCAATATCTTTGGTCAAAACTGCCGATTTTTGATACATTACATTTGTATACCAAGTTGGATCGTCAATGTATCCTTCATGTTCAATTCCAACTGCGTATGGGTTTGAATTACTAACATGCCAAGCTTTATCAATTTCACAAACTGATTGAGTAATTTGTCCATCTGAAGCTCTCATATTATAATGAGCAGAAACATTTGCTGAAGGATTTTGAAACCAAGAAATAGCACCAGCATAGGAACCTTGCATCGTATGAATTGTAACGTGAGTAATTGCGGTTCCACTTCTTGAGCTATAATTAGAAGGATCTGCAGCAGCTGACAAAACCGTATAGGGAAAACTTCCAGAGACATCATTACACGGCGGAGCTAATCGACTATAATTAGAATTATATCGTTGTCCGTTTATTATTTCATTATTAATTAAAACGTTCGTTGAGTTTAATATTTTAAAATTTTCAGCACCAAAAACTTCTTCAAGACTGAATTCATATTTTGGCAAATTATAAGCTTCTTGAAATTTCGGATCTAATAAATTTTTTAATATAGAATAGACTTGTGTGTCAAAAGCAAAATTATTAGCTGTATTTTGGTTATTTGGAATTTCAGATAATTCATCAATAACCTTTAGTTGTTTTTGAATAGGTTCGTTTTTCAGATTATTAATTTCTAACAATTCATTATATGCTTTCGCGAAAGCAAGAATGTTAATTCTAGGATCGTTTTTTATGTCTTTTGCACTATATTTTGAAATTGATGCTACCTTTTCAAGCGAATTTCTAAAATAATTTTTTCCATTTTCAACTAAACCCATAACTCCAAAATGATAAGGCAATCCGGTACAACTTGGAATTCCATATTCTGGTTCAATATGTTGAATGTGTGTTTTGGTGTAAGCTATAGATTCAAGGATTCCTCTTGGAATAGACGGATAGGTAGTATAAGCTTCTTGAAAAAAAGAGTCAAATTGATTGTTTGGAGTAATTTCCCAAGTTTGAGCATAACATGTAAGAGTACTGAAACAATAAAAAAGTATTAATAGTATTTTTTTTATCATAGTTGGTTCATAATCATTTGAATTTCAAATATAAAAGATTATTTTGATAATTTAATAGTAATATTTAAACAATGATTTACAAATTAAAAATTAATACTTTCTTTTCTTTATAAAAATGCTTTCATTTTGTATTTTTGTGAAAACAAGGATGATTTCTCTCCAAAAGAAGGAATTGAGATTACAAAATCAATAAAAATAAAAAAGTATGTCAGTTTTAGAAAAAATGAGTTCAGCTGAAGCAATTAAATTAGAAGACAAGTACGGAGCACACAATTATCACCCACTCCCTGTTGTTTTAAGTAAAGGTGAAGGTGTTTATGTTTGGGATGTAGAAGGTAAGAAATATTACGATTTTTTATCGGCTTATTCAGCAGTAAATCAGGGACATTGTCATCCAAAAATTGTAAATGCAATGATGGAGCAAGCAAAAACATTGACTTTAACTTCAAGAGCATTTTATAACAATAAATTAGGTGTTTACGAAGAATATATAACAAAATATTTTGGCTTTGATAAGGTTTTACCTATGAATACAGGTGCCGAAGCGGTTGAAACAGCGTTAAAGATTTGTAGAAAATGGGCTTATGAAAAGAAAGGAATTAATGAAAATGAAGCACAAATAATTGTTTGCGAAAATAATTTCCACGGAAGAACAACAACCATTATTTCGTTTTCAAATGATGAAAATGCACGTAAAAATTTTGGTCCTTATACAGCTGGATTTATTAAAATTGCTTATGATGATTTAGATGCTTTAGAGAAAGCAATTACATCTTCAAAAAATATCGCAGGATTCTTAGTTGAGCCTATTCAAGGTGAAGCAGGAGTTTATGTGCCAAGTGAAGGTTATTTAGCTAAAGCTAAAGCGTTATGTGAAGCTAATAATGTATTGTTTATTGCAGATGAAGTGCAAACTGGAGTTGCTAGAACAGGTCAATTATTAGCTGTAGATCATGAAAACGTGCATCCTGATATTTTAATATTAGGAAAAGCGCTTTCTGGTGGAGCTTACCCAGTTTCTGCAGTTTTAGCTAATGATGAAGTTATGAATGTTATAAAACCGGGTCAACACGGTTCAACATTTGGTGGTAACCCAATTGCTGCTGCTGTTGCAATGGCTGCTTTAGATGTGGTTAAGGATGAAAAATTAGCAGAAAATGCTGAGAAACTAGGGAAATTATTCCGTTCAGAATTAGCTAAATTTATTGAAACAAGTTCTGTTGCTACATTAGTAAGAGGTAAAGGTCTTTTAAATGCGGTTGTAATTAATGATACTGAAGATAGTGAAACTGCTTGGAATATTTGTATGGCTTTACGAGATAATGGTTTATTAGCGAAACCAACACATGGTAATATTATTCGTTTTGCTCCACCATTGGTTATGAATGAAGAGCAATTATTAGATTGTGTTTCTATAATTGTTAATACTTTAAAACAATTTGAGAAATAAAATTGCATCAACAAATTTATAATAAAAAAGCTCTGAAATTTCAGAGCTTTTTTTATTTATAATGATTCGTATTTTTTACTGATTAAGTCCCAGTTTAACAATTCAAAAACTTTCTTTAGATATTCTAGTTTTCTGTTTTGATATTGTAAATAATAGGCATGTTCCCATGTATCGATATTAAATAGAGGAGTTCCTTTTATTAAAGCATCTTTCATTAAAGGGTTGTCATTATTTATAGTTGTAACGATTTCTAAATCACCTTTTTTATTAAGAATTAGCCATGTCCATCCAGAACCATTAAGGTTTGATGCTGTTGCAATAAATTTTTGTTTAAAGTCATCAAACGAACCAAAATGTTTGTCAATAGCCATTGTTAAAGTGTCACTTGGTTTTAGGTCAGATTTGGGTGCTAAGTTTTCAAAGAATAAATTATGATTATAGTAACCACCTGCACTTTTTCTTAATTCAGCATTATTTATATCTAAATTAAGTAAAATGTCTTCAATTTTTGTTTTTTTCGACCATTTGTTTTCGGCTACAATTTTGTTTAATTTGTTTGCATGACTTAATAGATGTTTAGAATAATGAGTTTCCATTGTTCTTCCATCTAAGTTTGGCGAAAAATCTTCAAATTTGTATTTTAGTTGAACTAACTCAAAAGGTCCGGTTTCAGTTTTTATGTCATTTGGGTTTCCAAAATTTGAAGTTTTTTCATCGATAATTTCTGGTTCAGGAATTTGTACTTCAACTAGGTTGTTATCATTTTTACAAGAAATAAAAAGTATTGAAAATACAATAACTAAGACATGATTTTTCATATATTTCTTTCTTTCATTAAATTATTAATGATTTCAATATACTGTTCCATTGCTTGTTCAATACTAAGATGTTTTACTTGCATCCACGCATTAAGTTTAAATGCATTTCTTATGTCTTGAGTGTTTTGAAAATGCATACTTTTAGTATTTCCACTAGTTGCTTGTTTATATAAGCCATACAAAACCAACTGTAAATCTTGTGGTACAGAATCTTGTGGTATTAATTGAGCATTACTAAATGCTTCATCAAATAATATTTCTAACTCTTCTCTTGTCATTAATTTTTCTTTGAGATTACAGTTTTTCCTCCTACAGCAACATCATTTAACTTTACATTAATTTCTGTTCCAATAGGGAAATATAAGTCAACTCTTGATCCAAATTTAATAAAACCAGCATCTTTACCTTGTATCGCTCTCATTCCTACTTCGGCATAATTTACAATTCTTCTTGCTAAAGCTCCTGCAATTTGACGATACATTACTTCCCCGTAGACCCTGTTATTTATAACAACAGTAGTTCTTTCGTTTTCTTCACTAGCTTTTGGGTGCCATGCTACTAAATATTTTCCAGGGTGGTATTTGCTATATTTTACAACTCCATTTAAAGCATAACGGGTAACATGTACGTTTATTGGAGACATAAATATAGAAACCATTAATCTTTTATCCTTAAAGTATTCTGGTTCAAAAACTTCTTCAATTACTACAACCTTTCCGTCTACAGGGGCAAGTATGTGGTTATCACTATTGTCAATTTCTCTTTTTGGATTTCTGAAAAATTGTAAAACCATTACTAAAAAGAATATAGCTAAAAGTAAGATTAGACTTTTTAACCATATAATAGTTATAAAAGCATCACTTAAAAAAATTACACCAACAACTAAAAGTAATGTAATGAAAATTATTTTTGAACCTTCTTTATGAAACATAACGTAAAATTAAATAAAACAAATTAATAAATGGAATTACAAATATAATACTATCTAATCGATCTAGTATTCCGCCATGGCCGGGCATGATAGTGCCACTATCTTTAACTCCAGCAACTCTTTTTAGTTTAGACTCAATTAAGTCTCCTAAAGTACTAAATATACTTACTATTATAGCAATTATAATCCAAAAATAAACATACTTAGCTTCTATGAAGTATTTGGCCAATAATATTCCGCCAATTACAGAAAATAGTAGTCCTCCAATAAAACCTTCAATAGTTTTTTTGGGAGAAACAGAAGGGAATAGTTTGTTTTTTCCAAAATTCTTTCCAACTAAATAAGCGAAAGTATCATTTGTCCAAATTAATATAAATATACTAATAAGAATATCTGAATTATAGCCTTTTTGGCCTATTGGAACATAATTCGTTAAGATAAAAGGGAAAATTATATAACCAATTAAAATTAAGTATTGAGTAACAATGTCAAACTCTTTGTCTTTTTTTTGAAATAAAAAATATAAAAGTCTGGCTGAAATTAATACAGTAAAAATAGTGATACAATTGTTAATTAAAACATTGTAAGATTCATTATAAAGTAAATAATATGAAAAACCTGCAATTACTATTCCTGCATAAAAATTTACAGAAGTCATCTTTGCAAATTCATAAACGCCAAAAACTAATAAAATAGAAAAAAGTATAGCTAAACTTTCTTTAGAATATAAAATACAGCTTAATAATAGAATTATATAAACTGCTCCGGAAAGAGCTCTTTTTAATGTTTCATTCATACTCTATAAATCTTCTAACAGAAGTAAGTAAAGGTTTTTATGGCAACTTCCATAATGTAAAAAATCTTCCTCTTTTGCTTCTTCAAAGAATTTTATGGTAGTAATATTAGTAGGGTACTCTCTGTTATATTTTTTGTTCATATGCCTCATTCCATCACCTTTATTAGGAACAAGTTGGCTAGTGGTTGCGAAAACTACCATATTAATAGGAAGTTCATTGGGCTTATTATGCTTTAGTTGATTTGAAGAAAATAATATTGAACCATCATCAGCAATTAAACTTTCACAAGTTGAAAAGAAAAAATTGGCTTCATCAGTGTTTTTAACAATGCCTAGTTTGTTCTCTTCAATCAAATGGTTTAACGCAGGTTCATAACATAAAACATTACATTCAAACCAGTCATTTTCTTCTAAAATATTTAAAAAATTTTCAGAAACTTCTTCTAGGTTTTCGCAATATATAAATTTGCCACCATTTTTTTGAAAATGGTGAGTAAACATTTCGTCCACAGGTAAATTAACCTCAGGAGTGTAAGGACTTTTTTGTTCTTTGTCCTTTTCACTATTTGAAGTTTCACTTGAGCTTCCAAAAATTTTTCTAAAAAGACTCATTTATCTTTAGTAGGTAAATTATAGTAAGCATCAAAGATAAAAAAAATCTTAGTTCTTTTTATTAGAAGACTAAGATTTTTTAAATAATGTTAAATAAACTGAATTTAGTTATTCTTCAGTATTAGTTTCAATGTCTTTATTGAAAGTTCTTTCTCCAAATATTGCTTCTAAATCATCTTTAAATATTACCTCTTTTTCAATTAAAATATCAGCTAATTGATTTAGTTTATCTTTATTTTCTTCCAAAAGTTGAATTGCTCTGTCATATTGACCTTCAATTAATTCAGAGATTTCTTTATCTATAATTCGAGCTGTTTCTTCAGAATAAGGTTTTGAAAAATTATATTCACTTTGACCTGAAGAGTCGTAATAAGTAACGTTTCCTAATTTATCATTTAATCCATAAATAGTTACCATTGCGCGAGCTTGCTTTGTAACTTTTTCTAAATCACTTAAAGCTCCGGTTGAAATTTTATTGAAAATAACTTTTTCAGCTGCTCTTCCTCCCATAGTAGCACACATTTCATCTAACATTTGCTCTGGATGAACAATTAAACGTTCTTCTGGTAAATACCATGCTGCTCCAAGACTTTGCCCTCTAGGAACAATAGTCACTTTTACAAGTGGTGCTGCATGTTCAAGCATCCAACTTACAGTTGCATGACCTGCTTCGTGTATAGCAATCGCTCTTTTTTCTGCAGGAGTAACAATTTTATTTTTCTTTTCTAATCCACCTACAATTCTATCAACAGCATCTAAGAAATCTTGTTTGTTTACTGCTTTTTTATTTTTACGAGCAGCAATTAGAGCTGCTTCGTTACAAACATTAGCAATATCTGCTCCCGAAAAACCAGGTGTTTGTTTTGCCAAAAATTCGGTATCTAATTCCTCTTCTTTTTTTATAGGTTTTAAGTGAACTTCAAAAATTTCTTTACGTTCTCTAACATCCGGTAAATCAACATAAATTTGTCTATCAAAACGTCCTGCACGCATTAATGCTTTGTCTAAAACATCAGCTCTATTTGTTGCTGCTAGTACAATAACATTTGTATTTGTTCCAAAACCATCCATTTCAGTTAATAACTGGTTTAATGTGTTTTCTCTTTCATCGTTTCCGCCTGACATGTTGCTTTTACCACGGGCTCTACCTACTGCATCTATCTCATCAATAAAAATAATTGCAGGAGATTTTTCTTTGGCTTGTTTGAATAAATCTCTTACTCGAGAAGCACCAACACCAACGAACATTTCAACAAAATCTGATCCTGATAAAGAAAAGAAAGGAACTTTTGCTTCGCCAGCAACGGCTTTTGCTAATAATGTTTTACCGGTTCCTGGAGGTCCAACTAGTAATGCTCCTTTTGGTATTTTACCACCAATTGATGTATATTTTTCTGGATTTTTAAGGAATTCAACAATTTCTTCAATCTCTTCTTTTGCACCTTCAAGTCCTGCTACGTTTTCAAACGTAACTTTAACATCATTTTTTTCATCAAATAATTTAGCTTTTGATTTACCAATACTAAATATTTGACCGCCTCCGCCTCCAGAACCACCAGACATTCTTCTCATCATGAATACCCAAAGTCCAACTATAAGTATTATAGGAAGTAACAATGATATTATTTCTCCCCAAGCACTTTCTGGTTCTTTTTCATATTCTGAAATTAATCCTTTTTGTCTAGCTTCTTCTAGTGTTTTTTGAAATAGTTCACTATTTCCAATTTCAATGATATAATGAGGTCCTTTTTCGTTTATTTTTCCAAAAGTACCATCTTTAACTTTAGAATGTGTTTTTGTAGTTAAAGCTTCTTTTTTTAAGATTATTGAGGCTTTAGTATTTGAAAAAACAACTTTTTCAACTTGATTTGAATCTAAATATTGATAAAATTTAGATAATGTTGTTTGTTTAGGACTATTAAAGTCAAAGCCATTCCCGAATATATTGATAAGTAAAAATAAACCTATAATAAGTCCGTAAATAGCCCAAGGACTAAGTTTAAACTTCGAATTTTTTTTATTATCTGACATGTTTTTTAGTATTTACTTTCAATAGAAGTTATTTTTGCATCACCCCAAAGACTTTCAATGTTGTAATACTCACGAATGTGTTTTTGAAAAACGTGTACAACTATATTTACATAGTCCATAAGTACCCATTCACCATTTTCGCTGCCTTCTACATGCCAAGGTTTGTCTTTTAATTCCTTAGAAACTACTTTTTGAATTGAATTTGTAATGGCATTTACTTGTGTGTTTGAATTTCCGTTGCATAAAACAAAGTAGTCACAAACAGTATTGTCAATTCCTCTTAAATCTAAAATATCAATATCAGCTCCTTTTACATCTTCAATTCCTTTTATGATATTTGCTAATAAATCGTCGTTACTTATATTTTTAGTACTCATTTAATTTTTTTATGTTTATGCAAAGTTATCATTTTTTGTCTTTAATTTTGAACCTTAACAAAAGATTAAATTTTTTCTTTGCTATTTTACTTAAATGAATATTATCAAACTCAATGCCATAGAATCTACAAACTCATTTTTAAAGGAGTTGATTATGAATCAATATGTAGAAAATTTTACAATTGTTTGTACAGAGAATCAAACAAAAGGGAAAGGACAAGTTGGTGCTGTTTGGAATTCTGAAACGGGTAAAAACCTAACTTTTAGCATGTTAATAAAAGATGTTGTTGTAGACGCTTCTTCTGTTTTTGTTTTAAATACGTTAGTTTCTATTTCAATTATAAAAACACTTGAAAAATTTAAAATAAATAATTTAGCGATTAAATGGCCGAACGACATTTTGTCAGAGCAAAAAAAAATAGCTGGCATATTAATTGAAAATATTTTTAAAGGCAATAATGAAATTGTTTCAATTGTAGGTATTGGATTAAATATAAATCAATTGCATTTTGAAGATTTACCTCAAGCTTCTTCTTTAGCCATTTTAAATAATAAGGAATTCGATAAAAACTTAATTTTAGAAGAAATTCATTATCAATTAAAAATCCATTGTGCTCAAATTACAAATAATGTTAAAAAAGATTTTTGGGATGAATATCACAATAATTTATTTAAAAAAAATATTCCTTCTGTTTTTTTAGATGTTGATAATCATCAGTTTATGGGGATTATTAAAGGTGTTTCCAAATTTGGAAAACTTCAAATCATGTTAGAAAATGATTCAATTAAGGAATTTGATTTAAAAGAAGTAAAGATGTTATATTAATTTTACAATTCTTAAAATTGCGTAAAGCTTTGTTAAACTTATTTAAAAGTTTTTCTTTTTAAGTACATTTGTAACCGTTTTACTATTACTACAATCAAATGGATAAAAAAATATACGCTTTCTTATTTTCTACACGTTTAATGGCTGTCTTATTTATTGGATTTGCAGTTGCAATGGCTTTTGGTACTTTTATTGAAAGTGAATACAATACTGAAACAGCAAGAATACTTATTTATAATGCATGGTGGTTTGAAACTATTATGGTGTTTTTTGTAATTAATTTTTTTGGAAATATTCAAAGATATCAATTGTATAAAAAAGAAAAATGGTCAACGCTTTTAGTTCATTTATCTTTTATTTTTATTCTAGTAGGTGCATTTGTAACTAGATATATTAGTTATGAAGGATTAATGCCAATTAGAGAAGGGGCAACTGAAAATGTTTTTTATTCGGACAAAACTTTTCTAACCACTTTTGTAGATGGTGAGTACAAAGGCGAAATGAAACGAAAAACATTCGAGCATAATCAATATTTTTCTCAAGCTACTGATAATGACTTTTCAATTAAAAATGAATTTAATGCTATTCCATTTGAAATTGAATATGTCGATTTTATTATGAATGCTAGTGAAACCATTACGCCATCAGAAAACGGAATTCAGTATTTTAAAATGGTCGAATCTGGCGATGGAAATCGTCACGAACATTATTTAAAAGAAGGTGAAGTTCAAAATATTCACAATGTCCTTTTTGCTTTTAATAAATTTACTGAAGGCGCAATAAATATTTCAAATGTTGACGGAGCTTACTTAATTCAAACTCCATTTGAAGGAACTTTTATGCGCATGGCAGATAAAATGCAAGGAAATGTTGTAAAAGATTCTGTTCAGCCCTTAATGTTACGTTCGTTGTATAATATTGGAGGTTCACAGTTTGTTTTTCCAGAACCTGCTGAAAAAGGAACAATAACTTACAAATCAAATAATGATTATAAGGATAAGCAAACGGATGATGCTTTAATTGTAAAAGTCAAAAGTCAAGGTTTAGAAGAAACACTAACTCTTGTTGGTTCAAAAGGGAAACAAGGAACACCACAATCGGTTAAACTTGGTGATTTAGAGTTTTCTTTATTTTTTGGAAGTAAAGTATATACTTTGCCTTTTAGTATAAAAGTTGATGATTTTATTGCCGATAAATATCCTGGTACCGAAAAAAGTTATGCATCATTTAAAAGTAAATTAGAAATTATTGATACCGAAAACAATACAACGTTTAAAGACAGTGTTTTTATGAATAATATTTTAGATTATGGAGGTTTTAGGTTTTTTCAAGCCTCTTTTGATCAAGATGAAAAAGGAACTGTTTTATCTGTAAGTCATGATGCTGTAGGTACATGGATAACTTACATAGGTTATTTTTTACTTTACTTTGCCTTAATGGTTATTTTATTCGATAAAAATACTCGTTTTGGTGATTTAAAAAGAAAATTAGATAAAGTGAAAGCTAAAAAAGAAGCTTTATTAATTTTATTGTTTTTGTTTTCATTTAACGGATTTTCACAAAATCATAGCCAT
Organism: Flavobacterium sp. N2270; assembly: GCF_025947225.1. Lineage (NCBI taxonomy): Bacteria > Pseudomonadati > Bacteroidota > Flavobacteriia > Flavobacteriales > Flavobacteriaceae > Flavobacterium > Flavobacterium sp. N2270. Next base: position 1,522,694 of record NZ_CP110005.1, read on the forward strand.
GCAGAAGATGATGCTGCAAAAGCAAAAGAAATAATTGAAAAATATAAAGTTTCAGAAGAACATGCTTCAAAATTTGGATATACTATTATTCAAGATGCGGGCGGAAGAATGAAGCCTATAAATACGTTCTCTTCTGAATTACTTCGTAAAGTTTCAAAGAGCGATACTTTTGAAGGGATGAATGCCGATCAGGTTTTTATTTCTATGACGCAATTTCCAAGATATTGGTATACCATTCCAATTGTTTATTTAAAAAGAGGAAATGATAGTTTAAGAAAAATTGTTGGAGTTGAAAAAGAGGCAAAGTATGCTGCATTAGCTGATTTCTTCGATGAAAAAGGGAACTATAAGTTATCCTCTTATTTAGAAAGAGCATTCAAAGCTATTGTGCCAAGTAATTTTGAAAAAGACTTTATAGATACTGACAAAAAAGTAAATCTTTTATATGATGCATTGAGCGGACAAATTCTTAGAGTTTATCCTGTACCAAATGATAAAACGAATAAATGGGTGTCTTTTTTAGAATTAAACGAACCTACAGGTACAGACTTAGATAATATAAAAAATTTAATTCCTTATTATTTAGATGCTGTTTCAAAAGCGACTGAAACCAAAAACTATAATACACCAGATTCGTTATTAGTAGGTTTAGAACGCTATCAAAAAATGTATGGTGCTAATGTAATGCCTTCGGATAGTAAGGTAAAAGCTGAAATTACTTATAATAAGTACGATATTTTTAAAAGATTGTTTTATTTGTATATGATTGCTGGTGTTTTAATGCTGATTTTTACAATAATTCAGTTGTTTACAAAATCAGTATTTGTTAAAAATACAGTTAAGTTTTTCCATGTTTTAATTGGGTTTTTCTTTATTCTTCATACTTTAGGATTAATTGCACGTTGGTATATCTCAGGTCACGCACCATGGAGTGATGCTTATGAAAGTATGATTTATGTGGGTTGGGCAACCATGTTTTTTGGTTTAGCATTTGGAAGGAAATCACAACTTACAGTTGCTTCAACTGCATTTGTAGCTTCAATGATTTTAATGATTGCTCATTGGAATTGGATGGATCCGGCAATTGCAAACCTAGTTCCTGTACTTAATTCGTATTGGTTAATGATTCACGTAGCAGTTATTGTTGCGAGTTATGGGCCGTTTACTTTAGGAATGATATTAGGTTTAGTTGCTTTATTGTTAATCATTTTTACAAATGAATCAAATAAAGAAAAAATGAAATTAGCTATTGATGAAATTAGCTATATTAATGAAATGGCAATTACTGTTGGTTTAGTAATGCTTACAATTGGGAACTTTTTAGGCGGACAATGGGCTAATGAAAGTTGGGGGCGTTATTGGGGCTGGGATCCAAAAGAAACTTGGGCCTTAATAAGTATTATGGTTTATGCTTTTGTAATTCATGCTCGTTTTGTTCCTGGGCTTAGAAGTAAATGGATTTATAACGTTATGAGTATTTTTGCTTTTTATTCTATTTTGATGACCTATTTCGGAGTAAACTTTTACTTAACAGGGTTACATTCATATGCTAGTGGAGATAAAGTGGTAACACCAAGTTTTATTTATTATTCAGTTGCAACTGTTATTTTACTTAGTGTTATTTCTTATTTTAAATATAAAAAATATTATAATAAATAAAAAAAAGGAGCTTAATGCTCCTTTTTTTCTTCTATCATTTTTTCTATTTTTTTATCAATTCTAGCATTCAAATTATCTTCAGGTCTTTTAAATGCTCTATTTTTTAATATTTCTCTTTTTTCTTTATGCTTCATATAAGTGTAATGATGCTGAATGGTATTAATAAAACTTAAAATCATTCCAATGCCTATAACTATATACAAAACAGTAAAGAGCTTTCCTTCATCTGTTTGAGGAGAAAAATCACCATATCCAATTGTGGTTAGTGTAACTACAGAAAAATAGAAAGAATCAATATAGCCCCAGCCTTCTAAATGGTGATAAACAAAAGTTCCAGAGAAAATTATTAATATCGTGGTAATTAATAAATCTCTGTATTCGTCATCTTTTAAAAATGAAATTAAAGTTCTTAAGAAAAACATATTTATTACTTTGTTCTGGGCTAAATTAAATAATTTAATTGATATTTAAGAGTTGTTTAGTAGAATTTGAAATTCAAATGAGTTAACTTTGGGTAATAAATTATATAAAATGAAAAATATTTTTAGATTATTTGCATTTGCATTAACTATTATAGGTTGTAAGCAACAAGAGAGTTTAAATAAAAATTTAGTAACAAATAACAATACAATGGAAAGAGCTTCTATTCATCAATTTAAAGTACAAGATTTAGAAGGTAATGATTTTGATTTTAATTCTTTAAAAGGAAAAAAAATAATGGTTGTAAATACAGCTTCAAAATGTGGGTTAACTCCACAATATAAAGATTTACAAGCTATTTATGATAAGTATAAAGACGATAACTTTGTTATTATTGGTTTTCCAGCAAATGACTTTATGAGTCAGGAACCAGGAACAAATGATGAAATTGCCACTTTTTGTGAGCGTAATTATGGTGTAAGTTTTCCTATGATGAATAAAATTTCGGTTAAAGGAAAAGAAATGCATCCTGTGTATCAATTTTTAACTCAAAAAGCTAAAAATGGAGTTGCAGATAGTGAAGTAGAATGGAATTTTCAAAAATATCTTTTAAACGAAGAAGGTCAGTTAGATATGATCATTTCGCCAAGAACTTTACCTACAGATGAAAAAATTATCAATTGGATTGAAGGAAAATAATTATTTTAAAATCAATTGCATGAAAACAGAATCTAACCATCGGTCAAATTTATAGCCCGATTCTTTAATGATTCCAACGGTTTTGAATCCGTATTTTTCATGAAACTTCACGCTGTTTTCATTTTCCGAATCTATAACGGCAATCATAGTGTGAAGTTTTTGTTTTTTAGCTAATTGAATAAGTTTTTCCATGAGTAAATGACCTATTTTCATTCCTTGGAAATCCTTATTGACATAAACAGAATGTTCAACAGTATATTTGTAAGCTTCTCTAAAACGAAATTCACTATAATAGCCAAAACCAACTACTTTTTCATTTAAAACAGCAACAATTACAGGAAAGTTTTTATCTATTTTTTCTTTTAATATATCTGTTTGTTGTTCTAAAGTTCTTATGTTATAATCATACAAAGCAGTAGAATTTAAAATATTAAAATTGATGACTTCTAAAATAGCTTGAGCATCAGTTTCTTTATAAGGTCGAATAGAAATTTCCATTAATAACAATTTTGAGTTGTAAATGTATTAAAACCTTTGCAACTTTGTATCTTTACCACTTAGTAAATATAAAATGATTTATCCAGAAATTCCTTTAGCGCAAAGTGTCATAGAAATTTGTAAAGCTAAAGGCGTAGAACATATAATTATTTCACCAGGCTCAAGAAACGCTCCATTAACAATAGGATTTGCTAATAATCCAAACTTTAAGTGTTATAGCATTGTTGATGAACGATGTGCCGCTTTTTTTGCATTAGGAATTGCCCAACAAATTAATAAACCAGTTGCAGTTGTTTGTACTTCGGGTTCTGCTTTATTAAATTATTATCCGGCTGTAGCCGAAGCATTTTATAGTCAAATTCCACTTGTAGTAATCAGTGCAGATAGACCTCATGATAAAATTGATATTGGTGATGGGCAAACTATTCGTCAGGAAAATGTTTTTGCAAATCACATTTTATACAGTGCTAACTTGCAAGAAACTGCTTCTACTGAAAATGATATAAAAATCAATGAAGCTCTAAATATTTCGATGACTAATAAAGGTCCAGTTCATATTAATGTTCCTTTTGAAGAGCCTTTATATAGTACTGTAAATGAATTAAATGTTGTTCCTAATATCATTCCAATTGCAGAAAAAAAAATAAATTTTGATATAACTGAAGAATTTATTTCAAAATGGAATTCAGCTTCCAAAAAACTTATTTTAGTTGGAGAATTAAAACCCAATTCTATTGATAGTTTTGTAATTGAACAATTGGTAAAAGACGAATCGGTTGTTGTAATGACTGAAGCAACTTCAAACCTTCATAATGAAACATTTATTTCAAATATTGATGCAATAATTACTCCATTTACTACTGAAGATTTTGAGCATTTTAAGCCTCAAATCTTAGTTACTTTTGGCGGAATGGTAGTTTCTAAAAGAATAAAAGCATTTTTACGAAAATATCAACCTAACGAGCATTGGCATATTGATGAATTGAGAGCTTATGATACTTATGGTTGTTTGACAAATCATTTTAAAACAAATGCAAACGAGTTTTTTACTAAATTGTATTTGAAATGTAATTTAGTTTCGAGTTCTTACGCAAAAGAAATGTCTGATATAATAGCTTTACGAAAGTTAAAGCATAACGAATATCTTGCTACAGTTCCCTTTTCGGACTTTTGTGTTTTTGCATTAATTGCTAAAAAATTAAATGGAAATGTAAATTTGCAAATAAGCAACAGTTCGGCTATTCGCTACTTGCAATTATTCGAGTTAGATAAAAATATTGAAGTTTATTGCAATAGAGGAACAAGTGGAATTGATGGAAGTACATCAACAGCAGTTGGAGCCGCTACAACTTCAAAAAAAGCAACGATTTTAATTACAGGTGATATTAGCTTTTTTTACGATAGTAATGCTTTGTGGAATAAATACATTCCAGAGAATTTTAAAATCATCTTAATTAATAATTCTGGAGGTGGAATTTTTAGAATTTTACCCGGTCATAAAGAAGATAGAGTTTTTAATGAGTTTTTTGAAACATCACATAGTTTGAAAGCTAATCATTTGGCTGAAATGTTCGGTTTTAAATATTTCTCAGCTAATGAGAAAAATAATTTAAAAGAGTTGTTGAATGATTTTTTTAATTCAAACGAACAGCCTAGTTTATTAGAAATATGTACACCTGAAAAGTTAAACAACGAGGTTTTATTAAATTATTTTAAAAAACTATAATTTTTTAAAATAATATTAGCTTTTATGTTTTAGTAATTGCTAAAAAAATATTAAATTTGGGTAAATCTTAACACTAAAAACTATAATTATGAGTAAAAGAGACGATTTAATTGCAAAATATGCTGCTGATTTAAAAGATAAATGTGGTATGACTGCAAATATGGATTTATTAACTAAAGTAACTATTGGTTGTGGTCCATCTATTTATAATGCTGATGCTTCAACAGTTTCTGGTACTGATGAAAAAGAATTAGCAACTGTTAAGAATAATTTTTTAATTAAAAAATTAGGTTTAAAAGATAGTGCAGACTTAGATAAAGGTATTGATGCTGTTATTGAAAAATACGGACGTTCAAATAGAAATAAATATAGAGCAGTAGTTTACTACTTATTGACTTTACATTTCAAAAAAGAATCTGTTTATAAATAATAGATTATAAAAGTAATATGAACCCAGGCAATGCTTGGGTTTTTTTATGCCAAAATTGTACTATTATTTTTAAATTCTATTACTTATTGCTACTTTAGCAAAACAATTTTTTATTATGATTTCACAAGAACAATTTCAACAAGAAATAGATTTAATTATTGCAAATGCAATTAGAGAAGATGTAGGCGATGGCGACCATAGTTCATTAGCCTGTATTCCAATTGAAGCAGAAGGTAGTGCAAAATTATTAGTTAAAGATGAAGGTATTATTGCAGGAATTGATTTTGCAAAACAAGTATTTCATTATGTTGAGCCAACAATGAAAGTGGAAACATTCTTTAATGATGGAGATCTTGTGAAGTATGGAGATGTTGTTTTCCATGTTTACGGAACTTCTCAGGCCATTTTAAAAGCTGAAAGATTAGTTTTAAATGCAATGCAAAGAATGAGCGCTATTGCAACAAAAACCAAGAAATTTGTTGATTTATTAGAAGGAACGAAAACAAAAGTATTAGATACAAGAAAAACAACTCCAGGAATTAGAGCTCTAGAGAAATGGGCTGTAAAAATTGGAGGTGGAGAAAATCACCGTTTTGCTTTGTATGATATGGTAATGTTAAAAGACAATCATATCGATTTTGCGGGTGGAATTTCTAAAGCTATTTCAAAAACAAATGCTTATTTAAAGGAACATAATAAAGATTTAAAAATTATAGTAGAAGCTAGAAATATAGAGGAAGTGAAAGAAATATTGGCTTCTGAAAACGTGTATAGAATTTTACTAGATAATTTTGATTATGATACCACAAGAGAGGCTGTTGCTTTAATTGGAAATCAATGTTTAACGGAATCTTCTGGCAATATAAACGGAGAAACTATTCGTCAATATGCAGATTGTGGAGTTAACTTTATTTCATCTGGTGCTTTAACACATTCTGTTTATAATTTAGATTTAAGTTTAAAGGCAATTTAATATATGTCTGAAGAAATAGAAAGCAAGCTAAATAAAATCCCCGTTGTTAAACAATTGGTTTTTTTAACTAAGAAAGTATCATTGTCTTCTTTGCAGGGACTTTCTTTATATGATATTTTAGAACTATATGTTTTAGGAATTTTCAAAGGAGCTTTCTCATATAGAGCAAGTGCTATTGCTTTTAGCTTTTTTATGGCACTATTTCCGTTTGCATTATTTATCTTAAACTTAATTCCATATATTCCTATTGAAGGTTTTCAAGAAGATTTTTTATACTTTGTAGAGCAAGGTGTTCCGCCCACAACCTTTGATGCTATTCAGGTTATTCTTACAGATATTATGAGTAATAGTTATCAAAGTTTACTTTCTTCGGGTATAATTATTTCTATTTTGTTAATGACAAATGGCATTAATGCTATCCTTGGAGGATTTGAAATGTCAGCACATATAACTTTATCTAGAGGTTTTGTAAAACAATATTTAATTGCTTTAGCTATTTCATTAACTCTAACGGCTTTGTTGCTTATTACTGTTGCTGCAATTGTCGTTTTTGAGGTTTTTATTCAAAAAGTAAAGTCAACTGGTTTTATTTCAGATGATGTTTATTTAATTATTTGGGGAAGATATCTTTTTGTAGTCTTAATGATACTTATTGCTACATCAATTTTATATAAATTTGGTACGAGGGAGACAAAAGATGTTACATTTATTAGTTATGGAGCAGTTTTCACTACTCTTTTAATTATTCTATCTTCCTATTTATTTGGTGTTTATGTAGTGAAATTTTCAAAATATAATGAGTTGTATGGGTCAATTGGCACACTTCTTGTTTTAATGTTTTATATCTGGATAAATTGTATGGTTCTCTTATTAGGATTTGAAATAAATGCAACCATCACTAAATTAAAAAGAAAAAAATTATATATTTAACAAAAATTATTAAAAAAAGAACAATCATGAAAAAACAAATCTTAACATTATTATTAGTTGCTTTTACAGGAATTTTCTCTGCTAATGCACAACAAACAGTTTCTGGTGTAAAAATTGATTCAAAATTAACTGTCGAAGGTGAGTCTCTTGCGTTAAATGGAGCTGGTCTTAGAGAAAAAATGTGGATTGATTTATATGTTGGATCTTTGTATTTACCAACAAAAAGTTCAAATGCAAAAGACATTACAGATAGTAAAGGTGCTGGAGCAATAAAATTAGATATTGTTTCTGGAATGATAACTTCAGAAAAAATGATAGATGCTGTTAATGAAGGATTTGAAAACTCTACAAATAAAAACACAGCTCCTTTAAAAGCTAAAATTGATAAATTCAAAGGTTTTTTTAAAGAAGAAATTAAAAAAGGAGATACTTTTATTATTGCAAATATTCCTGGACAAGGCGTAGTGGTATTAAAAAACGGAGTTAAAAAAGGAACTATCGATGGTCATGACTTTAAAAAAGCGTTATTCGGTATTTGGTTAGGAACAAAACCTGCTGATAAAGATTTAAAAGACGGAATGTTAGGAAAGTAATTTTCTAATAACAGCATACAAAAAGCACTTTCAATTTGAAGGTGCTTTTTTTTTGTCTTTTTTCAAACTATCTTTGTTTTATGCAGTATTTCATAGAGACGGTTTTGCCTATTGCAGTCTCAAAAAATTTTACCTACCAAGTTTCTGAAGCTGAATTTGAATACATTCAAGTTGGGATGCGTGTTGCTGTTCCGTTTGGAAAAACTAAAATTTATACAGGTTTAGTATTAGGTAAAAACAATAATCCGCCTCAGTTATATGAAGCAAAAGAAATTCTTCAAATTTTAGACGAAAAACCAGTAGTGAACTCTTTTCAAATTGAACATTGGAAATGGATTGCAAATTACTACATGTGTTCGTTAGGCGAAGTATATAAGTGCGCATTTCCTTCTGGCTTTATAATCGAAAGTGAAACATTAATTAGTTTAAATAATGAAGCTGATTTAATTGAAATTGATTTAAAAGATGATGAATATTTAATCGTTGAAGCTTTAAAAATTCAATCGTCATTACGAATTAATGAGATTGTAAGTATTCTTAATAAGAAGAATATTTTTAATACGATAAACGCTTTAATTGCAAAAGGTGTAATCCTTTTACAAGAAGAAATCAAGGAGCAATATAAACCAAAGCAAACCAAATATATTCAATTACACGAAAACTACGATAATCAAGATAAATTATCGGAGTTATTAGAATCGTTAAGTAGGGCTAAAAAACAAAGGGAATTGGTCTTAAGTTTTTTTCAATTAAAAGCAACTACAAAAAAGCCAATTTCAGTAAAGTTATTGTTAGAAACTTCAAAAAGTTCAACTTCAATTATAAACTCACTTATTCAAAAACAAATCTTCGAAGATTATTATATTAATGAAGATAGAGTTGTGTTTAATAAGAATGAGAATGCAAACTTTACCTTGAGTGAGGCTCAACAAATTGCTTTAAATTCTATAAAAGATAATTTTCAAAATTTCGATGTTAATTTATTACACGGAGTTACGGCTTCGGGTAAAACCGAAATTTATATAAAGTTAATAGAAGAATATATTAAAGAAGATAAACAGGTTTTGTTTCTTCTGCCAGAAATTGCTTTAACCACACAATTGGTTCAACGATTAACCGATTATTTTGGAAATCAAGTAGCTGTTTTTCATTCGAAATATACAAATAATGAAAGGGTAGAAGTGTGGAATCATTTGATTGAAAAATCCGAAAAAGCAAAAATTATTATTGGAGTTCGAAGCGCTTTGTTTTTACCTTTTTCAAATTTAGGACTTATAATTGTTGATGAAGAGCACGAACAAACTTTTAAGCAACAAGATCCAGCACCAAGATATCATGCTAGAGATGCTGCTATAGTTTTAGCTCATCAGTTTAAGGCAAAAGTGCTGTTAGGAAGTGCAACTCCAAGTCTTGAAAGTTATTATAATTGTAAGTCTAATAAATACGGTTTAGTTCAACTGAAAAAACGATATGGAAATGTAGTTTTACCTGAAATTGAACTGATTGATTTAAAAGACAAATATTTTCGAAAGAAAATGACTGGACACTTTTCAGATGATTTAATAAAACAAATATCAGAAACTCTTGCAAATGGCGAACAAGTAATTCTTTTTCAAAATCGTAGAGGTTTTTCACCTTATGTAGAATGTAAAACCTGTGGTCATGTTTCGCATTGTCCAAGTTGCGATGTAAGTTTAACCTATTATAAGTTTAAAAATCAACTAAGATGCCATTACTGTGGTTATTCCATTGCCAATCCTACGCATTGTCATAGTTGTCATTCGGTTGAGTTGTCCACAAAAGGTTTTGGTACTGAGCAAATTGAATTAGAATTAAAACAACTTTTTCCAGATAAAAATATTGGTCGAATGGATCAAGATACAACTCGTGGAAAACATGGTTATGAAAAAATCATCAATGCTTTTAGAAATGAGGAAATTGATATTTTAGTTGGAACTCAAATGTTAGCAAAAGGTCTTCATTTTGATAAGGTAACCTTAGTTGGAATTTTAAATGCCGATAATTTATTGAATCAACCCAATTTTAGAGCTTACGAAAGAGCTTTTCAAATGATTGTTCAGGTTTCTGGTAGAGCAGGAAGAAAAGACTTGCCTGGAAAAGTAATGATTCAAACGTATAATCCTTTTCATAATACTTTGCAGCAAGTTTTAAGTAATAATTATGATGCTATGTATAAAGAGCAAATTTACGAACGAAAAAACTTTAAATATCCTCCATATGTGAGGTTGTTGAAACTTACGTTAAAGCATAGAGATTATGAAAAACTAAAAGAAGGTTCAATGTGGTTGTATAGTGTGTTGAATCAAAGTTTAAACATGACAGTACTTGGACCTGAGGAACCTGCGATTAGTAAAATTAGAAACGAGTTTATTAGAACTATTTTAATTAAAATTCCTACCACAGCGCATTTAGGCAATAGTAAGCAAAAAATTAATAAGATATTAATGAGTTTTGATGCAATTGCTCAATACAGGTCAATACGAGTTATTGTAAATGTTGATAATTATTAAAGTTTTTCAATTGCTTCAGAAATTACTTCTTTTTTATTTCTACTAATTGGTATTTTGGTTTTGCCAATTTCAGCAAATTTACTGTTGAATTTTTCAACTCTTTCTAAGTTTACAATATATGATTTATGTACTCTAATAAATTTACCTTCAGGTAATTCTTTTTCAAAAGCTTTCATCGTAGATAAAACTAAGTGACTGTCTTCATCGGTAATAACTTTAATATAATCGCCAAAAGCTTCAACCCATTTAATTTTTGAAGTATAAATTTTTAGTTTTTTAAGATTACTTTTAATAATAATGGTTTCTCCTTGGTCTTCGGGAGTTTCGTTTCTTAATTGGTGTAGTTCCAATGCTTTTTTAACAGCTTTTAAGAAGCGTTCTTTGGAGATTGGTTTTTGAAGAAAATCAGTAGCTTCATAATCAAAAGCCTTAACGGCATAATCAGCTTTAGAAGTAATGAAAACAATTTGGGGTTTTACTCTTAATCCATCTAACAAGTCAAAACCATTAATTAATGGCATTTCAATATCTAAAAAAATTAAATCAACAACATTGTTGTTGATAGCATTTTTAGCCTCAAGAGCATTTGCAAAATCTCCTACAAGGTTTAGATTAGTAGATTCGTTTACAAGTTTTGTAATTGTCATTCTTTGAATGGCGCTATCATCAACAACTATACAATTCAGCTTCATAAGATATTCTATTAGATGAGTTAAATGTATAGTAAAAAACTTAATAAAACAAGTTAAATATTTTAAATTTGAGAAATATTTAAAATAGGTTTTGTTAGTATAAATAATTTGTCTATTTTTGCACCCAATTTAACAATAAATAATCATATTATGAATCATTATGAAGCTGTTTTCATCTTGAATCCCGTTTTATCTGAAGTACAGGTAAAGGAAACAGTAAGTAAGTTTGAAGATTTTCTTACTTCTAGAGGAGCAAAGATGGTATCAAAAGAGGATTGGGGCTTAAAAAAATTAGCTTACGAAATCCAACACAAAAAAAGTGGTTTTTATCACTTATTTGAATTCCAAGCGCCAGCTGATATTATTATCGCTTTCGAAACTGAATTAAGACGTGAAGAGCGTATTATGCGTTTCTTAAATGTATCGTTAGATAAGCACGCTATTTCATGGGCAGAAAGAAGAAGAGAAAAATTAAAATCTAAATCAAACTAAGTTATGTCTACATTAGAGCAATCTGCAAAAGGAAAGAAAGACGGAGAGATTAGATATCTTACGCCATTAAATATTGAAACTAACAAACAAAAGAAATACTGTCGTTTTAAAAAATCAGGTATTAAATATATCGATTATAAAGATGCTGATTTCTTATTAAAGTTTGTAAACGAACAAGGTAAAATTTTACCAAGACGTTTAACAGGTACTTCATTAAAGTATCAAAGAAAAGTGTCTGTAGCTGTTAAAAGAGCACGTCACTTAGCTTTAATGCCATACGTGGCCGATTTATTAAAATAATAATTAAATAAAAGTTGTTGGTTTTCAATTTAATGAAACCTAACTTCTCATAATATAAGGACAACAACATGGAACTTATTTTAAAACAAGATGTACCTAATTTAGGATTTAAAGATGATGTAGTAACTGTTAAAAACGGTTATGGTCGTAACTATTTAATTCCTCAAGGTTTTGCTTCTTTAGCAACTCCTTCAGCTAAGAAAGTGTTAGCTGAGAACTTAAAACAAAAAGCACACAAAGAGCAAAAATTAGTTGACGATGCAAATAAAATTGCTGAATCATTAAAAGCTCTTGAAATTAAAATTGCTGTTAAAGCTGGTGGTGGAAAATTATTTGGTTCTGTAACTAATGCAAACATCGCAGAAGTTTTATCAAGTAATGGTCATGATATCGACAAGAAATTCATTTCAAGTGGAATCGTTAAGCGTGTTGGAAAATACAATGCTAACGTAAGATTACATAGAGATGTGATTGTTGAATTGGCTTATGAAATTGTTGCTGAACAAGCATAATTTAATTTCAAAAAATAATTGAAGCTCCGCACATTGCGGAGCTTTTTTTTTATATTTACACCATAAAATTGTATTGAAAAAGAAGTGATTTTACCTTAATTTACAATACATAAAGATATTTTACATGAAATATGCAAGATTAACGAAGGAACAATTAGAAGAATTACATCCCGAATTTATAAATTTCTTGGCAACTCAGTCAATTGATAAAAAAGAATGGGATGATTTAAAAAAGAATAAACCTTTAGTTGCAGAACAAGAAATAGATGTTTTTTCTGATATGATTTGGGATAAAGCATTAGATAATGTTAAGTATATTGATCATTTTTCTAAAAATTATATTTTCCTTTTTAAATGTATAGATAGCAATGTTTATTCATATGTCATTAACTCTACAGATTCTTCAACCGACTTTCTATCTGCGGAAGGAATCAATTGGTTAAGCGAGAATGTTTTTTCTGATTCAGTAGAAATTCAACAAGGAAAAAAAGATATTTCAGCAGGAAGAAATGAATCACTTTTTGAAATTATTAAAAAAGGTGGAATAATAAGTAAAGGTGAATTGTTTAGTAAGTTTGAAGCGTTACTAGCAAAATAAATAATTGTTTTTATATGAATACTTTAGAGTCAATTCTAGCACTGCGAAAAGAATTAGAACTACATAATTATAATTATTATGTTTTGGATAAACCAACTATTTCTGATTTTGAGTTTGATACTAAATTGAAAGAGTTGCAAGAATTAGAAGAGCAAAATCCACAATTTTTCGATGAAAATTCACCAACTCAACGTGTTGGAGGTGCTATTACTAAGAATTTTGAGACTACAAAACATAAATTCAGAATGTATTCTTTGGATAATTCCTATTCTAAAGAAGATTTATTGGATTGGGAAAAACGTTGTCAAAAAGTTCTTGGCGACGTTCATTTAGAATACGTTTGTGAGCTTAAATATGATGGGGCTTCTATAAGTATTACCTATGAAAATGGTGTTTTAAAAAAGGCAGTTACTAGAGGAGATGGTTTTCAAGGTGATGATGTAACGAATAATATTCGAACAATTAAATCGGTTCCTTTGAAATTAAAAGGGGATTATCCTGATTTTTTTGAAATTAGAGGTGAAATTGTCTTGCCTTTTGAAGGTTTTGAAAAAATGAATCAAGAGTTAATAGAAATTGGAGAAGCTCCCTATTCAAATCCACGAAATACAGCATCAGGAAGTTTAAAATTGCAAGATAGTGCTGAAGTTGCTAAACGGCCGTTAGAATGTTTATTATATACTATAATTACAGATGATAAAGTTGTAGATACTCAGTTTGAAGGATTAGAATTAGCAAGAAATCTTGGTTTTAAAGTGCCAGAGCAATCAAAACATGTTAAGAACATAGATGAAGTTTTTGAGTTTATAAACTATTGGGATACACACAGGCATAATTTACCTTATGAAACTGATGGTGTTGTAGTTAAAGTAAATGAAGTTTTTCAGCAAGAAGAGTTAGGTTATACAGCAAAATCTCCACGTTGGGCAATGGCTTATAAATTTAAAGCAGAACAAGTGAGTACTGTTTTAAACTCTATTTCATATCAAGTTGGAAGAACAGGGTCAATTACTCCTGTAGCTAATTTAGAGCCGGTACAATTAGCCGGTACAATCGTAAAACGTGCTTCATTGCATAATGCTGATCAAATTGAAAAATTAGACATTAGAATAAATGATACTGTTTTTGTTGAAAAAGGAGGTGAAATTATTCCAAAAATTATCTCGGTTGATTTAAGTAAGAGAAAACCTGATTCTGAAAAAATTAACTATATTACGCATTGTCCTGAGTGTCAAACAGAATTAGTTAGAACTGAAGGTGAAGCAAATCATTATTGCCCAAATTTTTATGGTTGTCCGCCACAAATTATTGGTAGAATTCAGCATTTTATTTCAAGAAAAGCAATGGATATTGATGGACTTGGAGGAGAAACTGTTGCTTTGTTGTTTAATGCAGGGTTGATTAATGATTATGCTGATTTATATGATTTAACGAAAGAACAAATACTTCCGTTAGAACGCATGGCTGAAAAATCTGCAGATAATTTAATAAAAGGTGTCGCTGATTCGAAGAAAATTCCGTTTGAAAGTGTTTTGTATGCTTTAGGAATTCGATATGTTGGAGAAACGGTTGCTAAAAAATTGGCTAAACATTATAAAAACATCGATGCTATTGCTCATGCAACGTTGTTAGATTTAATGCTTGTTGATGAAATTGGTGAAAAAATTGCACAAAGTGTTGTTGCTTTTTTTGAGAATAAAACAAATGTTCAAATTATTAACAGATTAAAAATTAAAGGAATACAACTTGAAATGAATGAAAAAAATAGTACATTTATTTCAAATGTATTGGAAAATAAAATTTTTGTAGTTTCTGGAGTGTTTGAATTATATTCTAGAGACGAATTGAAAAAAGCAATTGAAGATCATGGAGGTAAAGTAGGGAGCTCTATTTCTTCAAAAACAAATTATGTTATTGCAGGTGATAATATGGGGCCAGCAAAATTAGAAAAAGCAAATAAATTAGGAATAACAATTATAAATGAAAAAGAATTTAACAAACTAATTAATGATTAAAAAAAATCCTTCTATTGTTCTTTTTTGTATAGCTGGTATCTTATATTTTATTTCAGTTTTGATTAATAATGAATATTTAGCTTTATTAACCAAGCCAGTAATTATTCCTTCAATTTTTGTTTATTACTATATAGAATCAAAAGGGAGGTTAAATAATTTATTTGTACTTTCATTAGTCACTTTTTTTATTGGCGATATGCTTTATTTGATAAATATAGATGATTATTATGTTTTAGGTCTTTTTGTTTTTTTAACTCCTTATTTAATTGTCTTATTTTTTTTATTTAAGGATATTGTTAATTTTTTAAAAAGAAATAAAATCAATAAATCGGATTTATCTTTTATAATAATACTTTTTTTCTTAATATACCTAATGATTAGTATATTGAATGTATTGGATACCAGTTCTAATGTAGAATTTATTTACTTTTTATTATTTGGTATTGAATTGGTTTTTATGGGTGTTTTTGCAACCCTTTTGTATGTAAATGAAAATTCTAAAGTAAACTTTTATTTAATAATTGGTGTTTCTTTATTTATTGTTTCTGATATTTTTTTTATTTTAAATAAAAATCTATTTCCATTGATGATTTTTAAATTGGCAAATATTCTTTCTCAAATTATATCATATTATTTTTATACTCGATATTTTATTGAAAGACAAAAACAATTAAAGTAATTAATATGAAAAAGATTAGTCCATCATTAATTCTTCATTTTTTATCATATATTCTTTATTTATTTTTTTTTAGAATAATAGAGGATAAAGAAACTATTTTGTTTTTTAAACCTATCATTTTAACGTCAATAACTTATCACTACGTGGCGGAATCAAAGGTAAAAAAAAGTCCTTTGCATTTTTATATTATAGGGCTTTTATTTATTAGTGATAATATAAATTTATTTGGAGAAAACTTCTTTCATGAGCTTTCAATAGCAATGTATCTTATAATATTGTTTATTTTACTATATTTAATTGTAAAGGATTCTAAGCTTTTAATAAAAGGAACTCCTTATGATAAATACTTTGGAGTAATAATTACGATTTTAGTTTTATTGTTTATTTTAACAAAAATAACATCCACTTTTCTCTTTAAAACTAAATTTCACCACTATTATTTATTTCTAAATTATGTAGTGGTACTGTTAAGTGTTTTAATATTAAGTTTTTATAATCTTTTTAAAAGAAAAACTATAAGTAGTAAATTTTTAGTTGCTACTTTAATGTGTTTGTTTATTTCAGATTTTTTTGCAGTAATTAACGCATATTACTTTCAATTTAAACCATTAGTTTACTTGAGTTGTTTGTTTGAATTACCAATGTACTATTTTTTAATAAATTACTTTGTAAACAGAGATTTAGAAAAAATTAAACAATAATATTTTTTGTTAAAGAATCATATTTTTTATCATTAGACAAATAAAAGTCAATACGACCTAAATTTATTCCGTAGCAGCCAACTTGGTTTACTAAAACAGGTTTGTTTTCTGCGTTTTGTTCAATTATCGGTTTGTCTAGGAAAGTATGTGTATGTCCTCCAATAATTAAATCGATGTCTTTGGTTTTTTGGGCTAGAATTATATCACAAACTTTATTTGGTTCGTTTTTGTATTTAAAACCAAGATGAGAAAGGCAGATAACTAAATCGCATTTCTCTTTTTCTTTAAGAGTTTTTGTAATGTCTTTTGCAACCTCAATAGGATCATTATAAACGGTTTCTTTGTATAACTTTTTGTCCACTAAACCATCAAGTTCTACACCAAGTCCAAATATCCCAATTTTTACACCATCTCTTTTAAAAACTTTATAAGGTTTTACAATATCGTTTAAGATAGTATTTTTAAAATCGTAATTAGCTGATACAAAATCAAATTTTGCATGTGGTAATTGTGCGTAAAATCCTTCAATGCCATTGTCAAAATCATGATTTCCCATTGTTGCTAAATCATAATTCATCATGCTCATAAGTTTGAATTCTAATTCGCCACCATAATAATTAAAATAGGGAGTTCCTTGAAAAATGTCTCCAGCATCTAATAGTAAAACATTTGGTTCTTCGCGTCTAATTTTTTCAACTAAAGTGGCTCTTTTAGCAACTCCTCCTTGATTTGCGTTTTTTGGATGATCTGCAGGAAAAGGGTCTATATGGCTATGAACATCATTTGTGTGTAAGATGGTGATCTTAGTTTCTTTAATCGCATTAAAACTACTTAAAGACAAACCTCCAATTGATAATAAAGCCGAACTTGCAACTGTTTTTTGTATAAAATCTCTTCTTTTCATTTCTTTAGCTTTACTCAGTTATAACATGTTTTGTTGTAATATTTGGAAGTGTATCTATTTTCTTAAAATAATCAATAAATAAGTTTCTTAACTTATAGTCTAAATCATATTTTAAAGCACTGTTTTTGAAAAAAATCATGTTATCACCTCCATTTGCAAGATAATCTGAAGTAGCAACATAATATATTTTGTTTTCGTCAAGCGGTATATTGTTTATTTTAATAGAAAGTACTTTGGAATAATCATCATTCGTTTTAATTACAATCCCTTCAAGTGGGTGGGGTTTCTTCTCAATTAAAACATAGTTTGCTAATTCTAAAACCTCTTTTCCGGTTAAACCAACAACCATAATGCTGTTTTCAAAGGGCATAATTTCATAGGCAGTTCTAGAAGTTACATTTCCAGCAGGAATAATTGCGCGAATTCCGCCATGATTTAACATGCAAAAATCTATTGTTTTGTTTTCTCTTTTTTGGAAAATAGGTCTAGATAAATCTAATGCTGTAGTAGCAAAAAAATTTCCAATATTTGTTTCCCATTGTCCTTTACTTTTGTCTTGAGTGATGGGGTTATAAGCCAGTATGCTATCTAAGTCTTTATTAATGTGTGTTTTATATGGATTTATGAATTTTTGAATTTGTTCATCAAGTGGAATACTATCGGATACATTTAAAAGTACAGCAGAAGTGTGGTAATTGTTGTATTTTTTAGAAGAACATGCAAAAAGCATCGATAATGTTAATAATATAACAAAATTGTATAAACATAATTTTATCTTTTTTACTTTTACCATACCTTAAATAGGTTTAAATTTTTACTTTTGTTGAATACGTAAAATTACTATGTTTTCTAAAATAATTAAGGATTTTTTTCTTAAAAAAATTATTTCTTCTAAGTTGACTAGTGCTGACTTAGACGTTTCTATTAATAAAATTCATACAGTAGGTGTTATTATAGATGAGTCTTATTTTTCAAACATTGATTCTCTTAAAAAAGAAATCGAACAATATGGAGTTGAACAAAAAAATATCAAAATTCTTCTTTTTAAGAAGAAAGTTTCTAAAAAAGAGGTAGTTAAAGAACTTTTTTTTACAAGAAACGACATGAAAATTAATGGAGAAATTAGTAAAAATGAGGTCAATGTCTTTTTAGATCAACCCTTTGATTTATTAATTAACTATTATGAAGTTGAAAGACCTTCATTGTTACTTGTTTCAAAAGCATCAAAAGCTCATTTTAAAGTTGGTTTTTCAACTATCGATAAAAGGGTAAACCATTTTATGATTAATACAAGCGTAAGTCAATATAAAGAATTTATTTCCGAATTATTTAAATACCTTAAAATACTAAATAAACTATAATATGAACAAATTTATAGGAACAGGAGTTGCACTTGTAACTCCATTTAAAAAAGATTTTTCTGTTGATACAGAAGCATTAATAAGAATTGTTAATCACGTAATTAACGGCGGTGTAGAATATTTAGTAGTTTTAGGGACTACAGCTGAGTCTGCTACGCTTTCAAGTGATGAAAAGCAATTAGTGATTGATACAATTGTTAAAGCTAATGATAAAAGATTGCCTTTAGTTCTTGGTGTTGGAGGTAATAATACTGCTAAAGTAGTTGAAGAATTAAATACAAGAGACTTATCAAGTTTTGATGCTATTTTGTCAGTTTCTCCATATTATAACAAACCTACGCAAGAAGGAATTTATCAGCATTTTAAAGCAATTTCTGAAGCTTCGCCATTACCAATTATATTGTATAATGTTCCAGGAAGAACGGCAAGTAATATGTTGCCTTCAACTGTTGTAAGATTAGCAAAGGATTTTGATAACATTATTGCAATTAAAGAAGCGGCTGGAGATATTGTTCAAGCAATGAGATTAATTCAAACAGCACCAAAAGATTTCTTAGTAATTTCTGGGGACGATATGATTACCTTACCTATGGTCTTGGCTGGAGGAGCAGGAGTTATATCGGTTATTGGAGAAGGTTTTCCAAAAGAATTTTCCGAAATGGTACGTTTAGGGTTAAATAGAAAAGTAGATGAAGCTTATAAATTACATTACTTATTAGCAGATTCAATTGATATGATTTTTGAACAAGGTAACCCTGGCGGAATTAAAGAAGTATTTAAATCATTGGGTTTGTCTGAAAACACAGTAAGATTGCCGCTTGTAAATGTAAATGAAGATTTAGCTTCTAGAATCAATAAATTCACAAATAGTTTAAGTTAAAAAAAATATTTTTTTAGAAGATAAATAATAACTAAATTTGCAGTTGCTTTTTTAGGGGTTGTTTTAACTGAATATAAAGCATAAAATAACAATCAATGAATAAATTTTTAGGATTTCTTTTATTAGTATTAAGTATTGTATCTTGTAGTCCATATCAAAAAGCTTTAAAAAGCGACGATGTTTCTGTAAAGAGTGAGATGGCAAATACAATGTATGAAAAAGGAAAATATACAAAAGCAATAAGACTATACGAACAAGTTGCTCCAGTTTATAGAGGTAAACCTCAAGCAGAGCGTATGTTCTATTTGTATTCTAAAGCATTATATGATTCTAAACAATATTATTTAGCTGGATATCAGTTAGAAAATTTTGTTGCAACTTACCCTAAAAGTGAAAAAAGAGAAGAAACAGCATTTTTAGGAGCGGAATGTTTTTATAAATTATCACCTGTATATAGTTTAGATCAAACAGATTCTGAAAAAGCTATTAGTAAAATGCAAAAGTTTATAGATACTTATCCAAGCTCTGAATATTTACCACAAGCTAATGCTTATGTTAAAGAATTAAGAGAGAAGATGGAAATGAAAGCTTTTGAAATTGCAAAACAATATAATACTATTTCAGATTATAAAGGAGCATTAAAAGCATTAGAATTATTTATTGCAGATTATCCTGGAACACCATATAAAGAGCAAGCATTATTTTATAGATTAGATTCTGCTTATAAACTTGCAATTAATAGTGTTGAATATAAAAAGGAAGAAAGATTAAATTATGCAAAGACAACCTTTAATAGTTTAATAAAATTTAATAGCGCTACAGAGTTTAAAGCGGAGGCAGATGAAATGGCTGCAAGTATTGACAAAGAGTTACAACAATTTTCTAAATAAGACTTAAATCATGGATTTAAAAAAGACAAATGCTTCAGTAAACACAATTACATATGATAAAAATGTAATTGAAGCTCCAACAGGAAACATTTATGAAGCGATTACAATCATGGCAAAAAGAGCAGGACAAATTAACACTGAAATTAAAAAAGAGTTAATTGAAAAGTTGGAAGAATTTGCTACATATAATGATAGTTTAGAGGAAATTTTTGAAAATAAAGAACAAATTGAAGTTTCTAAATTTTACGAAAAATTACCAAAGCCACACGCATTAGCGGTACAAGAGTGGTTAGAAGAAAAAATCTATTATAGAGATACAAAATAATACAAAAACTATGTCTGTACTAAGCGGTAAAAAAATCTTACTAGGAATTTCTGGTGGTATCGCTGCTTATAAAACAGCACATCTTGTTAGACTATTTATAAAAGCAGGTGCACATATCCAAGTGATAATGACACCTGCTTCTAAGGATTTTATAACTCCATTAACTTTGTCAACTCTTTCTAAAAATCAGGTATATTCAGATTTTTTTAATGAAGACGATAAAGAAGCAATGTGGAATAATCATGTAGATTTAGCTCTTTGGGCTGATTTATTTATTATTGCACCTGCCACTGCAAATACCATGTCTAAAATGGCAAATGGTAATTGCGATAATCTTTTGATTGCCACTTATTTATCTGCTAAATGTCCGGTTTACTTTGCACCTGCAATGGATTTGGATATGTACAAGCACCCTTCAACCTTATCAAGTTTTTCTAAATTAAAACAATTTGGAAATACTATTATCCCAGCTGAAAGCGGCGAACTAGCAAGTGGTTTGTCTGGTGAAGGTAGAATGGCTGAGCCAGAAAATATAGTTTCATTTTTAGAAAATGATTTATTGTCAAAATTACCTCTAAAAGGAAAAAAAATATTAATTACAGCAGGCCCAACATACGAAGCAATAGATCCTGTACGTTTTATAGGAAATCATTCTTCTGGTAAAATGGGTTACGATATAGCTGAAGAAGCCGCTAATAAAGGAGCGGAAGTCATTTTAGTTTCTGGACCAAGTAATCAAGTTTTAAAGGACAATTCTATTCAATTAATAAAAGTAGTTTCAGCTCAAGAAATGTACGATGCATGCCATGCTAATTTTGAAAATGTAGATGTGGCTATTGCTGCTGCGGCTGTTGCTGATTACCGACCTAAAAATGTTGCTTCTCAAAAAATTAAAAAGCAAGAAACTAATTTAACAATTGAATTAGAGAAAACTCAAGATATTTTAGCT
Organism: Flavobacterium sp. N2270; assembly: GCF_025947225.1. Lineage (NCBI taxonomy): Bacteria > Pseudomonadati > Bacteroidota > Flavobacteriia > Flavobacteriales > Flavobacteriaceae > Flavobacterium > Flavobacterium sp. N2270. The sequence continues at coordinate 1,544,451 of NZ_CP110005.1, forward strand.
ACTTTAGGTGAGAAGAAGAGAAATCAATTTTTAATAGGTTTTGCATTAGAAACGGAAAATGAGATTGAGAATGCAATAGGTAAGATTAAAAAGAAAAATTTAGATTTAATTGTCTTAAATTCATTAAACGATAAAGGTGCTGGTTTTGGCCATTCTACTAATAAAGTAACTTTTATTGATAAAAATTTTAAGGAATTGCCAATGGATTTAAAGTCTAAAGAAGCTGTTGCTCAAGATATTGTTAACATAATTATTAAACATTATGAAAAGTAGAGTTGTATTTGTATTATTAGCTTTTATTAGTTTTCAATCTTTGTTTTCGCAAGAGTTAAACGCAACTGTATCTATTAATTATGATAGAATGACAGATGTAAATCCTCAAATATTTAAAAATTTAGAAAAACAACTTATAGAGTTTTTAAATACAACAAAATGGACTGCTAAAGAATACAAGCAAAATGAAAAAATTACTTGTAACTTTTTTATAAATATTGCTAAGTATAATTCTAATAATTTTGAGTCTACTTTACAAATTCAGTCTTCTAGACCTATTTTTAATTCAACTTACGAATCACCTATATTGAATATAAATGATAAAGATTTTAATTTTCGATACATTGAATTTGAACAATTAATTTATGACCAAAACAGTTATACCTCTAATTTAATATCTGTTTTAGCATTTTATTCAAACATGATAATTGGTTTAGATAAAGATTCCTTTGAAGATTTAGGAGGAACAAAACAATTAGAAATAGCTTCTAATATTGTGAATATTGCCCAATCTAGCGGGTATAAAGGATGGAATCAATCAGATGGCGGAAATTCTAATCGTTATTTCTTAATTTCTGATTTACTTTCAAATACATTTCAACCCTACAGAAAATCATTGTATCAATACCATTTTGAAGGCTTAGACTTAATGGCAGATAATTTGTCAAAAGGAAAAGACGGAGTTGCCGTTTCAATTGAAACAATTGCTAAAATTCAAAAAAGCAGACCAAATGCTTTATTAACTAGAACTTTTTTTGATGCTAAAGCAGATGAAATTGTAAGTATTTTCTCTGGCGGACCAGCTACAAATAATGCGCAGTTAATTGAAACACTAAATAGAATTTCACCATTGAATTCTGTAAAATGGAACAAGATTAATTAATTTGTTTTCAATCTATTTTTCAAATGCTTTTATCGTTAACTATAAAAAACTATGCCTTAATAGAATCGTTAGAAATTGATTTTTCTGACAATTTTTCTATTATTACAGGTGAAACAGGAGCAGGTAAATCAATTCTTCTTGGAGCTTTAGGTTTAGTTTTGGGAAATCGAGCTGATTTATCAGTTTTAAAAGATAATGAGCAAAAATGTATTATTGAAGCTCATTTTCTATTGAAAAATTATAATCTTCAAAACTTTTTTATTGAAAACGATTTAGATTATGAAGACAATTCAATCATTCGAAGAGAAATTTTACCTTCTGGTAAATCAAGAGCTTTTATTAATGATAGTCCGGTTAATTTAAATGTTCTTCAAGAACTTTCAAATTTTTTAATTGACATTCATTCGCAACATCAAACAAGAGAAATTCTAAATGAAGAATACCAATTAGAAATCGTTGATGCAATAGCGAATAACGCCGAAATAATTGTTCATTATACTAAAGAATTAAAACAATTTAATTCTATAAAAAAACAATTAAATCAGTTTAAAGCAGAAAAAGAAAATCTTTCAAAAGAACAAGAATACAATACTTTTTTGTTGAATGAATTATTGTTGGCTAATTTAAAAGAAGGTGAACAAGAATTGCTTGAAGAAGAATTAGAGCAACTTTCAAATGTTGAATTCATTAGTGAAAGCTTAGATAAAGCATTACAGATTTCAAATGACGAGCAAATCGGAATTTCAGTTCATCTAAATGAAGTAAAACAATCTTTGCAAAAAATTGCAGGTTTATCTAAAAATTATGCAGATGTTTCTGAAAGAATAAATAGCATTCAAATTGAATTTCAAGATATTATAAATGAATGTTCTTCTTTTTCTGAAAAAGTGATTAATAACCCAGAACGATTAGAAGAAGTAAATACTAAATTACAATCTATTTATACGTTGCAGAAAAAACATCAAGTCAATTCTGTTGAAGAGTTAATTGAAATTCGAGAAGAATTAGATGCTAAGGTTGTAAAAGTAGATGATTTAGATTTTCAAATTAATAAATTGGAGACTGAAGTTGCTGATGCTCAAAACAGAGTTGATGCATTTGCCAATCAATTATTTGATAGAAGAGTTAAAAGCATAGGAAACTTATCAACTCAAATTGAAACAATATTGAGTAGTTTAGGAATGCCCGATGCTCAAATTCAGTTTAAAATTACGGCTACCGATTCTTATTTTAAATCAGGAAAAGATACAATTGAGACTTTATTTACTTCAAATAAAGGAATGCAGTTAGGAATGCTTAAAAAAGTAGCTTCTGGTGGAGAAATGTCTCGAATTATGTTGGCTATAAAAGCCGTTATGGCAAATTACACCAAACTTCCATCAATTATTTTTGACGAAATTGATACTGGAGTCTCAGGTGAAATTGCCATTAAAATTGGTGAAATTATGAAGGAAATGAGTAAAAACATGCAAGTTTTTGCCATTACGCATTTACCACAAATTGCAGCAAAAGGAACTCAACATTATAAAGTGTATAAGTTTACAGAAAACGAAACAACAGTTTCTGAGTTAAAATTGCTTACGCAAGAAGAAAGAATAAAAGAAATTGCCGAAATGTTATCTGGAAAATCAATTTCCGATTCGGCTTTAAATCACGCAAAAGCACTATTAAACTAATTTTTTTTAATAGTTTTGTAAATCAAACAAACTAATAACAAATTCAACTAATTAACATTTAAGTTATGATTATTGAACCAAGAATGAGAGGATTTATTTGTTTAACATCTCACCCAAAAGGATGTGAACAAAACGTAAAAAATCAAATCGAATATATTAAATCAAAAGGAGAAATAAACGGACCAAAACGTGTATTGGTAATTGGAGCTTCAACCGGTTTTGGATTAGCCTCAAGAATTACAAGTGCATTTGGTTCTAATGCTTCTACAATTGGAGTTTTCTTTGAAAAACCACCAAGTGAAGGAAAAACGGCTTCACCAGGTTGGTATAATTCTGCGGCTTTTGAACAAGAAGCACATAAAGCGGGTTTATATGCAAAAAGTATTAATGGAGATGCTTTTTCAAAAGAAGTAAAGCAACAAACAATTGATATGATTAAAGCCGACTTAGGTCAGGTTGATCAAATCATTTACAGTTTGGCTTCTCCGGTACGTATGCATCCTGAAACTGGAGTTTTACACCGTTCAACTTTAAAACCTATTGGAGGAACTTTTACCAATAAAACTGTTGATTTTCATACAGGAAAGGTCTCTGATGTTTCTATTGAACCAGCAAATGAAGAGGATATTGCCAACACTGTTACTGTAATGGGGGGTGAAGATTGGATGATGTGGATTGATGCTATGAAAGAAGCTGGAGTTTTGGCTGATGGATTAACAACAATTGCCTATTCATATATTGGACCAGAAGTTACAGAAGCAGTTTACAGAAAAGGAACAATAGGTCGTGCTAAAGATCATTTAGAAGCAACTGCTTTTGAAATTACAAATAAATTAAAAGATATTAACGGAAAAGGATATGTTTCTGTAAATAAAGCATTGGTTACACAAGCAAGTTCTGCAATTCCAGTTATTCCACTTTATATTTCATTATTATATAAAATTATGAAAGCTGAAGGAATTCATGAAGGTTGTATAGAACAAATTCAGCGTTTATATGCAGATAGATTGTATTCAGGAAAACCTGTTCCAACAGACGATAAAGGTAGAATAAGAATTGACGATTGGGAAATGCGTGATGATGTTCAAGAACGTATTGCAAAATTATGGAAAGAATCTACAACTGAATCATTAGTAGAATTAGGAGATTTAGCAGGTTATAAGCAAGATTTCTTAAATTTATTCGGTTTTGGCTTCGAAGGAGTAGATTATGATGCTGATGCTAACGAAATGGTACAAGTAAAGAGTATAAATTAGAAATAGAAAGAGGTAATTTAGTTTTATTTCTAACATTTTAAATAGGATATGTTACAAAGGTTTGAGTTTCACTCAAACCTTTGTCGTTTGTCGGTGTTTTATTACATTTTATCGATATTAACTCTTTAGCTACAAAAAAATAACCTAATAATGAGTATTTTTGTGTTAACAAAATATTATATACTTATGAAAAAAATTACATTATTATTTACTTTTTTAATAGCCTTTGGGTATTCGACCTATGCGCAAGTTAGTGCATATGCGTTTTCTCAAAGTTCGGGGACTTATACTCCTATAACTGGAGGTACTGTTTTAGGAAGTACAACATCAGATGATCAAAGATTTGTAGATCCTGCAACTTTAGCTGGAGGTACAGCTACCACAGGTGTTGGTTTTCCAATTGGATTTAACTTTACATACAATGGAGTTGTTTTTGATAGAGTTGGAATAAACAATAACGGATGGATTTCTTTAGGTCAGAGTACTCTAACTCCATCTATAAACATGGCTTCTACTAGTAGTTATTCACCTTTGAGTTCAACATCAACTATTACCCCTACTTTATTAAGAAGTAGAATTTCTGGTATTGGTGATGATTTACAAGCTCAAACAGGGGCAGAACTTAGAATTGAAACTATTGGTTCTTCTCCAAATAGAGTTTTTGTTGTCCAATGGACAAATTATATTGAGTATGGATCAACTGGTCAAAGCATGAGTTTTCAAATTCGCTTAAATGAAACTACAAATATTGTAGAAGTTATTTATGGAAATATGGTTTTTACAGCTAATATCGAAACAGCACAAATTGGTCTAGGAGGCTCTGTAAGTACAGATTTTAATAATAGAACTTCTACTACTGATTGGAATGCTACTACAGCAGGTACTACAAATACTTCTTCAGTTACTTTTTCTACATCGGTTACGCCACCAACTTCTGGTACTGCATTTATTTGGACTCCTCCAACACCTTGTTCTGGAACACCAGTTGCAGGTACAGTGGCGCCGGCAACACAAACACTTTTAGTAGGGCAAACACCAGCTCCTTTAGTAGCAAGTGGATATAGTTCAGGAGTTACTGGTTTAACTTTTCAATGGGAAGAATCTGACGATGATGGTGCTGCAGACGCATGGGCAAATGCAGTAGGAGGTACTGGAGCTACAACAGCTTCATATACTCCTCCAGCTTTTACAACTACAAAATATTATAGATTAGTAGTAACTTGTACAAATGGTGGAGCGTTTGCTAACACGGCTTCAGTTGTGTTATCAGCTTGTGGAGCTTTCACTGTTCCTACACTTGAAAATTTTACAACTTATGTTCCTGAATGTTGGCAAGAAGCTGACAATGGAGATTTAACAGCAGGTCCAGCAACTTTTGGAACTTCAGGTTGGATAGCTGATGGTTTTGGAAATGTAGGTACTACTGGTGCTTTTAGATATGAAATTTGGACAACAGGCGCTAACGATTGGTTATTAACACCTCTTTATACTATTCCTGCAACTGGTTACGAAATTAAATTTGACGCTGCTGCTACGCAATGGAATACTACAAATGCTCCAACAACTGCATGGGAAGCAGATGATTTTGTAGAAGTTTTAGTATCTACAGGAACTACTAATTGGACAGTTTTATATACATTTAACGATACAAATGTTCCTTCTAATACAGGTACACCTACAATTATTGATTTAGATGCTTATGCAGGAATGGACGTTCGTTTTGCATTTAGAGTTGTTGAAGGTGCAACAAATGGTTCTGCTGATATTGATTTTTCAGTAGATAATTTTGAAATTAGAATGACACCGGCTTGTATTGCTCCAACTACATTGTCAGCTTCAAATATTGGAGCTACTTCAGCTGATTTATCATGGGTTGATGGTTCTGCAGGTTTACAATTTGATTATGAATATGTTGTTCAAGCTGCTGGAACAGGAATGCCTGCTGCTGCACCTGGAACGGGTACTACTTTTGATATTAGTTCATTACCAGCGCCTTCTGGTGTGTTAACAGCTAGTACAGCTTATGAATTTTGGGTAAGAGCAGACTGTGGTGGAAGCGGATATAGTACTTGGACAGGTCCTTATAATTTTACAACTGCTTGTGCTGTATATACTGCACCATTTAACGAGCCATTTGCTACTAATACTTTTCCAAATTGTTGGTCACAAGGTGGGGCAACTACATGGGAATATGGAAGCTTGACAGGAACAACACCTGCAGGTTTCGCTGATTATGGTGCAAATACTGTAGCAGATCATACTGCTGCTGCTGGTACTTTTATTGGAATGGATGGTTCAGATAATACAGATGGTGAAGTAAGTACTTTATTATCTCCTTTTATTGATGTTGCACCATTAACTACTCCAAGATTAAGATATGCTGTATTCAGCAATAACGTTAATGATGCTGCAAGAAACACTTTAGATGTTGAAGTGTATGATGGTGCTGCTTGGAATACTGTAAATTCTGTAATTGATAATTTAGGTACAAACTGGGTAGAATTTACAACAGATTTAACTACTTTAACAATAACAGGTCCTATACAAATTAGATTTACTGTTACAGGTGTTTCTAATGGAGGTTTTACATTTTATAACGATATCTTGATTGATGATGTAATTGTTGAAGAAACTCCTGCTTGTGCTAATCCTACAAATTTAACAGTTACAAACTTAACAGATGCTGCTGCTGATATTTCTTGGACAGCTACAACAGGTAGTTATGAGTATGTATTAGATATGGTTGCGACAGACCCAGCTGGTTCTGGTACTCCTTATGCTTCAGAAACGTATAACGCTACTGGTCTAACTCAATCTACAACTTATTACTTCCATGTAAGAACAGTTTGTGCAGGATCTACTTATAGTACTTGGTCTACAGTTTCTTTTACTACTTTAGCTACACCTCCAGCAAATGATGAATGTAGTAATGCAATTCAAGTAAATTGTGGTGATGTTGTTACTGGAGATACAAGTATTGGTGCTACAGATAGTGGTAGTAATGCTTCTGCTGATGTTTGGTATTTTTATAATGGAGCAGCAGGTGATATAACAGTAAGTTTATGTACGAATACTACTTTTGATAGTTATTTAAGAATATTTGATTCATGTGGTGGTACTCAACTTATGTTTAATGATGATAGTTGTGGTACTCAATCTACAGTTACTTTTACAGCTGATGGAACTAGTACTTATTACATAATGGTAGAAGGTTTTGGAACTGCTGAAGGTGCTTTTGAATTAACAACTGCATGTGTGTTAAGTAATGATTCATTCGATTCTAATGCTTTCTTAGCATATCCAAATCCTGTGAAAGATGTTCTAAACTTAGAATACAATTCTGAAATATCTTCAGTTAGAGTAATGAACTTACTTGGACAAGAAGTAATTTCAAGAAATATAAATGCTAACTCAACTCAAGTTGATATGTCTCAGTTAAGTGCTGGTGCTTACATTGTAAATGTAACTGTTGGTAACGCTGTGAAAACAATTAAAGTTGTGAAACAATAATAAATTATTAAATATAATTTTTAAAGTCCCACTTAGGTGGGACTTTTTTATTTTACATATCTTTGTGTAAAATGTAAAGCATGTATTTTTCTTTTATAATTCCTGTATATAATCGCCCAGAAGAAATTGATGAGCTTCTTCAAAGTTTAATTTTATTAGACTTCGATACTACTTTTGAAGTGGTAATTATAGAAGATGGTTCTTCAGTTAAATGTGAAGATGTTATAAAGAAATATAAAGAAAAATTAGATATTTCTTATTTCTTTAAACCTAATTCTGGCCCTGGCGATTCAAGAAATTATGGGATGCAACATGCAAAAGGGGAATACTTTTTAATATTAGATTCTGACTGTATTTTACCTTCAAATTACCTTAAAGAGGTTGAAAAATCATTAAACAGTGAGTTTGTAGATTGTTTTGGTGGCCCAGATAAAGCTTTAGAAAGTTTTTCAGATATTCAAAAAGCAATAAATTTCACTATGACTTCTTTTCTTACTACAGGAGGAATAAGAGGCGGAAGTGAAAAAATTGGTAAGTTTCAACCAAGAAGTTTTAATATGGGACTTTCGAAAAAAGCTTTTGATGCTTCTAAAGGCTTTGGAAACATTCATCCAGGAGAAGATCCCGATTTGTCAATTAGGTTGTGGAATTTAGGCTTTAAAACAAAATTAATTAAAGACGCTTTTGTATATCATAAAAGAAGAATTAATTGGAATAAATTTTATATTCAGGTAAATAAATTTGGAAAAGCGAGACCTATTTTAAATAAATGGTATCCTCAATATTCAAAAATAACGTATTGGTTTCCTACATTATTTTGTTTAGGATTTATTATGAGTATTTTATTTTTATTCTTTAAAATGAAAGTATTCTTTATCCTATATTTAATTTATTTTCTGGCTCTTTTTTTATTATCGCTTATTGAAAATAGAAATTTAAAAATCGCATTTTATTCATTAGTAGCAGCTTTTTATCAGTTTTATGGTTATGGAAAAGGTTTTTTGATTTCGTATTTTAACATTTTTATGTTTAAAAAAAGCCCTCAAGATGCACACCCAGAATTATTCTTTAAAAATTAAGATATGACTAAAATTATTGGTTTAACTGGAGGAATAGGAAGTGGTAAATCTACAGTAGCATCTTATTTTGCTTCAAAAGGAATTCCTGTTTATATAGCAGATGAAGCTGCAAAAAAAATTATGAACCGAAAATCCGTAGTTTTAGAGGTTTCTTCCATTTTTTCTGAAAACGTTTTAGACAATAAAAATAAATTAGACCGTAAAAAAATAGCATCAATTGTTTTTAATAACCCTCAAAAGTTAAAGAAATTAAATGAAATTATTCATCCCAAAGTAAAAACTCATTTTACGAATTGGCTAAAAAGACATAGTAAACATCCATTTATAATAAAAGAAGTTGCTATTTTATTTGAAACTGGAGGTGATAAAGATTGTGATGCTGTTATTTTAGTTACAGCTCCTGAAGAAATTAGAATTCAAAGAACAATTCTTAGAGATAATTCTAATGAACTTAGTGTTAAAGAGCGTATTAAGAATCAATTATCTGATGAAATTAAGAAAAAAAGTAGTAATTTTATTGTTAATAATATTAAATTAGAGGCTACTTTAAAGGAAATTGATAACATAATTGAAGTTTTAAAGAATTCATAAAAATCTCATTTAATGTTAATCTTTGGTTAATGTTATTTAACTTGAAATGTTAAAAAGTTAAATTTGTATCGATGAATAAACAAAGATTTAGATTATTAGTTTTTTTAATGAGTTTGTCATTAGTCGGTATAATTGTAGTGCAGCTATATTGGATTAATACTTCTTTAACTGTAAATCAAGAGCAATTTAAAAATCATGTTCAACAAGTTATTGGCAACGTTGCTGAAAATTTGAACAATCAAGAGTTTATTTCATTTATTACAGAATATAATAGATTAAAAGACAGTATTGGTGAAGAACCAGAAAGAAATGTTTTAAAAGAAATATTTTTTTATGAAAGAAATACCAATACTAATGAAACTATAATTTATACTAATACTGTAGTTGCAGAAAATTATGGTATTAATGGATCGTTCTTTGATAAAAAAGCCGACAGTTTAAATGTTGGCAATATAGTATCTAATAGAAAAACTGAAATTTATAGTGGTAACGGAATTGATAATTCATTAATTGAATTAAATAAAATGCCCGATGTTACTATAAAAAAGACAGGTAATGTAACAGCTTATGATAAAGCTCAGTTTGAAGTAATGTTCAAGGATATGGTTGCTCAAAGGCCTATTCAAGATAGAGTTTCAAATGAAAAATTGCAAAAAATACTAAAAGAAGAACTAGATAAATATGGTGTAAAAACACCTTTTGAGTTTGGGATTTACAGTAACGGTTTAGCAACAAAAATCCGTTCAGATAGGTTTAAGTATGATAAAACTTCAACTTACGGAATTCCAATTTTTCAAGACAATGAGAATAAAAGTATGTACCAATTATTGGTTTCATTTCCTCATAAGAATAAATTTGTTTTCTCTTCTATATTAGGAATTACTTCATTGTCGTTATTGTTTACTTTAATTATTGTTTTAACCTATTCAAGTGCATTAAATCAGTTAATTAAGCAAAAACAAATTTCAGAAATAAAGACTGATTTTATAAACAATATGACGCATGAGTTTAAAACACCTATTGCAACAATAAATTTAGCTTTAGATGCTATAAAAAACCCAAAAATAATCAATGATCAAGAAAAGGTAATGCGTTATCTAAAAATGATTAAAGATGAAAATAAAAGGATGCATGCTCAAGTAGAAAATGTTCTTAGAATTTCTAGATTAGAAAAAAATGAATTAGATATTTCTAAAGAGCCACGAGATGTAAATGAAATAATAGAAGTTGCAATTGACCATGTTGGACTTATTGTTGAAGATAGAGATGGACAAATCAATGTTCATTTTAATGCCAACAGAACAACAATTTTGTTAAATGAAACTCATTATACAAATGTGTTAGTGAACATTTTAGATAATGCAATTAAATATTCACCTGAAGCGCCTATAATTGATATTTATACAGAAAATGTTAAAGATTCAATTTTAATTAAGATTAAAGATCAAGGTTCAGGAATGAATAAATTAGCTCAAAAAAGAGTTTTTGAAAAATTCTATAGAGAGCACACCGGAGATTTACATAACGTAAAAGGTCATGGTCTTGGTTTAGCTTATGTTAAACAAATTGTGGAAGACCATAACGGAGAAATATTCGTAGAAAGTGAAAAAGGAAAGGGTAGTACCTTTACAATTAAAATGCCATTAATAAATTAAAAAATAAAAATATGGAAGCTAGAAAAATTTTATTAGTAGAAGATGATCCTAACTTCGGAGCTATATTAAAAGACTATTTAATGTTAAATGACTTCGATGTTACTTTAGCTAAAAATGGTATGGAAGGTTTTGAAAAGTTTAAAAGAGAGGTTTTTGATCTTTGTATTCTTGATGTTATGATGCCTTATAAAGACGGTTATACTTTAGCTAGAGAAATTCGTGAGAAAAATCAAGAAGTACCAATTATATTTTTAACTGCAAAAACATTAAAAGAAGATGTTTTAAAAGGATATAAAGTTGGTGCAGATGATTATTTAAATAAACCTTTTGATTCTGAAGTTTTATTGATGAAGATAAAAGCCATCATGACAAGAAAAGCTTCTGAAATAAAACCAGATACAACTAAGTTTGAATTTATGATTGGTAATTTTCATTTAAACTCTAAATTAAGATTTTTAACTTATTTAAAAGAAGAGCCAATAAAGCTTTCTCCAAAAGAATGTGAGTTGCTGAAAATGTTAGCATTACATGAAAATGATTTAATGCCAAGAGAATTAGCATTAACAAAGATATGGAGAGATGATAATTACTTTACTTCTCGTAGTATGGATGTATACATTGCTAAACTAAGAAAATATTTAAAGCAAGATGAAAACGTTGAAATATTAAATATTCACGGCGAAGGTTTTAGATTAGTAGTAAGAAAATAATGAAATAAAAAAGCGCTGTTAAGGCGCTTTTTTTATTTCCAATCTATTTTAAGTGCGTATGCTTTTTTGTTCTCTTTTTCTATAGTATAAATAGATTTTTTTTCCATTTTACTTTCTTTAATGATAGCTTCGTCTCCTAAATTTAATTCGCGCATAAAATTAATATCCATTGCTTTTAACTCTTGTTTTAAAAGACGTTCTGGATTTTCAACATCAAAACACCATTCCATATATTTAACATTGTTTACATGATTTACAATATCTAAATCAGATAAAACAACTTTTCGAATTCCTATTTCTTGCGCATTTTCATCAATTTCAATTTTTATTGTATCTTGATTTGTAGCATTTATATTGAATTTTTCAAAATGATTATGAGGTAACTCTAAATTATCGGGTCTTCTAGTTTTTGTATTAATAACTGCCCAATAACTTTCACAACCCACTATTTTTTCATTATTTAAATACATTTCCATGCAACGAATTGATCGTGAATTTTCTAAAGTTTTAATCCAAGTTTTAATGATAACTTTATCTCCCCATTTAGGAAGTTTTTCCACTTCTAGTCGCATTCTACTCATTACCCAAGCTTGATGATGCGCTTGCATATCTAAATAGCTAATTCCTCCTAAATCGGCATGATTGCCTGCTGTTATTTGAAGTAAATTGCAAAGTTCAGTATATTTTAAAAAACCATTTGGATAACAAAGTAAAAAGTTGATTTCGTATTCTTGTTCTAGGATTGAAGTAAAATTTGGAGCTATTGGCATTTAAATTCTATTTGGTAATTATTGATTCTATTTTATTTATGATATTTTTCCGATCTTCTAAATAATCAAACCACATAGCGTTTTCAGTTCGTTTAAACCAAGTAAGTTGTCTTTTTGCAAAACGGCGTGTGTTTTTCTTAATTTCTTCAATTGCAGTATCTAAAGTTGTTTTGTTGTCTAAATAATCAAATAATTCTCTATAGCCAACAGTTTGCAATGCATTTAAATTTTTATGAATAAAAACTGATTCAACTTCTTTTAACAAACCTTCATTCATCATTATATCAACGCGTTGTTCAATTCTATTGTACATAACTTCTCTGTCAGCTTCTAAACCAATAATAATAGGAGTGAAGTTACGCGTGTTGCTTTTCTTTTTTAAAAACGACGAATAAGGTTTTCCGGTTCCAATGCAAACTTCAACAAAGCGTTTCATTCGTTGCGGATTTTTAAAAGTCTGCGGATTATTTTCTGCAATAAAATTATAGTAATCTAAATCTAAATCTTTTAAAGTTTCTACCAAATAATCTAATCCTTTTTCATTAAAATTATTATTTAATTGAGTTCGAATAGATTCATCAATACTTGGAAAATCATCAAAACCATTTAATATGGCGTTTACATATAAACCCGAACCACCAACCATTATTTGAACATTATTTTCCTGAAATAATTCATCAAGTTTTTCAATCGCATCACGTTCAAAATCGCCTACATTATAATTGTCTAAAATGGATTTATTTTGAATGAAATGATGTTTAGCTGCAGCTAACTCTTCTTTTGATGGAACAGCTGTACCAATGGAAGTTTCTTTGTAAAATTGACGACTATCGCACGAAATAATATCGCAATTAAAATATTGCGCTAATCGAATACTTAAAGCTGTTTTTCCAATTGCTGTTGGACCAATAATAGTAATCAGGTAATTAGCCATCTAATAAAGTGTTTCCGCAGTTATAACAATAATTGGCATTTTTTGGTTGATTATCTATATTGCAAACAGCACATCTAATTGTGTCATCAACATTATCTTCGTTATGGGTAGGTTGCATTGCAATTTCAGCTGATACAATTCCTGTAGGAACGGCAATTATTCCATAACCTAAAATCATTACAAATGAAGCTATAAATTGTCCTAATGGAGTTACTGGAGAAATATCGCCATAGCCAACAGTTGTAAGTGTTACAATTGTCCAATAAATACTCATTGGAATACTTGTAAATCCACTTTCCTTTCCTTCCACAACATACATTAATGAACCAATAAAAACAGTACTAATTAAAACAAAGTAAATAAACACTAATATTTTGTTTCTACTTGCAATTAAAGCTTCTCTTAAATGTAAAGATTGTCCGGTAAACTTAGGATGGTTTAGAATTTTAAATAATCGTAATAATCTAAATGCTCTAACTATAGTTAAAACACTTGTACCTGTTAAGAAAAGCGAAAGATACATTGGTAAAACAGCGATTAAGTCAATTATTCCATAAAAGCTGAATATATATCTTAAAGGTTTTTTAGTAGTTATTATTCGAAGTATGTATTCAATACTAAAAAAAATAGTTATAGTCCATTCTAAAAAAACAACTTCATCATGGTAGTTAGTATCAAAACCTTCAACAGTTTCTAGCATTACTAAAATAACACTCAAAACAATAACTGCTAAAAGAATTAAATCAAAAAGCCTTCCAGAAACAGTATTTGTTCCATAAATGATAATGTAGACTTTTTGTCTTAATTTTTCTAAAAAAGGTTTTACTCTTAACATTTCAATTAAATAAAAACAAATATAATCAATTAAAACCGTACTATTTTTAAAGCTTTCTTTTTCCTAATGTACGATTGAATAATTGTTCGTACATCTTTATTATTTTGCATTGGAATGATGATTTTTTTCAATATCTCAATATTAGAAATTTGATAATTTAAATCATAAAAAGCATAACCTTTATACACTCCATTTTCAATTAATACGGCAGTTCGTTCACTTTTATTTCTTCCTACATCAACTACAACCATGTTTTGATTTTCAAAAGAATTTTTTGCAATACATTCTTTTACTCGAACATTATAGTTTTCAGGAGTTTCTTTATCTATACAAGCGCCAAAACATTGTTCTATATCATATTGAAAACAACTTTTTTTAGTATCGTATAAACCGTTTATTTTTTGACAAAGATTAAATTGCTCTGTCATGCGAAACAAAGCATTTTTTGCATCTTGTGAAGTTGTAAAAGAGGTAATTTCTTTTTTTCTTCCGTCAGATTTTGCAATTTTAATTGCTAAATATCCTTTCTCATTCTTTTCAACATACAAAGCCCACGGAAATAAAGTTTTTCGTTGTGCTCTATTATAAATGGGTTTATTGATTTTTATTTCTTCACTTTCTTTTAATAATGCAATAAGTTCACTCCCTGTTTCTTCAAAAGTTACGGCGTAAACATCGCGTTGCATTTTCTTGCTTTTTGTGCTTGTTCCTGTAAAATGCTGATTGATTCTTTTCTTGATGTTTTTACTTTTACCAATGTAAATGATATCGCCTTTTTCATTATGAATGTAGTAAATTCCTGTTTTTGAAGGCATTGTTTCTACTAAATCTAATAATTTTGGACTTAATCCCGATTTTACTTCTGTTTTAATAAAACTCTTTACAATTTCTTTAGTTGCATCTTTAGAAAGTAAAAGTTTAAATAGCTTTACAGTTGCTAATGCATCTCCGCTTGCTCTATGTCTGTCCGTTACCGGAATTCCTAATGAACGCACCAATTTTCCTAAACTATAAGATTCTTGCTCTGGAATTAATTTTTTGGATAATTCTACTGTACAAAGTGTTTGTTTTTTAAAATCGTATCCTAATCTTCTAAATTCAGTTTTTAAAATTCGGTAATCAAAAACAGTATTGTGAGCTACTATAATACAACCTTCGGTAATTTCAATAATACGTTTTGCAACTTCATGAAATTTTGGTGCAGAACGAAGCATGGCATTATTAATACCAGTTAATTTTACCACAAAAGGTTGAATTGGTTTTTCTGGATTTACTAAACTAATGAATTGGTCTACTACTTCATGACCATTGTATTTGTAAATGGCTATTTCGGTAATTCCTTCTTCATTATATTGTCCGCCAGTGGTTTCTATGTCGAGTATGCAATACAAGTATTCAGTGTTCAGTTGTTAGTATTCAGTTTTTTTATTCTTAAATCAAAAATCGTTAATTATCAATCTTCAATTAATTCCTTCCGCCAAAGATACTACTTCCTATTCGAACCATTGTACTTCCGCATGAGATAGCTAATTTATAATCGCCAGACATTCCCATTGAAAGAGTATTCAGTTGATAGTTTTCAGTTTTCAGTTTGTCAAAAATGGCTTTCAAATTTTTAAATTCCTTTTCAATTTGCGTTTGATTATCTGTAAATGTAGCCATTCCCATTAAGCCAACAATTTTTATATTTTTAAGTTCTTTAAACTCCTCAGAAATAAGAATCTCATTCAATTCCTTTTCATCTAAACCAAATTTAGTTTCTTCTTCGGCTATAAAAACCTGAAGTAAGCAATCTATGATTCTATTGTTTTTTGCCGCTTGTTTATTGATTTCTTTCAAAAGTTTAAAACTATCAACACCATGAACCAAGCTCACAAATGGCGCCATGTATTTTACCTTGTTGGTTTGTACATGACCTATCATGTGCCATTGAATGTCTTTTGGCATTTGTTCCCATTTTTCAGCCATTTCTTGGATTTTGTTTTCTCCAAAAATGCGTTGACCAGCATTGTAGGCTTCTAAAATATCTGCATTAGGTTTTGTTTTTGAAACCGCAACTAAAGTTACATGTTCAGGTAATGAAGATTTTATGTTGTTTAGGTTTGTTACTATTGGCATTAGTTAGGATATTTATGGTTGATAATATCAAATAGTAATGAATTAATTTTAAGTCTTAGAACTAATGAAAATGGATTTGATATTTCTTTGAAAGAATAAAGATTGTTTTCACTTAATTCTACTTTAAATTTTTCTTCAATATTAGTTTTTTTATTAATTCTCGAAATAGATATTTTTACTAAAATTGGATTTTCATTTGAAAAATATAATTCATAAAAATGATTTATCTTATATACTTTATCAATTGTGTTTTCTCCGTAGCTTGAATAAATAGGTTTTTTATTAAAAAAAATCTCTGTTAAATTAAATTCTCCTATTGTTTTTTTATTTTTCTTAATAATCCCACTTGATTGAATTTTGTTTTTTGAAGTTTTAGCAATACTATCAATTTCAGAAACTGAAAACTTTTCACTTTGCGAAAAGCAAAATGAAGTAAAAAAGAATAACAAAAATATTTTTTTCATTTATAAGTAATATGAGATTCTTCGTTCCTCAGAATGACAAGTTTGTGCCTATCCTCTTTCTTCTTTTCTCTTTTCTCTTTTCTCTTGGTTCTTTTTTCTAAAGTTCATACACCACAAGTCCACTTCTAAACTTAGGTTCAATGTACGTACTTTTTGGAGGCATAATTAAATTATTGTCGGCAAAAGCTTTAATTTCATTAATGTTGGATGGATACAGCATAAATCCAACAGCAAATTCGCCATCATCAACCTTTTCTTTAATTGCCGTAACCGATTGCTTTCCAGAAATGTAATCAATACGTTCGTCGTTACGTAAATCGCCAATTCCTAATAAAGGCTGAAGTACAGTATCGTATAAAATTTGAGCATCAAGTTTTTGTTTTATTCCTTCTCGTTGTTCTTTATATTTGAATACTAAAGCATAGAATTTTTCATCTAAATACATTCCAAATTCTTTCTTATTTTGCGGTTTCCAAAGTTCTTGTTCTTTAGATTCAATTTCGAAATTTTCTGCTAATTTTTCCAAAAAAGCTTCTTTGGTAAATCCGTTTAAATCACGAATAATTCTGTTGAATTCATAAATTTTCACATTACTTTCGGCAATTAAAAAGCTCATAAAGTAATTCAAATTAGGATTGCCTAAATGTTGGTCTTGTTCTAAAAGCAACTCAGCTGAAGCCGAACGATGATGACCATCGGCAATATATAAATTCGGAATTTCTTCAAAATGATTTTCAAGCCAATCGATATCGCTTTGCGTATCTATTTTCCAAAGTGTATGTTTTTCTTTATTGGTTGTAGAAAATTCATAAATGGCTCTGTTTTTCTTTTTTAGTAGAATCCAAGTATTTAGTTCAATACTATCTGGATAGGTGATTAAAACAGGTTCTGTATTAAAACGTGTTTGATGTAAGTAATCTTTAAACATTTCTACACGATATTGTAACGTGTCTTCGTGTTTTTTAATGACATCATTTTTATAATCTTCAACCGATGCACCAGCAATAATACCCGTAAAAACATCATTTTTTGTTTTTATTTCGTACAAATAAAATGCTGGAATTTCATCCTCAATAAAAACACGGTTGTTTTTAAAATCTTGAAATTTATTTGCAACTCCTTTAAAACGTTTTTCTAAACTAATGTTGTGTACATTTTGATACGCCGGATTTATAATGTGTAAAAAGGAATACGGATTAAAGTTTAACCAAGCAGCAAGCTCAGCAGCACTATAGTCTTCGTAGTTTCTACAGGTTACTAGTCCAACTTTATCGGTTGTAGGACGAACTGCTTTAAAAGGAATTATTTTACTCATTCATGCAATTGATAATTGACAATTAACAATTGATAATTAATTCAAATTATCAATTGTCAACTATCCATTGTTAATTATTTACTAAATTGAGAAGAAACTTTCTCTGCTTTTCTGCTTTCTGCATAATCGTAGAAACCTTCCCCAGATTTTGCTCCAAGTTTTCCAGCCATTACCATGTTTACTAATAACGGACAAGGTGCATATTTAGGATTTTTAAATCCGTCGTACATTACATTTAAGATAGCTAAACATACGTCAAGTCCAATAAAGTCAGCTAATTGCAATGGTCCCATTGGGTGCCCCATTCCTAATTTCATAACCGTATCAATTTCTTCTACACCTGCAACACCGTTGTATAAAGTTTCGATAGCTTCGTTAATCATTGGCATTAAGATTCTATTGGCTACAAAACCAGGATAATCGTTAACTTCTGTTGGAGTTTTTCCTAATTTAACAGATAAATCCATGATTATTTTAGTCACTTCATTTGAAGTAGAATAACCACGAATAATCTCAACCAATTTCATAATTGGCACCGGATTCATAAAGTGCATTCCAATTACTCTTTCTGGATGAACCACTTGTGCAGCGATTTGAGTAATAGAAATAGAAGAAGTATTTGAAGCTAAAATTACATTATGGTCACAAACGTCACTTAATTGCTTAAAAATGTTCATTTTTAAACCTACATTTTCTGTTGCAGCTTCAACCACTAAATCACATCCTACAACACCATCTTTAATGTCGGTATAAGTTATGATGTTTGAAATCGTTTTGTGTTTATCATCTTCTGAAATAACACCTTTAGAAACCATTCTGTCTAGGTTATTAGCAATAGTTGCCATTCCTTTTTCCAATGATTTTTCAGAAATATCGATTAATTTTACAGTAAATCCTGACTGAGCAAATGTGTGCGCAATTCCGTTACCCATTGTACCTGCTCCAATTACAGCTATTTGTTTCATTTTGTTTTATTTAAAATATAGATTTTATTCAATTTATAAATTGAATTTTTTTTTAATTTTTTTCCATTGAATCAATAATCATGTAAGCAACACGAAGTGCTTCCGTTCCGTCTTCTAAAGTTACAATGGGAGTTGTATTGTTGTTTATTGCATCTGCGAAAGCATTCAACTCATCTAAAATGGCATTGTTTGGTTCAACAGTTGGATTGTCAAAATAGATTTGTTTTTTCTCGCCTTCTGCATTTTGTAAAATCATGTCAAAATCGCCAGGAACTTCAGGTGCATCTTTCATTTTTACAATTTCACAAACTTTATCTAAATAATCAACTGAGATGTAGGCGTCTTTTTGGAAAAAACGCGATTTACGCATGTTTTTCATAGAAATTCTACTCGAAGTAATATTGGCAACACAACCGTTTTCAAATTCGATACGCGCATTTGAAATATCAGGCGATTGGCTTAAAACCGAAACGCCACTAGCATGAACCGATTTTACTTTTGATTTCACAACGCTTAAAATGGCATCAATATCATGAATCATTAAATCTAAAACTACAGGGACATCTGTGCCACGTGGATTGAATTCGGCTAAACGATGTGTTTCGATAAACATTGGGTTTTGGATTTGATTTTTTACTGCAGTAAACGCAGGATTAAATCGTTCCACATGACCTACTTGTCCTTTTACGTTATATTCTTTTGCCAAAGCCATTATTTCTTCTGCTTCAGCAACCGTATTAGAAATTGGTTTTTCAATGAAAACATGTTTTCCAGCTTTTATAACTTCTACCGCACAATCATGATGAGAAAGAGTAGGAGTTACAATGTCAACAACATCAACTGCAGCAATTAATTCTGCAATTGTGTCGAATTTTTTATAACCAAATTCAGCTGCAACTTTATTTGCATTTTCTTCAAATGGATCGTAAAACCCAACTAATTCGTATTTTTCTGATTGTTTTAATAATCGTAAATGTATTTTTCCTAAATGACCAGCACCTAGTACGCCAATTTTTATCATAAAACTAAATTTTATCAAAAGTACTATTTTAGTTTAAAGATTAAAAGTTTATAGGTTTAAAAGTTTAAGAGATTATACTTTGTGTTTATCTGTTGAAATTGCGTTTGTATTTTGATTTTTTTGGTATATTTTTACAAAAACAAAACTACCTCAAATTGAACGATACATCAAAACATCAAGGACTTAGAAATCAATTGGCTAAACTGCTAGAGGAAAAAGGAATTAGATCTAAAAATGTATTAGATGCTATACGATTAATTCCTCGTCATTTGTTTTTAGATTCAAGTTTTGAAAATTTTGCTTATCAAGATAAAGCGTTTCCTATTGGTGCCGACCAAACTATTTCACAACCTTACACGGTTGCTTTTCAAAGCGAATTGTTAGACATTAAAAAGGATGATAAAATTCTTGAAATTGGAACAGGTAGTGGTTATCAAACAGCTGTTTTATGTGCAATGGGAGCAACAGTTTACAGTATTGAAAGACAAAACAAATTGTTTAAAAGAACTTCGTTATTATTACCAAAATTAGGTTTTAACCCCAAAAAACTAATATTTGGTGATGGTTATAAAGGATTGCCAGAAGTTGCTCCATTTGATAGTATTATTGTTACTGCTGGAGCACCTTTTATTCCACAACCGTTAATGGCACAATTAAAAGTTGGAGGAAAGCTGGTCATCCCATTAGGCGAAGAAAACCAAATTATGACAATGCTGATTCGTAAAAACGAAACTCAATTTGAAAAACACGAATATGGTGAGTTTAGATTTGTGCCGCTTTTAGAAGATAAAAACTAACTATTTTAAATTAGTAAGTTTTTGTTTTAGAATTTCAATTTCATCTAAAATAGAAGCTATTTCGGCTTTGTTTTCTTGTTTTACAATATCAAATCCTTTTTCGTTGAAAAGTTCGGTAATGGCTTGAATTACAAAAGGGTTTAGATCAAATTCGTTTTGTAGTTTAACCTTATACCAAGCAACTAAAGTTGTTTTTAGGTTAAGATTTAAGATTTCAACAAGTTTTTGAATTTGAATTTTTGTAGGAATTCTATTTCCATTTTCAAATTTACTAATCAACGCTTGATCAATTGAAGTAAGTTCAGCTAGTTTTCTTGTAGAAAACTGCTTTTCTATTCTAGCATTTTTAAGTAATTCTTTCAAAAGAATAGGTTTAAAAGTTAAAAACTCTTCTTAATTCTATCAATATCTCTCTTAGTGTCTTTTTCTTTTAATGATTCACGTTTATCATAATTCTTTTTACCTCTACAAAGTGCAATTTCAATTTTGGCCAAACCTTTTTCGTTAGTATACAAACGAAGAGGTACAATAGTTAAGCCTTTATTGTCACTATCTTTATTTAATTTTTTTAACTCTTTTTTGTTTAAAAGTAATTTTCGTTCACTTTTAGCTCTATGATTATAATGGGTGCCGTATAAATACTCTTCTATAGTAGCATTTATTAAAAAAAGTTCGCCATTGTTAAATTCACAAAAACTTTCGGCAATAGAAGCTTTACCTAAACGAATAGATTTTATTTCTGTTCCGGTTAATACTATACCTGCATTGTATTTATCAAGTATTTCATAATCAAAACGAGCTCTTTTGTTAAGTATGTTTGCGTTTTTTTGCATAGGACTACAAATGTATAATAATTTCTAACTTTCTGTAATATTTTAAATAAGTTTTATTTTTTTTTCATCTATGATATTTGTCATTATTTGAGTAGTAATGTAGCGGTAAATTTGTGTAATAATTAAAAACAAATAAAAATGAAAAAAATAGTTTTTGCTTTAATGGCAATGTCATTAATGAATGTGACTTTCATGTCAGCTCAAGAAGAAGTTAGTAATAACGCAATTAAAGGAGTTAGTAAAGGTGATTTATTAGTAAGGTTAAGAGGTGTTGGTGTAGTGCCAAATGAAGATTCTAAGGTTGGTATTATAGGTGGTGATGTTACACTTTCTAATACATTTATTCCTGAATTAGATTTTACTTATTTCTTTACAGATCATATTGCTGCAGAATTAATTTTAGGAACATCTAAACATGATGTAGGTGTTGTAAATAGCGCTGCGGGTAATGTAGATTTAGGAAGTGTTTGGTTATTACCTCCAACATTAACTGCCCAATACCATTTTTATACTTCAAGTGAAAAAGTATTTAAACCATATATTGGTGCAGGATTAAATTATACACTGTTTTATAATGTTAAGTCTGGTGATGTTGCTGATGTTTCTTACGATAATGCATTAGGATATGCAGCTCAGATAGGTTTTGATTTAATGATAAATGATAAGTTCTTTATTAACGTAGACGCAAAACGTTTATTCTTAAGTACAGATGTAACTGTTGATGCTTCAAATTTAGCTCCAGGATTAAGTATTCCTGCTGAAGTTGATATTGATCCATGGTTATTAGGTTTTGGTATTGGAATGAAGTTCTAATTCACCTGATTTTGATTAGTTAAAAGCCCTGTTTTTACGGGGCTTTTTTACTTAAGTTAAAATGTTTTAAATAATTTTCATATTAAAAAGTAAGATTATTTAAAGAAATTGTTTAATTTTAGTATTACCCAATAAACTAATCTTACAATCATGACTACAGAATATCAAATCATAGATAAAGAGTTAATATCTTCTTTATCATTTCCTAATACTGAGGTTTTAGAGGAAATGGACGAAGTAAAACAAAGAAAACAAGACTTAGATAGAGCTCTTACTCTAGGAAACCTAGAACATGTTAAAATAAAAATATATTTTGAAGATGACTTGTCTCATAAAATGGTTGAAACTACAATATGGGGAGTTACTGATAATAGAGTTATTTTAAAACAAGGAGTTGTTATACCTGTAAATAGAATTTACAAAATAATTTAATAAAAAATGCTGTTGAAAAACAGGTTTTTTATATCTCAATTTTCATTTTACACTCAAATATAGCATTTGAGTGTAATTCTTGAATGCTTTCTTTTTGGTAAATATTACCTTTACTATTAATGTTATCAGCATAGCCCGTCCAAGGTTCAATGCATAAAAAAGGAGCATTTGTTTTTTTCCAAATTCCTAAATGAGGAAAATTATAAAAGCTTATTTTTAAGTAATCGTTATCTAAATGCTTGAGATTTACAGATGTCGATTTTATGTTTTTAAATACCAATGCATCTTTTTCAAACAAACTTTCCGACAGGATTATCTTACCCTTAATATTATTAATTTTTTTAGTAATTCCAGAGAATAAACCATTTTCTAACTGATGTGTTTTAAAATCTTCTAAAGCATTAAATTCTAAAGAATACTCATTGGTTTTGTATGGTAAATTAAACGCAGGATGTGCGCCAATATTAAAAGGCATTTTCGTTTCGGAAAGATTAATTATTTTATAAGAAATAATAAGTGTTTCATTTTTAAGTTCATAGTTTATGAATAATTCAAAATCAAACGGATAATTTTTTAAAGTAGACTCATTTGATCGTAAACAAAATAGAGCAGAAGTTTCCTTTTGTTCAACCAGATCAAATTCTAAATCTCTAGCAAAACCATGTCTGTTTAACGAATATTTTTTTTCATTTATAGAAAACTCATTATTCTTTAAACTTCCCACAATAGGAAATAAAACGGGAGAAGTTTTGTTCCAAAATTGTACATCAACTTTCCATATATAGTTGAAATCGTTTTTAGATAATGAAATTAATTCAGCACCTAAACTATTTATAGATGCTGAAATACTGTTGTTTGAAATATTAATATTCATTTTAATCTTCTGCTATTCCTTTCCAGTTTCTAATCATTTTTGACAAAAAGAATAAAGCAACAACTGCTATAATAAAATTTATAGTAAACATGTGCACTACATGATCTCTCAGCCAATTATATTCAGGCGAATTATGGATGTATTCATATGAATACTTTTTTGCTTGATAATACTCTTGGATTAAAAAATAGATAATTGGAATTATCATAAAAAATGACCAGAGTAATAAATTTAATGTAATTCTACTGTATTCTTTTTTTCTTTTCTTTAAACAGATTGATATAAAATAAAACAGTATTCCAATAAGGGTAAATAGCATTAAGTAAGAATATATTTCTCCTGAGCCAGAAACAGCTGCAAAAATTCCATAAATAATATTTAAAACGCCAGTAACGACAATTGCAATTAACCAACTTTTACCTGATGTAACTTTAAATGAAAAAATTAAAAGCGAAAAAACTAAAGCTCCATAAAAAAAGGCAAGTAACGCTTCAAACTCTATAAATGAATTGGTATATGCATTTGAAACAATATTGTATTTCTTTTTTAAAACATCTTGTTGTACATAATATTTAGAATATTTAACAGCCTTTTTGTTATTAGAAAATGCTTTTTCGTATGTAGTGTTATAGTTGTAATCATATTCAGCTTCAGTTTTATCTAAATATGGAAAAATATATAAAAAACTTATGAAATTTGGAGCTTTATATGTGCTTTCAAACCAACTTTTAACACTTAAATTAGTTAATAAATTATGTTCATGAATTAACTCTAAATAATTTGTCATTAATTGTTTTATTTCTTCCTGATTATTAGAATGTAACCAGTTTTTTACTTTTAAATTATTAACAGAATCTTGTTCATTAGAAATAACTGAAAACTCATAAATTTCCCTGTTTAACAAGGATTCATCATCGTATTTTTTTTGATTAAAAACGACATGGTTTTTATGAAATTTAATGTAATTTGTATCATTTGTTCCGTTATTAACTTCATAAAATCGTTCATTTAAATTTGGACCAAGAGAATCAATTTCTTCTTGGGTCAAATTAGTTTTTAAAACAGAGTCAATTTCTGTTTCAGCAAAATGACCATCAATAAAAATATCAGCAAGACTTATTGTTTCACAACGGTTTTTTGTTTCTTCTAATGAAAAATAACTGCGTTGGTGTAATTGTTTTCCAAAGTTAAAAGGAATATAAAAAGTGGTTAAAAGTAAACAAATGATAAAAATTTGAACCCATTCATAAAACAAAGCATTTTTAGACTTACTATAATAAGATTTTAGAGAATTGTTTTTGAAGTAATTAACTAACCACAAAATAGTGATTATTATTACTAATAAAACGCCAAATAACACTGCGGTAACTTCTATGTCTACAAATATTTTATTTGAAAAATCAATGGTTCCATCAATATAGCCTAATCCAAAAAAGAGAATATGAATAATAAATCCAATTAAAAGCATTGGAACAAATTTGGTATTCCAAAGTAATGGATATTTTAATAATAAGTTTTTTTGTATATTTTTAAACATGATATTTATTTTTAGTTCACAAAAAAGCGACGCGTTGAATTTGAAATATTTCGTAAATATGATATAGAAATTGATTGATTGATAACAACTTTTAGAAAATCGTTCATTTCAATCCCTTCTGGGAAAGTAGCTATAAAAGTTCCTCCATTTTGTTCTAACGAAATAATTTCTATTGATGAAAAGGCTTGTTTTAATTCGCTTAAATTTAATTCACTTTCAAATTCAATAATACAATGTTTAGTTACATCATTTTCTGTGTTTAAGTTTTTTTGTGAACCTTGTTTTAAGAAAACGACTTGGTTCGACGTTTTTTCTACTTCATATAATTGTTGTGAACTTAGTACAATTGCTATTGGTCTAAAAGCTGAATTGGCAATATTTCTAAAATCATCCAATATCGTTTGTTGTGCTAAAATATCTAAATTAGCAAGCGGTTCATCAATTAATAAAATTTTTGGTTTTCTCAATAACATTCGAGCTAGTTCAAAACGCATTTTGTAACCAGATGATAGATTGTTCCAAAAATGATTTCTAAATTTTCGTAAACCTAATCGTGTAATTACTAAATCAACAACTAAATTATTTTCTTCGGGAGAATACCCATAACAACTCGCTGTGAATTCTAAGTTTTCATACATAGAACCTCGCCAAGTATCTGTTCTTTGAGGTATATAAACCAATTTTGATCTTAAATCATATAATCCATCATGTTGAAAATGATAAGTTATATTTCCAGAACTTGGATGTAATTCTCCGCATAAACTACGTAATAAAGTTGTTTTTCCATTTCCGTTTTCACCAACTAAACCAATAATTTCACCAGTTTTAATATCTAAATCAATTGGCCCTAATTTAAAAGAAGAATTATATTCTTTTACTAAATTTTTAACCAAAATTATTGTTTTATGATTGTGACATTCTTTAAAACTTAAAAAAGAATAGAGTTCATTTAATAATACCGTTAATTTTTCTTTCTTTTCTTCTGTTCTAGTTTCGTTTAAATCGTACCAGTTTAAAAAATCATTTGTTTTTTTATAAAAATCTATGTTTTCTGTATCCAAGGTAAAATCGATGACTCTCTTTATGGTTTGATTGAAATCGTTAAATTCTAGAAGAACCTTAACTTCGTTGTATTGTTTTTCAAATTCGGTCATATTCTTTTATTTAATAAAATTTCGTTTAAGTAGGCTATAAATTACTGTATCTGTAAATTCATTATTATAGTAAAAATTTTCTTTAAAATGAGCTTCTTTAGAAAAGCCATTTTTAATTAAAACACGTTCAGAAGCTATATGTCTTGAATCTATTACTGCTTCAATAGAATGAAAATGTAACTGATTAAAAGCAAAATCTAGAATTGTATTCACACCTTCAGTAACATAACCTTTTCCGGAAAAGTCAGGAAGAATCATGTAACCTAATTCGGTTCTAAAATGTTCGGGTTGCGTTCTATGAAACCCCATTATTCCAATGCATTTGTCATTGTTTTTTTCGGTTACAGCCCAATTTATATCTTTATTTGCATCAATATTGTCATTAATTACCTTTATA
Source organism: Flavobacterium sp. N2270 (assembly GCF_025947225.1). NCBI lineage: Bacteria > Pseudomonadati > Bacteroidota > Flavobacteriia > Flavobacteriales > Flavobacteriaceae > Flavobacterium > Flavobacterium sp. N2270. Next base: position 1,571,343 of record NZ_CP110005.1, read on the forward strand.
TGTGCTAAAGCACCATCTAAATCAATAAGTAATGGTCTTGGAATAAATTCCATTGTTTTTGGGTCGCTTCTTAATTTAAAAATTTCTGGAGCATCATCATCGGTTAGTTTTCTAAAACGTAAACGTTCTGATTCTAGTATAGGAAAAGGTGTAAAAAGCATTTTTAAGAAAATTTTAAGATGCGAAATTAAAGATGTCAATAATTATTGCTTCTTTTTTTGTTAATTTGTTAAATATAAAAATTATTAATTTTAAAATTAATAAGACAATCAAAAAATAATAAATTATGAAAAAATTTTTATTAAAAGCATCTGTTTTTACGTTACTTTTTTTAGGGTTTTCTAGTGTATTTGCACAAAATTCTAACTATAGTTATTACGATGCATTTGCTCCAAATTTCTACACAAAAAATGCTTCGGAAACGCGTTCCGCAAGTGGGAAACCAGGGGCTAAATATTGGCAAAATAAAGCCGATTATAAATTAACAGCTTCATTAAATGAAGCTACGAATGAAATAAAAGGTTCGGTTAATTTAACATATACAAATAATAGTCCAGATGAGTTAAGTTATATTTGGATGTATTTAGATCAAAACTTATTTGCAAAAGATTCTCGTGGAAATGCTGTTGTACCAGTATCTGGATCAAGAAATGGAGCAAAAGGAGAAGAATTTGATGGTGGACATAAAATTAGCATGTTAACAATTAATGGGAAAGCTTCTAAATATGAAATTGTAGATACACGCATGAAAGTGTATTTAGATAAACCTTTAAAAGCTAATGGTGGAAAATTAAAGATTGCAATTAATTTTTCTTTTATTTCTCCAGAATATGGTTCAGATAGAATGGGCTATTTGCCTACTAAAAACGGAACTATTTATACAATTGCTCAATGGTATCCAAAAATGGCAGTTTATGATGATGTAAGAGGTTGGAATACACAACCTTATTTAGGAGCAGGTGAGTTTTACTGTGAATATGGAGATTTTGAAATGGCATTAACTGTTCCTGCAAATCATTTTGTAGTTTGTTCTGGTGAAATTACAAATGCTTCAGAAGTAATGAGTAAAGAAGAACAAAACCGTTGGAATAAAGCGAAAGAAAGCGAAAGTACAGTGATGATTCGTTCTTTAGAAGATGTTAAAAGAGCAAGCAAAACTTCAGCAACTAAAACGTGGAAGTTTAAAATGACTAATTCAAGAGATGTTGCTTGGGCTTCTTCGGCTTCATTTATTATTGATGGAGCACGTATTAACTTACCTAGCGGAAAAAAATCAATGGCGCTTTCGGCTTATCCTGAAGAAAGTGAAGGTCAAAAAGCGTGGAGCCGTTCTACTGAATATACAAAAGGAAGTATTGAAGGTTACTCAAAAAGATGGCTTGAATATCCTTATCCAGCTGCAATAAATGTTGCAGGAAACGAGGGTGGAATGGAATATCCAGGAATTGTTTTTTGTAAATATTCTTCAAAAGGATCTTCTTTATGGGGAGTTACAGATCATGAATTTGGTCACGCATGGTTTCCTATGATAGTAGGTTCAAATGAAAGACAATTTGCTTGGATGGATGAAGGTTTTAATACTTTTATTAATGGTGTTAGTGCTGAAGATTTTAATGCTGGCGAATATCAAGATAAGAAGTTCAATATGCACCTAATGGCAGAAATGATGACTAAGCCAAGTTTAGAACCCGTTTATACCGCTCCAGACGGAATGAAAGAACGAAACTTAGGTTTATTAGCTTATATGAAACCAGGTACAGCATTAGCTATTTTACGTGAACATGTTTTAGGAATTGATCGTTTTGATGATGCTTTTAAAACATATATAAAAAATTGGGCGTTTAAACATCCAACTCCTGATGATTTCTTTAGAACTATGGAGAATGCTTCAGGTGAAGATTTAGGTTGGTTTTGGAGAGGTTGGATTTTAAACAACTGGAGACTTGATCAAGCGGTTACTGATGTTAAATATGTAAAAAATAATCCGGCAAATGGGGCTATTATTACAATTGATAACTTAGAAAAAATGGCAATGCCAGTTGTTTTAGAAGTAGAAACAGTTAGTGGAGTAAAAACACGTGTTAATTTACCTGTAGAAATTTGGCAAAGAAATACTTCTTGGTCATTTAGTTTTGATTCTACGGAAGAATTAAAAACAATTGTAGTGGATCCAGATAATGTTTTGCCAGATTTTAATGATGCAAATAATAAATGGAAAACGGAAGGATTTGTTCCGCCAGCACCTGGAAAACTAAGCGCTTATACAGGCTCATTTTCGAGTAAACAAATTCCTATTACTGTAGAGTTTGTTGAAGAAGATGATCAGTTAATTTTAAATGCTTCAGGTCAGCAACCGTTACCTTTAGAAGATATGGGTAATAATGTGTTTGGTTTTGAAGAGGCAGGTTTAGAAGTTAAATTCTCAGAAGATAAAAAAAGCTTTAACTTGAGTTTTAACGGTCAGAGTTTTGACTTCACAAGAAATTAAGTTTTAAAATAAAATTATTTATAAAAAAGAGCTTCAATTATGAAGCTCTTTTTTTATTCAGTTTTTAGATTAATTGATCTTAATTAGATTAATCTCTATAATAATTGATTCCATTGCTTCCAACAGGGCAAACTCTCCCATCTTTTTTAAAATAATATACTTTGAAAAATTTATAACTATCATCTAAAGAATTAATATATTCTATAGTTGATAATGAATCATAAACTGGATTAATGATAATAATATATGATTCTTCATGATTACTTTCGTTAAGTATACAAATTCCTATTTTTGAATTATTTTTTAAAACCAATGCATCTTTATAAGAGTTGTGAAACTCATCCGAATCAAACTCAATATTTGGAATGACTTCATTTTTTACTAAATCTAAAATTTGCCATTTCAATTTGTTTTTAACTAGAGCAAAGTTGCAATCATAAGTATTGTTGTAAGTCTTTTTAATAAGTTTAATTTCATCATATTGTTTTGTTTTTTTTGAATTGAAACCAATATTATTAGTGATTATACTGTATTTTTTTTTATTTTTTATAATTTCAATTTTTAAACGTGTTTTGTAATGATCTTTTGATAAGTAAGAATTGTTTTCTACAAAAGCTTCACCAGTAACTAATTTAGTTTCAAAATCACTAGAACTTACTGTTCCTTCTACAATATAATCGTAATTTTCTTCATTTAAAGGTTCAAAAAAATCTTCAAAGTTGTTGATTTTAGTATTTATCTGCTCAAAATCTCTTGTAAATAGATAATACACTTTATTTTTAATTCCATAGTATTTGATATTTTCATAAGCTTCTTTAGGCTCATGAAAGGCTTTATGACTAAAGTACTTTATACTATCAAAAGTATTTGCTATTTTCCATTCGTTTTTTACAGTATTATAAACTCCTACTTTATTTTCTTTTTGAATAATGTAAAGTCCATTATTTGTTTCTTTGAAGAACTGAATGTTAGTTAAAATTTCAGTAGTATTTGTATTGATTAACTTGTAGTTTATTTCTGTTTCATTTTGTACAAAAAACTTTAAAGGTAATCTGTTATAACTATCATTATCGGCTTTTTTGATAATTTTATATTGTATAGGGAGTATGAAGTTTCCATCTATATCAGCATATCCTACATGACTATCCTTATATACTATAAACTCGTTATAAGTGCTGTGAACTGGTTTTCTGAAAATAGAATCGTAAGTTGGTGTTAAAACTTCTTTGTTATCGTCATTAAGAATTCCTACTTTATTGTCTTTATAAATGAACCATCTAAAGTTAGACATATTTGGGTTAATAGAATCGTATTTTGGTTCTAGTAATAGAGTGCCATTTTTATCACTAATTCCCCAAAGATTTCCTTTTCTAAAGGGAATATTATATTTCTGACTTATTGCATTATAACTTATAAAAAGCAATAAAAAAAGTAAGGTTTTTTTCATATTTTTTTAAAAATTCAAATATAAGAAATTGATTTTCTTTTTTTAGATAACTTTTGTTAAAGGATTTAATTAAAAAAAATCCCCAAAAGATTTTATTCCTTTGGGGATTAATTACTATTCGGTTTTAATTATTGACCGTCTGCATTTTTTATAGTATTATCTTTAGCGATTGCCTCTTTAATTAATTGTTGGTTTCTAGCAAAAGTTTCTGATTGCTCATTACCTGCACCATATAATTCTGGGTGTAAATAAGTGCCTTTAAACTCTTTTTCTTTTTCAGGAACAATTCTATTTTCATTAGCAAATTTATCAGCTCTTACAGCTGTTACTTGCCAACTTACTTCAACATTAGGTGTACTTGTTTGAATTACAAATTTATTTCCAGAAACTTTCTCTTTAATAATTGCTTGAGCGAAAGTTCCAATAGTTGTTAATTGGTATCTAAAATCTTTATTAGCTGCTTCAAAATAACTTGGCATTATTACGGTAACATAACCATTTGCATCTGTCTTAGCATTTCCTGAATAGATGTTCATCATTTCTGGAGATTCAACAAAACTATGTACTAAGTATTTATTTTGAGGATCTAATGGATGATCAATTTTAAAAGTACCACCACCTTTAGCAATGTTTCCAGTTACATTTAAATCTCCTGTAATTGTAACATTTCCTGTAAAATCAGAATTTCCATCAACTGAAAGTTGAGTAGTTGGATTAGAGTTGTAGTTTAGTCCTAATCTAAGTTGTCTCATGTTTGAATATCCACTTCTATTAAATCTTGCAATAGTATCTGGTGCAGAACAACCACCAATTAAATACAAATTATTTAAACTTCCGTTATGTTGAAATTTTATTCCACATTCACCTGATGAGTAATTTGTGTCCTCAGCAAAATGTAATTCTCCAGAATTAACATTATTGAAACCTCCATTGTTTCCAATACCCATTTTAGGAGAGGCATTATTCGTTACGTAAAATTTTAAATTAGAATTAGATAACGTTGAACCAACAACAACACTTCCTGAATTAGTATTGTTAATGTTATTACCATTTGTTGTCCATTGTGCACCAACAACTCCAGCAGTACTTTTAGCATACATTGCATAAGGTACACTTAATAATTGGCTAGCCCCAGTAATAGTATAAGCTGTTCCTCCTGTTGGATCTACTTCTGTTTTAATATAATAATTTCCAGTAGACCAATCAATAGTGCTAAATGAACCAGATACTAAGGTTCCACTACCAATTTCAAGACTTGCTAATCCGTTTGCGTTTGTAGTTGGTGTTTGTGTTTCAACATAAACTGCTGTTCCCGTAGAAGAACCTTGAAGAATACTTATTTGCATTCCTACTACTGTTGATACCACTAAGTTATTACTACCGTCTCTTACAACAGCTTGGTAGCTCATTTTTTCTGGAGCTTGTGCAAAAACACTAATGGATAAAAGTACTGTAGCGACAATTGTGTATATTTTTTTCATAATCATTTGTTTTATTTTTTAATAATCTTATAAGTTTTAACTTCTTTATTTTTGTTTGTAATTTGCAAAAAATAAATTGCTGATGGCAGGTCAGAAACAATAATACTTGTTTGATTTTCAATGTTTTTTTTAGATTTTAAGACTTTACCTGTCATATCTATAATTGTGTAATCTAATTCCAATCCATTTGTATTTGACATATTGATTGTTAATACATCAGTAGAAGGATTTGGAAAAACAATTAAATCATTTACTAATTCTGAAAAATCTTCAGAAGCTAATACTACTGAAATTTCATAAGGTTGTTGAACACCTTGAGCAATAGAACCATTTGAACCTGTATTAGTTGTATAAACTATTTGTCCAACTGAGTAAGCAACTGAGCCGTTTGAACCCGTTAAATCTCCTCCTGATGAAGTAGGGGATTGTTGAGCATGACAATTGGAAATACCTAAGTAAAACACAATTGTTAAAAATGATAAGAGTTTTTTTGTTTTCATTGTAGTTAGTTTTTAATGAATTATTAGTTTATTGTCAAAAATAAAGGAATATTATTGTTGATTTATGCGTATAAATACCTGTTTTTCTTGTTTTTATTTAAAAAAAAAGCACTTAACATAATTTTAATCATGTTAAGTGCTTAAAAAAAGTATGTAATGAAAAATTAATTATTCATTTCTAAAAACCAATTGTCCTTCAAAACTATCTAAAAGAATTATGCTATCGGTTGTAATTTTTCCAGCTAGTATATCTTTTGATAATGCATTTAACACTTCTCGCTGTATAACACGTTTTACGGGTCTTGCTCCAAATTGTGGATCGAAACCTTTTAATGCCAAATAATCAATGGCTTCTTCTGTAGCGTCCATTGTAATTTGTTGTTGCGCAAGCATTTTAGTTACGTTTTTCAACTGAATAGAAACAATTTTTCTAATGTTTTCAGTAGTTAAAGGTGTAAATAATACGATTTCATCAATACGATTGATAAACTCTGGACGAACGGTTTGTTTTAATAAACCTAAAACCTCTTTTTTGGCAACTTCTGTAGCATCTTCAATGCTACCTTTTAAGTTTTCAAACTTTTCTTGAATAATATCACTTCCCATGTTAGAAGTCATAATGATAATTGTGTTTTTAAAATCGGCAACACGTCCTTTATTATCAGTTAATCTTCCTTCATCTAAAACTTGTAATAAGATATTAAAAGTATCTGGATGTGCTTTTTCAATTTCATCTAATAAAACAACCGAATATGGTTTTCTTCGAACAGCTTCTGTTAATTGACCACCTTCATCATAACCTACATATCCAGGAGGTGCGCCAACTAAACGACTTACACTATGACGTTCTTGGTATTCACTCATGTCTATACGAGTCATTGCGTTTTCATCGTCAAACAAATATTCGGCTAAAGCTTTTGCGAGTTCGGTTTTACCCACACCTGTTGTTCCAAGAAATAAAAATGAGCCAATAGGTTTTTTCATGTCTTGTAATCCTGCACGACTTCTTCGAACAGCATCACTAACTGCCTCAATAGCTTCTTCTTGTCCTACAACTCTTTGGTGAAGTTCGTCTTCCAATTTTAAAAGTTTTTCTCTTTCACCTTGAAGCATTTTCATTACAGGAACACCTGTCCATTTTGCAACAACTTCTGCAATATCTTCACGAGTTACTTCTTCTTTAATTAATGATGTGCCGTCTTGATTTTCAGCTAATTGTTTTTGTAAGGCGTCTAATCGTTCTTGCGCTTCTTTAGTTTTACCGTAACGAATCTCTGCTACTTTTCCATAATCGCCATCGCGTTCTGCACGTTCTGCTTCTAGTTTAAAATCTTCAAGTTCTTGTTTTACGTTTTGAACGGCATCAACAACATCTTTTTCAGATTTCCATTTGCTGAAAATTTCATTACGCTCTTCTTTTAAGTTGGCTAAATCTAAACCTAACGATTTTAATTTCGTTTCATCATTTTCGCGTTTTATGGCTTCAATTTCAATTTCTAATTGCATGATTCTTCTGTCTAAAACATCTAATTCTTCAGGTTTAGAATTGATTTCCATTCGTAATTTTGAAGCTGCTTCATCCATCAAATCAATTGCTTTATCCGGAAGAAAACGATTGGTAATATATCGTTGTGATAATTCCACTGCACCAATAATAGCATCATCTTGAATTCTAACCTTATGATGTGCTTCGTATTTTTCTTTAATTCCACGAAGAATTGAAATGGCACTTTCAGTATCTGGCTCGTCTACTATGATTTTTTGAAAACGTCTTTCTAGAGCTTTGTCTTTTTCAAAATATTTTTGATATTCATCTAAAGTTGTTGCTCCAATGGCACGAAGTTCGCCACGAGCTAAAGCTGGTTTTAGAATATTTGCAGCATCCATTGCGCCTTCACCACCACCTGCACCTACAAGTGTGTGAATTTCATCTATGAATAAAACAATATCACCTTCGGCAGAAGTAACTTCTTTTACAACTGCTTTCAATCGTTCTTCAAACTCTCCTTTATATTTTGCACCAGCAATTAATGCACCCATATCTAATGAATAGATAATTTTGTCTTTTAGGTTTTCAGGCACATCGCCATCTACAATTCTATGAGCTAATCCTTCTGCAATTGCAGTTTTACCAACACCTGGTTCTCCTACAAGCATTGGGTTATTTTTTGTTCTACGTGTTAAAATTTGTAAAACTCTACGAATTTCTTCATCACGACCAATTACAGGATCTAATTTTCCGTTACGGGCTAATTCGTTTAAATTTTTGGCGTATTTATTTAACGCATTATATGTTTCTTCAGCAGATGCAGAAGTAACATTTTCTCCTTTTCTTAATTCAGCAATGGCACTTTCTAATTCTTTTTCAGTTACTCCTTGATCTTTTAAAATTTGAGCTACTTTACTTTTTGACTTGAAAATAGCCAATACTAAATGCTCTATTGAAACATACTCATCTTTCATTTTTTGAGCAATAGCAATAGCTTCGTTTAACATACGAGATGCGTCACGAGATAATTGAATTTCTCCTCCAGTTACTTTTGGAAAACTTTGTAAAGTACTATCTAATACTTTTTTGAAAAGATCGATGTTTACATTTAGCTTTTTAAGTAGAAAAGGAGTTACATTTTCATCAACTTCTAATAAGCCTTTAAAAACGTGTTCATTTTCAATTTGTTGATGCCCTAAAGCCTGTGCAATTTGCTGTGCTTGTTGCAAAGCTTCTTGCGATTTAATGGTTAAATTATTTAAGTTCATTCGTTGTATGTGTTAGTTGTATTACTTTTTATTTGAAATATTTCATGTAAATTTGTAACGTAGAAATCAATAAGTGTACCTCTACAAATATAACGACAAAATGTCTTGTTTTATATGATATTTATCATAAAAAACAGTCAATATGTCATAAAATAAGACAAAATGAGCTTTTTTAATAACATATTTGGGTCAAATGAAGAAACAAATTCTTCATCAAAAATAAATTGGAATCAGTTAGATGATTTAAAAGTAATAGACGAAGCTATTGCTTTGTCATATGAAAAGCCAGTTATTTTGTTTAAGCACAGTACGCGTTGTAGTATAAGTAGATTTGCTTTAAAGCAGTTTGAAAATGAGTACAATTTTAGTAAAGAGCAAATGGAACCTTTTTTCTTAGATTTATTAAACCATAGAAACATTTCTAATGAAATTGCAGAACGTTTTCAGGTTGCGCATCAATCACCTCAGTTAATTGTGGTAAAAGATGGAGTAGCTATTTTTAGTTCAACTCATAGTGATATTGAAGCTGATGTTTTAAATAAATTTGTATAAAAAAAGTCCTGCAATTTGCAGGACTTTTTTGTTATCGTCTAAACTTATTATTGGTTATAATGCTCTTAAGTTTGGCTTTTAAATCTTCACCAGTATCGTAGACCATCTGTTCATTCGAAGGGAAAGGAACTGCTCTACGGTCAAAATATTGATAATAAGAATCCTCACAAGCACGCTTATCTCCATTATAATTTGCATAGATATAATCGAAAATAAATTCACTAGTTACAGGAAATGCATCTATTAATTGATTATTTCTAAAATCAATATAATCAACTTTTGCCGTTACTTGGCACGATTTAAACTGTGTAAATTCATAAATACTAATTGATATTGTTTTAAAATTATCAACTTTAATAGGGTTTCCTATACTGTCTTTTACTACATTTCCATTACTATCTAATAGTGTTTTAACACCGTCTTTAATCTGTTTTTCTTTGATAAATTGTTTCTCTTTAATTTGTTCTGGAGAAATATTAATTTGTCTAAAGTTAACAATCATCCCAAAATCATAATTAATGTTTTTTTGACGATTATTATGGTAAACCGTCCATTTATCGTTAATTCCATAGGTGCTAAAGTCAAGTAAATCGTCTTGTAAACGAGCTGGAATTACCATATTTGTTTCGTTTTTTGTATAAACATGAACAAAATCGGTTCCTTTTAATTGCGCTTGATCGGTTAAAGCTCTTACGTCTTTATAATTTGGACTCAACTTATCTAAATAATTCAAATCATCAAAAGCCTGTCTAAAATCCATTTTATTAGATGAATTCATTAGTTTTTTCGCATTGTTATATAAGTAATCAGATAAATTAGTTTTACTACTTACAATTTGATCTGAATAATCATCCATTGGAAAAATTGCATTTCTACCTTCTTTGTGAAGTGGTAAAGGCAAAAGAGGTTTTATTCTTTCTTGACGATTTCTAAGTTGTATATATAAGTTAAAAATGCGTTCGTAATTTGCAGGATTATTTTCCTTTTTTAAAAGATTTAAGCTGTTTATATCTCTATCTTTTGCTTTTGCAAAAGCTTCTTCTAATAAATAAACATAATCTTGTTTTCCTTTTGAAGTTTTGTTAGAACTTAAACTATTTATTGCATTGTCTATTGCGGCATCATAATTTCCGTTGCTTAAAAGTGTTTGTGTTTGTTTAACACCACATGCAATAAATAATGTTGCAATACATAAAAGAGTAATTTTTTTCATATGTAAATGTTTATTTTTCAAAGATAATTTTTTTGAAGCTATTTCCTGCTGTACGTTTTATCTTTTTGTTTTTTTTTGATAAAACAAAAAGGATGCCACTTCCATCAGGGCTAAAAAAAAGAAAACTCCGAAAGATAATTTTCGGAGTTTTAGTATTTTAATTAAAGAAGTTTTAGAATTTCAATTCAACAGCAGGTAATAGCTTACTTGAACATTCACCAAAGCCAATTCTAACTTCATTATTTTGACAATAACCTTTAATAATAACAGTGTCGTTATCGTTAATGAATTTTCTTTCTGTTCCATCTTTCATAGGAATTGTGTTTTTTCCGCCCCAAGATAATTCAAGCATTGAACCATAACTATCAGGAGTTGGTCCTGAGATTGTACCACTTCCCATCATATCTCCAGAATTAACTCTACATCCGTTAATTGTATGGTGAGCGAGTTGCTGAGCCATTGACCAGTACATATATTTAAAGTTAGATTTCGATACAATAGTTTCTTCTCCATTTTCTGGTTGAATACCTACTTGTAAATTAATGTCAAATGAATGATTTCCTTCTTGTTGTAAATAATGTAATGGAGTAGGAGATTGCTCTGGTCCTTTTACTCTAAATGGTTCTAATGCATCCATGGTAACAATCCATGGAGAGATTGAAGAAGCAAAGTTTTTTGCTAAAAACGGTCCTAGTGGAACATATTCCCATTTTTGAATGTCACGTGCACTCCAGTCATTGAATAATACCATTCCAAAAATATAATCTTCAGCTTCATTAACAGGAATAGGTTCTCCCATTACGTTAGCATCTGTAGTAATAAAAGCAGTTTCTAATTCAAAATCTACTAATTTTGACGGACCAAATACAGGAGTAGTTTCACCAGTTGGTAAAGTTTGTCCGTTTGGTCTTCTTACAGGAACACCACTTGGTACAATTGTAGAACTTCTACCATGATAACCTACAGGTATATGTAACCAATTTGGTAATAATGCATTTTCTGGGTCACGAAACATTTTACCAACGTTTGTAGCGTGTTCTTTGCTGCTGTAAAAATCGGTATAATCACCAATTTGTACAGGAAGTAACATTTCAATTTCGCTCATTTCAAAAAGAATAATTTCTCTTTCTTTTACATTATCACGAAGTAATGGGTTGTTTTGGTCAAATAATTCAGCCAATCTATTTCTTACTAAACGCCAAGTTTTTTTTCCATCAGAAATAAAGTCATTTAAAGTATCTTGCATGAACATGTCATCCGTTAATTCGATTCCTTTAAAATAACCTAATCTTTGTAGAGCTCCCATGTCAATTGCTGTATCTCCAATTCGGGTACCAATGGTAATATCGTCATTCTTTGTTATAAAAACACCAAAAGGAATATTTTGAATTGGAAAATCACTGTTCTGAGGAACATTTATCCATGATGTTCTTTTTGGATCGTTTGCTATGTTTGACATATTTTATATGTTAATTTGTTGTTGAAAAATTATAAACCAAATATAAAGTTTACTATCAATTTAACAAACCTTTTTCGTAATTTTGACCTAATTTTAACGAATATTTATACCAATGCAACGCGACGAACAAATTTTTGACCTTATTCTTGACGAACAAGACAGACAAATTCACGGATTAGAACTTATTGCTTCAGAAAACTTTGTAAGTGATGAAGTAATGGAAGCAGCAGGTTCTGTTTTAACTAATAAATACGCAGAAGGTTATCCTGGAAAGCGTTATTATGGTGGTTGTGAAGTTGTTGATATTGTAGAACAAATTGCAATTGATAGAGCAAAAGAGCTTTTTGGCGCAGCATATGTAAATGTTCAACCTCATTCAGGTTCTCAAGCAAATACTGCTGTTTTTGCAGCTTGTTTGCAGCCTGGCGATAAGATTTTAGGTTTTGATTTATCTCATGGAGGACATTTAACTCACGGTTCACCTGTTAATTTTTCAGGTAAATTATATACACCAAGTTTTTATGGTGTTGATAAAGAAACTGGAGTTTTAAATTACGATAAAATCCAAGAAATTGCTTTGGCTGAAAAACCAAAAATGATTATTGCTGGTGCTTCGGCTTATTCTAGAGATATGGATTTTGCTCGTTTTAGGGAAATTGCAGATAGTGTTGGTGCTTTATTATTAGCTGATATTTCTCATCCTGCAGGTATGATTGCTAAAGGATTATTATCAGATCCAATTCCGCATTGTCATATTGTTACAACTACTACTCATAAGACTTTAAGAGGTCCAAGAGGTGGAATGATTATGATGGGCAAAGATTTTGAAAATCCTTGGGGTTTAAAAACACCAAAAGGAGATATTAGAATGATGTCACACGTATTAGATATGTCGGTTTTTCCTGGAAATCAAGGTGGACCTTTAATGCATATTATAGCAGCTAAAGCGGTTGCATTTGGTGAGGCTTTAACAGATGAATTTTTCAGATATACTTTACAAACTCAAAAAAATGCAAAAGCTATGGCTGAAGCGTTTGTTAAGAGAGGGTACGACATCATTTCTGGAGGGACTGATAACCACATGATGTTGATTGATTTAAGAAATAAAAATATCACAGGTAAAGAAGCAGAAAACGCACTAGTAAAAGCTGAAATTACTGTAAATAAAAATATGGTTCCATTTGATGATAAATCACCATTTGTAACTTCAGGTATTAGAGTTGGAACTCCAGCTGTTACTACAAGAGGTTTAGTAGAAAGTGATATGGAAACTATTGTTGCTTTAATTGATAAAGTAATAATGAATCATACAGATGAAGATGTTATAGAGCAAGTTGCTGATGAGGTGAATGAATTAATGGGAGAAAGAGCAATGTTTGTTTTTTAGTTCCAAAAAATATTGAAAAAAAAACTCCTGAAATTTTCAGGAGTTTTTTTATAGTTTAAAATCGAGCTAGAATTATTTTCCGTCTCTATCAACTTTTATTTTTTCAGGTCTATTTGCAATTTCCCAAGCTAAAGTAAACGCTAGTTGCGCTCTTTTTGCTAATGCATCATATTCAATTTTATCAGGTGTGTCAGATGCTTTGTGGTAATCTTCATGAATTCCATTAAAGAAGAATATTGCTGGAACTCCTTTTTTAGCAAAATTATAATGATCTGAACGATAGTAAATACGTTCAGGGTCGTTTCTATCATTGTATTTATAATCTAATTCTAGATTTGTATATTTTGCATTCATTTCTTCATTAATAGTATGAAGTTCACTACTTAGTCTATCAGAACCAATAACATATATATAATTATTAGTATTTGGATGAAGTGTGTCGCGACGGCCAACCATGTCAATATTAATATCTACTACTGTGTTTTTTAAAGGAAAAAGCGGATTTTCTGAATAATATCTAGAACCATGTAGTCCATGTTCTTCTCCAGTTACATGTAAGAATAAAATGGATCTTTTTGGACCATGACCTTCTTTTTGAGCCATTTTAAAAGCTTGTGCAATTTCTAATAAAGCTACCGTCCCAGAGCCATCATCATCTGCACCATTATATACTTCACCATTTTTCATTCCTACATGGTCATAATGAGCAGAAATAACAACAATTTCTTCTGGTTTTTCAGATCCTTTTATAAAGGCCCAAATATTTTCTGAATCTGGTAATTTAGGAGCAAAACCTTTTGCCATAAATTCAGAAGGTACTTTTTGATACCAATTCTCAGCTTCAACAGGAAATGAAATGCCATTTTTAGTATATTGTTCAATTAAGTATTTTCCAGCCTCTTTTTGGCCTTTTGTTCCTGTGTCTCTACCTTCCATAGCATCGGAAGCTACTATGTATAAATGATCACTAAGTTCATTTGCTGTAATTGAGTTCATGTATTTTGAAACATCAGCAATATTGGTTTTAGAGTTTTTTGTTGAAGCACAACTAGAGGCCAAAAGCCATAAAACCGTAATAGGAATAAATATTTTTCTCATAATTCTTTTTGTTATACATATACTTATAACTATTAGTTATAAGTTTATCGTTTTTGTTACAATTTAAAAATATTAAATTTATTTCAATTACTTAACGTGTCTAAATTATGTTAAAAAAAACGTTAAAAAAATTTGTCAATTTGTTAAAATTGGTTTAAATTTCATCCGAAAATCTATAAAATATGTTAAATATATGAAAAAAACTAACCTACTATTGCTTATTGCACTACTGAGTTTTAACTTCATAATGGCTCAGGCTCCTTCAATTTCTGAATATAACCTTCCGCCAGGCTGTGTTTTAAAACAAAAAGTTAAAATTTTTGATTTATCCTACAAGTTAGAAAACAAACCATCTATTTATAGTTATTCTCAATCTGACTTAGCGGTCATAAAAGATATACCATCTAGTGAAATTGAAAATTATAAGAATATAGACCTTAACTATTATGACTATTATAAAGAAGGTCTATCTTTTTTTGATAGTTTATCTAGTAAAGTGAAAGATATATATACCATAACAGAATTATGGTATATATATGTTTTTGATCAAGATTTAAAAAACAAACTAATAACTATTAAATAATTTACTATGAAAAAAAAATACTTATTAGTTTTAGGGATTGTTTTGTTATTTGACTTTTCATTATATAGTCAAACTTATACAATGGCAAATGGTGCTAATGGAACAAAAACAACATGTTCGGGGACCTTTAGAGACGGTGGAGGAACGGGTAATTATGCTGCGTCTCAAAATAGTACAATTACTTTTTGTCCAACTACTCCAACAGATAAAATTAGGGTTTCTTTTACAGCTTTTGATACTGAATCTGGTTTTTCATCTTGTTATGACTATTTAGATTTATGGCACGCTAATGCAGTAGGGGCTGCAGGCACGCAAAGTGATAGGTTTTGTGGGACATTAGGCGCTTTTGTGGTTACATCTACTAGTCCTGATGGTTGTGTTTCATTTCGATTTATTTCAGATGGAAGTTTTCAATATGCAGGCTGGACAGCGACAATTTCATGTGTTACACCTTGTGTTCCACCTACTGCTGCTTTAGTAAATTCGTCAAATGTAAGTATTTGTTCATCAAATTCATTGAACCCAGGCTCGACAACTGTCGCTTTCGATGCATCAAATTCTACAACCCCAAGTGGCTCATTAGTTAGATATGAATGGGATTGGGGTGATGGTACAACAAACATTACAACAACACCAACAACAAACCATACTTTTCCAACCACTGGAGGTTTATACTTAGTTAGATTAAGAGTTAGGAATAATAATTTTGCCACCGATCCGCTCGGTTGTTTAAGTTCTAATTCTGTTACAAGAACGGTACGTGTGATGCCAACACCTCTTTTTACAGGAACATCTGGTACACCAGTTTCTGTGAATTGTGGTAGTTCAATTACCTTAGATGGTCAAGCATTATCGCAAACTATTGTTCAATCTACGCCTTCAGTAATTTCGGGGCCAATTAATCTGCCTGACGGATCTGGCTCAAGTTATAATTCTACATTAGATTTTTCAGGATTGTTTCCACCAGGTGCTACTATGACAGCTGGATGTTATCCAACAGTAACTTTTGATATGGAACATTCATATACAGGAGATTTAGATATTACATTAATTTCTCCAACGGGTGAATCTGTTTTACTTTTTGACCAGCATGCGCCGTCATTTCCAGGTCATTTTGGAGCTTGCTCAAATGGAGCTACTGATGGTGTTGCAGGTTGTCCTGCAACGTACTCTGTTGTGAATACAGGTGGTGCCTCTTGGACAGCTGTAGCTAGTACAACAGCTGCTCCTCCAACAGTAAACGGAACATGTGCTTATACAGGAGTATGTGAAACAGGAGGAGGTTATTATATACCACAAACCTACACATCAACAACCCCATTTACAGCTTTAAATGGAGCTGCTTTAAATGGAGTATGGACTTTAAGAGTAACTGATAATATTAGTTCTGATGATGGTGTGTTATCAAATTGGTCTTTAACTTTTCCATCATCTTGTTATGCAAATTTATTATCAGAAACACCTGATTTAGTTACCGCAACATGGAGCCATTCTGGCACAGGTCCTGCTGTACCAGCTCAAACAACAACTAATGTTGTGGTTAATAACCCTGGTCCATCATGTCCAGCACCGGGTCCGTGTGTAGGTAATGAATTGTCTAATGATATTAATTTAGGACCATTTACGACAGCGGGTGCTTTTACATATACTTTTACTGTTACTGATGAATATGGTTGTCAATATAATAGAAATGTTGTCGTAAATGTTACAGCTGTTTGTCCGACTGCTACAATTACTTATACAGGTGCTCCATTTTGCTCAAGTATTGCTACAGCACAATCAGTTACTTTATCTGGTACAGGTCCTTATACTGGCGGAACATTTAGTTCAACTGCTGGATTGAGTATTAATTCGTCAACAGGGGCTATCACTCCTAGTACAAGCATACCAGGAACATATACAGTAACTTATACTATTCCTAGTAGTTCTTGTTGTGCCTCTGTAGTAACTGCGACAACAAGTGTAACTATTGGAGCGGCACCAACAGCAACAATAAATTATTCAACCCCATTTTGTACTAGTTCTACTTCAGCACAAACAGTAACGTTGTCAGGAACTGGTTCTTACACAGGCGGAACATTTAGTTCGACAGCTGGATTAAGTATTAATTCATCTACAGGAGCTATTACGCCTAGTACAAGTACAGCGGGAACATATACAGTAACTTATACAATTCCAGCTTCAGCTGGATGTACAGCTGTTATTGTTACAACAAGCATAACAATTAATCCACAACCTAATGCAGGAACAAGTGGTTCAACAACGATTTGTGATAGTAGTGTAGCATCAATTGATTTATTCAGTTTAATAACAGGTGAACAAACAGGAGGAGTTTGGACTAGAACAACAGGTACAGGCGGAACGTTTAATGCAGGAGCAGGAACATATACACCTGCATCAGGCGCTACAACGAGTACGTTTACTTATACTTTAACAGGAACGGCACCATGTGTCAATTCAACAAGTGTTGCTACAGTAAATATAAATCCACAGCCTAATGCAGGAACAAGTGGTTCAACAACGATTTGTGATAGTAGTGTAGCATCAATTGATTTATTCAGTTTAATAACAGGTGAACAAACAGGAGGAGTGTGGACTAGAACAACAGGAACAGGCGGAACGTTTAATGCAGGAGCAGGAACATATACACCTGCATCAGGCGCTACAACTAGTACGTTTACTTATACTTTAATAGGAACGGCACCATGTGTCAATTCAACAAGTGTTGCTACAGTAAATATAAATCCACAGCCTAATGCAGGAACAAGTGGTTCAACAACGATTTGTGATAGTAGTGTAGCATCAATTGATTTATTCAGTTTAATAACAGGTGAACAAACAGGAGGAGTGTGGACTAGAACAACAGGTATAGGCGGAACGTTTAATGCAGGAGCAGGAACATATACACCTGCATCAGGCGCTACAACTAGTACGTTTACTTATACTTTAACAGGAACAGCACCATGTGTTAATTCAACAAGTGTTGCTACAGTAAATATAAATCCACAGCCTAATGCAGGAACAAGTGGTTCAACAACGATTTGTGATAGTAGTGTAGCATCAATTGATTTATTCAGTTTAATAACAGGTGAACAAACAGGAGGAGTGTGGACTAGAACAACAGGTACAGGCGGAACGTTTAACGCAGGCGCAGGAACATTTACACCTGCATCAGGCGCTACAACTAGTACATTTACTTATACTTTAACAGGAACAGCACCATGTGTTAATTCAACAAGTGTTGCTACAGTAAACATTAATGCAGAATTAGCTCCAGTAATTACTTGTGGTTCTGCTACTACAAGTGCTGTTGAGTTTAATTGGACAGCTGTTACTGGAGCTACAGGATATAATATTAGTTATCAAATAAATTCTGGGACAATAGTAAATGCAGGTGCTATTGGAAATGTATTAACTTATACAGTTTCTGGTTTGGTTCCGGGGGATAATGTTACACTTACACTTACTCCAACTGGAGGTACGGGAACGTGTTTTACATTTAGTACTCTAATATGTACATCAAATAATTGTACTCCACCAACAGCAATAATAAATTATTCAACCCCATTTTGTACTAGTACTACTTCAGCACAAACAGTAACGTTGTCAGGAACTGGTTCTTACACAGGTGGAACATATAGTTCGACAGCTGGATTAAGTATTAATTCATCTACAGGAGCTATTACGCCTAGTACAAGTACAGCGGGAACATATACAGTAACTTATACAATTCCAGCTTCAGCTGGATGTTCAGCTGTTATTGTTACAACAAGCATAACAATCAATGCACAACCTAATGCAGGAACAAGTGGTTCAACAACGATTTGTGATAGTAGTGTAGCATCAATTGATTTATTCAGTTTAATAACAGGTGAACAAACAGGAGGAGTTTGGACTAGAACAACAGGTACAGGCGGAACGTTTAACGCAGGCGCAGGAACATTTACACCTGCATCAGGCGCTACAACTAGTACATTTACTTATACTTTAACAGGAACAGCACCATGTGTTAATTCAACAAGTGTTGCTACAGTAAATATAAATCCACAGCCTAATGCAGGAACAAGTGGTTCAACAACGATTTGTGATAGTAGTGTAGGATCAATTGATTTATTCAGTTTAATAACAGGTGAACAAACAGGAGGAGTTTGGACTAGAACAACAGGTACTGGCGGAACGTTTAATGCAGGAGCAGGAACATATACACCTGCATCAGGCGCTACAACTAGTACGTTTACTTATACTTTAACAGGAACGGCACCATGTGTCAATTCAACAAGTGTTGCTACAGTAAATATAAATCCACAGCCTAATGCAGGAACAAGTGGTTCAACAACGATTTGTGATAGTAGTGTAGCATCAATTGATTTATTCAGTTTAATAACAGGTGAACAAACAGGAGGAGTTTGGACTAGAACAACAGGTACAGGTGGAACGTTTAATGCAGGAGCAGGAACATATACACCTGCATCAGGCGCTACAACTAGTACGTTTACTTATACTTTAACAGGAACAGCACCATGTGTTAATTCAACAAGTGTTGCTACAGTAAATATAAATCCACAGCCTAATGCAGGAACAAGTGGTTCAACAACGATTTGTGATAGTAGTGTAGGATCAATTGATTTATTCAGTTTAATAACAGGCGAACAAACAGGCGGAACATGGACTCAAAGTTCAGGTACAGGCGGAACGTTTAATGCAGGAACAGGGACATATACACCTGCATCAGGCGCTACAACTAGTACGTTTACTTATACTTTAACAGGAACAGCACCATGTGTCAATTCAACAAGTGTTGCTACAGTAAATATAAATCCACAGCCTAATGCAGGAACAAGTGGTTCAACAACGATTTGTGATAGCAGTGTAGCATCAATTGATTTATTCAGTTTAATAACAGGTGAACAAACAGGAGGAGTGTGGACTAGAACAACAGGTACAGGCGGAACGTTTAATGCAGGAACAGGGACATATACACCTGCATCAGGCGCTACAACTAGTACGTTTACTTATACTTTAACAGGAACGGCACCATGTGTAAATTCAACAAGTGTTGCTACAGTAAATATAAATCCACAACCTAATGCAGGAACAAGTGGTTCAACAACGATTTGTGATAGCAGTGTAGCATCAATTGATTTATTCAGTTTAATAACAGGCGAACAAACAGGCGGAACATGGACTCAAAGTTCAGGTACAGGCGGAATGTTTAATGCAGGCGCAGGAACATTTACACCTGCATCAGGCGCTACAACTAGTACATTTACTTATACTTTAACAGGAACAGCACCATGTGTTAATTCAACAAGTGTTGCTACAGTAAATATTAATCCACAGCCTAATGCAGGAACAAGTGGTTCAACAACGATTTGTGATAGTAGTGTAGGATCAATTGATTTATTCAGTTTAATAACAGGTGAACAAACAGGAGGAGTTTGGACTAGAACAACAGGTACAGGTGGAACGTTTAATGCAGGAGCAGGAACATATACACCTGCATCAGGCGCTACAACGAGTACGTTTACTTATACTTTAACAGGAACAGCACCATGTGTTAATTCAACAAGTGTTGCTACAGTAAATATAAATCCACAGCCTAATGCAGGAACAAGTGGTTCAACAACGATTTGTGATAGTAGTGTAGCATCAATTGATTTATTCAGTTTAATAACAGGTGAACAAACAGGAGGAGTGTGGACTAGAACAACAGGTACAGGCGGAACGTTTAATGCAGGCGCAGGAACATTTACACCTGCATCAGGCGCTACAACTAGTACATTTACTTATACTTTAACAGGAACAGCACCATGTGTTAATTCAACAAGTGTTGCTACAGTAAATATTAATCCACAGCCTAATGCAGGAACAAGTGGTTCAACAACGATTTGTGATAGTAGTGTAGGATCAATTGATTTATTCAGTTTAATAACAGGTGAACAAACAGGAGGAGTTTGGACTAGAACAACAGGTACAGGTGGAACGTTTAATGCAGGAGCAGGAACATATACACCTGCATCAGGCGCTACAACTAGTACGTTTACTTATGCTTTAACAGGAACAGCACCATGTGTCAATTCAACAAGTGTTGCTACAGTAAATATAAATCCACAGCCTAATACAGGAACAAGTGGTTCAACAACGATTTGTGATAGTAGTGTAGCATCAATTGATTTATTCAGTTTAATAACAGGTGAACAAACAGGAGGAGTGTGGACTAGAACAACAGGAACAGGTGGAACGTTTAATGCAGGAGCAGGAACATATACACCTGCATCAGGCGCTACAACTAGTACGTTTACTTATACTTTAACAGGAACAGCACCATGTGTTAATTCAACAAGTGTTGCTACAGTTAATATTTCACAATTGCCGACAGCTTCTATAAGTTACGCTCAACCTCAGTACTGTGTTTCAAACACATCTGAGTTAGTTATCATTAGTGGTACTGGAAATTATACCGGAGGGATATATTCGTCAACTACAGGATTGTCAATAAACATAAATACTGGGGAGATAAATCCAAGTTTAAGTACACCTGGAAATTATGTAGTTACTTATTCAATTCCTTCTAATGGAGCGTGTTCTTCTAATTCTGTTACAACAAGTGTTATTATATCTCCACGTCCAACAGTAACTTTTGTCAATAATACACCAAGTATTTGTTCAGGTTCTACAACGGATATTATTTTAACGAGTAATGTTGTAGGTGCTACATTTGCATGGAATGCAGTTGGAGCTCAGGTTAGTGGTTCATCAAGTGGAACAGGAAATACAATTAATCAATTATTAACAACTACATCTAACTCAGTTGGAGAAGTAGTTTATACCGTAATTGCTACAGCAAATGGATGTTCAGGAACACCAGTAGAGGTTAGGGTTCTTGTAAATCCTATTCCTGATGTTGTTGCTTCACCAACTTCAGATGTTATTTGTTCAGGAACACTAACTAATATTTCGTTTAGTGGTTCAATAGCAGGTACAGTATTTAATTGGACAGTAAGTCAGTCAGGCGTTATAGGAGCTACTTCAGGAAGTGGAACAAGTATTCAACAAGTATTGTCTACTACAAGTTTAACCACTTCAGGAACTGCCGTTTACACAGTTACACCAGTTTTAAATGGATGTCCAGGTACTTCAGTTACAGTGACTATAACCGTAAATCCAACACCAGAGATATTAGGAAATCCAACACATGCTCCAATTTGTAGTGGAGGATCAACAAATATTCCAGTATCAGCAATGGATCCAGCAACTGTTTTTAATTATACAGTTAATGCTGTAGGAGTAACAGGAGCATCAGATGGAACAATTGCATTTGGAGTTCCAATTGTACAACAATTGACTACAATTACAAATGTTGCGGGATATGTTGATTATACAATTATTCCAACATTAAATGATTGTTCAGGAACACCAATTGTTGTTCGAGTACGAGTTAATCCATTGCCAATACCAGTATTAGAAGATGGTGCTATTTGTGTTGATTCATCAGGAAATACATTCCAAACATATTATTTCCATACAGGTTTAAGTAATGCTACACATACCTTTGTTTGGTATTATGAAGGCGGTATTATCTCAGGAGCTACATCAACAAGTTATGAAGTAGATGATACATATGGAGCAGGGAGTTATTCTGTAATTGCAACAAATACTTTGACAGGATGTGTATCAGAGCGAGTATTCGGAACAGTAATAGAGACGAATCCGGCAACATCATTTACTACAACAGTAACCAATGCATTTACAGATAATGCTACAATTGTTGTAAGTGTTCCAGACGGAAATGGTACAATTATGTATCAGATAGATGATGAGGAATTACAATCGTCAAATATTTTCACTGGAGTAAGTGCAGGAGTTCATACTATTACAGTTGTAGATACTCAAGGATGTACTTATATGACCCAAACGGTTACAGTAATAGATTACCCAAAATATTTTACACCGAATGGAGATGGAATTAATGATAATTGGAATGTAATAGGCTTGAAGAATCAACCAGGAGCGAAGTTATACATCTTCGATAGATATGGTAAATTAATCAAGCAGATAAGTACTACTGGAGATGGATGGGACGGTACGTTTAACAATAAACAATTACCATCTACAGATTACTGGTTTACAATAGAATTTGATGAGAATGGACAACAGAGAGAATTTAAAGCTCACTTCTCATTGATTAGATAAAACAAGAAATTAAATAAAATAAAAAAGCAGTACCATTTGGTACTGCTTTTTTATATTTAGAATTAATTTTTATTTTAAAGTGTATTATACACTTTTAATGCTTCTTTTAAAATTTCAACAGAACGAACTAAATCCTCTTTCTTTAAAACATAGGCAATACGAACTTCGTCTAAACCAACGTTTGGAGAAGAGTAAAAACCAGCAGCAGGAGCAACCATAACCGTTTCTCCATTTAAATCATATGATTCAAGCAGCCATTGAGCAAAATCATTAGCGTTTTTGATAGGAAGTTTAGCAATACAATAAAATGCTCCTTTTGGTGTAGCGACCTGAACTCCTTCTATTTTTTTTAATTCAGAGATTAAGATATCTCTTCTTTCTTTATATTCTGAAATAACTTCATCAAAATAACTTTGAGGAGTATCTAAAGCAGCTTCACTTGCAATTTGAGCGTATGTAGGCGGACTTAATCTAGCTTGTGCAAACTTCATTGCGGCTGCCATTAAGTCTTTATTTTTAGAAACAATACAACCAATTCTTGCTCCACACATGCTGAATCTTTTTGATACAGAATCAATCATAATAGCATGATTTTCTAATCCAGCAACATTCATAACTGAAAAATGCTTGTAACCATCATAGGTAAATTC
Organism: Flavobacterium sp. N2270; assembly: GCF_025947225.1. NCBI lineage: Bacteria > Pseudomonadati > Bacteroidota > Flavobacteriia > Flavobacteriales > Flavobacteriaceae > Flavobacterium > Flavobacterium sp. N2270. Next base: position 1,595,151 of record NZ_CP110005.1, read on the forward strand.
TCTATAAACTTCATCAGCAATTAAAAATAAATCATGTTTTTTTACAATTTCAGCTAATTGAGCAATTTCAGCTTCCGAATATAAATAACCAGTTGGATTACCAGGATTACAAATTAAAATTGCTTTCGTTTTGGAAGTAATTAATTTTTCAAAATCTTCAATTGGTGGTAATGCAAAACCAGTTTCAATTGTTGATATTACAGGAACTACATTAACACCAGATGCAACAGAAAAACCATTGTAGTTTGCGTAAAATGGTTCTGGAATAATAATTTCATCTCCAGCATCCATAGTACTTCCTAGAGCAAATAATAAAGCTTCAGAACCACCAGTTGTAATAATAATATTTTCAGTTTCTATTGGTAAATTTTGGTTTTTATAATATTGAGAAAGTTTTTCCCTATAACTTTCAAAACCTGCAGAATGAGAATATTCTAAAACTTCTAAATTTGCATTTTTAACAGCGTCTAATGCTACTTTGGGAGTTTTAATATCTGGCTGACCAATGTTTAAATGATATACTTTATTTCCTTTTTTCTTAGCAATTTCAGCATAAGGAACCAATTTCCTAATTGGCGATTCTGGCATTTGCACACCTTTTTGAGATATTTTTGGCATTTTGTTTGTTTTGATTAGCAAAATTGCAATTAATTTTAGAATTCTAAAAGCTAAATCATAATATTTCACACTTCATTTCATTTCGATTAATTATTTTCTTACATTTATATAAAGAGTAATAATGAAATTTCAAATTATAAAACTTATTTTGTTAACACTTTTTTCATTTCATTCAATGTCTTCTCAAATTGAATGGAATTCGAAAAAGGATAAAATTATTATTCCTTTTGAATTATCAAATAATTTAATAATTATTGATGTTTTAGTTAACAATGTAACTCTGAGTATGCTTTTAGATACGGGCTCAGATTTAAATGTACTGTTTAGTTATCCGGAAAATGATTCTATTGAGTTTTTTGAGACTCGAAAAATAAAATTAAAAGGTCTTGGTATTGGTCAAACTATTGATGCATATGTCTCAAATAAAAATAAACTCCAAATAAATGAGTTTACAAATAATGATTTTGAAGTATTATTAGTTACTGATAGTGATATTCATATTGTTAATAAGCTTGGATTGCCTATTAATGGGATAATTGGATATAGTTTTTTTAAAGATTATTTAGTTGAAGTTAATTATCAAAAACAAAAAATAATACTTCATAAGAACGAAAATATTTTAAATAAAAGAAAAATAAAAAAATACTCTAAAATTAAATTTGACCTTATAAATGATAAACCTTATGTAAGTTTAAATTCTAAATTAGATGAAAATTCATTTAAGCTTAAATTATTATTTGACACAGGTTTAGGAGATGGTTTATGGTTATTTGAGAACGATTCTATTAATTGTTCAAGAAAATATTTTTTAGATTTTCTTGGAAGAGGACTAGGCGGAGACATAAAAGGAAAACGTTCTAGAATTAATAAATTAAGTTTTTCTAATTATAACTTTAGTCAAGCATTAGTTTCTTTTCCTGATAGTTTATCCTTAAGTCAGTTAGATTTTGTTAAAAAAAGAAACGGATCATTAGGAGGTGAATTAATAAAGCGTTTCAACTGGTTTATTAATTATCAAACTCAAGAATTGTTCTTTAAGAAAAATAGTTATTATAACGATTCTTTTAATTACAATATGTCTGGGATAGAACTACATCATAATGGCATACAATGGATAAAAACCACACAGAGAAATTACAAGTTAAAAAACGCTAATAGTGGAAAAACTCATTTAAATCAATTATCTTCTAGTGATTTTATAAAATCTGAAGAAGCAATATATTTTGATGTAAAATATGAATTAAAACCAGTTTTTGAAATTTATGGAATTAGAGAAAATTCACCTGCGTATAAAGTTGGTTTAAAAGTTGGGGATATAATATTGAGTATAAATAATAAAAAAGCTTATCAGTATTCTATTCAAAAAATAACTAATTTATTTCAATCTGAAGAAGGAAAAGAAATAACAATAGAAGTTCAAAGAGAAGGACAAGTTTTAAAATTTAAATTCCAACTGGAGAAATTATTATAAAATAAAAAATCCCAATTTAAATCGGGATTTTTTTTATTTGTTACGATTGAGGAAAACTTTTCTTTTTCTCAAGCGGACTAACCACTTCTTTAACAATAACAGTTCCTTTTATTCTTAATGGCACCACACCATTTGGTTTATTAACTGCATTACTTTCAACGGTAATCGTTTTACTAATAGGACCTGGGTTCATATTGTATTGAACCGTAATTTTTTCTGATTGCCCAGGTAAAATAGGCTCTTTAGGCTTGCTAGGAACAGTACATCCACAACTCGATTTTACATTAGAAATAATCAAAGGAGCATCTCCAGTATTTGTAAATTCAAATACACGAATTCCATCATCAACACCTTTTACAACTTCACCATAATTAATGGTTTCTTCTTTAAATTCTATTTTTGCACCAGTTTGAGCATATGAACTAAAACTAATAACTAAAACAGTAATCAATCCAAGTAATTTTTTCATCATTTTTTTAATTAATAGGTTTCTGTAAATTTAATCACTTTCTCGCAAAGAACAAATATATAAATGCTTTTTTATTTTAGCTGATATCGTTACTTTTGCAAATAGTTAATTGCAAAAACAATACCAAACTTTAAATTTAATGCATTTGAAGCGAAAGGTTTGGCTTTTTTGGGATCCATTTTCCTGCTATTCGCGCTACAAGGTAGCAAGCTGCTATCAGGGCTATTTAGAAAACCATTTTCGTTTTTGTAAAACAAAATAATAAACAAATTAAATAAATTTAATAATGTCAATTCCAGCACAGTTTAATCCAAAAGAAGTAGAACAAAAATGGTACGATTACTGGATGAAAAATAACTATTTTCATTCAAAACCAGACAATAGAACTCCTTATACAATAGTAATTCCTCCACCAAACGTGACAGGAGTGCTGCATATGGGACACATGTTGAACAACACCATTCAAGATGTTCTAATTCGTAGAGCTAGACTTAAAGGATTCAACGCTTGTTGGGTTCCTGGAACAGATCACGCATCTATTGCAACCGAAGCAAAAGTAGTAGCAAAATTAAAATCGGAAGGAATAAACAAAGCCGATTTAACGCGCGAAGAATTTCTAAAACACGCATACGATTGGACTGACAAATACGGTGGAACAATTTTAGAGCAACTTAAGCAATTAGGATGTTCTTGTGATTGGGACAGAACGAAGTTCACTATGGACCCAGATATGTCTGCTTCTGTAATCAAATCTTTTGTGGATTTATACAACAAAGGCATGATTTACCGCGGTTACAGAATGGTAAATTGGGATCCAGAAGCGAAAACGACTTTATCTGATGAAGAAGTAATTCACGAAGAACGTCAAGGAAAATTATATTACATCAACTATAAAGTAGAAGGTTCAAACGATGTTTTAACCATTGCAACAACACGTCCGGAAACCATTTTTGGAGATACTGCCATTTGTATCAATCCTAATGACGAGCGTTTTTCACATTTAAAAGGTAAAAAAGCTATTGTTCCAATTTGTAATAGAGTGATTCCTATTATTGAAGACGAATACGTTGATATTGAATTTGGAACAGGTTGCTTAAAAGTAACTCCAGCTCACGATGTTAACGATAAAGAATTAGGGAACAAACACAATCTTGAAATCATCGATATTTTCAATGAAGATGCTTCGCTAAATAGTTTCGGATTACAATTTGAAGGTCAAGATCGTTTTGTAGCTCGTGAAAATGTTGCGGCAGCATTAGAAGAAACTGGAGTTTTAGTGAAAACTGAAATCCACATGAATAAAGTAGGAACTTCAGAAAGAACGAAAGCGGTTATCGAACCAAGATTATCGGATCAATGGTTCTTAAAAATGGAAGAATTGGTAAAACCTGCCATCAAAGCGGTTTTAGAAACAGAAGAAATTAAGTTATATCCAAGTAAATTCAATAATACATACCGTCATTGGTTAGAAAATATCAGAGATTGGAATATTTCGCGTCAACTTTGGTGGGGACAACAAATTCCAGCGTATTTCTATGGTGACGGTAAAGAAGATTTCGTAGTTGCAGAAAATATTGAAGAGGCTTTAATTTTAGCCAAAGAAAGAACAGGAAACGCTGCTTTAACCACTGCCAACTTAAAGCAGGATGCGGATGCATTAGACACTTGGTTCTCTTCATGGTTATGGCCAATGGCTGTTTTTGGTGGGATTTTAGATCCAGAAAATGAAGAATTCAACTACTATTATCCAACAAATGATTTAGTAACAGGTCCAGATATTTTATTTTTCTGGGTAGCTCGTATGATTATTGCAGGATACGAATACACCGATAAAAAACCATTTAATAATGTGTATTTAACAGGTTTAGTTCGTGATAAACAACGTCGTAAGATGTCAAAATCATTAGGGAATTCACCTGATCCATTAGAATTAATTGAAAAATTTGGAGCTGATGGCGTTCGAGTTGGATTACTTTTAAGTGCTTCAGCCGGAAACGACATTATGTTTGATGAGGAGTTATGTAACAACGGTAAAGCTTTCGCTAATAAAATTTGGAATGCCTTTAGATTAATTAAAGGTTGGGAAGTAGCAGATATTGCACAACCAGAGGCATCTAAAATCGCAATCGATTGGTACGAAGCCAAGTTGCAACAAACATTAGCGGAAATTGAAGATAACTTTGAAAAATACAGATTATCAGATGCTTTAATGAGTATTTATAAATTGGTTTGGGACGATTTCTGTTCTTGGTTCTTAGAAATTATTAAACCAGGTTACCAACAACCAATTGATAGAGCTACTTTTGATAAAGCCATCGAATTGTTAGAAGCTAATTTGAAATTATTACATCCATTCATGCCTTTCTTAACGGAAGAAATTTGGCAACATATTGCTGAAAGAACTCCAGAGCAAGCGTTGATTATTTCAGAATGGCCGACCATGAAAGATACAAATGCAAATTTAATTACTGAATTTGATTTTGCAGCTGAAGTTATTTCTGGAATTAGAACCATTCGTAAAGAGAAAAACATTTCGTTTAAAGATGTTATCGATTTAAAAGTAATCAATAATGAAAAAGTAGCGACTACTTTTGATGCAGTTATTCTTAAGTTAGGTAATGTTGAAAGTTTAGAATACGTTAATGAAGCAGTTGATGGAACTTTAACTTACAGAGTAAAATCGAATGAGTACTTTATTCCTATTGCTGGAAATATTGATGTAGCTGCAGAAATTGAAAAATTAGAAGCTGAATTGAAATACACACAAGGTTTCTTAAAATCGGTTCAAGGAAAATTAAATAATGAAAAATTTGTGGCTGGTGCACCAGAACAAGTTATTGCAAACGAAAGAAATAAAGAAGCTGATGCTTTAGCTAAGATTGCTACAATTGAACAAAGTTTGGCTAGTTTAAAATAAACGTACTGTCATTCTGAACTTGTTTCAGAATCTCAATAAAAAAAGGACAATCGATAAGATTGTCCTTTTTTATTTTATTTATTAAGCTTTTTATATTGTCGTAATAAGGTTTTAAGCTGTCGGTTTGAAGTTACATCAATGTCAATATCTGATAGTAAATGATTGAATTTAAAATTAGCTTGAAATTTATTTTTAGTCAATTCTTTCGCAAGTTTATCTAATTCACTTCTTAAAGCACGTTTTTCTTCTTCCATAATTCCAAAACTTACAAACTTATCTTTAAAATCTCTTCGAAAAGTGGTAGTGTTAAAAGGAATAGAATGAAGCATTCGCATTTGTTGCATCGATTTTAAATCTAAAGTTGCAATAATTTTATCGGCAATATTTTGAATTTCTTTGTGATGCAAGTTCGTTGTATCATTTGAAAGTAATACTTCTGGTTTTAGATGGTCTTTAGAAATTATTTTTTTGTTTTTGGTTTCCGTTTTTACTGAATTTTTAACTTTCATGTAACCACTACCAAAACATTTTTCACATTTCGGATTTAAACCTTCGCAAGAACAAACTTGATATGACATAATTAATTGTTTTCTAAAGTTTTCCGAATCTTCTTCAACTAGATTCGTAATTTTGGGCGAAGATACAAAAAGCGATATTAGTACAATAAAGGTTTTTAAAATAAAAACGGACAACTAAAGTGTTGTCCGTTTTCTATTTATTAATGTCCGCGCATTTTCTCAAAAGTATTATCAAGTGAGCGTTTTACTTTAACAATTGCTTCATTAAACGCTTTTTCTGATTTATCAGCATGAGTTGTAACAGCAATAGGGCTTTTTCCTTCAACTCTAACCTCAATAAGGCAACGTTTGTCGTTTTTACCAAATTTATCTCCATTTTCATCTCCAAAATGTACTTCAACTCGTGTTACTTTATTATCAAAGCGAGCAAATTCTTTTTTTACTTCTTCAGAGAAAAATTCATTCATTCTACTGTAACCTTCAATATGTTTATCGGTGTTAATTTGTACAATCATATAGTTTAAATATTAGATTAATAATTAATTGAATTTACGAATTTTCATTCAAAACAACAAATTTTTCATTGAGATTAACTTTATTTTATAATACTTTATTTACTTTCCATTTCATATTCTAAAATATCTCCAGGCTGACATTCTAATGCTTTGCATATCGCTTCTAGTGTGCTGAATCGAATTGCTTTAGCTTTTCCAGTTTTTAATATAGAAAGATTTGACAATGTTAATTCTACCTTTTCTGAAAGTTCATTTAACGACATTTTTCGTTTTGCCATCATTACATCTAAGTTTACAATAATTGCCATAACTTATATAGTTAGTTCGTTTTCGTTTTGAATTTCAATACCTTTCTTAAAAATTTGAGCAATTATATAAATTACTGCTGCCATTAAAATAAATGCTTCACTGTCTGCCCAAAACTGATTTAAGTTATTTGTAACAAAACCATAATGTATTAAGTTTTTTGCAGATTGTTGTCCGATGTGACTTATAAGTCCAATTGAAAATGTATAATAACTAATTTGTAAAATTTGTTTTGAAGCAAAATTGTTGAACGGTTTTGATAAATCAATTTTGGTAACCAGATTAGCAACTACATAAAATAAGACTGCTTTTAAAATTGAAATAAAGAGAATAAAACTATACATACTATAAAAAATCCATTTGTTGCTTTCATACATTTCACTCAAATCTAATTTTTGATATAGATTTTGGACAAAATCTGGTTTGTAAATGCTGAAAAAGAAATTAACCACTAAGCCTCCTGCTTCAATACACAGACCAACAAATATGATCCAAGCTACAATTGTTAAGGCTTTAAATACGAAGTTGTTTGTTTTTGTCATAATCGATTATGATTTAAAATAAAGGTCAAAAATAATAAATATTTATTGATAAACAATAAAAATTAATTATTTATTAAAAAAAAATCCTGATGATGAATCAGGATTTTTAATGTTTACTAATGATCTATTTTCTAAATACTTTCTACAAAATCTAAAAAGACTTTTTTGTGTAATTCTAAATCCATATTGGCAGAAAGTGCCACACGAGCAATATAATCTTTGTCGCCTTCTTTTGTAGTTCCTTGTGTAGAAGTTGCAGGAATAGTCCAATAACACCCTTTTAATTGTCCGTAACTAACACAATATTTACTTTCATTAGGAATTTCAGTAATCATTAAGTTAATCAACTTAAGATTCAACGCTCTTTTATACGTTTCTCTTTCTTCATCGGTAGCTCCTTTTGTTGGAAGATCTAATGAAAATACAGATGGTGTAAATCCTTGTGCCGCTAATTCTTCAGATACGAAATTGATTTTAGCCGTTGGTAATTTTTCATGAATGAAATTTACAAACTCGCGCGTGTTTTTATACGCATCGTTAATTCGTTGATTCATTGAAGGCAATTGTTCTGCTAAAATTTCATACTGTAGCGGAGTAGCTTCATTATCACAAAGTAATAAATGCTTTTCTATTTTTTCAATTAAGGCTTCGGCTTTTTTATTTCCTACACAGTAACCAGAAGTACATTTTCCGCCACTAGGAAACTTAGAACCACTTGCAAACGAAATGGTTTTAACGCTTGAAAGCATATCATCTTCTCCTAAAAAGTGTACATTAGGGCAAAACGTTTGATCTAAAATAAAAACAGGTTCAATGGCAGTTGCTCCATTTGCAGTAGTACGCTTAGCGCTTAAAACTTCTTTTAAATGCAAAAGATTTGGAACTTCAACTCTTGGATTGGTTGGAATTTCAGCAATAATATATGGAACAGCATCTTCATTAGCTATTTTAGCTAAAACAGTATCAATGCTTTGCACCATATCGTTTCCGCCATCGACATGTAAATCGACAATTTCAACATTATTAATGCTGGCAGCAACTCGTCTTGCTTGATCGTTTGTTCCGCCATAGCAATTAGGTGGCACAATAATTTTAATAGCTTTTCCTTTGTGTTTTTCTAAAGCATCATCGACTAATCCCATTAAAATGGCATACTGAATAGACAAACCACTTGAAGCAACTAATGCTTTTGTACTCGCTTTTGTGATTTCTTTTATTGATTGAAGCACTTTTGACTTATCTGCAGCAACATTACTGCTTGTATTTTCAAAATGAGATTGGCCAATAATCATTTTTAACGCAGTAAAACAATTGGCTGGTGTCATTGCAATGGTTTCTCTTCTTCTTACATGCTGAATTTCAGAAATGTAACTTTCGTTTTGTTTGCCATTAACCAATAAAACACTTCCAAGATTTTCGTATAAATTAATATAAAAATCAATTTTTTCGTTTAACTGTAAAGGTTCTATTTTTTTTGGATTAGAAATAAAAACGGTACTTCCGTTAAAAGTAGCAACTTCATCAGCATTTTGAACTTGTTTTACTTCAAAAGTATAACCATATACTTGCTTTAAAATATTTGCATCAAAACAAGAAGGTAGATTATCGGTGTAAAGAATTTGGGTGTTTTTATTTGCTAAAGCATTTTTTCTTAGAATAGCCAAAATAGGCATGGTTTGAGAAGAAAAACTAATTACATTTTCAGCATTTAGTTGATGCGATTTTGCAATTGCCCATTCTAAAACACACGATAAAGGATGACCTAAACGAATATAATCGTAAGCTGTAGGTAATTCATTTAAAGCAGTTGCTTGAGCATTATTGCTTGTAAACAAGTTTTCAAATTGCTCTAAAAACTGTGTTTTGGCTAATTTTTCTTCATAAATATCCAAACGATGCGTGGTAATGTTTAACCAGCCTGTTGGCATATTTTCTAATACATTTGTTATAAAATTGAGCATATTTTGGTCTTCCATGAGTATCGTTATTAGATAAGCCTGCAAGTTACGTTAAATGCTTAAGTTTTAAAAATGAGAAATGTTTAAATCTTTCTTAATTTTCTCTTCTGTAGGATGTAAAAATAGGAGGTAAGCAATTAGCAATATACCAAAAACGATAAATTCTTTTTTTAAGATTAACAAAACAAAAGCTGCACCTTCTAATATTGCCCAACGCATAATGCAAGCAGTTTGGTAAACAGGTAAATTCTCTTCTAGACTGGCTTTTGGATGTGCCTTTTTTAATTGTGATTTAAACAATACGTTACTTACTGAAAATGCCATAAATGGAATTAGTAAATATATAATGGAATCATTATCTATTTCGGGAAGTTTTAATGCTTCTAACGAGGTTATTTGCCCTAAAATAACATAAGCTAGTATAACACCACCACAAATGGCAAGGTGTATGATTTTAAGTGTTTTGATTTTTTCTTGCATGGTGCTTTTAACGGTTTCGGCTATGAGTAGTTGCGTGGGTTAGCACTTAACTTTGCAAGTACACACCAAACTGAAAATCCGTGAGGATTTTCAGAAGTAGGCGAGAACAAGCAATTACTTATAGTCATTGTTGGCAATAGTTTTTATTTAATTTCATAATGTTCATAAAACTTTTCTGTCACAACGTTAAATCTGTTTTTCAGAAAAGTAACATAGTTTTCAGAAGTAAAGTCTGTTTTTACAAACTCAAGATCATTTTCTTCTGTGAAAGAATAGCCCTCAATATTTTTCAATTCAATTTTAGCTTGTTCTTCTGTTTTTTCTTCCTTTTCAATTAATTTATCATAATGTTCATAATAAGTTTCGTCTCCTTTTTTTCTGTTTAAGTTACTGTCTAGTAAGCAAAGGTTTGGAAAAGCACTTATTGGTAGACCATTATCAGTTGCTAATGCTTTTAATCTACCTACAGGAACTAGATGTTCAATGTCAAACGATTTATCTGATAATTCTTCGTATGCAGAAAGTGTATGAGTGTACAAATATTTGTAAAAAAGAATAGAACTATCTTTTATATTAACTCTTGTTTTTTCTTTTTTAAGTAAGTCATTTTCTAGCCACTCCTCAAAAAGATTTTCCCATTGTTTTTTGCTAATTTCATTTTCATAACGATCAGAGGTTATTAAGTTATAAGCTCTTGTGTCTCCTGAACCTTTCCAAGATTCTTTTAAAATATCAAATAGGTAATGAAATTTAAGATTCTTTTTTAATTTGGTTTTTGAATCTTTCCAATTATCTTTTTCTTTTAAGTTTTCATCATAGCGTGAATGAAATGCTTTACCAATCATTGAAACTATTTGCATTTCTGTGTGTACAATTGAAATTCTTTTTGTAGTATTCATTTTCAATGCGATTTGTCCTTTTAAACAATCATTGACAAATTCAATTGAATTGAAAATGCATTTTTCAAAATCTTCAAGTTTGTATTCAGCAAGAAATTTTGGCAAAAGATTCATTTCGCTAAAAGGCTTGCCTAAACAGATATTTGTAATATTGAAACCAATAGAGTCCTCTTGTTCTGATTTGGAATTACCTGAAAAAAGGTAAACATATTTATCTGCTAATAACTTGCCTAAACCAAATAAGTATTCAAATTTAGAGAACTTTGTTGTATAGAATTTTTTAGAACCATCATAGTTTTCTACTTCATAACCTTCTTCTATTAGAAGTTCATATTTCTTTTTGATTTTATCAATAATCTCTGTATTTGAAATTGTAAATAATTCATAATGTTGCCAAGCAGCTGCATAAATTTGATATTTACTTAATTGTGTACCTCTTGAGTTAAGTCTTTCAAAAATTGTGGGTAGATTTTCTTCTGGACCACTATAAATCAATATAGGAATACTAAAGGATGAAATATTGGAATCGTCTTTAATTTTTTCCAAATAAGGCACAAGTTTTTGCGTCATTTCCTTTATTCCTGACAGATCTTTATTTAATTCTAAAGTTTCATTTAAATGATCAGATAAAGAGAATGAACTAAAGCCTTTTGATTCTTCAAAACCTTTTAAACTAGTAATCCATTTGACAATACACTCTGTTAAATCTTCAATTTCAACAGTATTGTCTATTAAATTTTTTAAGTCTTTAATTATAGAAGTTTCTATATTGGTATCATCAAAGAATAAATCACTTGTTGGTGCTTCTGAATATTGTTTTAAGGTTGTTGACCTTTGAAGTCCATCAATTAGCGTGTAGTAAGTGATGTCAGATTCAGTTTTTGTTTTATATAGAAGTAAGGCTCCTATAGGGAAACCATTTTTAATTGAATCTACAAATTCCTTTTTTTGATTTGGTCTCCATACTAAAGTTCTTTGAAACTTTGGAATTAAAATTTTATTCTTATTCGAATTATCGGTTATAGCATTAACTAAATTTTCGACACTCCAATTATCTGTTTTAGTATGATTTTTTATCATTTAGTTTGATGTTTCTTAAATGTTGCCCAACTAACTTATATGCGCTATACATAAACGCTTATAAGTATTTGTTTTCGTTTGTACAAATTTATAAATTCAAATATAAGAAAAACGCCATATTAAATGGCGCTATATTTTCTGTAATAAATGTTAAGTTTTCAACAACTAATGTATTACTAAATCGTATTTTTCTAACAAACCTTTTAAGCCCTCAGTAGAGAATTGTGCTTTTTTTAGTTTGTTTTGTTCTGGGTCAATGGTAAAATTGTAACTGGTAGAAAAGTCGGCTTTGTTGGCAATGGTTTTTATAAAAACGGTGCGGCGTAAATCGCAATTATCAAAAATGGCTTCGGTAAGGTCGCTTTCCATAAAATCGGCTGCCACTAAGCTACAGCCTATAAAACGCATTCTTTTTAGCTTTAGTTTGTAAAACTTAGCATAATCGAGTAAGCAATTGGTAAAGTTAAAATCGTAAATTACTTGGTCGGTCATGGCAAAGTTAACATTGGTAAAGTCACATTTGTTAAACTCAACACCACGCAAGGAAACGTAATTAATTTTGGTATCGTTAAAATTACATTCTACAAAAACACAATCAAAAAAATACACACTTTGAAAGGTACAGGCTCTAAAATCGCAGTTGGTAAACGTGCAGTTTTCAAACTCTTTGTACTTTATATCTTCTTCGGTGAAAAGATTTCCGTTGTATTGTTCGTCTTGTATGTAATCTGATGCCATTACTGTTTTTTGACTTAACACAAATTTGCACGAATTACCACGAAATGATTAGTGAAAATTAGTGCTAATTAGTGTTATTAAATTATTTTTTCTTTTTCTTAAACTTTGCAGCACGTTTTGCTTCTACAGCACGGTTACGAGGAGCCGTTTTTTTGGTTTTCGTTTTAGAAGGTCCGCCAAGGTTTACTTTTTTGTTTTTGTCTTTCTTTTCATGGAAAGCAGCACCACGTTCATCAACAGCTGGTTTTTTAGAAGTTCCTTTTAGCTTGCGTTTGTCTTTTTCAAACTCCAATTTCTTTTCTTCAATAATAATATCTTCAGGAAATTCAACAACATCAATTTCTTGATTCATTAATTCTTCAACAGCCAATAATTTATCTTCTTCGTAAGGCGCAACAAAACTTATGGCAACACCTTCTTTATCGGCACGACCGGTACGACCAATTCTATGAATATATTGTTCTGGTACTTCCGAAAATTGTAAGTTGAAAACGTGAGTAATATCAGAAATATCCAAACCACGCGCCATAACATCGGTAGTTATTAAACCACGCAATTCGCCGCTTTGAAAACTCGCCATCGATTGCAAACGATAGTTTTGTGTTTTATTAGAGTGAATTACTCCAAATTGATCAGGAAAATCTTTATTAATCAATTCGTGGGCAACATCTACTAACTTTTTGTTGTTTACGAATATTAAAACACGTTCGGTAGTTTCATCTGTTGCCAATAAATGCTTAATTACATTTACTTTCGTAAGGAAATTAGGAACATGATATAGTTTTTGAGTAATTTGTTCTAATGGTGTTCCGCTTGGAGCCAAAGAAACTTCTTCTGGAAATTCAAAAAATTCATCTAAAATAGCATCTACGTCTTCGGTCATGGTTGCCGAAAATAAAATGTTTTGTCTTTTAGTTTTCATCATCGACAAGATAGAAGTTAATTGCACTCGGAATCCTAAGTTCAAAATTTCGTCAAACTCATCAATGATTAATTTTTGAAGAACATCAAAACGCAAAACGCCATCTAAGGCTAAATCCATAACTCTACCAGGAGTTCCTACTAAAACATCAACGCCTTCGGCTAAGTTTTTACGTTGGGTATTAATGTTAACACCTCCGTAAATTCCTAATGAACGAACCGACATGAATTCGGTCAACTTTTCAATTTCTTCTACAACTTGTACTACTAATTCACGTGTTGGAACTAGAATTACAACCCTAGGAGTGTCTGTTTTTTGAAACTTCCATTGCTTTAAAATGGGTAACAAATAAGCAAAAGTTTTCCCTGTTCCTGTTTGAGCAATTCCCATCATATCTCTTCCTGATAAAATTACCGAGAATGATTTTGCTTGAATAGGAGTAGGAGCAACAAAGCCTAATTGATCTAAAGCTTTTTGTAATGATTTTGGTAAATCAAAATCCTGAAATGTTTTCATGTATAATGCGTTTGCCGCAAAGGTAGTATTTTAAAATCAGAAGTTAGAATTTAGAATTTAGAAAGTTGTTTATACACCTGACAAGTTTCCAAAACCTGTCAGGTCTAAGTATTTCTTGTATTTACCAAAGCCTAAATAGTCATGGAAAACAATTGCGTTTGTGGTGCTTTTCGTTTTAAACGCAGGTCAAATGCCATGCAAATATTACGAACAAACGGTTTTCCTTCTTCTAAAACAATTAATTGATTTTTGTTAAACTGTAACAAACCGTCTTTTTCCATTTCTTTTAAAGACTCTACAACAGCTTCTAATTCTGGAAATTGGTCACTTTCATTATGCCAAGAAGTTTGAAATTGACACATAATGTTTAAAATATGTCTGCGAATGATTAAATCTTCATTATTTAAAATATGTCCGCGATATACTGGGATTTCATCTTTATCTAAACGCGCATAGTAATCTTCTAAAACCTTTTCGTTTTGAGCAAATGCTGTCCAACTATCACTAATTGACGAAACGCCTAATCCAATCATTAATTTGGTATTAGTAGTTGTATAACCCATGAAATTACGATGTAGTTTTCCTTCTTTAAAAGAAGTAAACATAGAATCGTTTTCTAATGCAAAGTGATCCATTCCTATTTCGTGAAAACCATGTTTTGCTAGTTGAATTTTACCTTGCTCATACAATTGGCGTTTTGCATCATCTTTAGGAACATCTTCGTCATTAAAACCTCGTTGACCGTTTCCTTTTATCCAAGGCACGTGAGCGTAGCTGTAAAATGCTAATCTATCTGGATGAAGAGAATTGGTTTTATCAATTGTATCTAAAACATCTTCAAGTGTTTGAAAAGGTAAACCAAAAACCAAATCGTGACTGATAGAAGTGTAGCCAATTTCTTTTGCCCAAAGTGTTACCTTTGCCACATTATGAAATGGTTGAATTCTATGAATGGCTTTTTGTACTTTTTCAGAATAATCTTGCACACCAAAACTCACTCGACGAAAGCCTAAATTGTACAAAGTTTGTAAATGTTCGCGTGAAGTATTGTTGGGGTGGCCTTCAAAGCTAAATTCATGGTCTTTTGCAATGATACTTTCTTTAGTAATTCCATAGATTAAAGTTTTTAAATTTTCAGGAGAAAAGAAGGTTGGAGTTCCTCCGCCTAAATGAATTTCTTTAATTAGAGGTTTTTCATCAAACAAATCGCAATATAATTCCCATTCTTTTAGTACTGCTTTAATATAGGGGTTTTCTACTTCATGACGTTTTGTAATTCGCTTATGACAGCCACAAAAAGTACATAAACTTTCGCAAAAAGGTAAGTGAATATAAAGACTAATTCCGTCAGTAGAATTAGATTGATTAAATGTTTCTATTAAGGATTTTTTCCAATTAGAATACGAAAATGTATTTTCCTCCCAATAAGGCACCGTAGGATAACTGGTGTATCTTGGTCCTGGAACATTATATTTTTGTACTAATGAAGATTGCATGCTTTGAGAATTTAAATCAAAAGTAATTTAGTACAAAACAATAAAAAATGATAATTGTCATATTGTCATAAATGTAACATATATTACATATTTGGATTAATTGTTGTTGTAAATTTGTTTAAAATTTAAAATTATGAATGCAAAATTTAATGAAATAATAAGTCAGGAACAATTAACATTAGTAGATTTTTATGCTGATTGGTGCGGACCTTGTAAAACTTTAGCTCCAATTTTACAAGAAGTAAAAGCGGTTTTAAAAGATGATGTAAAAATTATTAAAATTAATGTAGATCAACATCAAGATTTAGCTTCTGAGTTTATGGTAAGAGGTGTTCCTACAATGCTTTTGTTTAAAAACGGACAAATGTTATGGAGACAATCTGGAGTTTTAGGTAGAAATGATTTGGTTAAAATAATTCGTGAACATTTAAATTAATTTTTTTGTATATTAGTTTCCAAAATAAATAATAATCTTATTACCTATGAAATTTAAAATTGCCTTTTTAGCATTAGTAGTATTTTCTTTAGTCTCTTGTTTAAAAACTAAAACAGATGGAGTTGAGCTTTTAAATTCAGATAAATTTGAACAAAAATTAGACGTTGAAAACGTACAATTGGTTGATGTAAGAACACCAGAAGAGTTTGCTGAAGGACATTTGCCAAATGCAATAAATGTTAATGTTATGGACGATAATTTTGATGCTGAAATGGCAAAACTTGATAAAGAAAAACCTGTTATGGTGTATTGCAAATCAGGTGGAAGAAGTGCAAAAGCTGCTTCTAAATTAAAAGTTCAGGGTTTTAAAAATATTTCAGACTTAGACGGTGGTATTACAAGCTGGAAACAAGCAGATAAACCAATTGAAAACTAATTAAAACAAAATAATTATGAAAAAAAATGTTGGTAATGGAGATCGCTTTTTGCGAATTATCCTTGGAATTATAGGTGTTATTTTAGCGCTTTCAGGTTCTTTTGATGGAAATTTAAAATGGGGATTATTAGCAGTTGGTTTAGTATTAATTCTTACTTCTTCTATACAGTTTTGTCCTTTATACACGGTTTTTGGAATAAATACATGTAAAGTAAAAGCTAAGAAAAAATAATTTTTTCCTTAAAAGTTTTTTATATAAAAAAATAATATTTTATTTACATAATATTTAATCTAAATCAAATTATAATGAAAAAAATTGCAATTTTAGCAGTGTTATTGGTTTCTTCAATTGGAATGGCACAGAAAGTAAAAGTTAAAAGTGGAGATTATAAATTTTTAGCTGGTCAAAAAGAAGTTAATGTAGAGTTTTCTTATGAAAACTTAAAACTAATGAAAGAAGAATTAACTGAAGATCAATATGTTGCAGAAAGAACTGCTGATTTAAATGAAAAAGCAAAAGGGAACGGTGATACTTGGGCAAAAAAATGGGAAGCAAGTAAAGAATTAGCTTGGCAACCAAAATTTACTGAATTAGTAAATATTGTTTTGACTAAAAAGAAGAAAGATCTTACTTTTCAAGAAGGTTTAAAAAGTGCTAAATATACTTTAATTGTTGATGTTGTTTGGATGTACCCAGGTTATAACGTTGTTATGGCTAAAAAAGGAGCTAAAGTAACTACAGTTTTACGTTTTGTTGAAACTGCAAACAGAAGTAATGTTTTATTAGAATTAACTAGTGAAAACGCACCTGGAGATGTTTTTGGCGGATCATTTAGTAATGAAGATAGAATTAGAGAAGGTTTTGCTAAAACAGGAAAAACATTAGCAGCATTAATTTTGAAAAATGTAAAATAATTTTTTTTAAATAATTTTAAAAAGCCTAGTAATTATTACTAGGCTTTTTTTATTTTCGTTTTTTTAAAATTCAATAATGAAAAAGTCTACGTTATTATTTATTGTTCTTATCTCATCATTTAGTTTTGCTCAGCGCTATAAAACAATAAGTGGTAATCTTAAAAATCTAAAAGGAATTTCAGAGTATAATATTACGTTTGATTATTCACATATTGAAGTTCATGGATATGCATCAGAAGAGATGTATTTGAATGAAAAAATGGATAAAAGAAAAAATGAAGAAGGAAAGGCAGAAGAATTTAAAAAAGAATGGTTTGAAAGCAGAACATCTAAATATCAACCAGCTTTTATAAGTTATTTTAATAATCGTTTTTCTAATGGAGAAATTATACTTTTAGAAAACAATGAAACTAAGTATACAATGAACATAAGTACTGTTTGGATTTATCCAGGATACTTTATGGAGCCTTCAAAAATTTCAGTAATCATTTCAGTTTTTGAAACAAACAACCCAAATAAAGTTCTTACGAAGGTTATGTTTGAAAAAGTAATTGGAATTGAAAAAGAACATTTTAATAATAATTTAAGCAGTAGAGTAACAAATGCTTATGAAAAATTAGCTAAAAACTTATCAATTCAACTTAAACGATTTTTATAAATAAAAGAATAAAAAAACCTAGTGTATTATACTAGGTTTTTTTTTATTGTTGTTTTTCTTTTTCAAGATTAATCATATAAGCCATGTTTTTAATAACATTGTCGTGTTTTTTAACAAAAGAATTTTCTTTATTCCAAACATAACCGGCTAAAACAGCACATATTTTTTCTTTTACTTCAGGGTTTTCAGGTTGGTGGAAAAATAAGGTTTGTAAATTTCCAGTATACCATTCTTTTACATAAGTTGTAAAAACACCAATTCCATCTTTCATGTATTTGGAATATTCTATTTCCCAATCTACTTTTTCGCCATTTAATTCTTTAATAATTAATTTTGCAGCTAATATTCCAGATTCGGTAGCAAAAGCTACTCCCGATGAAAAAACTGGATCTAAAAATTCAGAACTATTTCCGGTTAAAACAAAACCATCGCCGTACATTTTCTTAACAGATCGAGAATAGTTTTCTAATTTTATTGGTTCAAAAAGAAATTCTGTATTACCAAATCTTTTAATATAAAATTCAGATAATTGAATAGCATTTCTTAAGGCTTCTGCATTGTCTTTATTTTCTGAAAGCGAATTTATATAAGTAGTAGGTGCTACAATACCAAGACTTGTATTTCCATTTGAAAATGGAATAACCCATAACCATACTTCAGTTTCTAAAATATCAAATGAAATTAAAGTACCTTCTTCACCTTCAGGTCGATTAACATCTACAACATGTGAAAAAATAGAAGAGTGTGGATCTAAACCAGAAGGCGTATCTAAATCTAACAAACGAGGTAAAACTCTACCATATCCGCTAGAGTCTATAATGTGTTTAGCGTGAATTTCTTTAACTTCTCCGTTTTTAGATTTAACTGTAGTAATTGAGTTTGTTCCTTCAAATCTAACAGCAGTTACTTCGGCTTCAAATTCTAAATCAATTCCCTTATTAATTACTTCGTCAGCTAGTGTTTTATCAAAATCGGCTCTTGGAACCTGCCAAGTCCAATCCCAACCTTCGCCAAATTTTTTACTAAAATCAAAAACACAAATTTCTTCACCTCTAATGAATCTTGCGCCTAATTTTTTTTCAAAATTCATTTTGTTTAAAGCAGGTAATAAGCCAGCTTCATCAAAATGATCCATAACTCTAGGAATTAAACTTTCGCCTACTACAAGTCGTGGAAATTTAGTTTTTTCAACAACTTTAACTTTAATGTTGTTTTTATGTAAAAAAGACGAAGAAACACAACCCGAAGGGCCCGCACCTATAATTAAAACATCTACTTCTTCTTTAGTCATTAATTCTCTATTTTTATTTTTAATTATATTATATTTGCCACATCAAATTAAGCACATAAATTTTAAATAAAAAAGCAGAAGACAAGTTTTCTGCTAATAAATAGTATAATTGAATGAGTATTATTAATGAGTATTTGAGTTTAAAGGAATTTAAAACGATAGTTTTTGAAAATAAAGAAGTTGAAGTAAGTGATGCGGTTCAAAACCGTGTAATGGAGAGCTTTAATTTTTTAAAAGAATTTTCTACAAACAAGGTTATATATGGAGTAAATACTGGTTTTGGACCAATGGCTCAATATAGAATCAAAGATGAAGATAGAATTCAATTACAGTATAATTTAATTAGAAGTCATTCATCTGGTACAGGAAAACCTTTAAGTCCTGTAAACGTTAAATCAGCAATTTTAGCTCGTTTAAATACACTTTCGTTAGGAAATTCAGGAGTTCATCCTTCTGTAATTCATTTAATGAAAGAATTTATAAATAGAGATATTACACCTCTTATTTTTGAACATGGTGGAGTAGGAGCAAGTGGAGATTTAGTTCAGTTAGCTCATTTAGCATTAACATTAATTGGTGAAGGAGAAGTTTTTTACAAAGGTGAAAGAAGACAAACTAAAGATGTTTTTGAAATTGAAAAACTAGAACCTATTCAAGTGGAAATTAGAGAAGGTTTAGCTTTAATGAATGGAACTTCTGTAATGACAGGAATAGGAATTGTAAATGTTAATAATGCTGAAAAATTATTGGATTGGTCAATTAAATGTTCTTGTGCAATTAACGAAATTGTTCAAGCTTATGATGATCATTTATCTTCTGAATTAAATAATACAAAACGTCATTTTGGACAGCAAGAAATTGCAAATAGAATGCGTACAAATTTAAAAGACAGTAAACTAGTTAGGAAAAGAGAAGAGCATCTTTATTCAGGAGAAAATAAAGAAGAAGTGTTTAAAGAGAAAGTACAAGAGTATTATTCACTTAGATGTGTTCCTCAAATTTTAGGACCAGTTTTAGATACTGTAAATGAAGTGGCAAAAGTATTAGAAAACGAAATTAACTCGGCTAATGATAATCCAATAGTTGATGTTAAAAATAAACATGTTTACCATGGCGGTAATTTTCACGGAGATTATATTTCACTAGAAATGGATAAATTAAAGCTTGTGGTAACAAAGCTTTCAATGTTGTCTGAGCGCCAATTGAATTATCTGTTAAATTCAAAAATTAATGAAATTTTGCCTCCATTTGTAAACTTAGGTACACTAGGCTTTAATTTTGGAATGCAAGGAGTACAGTTTACCGCAACTTCAACTACTGCCGAAAACCAAATGCTTTCAAACTCTATGTATGTTCATAGTATTCCTAACAATAATGATAACCAAGATATTGTAAGTATGGGAACAAATGCAGCTGTAATTACAAGTAAAGTAATTGAAAATGCTTTTGAAGTTTTAGCAATTGAGTTAATAACAATTGTACAAGCTATTGATGCTTTAGAATTTAAAAATGAAATTTCGTCTGTTACAAAAGAAATGTATAACGAAGTAAGAAAAATAATACCAACTTTTAAAGAAGATCAAGTAATGTACCCTTTTGTACAGCAAGTTAAAGATTATTTAATGAAGTAAAATAATTTAATTCCTTTTGAAAATGAAAAAGATATTTTTATTATTGATTTTAATTTCCCAAACTATTCTTGCACAAGAAATTGCTTTAATTAGAAAAGATGGAAAATTTGGATACATATCAAAATCTGGAGATTTTGTAATTCAGCCTAAATTTAAAGTAGCAAAAAACTTCTCTGACGGTTTAGCTGCAGTAGAAGAAAATGGTCAATGGGGTTTTATTGATAATAAAGGAACTTTTGTTATTAAACCACAATTTTCAAATGTTAAATATTTTGATAATGGAGTTTGTGTGGTAGAAAAAGACAAGCAATGGATTTATATCAACAAAAAAGGAGAAACTTTAAAAATGCCTTCGTCAGATAAACTTTACGATTTTGAAGATGGAATTGCCTTTATAAAACAAGGTGATAAAATTGGGCTTATTAATATTAAAGGGGAAACAGTTTTACAACCTAAATATGATGTTATTAAATCTTTTGATGGAAATTTTGCAAGAGTTAGAGATAACGATAAATGGGGAATTATAAATAAAGATGGAAAAGTAATTGTACCATTAGAATATCAAGAAATAGGAGAGTATTCAAACAATATGACTTGGGGAAGAAAAGGTGATGATTTTGGTGTAATTCATTCAACTGGTTTTGTGCCAGTTGCAGGAGTAGATAAAATTTGGGATTTTAACGGCCAAGAGGTTACTTATGCTAGAAAAGATAAAAAAATAGGTTTTATCGACACAAAAGGGAATTGGGTTATTGAAGCCAAATTTGATAAAGCAAAAAGTTTTTATAAAGATTTAGCACCAGTTGCAGTTGGTAAAAAATGGGGATTTGTTAATAAAAAAGGCATCGTCATAATAGATTATGTATATGAAGATGCTGAGGTTTTTAGTGCTGACGGTTTAGCACCAGTTAAAAATAAAGAATGGGGATTTATTGATGTAAATGGAAAATTAGTAATTCCAACAAATTATCAAATAACAGCTGGTGGTTTTGGTATTTTTAGAAAAGAAGAAAAAGGATTCGTAGCAGGAATTGCTAGAGTCAAAAAAGATAAAAGTTGGGGTTATTTAAAAACTGATGGTTCAGTATTAGGAAATCAGTGGTTTGAAAACGCAGAATTATTTCAAAAATAAAATATATGAAGTGTGCATTAGTAACAGGTGGTTCTAGAGGAATTGGTAGCGCAATTTGCCAAAAATTAGCAGAAGATAGTAATTATCATATTTTGATAAATTACCAATCAAATGCAGATGCTGCAAATGAAACTTTAAAAGCAATACAAGAAAAAGGAGCAACAGGAGAAATTATTCAATTTGATGTAACAAATTTTGAAGAGGTTTCATCTGTTTTAACAAAATGGCAAGAAGCTAACCCTGAAGCTATTGTTGAGGTAATTGTGAATAATGCAGGAATTACTAAAGACGGACTTTTCATGTGGATGACACCAGAAGATTGGTCAAAAGTAATCAACACAAGTTTGAATGGATTTTTCAACGTAACTAATTTTTTCATCCAAAAAATGTTGCGTAATAAATACGGTAGAATAGTAAATATGGTTTCTGTTTCTGGAGTAAAAGGAACACCAGGTCAAACCAATTATTCTGCTGCAAAAGGAGCTGTTGTTGCAGCAACAAAAGCGCTTGCGCAAGAAGTTGCAAAACGAAATATTACTGTAAATGCAGTTGCTCCAGGTTTTATTCGTACAGATATGACGAGTAATTTAGATGAAAAAGAGTTAATTAAAATGGTACCTGCAAATCGTTTTGGTGAAGCAGATGAAGTTGCTGATTTAGTGAGTTTTTTAGTTTCAAAAAAATCAGGTTATATCACAGGTGAAATTATTAATATAAATGGTGGTATTTATTCATAAATTATTATTTGATGAGTAGAAGAGTTGTAATAACTGGAATGGGAATTTATTCTTGTATAGGAACTTCTTTAGAAGAAGTGAAGCAATCTTTATATGAAGGTAAATCAGGAATTAAATATGATGAAGAGCGTAAAGAATTTGGTTTTCGTTCTGCTTTATCTGGTATGGTTCCAAGACCAGATTTAAAAAATTTATTAAGTAGAAGACAAAGAATAAGTATAGGTGAGGAAACCGAATACGCTTACATGGCTACAATTGAAGCATTAAAAAATGCTAAAATTGAAGATAGCTATTTTGATGATAATGAAGTAGGTATCTTGTACGGTAACGATAGTGTTTCAATGGCAATTATCGAAGCTACAGATATTATTAGAGAAAAAAAAGATACTACATTAATAGGTTCTGGAGCTATTTTTAAATCCATGAACTCTACGGTTACAATGAATCTTTCTACTATATTTAGATTAAGAGGAATTAACTTAACTATAAGTGCTGCATGTGCAAGTGGTTCGCATTCAGTTGGTTTAGGTTATCATTTAATAAAAAGCGGACTTCAAGAAATGATTATTTGCGGTGGAGCTCAAGAAATTAATAAATACGCAATGGCTAGTTTTGATGGTTTAGGTGTTTTTTCGCCAGATGAAGAAAATCCGTCAAAAGCTTCAAGACCATTTGATGTCTCAAGAAATGGTTTAATACCCAGTGGTGGTGGCGCAACATTAATTTTAGAAAGTTACGAATCTGCAGTTAAAAGAGGAGCGCCAATTATTGCAGAAGTTATGGGATATGGTTTTTCTTCAAACGGAGGTCATATTTCTACTCCAAATATGGAAGGACCGGCAACAGCAATGAAAAGAGCGTTAGAGCAAGCTGATTTACAACCATCAGATATTGATTATATCAATGCTCATGCAACATCAACACCAGTTGGAGATGCAAACGAAGCAAAAGCAATTTTTGAAATTTTTGGTGAATGTAACACTCCAGTAAGTTCTACAAAATCTATGACAGGTCACGAATGTTGGATGGCAGGAGCAAGCGAGCTAATCTACTCTACTATAATGATGGAAAATTCATTTGTAGCGCCAAATATAAATTTTGAAAATCCAGATGAAGATTCAAAGAAAATAAATATTGTTTCTTCTACATTAAATAAAAAAATTGATATATTTTTGTCAAATTCATTTGGGTTTGGTGGGACAAATTCAGCATTAATTGTTAAAAAATTTAAAAAATAAAAATGAGTAAAGCAGAAATTATAGAGATTACTAATGGATTTTTAGTTGATGAATTTGAGGTTGATGGAGATTTAATTACTTCTGAAGCTAATTTAAAAGATACTTTAGGCTTAGATAGTTTAGATTATGTAGACTTAGTAGTTACAATTGAAGCTAATTTTGGTGTAAAATTAGGTGAAGCAGATTTTGTAGGCGTTGTATCTTTTCAAGATTTTTACGATTTAATTGAAAATAAAATAAAAGCTAAGGTTTAATCCTATGAGTAAGTGGGACGGAAAGTCTAAAGGAACACTACTAGGCTATAAAATATTTGTTTTTTGTATTAGGAAGTTAGGAATTAAAGCCGCTTATTTTGTGCTTTACTTTGTAGCCTCCTATTATTTTTTATTCCTTAAAAAGAGTAACCAAGCTATTTTTTATTACTTTAATAAAAGATTAAAATATTCTTATTTTAAATCTAAAATTCATGTCTTTAAAAGTTACTTCACTTTTGGTCAAACAATTATAGACAAAACAGCAATTAATGCAGGTTTAAGAAATAAGTTCACTTACGAATTTGATGGAATAGATATTTTAAAAAAATTATTAGCTGAAAAAAAAGGGGGTGTTTTAATAAGCGCTCATGTTGGTAATTTTGAAATTGCAGAACATTTTTTTGCAGAAATTGATTTAGATTGCCAAATTAGCCTTGTTACTACAGATCAAGAACATTCTGTTATTAAGAATTATTTAGAAAGCATATCTGAAAAAAGATCTACAATTAAATTTATAATTGTCAAAGACGATTTGTCTCACATATATGACATAAACAATGCTTTGTCTAATAACGAACTTATTTGTTTTACAGGCGACAGATATTTTGAAGGGGTAAAATGTTTAAAAGGTAATTTATTAGGTGAAGAAGCTAACTTTCCAGCCGGACCTTTTTTAATTGCTTCTCGTTTGCAAGTTCCTGTTGTTTTTGTTTACGTTATGAAAGAAGATAATTTACATTATCATTTATATACTAAAGAATCAAATGCAAAACATAGAGACGCGCAAGGATTATTAAACGCGTATCTTGAAAGTGTTGAATATATCTTAGAAAAATACCCAATTCAATGGTTTAATTATTTCGATTTTTGGGATAAACTTAATTAATAATTTTAATAAGCTGGAATTTCGATTCTTCAGGTTTTTAGCTATAAATAAAATATGAAAGAATTTGATTCAATAATTATTGGTTCTGGTGCAGGTGGTTTAGTAACAGCGCTTTGTTTAGCTCGTGCAGGGCAAAAAGTTTTGGTTTTAGAGCAACATAGTGTACCTGGTGGTTGGTGTCATAGTTTTACTCTAAATGGACAGCGTTTTAGTCCTGGTGTGCATTATATTGGTTTATTAGACGAAGGTAGTTCTACCGAAAATTTATATAAAAGTCTTGGTGTTGCAAATGATTTAATTTTCTTTAGAATGAATACTAAAGGCTACGATCATTGTTATATAGGTGCTGAAAAATATGATTTCCCTGCAGGAATTGAAAACCTAAAATCAAACTTAATTGAACAATTTCCTGAAGAAAAGAAAAATATAATTGAGTATTTAAACTTAATACAAAAAGTAAATACCGAACTTCAATTAATACCTAAACTAAAAGGTTTTTGGCAAAATATTACAGTTCCATTTCGAACAAAACATTTTGGTAAATTCGGACTTTTTACACTAAAAAGAGTAATTGATTGGCATATTAAAAATCCTAAGTTAAAGGCAATTTTAAATGCACAATGTGGTGATCACGGTTTACCACCTAATAAAGCTAGTTTTTTGGTTCATTGTTCAGTTATGTTCCATTATTTTGAAGGTGGCTTTTATCCTATGGGTGGCGGCGGCGGTATAGTTAAAGCTTTAACAAACAAAATAAAAAGCTATAACGGAATAATTAAAACCAATCAGTCAGTTTCTAAAATAATAGTAGAAAATAAAAAAGCTGTTGGAGTTGAATTAGAAAATGGGGAACAATTTTTTGCAAAAAATATCATTTCAAATGCTGATCCATCAACAACCTATTTAAAATTAATAGGTCAAGAAAATATCAGTAAAAAATTAGCTAAAAAATTACATAAGACAAAGTATTCGGTTACTTCGTTAATTTTATTTCTAACCTTAGATTTAGATGTGACTAAATACGGAATAGATTCGGGTAATATTTGGAAGTTTAAAGATGAAAATATCGATAATCATTTTGAAACTTTAACGAAAGGAAATATTCTAGAAGGAGATGAATTTCCTGCACTATTTATGAGTTGTACAACACTAAAAGATCCTGTTAGTTTTAACGGAAGATATCATAATTTTGAAGTTGTGACTTATGTTGATTATTCTAGTTTTGAGCAATTTAAAGGTTCTGAGAATTATCAATCTGATGAATATTTAGTTTTTAAAGAACGAATTATTCAAAAGTTTTTAAATACCGTTGAAAAAGTTATTCCTACAGCAAAAGAACATATTGTTCAAGCAGAATTAGGCACACCAAAAACAAACGAATTTTATATACAATCTACAAGAGGAAATGTTTATGGAACTGAAAAAACATTAAATCAAGTAGGTCCATTTGCTTACAAAAGCAAAACAGAAATTGAAAATTTATATTTGTGTGGAGCTAGTACATTATCTCACGGTGTTACTGGTGCTAGCTATTCTGGAATTGAAACTGCGGCTAAAATTTTAAATTGCCATTCTGATGATCTTTTAATTAATGACGATTCACAAAAAATCACCATATTTGATGCTGAAGACGAATCAACATGGAGTAATTTTATTCATCAAAAAAGAGCTGATAAAATAAGAACGTTCAAAGAAGTTTAAAGGTTTTAAATATTTAGTTAACATGAAAAATATTTTAGTGGTTTATTACACACAATCTGGGCAATTAGAAGATATTGTTAAAAGTATTACAAAGCCTTTTCAGCAAGAAGATGAAGTTTCGATAACGTATTACCAAATTAAAATGGAAAATGAATTTCCTTTTCCGTGGTCAAAAACTGCCTTTTTTGATGCTTTTCCTGAGTCCTTTTTACAAAAAGAAGCCGCTATAGTTCCTCCTTCTCAAGATATTCTTTCAAAGAAGTATGATTTAGTTTTGTTAGGTTATCAAGTATGGTATTTGTCGCCTTCAATTCCTATTAATTCATTTTTAAAAAGCTCTTTTGCTAAAAATATTTTAAACAATGTTCCGGTAATAACTATTATTGGCTGTAGAAATATGTGGGTAATGGCTCAAGAAAAAATGAAAGAATTACTTAAATCAACAAATTCAAAATTGGTGGGTAATATTGCATTGGTAGATAGAAGTATTAATCACATAAGTGTTATTACAATAGTTCAGTGGATGTTCACAGGTGTAAAAAAGAAATATTTAGGAATTTTTCCTAAACCAGGTGTTTCTGATAAAGATATTCAAGAGGCTTCAAAATTTGGTGCAATTATAAAAAAACATCTTAAAAATAGCCACTTTGAAGGTCTACAAAACGATTTAGTGAAAGAAAATGCAGTAATGATTCATCCGTTTTTAGTAGAAATGGACACCAAAGCAAATAAAATGTTTAAAATTTGGGCTAATTTTATTATTAATCGTAAAAAGTCAAGAAATCTACTATTAAAAGCATTTAATATTTATTTATTAGTAGCAATTTGGTTAATTTCGCCAATTGTCTATATATTGCATCTTTTGTTGTATCCATTTAAGATGAATAAAATTAAAAAACAAACTGCTTACTTTAAAGGAGTTTAAAAGTATTTATAAAAATGTTTGAAGTTTACATAACCAGATCAGGGAAATTTTTACCTAATAACGCTATTTCAAATGATGAAATGGAAACTCTTTTAGGGCTAATTAATGATTCTGCCTCAAAAGCCAGGAGAATTATTCTTAGAAATAACGGAATTACTTCAAGATATTATGCGATAGACAGTAAAGGAAATCCTACGCATACTAATGCAGATTTAGCAAATAATGCTATAAATACTCTTTTTGATGCTGAATTTACATCAAAAAATGTAGAATTACTTTCATGTGGTACTTCAACTCCAGATCACTTGTTGCCTTCTCATGCAGCAATGGTTCATGGATTAATGAAAAATCAATCTGTTGAATTAAACTCTTCTTCAGGGGTTTGTAATGCAGGTATGAATGCTTTAAAATTTGGATATTTATCTATAAAAGCAGGAAATACCAATAATGCAGTTTGTTCTGGTTCTGAAAGAGTTTCAACTTGGATGCAAGCTAATAAATATGAAAATGAAATCGTAAACCTTAAAAAATTAGAAGAGCAACCTATAATTGCATTTAAAAAAGATTTTTTAAGATGGATGTTATCAGATGGTGCAGCAGCATTTTTGTTAGAGAATAAACCTAGAGGAGAAAAATCATTACGAATAGAATGGATGGAAGCTTATTCAT
Source organism: Flavobacterium sp. N2270 (assembly GCF_025947225.1). Classification (NCBI taxonomy): domain Bacteria; kingdom Pseudomonadati; phylum Bacteroidota; class Flavobacteriia; order Flavobacteriales; family Flavobacteriaceae; genus Flavobacterium; species Flavobacterium sp. N2270. The sequence goes on from NZ_CP110005.1 coordinate 1,623,505, forward strand.
ACGCACATGAGTTAGAAACATGTATGTATGCAGGTGGAGACAAATTAGAGGATGGAAGTATTAAACCTTGGAGTGATTATAGTTCAAATGAATGGCTTTCGCAATCTGTTTTTTCAATAAAACAAGATGTGAAACTTTTAGATGAACATATATTAGTTAAAGGTGCAGAAAGCATGAAAAATGCACTTACTAAGAACAATATAAAAGCAGAAGAAATTACATATTTCTTACCTCATGTTTCATCTCATTACTTTGTGAAAGGTTTATATGAAGCTTTAAAAAATGAAGGTGTTGAAGTACCAATGGATAAATGGTTCATGAACTTGAAATATGTTGGAAACGTAGGTTCAGCTTCAATTTATTTAATGTTAGAAGAGTTAATGAATACTAATAAACTTAAAAAAGGAGATAAAGTTTTACTTTCTGTTCCAGAAAGTGGAAGATTCTCTTACTCATATGCTTATTTAACTGTTTGTTAATATGAAAAATATAGAATTACCTATTTTAGATACAACTTTTGTAGAAAATTTAATTCCACAAAAAGCTCCATTTGTTATGGTGGATAAATTGCTTTTATTCGAAGAAAATAAAATTGTTGCAGGTTTAACTGTTTCAAACAAAAATATTTTTACTTCAAATGAAGTTTTTCAAGAATCAGGTTTAGTAGAGCATATGGCACAATCAGTTGCACTTTATACTGGATACCAATATTTTTTAAAAAATGAACCAGCTCCAACAGGTTATATTGGTTCTATTAAAACTATACAAATTAATAGACTGCCTAAGCTTAATGAACAAGTAGAAACATCAGTAACTGTTTTACAAGAGTTTATGGGAGTTACTTTGGTAGACATAATTTCAAGAGTAAACAATGAGGTTATTGGAACAAGTCAAATGAAAACGGTATTAGCTTCTTAAGTATGGAAAAGTACGAAAACATTATTGATATCAAGAACTTTTTACCGCATAGAAAACCTATGTTAATGGTAGATTTTATTTATGAGTTAACAGATACAAATGTAAAAACAGTTTTTGAAATTAAAAATGACAACCTTTTTGTTGAAAATGATGTTTTCGCCGAAGTTGGTTTAGTAGAAAATGCTGCTCAAACTTGCTCTGCAATTGTTGGGCAATCTTTTTTTTTAGATGACAACCAAGATGTTAAAGAAGGAGTAGAAGTAATTGGTTTTATTAGCGGTATCAAAAAAGCTAAAGTTTATAGTTTACCTAAGTTAGGAGATGCAATTAAAACAAAAGCGGTTTTAGCTTCTCGATTTGATGCCGACGGTTATAGTATTTGTACCATGAGTTGTTTAACGTACAATAAGGGAGTACTTGTTTTTGAAGCTGAAATAAATTTATTTATCCAAGAAAAAAAATAAGAATGAAAGAAAATGAAGTCCCTCAAGATAAAAGTAATCTTTCAAAAACAAATTTGAAAGAACTTTGTTATGCGGTAAATGAAAATGGGGAATACACAACAGCTTTAAGTACTGGTTGGGAACCTAAAACAATTGCTTTAGAAAATTCCATTCAAGAGATTAAAGAACGAGTTGAATTAGCTAATCAAAATGTTAAAGCAGGAATTGTAAGTCCAATAGTATATTTTATGGAAGTACATAAAATGGATTGGGTTACATTATCTGATTATGTAGGAATGTGGCAATGGCGCGTAAAAAGGCATACAAAACCTAGTGTGTTTGAAAAAATGAGCGATAAATTACTTCAAAAATATGCTGATGCTTTCGAAATTTCAATCGATGAATTAAAAAACTTTAAAGGAGAATAATGCAAACTAATTTTACACATCATCAATCTGCTCATTGTGAAAATGGAGTTGCTTCAAATCTTTTGAAATTCCATGGCATAAATATTAGTGAACCTATGGTTTTTGGTATTGGTTCTGGTTTGTTTTATTTCTATTTACCTTTTTTAAAAGTTAATCATGCGCCAGCAATTAGTTACCGACCAATGCCCGGTTCTATTTTTAATAAAGCAGCAAAAAGATTAGGTATTAAAGTTAAAAGAGTAAAGTTTTCAAACAATAATCAAGCACAAAAAGCATTAGAAGAAAATCTAAATAATAATATTCCATCAGGCTTACAAGTTGGTGTTTACAATCTGACTTATTTTCCTGACGAATATCGTTTTCATTTTAATGCTCATAATTTAGTAGTTTACGGAAAAGAAAATAATACTTTCTTAATCAGTGACCCCGTCATGGAAACGGTTACTACTTTAACAGAAAAAGAATTGGAAAAAGTACGTTTCGCTAAAGGAGCATTAGCTCCTAAAGGACAAATGTATTTTCCAATTGATATACCAGCCCATATAAATTGGGAAAATGCAATCAAAAAAGGAATAAAAAATACGTGTAACGACATGTTAGCTCCTGTTCCAATTGTAGGGATAAACGCAATGGAATGGGTAGCAAAAGATATGAGAAAATGGCCAGCTAAAAAAGGTGTAAAAGTGGCAAATCATTATTTAGCACAAATGGTTCGAATGCAAGAAGAAATTGGAACTGGCGGTGGAGGTTTTCGATTTATTTATGCTGCTTTTTTACAAGAAGCTGCAGTTATTCTAAAAAATGATAAACTTAAAGAACTTTCTGCAGAAATGACAATTATTGGTGATATGTGGAGAGATTTTGCAGTAAATGCAGCTCGTGTTTATAAAAACAGAAGCAATCAAACAGATGTATATAATGCTTTGGCAGATGAACTTTTAGTTATTGCTGCTAAAGAAGAAACGTTTTTTAAAAACCTTAAAAAAGCAATTTAAAAAATGAACGAACCAATAATTCAAATTCAAAAACTTTATAAAAAGTATAAAGAAGCAGATGATTTTTCGGTAAACGATTTAAGTTTGGTTGTTGAGAGAAAAGAAATCTACGGATTATTAGGTCCAAATGGTGCAGGAAAAACTACTCTAATTTCTATGTTATGCGGTTTAATTAAACCAACTTCAGGAAGTTTTACAATCAATAATCTTTCGTACCATAAAAATGCAAATGATATTAAAAAAATAATTGGTGTTGTTCCGCAAGAATATGCTTTGTATCCAACATTAACAGCAAAAGAAAACTTGTTGTATTTTGGAAGTATGTACGGATTAAAAGGTAAAAATTTACATAATAAAGTTAATGAAGCTCTAGAACATTTAGGCTTACTTAAATTTGCCAATAAACAAATTGAAACTTTTTCTGGCGGAATGAAACGTAGGGTAAATTTAATTGCCGGAATTCTACATAATCCAACTATTTTGTTTTTAGATGAACCAACAGTTGGAGTTGATGTGCAGTCTAAAAACGTAATTATCGATTACTTAAAACATTTAAACGAAAACGGAACAACGATAATTTATACTTCACATCATTTAACGGAAGCGCAAGACTTTTGTACTAAAATAGCCATTATTGATAGAGGTAAAATTTATGCCGAAGGAACAGCTAAAGAATTAATTGCTTCAACTCAAAATGCGACTAATTTAGAAGATGTTTTTATTTCATTAACAGGTAAAGAACTTCGCGATGCTATATAAATTCCTAATGTCGGTCTATAAAGAAGTCCTTTTGTTAAAAAGAGATTTTGGAGGTTTGGTTATCTTATTTGTAATGCCATTGGTTCTTATTGTAACTATAACTTTAATACAAGACAGTACATTTAAAACCGTTTCAGATAGTAAAATTCCAATTTTATTAATTGATAACGATAACGATGTAATTTCAAATAGTGTAAAAGATAATTTAGCGCAAAGTGGCTCATTTGATATCATTACACAAATTGATAATACAAATATTACAGAAGAAATTGCAAAAAATGCAGTTTTTAAAGGAAAATACCAATTAGCAATTATAATACCAGAAAATCTGAGTTCTGATTTACAATTAAAAGTAAATCAAAATGTAGATAAAATTACGGCAAATTTCGGATTAACCGAAGATACAATTGTGCCACAACAACATTTAAATCCAAAAGAAATTAAACTATATTTTGATCCTGCGGCTCAATTATCGTTTAAAAACGGAGTTAAAAATGGTATTGATAAAATGATTTCTAAAATTGAAACAAAATCAATTTATGAAACTTTTCAAGAACAACTTGGTGAAGGAGATGAACCTATTTTTTCGCAAGAAAACTTCATCACTTTTAAAGAAATTGTTCCCAGAGTGAATAATGAAGAGATTAAACCAAATTCGGTACAGCACAATGTTCCTGCTTGGACTTTGTTTGCTATTTTCTTTATAATTGTTCCACTTTCAATTAATATAGTAAAAGAAAAAAGCCAAGGTACAATGATTCGTTTAATTACAAATCCGGTTCCTTATGCAGTTCTTTTAGCGGGTAAAACGGCGACCTATTTGTTAATTTGTATCATACAGTTTTTCTTAATGATAGCTGTTGGAATTTATTTATTTCCTTATTTAGACTTACCTATTTTAGACGTAAGTGGAAAAATGTTTTTAATGACGGTTGTAGCTATTTTTTCAGGTTTAGCAGCAATAGGATTAGGAATTTTATTAGGTACAATAGCAAAAACACAAGAACAATCGGCTCCATTTGGTGCAACTTCTGTAGTAATATTAGCTGCAATTGGTGGTGTTTGGGTTCCTGTTTTTGCAATGCCAAAAGTAATGCAGTTTGTTTCAAATATTTCTCCAATGAATTGGGGATTAAACGCATTTTACGACGTATTACTACGTAATGGAAGTATTATAGATATACTTCCCGAATTATTTTATTTACTTTTGTTTTTTACAATTACAATTACAATTGCCATAGTTTATGATAAAAAGAAAAGAGCAGTATAACGAAGCCAGTCATTTAACAGTATCAAAAGATATTCGAGTACGTTTTAACGAAACAGATCCTTTAGGAATTGTTTGGCACGGCTATTATATTACTTATTTTGAAGATGGAAGAGAAGCTTTTGGAAGAGATCACGGAATTTCTTATTTAGACGTGCATAAATATGGTTATACAACTCCTATTGTAAAGTCTATTTGCGAACATAAATTATCTTTGCGTTATGGCGATGTTGCACGTATTGAAACCACTATTGTAGATACGCCTGCAGCAAAAATGATATTTAAATATACAATTTACGATAGTAATAATGAAGTGGCTTGTACTGGAGAAACAGTTCAAGTTTTTGTTGATGGTAACGGAGTTTTGTCACTTAATAATCCGCCATTTTATGAAGAATGGAAGCGTAAAGTTGGATTACTAAAATAAGATATGCATAAAGAAGCTTACATAACGCATACAAACTGTATTACGCCTTTAGGTTTAGATGCTTTTTCTAATTATAATGCGGTATTAGAAGGGAAATCGGGTATTCAATTACATGAAAGTAATTTAATGCAAGATGCTTTTTATGCAAGTATTATTCCTAATGATATTATTGATGCAGCTTTTAGTAAAATTTCTAAAAGTACAGATTATACAAAATTAGAAAAAATGTTTATTTTGGCTTTGGAACCAATGGTAAACAAGCAAGAAATCACTTCCAAAACAGCGTTTATTTTATCGACTACTAAAGGAAATATTGAAGCTTTAGCAACTACAGAAAACACAATTGAAGATGCACAGTTAGGAACATTAGCAGATAAAATCAGTTCTTTTTTTGGTTTTAAAACCAAACCAATAATAGTTTCAAATGCTTGTGTTTCTGGAGTTTTAGCCATTGCTGTTGCAAAAAGAATGATTCAAATAGGTTTGTATGATGATGCTTATGTAGTGGCTGGCGATGCAATTTCAGAATTTGTTTTATCAGGTTTCAACTCTTTTCAAGCAATGAGTAATGAGCCTTGTAAACCTTATGATAAAGAGCGAACTGGTGTAACTTTAGGCGAAGCAACTGCGGCAGTTTATATTACTTCAGATGAAAGTAAAGTAAAGAAAGGAAGCTTTAAAATTGTTGGAGATGGTGCTATTAACGATGCAAATCATATTTCTGGACCATCAAGAACAGGTGAAGGTTTATTTAGAAGTATAAATAGTGCATTAAAAGAAGCAAATTTAGAAGCCAATAAAATAGACTATATTTCTGCACACGGAACGGCAACAATGTATAACGACGAAATGGAAGCAATTGCTTTTAATCGTTTAGAATTACAAAATGTACCGGTTAATAGTTTAAAAGGATATTACGGACATACACTTGGTACATCCGGACTTTTAGAAACGGTTTTGTCAATTGAAAGTGCAAATAATAATAGGTTGATTGTTTCAAAAGGATATGTAAATTGTGGCGTTACACAACCCATAAATATTATTGAAGAAGCAAAACAATATGAAATTAAATATTTCTTAAAAACAGCTTCCGGTTTTGGAGGTTGTAATACAGCAGTATTATTTGAAAAAGCAAACTAATTTGGAACAAAATTATAAAATAGCTCAGCATTGCGTTATTGAAAATAACAAAGTATTCTTAAATGGAGTAGAGAAATTTAGTTCAACTAATGAACAATTTCCTGACTTTATTAAAGCTGCTTATAAAAACTTTAATAGTAATTATCCAAAATTTTTTAAAATGGATAATTTAAGTAAATTGTCTTTTTTAGCCGCCGATTTAATTTTGAAAGAAATAGATTTAAACGAAGAAGATAATGATATTGCGGTTGTTTTTGCAAATAAATCAGCCAGTTTAGATACAGATGTTAAATACCAAAGTTCTATAGCAAATAAGGAAGAATATTTTCCAAGTCCTGCCGTATTTGTATATACTTTACCCAATATTTGCGTGGGAGAAATAAGTATTAAACACCATTTAAAATCAGAAAATGCCTTTTTTGTTTTTGATACGTTTAATGCTGAATTTATGTATAATTATGCAACACATTTATTAAATTCAAACAAAACAAATAAAGTTTTATGCGGTTGGGTTGAATTTTTTGAAGAAAATTACAAAGCTGTTGTATATTTGGTCCAAAATAGTGGAACTTTAGAACACAATATAAAAATGATTAATACAATTTATAACAAATAAGATGGAAGCATTAAAAGCAGAATTAAAAGGGAAAATAGTTGAAGTATTAAATTTAGAAGATATTTCAGTTGATGAAATTAATGATAATGATCCATTGTTTGGTGATGGTTTAGGTTTAGATTCAATTGATGCTTTAGAATTAATTGTTCTTTTAGATAAAGATTACGGTATTAAATTAACAGATCCTAAAGAAGGAAAAACTATTTTCGAATCTATCGAAACTATGGCTGCTTACATTACGGCAAACAGAACTAAATAATTTATGGCTAAAAGAATTGCAATAACCGGAATGGGAATTATTTCTTCTATTGGTAAAACAGTAGAAGAAAATTACGATGCTTTAATTCATCAAAAAACAGGAATTTCTACTATCGAAAATATAGAAACAATCCATAAAGATGTTATTAAAGTAGGGGAAATTAAAATGACCAATCAAGAGTTAGAGCAATTATTAAATTTGCCAAAAAACAATAATTATTCTCGAACAGCTATGCTTGGAGCTTATGCAGTAGAGAAAGCGGTTGAAAATGCTCAAATTAAAGATATTAACGAATTTAAAACAGGTCTAATTTCAGCAACAAGTGTTGGTGGAATGGACATGACTGAAAAATTCTATTACGAATATTTTGAAGATGAAACTTGCCAGAAATATATTCAAGCACACGATGCTGGTGATGCAACCCATAAAATGGCCGAACATATTGGTTTAAAAGGAATTGTAACAACGGTAAGTACTGCGTGTTCATCGGCTGCAAATGCTATAATGATTGGCTCTCGATTAATTCAATCAGGTCAATTAGACAGGGTTATTGTGGGAGGAACAGATGCTTTGGCAAAATTTACCATCAACGGATTTAAAACACTAATGATTTTGTCAGACACTTATAATACTCCTTTTGACAACGAACGAAAAGGATTAAACTTAGGTGAAGCTGCTGCTTTTTTAGTATTAGAATCGGAAGAAGTAGCAAAAAAACAAAATAAGAAAGTGTTGGCTTATGTTTCGGGTTACGGAAATGCAAACGATGCTTTTCACCAAACTGCTTCATCTGAAAACGGAGAAGGTGCTTATTTAGCAATGCATAAAGCATTAAAAATGTCGGGTTTAGCAACAACTGATATCGATTATATTAATGCTCACGGAACAGCAACTCCAAACAACGATTTATCGGAAGGAAGAGCAATTGTGCGTGTTTTTGAAGATAATGTTCCCGAATTTAGTTCAACAAAACCTTATACAGGTCATACTTTGGCTGCTGCTGCTGCAATTGAAGCTGTTTATAGTGTTTTGGCTTTGCAAAATAATGTGGTTTTCCCAAATTTGAATTTCAAAAATCAAATGGAAGAATTCAATATAACACCGCAAACAACATTGAAAGAAAAAGAAATAAACCATGTTTTATCGAATTCTTTCGGATTTGGAGGTAATTGTTCAACTGTAATATTTTCAAAGAACTAATGAAGAAGTGTTATATAAACGGATTAGGAAATATTTCGGCACAAAATACATTTGAAACCGATTTTTTAGGAGATGCAGTTGTAAACAGTACAGAAAATGTTTTGTATGCAAACCAACCTTCATATAAAGAATTTATTCCTCCAGCTGCTAGCAGAAGAATGGCAAAAGGAGTCAAAATGGGAATTGCAGCTTCTACAAAAGCGTTAGCTGAAGCAAATGTAGTTATTCCAGATGCAATTATTACAGGAACTGGAATGGGTTGTGTAGAAGATTCGGAAAAGTTTTTAAAAGGAATTTTAGACAATAAAGAACAATTTTTAACGCCTACTTCTTTTATTCAATCCACTCATAATACTGTTGGTGCACAAATAGCACTTGGTTTGCAATGTAAAGGTTATAATTTTACTTATGTAAACGGAGCAATATCATTGGAAACGGCTTTGTTAGATGCTAAAATTCAAGTAGAAACTGAAGAAGAAAATACGATTCTTGTTGGTGGAATTGATGAAACAGCTCAGCATACTTTAGATTTATTTAAATTAACGAATGTTATTAAAAAAGAAGAAGATGCACCTTATAGTGTTTTAAACCCAACTTCAAAAGGAGTTGTTTTTAGCGAAGGAGCTACTTTTTTTACTTTAGAAAATTCTAAAAAGGAATCTAGTTATGCTACTATTGAAGCTATTAAAATTCAAAATAGTTTAGCAGTTAATGAAGTTGAAGATTTTATTTCAGATTTCTTAAAAGAGAACAATTGCCAAGTAAATGAAATCGATGCTGTTGTTTTTGGAAATAATGGCGATGTGGAATATGATTTTTATTATGATGTTTCTAATTCGTTATTTAAAAATACTGCACAAGTTTTTTATAAACACTTAAGTGGAGAATATAATACAGCTTCAGGATTCGGACTTTGGTGTGCTGCAAAAATTATAAAAAATCAAGAAATCCCTTCTGTTTTAAAAATGAATTTGGTTGAGTCATCAAAATTAGAAACCATTTTATTATACAATCAATATCAAGGAAGAGATCATAGTTTAATATTGCTTAAAAAATGCTAAAACACAAAAACATAGCTATTTTATGTAGTGTTGTTTTTATTTTTCTATTCACTTTAAGTTTCTTTTTTAATGTGAATAGCATTTTTTTTATTCTTTTATTTTTAGTTTGGTTAACTATAACAACTTGGGGTGTTTTTGATATTCGATCTCAATATTTCATTAAAACATATTGTAATAATTCAGTTGTTAACGAAAAAATAATATCAATTTCTTTTGATGATGGTCCACATTTAATGACCCATAAAGTTTTGGATGTTTTAGCTAAATATAATGTTAAAGCTACTTTTTTTTGCATTGGAAATCAAATTGAAAAAGATCCAGAAATTTTAAAACGAATTGTTAACGAAGGTCATCTTGTAGGAAATCATTCGTATTCACATTCTAATTTTTTTGGAACATTTTCTACTAAGAAAGTTATTGAAGAGTTGGAAAAAACAAGAAAAATAATATTAGATATAACAGGTAAAAACACCTTGTATTTTAGACCGCCATTTGGAGTAACTAATCCTAAAATTTCTCGTGCAATAAAAGCCACAAGGTATAAAGCCATTGGCTGGAATATTCGTTCTTTGGATACTGTGATAAAATCTGAAGATGAGATTCTTAAAAGAGTTAAAAATAAGATTAAACCTGGTGGAATAATCTTATTTCATGATACTTCTTTAAAAACAGTGAGTGTTTTGGAACGGTTATTGTTATTTTTGCAAGAAGAATATAAAATAGTACCAATAGATTATTTAATAAATGAATCGCCTTATGCAAATGAAACAAATTAGTAGTCTTGTTTTCTTATTGTTTACAACACTTTTTTTTGCGCAAGAATCAAAAATGACAGCTGCAGAAATTACAAAATTTAAAAGCACGATTGAAAAAGAAACAAAAACAATAAAAACAATAAAAACAGATTTTATTCAATATAAACATTTAGATTTTTTATCAAAAGACATTGAAACTTCTGGTAAAATGACTTTTAAAGCGCCTAACTTATTGAATTGGCAATACACAAAACCATATGAATACAGTATTGTTTTTAAAAACAACAAAGTTTACATCAATGATCAAGGTAAAAAAAGTACGGTTGATGGAAAAATGTTTGAAAAAATAAACAGTCTAATTGTAGGAAGCGTTAGTGGAAATATGTTTGACGATAAAGAATTTACTATCACTTACTTTAAATCAAAAGAATTTAATATTACGAAGCTCGTTCCCAAAACGGCAACGATTAAAAAATACATTAAAGAAGTTGAATTGTATTTTCCTAAGAATGAATCTACAGTTGCTCAAGTAAAATTAATTGAACCATCAAACGATTATACTAAAATTGTTTTTAAAAATAAAGTAATCAATGCAAAAGTGGACGATTCGGCTTTTACTAATTAGTATTTCTTTTTTCCTTTTTTCTTGTAAAACGTATCAAGTTTCTGGAGAAAAATTAGAAATAAGTAATAGTAAAGTTATTTTAAACCCTTATTTCTCAAATGAGAATTTAGATTATGTATATAAAACACATATTGAAGTTTACGGAAATGATTTAAGCGGTATTTTTGTAACCAAAAAGATAAATGATTCTATTCACAGAGTTGTTTTTACTACCGATTTTGGTAATAAATTATTAGATTTTGAAATTTCTAATAATAGCTTTAAAGTAAATTATGTAGTAGAAGATTTAGATAGAAAACTAATTTTAAATACGCTTGAAAAAGATTTTAAGCTGCTTTTAAAGCAGTCTTTTGTAGTTGATGAAATGTTTGAAAATGAGGAATATTATATTTACAAATCAAATGCGGGTAAACGTTTTAATTACATTTATCAATCTAAAACAGATGATCAATTTATTAAAATCATTCAAACATCAAAAAGGAAAGAAAAACTAAGGCTAAATTTTGATTCGAAAGAAGGAAAAATCGCTGAAAATATTCTAATATTGCACCAAAATATAAAATTAACAATTTCACTAAATAAATTTGAAAATTAGAATTATGAAAAAAGTAGCTATTGCAACACTATTATGCTTTTTAGGATTAACACAAGTTAATGCTCAGGTATCGTTTAAACCAGGTTTAAGAGCAGGTTTAAATCTTTCACATTTTACACAAACTGATGATAGCGATGAAGATTTCAAATCAAAATCAGATTTTTATATTGGTGGTTTTGGAGAATTGAAACTTACGAAATATTACACTTTACAGCCAGAAATCACCTATTCTAGACAAGGATCTAAATATGAATATAGAGGATCGTCTAATTCTACTACTTTTGATGCTACATATTTATCTTTTGCAGTAGTAAATAAATTTACATTTAATGATAAATTTAATTTTCATGTTGGCCCAACAATTGATTTTTTAGTTGAGAAGGATAGAAGAATAGATTATAATAGTGATGTTGATTTAGCATTTTTACTTGGTTTGGGATATAATTTCAATTCTAATTTTGGTATTGAAGCTAGAGTTAAAAAAGGAATTGTTCCTGTTCTAGATTATAATGACTCTCAAACTAATGTTGTATTCTCTTTTGGAGCAACTTATACTTTCGATATTAAATAAAAATATATGTTACTAAAGGATTTTTACAAAGTAGTGCAAATTGAAAAAATTTCTGAAACGAAATACAATTCTATAATTGAATTGAATAAAGATCATGATGTTTTTAAAGGACATTTTCCTGGAAATCCTGTAACTCCTGGGGTTTGTATGATGCAAATAATTAAAGAACTTGCGCAAGAAATTGTTGGGAGTTCTTTAGTTATGACCAGTTCGTCAAACGTAAAATTCATGGCAATTATTAACCCAGAAATAAACGCTACATTGCGTCTTGAATTAGAATTTGTTGGAGATATTTCTACAGACTTAAAAGTAAAAAACACTACTTATTTTGACGAAACTGTAGCTTTAAAACTAACTAATACTTATATAAAAGCATAATTTTGAAATTACTTACTTCTTTGTTTATTACTTTGTTTCTTTTCTTTAATCAGGGACTACCTGAAATAAGAGAACAGTATATTAATGCCTCTGATTCTAAAAATAATGCAGAAAAATTTTATAATTTAGTTATAAGCAATAAGACAGACAAAAACGTTTTTTTAGCATATAAAGGTGCTGCAACCACATTAAAGTCTAAGTTTGTTACAAAAAAGGCAGAAAAAAAAGAAATGTTTATTGAGGGTGTGGGTATGGTTGAAAAAGCAGTTAAAAATGACCCTAATAATGTTGAAATTAGACTTATAAGACTAAGTATTCAAGAAAATACACCTAAATTACTAAAATATAAATCTAACATTTCTGAAGATAAGAAAATAATAATTTCTAATTTTGATACTCAAACAAAAGATTTGAAAGATTATATAAAAATTTACGTAAAACAATCCAAAATCTTTACAGAAGAAGAACGAAATAAAATAATTTAATAAGAAACATTTATGAATTTTACAGGAACAATATCTGATAGAATTTCTTCATTAAATGTTTGTATAATTATTCCTACTTATAATAATTGCAAGACATTAGAAAGAGTTATTAATGGCGTTTTAGAACAAACTACAAATATTATTGTCGTTAATGATGGTTCTACTGATGATACTGTTTCTATTTTAAATAACTATTCCCAAATTACTGTTTTACAAATTCAAAAAAATAAGGGTAAAGGAAATGCTTTACGCCATGGTTTTAAAAAAGCAAAAGAACTTAACTACGATTATGCCATTACAATTGATTCTGATGGTCAACATTTCCCAGACGACATTCCTGTTTTTTTAGATGCGTTAGAACAAGAAAACAGCCCTGTTTTATTAATAGGAAGCCGAAATATGACGGAAGAAAATGTACCAAAAAAGAGTAGTTTTGGTAATAAATTTTCTAATTTTTGGTTTTGGTTCGAAACCGGAATTAAATTAGACGATACACAATCTGGTTATCGATTGTATCCATTGAATAACATTCCAAATAATTTTTTTACCAATAAATTTGAATTTGAAATAGAAGTAATTGTTAGAACTGCATGGAAAGGTGTTTCTGTTAAAAATATTCCCATTAAAATTTTATACGATCCAAATGAACGTGTAACGCATTTTAGACCTTTTCAAGACTTTACGAGAATTAGTATTTTAAACACAATTTTAGTAATTATCACTCTTTTTTATATTAAGCCAAGAAACTTTATTATGAGTTTCAAAAAAAAAAGCTTTAAAGATTTTATAAAAGAAGACATACTTTCTAGCAACGATTCTAATTCTATTAAAGCAACTTCAATTGCTTTAGGAACTTTTATAGGAATTGCTCCTTTTTGGGGCTTTCAGACAGTTTTAGTGATTTTTTTAGCTGTTTTTTTAAAATTGAATAAAGCTTTAGCATTTACTTTTTCAAATATTAGTATTCCTCCTATGATTCCTTTTGTAATTTATGGTTCTATGAAAGTAGGTTCTATTTTTATAGAGGATAAAAAAGCAATTATTATAAAAAATGAAACTGTATTCAATACTATAAAAGACAATTTACTTCAATATGTTGTTGGAAGTTTATTTTTAGCAACTGTTGCTTCAATTCTTTTCGGTTTTGCTAGTTATTTATTACTTTCGTTGTTTAGAAAATCAGCTAAGTAAATCAGTTCAATATAATGCACACTTTTTTTATCGGTTTACATCATTTAATTCAAAAAAATAAGATAAGCTCTCTGTTAATTGGAGTAGTATTTCTATTTTTTTGTGGTTTTTTTGCTTCAAAAATTAATTTTGAAGAAGACATTACGCGTATTATTCCTAAAAGTGATAAATCTGATGTTACTGCAAAGGTTTTACAACAACTTAAATTTTCTGATAAAATAACGGTAATTATTGAAAAAGATAAAGAAGGAACAATTGACGATTTATCTGATTTAGCTACTACTTTCTTAGACAGTATTGTTTCTTGCAATCAATATATAAATACTATTCAAGGAAAAGTAGACGAAGAGAATATTCAAGAAACATTTGATTTCGTTTACAATAATTTGCCTTTGTTTTTAGAAGATAAAGATTATGAATTTCTTGAAAATAAAGTTAATAAAGACAGTATTGCAGTCCAGGTTCAAAATAATTATAGAACATTAATTTCTCCAACAGGAATTATTGCCAAAGACTTTATTCTAAAAGATCCATTAGGAATTTCTTTCATCGCTTTAAAAAAACTACAACAATTAAATATTGGTGACGATTTTAAATTGCATGATGGCTTTGTAATTACAAAAGATGAGTCTAAAATTTTATTGTTTATAAATCCAAAGTTATCAGGAAGTGAAACCGAAAAAAACACAGTTTTTGTAGCCGAATTAAATAAAATTAAAGAAACTCTAAATAAGGAATATAAAGGAAAATCAACTATAGATTATTTTGGGTCGTCATTAATTGCTGTTGCCAATGCAAAGCAAATTAAAAAGGATATTATGACTACCATTGTAATATCTATGACGGTATTAATGCTGATTTTAATTTTGTTTTATAGAAAGATAGTTATTCCAATTATTATTTTTATTCCTACCATTTTCGGAGTGTTATTTGCATTGGCAAGTTTATACTTTTTGAAAAACACTATTTCTGCAATATCATTAAGTGTTGGAGCAGTTTTGATAGGGATTACTATCGATTATTCCTTGCATATTCTCACACATTATAAATACAACAGTAACGTAGAAATACTTTATAAAGACATCACAAAACCTTTAATAATGAGCAGTTCTACAACTGCAATTGCCTTTTTATGTTTGTTGTTTGTAAATTCTGAAGCTTTAAAAGATTTGGGTGTTTTTGCTGCAATTTGCGTAATGGTTTCAGCTTTTTTCTCCTTATTAATTATTCCACATTTATACAAACCAAAAAACAATGAGCACGTTGCTAAGAGTAATTTGTTAGACAAAACGGCTTCATTTTCATTTCATCATAACAAAGTTTTAATAGCAGTTAGTTTAATTATAATTGCAATTAGCTTCTTTACTTTTTCAAAAGTTAAGTTTAACAACAATCTTTCCGATTTAAATTTTATTCCAAAAGATATTAAAGCAGTTGAAGCTAAGCTTGAAGGAGCAACAAATTTAACTTCAAAATCTATATATTTAGCAACATACGGAAACAGTATTGATGAAGTTTTAAAAAACAATAATACTCTTTTTAATGATTTAAACCAATATAAATCAAAGGGTGAAGTTTTAAATTTCAGTTCTATAGGAGGAATTATTTTATCTAAAGAAGCGCAAATTGAAAAAATTAATAAATGGAATTCTTTCTGGACAAAATCAAGAAAAGAAGAAGTTGAATCTAATTTAATTTCGAGCGGTGCTGCAATTGGTTTTAAACCTACAACACATCAAGATTTTTATAGTTTATTAAGTAAGCAGTTTGAACCTATAAGTTTTCAAGACTATGCAAATGTAAAAGCCTTTTTCTTAGACGAATTTGTTTCTCATAAAAACAACTTTTATACCATTTCATCAGTTGTGAAGGTTTCTAATGAACAACGTGATCATTTTGTAGCTTCTATGTCTAAAGAAAAAAATGTAGTTGCAATTGATAGGCAACATATGAATGAAACATTTTTAGGAAAATTAAAAGAAGATTTTACCAGCTTGGTTAATTATTCATTGATTGCTGTTATTTTAATCTTGTTTTTATTTTTTAGAAGAATAGAATTAGTACTAATAAGCGTTATTCCTATTATCATAACTGGGTTAGTGACTACTGGTATTATGGGCGTTTTTGGAATACAACTTAATATTTTTAGTACAATTGTGTGTACTTTAATATTTGGACACGGAGTCGATTTTAGTATTTTTATGACCAGTGCACTTCAAAAAGAATATACAACAGGTAAAAGTGAGTTAGCAACTTATAGAACATCTATTTTATTAGCTGTTATTACTACCGTTTTAGCTATTGGAGCATTAATTTTTGCCGAACATCCAGCTTTAAAATCAATATCATCTGTTTCTTTAATTGGAGTTTTTTCCGCTCTAATTATAACGTTTATATTTTATCCTATTTTATTTAAAATTTGTATTTCTAATAGACCAACAAAAGGAAAATCTCCAGTTTCACTTCGTATGTTTATTCATTCTACTTTGTCCTTTATTTATTATGGATTAGGCGGTTTTATATTATCATTTGTAGGTCAGTTTGTAATTTCTTTTATTCCAATCAATAAGAAAACTAAAATGATGTGGTTTAGACGAACGATGTCTAAATTTATGAAATCTGTTTTTTATACCAATCCTTTTGCAAGCATAGGAGTTGTTAATAAAAATAATGAAAAATTTGAAAAACCCGCTATTCTAATAGCTAATCACACTTCATTTTTAGATATTCTTGCCATTGGAATGTTAAGTCCAAAAATTATTTTTGTGGTTAATGATTGGGTTTATAATTCGCCTTTTTTTGGTCGTGGAGTAAAGTTGGCAGGGTTTTATCCTGTTTCTCAAGGAATTGATGGAGGAGTAGAACACCTTCGTGAAAAAGTGGAAGAAGGATATTCAATTATTGTTTTCCCAGAAGGAACTCGATCTGAGTCTAATGCAATTAAAAGATTTCATAAAGGCGCATTTTATATGGCCGAACAATTTAATATTGATATTTTACCCATTTATATTCATGGTAATTCAGAGTTATTGCCAAAAGGAGATCATATTATTTACGATGAAACTTTAACGGTAGTAATTGGAGAAAGAATTACACCTTCCAATACCACTTTTGGAACCGATTATAGTACAAGAACTAAAAAAATAAGTGCATTTTATAAAAATGAATTTTCACTGCTTAGAGATCAGTTAGAAGATGAATCTTATTTTAAAAAGAAATTGTTTTTAAGTTTTTTATACAAAGAACAAGAAATTGTAAACAAAGTAAAAACCGATTTTAATACTAACAAAGCTACTTATTTTAGGTTAAATCAATTAATAAGTAAAGAAGCTAAAATTCTTCATATAGCTAATGATTACGGACAAATTGATGTTTTGTTATGTTTAGGGCAACCTACAAGAAAAATTTATTCGTTTATTGAAGATGAAGAAAAACGTGGTATAGCAAATACAAATTATATTGTTAGAAATCGTAAAATTAAGTATCTTCAAAAAATAGAAGATGTAACTGAAACTTTTGATACGGTTTTAATAAGTACGTCAAAATTTTCGAATGAAAGTTTAGCACATTTAAAAAAGGCAAATACAATTTTTCTAATGAATAGTTTTGAGTTGGAGAATGAGCTTTTAACTTATGGTTTTAATGTGGAAAGTAGAGAAGAAGCTATTTTAGTTTTAAAGAAATAAAAAGTGAAAAAAAAATACGACATAGTTATTGTAGGAAGTGGGTTAGGAGGATTGGTTTCGGCTATTATTCTTGCTAAAGAAGGAAAAAGTGTTTGTGTTTTAGAAAAAAACAATCAATACGGAGGTAACTTACAAACTTTCGTAAGAGATAAAACCATTTTCGATACCGGAATTCATTACATTGGCGGACTTTCTAAAGGTCAAAACCTTAATGACTATTTCACCTATATTGGTATCATGGATGAATTGAAGTTAAAGAAAATGGATGAAAATGCATTTGATGTAATTTCTTTTGATGATGATACAAATGAATATCCACATGCACAAGGTTATGAAAACTTCATTCAACAACTAAGTTCTTTTTTTCCTGAAGAAGAGGAAGTTATAAGATCTTATTGCGAAAAAATTCAATACACTTGCGATTCTTTTCCACTATATAATTTAAGAGAAGGAGCGGGTTATTCTAATGAAGTTTTATCAATAAATGCAAAAGCCTATTTAGATGAATTAACATCAAATGAAAAATTGAAGGCAGTTTTAGCAGGAACAAATTTTTTATATGCAGGAATTGCAGATAAAACACCTTTATACGTTCATGCATTGTCTGTTAACTCTTATATTCAAAGCTCTTATCGTTGTATTAATGGCGGAAGTCAAATTACAAAACAATTGATTAAACAACTTCGAAAATATGGAGGAGAGGTTTATAAACACAAAGAAATTGTTGGCTTTGGTTATGAAGAAGGGAAATTAACTTCGGCTAAAACTAAAAATGGAGAAGAGTATTTTGGTGATATTTTTATATCGAATATAGAGCCAAAAACCACTCTTAAAATGATTGGCGAAGATAAGTTTAGAAAATCATATTATAGTAGAATTCAAAGTTTAGAAGTTTTACCTGCTGCATTTAGTTTATATTTAGTTTTTAAACCAGAAACGTTTAAATATCTAAATCATAATTATTATCATTTTAGCGATAGTAATAGAGTTTGGGATGCTAATGAATACACTGAAAATAGTTGGCCAGAAGCTTATATGGCCTCTATGAATGTTTCTAGCGAAGATCAAGTGTGGGCAGAAAGTTTAACTGCAATTACTTATATGCGTTTTGATGATTTAAATAATTGGGAAAACACCATTAATACAGTTGCAAATAAGGCAGAAAGAGGTCAAGCCTATGAAACTTTTAAAGCCAAAAAAGCAGAAGATTTTTTAACTGTTTTAGAACGTAAATTTCCTAATATTAGAAGTTGCATTAAATCGGTGCATTCTTCAACACCTTTATCTTATAGAGATTATATAGGCGGTCATAACGGAAATTTATACGGTTATGTAAAAGATTCAAACAATCCTATGAAAACGTTTATTTCGCCAAAAACAAAAATTGAAAATTTGTTTTTAACAGGCCAAAGTATAAATATGCACGGCGTTTTAGGAGTTACAATAGGAGCAGTGGTTACTTGTTCTGAAATCGTAGGGAAAGATTATTTAATAAATAAAATCAATTCTGAATTAGGAAAGGTTAATGAATAAAAGTATTCAAATAATTGTTGCATTTGTATCGTTCTTCGTTTTAAATTCTTGCGGAATTTCAAAATCAATTCAGCATAAACCTATTTTAACAGGCTATAATAATCAAATACCAGAAGTTATCAAGCATAATGATTCTTTGTTTTCTTCGGGTAAAAACTATTTAATAAAAAATAAACAACAATTGTGGGAACTACATGTTTCTGGTGATGCTTTAGAAAGAGGACTTACTATTGGAAGTTTAACACAACCTTTAATTCATAAACAAGAAAAAGTTTTTTTCTCAAAAATAGAAAGTATCGTTCCTTCAAAATTTAAATTAAGCTTACTAAGGCAATTTTTAAAATGGTACAATAGAAAATTATATTTACATGTTCCTGAAGAGTTTAAAACTGAGATTTACGGAGTTTCTCAGTATGCTTCTGATGATTATGAGAAAATAGCGCCAAAATACCTTAGAAGTCTTTATTTGCATGGAGCTCATGATATTGGACATGCTTTACAAGATTTAGCCTTGGTAGGATGTTCTTCTTTAGCTGTTTGGGGCGATAAATCAGAGGATGGTTCTTTAGTAGTAGGTAGAAATTTTGATTTTTATGCTGGCGATGAATTTGCTGAAGATAAAATTATTGCGTTTATAACTCCCAAAAAAGGACATCCATTCATGATGGTTACTTGGGGAGGAATGATTGGTGTGGTTTCGGGGATGAATAAAGAAGGTCTTTCTATTACAATTAATGCAGGAAAGTCCGAAATTCCATTAGTTGCTAAAACACCAATTTCTATTTTAGCACGCGAAATTTTACAATATGCTTCCACAATTGAGGAAGCTAT
Organism: Flavobacterium sp. N2270; assembly: GCF_025947225.1. Lineage (NCBI taxonomy): Bacteria > Pseudomonadati > Bacteroidota > Flavobacteriia > Flavobacteriales > Flavobacteriaceae > Flavobacterium > Flavobacterium sp. N2270. The sequence continues at coordinate 1,643,668 of NZ_CP110005.1, forward strand.
TGCAATTGCCAAAAGTCGAGAAGTTTTTGTTGCCGAATCGATTATGGTTTCAAGCGCAAAAGATAAAAAAGCCATTTTAATTGAAGTTTCTCCGGATAATTTTGGTGTTTTTGAAGTAGAAAATAACAATCAGTTGGTTTGTTCTAATCATTTTCAAAGCGCAAGTTATAAAGACGATAAAAGAAATAGCAATCATATTGTAGAAAGCCATTCTAAGTATCGTTTTGATAGAATGAACGAACTTTTATCTGAAGAAGAAAAAATGAACCCTTTAAAAGTGGCCGATATTCTTAGAAATAAAGAAGGGCTTGAGAATATTGATTTAGGTTACGGAAATGAAAAAGCATTAAATCAGTTATTGGCACATCATGGAATAATTTTTAAACCCGAACAAAGAATGGTTTGGGTTTCATCAAATCCATATCAATTGGGTGAGTTTGTAGCTTATGATTTAAATAAAATTTTTGATACCAAAGAAGTGAAATTTGAAACTGTTGGAACTCAAGAATTCAATATTCCTGAAGATAATTTTATCAATTCAAAAGCATTTAAAAGTTATGAAAAATACAGGGTTTTGGATAGAGAAATAGATATTTCTTTAGAAAACAACCAAGAAATTAGTCCAGAAAAGGTTAAGATTTATCAAAATGCTAATCCAAATTTATGGATTGTTTATTACAAAATAGGTAACTATTACTATGATAAAGGTTGGTTAAAAGCGGCTGAAATACAATTTGAAAAGGCATTGACTAAAGAAGTTACAACTTTGCCAAGTAAAGTAGTAATCGAAAAAAAATTAAAGAGTATTAAAAGAAAATTAAACTAATATGATTCCTGCAATAGAAAAATTAAGTTCAGAAGAAATCGCGCGTTTTCAAAATGAGAAATTGCAAGAAACATTGGTTTATTTAAGTCAAAAATCACCTTACTATAAAAACTTATTTAGTAAAGAAAATATTGATGTTTCTGAAATTAAAACAATTTCAGATTTACAAAAAATACCAACAACTTCAAAAGATGCTTTACAAAAGTATAACGATGATTTTTTCTGTGTTCCAATGCACGAAATTGTTGATTATGCTACTACTTCTGGAACATTAGGAGATCCTGTTACTTTTGGTTTAACCGATAAAGATTTAGACAGATTGGCTTATAATGAAGCCATTTCTTTTGCTTGTGCTGGTATTCAAAAAGGAGATGTTGTGCAATTAATGACTACTTTGGATAGGCGTTTTATGGCGGGTTTAGCTTATTTTTTAGGCTTACGAAAATTAGGCGCTGGAGTAATTAGAGTAGGAGCGGGAATTCCAGAATTACAATGGGATTCTATTTTAAAATACAAACCAAAATACTTAATTGCAGTTCCGTCGTTTCTGTTAAAACTTATTGAATATGCTGAGCAAAAAGGTATAGATTATAACGCTTCAAGTGTAAAAGGCGTAATTTGTATTGGCGAAACATTACGAAATCAAGATTTTTCGTCAAGTTTATTAGCTGAGAAAGTTACTAATAAATGGAATATTAATTTGCATTCAACTTACGCTTCTACTGAAATGAGTACGGCTTTTACCGAATGTGAGTTTTTTCATGGCGGACATCAACATCCAGAGTTAATTATTACGGAAATTTTAGATGATAATGATTTACCAGTTATAGATGGGGGAAGTGGCGAATTAACAATTACCACATTAGGTGTAGAAGCAATCCCTTTGCTTCGTTTTAAAACTGGTGACATCGTTAAAATACATACAGAAACTTGTGCTTGCGGTAGAAATACACCACGAGTTGGACCTGTTTTAGGTAGAAAACAACAAATGATTAAATACAAAGGAACAACATTGTATCCACCAGTTATGCATGATTTGTTGGCTTCTTTTGATGAAATTCAACAGCATGTAATAGAAATTACTACAAACTCTTTTGGTACAGATGAGATTGTGCTTAAAGTTGCAACAACAAACACTTCAAAAGAATTTTTAGATAGTATAAAAGATCATTTTAGAGCAAAACTAAGAGTTGCACCTAATGTAGAAGTGGTCTCTTTGGATGTAATAAATAAAATTGTATTTACACCAATGAGTAGAAAACCAATACGTTTTATAGATTTAAGAAAATAAGATTACTACAATAGAGCAAAAAAGCTATCAGAATGACTTAAGGCTTTTTTAGTTATGAAAAAGAATATAAATAAAAACCCTTTAAATACTAGTATTTAAAGGGTTTTAGTTTTTTGAGCCTTGCTCTGCGGAGAAAGAGGGTCTTGTTACTAATAAAAATAACCAATAAAATCAATACTTCGCAAAGTATATTATTTAAGTGACTCCTTGACTGACTCCTCAAAATTGGGAAACAATTAATCTAAATTCAAAGTAGTCAAATATAAGGATAATTGTTTGAATATTAAAGCATCAAGACTAAAATTTGAACTAGTTATTTAAGCATATAATGACCCTATTTTTAAGTTAATAATGTTGAAATATTTTCAAGAATATTAACCAAAAATCAAGTGAGTTACTTGTTCATATTTTATGCCAGCATATGAACAAAATTCTTCAATTGTAAGAAACTCATTTTCGAGCTTGTTAAGGTCTTTTTTTACCTTTTGCATCAATCTAGCACTTTGACGATAACTTTTCCCAGTTATGCGTTGTATGTCCTTCGGGTAGATACAAACTCTCTGTTTTTCAATTTTCATACTTTATCTATACCTTTGATTAGGCTTTGACTTACTTCTGACTTGCAGAAATTCTCCTGCAATTTAATCCTTTTTTATTAAACGTATTTATTGTGTTTTTATGTTTATTTAAGACACTTGTGTCTTTTTTGGACATATGGTACACTCACGTCTTTTTCTTTAGCTAAATGTTATGTAAACTTTGTTTAAATCATTCGGAAAGTGGTTGCAACCTGTTGATAGAATGAAGGAGATTTTAAATGATTGTTTAATTAAATTTTTAAGTTATGGCTAGACAGAAAGGCATAATTAAATTAAAAGGTACTATCGGAGATATTACTTTTTATAAAACCCAAGACGGACATTTGGCTCGTGAGAAGGGTGGAATTGATGCTAGTAGAATTGCTAGCGATCCTGCGTTTCAAAGAACGCGTGAGAATGGTTCGGAGTTTGGAAGAGCTGGAAAAGCAGGAAAGCTTTTAAGAACAGCTTTTAGACCATTACTATTGAACTCTGCTGATGGTAGAATGGTGAGTCGTTTGACGCAACGAATGGTGAAAGTTATTCAAGCGGATTTAGTGAGCGAAAGAGGTTTGAGAAATGTTATTGATGGAGAAGCTGAATTGTTATTTGGATTTGAATTCAATATTCGTGGTAAGCTTGGAACTTCTTTATTTGCTCCTTATGTAGCAACTATTGATCGAGCAGCTGGAGAAATTAAAGTGGATTTGGCATCATTTATTCCTGCGAACATGATTGCAGCACCAAGTGGAACTACACATTTTAAAATCATTTCTGGAGGTGCAGAAGTTGATTTTGAAACGGAAACTTTTGTAGTTTCTAGTTCTGAAACTGCGATTTTGCCTTGGGATAATACAGCTACTGCTGCAATAAACCAAGTGAATGCTGTTACTCCTGCAAGTACAAAACCATTATTTTTGGCTGTTGGAGTTGAATTTTATCAAGAAATTAATGGACAAATGTATCCTTTGAAAAATGGTGCTTTTAATCCGTTGTCACTTGCTAAAGTTGATGGTGGTGTGTAGTCTGAAGTTAGAATTTAGAAATCAGAATTTAGAAGTATGATTTTATTTTTAACTAGAACTTATTTCCCTGACGGAACAAACGGAAAGCTCAAATGCGATGGCGAATTCATCTGTTATACAATTGAATTACCTTGGAAGAATAATGAAAAGAGAGTTTCCTGCATTCCGGAAGGGAAATATTTTATTAGAAAGCGATATAGTCCGAAATTCAAATGGCATTTAGAAGTTATTGATGTAGCAAATAGAAGTTTTATTTTATTTCATCCTGCTAATAATGCTTTGAAAGAATTGAATGGTTGTATTGCTCCTGTGACGAAACTTTCTGGACCAGGTTTGGGACTTATGTCGAGAAAAGCATTTGAGAAACTTAAAATTTTAGTTTATAAAGCTTTAGACAGAAAAGAAAGTGTAGAATTGATTGTTGAATAGATTTCCATTTTTATGGGAATGAAAAAATATAAATTATGAAAAAAATTGTAAATAGAGCTACAGCTCCTACTCCAAAGTTTTTTAAAGTGCTTCGAAATGTTGGTTTGGTTTTGGCTGCTGTTGGTGGAACGATTTTAGCTGCTCCAATTGGCTTACCAGTATTAGTTACAACTATTGGAGGTTATATGGCAGTTGCTGGAGGAGTTTTGACAGCAACTAGTCAGCTTACTACAACTGATGACAGCGTCCTTCGACAAGCTCAGGATGACAAAGATGGAAGCAAATAATAGTAGTACTTTAATGGGAACTGCTGGAGGCACATTTTTAAGTATAGTACCAAATATAAATTCTGATGATATAGCAAAAACTATTATATTAGCTACTGTTGGAGCAATTGTCAGCTTTACGATTTCGTTACTACTTAAAAGCCTACAAAAGAAGCACAAAAAATAAGTTTAGCCCTTGTTGTGGTGACCTTTGGGTTAAATTGTAAAAATGCCTTTTCCAAATGGATTAGGCATTTTTTTGTTTTTAGAACTCCCCAAATTGATTGAGTACTACCTCAACTACTACAACCTCAGAATTGCACCAATATAACTCATTATATTTTGCATAATCTAATGCTTTGGTTCTACTGTCAAAAGCACCAAAAAATACTCTTGAAGCTTTTGATTTCCACGTGTCTGTCTGAAATAACAAAAAGATGCTCATAATTATAAATTTAAAAGTTAAAAAAATATTATCTATTGCAATAGCGGTGTAAAATCACTCTACGCATATCATTAATAAGATTTAGATTTTCATTGAATCGTTTTTCAGATTGTTCTAAAAGCTTTAAAGTTTGCACGTTTTTAAGGTGTTCTTCGTGGTCTTTAATTTCTTGGTTAACTTTGTTTGGAAATTCTTTTCTAACATCATGTAAGCGTAAAAAAGGAATTACAGAACCACAAAGAAACTGATGCCAGAATTTTGTTTTCCAAAGTGCATAAGCAGTTAAATTGATATTGTCAAAATCTTCTTTATTCTCGAAAATGACAACAAAACTATTTGTGAATGGCTCATTTGAAGGCTTTCCACTGTTTAATCCTTTGTTTAAAATGAATAGGTGTGGATTTTTGTAAATCGTTCCTTTAGTGTACGTTTTAATGACAAATTTTAGCATAACATCGGCTTTTAAAAAATTGGTTAGATTTTCAATTTTCTGCGGTGTTTCTTATGAAATGCAGGTGTGCCTCGCTATGCTCCACCCATAAATTTTTTTCGCCAAATTTTATTTTATAATTGGAAGCGAAGAATATTCATTTCAAAAGAAAAAAAGAAAAAAAAGAAAGCCGTCATTTCAAGTGGAAGGTTTCAAAAAAGCAAGTTTTTTTGAAAAAATACTACCTGAAAAGGTGGAGATTTTTTCAAAAACCCGCAGGGCTTGAACTTGCTTTTTTGTAAACCTGGAACTTATCTTTGCTTCCTTTTTTTTATTTATTTTTTTTTGAAATTACCTATAATCGTTCTTATGTAATCGGGTGTTTTTTTGGTAACGTTCTATCTAACGAGGTTGTGTTTTGGAATGTGGAAGTTGTTTAAAGGGTAATGAATTTTAAAACAGGATAAATAACCATAGACAAATTATAGATAATGCTTTTATCCTGTTTTAAAATTTAATACTCTTTTGTGGATTTGATTTTTGAGGATGCCTTTAGTTCAGTCGGCAGTAGCAGTGTTCGGTTAGCAGAAAATATCCTTATGGAAATGGGAAGCATCTTCAAAAAACAATGCAAATACTTACCTAGTGCGATGAGGCAGTAGCGCAGGCAAGTGTGTGATTTTTTATTTGCTTATGGGATTGTTGTGATTGCTTTTATGTTGGATAGATGCCTTTTTGTGAGTGATTAGTGAATAGCTCTTGTGGAAAGAGTTAAGGCATCTGGCCAACGTGAAAGCAATGGAGTTTGTGTTTTCTGGCAAATGAAAAATCATATTCTTGCTGGCTCTTTTTGATTTTGTGGGTGCCAGAGAGTAATTATGAATGGAGAATTATGAATTATGAATTGGGTTATTATGGAATTGTAGCACGCACAAAAACAATGCAACTACTAACCGATTTAAACACAAAGTATATAAAAACAGTGACCGAATAGTTTCAAAGAACAATTAAGTTTGAGGATTTTCAAATGGAAATGATACGTGTTTAAGGCAGTGGCGAAGGACGGTGTTTTTTGTAGCTGGGTGATGCGATGGGAGCTGCAAAAAATGTTGTCCTGGAGCCACTGCCTCGAGCGTTGGCTGTGCGGCTTTTTTACATAATGTTATTATAGTGCATCCGGTAACTTCTTTTGGAATTGGGATTTTGTTTATGCACTATAATGCCACATTATGTAACTAAGCTTGGGAGAAAAAATTATTGGCATGAGTTGCGTAGCGTACGTGTTTTTGTTTTGAGCGTTGGGCAAGCTCTTTGACTGATGGCTTATTGGATTTTTCTTTTTAAACAAAACGTTTTAGCCAACAGACAAAGTGCTTGATATGAGTTGGGACAAAAACCATGACAGTAATTTTTTTAGGAGCGTTGGGAAGGAGTGGCAATTGGAAAGAGATTTTAATTTATTTATTTTACCTTTTCTACCCACTTATGGTAATTTAAAATGAATAACCCAGTATCCACCATTAGCACCTTTCATTCTTTTTAGTATGCCTAAATCTTTTAAGAAAAGTAAGTTTTTGTCAATAGCAGAAAGGCTTAAGCCAATGTTCTCTGATAGCTCACGAATGGTGATTTTACTGTTTTTATGAATAATTTTTAGAATATCAACTCTACTTTCCGTTAGGATTTCTACCCACTTTTCTACCCACTTTTCGAAATTTTACATTTTCGAATTATTTGGTTAAAAAAAAATGCCCCAAATATTTACTATAAATGGGACAAAATATACTCTTTGAAAAACAAAATATTATTCTATTAACTTATTTGGATTAATAATAGGTAATATAAAATTACTTAAAGCTGTACCTTGAAAACGAGTCATTAATATTCCTCTTGAAGTTGAATATGTAATTGCAGCTAAAGCATTTCCTAATGCAGGACTTATTGTTACTGTATTGTCTTCTTCTAGCTTTGTTAATTCTTCAATATTATCTATATAATAAACATAAACAAAACTAAATGAGCCTATAGCTTCTTCATCACCTTCATTTTCTTTTTCACTTTTAGTTTCAACATTTACTGAAAAATCAGCTTTTATTAATTTATCAGGAATATTAAAACCTAATTCAAAATTTACATTGAAATTGTGTCCTTGAACTTTTTCTTCTTCAAAATCAAATGGGCTATGAATTTGCCCTTTAATGATTTTAAAATCAACAATTTCAATTTTTTCAGGTTGTAATAAATTAGCTGACATTGGCTAATGCTGTTTTATTGTTAGATTTAGATTTTTTCCACGAATTAGTATATGCTACATCAGTATTTATAGCATTATTTCTGTAAACGGTTACATATCCAGATGTTCCCATTGGTTTTCTTTGTGGAACATTAATAATTGACTCCCCAAGTTCTGCTTCAAGTTTAGCTAAAGAACGTAATGTAAAATTATGTTCTCCTACCAACCATTTATTAACTTCAGAAGGTCTTTTTTCAAGTTTATCTGCTAAATCTTTTTGGCTAAATCCTTTTGCTTTTAACAATTGATTTACTCGAACCACGATATCAGCATACAATCTTGCGAAGATTTTTGTTTCTTCCGGTGTTTCTGCTAAAATTCTTTGTGCTACTTTGCTTCTCATTGTTTTGGATTTTTAGAGGATGATTTCATCTGAACCATCATAATTAGTAAGTTTTCTATTTTTTTCATTAACAATAATTGTTCCATCTTGTAAAGCTTCATTAATTCGTTTTGCGAATTCACATGCTGCTCTCCATTCTAAATGCAATGAACTTTTTTGATTTGTTGGACCATCTTTGATACCTCCATTGAAAAGTATAACTATGTTGTTTGTGATTTTTAAGGCGTATAATCTTAATGGAAATTCCGGAAAGTGGTAAGTAATATTTTCGATTGTTCTTTTACCTTGGACAGGTAATCCCTTAACTTCGTTTTCATCTCTATTGAATAATTCATCTATTGCTCCGTGATCATTACCAATTGATAGCAATACAAAAGACAACAATTCTTGATTTGCTTCTTTATATTCTGCTATTGCATCATATTTTTCAAAGAATAAATCCGTTTCATTTGTCTCGGCTTCATCATATTTTACGGTGTAAAAAGTGCATTTAGCAGCTTCATCATCCCATATTTCTAGAGCAAATATATTCACTTTATTATTAGTTTGCAAACAAAAATACACTTTTAAGTGTATTTTATGATTATTTAATATACTATTTAGTTTATTTTTTCAAATGTAAGAATACTATTTGTTACCTAAAAACTATTTTTTTATTTCTAACTTCAATTCTAAGATGTCTTCAATTTTGAATATTTCAGCATAATTTTTCATGCTACCTATTTGAATTTTTATTGGTTTAATTTCGTCATTTTCTATGTAAAAACGGAATTCTTTTTGGTATTCAAATTCAAGAGGTTTTTCAAATAATGTTATTTCTCTAGAAACTTCTTCTTTATCATAGTAATCTACAAAACCATGACTGAATTTTAAATTGTTCTTTTTGAGTTCATTTTCTATTTTATTAAAAAAAAGAGGTAAATCTTTAATCATTACTCCATGTGTCCCAAAACGCAAATTTCTTTTATCAAACTCAAAATCTAATGGATTTGGAAATCCTTTTGAAGATATTGCATATAACGAATAAATATTACCTAATACTTCTTTATGACTTTCTCTTAAATGAACTTTAACATAATTAAATTCTCTGTCAATTCCTGGTATTTTGAAAGTGCCCGGCAAAGAATTAATTACTCTTGAAACTCCTTCGTATCTATCGCCTCTCAACTCTTCATCTTCAACTTTGCGAAAATATTCAATTGTATTCATATAGATTGTTCCATTTTCGAATAAATCAAAAATGTTTTTCTCGCTACCTAATTTTAAGAATAGTTTTATTGTGTGCTCCATTTTGAAATTTCGATTTAATTTTTCTCAATTGGGTAAAAATACATTTGAAACCATCCATTTAATCTTTTAATTGTAATCTGACCAATATTGGTTTCCCAAGTTCTCCCTGGCCAATTTTCATTACTATTTATTTCACCTAGTTCAAAATATGATTTCCCATTTATATCGGAACCTAATTTATCGGCAAACAATTTTAACATTGCTTCAATTTCCCGGTGACTAATAATATAACTCCTTGACGGATTTTCTTTACCTAATATAAATAAAGCATCATTGACTTCTGAATTTGGGATTAGAATTTTATTGAAGAAATTAAAAAAATACTGATCAGTATAATTTACCCAGCCAAAACTTTCTCCACTTTCATATTTTTGTTCTTGAAAATTTTCTATTCTTTTCAATTCTTCATTTATACTTATAAAGTGGTCATCAAAACTTTTTACATTAAGAAATAAGTTATAGTATTGAATGAATTCACTCGGTTTTAAAACAATAGTATAAATACCTAATTTTTGAAATACTGCTTTTGCTTTGTGATAATTTTTATCATCATTAGTAATGTAAAATTCGCATCTTGATGCAAATGCTGAATGAGAAGCATCTTCGGTTGTATTCTTAAAAGTATTTTTTTCCTTGTCAGTTACCTTTACTTTGTCAGCTTTGAAACCATGCATATCTAACATAACATATTCATTGGTAATGTCGTTAAACCATTCTGGAGCATTTTTAGTTTTATCAAAATATTGATTAACATCAAAATGTTCTATTCCAAATTTCTTGTAAGCATTTTCAATAATATCAAAAGGATTTTTATTTTCGTTGAAGTGACCGCTGTTTACTCCAATTTGTTGAACCATATTTCTTAAATCTTTGTAGTCTTCTGTTTCATTCATATTGTGAAACATTTGACCAAAACTTTTAAAGAAACCATTCATTGTTTGGTCTTCTTTTAATCCTGGAAACATTTTGTTCAGCATTGCTGCACTTTCAGGGTTTTCAAAAGCTTCTTTAAATGCAAGGTTTAATGGTATTGAAGAAATCATATTTTTCATAGAATTTACTAATCCAAACATTGGATCATTTTCTTCAACGGAACTAAACAAACTATCAATGCTGAAATTTTGAAACATTGGTGCTTCTCTAATTCTGTCATCAAGTAATTCACCTGGTTCATATTTGCTTAATGTAACTTCTTTAGAATTATTTACTAAACACAAATCATCAGTTAAAAAAGTAATATAATCTAAATCCTCTCTAATTATTCTTTGCTCTTCTTCACTATGATTTTTTATACTTGCAAAAATATCACCAATGTGGGAAGTAGAGTATAGTAACAGAAATTTTTCTTTATTTGTTATTATGCTATTTAGCTCAGGAAAATGATTGTTTTTCATTCCTGACATAATATTCCAATCTAAATAGACTTTAATCATTGTTTAATAAATTTAAGAATTAGCAAATTATAAAATAATTCCTAATGGTTTGAATTGATACAATTTGATTTATTAACCAAGTTATCAGTTTGTTTATGAGTAAAATACATTTTATTTCATTTATGGTTACTAGGAAAATTCGAAATCCTTGCAAATAGAATATTTGTTAAGCTTTGGCAGTAAATAAAATGTATTGTCAAAAGTTAATTGTTTATTTCAATGTCGATATAGGATTTTAAATTGTATAACTCAATTTGATTTTCATAATATCCTTCTAATTGTCCAATTTCAATAAACGCAATATCATTAGCGAAAGCTTTTTCTCCGATTAGATGCTCAATATGAACGTAAACGGCTTCACGAAGTCTAAGGTTATCTTTGTGGACGATGTAGTTTTTGAGTAGCACTTTTATTCCTAAATCGGTTGGTTTGTTTGGGTTTTCAAGTGGGATGAAATACATTTCACTTATTCGTAAAGTGATGCCGTAATATTCTAGTGGTTTGTCGGTGCCGTTTTCGTATTTGATTAGATTGGTTTCTGGTTGGAGGAATGCGGTTATTTTCCAACGCTCTATAACTGGTGCATGATGAACGAGTAATTCTACTTCTTTGAATAGGTATGGATTTCCATTTGCTGTGATGATTAACTCTGCTGCATTAGTCTTGTTCTTAATGATGAGGTCTAGGTCTTTGTTGTATTGATGAAGTATTTTGATTAGTTTGTCGAAATGGGTTTTTAGTTCGTCTTTTGAGATTTCGTTTAGAAATAGGAAAACGAAGTTGTTTTGTTGGAAGTGGTTCCAGAAGTTGGTTATATGGTTCATTTGGTTATTCAGTTATTTGAAAGGTTCTCGATACATTTTTTTTTCCATTTCATTGCACAAAAAACACTCGAACTGACGGTATAATGTGCTTATCTTTTGTCTAGTGTTGATTTATCGTATGCTATTAGGTTTACCATCTCCCTAAGCCTGGATCGAACTCGGTTGCCGTAGTGGGTTTCTATTTCTGTGGCTGAGAGGTTTGTGGTGATGTGGGTTTTTAGTTTTTTGGAGATGAATAGATCATATCTGCTTAATAGAATTTCTGCCAATACGTTGCACTCGTTTCCGAAGTATTTTAAATTGTTTTCTGTTCCTAAATCGTCAAAGCAATAGGTTCTTGGTTCTGATTGATATAGTTTACCATTGCTGTATTTGTGGATTATTTGGTAGCCATCTTGGATGAATTCGAAGCTGATGTCTCTGCATGGTTTTACTGAAAATTTATTTTCTGTTTGTGCTAGGTATTTCATTAGGTTCATTAGTGATGTTTTTCCGCAGCCTATTGGTCCGGAAAGTAATATTCCTTTGTTGAGGTTTATTCCGTACTGAAAGCATGTTGGTTCATCTTTAAGGAAATAAGCGATTAGCTTGAAAACGATAGGGTAATCTGTTTCTTGTATTTTGAAATGATTGCCGTATAGTTCTACGCCTTTTGCTTCGAGCTTATTAATTATTTCTGGGTAATTGTAGTGGGTTTTTATATTTTCATTCATTTGCCTTTTAATTTATTCGCTAAAGCGAAGTTTTTGGAACACGGATGACACAGATTTGACGGATTAACACTGATTTTTTTAATTTTTAACCATACTTCGACAGGCTCAGCACAGGCTCGAAACATAGAATTATCATTTAAAAAAAGTCGCTTTGCTCTGGATAGTTTATCATAGTTTTCTTTTATGTGGGTTCCTTCCTTCGTCAGGAGGACAAGATTGGGGAAGTTTAACCGCAAAGAGTACAAAGTTTTCGTAAAGTTTCGCAAAGAATAGATCCTGAAACAAGTTCAGGATGACAATTCCGGTTAAAGTGGTTCTGAATAGTCTTTATCAGTTCCTGTGTTGAGGTGTTTTGCTCGATTAGGTGGTGAATTTGTGGTGTTGTGATTAAAATTAATGCTGTTTAATATCCAATTTTGTGCCGCTGCTTGCCAATCGACCATTGGTGTTTTTCCGCCTACTAACCATCCGTTGCTTGAGAAGTAATTGAAAAACTTTTGTGCTTCTAATTCTGGAAAGCTGTTTTCTTGGAAGTAGGATTTGATTTCATGCAAGTTTGGTTGAATGAAACCTTTCTTTTTTTTGCGCAACTTTTTTTCTTGGGATGTGATTTGCTTCGCCAGTTCGTTATCACTCGGGTTTCCTATCGTCGAAATGACAAAATCATTATTACTTTCTTGAAAATTTTTTGCTTGCTCGTTCAAGTTTGAAACGTTTTCATTGTTTAAATTGTTTGTATTGTTTATATAGTTTATAGAAGGTACTAGTGCTTGTTCACTACTTGTTTCATCACTAGTACAAGACTTGTTTAGAGCTTGTTCAGAAACAGGTTCAATAAGTGGTTCATTTTTTGGTTTTCTTTCGTTTTTTTGAATGGGTTTTAAGTCGTCTGAAAAATTGAATAAATACACATGACTTCCTTTGAATGGATTATAGGATGGTTCGTAATTGATATAACCTAAGCTGTGTAAATTTTTAAGGCATTTATGATAGGTTGCTTTTGAACTGATTTTACTGATACGCATTACCTCATCACGAGAAATACTGATTGGATTTTTAAAGCGATTGCAATTCCAGAATTGGAATAAAGCGATGTATAAACTCACGTGTGTTGGGTTGAGTGATTTGTCTATTGCTACTTTTTCGAAAAAGCCGGTTAGGTGTTTGATGTAGTTCATTTTACTAGTGATTAGTAATTAGTGAAGAGTGAGTAGAAAAGATTGCTTCGTGCCTCGCAATGACGGTTTACTTGAATAGGGTTGGAGCTGCATTTACTTTATTTCCGTTTAGGAGTTTTTCGATGTCTGAATTGTCGTAATACATGATGCCACCAACTTTAGTATACGTTAGTGTTCCGTTGATGCGAAGGTTTTGTAAAGTACCTGGAGAAATGTTTAACAGTTTTCTGACTTCTTTGGATTTGAGCCACTGTTTTGTTTGTTGCGGTTTGGATTGAATGATTTCTTTTAAATCATTTAGAAGAAGATTACGAAATTCGTTTAAGTCTTCGATTGTGATAACTTGTACTGCCATAACTGATGTTTTAAATTGTTATACTTTACCGATTAACACCCAAAATGACCTTAATAAATCGGTCTTTTTTCCTTTCTTCTTCAAAATAAAAATAAAACGTAACAATGGTTATGCTTGATTTTTCTTTATTGAATAAAGAAAAATAGCCTCAATTTCTTTAAGGCAATTTTGAATATTAATCGGTAATACAAATTTGTGAAGTTTGATTGATTTTATTTCACAACCTAAACACAAGTTGTGTACGATTTTTTATTAAAAGACTACAAAGTGCTTTGTTTTCTAACTTTATTGAATTGAATAAATCTAAAGCATAAAATTCAATTTAGTATAGTAAGTCAAAATCATGGATTTGTAAGCTGATTCACAACCTCAACACAAGTTGTGTGTTTTTGAAATAAATTTATTTAAGAAAGAAGTTACTTATTTTCATTTTCATCTTCTAATATATGCTTTTCTAAAACTTCTGCAAGTTGATTGATGAACTTGGGACGACCTGTTTTTCTGTTTTTGATGTCAATGTAAAAACGATAAATATTTTCTTCAATATCTTGATTGAAAATTTTACCAAAGAATAAAGCTAATTCCTTTATATCAGTGCTGCCGTTGTTAATTTTTTTGGAATGGTGTAAGGCATAAATGAGTTCGACTAAATCAATTTTAGTACCAGTCCAATTAACTGTTTGTTGTACGGATGGGTGAACAGTTGAGCAATTATTTTCTAATTGTTCTATTTTATTTTCTAGATAAGTGGTTAATATATCGTTGGCAATCATTACAGCCATGTTGTAATCATGCGTAGTACATAATTTTACATCGTAATTGATCAAAGAACAATCTCTTTTTAAAATATTAGCATCACAATTTCTCAAGAAATATATATTGTCTTTATGTGAAGCTCTTGCTCTATAGTATTCATAGAACTTTCTATTCTTATTGGTGTTTTCTTGTATTAAATTTAAAGCTTCTTCATAAAATTTAATCTTATTCTTTTTTGATGTTGGTAAGTTTGTTTCTATACTTAAAACTGTTTTGTAATAGATAAGCTTGGATATAAATATAGGTTTCAAATCTTTAAAAAAATATATTTCTTCTTCTGGAGAACTAAATTTATGTTTTTTTAGCCATTTGAATAGTTCCTTACTTCTCCTTTCGATTAATTCAGTGACTTTATGTGCAATGACAATACTGTCTGAATTTGTAGTTTTAATGTTTTGATACTCCTTTTCAAATTCACTAAAAAAATTCAGACAATACTCATTCATTTTAATACAATATGGGTTAGTTTGTATAAAACTTCATTGTGTTAAAAATATTGTTAAAGATGGTTGTTTTTTTAGTTATTTATATAGATAACATGTGCTTTTAAATTTTCATAGTTCTTAATCGTAATGCATTAGCAATTACTGATACAGAGCTAAAACTCATAGCTAAAGCTGCAATCATTGGAGAAAGTAATATCCCAAAAACAGGAAATAAAACACCTGCTGCTATTGGAACTCCTAAAACATTATAGATAAAAGCAAAAAACAGATTTTGCTTGATGTTTTTCATTACTGCGTGACTTAAATTTTTAGCTTTCACTATTCCTTTTAAATCCCCTTTTACTAAAGTAATTTTAGCACTTTCAATGGCCACATCTGTTCCTGTTCCCATTGCTATTCCAATGTCGGATTGTGCTAATGCTGGTGCATCGTTTATACCATCACCTGCCATTGCTACTATTTTACCTTTGGCTTGTAGCTCTTTGATGTATTCTAATTTATCTTGTGGCAAACAGCTTGCTTTAAAATCGGTTAAGTTTAGTTCAGAAGCTACTGCTTTTGCCGTATTTTCATTATCTCCTGTTAACATTATGACTTGAATTCCCTGACGCTTTAGTTCGTTAATAGCCTCTAAACTCGATTTTTTAATTGCATCGGTAATTGTGATATAACCTACTACTTTTTTATCAATAGCAATATAAGAAACTGTTTTTCCTAACTTTTGTTCTGTAATAACTTCTTGTTCAATATTTGAAAAATCTTTAATTCCTTCTAGCTCTATTAGTTTTTTATTCCCTAAGCTGACTTTTATATTGTCAATAAACCCAACAACTCCTTTACCTGTTACAGCATCAAAGTTTTCTACTTTAAAAAACTGAGTGTTTTTAGCTCTAGCAAAATTTACAACTGCTGTTGCTAATGGATGTTCACTATTTTGATTTAGTGATGCAATTTTTCCTAAAACTATGTTTTCATCTACATCTTTTACTACGATTTTTTCAACAGACGGTTTTCCTTCGGTTAAAGTTCCTGTTTTATCTGTGATTAAAACATCAATTTTATCCATTTTCTCAATGGCTTCAGCATTTTTAATTAATACTCCTGATTTAGCACCTTTACCAACACCAACCATTACTGACATTGGTGTTGCTAAACCTAAAGCACATGGACATGCAATTATTAATACTGCAATAGCATTTATAAAACCATACACTAACTTGGGTTCTGGACCGATAATCCACCAAACAAAAAATGTAATAACAGCTATGAGTACCACAATTGGTACAAAATATTTTGAAATTTTATCTACTAAATTTTGAATTGGAGCTCTCGAACGACTTGCATCTGAAACCATTTGCACAATTTGAGATAATAAAGTTTCTGAACCTACTTTTTCGGCAATCATCAAAAATGATTTTGTACCGTTGATTGTTCCAGAACTTACTTTATCCTCAATTTTTTTATCAACGGGTATAGGTTCTCCCGTAATCATTGATTCATCAATGGTACTATTTCCTTCAGTAATGATTCCATCAACTGGAATTTTTTCACCTGGTTTTACTCTAAGTATATCTCCTTTTTTAATGTCGTGAATTGAAATTACTTTTTCTTCGCCATCCAGGACTAAAGTAGCTTCTGTTGGTGCTAATTTTAGTAGTTCTTTAATAGCTCCACTAGTTCTACTGTGCGCTTTAGCCTCTAAAAGTTGACCTAATAAAACTAAGGTTAAAACTACTGCAGTAGCTTCAAAATACAAATGAACGGTGCCTTCGGAAGTTTTGAATTGGTCTGGAAAAATAGCTGGAAATAATAATCCAATACTACTGAAAACAAAAGCAACTCCTGTTCCAATACCTATTAAAGTGAACATGTTTAAATTCCAATTTACAATTGATTTCCACGCTCTTTCAAAAAACATCCAACAAGCATAAAAAACGACAGGAATTGTAAATACCAATTGAATCCAATTCCAATATTGTAAATCCATTAGTTGGTACAATGGGTTGTTAGGAATCATATCAGACATGGTAATGATAAAAATAGGCAAGGTAAAGATTGTTGCAATTTTCATTTTGTACCATAACTTTTGATAGGTTTTATCTTCTTCCGATTCGGTTGGTTCCATTGGTACTAAATCCATTCCACAAATAGGACAACTACCTAGCTTATCTTGAATGATTTCAGGATGCATGGGACAAGTATATTTTGTGCTTTGAATAACCTCTGGCTCTTTTACTAAATCCATTCCACAAACAGGGCAATCACCAGCTTTATCATACACTTTATCACCCTCACAATGCATAGGACAATAATATTTACCAGCTTGATGGGTGTGTTTTATTTCATGATGTTTATGTTCTTTTTCTCCAGTAGAACAACAACTTTCTTGAACAACTTCTTTAGAATTATTAATAGGTAAAGAAATTTGATATTTACTCTCTTTTCCTCCTAAAGCATTTTGTAAAACTTCTATTTCAACATGTTTTGACATGATGATTGATGCTTTTTTATCTTCTTTAAAAACTTCTACTTCAGTAACATTTTCAACATTAGATAAATCTTTTTTAACTTTGGCTTCACAACCAGAGCAGGTCATTCCTTCAATGTGGTATGTATGTTTCATATGTTTGATTTTTATTTTATACCGGTAACCTAAGGAATCGCTTTTTAGATTAATGGTATTTGCTTACACAAACTACTTGTTTCAAGCAATTTCATAATTTTGTTATTTTAATAGTACAAATTTCGAAAACTCAAGCCACTTAAGTTTGTATAATTATGGATATGATTTGTACAATTTTATAATAGATCTATTTCTTTACGTTTATTTTCTTTTAATTTATTGAAATAGGTGGGACTAAAACCTGTAACTTTTTTAAATTGATGACTTAAGTGCGAAACACTACTGTAATTTAATGAATAGGCTATTTCAGATAATGATAATTCATCATAAAATAGTAATTCTTTTACTTTTTCGATTTTTAAATTGATAAAATATTTTTCAATACTAATTCCTTCAATTTGAGAAAATAAGTTGCTTAACTTACTGTAATCTTGATGTAGTTTTTCTTTCAGATAGTTGGAAAGATTATCCTTTGTGTTGTTGTTTTTATTTTGAATTAAATCAATGAGACTACTTTTAATTTTTTCTATTATTTTGCTATTTGTATCGTTCAAAATTTCGAACCCAAGTGCTTCAAGATGTTTAGATATACCTATTTTATCATTTTGAGATATTTCGTTTTGAAAGGTTACTTCACCTAACTCAACGGATAGATAGTTAAGCCCAAGTTTTTCTAACTCAGACTTAACTACTAAAATACATCGCTTACATACCATATTTTTGATGTGTAACTTGATCATAGACTTATTCTTTCTCTACAACCACTAAATCCATTCCACATTTTGGACATTCTCCCGCTTTGTCATAGGTTTTATCACCCTCACATTTCATAGGGCAATAATACATTGCAGCTGTTTCTTCCATTTTAGAATGGTCGTGGCCTTCATGTGAATCCATTTGCATTTCTTCGTTATGCATAGTATCATCATGGTGTTCATGTTCTTTTTTCTCTTTACAAGAAACTGTTACGCTTAATAAAGCTATTGCTAAAATTCCAATTACTTTTTTCATGATTTTAAAATTTATTTGTTATTAATTGTTTCTTTTACTTCTCCACATTTTAACATGGAAGCTCCAAAATATGGGTTAACTACTTTATTCTCTTTACTTAACCAATTTGAACCTTTGTCACTATTAGCCATAGGACAAAACTGAACATAAGAACTTCCATTTAAAGGATTAAAAGCCTTTGTCATTGCTATCATTACGTTTGATATTGGTTCAAATGATATTCTTAATTCTTTAATGCTTTTTATATGTGTAGCATGAAGTGTTTGCTTTTTCAGCTCTGTTTGATAATTCATCCATACTTTATGAGATTCACCTTTAAATACGCTCATGTTTATTTTACCAAAAGACTTTTCAAATTCTAATAGGGCTTTTTTAGCAGTATTAAAATCATCTTTTGTTAAGGCATCTTTAAATTCAAAATAATCTTTATATAATGGTTGTAAACTCTTTTTTGCTTCAGCACTAATCGTTGTTTTTTCTGTTTTTAATACTACTTTTTTATCCTCACTCATAGGCATAGAAGAATCTCCATGATTATGACCTGTGCTTACTCTGCCACCTTCCAAATTCATCATGCTTGGTTTTCCTGCTAATTGTGCAGCAGCATCCACATTAAAAGTACCATTTGCAACAATTTCTTCACCAACTTCTAAACCTTTTTCAATTATATAATCATTCCCCAAAAGTGGTCCTAATGTAACTTCGCGTAATTTGAAAGTTATTCCTTTATCTGTTTCATTTTTAATGTACACAATAGAGCGTTTTCCTGTCCACATCACTGCCGATTTAGGAACACTTAATGTTGATTTATTGCTTGTAATTTTAGTTTTTAAAGTACCTGTAGTAAACATTTCAGGTTTGAATTTTAATCCAGAATTAGCTACTTCAACTCTTGCTTTTGCAATTCGAGTCATTGGGTTTATAAATGGGTCAATAAATGCAATAGTTCCTGAAAATGTTTCTCCTGGAAAAGATGCCACTGTATAATTTATTTTATCTCCTTTTTTAACCCAACTCATATCCGATTCGTAAATTTCAAAAAGTACCCAAACGGTTGATAAATCTGCAACATCATAGAGGGTTTGTCCTTTTTGCAGATAATCTCCTAGTTCTACATTTTTTTTAATGATATAGCCTGAAACATCCGCATAAACAGGAAACTTATCTTGTGTTTTACCTGAAGAAATAATACTGTTAATAGTAGCATCTGAAACTTTCCAGTTTTTTAATTTCATTTTTACCGATTCGAATAATTGAGGCTGAAGGTCTTTTACACTATAGGCTTCAATAAGTTCTTGTTGTGCACTCGCTAATTCCGGAGAATAAACATAAGCAACCACTTGTCCTTTTTTAACATATTCGCCTACAAAAGAGACTTGAATTTTTTCAATACGACCTGGAATATGTGATGATTGACTATAAACTGTTTTCTCATTCACTTCAATTTTTCCATTCAATGAAATTTCTTTTACGCCATCTGTATTTCCTACTCTGTAAGTAGAGATTCCTGCAATAATCATCGCTGATTCAGACATACTAATTGCTTCGGGATCAATATCATCATTACCTGATTCTAAAGGAATTAAATCCATACCACATATAGGACAATCACCAGGTTCTGGTTGTCTAATTTGTGGATGCATGGAACACGTCCAAACTTCTGCTTTTGATTTGGCTTCTGTTTTATTATCTTCTTCTTTCGTGCTTTCACCAAAGAATAGAGCACCTAATAATAGCCCAACTAATAAAGTTACAGCTAATAATATTTTTGTTTTTTTATCTAAGTTCATAATTAAAATTGTTTTGCTGTTAAATAATCCAATTCAGCTAATTTTATATAAAAAGTACTAGTACTCGACAACTGCATTTTTTGATACTTTAAAAACTCTTGTTGCATGCGTAATACTTCTTCAAAATCTTTATTCGCATTACTGTAATAAGCGAATAGTAGATTCAAACTTTTAGAAAGTGTTAGTACTTGACCTTCATATAATTTTAATAAATCTCTTTCCTTTTCTAATTCAAAAACAAGTTTATAGTACGTGCCGTTTAATTTGTTTTCATACGCTTCTTTTTGAAAAGCATAACTTTCTTGCATTAGTTTTGCTTCTTTCGTTGCAGCATTGTATTTTTTTCTAAAAATTGGTAAACTTACCGAAACCATTGGCATGATAATATCTTTACCAGAATCAGGAAAGTTATTCATTCCTTTCCCTACCAAAACATAATCTAAACCAAGACCTAATTTAGGTAAACCTTGTTTTCTAGCTACTTCTGAAGCTACTTCTGAAGCTTGTTTTTTTAATTCAAGCTCTTGTAGAATTGGGTTAGTGGTTATAGAATCTTTGCGGTATTCTATTGGTAATTCAATTACTTCTATTTCTTGAGCCACTACAATTTTTTCATCGTACTTTCTATTTAGAATACTATTCAACCAAGATGTTAATGCAGATTCTTTTTTAGTTAAAATTTCTAAATTAGTTTGTGCATCTTTAATCATTATATCTACACGTAAGACATCTACTAAACTTCCTTTACCGTTTTCAAATTTTGCATTGGCAATATTTTTATATGATTCAAGAATTTTGATGTTTTCTTGTTCAATTTCTTTTAGTTTTATCAACTCATACAATGGATAATAAGCAGTAGCAACTTGAGAATACAGTAAATTTTTAGCATTTAAAAAGGCTTGATATTTACTTTCAGCCATTAAGGTTGTAGCATTTTTTTGGGCTTTTAAAGTGCCAAACCAAGGAAACATTTGCGTTAGTGAAAATCGCATATTTTGAGGGCCAAGTCTTGTTTCTACGGGTGAAATAAAATAACCCATGGAAAGATTTGGATCTGGTAAAGAACTTACTTGTGGTATTTTTTGCATGGCTGCTTCAAACTCCTTATACTTTGCTTTTAATTCTGGATTATTTTCTGCAGCAATAATATAATAGTCGTTTATAGATTGACCTTCAACATTATATGCAAAAAATAGAATGAATATGATTAGTATTTTACGCATTTCTTTTTTCTTTATTTTTAATTACTGTTTCTCTCCAAAACGCTTGTAATACAGGTACTACAAACATGGTCATAATTTGAATGGTCATACCGCCAAAAGTTGGAATAGCCATTGGAATCATAATATCTGAACCTTTTCCTGTTGAGGTTAAAACAGGAAGTAAAGCAATAATTGTTGTTGCAGCTGTCATTACTGCAGGACGAACTCTCATTTTACCTGCTTCAACAACTGCTTCTCTAACTTCATTTACCGTTTGTGGATTTTTTTCTTCAAAGACTTGATGAATATAAGTTCCCATTATCACACCATCATCTGTTGCTATTCCAAACAAAGCAATAAAACCTACCCAAACTGCAACACTTAAATTAATGGAATGCATTTGGAATAAATCTCGCATGTTTACATCTGCAATTGTAAAATTCATAAACCAATCTTGTCCATAAAGCCATAACATGATAAATCCACCTGCAAAAGCAACAAAAACTCCAGAGAAATGGATGGACGATGCAATAACCGTTTTGAATTGAAAATAGAGTAATAAAAAGATAACAACCAAACAAATTGGAATTACAATAGAAAGCCTTTTCATAGCTCTAATTTGATTTTCATAACTTCCTGAAAACTTATAATTAACTCCTTGTGGTACTATTAATTCTCCCGAATCAATTTTAGTTTGAATAGCTTTTTGTGCATCATTCACTACATCGACTTCTGCATATCCATCATTTTTATCGAAAAGTACAAATCCAACCAAAAAAGTATCTTCACTTTTAATCGCTTGAGGTCCTTTTTTGTATTCAAACTGTACCAATTGCCCTAATGGAATTTGTGCTCCAGTTGGAGTTGCAACTAATATTTTACTCAGAGCTTCGGGGCTATCTCTCAATTCTCTAGGATAACGAACTCGAATAGGGTAACGTTCCCGACCTTCAACCGTTGAAGAAATTTTCATTCCACCAATTGCTGTTTCTATTGTTTGTTGGATATCTTCTACATTTAGACCAAAACGTGCAATTTTTTCTCTGTCAATGTTCAAATGTAAATAAGGTTTTCCAACAATTCTATCCGCAAAAACTGCTTCACGTTTTACGGAAGGCACTTCTTTAATAATGGCTTCCAATTCTAAACCGAATTCTTCAATTGTTTTTAAATCGGGACCAAAAACTTTTATTCCCATAGGTGCTCTCATACCGGTTTGGAGCATTACCAAACGTGTTTCTATAGGTTGTAATTTAGGAGCTGATGTAACACCAGGTATCTTTGATGCTTTTACAATTTCATTCCAAATATCATCTGGTGATTGAATTATATCTCGCCAATTTCTATAGAAAGTACCATCATCATCTGGAATAAGGTTTTTAATCGAAATAGCCTGTTTTAAAGCCTCATCATGTGAAAGACTATCACCAGATTTTGTAATAAAACGTCCTTTATTGTCTGTCTTAAATCGCATTCGATGCCCATCAGGATCTAAAATGAATTCTGGTTTATAATTGATAATATTTTCATACATAGAAATAGGAGCAGGGTCTAAAGCACTTTCTACACGTCCTAATTTACCAACAGCCATATCGACTTCGGGAATATGATTCAAAATCATATCTAATTGACCCACTACTTTTCTGTTTTGTTCTACACCTGCATGAGGCATTGATGTAGGCATTAATAAATAACTACCTTCGTTAAGCGTTGGCATAAACTCGGAACCAATGCCTGGAAAAGTATGAGATGGAACTGACCATGCTTTAGTTTCTCTAATATTCCAACCTAATTTATCAAATCCTTTAGCTACAAAACCAAACGTACTTTCAAAACCTATCCATACCAACAAACCGAATAGTAATGTTATCATTGGTAATAACATGAATTTGCCCTTATTTTCTAAACACCAACGCAGTACTTTTTCGTAGGAACTTACAATATATAGGAGTGCACCTATTATTATTCCTAACAAAACAATTACAAATAGATAATTACCTATAATACTTATTTGCGGGCCTAATGGCATCCATTCTTCCGTAAGGAAAAAAGAAACAATAAATAATACTATTGCTAAATTAAAATGTTTTGTATAGGTTTGGAATTTTTGAGGAATTCTGTGATTGAACAAGTCATACATACCCATAAAAGTTAATCCCAATGGAATCCAAATTTTGAAATAAATACTTAATAAAATACCTCCTGAAATAAATACATATGACCAGAAACGTTTTACCCTTTTTTTATCATAATCTATCCCAAATAAATAATTAGCTAAAGAGGGAAGCACTACAATTCCAAGTACAAAAGCTCCTAATAGAGCAAAGGTTTTAGTAAATGCTAATGGTCTAAACAATTTACCCTCGGCAGATTCCATTGCAAAAACAGGAATAAAACTAACCACCGTAGTTGCTAAAGCAGTTGTAATAGCAGAAACAACTTCAGTAGTTGCTTCATAAATTACTTGCATAAGTTTTGCCCCTTTTGCCCCTTCATTATGTGGCATTTCGAGATGTCTAATAATATTTTCGACAAAGACGACTCCAACATCTACCATTACTCCAATAGCAATAGCAATACCGGATAATGCAACAACATTTGCATCTACACCAGCATAACGCATGACAATAAAAGTCATTAAAACACCAACGGGTAATAAACTGGAAATTATTAAAGAGGCTCTTAAATTAAAAACTAAAAGCAAAACAACAATAATACTAATTAGAACTTCATGAGAAAGTGCTGTTTCTAACGTTCCTATTGTTTCATGAATTAAATCTGTTCGATCATAAAAAGGAACAATTGTTAATTGACTTACAACACCATTAGCTAATGTTTTTTTAGGTAAACCAGATGCAATTTCACTGATTTTAGATTTTACACCATTAATTACTTCTAATGGATTAGAGCCATATCGTGCAATGACAACACCACCAACCACTTCAGCACCACCTTTATCTAAAATTCCTCTTCTAGTTGAGGGTCCTAATGCAACTACACCTATATCTTTTATTCTTATTGGAACATTATCTTTAACTGCAACAACAGCCAATTCAATGTCTTCTACTTTTTTCACATAACCAAGACCTCTAACTAAATATTCGGCCTGGTTAATTTCAATAGTTTTTGCACCAACATCTTTATTTGATTTTTGTACCGCAGTCATTACTTGCATCAAACTAATATTGTAAGCTTTTAATGCATCAGGATTAACGTCTATTTGGTACTCTTTTACAAAACCTCCGATAGATGCTACTTCTGAAACTCCTTGCACAGCATTTAAACCGTACTTAATATAGAAATCTTGTGCTGTTCTAATTTCTTGTAAATCCCATCCACCTGTTGGATTTCCATCTTTATCTCTTCCTTCAACTGTGTACCAATACACTTGCCCTAATGCTGTTGCATCTGGTCCAAGTGATGGTTTTACATTTTCAGGTAATAAACTATTAGGTAATGAATTTAATTTTTCAAGTATTCTGGATCTAGACCAGTAGAATTCAATATCATCATCGAAGATTATATAAATACTTGAAAAACCAAAAATAGAATTACTTCTAATGGATTTTACACCTGGAATACCTAATAAATAAGTAGTCAAAGGATAAGAGATTTGGTCTTCAATATCCTGTGGTGATCTACCTTGCCATTGTGTAAAAACAATTTGTTGATTTTCACCAATATCTGGAATAGCATCAACCGCAACTGAATCAGAAGGAAGGAAAGGTATTTTCCAGTTAAACGGAGCTGTAGCAATACCCCATAAAATTAGCACCATTAGAATAAGTACAGTTACTAATCTATTTTCTAGGAAATATTTTATTATTTTATTTAACATCTGAATATAATATTTACAACCAACAAAAAATATTTATCAAGGTTTTTGATGAATATTTGTTGAATATTCCTCTAAAGTAGAAAATACTTTAGAGGAATAGGTTAATTACAATTTATTAAAGTACAATTACTCGCGGTCATACTGACAACATCCCGGAAGGTTGTCGTAATCTTCATCTTTTGCTTTAACAAGCTCTGAATCATATCCAACTAAAGCTATACGCTTTGCTATTTCTTCTTTATTTGTTTTAGATTCATCATAAGTTACTGTTGCTATTTTAGTTTCTTTGTTCCATACTACTGTAGCAATATCTTTGATGTTTCCTGCTTTTTCTATCGTTTTTTTACACATTCCACAATTCCCTGAAACTTTAATTTCCTCTGTTTTTGTGTTTTTTGTTTGTGCATTTATAGTGGTAGATAACAATACTGTGATTGCTATCATTATTTTTACTAATGATTTTTTCATTTTATATGATTTTAGTATTCAAAAAGAATTTTTTTTTGAATGATTTTTTGAAATAAATTTAAATTGAATAGCAGCTATAATAAATTAAATAAGCATGTTAAACATGATAATTTAAGATTCAAAAGTCTGTTATAAAAAAATAGCAAATGCTATAAATTTGACATAAGTATGGCTGTCAAATTTTAAATTTAGCTTATTTTAGGTATAAGCCATATAGAAGGAAAGCCATCTGAAAGTAAATTTTCAGAATGGTAAAATTTTGATTTACTTGTAGAAAAATCAAAATTATTATTTGTAAATTCTATTTCATTATAAATAAATAAACTAAAACCAACAGAAGAGACAGTAGTACAGTTTGAGTGTCCGCAACTTCCATTACATCCTTCATCATCCATGCTGTTGTCACAACAGCTTTTTTCTTTTGTATTAGAAGTAGAAACTTCTTTTTCACAAGATTGTTGATTGTCACTACCACATGCAAAAGAGCTGTTAGGAATAAAAAATATACCTAAAAGCAATATTGTTATAATGTATGACTTTTTCATTTATTGTTATAATAACGCATCAAAGTTAATCAAAATAAATTAATTTTTATAAAGAAAATGTTAATAATACAATCAAAACTTCATTCTTTGTATTCTAACAGCGTTTAATATTGCTAATAAAGCAACTCCAACATCTGCAAAAACGGCTTCCCACATAGTTGCTAAACCACCAGCACCTAGAATTAGAACTATCGCTTTTACTGTAAAAGCTAAAGTGATATTTTGCCAAACAATTTTCTTGGTTTGTTTTCCAATGTTTATTGCTATTGGAATTTTTGAAGGTTTATCGTCTTGAATTACTACATCAGCCGTTTCAATTGTTGCATCACTACCTAAACCTCCCATTGCTATACCCACATTGCTTAAAGCGACTACTGGTGCATCATTAACACCATCACCTACAAAAGCTACTGTTTGGTTTTTAGCTATAATTTCTTTGACTTTATTTACTTTATCTTCTGGTAATAAATCACCAAACGCATTTGTAATTCCTAATTTTTGAGCCACAAATTGTACCACGTTATTTTTATCTCCACTTAACATAGTAGTTTTGATTCCTAATACTTTTAGTTTATCGATAGTTCGCTGTGCATCTTCTTTTATACTATCTGCAATGGTTAAGTAACCGACAAATTTATTATCATACGCCACTGCAATCAGTGTATACACAATACTTGATGGATCAATATCATATTTAATAGAAAACTTATCCATTAATTTAAAGTTTCCCACTAAAAGTTCTTTACCATTTGCACTAGCTTTTAAACCGTGTCCAGCTATTTCTTTAACTTCCTTAAGACTGATTTTACTATCTATTTCTCCAACAAAATCATGAATAGCTGTAGCTACTGGATGTGTACTTTGGCTTTCAATAGCGTTTACTAATTGAAGTATTTCTTTTTGGTCAAATTCCGATTTAAAAACTACTTCTTGTACTTTAAAAACACCTTCTGTCATGGTTCCTGTTTTGTCCATCACTACGTTTTGAATAGAAGCCATTACGTCTAAAAAATTACTTCCTTTGAAAAGGATTCCGTTTTTAGAAGCTGCTCCAATTCCACCAAAATATCCTAATGGAATACTAATAACTAATGCACAAGGACATGAAATTACCAAGAAAATTAAAGCTCTATACAACCAATCGTTAAAAACATAATTTTCTACAAAAAGCATTGGCACTAAACATATTCCAATGGCTAAAAACACCACAATAGGTGTGTAGATTTTAGCAAATTTTCTAATGAATAATTCGGTTGGAGCTTTTTTAGATGTTGCTTCTTGCACCATTTCCAGAATTTTTGATAATTTACTATCTGTATAAGCTGTTGTTACTTTAACTTGAGAAACCGAATTCAAATTAATCATTCCTGCTAAAACTGTTTCTCCTTTTAGTTTTGAATCTGGTTTACTTTCTCCCGTAAGAGCTGCTGTATTGAAGGAAGCTTTATCTGATACTAATTCTCCATCTAAACCTAATTTTTCTCCAGCTTTAAGTTGGATTATATCTCCGATTTTAGCCGTTGATGCTTTAATGGTTTTAGCTACATTATTCTCTATAATAGTAACTTCGTCAGGTCTTTGATCTAATAATGATTTTATATTTCTTTTGGCTCTTTGTACTGCCAATGATTGAAAAATTTCTCCAATGGCATAAAATAGCATTACCGCTACACCTTCAGGATATTCACCAATAGCAAAAGCCCCTATAGTAGCAATAGACATTAGTAAAAATTCAGAGAATACATCACTTTTACGAATACTTTGTATGGCTTCTTTTATAACTGGGAGTCCGACTGGTATATAGGCTGCAACATACCAAACTATTCTAACCCAACCTGTAAACCAAGATTGGGTAAAATAATTATCAAAACCAATGGCCAACAATAATAAGCCGAAACTTATTATTGCTGGTAAAAATAATTGGAAGGTAGATTTTTCTTTAGAAGCATGGTCATGATCATGTCCATCATCTTCTGCATGTTCCTCTTCTGCTTTATTGATTTTTTCTTCAATTCTACAGCATTCTGCATCGTCTACTATTTTTTGTGATTTTTTATCTGTCATAATAATCTATGTGTTTACGTTTAGTATTTTTTGAATGTCTTCAGGAATTTCCATTGCTCTTAATGGTGGAACATTTGCACCACCAGTATTTCCGACAGGAATGTGACCCACAAATGATTTTACACCACCTACTAGTAATCTTGGTATTTGACCCACTATTTCTTTAGTGTTTTTTATTTTAATTCCAAATTGTAACATTTTCCAATGAACAAATGTATGTTCATACGGATATTTTTGTCCGATTATGTGTGCTCTTTCTAAATGAAACCAAGACTTTTGTAAATTGTTTTCCTTAAAATTATTCTTTGCTAATTCTAGTTCAGCATTATAAAAAGGTTTCAATTTTGAAGGCATATTAGTATTTACTTTCATCTTTATTTTTTGTTATAAATTATTAATGAACGTGTTCTCCACCACCTTTTGAAGCTGCTAATAAATAGAATGCTCCTTTGACTACAATTTTTGCATTTGCTGGAATTTCATCTACTAATTTAACTTCAGTATATCCTAAATCGGTTGTTCCAGGAACTACTTCAATTGCTTTAAAGTGTACTTCGTCGTGTTCTTTTTCGGTAGCTTCTTCGTCATGATTATGTGCTTCTCCTTCTTTATGAACGTGTGCTTCTTTTTTTGCTTTTGGAGTTTCTTCTGTATGTTCTTCTTGCATATAAATATAATATTTATCTCCGTTTCTTACAATTGCGTCTTTAGGCAATGCTTGTACCGTTTGATTCGTAATATTAATATTAGCTGCAACATACATTCCAGAAATTAAATCTTTTGTATCACTTTCATTGATCTTGGCATGTACTGCAACCGATTTACTTTCGTTTGAAAAGGATTTGTTAATACCAAATATTTTTCCTTTAATGACTTTATTCGATTGATTGGTTAGTACGAAATCAACTTCTTGACCAATAGAAATTTTACTCATGTCTTTTTCAAAAACGTTCAAATCGAGGTGCATTTGTTTGTTGTCAATTACTTCAAAAAGAGTAATTCCTGTGTCTGCAAAAGCTCCTTTTGTAATATCTATTTTACCCACATAACCACTTATAGGAGCAATGATAGGAATGATAGAAGAGTTTCCTGATAGACTTACATTTAATGCTTGTAATTTGTTTTTGGCTGCTTGTGCTCTTGCTCTTTCAGTTGCCAATTTAGCTTTTACTTCTTGGAATACTTTGCGAGGATTTACATCTTCTTCACTCAAAGTTTTTTGACGATTGTATTCTAATTGTAAATATTCAATATTTGCTACAGCAGAATTGTAATCTTCTTGCATTTCAGCAACTTCAAGGTTTTGAAGTGTAGCCAAAGTTTTTCCTTTTGTTACATAAGTACCTTCTAATACAAAGATGTCTTTTACAACTCCACCAATTAAGGTTGAAACATCTGCTCGGTTTTGAGGTGGAACAGTTGTGTAACCATTGGCTTTGATGATTGTATTGAGGTTTTTCATTTCAATACTACCCATTTCAATGCCTACGGTTTCGAATTGAGCTGTTGTTAATGCTACTTCTGTTTCCGATTTTTCTTCTTCATGTTCTTCTTCTGTTTTCTTTTCTCCACATGAGTTTAGAATCAAGAGGAAAGAAGAAAGAAGAAATATTTTAAAAATTGAACCTATTTTATAATTTGGTTTTAAAGATATATTGATCATTATCGTGAGTATTAATTGTTATTGAAAGATGGAAATTGCATTTGAATAGCACTTTGATTGTAAGCGTTTACTGCTTCGATATTTTGCTTTTTAATATCAATGGCTTGATTTAAGAAACTGATGTAAGACCAGTAACTCATATCGCCATTGGCATAACTTTTTTGAGCAGTAGTGATTATCTGTTCTGCATATTTTAACCCTTCTTTTTCAAAATATTGAATTGCTTTTTCTTGTTTAGAAAATTGGTTTACTAATTGTTCTTTTTGCAGTTTTAAAGTTAATTTTGTTTTATCAAATTCTAATTGCGATTGCGACATACTTATTTCAGAAGCTTTAGCACGAGCTGTATTTGCACCGCTAAACAAAGGAATTTGCAAACCAACAGTAAATCCTTGAAAATAAGATTCTTTGTTTAATGTTTGACCAAAGTAACCCAAGCCTAATTTTGGTGCTCTAGATTTCTTAAAAGCATTTGATTCTTTTTCAAAAACCGTTGCTTGTTGGGTATAATAATCACTTACTAATGTTTCTACCTTATTTTCATTTAAAGCAGCTGCATGTATATATTTTAAAGGAGTTGTACTCTCTGGAAGTATATCTTCATTTGTCTGTATAAAATACTGTAACTGTTTTTGGTAGATTACTAAATCAAGAAGCATTTGTTCTTTTAAGGTTTCTATTTCCTTTACTTTAGCTTTTGCACTAATTACTTCTATGTTTCCGCTCTCACCAGTTTTAAATCGAAGTTCTGCATTTTTAAGAAATTTTGAATACACATCATACAATTCGTCATTTAGCTTTTGGATTGAAATACCATATAAATATTGATAGTAAGCAATAGTTACCGCTTTTTCAATTTCATATTCAGATAAAGCCTTTCGTTTTTCAGCCAATTTTGCTAATTCTTCCTGAAGCTGTCTGTTTGCTTTTGTATTTCCACCAATTGGAAAATATTGCTGAATACTTACATTATTATCATAATCTACACTATTGTATTGTCCACCCATGTATTCAATTTGCAAAGGATCTGCTTGAAAAGCTGTTTTCTTAAGAACTGTTTGTTTTTCAATTTCCTTATCGGCAATTTTTAAATCCATATTATTGGTTTTAGCCATTGTAATAGCTTGTTCTAAAGTTATGGGTTTGCTGTTTTGAGCAAATGAAAACGTACTAATAAATAATACGATTAGGGTCATGATTGAATTTGACATTTTTTTTCTTTTTTTAAAACCTTTCTCAACTAATAAATAAAGAATAGGTAGAACGATTAAGGTTAGTAAGGTTGCAGAAAATAAGCCACCGATAACAACGGTTGCTAATGGTTTTTGCACTTCCGCACCACCACTTGTTGATAAAGCCATTGGTAAAAACCCTAAAGAAGCAACAGCAGCTGTCATTAATACTGGTCTAAGTCTGGTTTTTGTTCCGATTAAAACTCTTTGTAATGGGTCTGTTATTCCTTCTGATTTTAATTGGTTGAAATAGGAGATTAGTACTATTCCATTAAGCACTGCAATACCGAATAAAGCAATAAAACCAATACCAGCTGATATGCTAAATGGCATTCCTCTCATCCATAGAGCAAAAACACCACCAATTGCTGATAATGGAATAGCTGTAAAAATTAATAAGGCTTGTTTCATGCTATGGAATGTGAAGAATAACAATACCATGATTAATGCTAATGCAATTGGTAAGGCTACAGAAAGTCGTTTGTTAGCTTCTACTAAATTTTCAAATTGACCACCATAAGTGATGTAATATCCTGCTGGAAGTTTATAATTGTTTTCTAATTTTTGTTGAATTTCTTCGACTACACTTTTTACATCACGACCACGAACATTTAAACCCACAGTTATTCTACGTTTTCCATTTTCACGAGATACTTGAACAGGGCCTTGTTCGTATTCCACAGAAGCTACTTGATACAGTGGAACTTGTTGGCCGCTTGGTAATGGTATAAATAGGTTAGAAACATCTGAAATATCAGTACGGTTTTCGGCATTCATTCTAACTACAACATCAAAACGTTTGCTTTCTTCGTAAATTTTCCCTGCACTTTCACCTGCAAAAGAGGCTCTGACTATCTTATTTACGTCTGTTATATTTAGTCCATATAAAGCTATTTTATCATAATCATATTTTATTGTAATTTGTGGTAAACCTGTTACTTTATCGGCTTTTAAATCACCCACACCTTCAATTTTATTGACTTTTGAAATTAATTCTTTAGCTTTTACATCTAATATTTCCAAATCATCCCCAAAAATCTTTATAGCAATATCACTTCTACTACCCGTCATTAATTCGTTAAAACGCATTTGTATGGGTTGGGAAACTTCAATATTAGCACCAGGAATAACTTCCATTTCTTCTTTCATTAGATTGGCTAAATCTTCCCAATTATCAGCAGAAGTCCATTCTGATTTATCTTTTAAAACAATAATTAAATCACCACTTTCAATAGGCATTGGATCTGTTGGTATTTCACCACTACCAATTTTTGTAACAATAGTTTTAATTTCTGGAAATTTTGCTTTTAGAATTTTTTCGTATTTAGTAGTTGTTTCAATCATCTGCGTTAATGAACTTCCTGTCATTATCGTTGCATTAATAGCTAAATCTCCTTCTTCGATTGTAGGTATAAATTCACCTCCCATATTTTGGAAAACTACTAATGCCATTACAAATAATCCGACAGCAATTCCTAAAACTACTTTTTTGATTTGTAATGCTTTGTCTAAAAATGGAGTGTATATTTTTTCAAACCATGCCATCATTTTATCGCTAAAGTTTTCTTTATGCTCGGTGTTTTTAGATAAGAACATTGCACTCATCATAGGTACATAAGTTAAAGAAAGTACGAAAGCTCCAATTACTGCAAATCCTACCGTCAT
Organism: Flavobacterium sp. N2270; assembly: GCF_025947225.1. Classification (NCBI taxonomy): domain Bacteria; kingdom Pseudomonadati; phylum Bacteroidota; class Flavobacteriia; order Flavobacteriales; family Flavobacteriaceae; genus Flavobacterium; species Flavobacterium sp. N2270. The sequence continues at coordinate 1,676,750 of NZ_CP110005.1, forward strand.
TGCCATTGGCTTGAACATTTTACCTTCGGTTCCAACTAATGCTAATATTGGCAAATACACAATTAAAATTATTATTTCTCCAAATGCTGCACTATTACGAATTTTGGAAGCAGATTTATATACTTCGCTATCCATTTCTAATTGGGTTAAGTTCTTTTGTCTCTTGAGTTTTTGTAAATGATGCATTGTGGCTTCCACAATAATTACTGCACCATCGACAATAATTCCAAAATCGATAGCACCTAAACTCATTAAGTTTCCACTAACACCAAAATGATTCATCAAAATAACTGCAAATAGCATTGACAACGGAATTACCGAAGCTACGATTAGTCCTGCACGAAGATTTCCTAAAAATAAAATCAATACAAAAATTACGATTAATGCACCTTCTAATAAATTTTTAGTAACTGTTCCAATGGCACTATCTACTAATTTCCCACGGTCGATAAAAGCTTCTGCAACGACTCCTTCAGGAAGTGTTTTGTTGATTTGAGCCATTTTTTCTTTCACTCGTTCTACAACTGCTTTAGAATTTTCTCCTTTTAGCATTAATGCCATTCCACAAACAATTTCACCTTTACCATCTTTTGTAGCTGCTCCATATCGCATAGCATATCCTTCATTAACTGAAGCTACATCACGAATTAAAACAGGTGCACCGTTTCTGTTTTTTACAACAACATTTTCTAAATCCTTACTTCCGGTTGCCATACCTACACCACGAATAAAGTAGGTCATTTGATCTTTTTCTATATATGCACCCCCAGTATTTTGGTTGTTTTTTTCTAAAGCTTCAAAAATTTCAGTTATGGTTACATCTAAACTCTTTAAAGTATTTGGTTTAACAGCTATTTCAAACTGTTTTAATTTACCACCCCAAGTAGCAACTTCTGCAACACCTTCAATCCCTTGTAATTGTGGAATGATAATCCAATCTTGGATAGTTCTTAATTTGATTGCATCGTATTTATCTTCATATCCTTTTTTAGCATATACATCGTATTGAAATATTTCTCCTAAACCAGTTGAAATGGGAGCCATTTCTGGAGAACCTGCATAAGCTGGGATATTTTCTTTGGCTTGACTTATTCGTTGAAAAATTTGATTTCTTGCCCAATAAATATCTACATCATCTTTAAAAACAACAGTAACAACAGAAAGTCCAAAACGAGAAATACTTCGCAGTTCTATAACTTTTGGAATTGTTTTTAAAGATTGCTCTAATGGATAAGTAATGAGTTGCTCAATTTCTTGACTGGCTAAAGTAGGTGCATTTGTAATAATTTGCACTTGATTATTAGTAACATCTGGTAATGCGTCAAGTGGTAATTGTTTTATTGAATAGCTTCCCCAAGCTATTAACACAAGTGTAAATAGTAGTATAATGAATTTGTTCTTTATACTGAATTGTATGATTTTGTCTAACATTGAAAATATTATAATGAATTAGAAATTAGCAAATTAAAAATTTGCCATAATTTGTGGTAAAAACACAAGTTTCTAACCCGAAACTACTCGGGCTTCATTATACTATTTGAGGTGGTTGCCAAATACTCCCAAAGAAATTGGAATACAAATTAGATTTGTAAATGGAGTTTAGCGTTTGAATTTCTACTGTTGGAGTATGAAAATTAAAAACTATTGCAGGAACATAAGATAAAACACTTTGTCCGCAACAATTACAAACACAAAAAGGAGAACAAGCGTCATTTTCCTTATCGTGTGAATGATTTTCGTGGTTTGTGTCTATTTTACTAGAAGTGTGCGTAAAACTAGTTGCTTCCACATCTGCACAAGGCAAACATGAAAGTACTACTAAATACAGTGATAATATGTAGTTTAAAAATTTCACAGCTGTAAAAGTAGTAAAATTAATTTTTAATTTTTACTTTTTTTTATGCTTCTTTACTATTCAACTTAAAACTAGAACTAAATTTATCTTTCAAAGTTTTCATATCCTCACTTACTTTTCTATCCAACACTTTTGCGTAATGTTGTGTTGTTCTCAAATTTTTATGTCCAAGCATTTTACTTACGCTTTCAATTGGTACACCATTTGTAAGCGTTACAGTTGTCGCAAAAGTATGACGGGCAATGTGAAAAGTTAATTCTTTTTCAATCTCACAAACAGTTGCTATTTCTTTTAAATAGGCATTCATTTTTTGATTAGATAAAATAGGAAGTAATTTTTCTTGATTGTTACTTTGTGGATGATTCTGGTATTTATCAATAATCATTTGTGTAACTGGTAAGATTGGAATTTTAGAAGCACTTTCTGTTTTTTGTCTATGTGTAAATATCCATCTCTCACCATCAATTCCAAAGCTTATATGCGATTTTGTTAAGTTTTTGACATCTATGTAAGCCAAACCAGTAAAGCAGCTAAAAAGGAATATATCGCGAACTAATGAAAGTCTTTCTGTTTTAAATTCCTTTTCAATTATAGCTTGAACTTCATCTTCGGTTAAATATACTCGTTCGACTTCTTTAACTTTTGATTTATAATTTGCAAATGGATTTTTATCAATCCAATCATTGGCCAAACATATTTTGATAATTTTATTGAAGTTCTTGATGTATTTTACAGCTGTGTTATTCGCACAATTTCTAACACTTCTTAACCAGAATTCATAATCGGTTATAAAAGCGTGATCAATCTTGGTTATATCAATATCAGAAATATTATATTTCCATTGCATGAACTCAATGGTATGTTTCAAAGAAGTGGTGTAACGCTCTAATGTTCCAGGTGCATATTCTTTACCAACTAATTCTTTGATTTTGTTGTTGTGGTCTTGGAAAATAGGAACTAACATTCGTTTAGTCTCAGCTAATCCAAACAATTCATTTTTAAGATTTTCAGTACTAACAGGAATATCTTTTTTAAATAGTCTTTTTTCAGCTTCTAACACTTGATTTTTTAAATAATCAAGATGACTATTGATTGTTCTAGCTTCTTCATTTGAACCCTTAACTTTAGTACCTTCTGATGACCATTTTTCTGGACTGATATACTTATTGGTACTAAACTCAAAACGTTTTGCATTGATAGTAACTCTTGCATAGATTGGGCAAACTCCTAAACTGTTGACTTTTGCTCTTTTAATGTAAAAGAGAATTGATACGGATGTGTTCATTGGTGGTGACCTTAAAGTTATTATTAAATTTATTATTTTTAATAAATACAAACAAGATGTTCAATTTTTGAATATGTTGTTGAACTGCTTGTAGTAGCAGTGTTTTTCATTGAGAGGAGTCACTTAATTTTTTATATTTTAGTGACACCTCGAAAGACACCTAAACTTTGAGATTTAATGAATAATTTGATATAACCCAAAAAGAAAAAACCCACTAAATTGTTGAATTTAGTGGGTTTTGTTACCATTTGCTTTTCAGCTCGCGGAGAAAGAGGGATTTGTATTCCATTTCTAACCGATTGATATTATTAGCTTTAATAATTTTAAAAATCCTAGGGTCTCGCTTTTGCATCTACAAATGACGTGCAAATTTTTCGAAATCTTATAGTACAAATGTATGAAAACTAAAGGATTAATCACAATAAAACCTTTACAAATTGTACAATAAATGAACTAGTTATTGAACTTAATTAGTAGTATTTAGAAGTTTAATAATTAATACTTTCTTTAAGAACCTCATCCAATAATTAAAGGTTGAACTTGTTCAATCTTTAAGCTTGTATATTGGCAGAACTCTTCAACTGATACAAACTCATTTTCAAGCTTATTTAGGTCGTTTCGCATTTTTTGCAACATTCTAGCACTCTGTCTATAACTTTTGCCTGTAATGAGTTGTATGTCCTTTGGGTAGATACAAATCCTCTTATTTTCAAATTTCATACACTATCTATGCCTTTGACTAGGCTTTGAATTACTTAAAACTAGTCGGTTAATTAATTTAAACAGTGTAAAATTAAGTAATATTTGAACTGGTTCAGAAACGATAGTTGAACTTGTCTCAGTGTATTTTATGTCAATTATGGACAAATGTGTCATGTAGTGACACATTGTTTTGACGGTGTTGTTTATAGTTTAAATTTTGTTTTAAAATCAATCTAAAAGTGTTGCAACGTGATGATGATTGAATGAGTTTTTAACTGATTTATTAATGAAATTTTTAATGTTATGGCTAGACAGAAAGGCATAATTAAATTAAAAGGTACTATCGGAGATATTACTTTTTACAAAACCCAAGACGGACATTTAGCTCGTGAGAAAGGTGGAATTGATGCTAGTAGAATTGCTAGCGATCCTGCGTTTCAAAGAACGCGTGAGAATGGTTCGGAGTTTGGAAGAGCTGGAAAAGCTGGTAAGCTTTTAAGAACGGCTCTTAGACCGTTACTTTTAAATTCTGCTGATGGTAGAATGGTGAGTAGACTTACTCAAAGAATGGTGAAAGTTATTCAAGCGGATTTAGTGAGTGAGAGAGGTTTGAGAAATGTTATTGATGGAGAAGCTGAATTGTTATTTGGTTTTGAATTCAATATTCGTGGTAAGCTTGGAACTTCTTTATTTGCTCCTTATGTAGCAACTATTGATCGAGCAGCTGGAGAAATTAAAGTGGATTTGGCATCATTTATTCCTGCGAATATGATTGCAGCTCCTAGTGGAACTACTCACTTTAAAATTATTTCTGGAGGTGCAGAAGTTGATTTTGAAACGGAAACTTTTGTAGTTTCTAGTTCTGAAACTGCGATTTTACCTTGGGATAATACAGCTACTGCTGCAATAAACCAAGTGAATGCTGTTACTCCTGCAAGTACAAAACCATTGTTTTTGGCTGTTGGAGTTGAATTTTATCAAGAAATTAATGGACAAATGTATCCTTTGAAAAATGGTGCTTTTAATCCGTTATCACTTGCTAAAGTTGATGGTGGTGTGTAATGGTTATTCATTTAACTAGAACTTATTTCCCTTACGGAACAAACGGAAAACTCGAATGTGAAGGTAAATTTATTTGTTATACGATTGAATTACCTTGGAAGAATAATGAAAAGAGAGTTTCCTGCATTCCGGTAGGGAAATATTTTATTAGAAAGCGATATAGTCAAAAATTCAAATGGCATTTAGAAGTTTTAGATGTAGAAAATAGAAGTTTTATTTTATTTCATCCTGCTAATAATGCATTAAGAGAATTGAATGGTTGTATTGCTCCGGTGACAAAACTTTCTGGTCCAGGATTAGGACTAATGTCACGAAAAGCATTTGAAAAGCTAAAAACGTTAGTTTATCAAGCTTTGGACAATAAAGAAAGTGTTGAATTGATTGTTGAATAGATTCCCATTTTCATGGGAATGAAAAAATATAAATTATGAAAAAAATTGTAAATAGAGCTACAGCTCCTACTCCAAAGTTTTTTAAAGTGCTTCGAAATGTTGGTTTGGTTTTGGCAGCTGTTGGTGGAACGATTTTAGCTGCTCCAATTGCCTTGCCAGTATTAGTTACAACTATTGGAGGTTATATGGCAGTTGCTGGAGGAGTTTTGACAGCAACTAGTCAGCTTACTACAACTGATGACAGCGAATAACCATACTTTAATGGGAACTGCTGGAGGCACATTTTTAAGTATAGTACCCAATATAAATTCTGATGATATTGCAAAAACTATTATATTAGCTACTGTTGGAGCAATTGTCAGTTTTACAATTTCGTTACTGCTTAAAAGCCTACAAAAGAAGCACAAAAAATAAGTTTAACTCTTGTTGTGGTGACCTTTGGGTTAAACAAAATGAAAGCCAAGTCGAAAGACCTGGCTTTTTTTATCTATTACAATATCGATATAAAATGACTTTACGCATATCGTTGATAAGATTTAGATTTTCATGGAAACGTTTTTCAGATTGTTCTAAAAGCTTTAAAGTTTGAACGTTTTTAAGGTGTTCTTCGTGGTCTTTTATCTCTTGATTTACTTTGTTTGGAAATTCTTTTCTAACATCGTGTAAGCGTAAAAAAGGAATTACAGAACCACAAAGAAACTGATGCCAGAATTTTGTTTTCCAAAGTGCATAAGCTGTTAAATTGATGTTGTCAAAATCTTCTTTATTCTCGAAAATGATAACAAAACTATTTGTGAATGGCTCATTTGAAGGCTTTCCACTGTTTAATCCTTTGTTTAAAATGAATAGGTGTGGATTTTTGTAAATCGTTCCTTTAGTGTAGGTTTTAATGACAAATTTTAGCATAACATCGGCTTTTAAAAATTGATTAGATTTTCAATTTTCTACGGTGTTTCTTATGAAATGCAGGTTTGCCTCGCTATGCTCCGCACACATAAATTTTTCAAAAGAAAAAAAGAAAAAAAAGAAAGCCGTATTTTCAAGTGGAAGGTTTCAAAAAAGCAAGTTTTTCGGATAAAATACTACCTGATAAGGTGGAGATTTTATCCGAAACCTGAAAGGCTTGAACTTGCTTTTTTGAATACCTGGAACTTATCTTTGCTTCCTTTTTTTTATTTATTTTTTTTGAATTTCCAATCAATTATTGTTTTGAAATCGGATGTTGTTTTGGATACGTTCTATCTACCGAGGTTGTGTTTTGGAATGTGGGAAGTTGTTTAAAGGGTATTGAATTATAAAACAGGATAAATAACCATAGGCAAATTAATATGAATACTTTTATCCTGTTTTAAAATTTAATACTCTTTTGTGGATTTGATTTTTGAGGATGCCTTTAGGTCAGTTGGCAGTAGCAGTGTTCAGTTAGCAGAAAAGTATCTTATGGAAATGGGAAGCATCTTCAAAAAACAATGCATTATCATACCTAGTGCGATGAGGCAGTAGCGTAGGCAAGTGTGTGATTTTTTATTTGCTTATGGGGTTGTTGTGATTGCTTTTATGTTGGATAGATGCCTGATATGCGATTGAGAACATATGCTTCAATAACTTTAAATGTACCTAGTATCGTTATGGCATCTGTCCAACGTGAAAGCAATGGAGTTCGTGGTTTCTGGCAAATGAAAAATCATACTCTTGCTGACTCTTTTTGTATTTGTGGGTGCCAGAAAATAATTAGCAAAGTAGAGTTATGAATTATGAATTGGGTTGTTTTGGAAATGTAGCACGCACAAAAACAATGAAAATACTACCTATGTCTGCGGTTAGTTTATAAAACAATACTACTAGTCATGCGATATAAAAATTATCTAACTACTAAAAATATGCAACGGATTATTGAAAGTGGTTTGTGAAGGACGGTGTTTTTTGTAGCTGGGTGATGCGATGGGAGCTGCAAAAAATGTTGTCCTGGAACAAACCACACGAGCGGTGGGTGTGCGGCTTTTTTACATAATGTTATTATAGTGCATCCTTTGGTTTCATTAGATGCAGGATATTTGTTTATGCACTATAATGCCACATTATGTAACTAAGCTTGGGAGAAAAAATTACTGGCATGAGTTGCGAAGCGTACGTGTTTTTGTTTTGAGCGTTGGGCAAGCTCTTTGACTGATGGCTTATTGGATTTTTCTTTTTAAACAAAACGTTTTAGCCAACAGACAAAGTGCTTGATGTGCGTTGGGACAAAAACCATGACAGTAATTTTTTTAGGAGCGTTGGCAAAGGAGTGGCAATTGGAAAGAGATTTTAATTCATTTATTTTAACCTTTTCTACCCACCTTTTCTACCCACTTATGGTAATTTAAAATGAATAACCCAGTATCCACCTTTAGCACCTTTCATTCTTTCTAGTATGCCTAAATCTTTTAAGAAAAGCAAGTTTTTGTCAATAGCAGAAAGGCTTAACCCAATATTATCTGATAGCTCACGAATGGTGATTTTACTGTTTTTATGAATATTTTTTAGAATATCAACTCTATTTTCCGTTAGGTTTTCTACCCACTTTTCTACCCACTTTTCGAAGTCGAAAGGTCTTCTTAATGTAACCGTAAACATTCCATCAATACTAAATTCAGGAGGAGTTAATCCTTCATCATTCATTACATCACGAATACGAGTAATACCTGAACCTATTTGTTCTACTAAACGCATTCTTTCGAATAAGCCAAAAATTAGTGGATTTCTACTAGCACTTCTTTTACCAAATTCATTTCTTGGAACAGCACTTATTAAACCACCAGGATTTGATATTTCTACACGATCATCGAAAACTTCGATTGTTATTCTAGCTCCTTTATCGTAATAATCTCGGTGTGCTAATGAATTTATAATTATTTCTTTAAAAGCTATTTCTGGAATTTCCCATAATTCTTTTCTTGGATTACCACCTTCGCTTTCTATTTCATATCTGACATCCAATTTTGATTTTAACCAAATCATACTTTGCAAGTATTGTTGATATAATGTTCCGGACATTACTTTATCATCAACAATATATCTTTTATCAATACCATCAAAAACTACACAACGAATAACTGCTTTTTCAAAAAACTGTTCGGGATTGTTTCCAAAAAATAAAATAGTACCATTTTTTAAATGGCCATCGTTTGCAATTAGTTTTAAGTTTGTAAATAATTGTTCGTCTGAAGTTGTATTGACTAAACCTGCTTCGAATCTAAATGTTTTGATGTTTTCTTCTGATATGTCTTTTTCTATACTAGCATTTATACAAGAAGCATCATCAAAATAAATTTTACCTGTTTGTTGAAAAAAGTCTCTCATCTCTTCAGGTGTTGTTAATTTCTGTGAATTTGGACCTTGACGAACGTAAATTGCACCTGATAGAACATAAGGTTTGTTTTGACCAGATGGCACTTCGATAACTGCTACATTTAAACCCTCTACGTCAACAATGTAGAATTCACATTTTAGTGATGGAGAGATTTCATTTATAGAATTTTGCAAAGCTGAACGCTTACCATTATCAATAGTTATTCCTTTAATGTTATTTGCATCATCAACACCAATTAACACAACACCACCTGAAGCATTAGCAAAAGCACATACTTCTTCGGTAATTCCTTTTACATTACTTGGAATACTAACTTTGAATTCGGCATTATAGCCTTCTCCAGCAGCTGCTATTGATTTTATTTCGGTTGGGCTTAACATGTCTTTTTAATTAAAATTGAATGTCATATCTCTCCTCAAAAAAACTATCTAATTTACTTTTGTTTTGTTCATTAATAATATATGTTTTTTCTTCATCTGAAAAATCATAAACTCCAAAATTCTTAATATAATTTCTACTCAAAGAATAATAATCAGAGCCATAGGGTTTACTTGTGTTTTTTATATAAAACCAAAATATTTTAGAACTCATAAGTTTTTGTAAAAAGAATAAATCATTTTCATTTTCTGTGACAACTGCTAATCCATTATGAAATAATAAATTTTCATCTGTGTTAATTACATAATTTGGTATATCAGGAGTTATGTGAGGAAAAAATAGTTTGAATTTTAATTTTTCTAATGATTGATTTCTTCCATATGCATACCAGTTTTCATAGTTTCCTTCTCCTTTATCTCTCTGAGCTAGTAAGTCTTCTTTTGATTTTAAATAATTATATGAAAAAGGAAATTTCTTTTTAAAGATGTCTTCATCAATTAATTGAACTTTACGATTGATATGCAGATATGGAAATATTAATTTTCTATTAATTTCTTTTACGTTATCAATTTTTGTAAACTTGTTAGGATTAATAATGTTTTTACATATACCCTTTTCAATTGGAAAAACTTCACCATTAAATTTTAGATAATAAAACTCTTTATCTTCATTGACTGGATTAAAAATATAGATATTATTCTTTAATGTTGCTATCCCATTTCTTGTTTTAAATAATTCTCCTAATGGTTTACCTGTTTTTTCTATCTTATTAATTAAAGTAGTTTCTTCTAAATTCCAACCATTTTTGAATTCTAAATCATCATAAATTAATGAATTATATTTATAGCTAATTTTTAAACTATTGGTCTTTATATAATTTAAAAATTCACTTTGATTATTTTCAATTAAACAAATACATGTGTAAGTAGATTTACTTTTAAAAATTTGTTTTGTTCCAAAATCAATTATTTTAAATGTTAGTTTCTTCTTCTGAAAATATTCTCTTAATGCTCTACCATTTACACTTTTGAAAAAAGTATTCATTGTTATATAACCAAGGATACCATCTATTGATAAATTTTCAATACCAATTTGAAAAAATGGAATATATAAATCAGGATGTCCTGTTGAACATACTTCCCATTTAGAAAGATGAACTTTTGTATTGGCAGGAATATTTCTTGAACACACATACGGAGGATTACCGACAATACATTTAAATCCGTTAAAATCATTAATGTTATTAGTCCATTTAAATTCTAGAGCATCACCTGTATAAATATTATAATTAAGTAAAACATTGTCCTCACCATTAAAAATAGCAAGTAATGTCAATACAATTTTTGTTCGATCTGTTGAATATTTCTGTATGTCTAGTCCAAATATATTATCCCTAATAATTTCAAAAAAACTCCTGTTTGTATTTTTATTAATAAATAAAGCAGCTTCATATAAAAAGCTCCCGCATCCACATGATATATCTGCTATTTTAAAATTTTCATCGATGTTTTTATCAAAAAGAGTTTGCTTGATAATATACTCTCTTATTTTTTTTGGAGTATATATTGCACCAGTAATAATTTTATCATCTGGAGAAATAACAAATTCAAATAGTTCAATTAAAGTTTCTAAATCAAACTTTTTTATTTTAACTTTTATAATTTCAATAAATTTATCTAAAGCTTTGTTTTCAACTATATCATTTTCTGTAATTATATATTTTTTAATAAATACGTTATTGTAAATTTCTATTTTATTAAATCTTAAAAATGAAGAAACAATCAACCTATCGACTAGTATAGTATCGGTAGTATAATTATTTTGTAAGTAATTAAATATTTCTTTATTCATTTTTAAATAATTGTTGGACATAAATGTTGTTTTGACCAACAAATATTTGCAATATCGTATGTCCAATTACTAGCAATAGTATGATAATATGGTTTTAATATTTTATTTTGATATACTTTATATATTGATGAAAAATAACCATCATCCATAATATTATCAAAAGCAAATGGAAAAAAATTTGAAGTTAATAAACCTATACCTAAAATTAAATCTACTGGGTGGTGTACTATTCTAGGAGTATCAAGGAATAAAGTATTTCCATATTGAAATTCATCCTCATCTAGTGGGTTGCTTGCGATTTGAAGATGATATGTAGGATGTGGTTCAGTTGCTACTTTTGAAGGATCGTGTTTGTCAATATGAAAACAGAAGTAATGAGGTTGATCCCCAATACCACGAATTACTGCATTAAAATTCAAATCTATTAAAGGGTCATTTAAATCATTCCAATTTTTATAATTAGCCACTAATTTCATATTTAATATTAGCTCTACTTTTTTATGATTTATACCCTTTGGACGCATGTGTTTAGTTGTGTCAACTGGGATTATTAAATCACAAATCTCATAACCCCATAAATCATCATTGGTCGTACCATCTTTTAAAAAAGGAGCTCTTTTTCTTAATTCTTCAGCGGCTATATAAATTGGAGTTGTTAAAATACTTCCTGAAAAAACGCTTTCAATAATTTTAGCTGCAGTGATTAAGTCGTCCGCTCTAGATTGTCTAAATTGTTCAATTTTCATTTAAAGCTATCTTTCATTAATTGTATCTTTTCATTTTCACTAAAATGTGGTTTTAAACCTTTCTTTTTAATTCCTTCAATTGCTATTGCGTAGAAAGATAAATACTTCGGTTCTTGCCATGGTTTTAAATCATCACTTTGAAAAACTTTAAAACCTTCAATTGGATCTAAAGGTAGTTTTGTTTCTTCACAAATAGTCCAAAAATTTGAACTTACACAACATTCAATAGGTTCAGCTTCTTTTAAATTTTTAAGAGAAAATGCCTCTTTTAAAATTTCCACCCTTTGAATAGCATTGAGGTTTGTTAATCTTTTTCCTTTACTTACCTCCTTAAAAAAGGAATTGATTTTATCCATCCACCATCTTTCCCAACCATCATTAAATAATCCTGAAAATCTAAAAGGTGATAAATGTTGTTTTAAAGCATTCCAGTCATCTCCTGAAGCGTCAATATTAACACCAAGTCTTGATGCTAATAGACGCTCTTTAATTAATGCTCCAGGATGATTAAATATTTCCTTTATTACAAAATGAGCATAATCATATGCAATAACTTTATTCTCTGGATCTTTAAATTTATCTGTAATTCTTGGGTCAAAATTGTAGATATCTTCTCTTTGTAAAATATCTTCTATTGTTCTGGACTTTTCATTAAGCCATTTGTAGCCGTTTGCCAAAGAATTTAATTTTTTTGAAAATCTTTCCCAATCCGGTTCGTCTCCTTTTAAAAACTTATAATCAAACAAATCATGACTTGTTTTATCAGCATCATAAGTAGCTCGCATTCTTTCATCTGTAGAGCATAGAATTATAGGTAACGACTTTAAATTCATTTCAGGTTCTGATACAGCCATCCTAAGCTCTTGTGCAATAGATGGAGCATTATATGCAACATCCAATTGCATATTTTGATTTAATCTGAAATCTAAAATTAAACCATCATAATCTTTTAATTTTGTTGACAAATCTTTTATCTGCTCCTTAAAATTCATTGGTTGTTCAACATCAATATCGATAATACCTTCATCTACAAAACCATCTCTAATAGCGGTTACGGACTCGTCATTTTCATCATCTATATATAAGTATTTAAATTTGCTCATTATTAATATTTTCAGGGATTTCTACTCTAATTGTTGTACTAAAATTATTTTCTGTTTCTGCTACATAAATAGTACCGTTGTAGCTCTCAATAATGTCTTTTAAAATTTTAAGTCCGAGACCAGTTCCTGTTAAAGAATCTACTTCAGAATCTTGATGACTAGATGCACTTGAAGTAGTGAAAAAAGCATTAAAAATTTTATCCTCATCTTTTTTATTTATACCATCTCCATTATCTGAAAATTCTAAGTAAACATTATTATTATCTCTACCACATTTTATAAATAACTCCCCTTTAACACCTTTACGTTTAATCGCTTTTTTTGAATTTGTATAAAAATTAAATAGAATTGAAGACCATTCTGAAGGATGCATAGGTATAGTGTATAAATCAAAATCATTAAATACTGGCTTGCGAAGTATAATACCAGACCTCTCAATATCTTTTTTAATAACATCCATAAAATCATTAACAGCATTCCTTAATTCGATAGGCTCTAATTCTCTAAAAACATTTCTTGAAATTGCTCTATCAAAATATGATGTATATGCAGTGAAAGATTTAATATTTGTTTCCAATCTTTCAACACGATTGAGAGCTTCAGCATAGTCTTTAACAACTTTTTTTAGAAATCTTGTATCTGTATCAAAACCAGGTAAAAATCTTTTTACTTCATGAACAAATTCACCGATGACTAAACCTAATGCAGCTAATATTCGTAACATGTTAATCTCTTCAATTAACTTTTGTTTTTCAATTTCTTCTTCTTCTCGAGCTTGCTTAAACTCTTCAAAAGCTTTATTAAATTTTTCTTTTTTATCACTATGTTTTTTTGAATCTAAGTGTTCATTCTCATCAGTTTCTTCTTCTTCAAAAATTTCTTTTATCTTTTCAATAGCTGTGTCAACTTTTTTAGATGGATTTTCTGTTTTTTCCCAATTTTTTTGACTTGTTGTAGATTTTCGTCCTCTTAAATCTGCAATTTTAATTACCGCACTGATTAAACATCTTTGAGTGAAATTAACTAATTCTTGAAATGCCTCATTTTCAAAAAGGCCTTCTCTACTTGAAGTTTCATCAAATAAAAGTCCTGACTCATCAGTGATCTCAACAAAACCAAAAAAATTAATATTTCTATGAGATGATAGAATTACTCTTTTTGCTGTTGATTCGTCTAACCCTAGCCAATCATTTAATTTTTCACCATAAGGAGGAACTCTAAAACCGTTTCTATACATTCTAACACCACCACGTTCATTTGCAACTTCTCGAATAAACGTCATCGTTTGAGTAGGTATTAATGAACTGTCATATAAAAAGTAGTAACATTTAAAATGAACTCCTTTTATAAAATTAAATTTTGATTCTGGTGAATCTTTTTCTTTTCCAATTAAAAAAACTTCTTGGGGAAAATTTAGTTTTTCACTTTCTAATGACCAACATCCTTGACCATCTTCTAATACATAACCTTCAATTTCCGCTAATGCATGCTTTAAGAAAGCTTCTTCTTCGTCAATAATTAAATTATCTTCTGATATATATTCTCTGTAATATGAACTATTAAAACCAGGATCTATTTTAATTTTATCCTTTTCTTTTCTCTCTTTAGAAAGAGGAAAGGGTTGTAATAAATCTGAAGTATACCTATAAACTTTTTTTATTGTAGCATCACTCCAACCTTCTCTTAAATTTTCAATAATTAAATTTGTACCTTCTTCTTTCTCTTTTGCAATAAGCTCAATTGAATTTGAAATAGTAGAAAGGTCTATATCAGAGGCAAATTTTTTCCAGTCTATTGATATTTTTAAGGCATAATCTAAGTCTGATTTTTGAGTAATTATAGTTAATTTATCTCCTAAACGTTGAGTAGCAAATCTTCCAATTCCTTTTCTTCCAGCTCTTATTCTTTGATACTTATTTGAAATTGGATTATGAATTTTTTCAGAAGATGATAGTCGCATAAAACCATTGACTAACTCTTCTTTATTCATACCGGTACCATCATCAATAATCTCTAAAGTTCCACCTTTATTCCAAGCGTTTATATAAATTAATTTAACATTTTTGGCATCAGCATCGTAGGCATTCTTTACTAATTCAGAAACTGCTGTTTCTTGACGTCCAACAAGTTCTTTACCTAATCTATTTATTATTCCTGCATCAACAGAAAATCTTACATTAGAATCATCTAATTTGGCAATTTCATTTGATAAAGATATAATAACACTATTATCAGAAACATCTTTTGATATTTCTTCTGTTAATTTCTTTTTTAATTCTATTAATTTAGAAGTACTTTCCATAGGTTATTTATCATTTATTAATTCTGAAATACTTATTTCAAGTAATTCAGAAATTTTAGAGAGTGTATTTAATGTAGGTTGTACATCATTAGTACACCACCTTGAAATAGTCGCCTCATTTTTTCCTAATTGTTCAGCAAGCCATTTACTAGTCAAGTTCTTTTCAGCTAATACTACTTTCAATCGATTAATTGCTTTTTTACTCATAAAGTTTGCATTATATGCAAATATATTGAATTTAATTACAATTCAGAAGTATTAATATTATCTAAATAATACTGAAATTCATATAATTCAATGAGTTCTTCTATTTGATTTGGCATTTTAGCAAGTTGAACAAAATTGATTTTTTCGCAAATTGATTTTTCTCCTAATAAGTCTTTAAGTATAATATATATAATTTGTTTAAATGTTTTAGTATTGCAACGAATGTAGTAGTTTTTTAAGTAAATGATAATGTCTAATTCTTTAGAGTTTACATCATAGTCGAGTGGAAGAAACTTTACTTGATTAGTTTTGATTGTTAATTCTTGGATAACATAATGATCGTCTAATCTTTCTATGATTTTATCTATTTTTTCGGTGAGTTGAATAAATACTATAAATCTCCAGTTTCTTAAAACAGGAGCATTGTTGATTAGTTGGATTACTTGGTCGAAGTATTCCGGATTACCGTTTGCTGTAATGATGAGTTCTGATTTTTGATTTACCTTTTTTGGTAATACAATAATAAAATCTAATTCTTTACAATAATACCCTAATTGCTTGTTTAACCAATAGCATATTTGGTTTTGATTGTGTTGTGTTTCGTTGATTAGGTTTTTTATGGTTTGGTTGTTGTCTTGGAACCAGTTCCAGAAGATGTTTATTTTTCTCATGATTTAGTTAATTTTAAGTTGATGGTTTGCAGTTATTATTTATTGTCCCTCGACTGCGCTCGGGATGACGGTAAGGTACTTCGACAAGCTAAGTGTGACAAGAGTTTGCTTCGTTCCTCGCAATGACGGTTAGCGTTTGTCTTGTGTTGTTTTGTCGAATGCGATGAGGTTTAGCATGGCTCTAAATCTTGAGCGAACTCGATTGCCATACATGGTTTCTATTTCTGAAGCTGATAGGTTTGTTGTTATATGGGTTTTTACTTTTCTGGAGATGAATAGATCATATCTTGATAAGATTATTTCTGCCATCACATTACATTCATTTCCATAGTATTTTAGATTACTTTCTACTCCTAAATCGTCAAAACAATAGTTTTTATATTCTGATTGAGAATAGCTTCCACGACTGTATCGGTGAATTATTTCATAGCCTTCTTTTATGAATTCAAAACTTATATCTCGACAGGTTTTTAGGTAGAATTTATTCTCTTTTGGAGCAACATATTTCATTAGTGTCATTAATGTAGTTTTACCACAACCCACTGGTCCAGAAAGTAGAATTCCTTTTGTTAAATCTATGCCTAATTGATTGGTAGTTTCCTCATCGTTTAAGAAGTAAGCGATTAGTTTTGTAATGTTAGCTATGTCTTGTTCCAAGAATTGAAATTTTTCTCCATAATCTTGTTTGGCTTTTTGTTCTAGCCATGTTAAGATTTCTGGGTAGTTGTATTTTGAACTCATAGTTGATAGTTAACGGTTAACAGTTTACAGATTGTTTGTAATAAGAACAGATCCTGAAACAAGTTCAGGATGACAGTTGAAGAGAACCTGAAACAAGTTCAGGTTAAAGTGGTTCTGCATAGTTTTTATCCTCAGTAACTTGTAAGTGTTTGGCTCTTGGTTGTTCTTTTGTTTGTAGATTTTGTGGAAGATTAACTGTGAATTTTGCTGTATTCAACATCCAATTTCGAGCTGCTGCATGCCAATCTATCATTTTAGTTTTACCACCAATTAACCAACCATTACTTGTGTAATAATTGTAAAATCGTTCTGCTTCAAATTCTGAATACTCTTGTTGTTTGAAATATTCTTTGACTTGTTCTAAACTTGGCTTTTCGGCTTTTTCTTTTTTTGCGGAACTTTTTTCTTTTTTATTATTTATACTTAAAATAAAATCATCTTGATTAAAAATTTTAAAATTGTTGTCTATAGATATGTTTTCATTGTTTTTAGATGTTTTTGTATTATTATATATATTGGGTTCATCAACTTGTTCAGCACCATTGCTATTGGCTAGGTCATTTATTGGTTGGGTTTGGTCAATAATTGAACTGGTTTGGTTTTTAAAAACACTTTTTCTATCTGATAGATCATGTAATATTACTTCTGAACCGGAATACGGATTGTATGATGGTAAATATTCTATAAAGCCCATACTTTGCAATTCTTTAATACACTTATGATAAGTAGCTTTTGAAGCTATTCTACTGGTTTTCATCATTTCTTCTCTAGAAATAGTTATTGGGTTTTTAAAACGATTGATATTCCAACTTTGGAATAAGGCAATGTATAGACTTATGTGTGTTGGATAAATGGTTTCTTGAGATGCAATGCGAATGAAGAAACCGGTTAGGTGTTTGATGTAATTCATTTTGTTAGTGATAAGTGACTAGTAATTAGTGATAAGTGACTAGTATTATTAGAACCTGAAACAAGTTCAGGTTGACAAATACATTTTTACTTAAAAAGAGTTGGAACTGCATGTACTTTATTTCCGTTCAGTAGTTTTTCGATGTCTGCATTGTCGTAATACATGATACCGCCAACTTTGGTATAGGTTAGTGTGCCGTTAATTCTTAAATTTTGTAAAGTTCCTGGAGAAATATTTAACAGCTTTCTGACTTCTTTAGATTTGAGCCACTGTTTTTGCTGTTGGGGTTTTGAATGAATGATTTCTTTTAAATCATTTAGGAGAAGACTACGGAATTCGTTTAAGTCTTCGCGTGTAATAACTTCGATTGCCATAACTGATATTTTAGATTGTTATGGTACAAATTTGTGAAGTTTGAATGGTTTTATTTCACAACGGGGTTCATGTTGTGAACGATTTTTATTTAAATAACCTCATCTGAACTTTCCATTCTTTTCAATAATGCTTCATTTAATGTTGTAATGAATTTTGTGTTTTCATTCTTTCTTGCTCTAATTTCAAGGAATGCACGACGGTATTGCCCTAAATCAATTTCAAAAACATGTTCAAAATATTCAGCAATATCTTTTAAATCAGCGGCACCATTATTGAAAACACCTTTCGTATGTAAAGCATACATTAATTCAATTAATGAAACTTTTGAGCTTGTCCAAGTCATTTTTATGTTCGGTTTGCGTTGTGATTTTTCACAAGAGTCTTTATTGTCAATCATAATAATTTGATTTTCTAAATACAATTGGATTAAATCGTTAGCTAATATTCTAGCTACTTTGAAGTCATGAGAGGTTGAAAAAGTTTTATCGGTTTCAAAGTAATAACTATCTAATGCCATTTTAATATCGAATTTACCTCTTAAAAAGTATTTATAATCTAAATAAGTACTTCCTGAACGGTAATATTGATAAAATTCAAGTTCGTTGTCAAAGAAAGCTTTTAGCTTTAAAAGCTCATTGTTATAATATTTTTTTAATATTCTACTTCCACCATTTGGTCTTTTCATTTCAATCTTATAAATCATATTGTTGTATATAAGTTTAGAAGAGAATTGAGGCTTTATTTCTTTAAAAAATTGGATTTCTTCAGTTTCAGATTTGAATTTGAATTTTGAAATTAAGTTTTTCAAATTAATCAATACTTTTAAAATAATTTCAATGGAACTTTCGCAACGAGTTATCTGATTATCAATTTCTAATTCGATAAAATTTAGTTGCTCGTTGAGATCGGATAATAATTTGGTTGTTTTTATATTCAATTTAGGATAAGTAGTTTTATGTTTAAATTTACAGTAGAATCTAATAGAAAATATTACTCCAGAAAGCATCAATTCTTCTAATAATCCACTTGATTAAAAAAAAATTTTTCATAATTGATTTATTATTAATTATCTAAAAACCAAAACCTAGACTAAAAGCTATACGTATTCCATCAATTGAATTATATACTCCAAGGTTTGTTGTTATAACATCAACTCCAGACATGAAAAAACCACCACCATAAGAGTTATTCCATTTGTTTGAATCTTCATTATCAAACCAAACTCTTCCATAATCAAACCCACCAAATAAACCAAAACGGATTGGTATTAATTTGGTTTTTATTTTATCAAAACTATATCTTAAGTCAGTATTTTGGAAAACATAACTGTTACCCGTAAATCGTTGATTTCTAAACCCTCTTAACCCATTAGTGCCACCAATAGAAGGTGCTTGATAAAATTCGAAATTATTACCTAAATTAACTTGACTTTTTATTCTACTAGCCAATACAAGTTTTCCTGATGATACTAATTTATGAGTAATACTTAATTCGGGAATTAGATAAGTATAACCTCTGTTGCTTTGGTCCAAATTCATTTTATAACCAATATCAACACTTGATTTAAAACCTATAGTAGGGTATGCCTTATTATCATAATTTTCAAATTCAAATTTGGTATTTATGCTTCCAAATTGATTAGTCTTAAAAATATAGCTTGGCAATTGAGAACTGTTTTCTACATATCTGTTTTGAGTATTTTCTACTTCAATTGACTCATATCCTAAACCAAAACTAAATTGACTACCACCATAAGCTCTATAAACCAATGAAGGATTAAGTTGAAATTCGCGAACTCTTACTCGATTGTAGTCAAGTCCAAAAGCATTTTCTAAATTTTCAGTTTCATTACCAAAACCAAAAAAGTTTAAGGTGTAGTTAGGACTTTGAAAAATTGAATTAATTTTTAAGTTTAAATTGCCAATAATATTAGCAAATTCACCTTGATATTTAATTTCATAGCCATTAGTAGCAAAATAAAAAGCCGTGTTGATTTTATGCTGGCTAGTAAATGGATTTCTTTCGAAACCATAAGTTGTATAGGTGTTATTGATTCCAATTTTAATGCCATCATCTGGATTTGTACCAATGGTCGGAATTATTTGATTGAAATTATTTTTAAGTTTCTTATAATCGTAAACATTGGTGCTATATTTATCTTGTAGTTTAATCGTAGCATTATGTATTTCTTTTAGTGTATTTGGCTTGGATTTGTAATCATATATTACTATATTTTTACCGTTTTCAACAATGTATTCATCTTCATTTTGACCACCAATAATTCTAATTTTTATTTTTTTTATTTCATCTGTTATATTAAAAATGTCATCATCATCTAACCCATAAATCCATATTTCCTTTGTAAGTTTTGGGTTGTAAGTTCTATTATGAAAATAATCTATATTTGAATTTTCTTTCCATTGATACATTGAAACTTCTACATTTCCATTTTCTAATCCATTTATTTTTATAGAATCTTTTTTATTGGTTGCGACAATAACGGCATATTTATTTATTAGCTTATAATATGAATCGGCTATGGTTTGTAAATTGGTTTTTCTGCCTTTTAATAGATGTTTAATGGTTTCAATAGATTCATCTTGTACTTCTTTTGGAACAGTATTAAAAGCTTTGTCTATTACTTCATTGGTTAAATCATTTTGTATTTCTGCAACTTGTTTATCCCAAATATCCTTATTGGATTGTGATATAAATGCGATATCTAAAGGATAAGGTTCTATATTAAATCCTTTTACATCTTTTAAATCAGCTGCATATTTTCGTAATAATTTGGAAGCAGGAATTAGGTGAATTGAAGTACCTAACATAAAACCATCAGACATTTTAGAAAAAGCTTGATCTCTATCTCTTGGCAATGGTCTATATATTGTTTTGTTATTTTCTTGATATTCTATCCAAAGCCATTGGTCGTAATGTCTATCCCAATCACCAATTAACATATCAAACAATCGAGCTTTAATGTATGCTTGTTCGTCTATAACTTTTGTATCGTCTTCATGAATTTTTTCAATAACATCTTTGGTGTTTATAATGTTTCCCGTAAAATTTCCATTAGTCAATTGAGTATTTCCTTCAGATGCATATTCTTCAAACACGTATAGTTCATTACCATATTCTTGATTGTATTTTTCCAAATTATCTTGTTTGGGAATATAATATAGGTGCGAATTCAAATATGGAATATTCAAACTACTAGACAACGATGCCACAACAAAAGGTGCGTAAGGATATGAGCCAGTAAACACATCTTTCACCAGTGATTCTGAAGCTGTGTTCTCAAAATAACCTTCAACATATTGGTCTTTAAAAGCTGAAGCTTGAATATATTGAGTGGCATTCTTTTTTAAAGCTCTCATTACAAATCTTTTTCCCTCTTTTGTTTGTAAATGAAGCGTTTTGGATTGTGTGCCACCACCTTTACGTATAGGAGTTAAACCACCCATAAGAGTGTCTAAATAAGCTACTTTAGCATTTACAGGAATACTATAGTATTTTCTATATCTTTCTCCCCATAAAAATTTAAAAAAGGCATTTTTAGAGGTTTCTTTATTTGTATAAATAGACGCTTTGACTGAATCTTGAATTATTTTAGGATATTTTATTGTAGATTTTTCAAAATCAGAAGGAAAAACTTGTTCATTAAAAACTATTTGATTGTTTTCTGCTGCAATAAAATTAACTTCTGAAGAACCATCTTTAAAAAAATTCAAAACAGCAAATCCACTTTTAGGGTATGCAAATTTACCTCCTTTTACTAACCGTGTAGCCGTATTTTTAGAACCTGAACCACTAATGATTTGCGGAATATTGTCTTCAACAAGATATTGTAAATTATGATCATGTCCAGAAACAAAAATTACATTATCGTTTTGTTGTGATGCCGTTACTAAATTTTGTTTTAATTCGTTGTAAAACTTGTTTGATAAGTCTGCATTAGAAACACCAGTGGTATTTCTAAAAAGGTTTTTAAGAGACCCTAAAATTGGGAATGGATTAAGATGGTTTTTTAAACTATATTGTCCACCATGAGATCCATTGGTAAACATAGGATGATGAATGGCAACTACTACTGTTTTTCCTCTTGCTTTTTTTATTTCGCTTCTAAATTCGTCAAAAAAATCTGTACGTGTTTTTATTTCGCAATTATCGTTTATGGTTGGGTGTTTGTCCCAATTAGTAATATACCATTGTGAATCAACAACTAATAAAATGGTTTCATCATTAATGTTTACTTTTTTAATTGCACAACCATTTTCAGGTAAAAAAGTGTTAGTGCCTAATGCTTCTTCAACTAATAATTCTTGTTGGTATAATCCTGAAAAACCACTATACCAATCGTGATTTCCTGGAATAAAGATTACACGACCAGGAAATTTTTTTGCTACGTTGATTTGTAATGATAATGCAAATACAGCATCCTTTTTTTCTGGGCTATCTATTTTGGGAATACCTTTTGGGTAAACATTATCTCCCAAGAATAGCAATAAATCTGAAGTGTTCGCCTTTTTAATTTCTTTTTCCAAGGCATTAAGTGCATCCGGAGCATTTCCATTATCAGGTTCTCCAACATCACCAATTAAATAGATTTTAAAAGTAGGTTGCTGTTTGTTTACTTCTAATACAATTTGGTCTTTTAGTTTAGGATTCAGTGATGCACAACTATATAATAAAAGTGATGAAAGGATAATTATTGATAAAAATGTAAAGTAAGCTTTCATATATATCGATTAATTGCTTTTTTTTTATCTAATTTAAATACTAAAAATAGCATAAGTAAGTGTTGCTAATACACCTATCAATAGAACTATAACTGAAACATATAATAATTGTTGTTTTTTAGTAATTACCAATCCTAAAAAGTAAATATCATAAATCATTTCATCGTAAACGGAATTTCCGCTATCCATGATGCGTTCAATTTCTTTCTTAAATTCAGATAGCGACTGTTTTGAAAAATTAGCGGCATATAACGTTCCTTTATAACCGCTGTTTTGAAAAACTTTACCTAAATACCTATGTGGCAACATGCTTATTAATGCAAAAATCATAGACAACATACTGCTTATTACCAATATTTTAGTACCAATATTTATGTTTATTGTTTTAGATTCTGTTGTAATAAAATGAATACCAAATAGTAAAGAAGTAATGATAGAATTTACTGTTAAAATAATTCTTGCTTTATTATCAATCATCTTTAATAACATGTAGTGATTTCTTGATAGCGTTTTAAAAAGTGTTTGCACTCCACGAGTGTCAAATTTCGCCAATTTTTCTTGACGCAAACTACTTTTACTTTCTTTATTAGTGTTTTCCATAGATATTAAATTTTACATAAGTGCGTAATTTCGTCTAAAACCCGTTTAATTCTAATTTCAGATATTCCAATTTTTTTCAACATATAAGAAGCTTTAAATAATTCTTTAACCAATACAATATCTTTATCAATTAGTTGGTGTTTTTCTTTTATGGTTAATGTTGTTAATACTGTTACTGGATATAATCCATAAGTATCAATATTGGCTTTTATACCATTGGCTTTTGGGTAATCCCAGCTTAATAAAGTTAATCCAACACATTTTGCATAGTTTATTGCATCTAGTGTAAACCTTGTATTTGTAACCAACCAACCTTGTTTGAGGTGCGTTGAATTGTTAGAATTAGTATTCCATTGTTTTTGTATGTCTAAAAACCTTGAATTTATGTATAATGGAATTTTGACATTACTAACCACTTTAGCATCAGAATGAAATTTACATTCAATTGCATAAACGTTTCCTTCTTTTTCTGCCAATACATCTATTTCATGTGTTACGCATTCGCCATTTAAAATAACACTGACTTTTGTTTCATATCCTTTTTCACGTAATAAAGCTCCAACTAATCTTTCAAACGGATAACCCGTTGGGCCTAATTCAAAAATAGCCCGTTTTAGACTATATCGTGAAGCTGATGTTCGGTTTGATTTTTTTAAATAAGCATACGCTTTTTTATATATTTCATTTGTAGAAATTCCGTCATAAATATCTGGTTCTATTTTAGATATAATGTTTTCAATTTCTTCTTTAGTTGCACCACTATGTTGAAGTGATTGTTCTAGTTTATGAGTTAAAAAAGGTTCAACTTCTTTATTACTCTTCTTTATAAATATTGGTTTTTCTTTCATAAATATTGTTTTAAAAACGTAAAGTTTCGGTCATAATACCAAATCTAATTGAGCTGATTTGATGTTGGAAATAAATATTATAATAATCCATACCTTGATAGAATTGAACAAAAAATCCAATGTCTTCTAAAAATTTGGGATGATAATAAACAATTAAACTGGCATTAATTCTTTTTGAATTAAAAGTATCCCAATTGTTAATATTATCTAGCATCAAAGTTGTTTCTGCTTTTACAGAAAAGTTTGCTCTTTGTTCACTACTTTTTACAAGGTTTGTTTTCATAGGAAGTTTATAAGCTAAAAAAGTATTGTGCCATCGCAATCCGCTATATTGACCATGAAGTTCCTCTAACATCCAACTCTTTGGGTGAATTTCAACAGAACTTTTTATAAATTTGAAAGCTTTCAAGTTTTGACTATATGATGATTGTAAAAACCCTAATTCTAAATAGTTTGTTGCAAAATTTCCTGATTGTAAATTGACTTTTCCATCATCTGTATAAAAATTACCATCTTGACCATTAGAATGATGAGCAATTTTACCAAATAAAGTTAATTTATTGGCTGCATCTTTATGTCCTGTTAAAAAATAGAACGCAATTTGAGGTATGTAACTAGGTGTTCTTACTGGATAAGAGTATTCGTCATACATTCGTATAATAATTTGAGAAGTAAGCACTGCCATTAATCTAGAATCTTTACGTTCTCTAATCTTAAAATTAGGGCTAACATTTGCCTCAAACATTAAAGGTTCTAAATTTCCAACATCAAAAGGAAAAGTAACATAACTTTCTCCTTGATTTACTTGTGCTATTTTATCTAAATCAAGTGAAGTTATTGAATCTGCTTTAGTTTGTGCATATGTAATATTTGAGACTAAAATAACAAAAACTAATACTATACTATTTCTCATAATTTTATTTATAATATTCATAATTAGACTGATAAAGGTTATATCATTTTGAAATAGTTTGACTTCGTTACTTATAAATAATTTTAATACTTTTTGTTAAGTTTTCATCTATTTTAAAACTAGCTTTGGAAAAATTAGGTCTATTTGTTAAGTTGATATTTTGATAATTCGAAAAACCTATTCCTTCTATAGGTAGAATGAATTTTTTGTCAATTTTGCCATTTTTATTTTCGTCATGAAGTATAAATACTGCATATTTCCCTTTAGGAATATTATTAAATGTTATAGTTGATGAATTCATAGAAATTGTACCAACTTCTTTTTTATAATAGTTTTTAATTTTCTCATCAGGTATTGAACCCTCTTTATTGTATAATAAAAAAAGAACATCTCCATTAGAGTTTCTTAAATCTGAAACTTTAACCGTTAAAGAATAGGACTCTTGACCTTGAGAATAATTGGATAAAAGAACTAAAAATAATGTTGTTATTAGTTTTTTCATTTTTTAGATGTATTTTCAAAAAACCACCATTTTGGTTTAATTTGTTGTTTGATTAATCCAAATTTTTCAATTGCATGAGTTTCTAGATGTGTTACTAAATCAGGTATTGAATCCGTAACGTAAAGTAGCTTCATATCTTCTGGACTAATGCTTTCATTTTCAACCATAATTTTAATATGATGACAAAGTTCTTTATGATATTCTGAATCAAAAATAATTATTGGAAAGTTTTTAATTACTTTGGTTTGAATTAATGTAAGTGCTTCAAATAATTCATCTAAAGTTCCAACACCACCCGGCATTACAATAAAAGCGTATGAATATTTTATTAAAACAACTTTACGAACAAAAAAATATGGAATATCTATCCATTTATGTAAGTATGGGTTAGGTTTTTGTTCTCGTGGCAATACAATATTGCAACCTACAGAATATCCGCCATTTTCAAAAGCTCCTTTATTTGCCGCTTCCATTATTCCTGGACCACCACCAGTCAAAACAGTAAATCCTAGTTTAGAAATTTCAGCACCAATTTTTTCTGCATTTTGGTAATGTTCTGAATCGGGTGTAAATCTAGCAGATCCAAAAACGGTTACACAAGGGCCAATAAAATGTAACTTTCTAAAAGATTTTATAAAATTAAATTGAACCTTAAAAGTAAACATGAGTTCTTTAAATCGAGATAGCGGCCCTCGAATAAATAAAGATTCATTTGTAATTAATTTATTTTTATGCTTTTTCATGTTACATTATTTTAGTTATCAGAGATTATAAATCAATCTCTTGTCCCATTAAAGCTACAACGCAATCAAAACCATATTTCTCGTTTATTTTAATACGTAGTTCATCTGCTGGAATATTTTCACCGTGAACCAAGAATACTTTTTTAGGTTTATTTTCTAATATTGAAAGCCAGTTGATTAAATCTTGCTGGTCGCCGTGAGCTGATAATCCTTCAATTTCAAGAATATTTGCTTTTACTTCATAATATTTTCCATGAATTTTGATGTCTTTTGCACCTTCTAATAATTTTCGTCCACGAGTTCCTTCAGCTTGATATCCAACGATAATAACAGTTGTTTCAGGCAAACCTATATATTTTTCTAAATAGCTTAATACTCGACCACCTGTAACCATTCCGCTAGCAGCAATGACTACTTTAGGTTGTTTATCATAAATAGCTTCAATTGTGTCTTTATAATCGATAATCATGGTAAACATTTTACACATTTCAACACATTCGTTTGGAGAGAGTTTGTGCCATTTTGTGTTATTTTCAAAAACGTCTAATATTCTTATTCCCATTGGTGTATCAATGATGTAGGGAATATTTGGAATTTTACCTTCACTTTTAAGTTGCCAAAGCAAATACATTACCGTTTGAGCTCGTTCGACAGCAAAACTTGGAATAATGATTGTGCCGCCTTTGTTGACTGTATTGTTAATGTAAGTTTCTAGCTCAAATTTTGTATCAGTGTCTGGATGAATTCTATTACCATAAGTGCTTTCAAGAAAAATATAATCGGCATTTTTCGGTTTTGTTGGTGCATACATAAGTACATCGTCATCACGACCAATATCTCCAGAAAAAACTAATTTTTTATTTTCAATCATTAAATCTATTGTACAAGCTCCAATGATATGTCCTGCATTTGTAAAAACTGCCTCAATTTCAGCATCAAGATTGACAACTTCATTCACTTTTACTACTCTAAAAAGAGGAAAAACTTGTTTGGCTTGTTCTACTGTATAAAGTGGTTTTGCAATTTGGTGTTTTGAATAATGCCCTTCATTAGCTTTGTTAGCTTCTTCTTCCTGAATTTTTGCACTATCCAATAAAATAAGTTTTGCGATGTCTTTGGTTGGACTCGTGCAGTAAATCTTACCTTTAAAACCTTGATCAACTAATCTAGGCAACCAACCGCAATGGTCTAAATGACCGTGTGTAAGTAGAACAAAATCAATTGTTGATGGTAAAACTGGTAATGGTTCCCAGTTGAGTTCACGTAAGGGTTTTATGCCTTGAAAAAGACCGCAATCTATAAGAATTGTTACTCCGTTACTTTCGATTAGTGTTTTTGAACCCGTTACAGTTCCTGCACCTCCAATGAATTTAATTTTCATAATGTTTTATTTTTTACTGCATTTAGCAAATTATTTTAAAAATTATCTATGTTATATTTCCTTATACAAATAAATCATCTTGGTTTGGTTCTATACTTTAAAACTATCAAATAGAGTCACTTAAAATTTTTAATTTGTTTTTTTATAACTCCAAACAGCCAAACCATTTACAACTACTGCAAATCCAAATATTATTAATAAATTATTTAGTACTTCAACAAAACCAGAACCTTTTAAAAGTACCATTCTAATAAACTCAACATAATAACGAATAGGGTTTAACAAAGTAAAGTTTTGAGCCCATTTTGGCATACTTTCAATAGGCGTAAACAAACCACTCATTAAAATAAAGATTACCATAAAAAACCATGCAATAAACATAGCTTGTTGTTGGGTTTCTGTGTGATTAGATATAAAAAGACCAAACCCTAATATTAAAAGTAAATAAATAGATGTGAAGCCATAAACTAATAAAATATTACCTAGCATTGGAACATTAAAAACAACTTTAGATATTATTAAACCTACAGTCAAAATGACTAATCCAAGTACCCAAAACGGAAATAATTTTCCGATAATAAATTGATGTTTTTTTATTGGTGTAACGTTTATTTGCTCTAATGTACCCAACTCTTTTTCTCTAACAATATTCATAGACGAAAGAAACAATGTTAGCATGGTTACCAACAAAACTAATATGCCTGGAACCATAAAGGTTTTGTAGTTTAAGGTATTGTTATACCAAAAAGAAGGTATAACCATTATATTTTGTTCTACTTCTTTGTTTTCTGAAATATATTTAGATTGTATTTGAATATTCTTATTATAAGCACTAACGATCTGTGTTACATACACATTTTCTACACCAGCAGTTGCAGCATCAATAGCATTAATGTTAACAGAAATACTTCCTTTTTTATCTTTTTGTAGATTTCGATTAAAGTTTACAGGAATGTTTACAATAATATCTGTTTTACCTTTTTGCATTTCTTCAATAGCTTTATTCTCTGAAAAATAAGATTCTGTAACATTAAAATAGGTAGAAGCGTCAAATGCACTTATTAACTCTCTAGATTCTCGACTTTGATTATTATCAACAAAAGTGATAGCAATATTTTTAACATCAAATGTGGCAGCATTCGACAAAATTAATAATTGTAAAATAGGTAAAATAAATATTAGCTGAAGCATACTTTTATCTCTAAAAATCTGCTTGAACTCTTTTTGTATGATGAATAATATTGTTTTCATTTAGAAAATATTAAGTGTATTTAAAAAAATAATTTTATTCTAATCTGATTTTATATTTTTTAATACTTATTGTTATAAATAGTATTGTCATTCCAATTAATATGAGTGTTTCTTTCCAAATATATTGAATACCAACACCTTTAAGCATTATGGCTTTTACAATAATAATGAACCATTTAGCAGGAATAATATTACTGATGATTTGCATTGGCAAAGGCATACTATTTATTGGAAAAATAAAACCAGAAAGTATTATAACAGGTAGCATTAGCCCCATCAAGGATAGCATCATTGCCGTTTGTTGCGAATCTGAAATAGTGGAAATTAAAATCCCTAAAGAAAGAGCAGATATAATGAATAAAATGCTTTCAAAAGATAAAAGTAGTAAGCTACCATTTATTGGCATTTTGAAAACAAAAAAGCCCAATAATAGTATGATTATAGCATTAATGATTGATAGAAAAATATAAGGAAATACTTTGCCAATAATTACCTGAAAAGGTTTTATTGGAGAAACCAAAAGGATTTCCATTGTACCGATTTCTTTTTCTCGTGTAATAGAAATAGAAGTCATCATTGCAGACACTAACATTAAAATAACAGTCATAACACCGGGAACAAAATTGAAAACACTTTTAAGTTCTGGATTATAAAACATTCTCGATTGTACTTCAACTTTTACTAAATTTGTTTTAGGTTGTTTTTTTTGTGACTGATAATTTTGAATAATCGCAGATGTATAATTTGCTATTGTGTTTGCTACGTTTGGTTCTGTAGCATCGGTTATAGCTTGTACTACTGCAACATTTTTTGTTTGCAAATTTTTACTAAAATCACGTTCAAAAATTAAAACCGCTTTAATTTTTCCTTTTTTAAATTCTTTTTCAATATCACTTTCATTATTTATTTGATTTTCGACATTAAAATAAGGAGACGATTTTATTTTGTTAATAATTTTTTGTGTTTCTACATCATTTGATTGGTCAAAAATTGCAATTTCTACATTATTAATTTCATTTGTAATTGCAAAACCAAACAATAAAATTTGAGCAATAGGCATTCCAAATAAAATAAACAAGGAGCGTTTATCACGAAAAATGTGATAGAATTCTTTTTTTACAAAACCGATGAATCTTTTCATTTATAATAGTAATTAGTAACTAGTTAATAGTAATTAGCTTACTCAATATTACGTGCTAATTTTAAAAACACATCATTCATTGAATCTACTTGGAATTGTTCTTTTAGTTTTTTTGGAGAGTCTAATGCTTCAATAGCACCATCAACCATAATGGAAACACGGTCGCAATATTCGGCTTCATCCATGTAATGTGTGGTTACAAAAATGGTTGTTCCTTTGTAAGCTTGTGTATATATCATTTCCCAAAATTGTCTTCTTGTTATTGGATCAACGCCACCTGTTGGTTCGTCTAGAAAAACAATTTTAGGTTCATGCAACAAGGCAACAGAAAAAGATAATTTCTGTTTCCAACCTAATGGTAATGAACCCACTAAATTATTTATAACCTCTTGAAGTTCTAACTCTTCAACTAATTGTGTAATTTTTTGTTTGATTTGTTTTCTAGATAAACCGTAAATTCCTCCAAAAAAAGTAATGTTCTCTTTAATTGTTAAGTCATCGTACATTGAAAATTTCTGGCTCATATAACCAATACTTTTCTTAACCATTTCTGATTGTGACAATACATCAAAACCAGCAACATTTGCTTTTCCTGAAGTTGGATTAGAAATTCCGATGAGCATTTTCATTGCGGTAGTTTTTCCTGCTCCGTTTGCTCCAAGAAAACCGAAAATTTCTCCTTTATACACATCAAAAGTAATTCCTTTGACAGCAGTGAAATCTCCAAATTTTTTGGTTAGGTTTTCGACTTGTATGATTTTTTCTTCGTTCATAATTATAAATCCATAAACACATCTTCAATTGTCGTTTGAGCAGGTTTTATGATAATTTGAGTGTGATTTTTTTGTTGTAAATAATCCTGTAAATCGTTTGGATTAAAGTTTTGATTTGTATCTATATAATGAATAAATTCTCCAAAAGCATAAACACTAAAATGACTTGGGTAATTTTTTAAATCGTGAATTAATCCGTGTGTGTTTTTAGATTGAATATCATAAATTACTTTGTCGTATTTTGAAATGATGTTGCTTGGTGAATCGATTTTCAAGATTTTTCCTTTTTGTATTAAAGCAATTCTATCACACAATGAAGCTTCGTCCATGTAAGGTGTTGAAACTAAAATCGTGATTCCTTTTTGCTGTAATCGTTTTAGCATTTGCCAAAATTCCTTACGAGAAACGGGATCAACTCCAGTTGTGGGTTCGTCTAAAAACAAAACTTTTGGTGCGTGAATTAAAGCACAACACAATGCTAGTTTTTGTTTCATTCCTCCAGACAATGCTCCTGCTCTTCGTTTTTTAAACGGTTCTATTTGAACGTAAATATCTTCGATTAAATCGTAATTTTCTTCAATGGTTGTTCCGAAAATAGTGGCAAAAAAGGTTAGGTTTTCTTCTACTGTTAAATCTTGGTACAGTGAAAACTTTCCTGGCATATAACCCACAGAATTTCGAATGGCTTTGTAATCTTTAACTACATCATATTCTAAAACTTTTGCGTTACCTTTATTGGCAATTAAAAGCGTTGTTAATATTCTGAAAATAGTAGTTTTTCCTGCTCCATCTGGTCCAATAAGGCCAAATAATTCTCCTTCATTTACTTCAAAGGAAACGTCATCAATGGCTTGGATTGATTTGTAGGATTTTGATATGTTTTGGACAGAAATACTCATTATTTTAAAAGTGATTAGTTACTAGTTACTAGTAATTAGCTATTTAATTAACAGAAAATTACTTTCTTCTATTGCTTTTACTTCATGTTTAATATTTACTTCTATCATTACATAAACTCCGGAATTAAGATTAATTACAGTTCCTTTTTCATCAGTAAAAACGGCATTTCCAGAAATACAAACTAATAATGCAGGTATTTTTGAAACGTGTTCTTTTAAGGTTTCGCCTTTAGCAATTTGTAATGAAACAACTTTTTTATCATTTGATTCAAACAACAACTGTGTTTGAACTGCTGTATTTTCGGTGTGAAGATTTTTTAATATCATTGGAAATATTGATTAAAGGTTGTAAATGATTCTTGAATTTTAGCCAGGTTTTCATTTGATTTATCTTTTGAAAAATCATCAACTAATTCGATATAAGGAAGTAACCATTTATGTAATTCATCATGAGCTTGACCTTTCATAGTGCAATTTGATGTTAATAAATCAAGATTTTTTTTCAAATTATCAGCTAATAATTGATAGTTTTCAGGTGTTTCTTTGTCAAATGAAGTCACGTCATTTTCCATAGTACGAATATGAGCTATCATATCAACATCTACTTTCCATTTTTGTCCATCATTTAGTTGAATGGTTTCGTCATTTGAATGTTCGTGAACTTCTGTTTTAGTAGCTTGACTTGTTTCAGCAGATTCATTTTTTGCTTTGTCGTTGCAAGAAAAAAGAAAGAACGTTGATAATAGGATTGATGTAATTTTTAATTTGTTCATAATTTTTTAATTTGTTTACTTTTGTTAATTGTAAAATAGGCTAATGCTATAAAAAATAGGGTTATAATGATTCTAAAAATCATTGCACCAATTGTTTTAGTTTCATGAATACCATCAGCGTATATATAAATAATAAAAACTATGAATGCGTTTATGAGAATTAGTGCCGATACTCCTAAAATAGTAGTTGCCCACTTTTTACTTTTTAATATACCATAACTAGCAATTAAATAAATTATACTGCTAATGAAATTTGCCCAAACAATGAATAAAACGTAATTACCTTCTTTGGCTCTTATTCCAAATAAATCAAAAATAACCGAAGCACTCAAGAACAAAGTCAAAAGTCCAAATGCAGCTAATAAAAATGCTATACCATATGAAATTAACTTTTTCATAATCACTCTGTTTTTATTATTGAATTCATAGTAATTTTAGAAATTATTGAATTTGAAATTAAACATGCAGTTTCCGATTTTTGAATAACTCTTTCAGCTCTTTCACGATTTTTTTCATCATTAATAATAATTGTTGGTTCTAGGATTATTTCACTTATTAGAAATTTACCTTCTATTTGTTCTAAAACACCTTTAGACTTGCAACTGAAATTTTTAAATTCAAGTTTAGAGTTTTCTGCAATTGCTAAAAAAGTAGTCATTAAACAACTGCTTACTGCGGCAGTAAACAAGTGTTCTGGAGTCCAAATACCTGGTATTCCTTTTTGAAATTCAGGTGGAGTAGCCACTTCAATACATTTTTTTACTGCATTAAATTGATTTATTTCGGGAGAACATAAATTTCCTTTACGATCACTGCTCCAATTTACATCAACATTATAATAGTGCTTTTCCATTTTTTTACTTGTTTAAAAACGATGAATACATCCAAATTTGTTTCTCTTGAAAACGGATATAATCACTCATTAAAGCATTTGTACCTTCATCGTTTGCATCGCTTGCTAATTCAAGAATTGCTCTTTGCATTACAATAACTATTTTCAAGCTTTCAAGAATTTGTGCTACAGCTGTATGACCATCTGAAACTTTATTGCTTTCAATTATAGTGGAAGTTTTAGTGTATTCATTATAACTGTGTTCTGGAGTATAGCCCAATGTTAATATACGTTCGGCTATTTCATCGATTTTTAGTAATAAATCATTATAAAGTTCTTCAAATTTTAAATGTAATTCAAAAAATTTCTCTCCTTGAATGTTCCAATGAAATCCTCTTGTATTTTGATAGAAGATTGAATAGTTAGATAGTAATATATTTAGCTTTTTCGCCAAGTTTTCTACTTTTTTTTGGTCTAAACCAATTGCATTAAATTTTTCCATTATTTTTTATTTTAATAAGTTAATTTTATTTTATTGAAGGTTTCATTTTTAAAAAAGAAACACCAAGCCATACAACTGATGCTGTCATTGCAATAGCTCCTAATAGCACAAAAATTGGTGGAAAACCTAAATATACTTCAGATAATATTCCAATTGGCATAAGTAAACCTATTAAAGCCAACCAAGAAATTGCTTTCACATTTTTTAATTCGTTTTGAAAATGAAGCAATAAATATCCAATTACAATATTTAAAAATGCGAATAAATTGCCATGTACATGAGCTAATCTAGTTTCAAAATGTTTACCAATACTATATGTATTTACCCATTCTTCCTTACCCGGAGCAAAATCTCTTAAATAAATTAAAAGAAATCCATAAGCCATAAAAAAGCCCATTGTAAGAAAACCAATTGCGATGTTGTTTTTACCATTCATGA
The DNA here is from genome assembly GCF_025947225.1 of Flavobacterium sp. N2270. Classification (NCBI taxonomy): domain Bacteria; kingdom Pseudomonadati; phylum Bacteroidota; class Flavobacteriia; order Flavobacteriales; family Flavobacteriaceae; genus Flavobacterium; species Flavobacterium sp. N2270. The sequence goes on from NZ_CP110005.1 coordinate 1,711,014, forward strand.
TTTTTAGTTTTAAGTTAGTATTTATTTTAAATTTTATTAAAATTTAACTTCTGCTGGCATTCCAATTTTCAATGCACCATCATTTTTTACGATAATTTTTACAGCATACACCAAATTGACTCTTTCCTCTTTTGTTTGAATGATTTTTGGTGTGAATTCTGCTGATGATGAAATCCATGAAATTTTTCCTTTATAGGGTTTTGTTCCATCTTTATCATCAATAGTTACGTTTACATCTTGCCCGACTTTTATGGATGCTAATTGGGTTTCACTAAAATAAACTCGCAGTGTCATTTCATTTAAATTTGCCATTTTATATAATGGTTTACCAAAAGCTGTGATTTCGTTTGGTTCGGCATATTTGGCCAAAACAGTACCAGAAATTGGATTGAAGATTTTTGATTTTTTTAATTGGTCGTTTATCTTTTCAATCTGAATTTCAATCGATTTAACTTCGTTAATAATTGGTGCATTTTGGGTTTCAACACTTTGCATTTGTTGCTTTAAAACACTTACTTTTCCGTTTACTTCATCTACTTGACGTTTTGTTGCAGCACTTTCAGCAAACATATTTTGAATTCTTTTTTGCTCAATTAAAGTCGTTTTTAATTGTTCGTTTAACACATTTCGTTGTGATAAAACATTAGTTGATTTAGAATAAATCGTATTTTTTGAAGCCAATAATTGTTGTTTATTCAAATACAATTGAGTGGTATCTATTTGTCCAACTAAAGCGTTTTCTTGTAAAAGATCTCCTTCTTCAAGTTTTAGAAATTCGATTTTTCCGTTTGCTTCAGATGAAATAGTTATTTCTGTAGCTTCAAAGTTTCCAAAAGCATCTGCTTCATTTTTGTCTTTGTTACAAGAAAATATCGCTAATACTGTAATATATAAAATACTTTTTTTCATCTTAATGGGTTCCTTTAATAGTTTGATAATTTATTTTAGCCAATTCTAATTGTGTTTGATGTACTTTTTGATTGGTTTTAGCATCAAAAAGTTGATTTAATTCTGAAACATATTCAGATGTTGTAATCACACCATTTCGCATTTGAGAATCGGAAGATTGAACAACTTTATCCCGTAACAGAATAATTTGAGAATCTGTTTTAATAATGGTTTCTAGTTTAGAAATTTCAGATTGTAATTCGTTTAATTGCATTTGATTATTGGTTTCAAAAGTTTCTTTTTCAGTTGTAACAATTTCTTTTGCAATATCTAAAGCTTGTTTCTCCGATTTTGATTTATTCCAATCAAATACATTCCAATTCAATTTTAAACCTACAACATAAAAATCGTCAAATGAATTATTAAGCATGTTCAAACCTGGATTTCCATAACCTGCTTGTCCAAAAGCGTTTAATTTTGGTAAAATTGATTTTGAAACTACATTTTTTGAAGCATCTATTTGAGCTTGTTGCAATTCAAAAAATTTCATTTCAGGTCGAATTCCGTTTTTTTCTAAAGCAGAACTAGGTCTTTCTAAAACAGAGTTTTCTTTAATAGTTATTGAAGTTAAACCGGCTAAATTTTGAAGTTCTTTTATTCGTTGAAATGTATTTTCAGTTAATGCCTGTTCTAATTTTAACAATTCAGCTTCTAAAACTTGTTCAGATGAAGGCAACATAGCACCATTTTTTACACCTGATTTTACTTCTTTTATTTTTGAATGGATAGTGCTTTGTTTGGCTAATAATAATTCTCTTTGGTCTTGCCATAACAAAATCATCATGTATGAATAATTGATACGAGATTTAAGTTGATACAAATTAACAGCAACTAGTTGTTGCTGTGTAAGCATTTGAGCTTCTTTTAATTTGGTGTTTGCATTAATCATTCCTCCATTATAAAGTAATTGATTTACATCTAAAGTGGCTCTATATTGGTCTTTATTTATTGGTTCTACACCAGGTAAAGAAGTAGGTAATCCAATTACATCTGATTGATAAGTTGCCTGTGCGTTTATGTCTATTTTAGGTAATTTTGCTTTATTTAGAGCATCTATTTCAAACGTTGTTTTTTGTTGTAAAAAATTTGTTTGTTTAGCAATGGGATAATTTTTTTCTGCCAAAGCATAACATTCTTCAATCGTTAGTTTTTGTTGTGCATAAGAACTAATAGTTAAAATTAGAAGCAATATTGTTACTAAATTATTTTTCATAATTTAAATTTTTATTGAATTAATAATAAACTCCGATACTTCCGTTTTACGTTTTTTTAATAATTTCTTGTAGCTTTCTTTGTCCATATTCACAAGTGCCATTAATAGAGGTTCACCTATAAATGGAAAAATATTTAAGGATATAATATTAATAAACAATTGTTCTGCTTCAATTGGTTTAATAATGCCTTTATCTATCGCTTCATTAACCTGAATTTTAAATTTATCAATTGTAGGGAAGTTTTTTTCTGCACGAAGCTTTTGTATAAAATCAGGATTTTTACTTAACTCTTGTATTACAAAATTTGGCAAATAAGGATGTTTGATTACAAATGCGACATAATTCTCTGTAAATTTTCTTATTTTTTCAATTAAATCGGTGTCGTCATTCAACACTTTATTTAATTGAGGAGCTAACAATTTAAAAGCACTTTTAAAAACTGCCTCGAATAAAAGTTGTTTGCTTCTATAATAATAATGTAATAATGCCTTATTTATATTGGCTTTATCCGCAATTTCTTGCATTCTTGCTCCAGCCATTCCTTTCTGTAGGAAAACTTCCTTTGCTGCATTTAATATTTCAGTTTCAGTATTTTCTGATTCTTTATTATTCATAATGTTTAACTATCTGATTTAACTATTTGGTTAACAAATTTATTGAAAATATATTTATTAAACCTTATTTAAGATTTATTTAACATAAATCATTTATTTATATTTGATTAATATTCAACTAGAAATTACATTTTTATTTAATTGGCTATTATTTAGAACAGTGAATTTATCTTTTAAAATTTTCATATCATCGCTTACTTTTCTATCTAAAACCTTTGCATAATGTTGGGTAGTTCTTAAATTTTTATGTCCAAGCATTTTACTTACACTTTCAATTGGCACTCCATTTGTAAGCGTTACAGTTGTCGCAAATGTATGTCGGGCAATGTGAAAGGTTAATTCTTTTTCTATTTCACAAACAGCAGCAATTTCTTTTAAATAGGAATTCATTTTTTGATTGGATAGGATAGGAAGTAATTTTTCTTGATTATTACTTTGAGGATGGTTTTCATATTTATCAATTATCATCTGTGTAACTGGTAAGATTGGAATTTTAGAAGCACTTTCTGTTTTCTGTCTGTGTGTAAATATCCATTTCTCACCATCAATACCGAAGCTTATATGCGACTTTGTTAAGTTTTTGACATCTATGTAAGCAAGACCAGTAAAACAGCTAAAAAGAAATATATCGCGAACTAGTGAAAGTCTTTCTGTTTTAAATTCTTTTTCAATTATAGCTTGAACTTCCTCTTCAGATAAATAAACTCTTTCAACTTCTTTAACTTTTGATTTATAGTTTGCAAATGGGTTCTTGTCAAGCCAGTCATTGGCCAAACATATCTTGATAATTTTATTGAAGTTCTTGATGTATTTAACAGCTGTGTTATTCGCACAATTTCTAACACTTCTTAACCAGAATTCATAATCGGTTATAAAAGCGTGATCAATCTTGGTAATATCAATATCTGAAATATTATATTTCCATTGCATGAACTCAATAGTGTGTTTTAAAGAAGTGTTGTAACGTTCTAATGTTCCTGGTGCATATTCTTTACCTACCAATTCTTTTATTTTGTTGTTATGGTCTTGGAATATAGGAACTAACATTCTTTGACGTTCTTCGGTTCCGAGCAACTTATTTTTAAAGTTTTCAATTGATAATGTTTCATTACGATGGAGTAGTTCCATTTGAGCATCTAATACTTTAGATTTCATTAAATCAAGGTAGCTATTGATTGAACGAGCTTCTTCTGTTGTACCTTTCATTTTAGCTAATTCGCTTGACCATTTTGATTTTTCTACAAACTTTTTGGTGCTAAACTCTAAACGTTTACCATCGACTGTTAGTCTTACATAAATTGGAAGTAGTCCGTTTGAATTGGCTTTTGTGCTTTTAGCATAAAAGTGAAGTGTGATTTTTGTTTTCATTGTGGTGACCAATTAATTATTATTCAATTTAAATTTCTTCTTTAAATCAAACAAGATGTTTACTGACTGAACGAGTTATTGAACATGTCTTTGAACCTAATGTTTGCAGTTGTTGAGGTAATTTAGCGAGACCCTAATTTTTGAATTTTCTAGGGTCTCGATTTTATCTCGATTTAAATAAGATTGAATGAATAATTTGGTATGTCTGCAAAAGCAAAAACCCTGTAAATCATAAGATTTACAGGGTTTTGATACCGTTTAGGATTTTTTCAGCGGAGAAAGAGGGATTCGAACCCCCGGACCTGTTACAGTCAACAGTTTTCAAGACTGCCGCATTCGACCGCTCTGCCATTTCTCCAGTAATTATCGCTTTACTTCCGTATTGCGAGTGCAAATATAGGATGATTTTTTTACTTACAAAATAAAAATGATAAAAAAATTATACTTTTTTTTATTTGTTTTCATAACGTTTTGACTTTCAGTTAATATATGGTTTTGTCTTATTAAAATATTTTTTCTTTTCTAGATTTAAATATCTTTGCAGTCATATAATTATTTTAAATAAATGGACTTTCCTTTAGAATATCTATTACTTATTCCGATCGGTTTTATTGCTGGTTTTTTAAATACTGTTGCTGGAGGTGGAACTTTATTGACCTTGCCAACTTTGATTTTTTTAGGATTACCTGCTTCTGTTGCAAATGGTACAAATAGAATTGCAATTTTAGTTCAAACATTTGCCGCTATAAAGGGGTTTAAGAGCAAAGGAGAATCAATGTACCCATTTAGTTTATATCTTGGAATATCAGCATTCTTAGGTTCGTTTATAGGCGCAAAACTTGCCATTGATATAAATGGTGAGCTATTCAACAAAATACTAGCATTAATTATGCTTATGGTGTTGTTAATAATTATAGTTAAGCCAAAAGTTAACTTGGCAACCCTAACTGAAAAAATTACTGGTAAAACATTAGGAGTTTCAATTGTTATTTTCTTTTTCTTAGGAATTTATGGTGGTTTTATAAATGCCGGAATTGGTTTTTTAATGTTGTTAATTCTTCCTTATGTTAACGGATTGACTCTTTTAAAGTCTAATGTTACAAAAGTATTTGTAGTCTGTATGTATACAGTAGGAGCAGTGTTGGTTTTTGCTTACGAAAATAAAATAAATTATCCTTTAGCCTTTATATTGACTATTGGTAATGCTTCTGGTGCTTGGGTGGCGAGTAGGTGGTCAGTAAAAAAAGACGATAAAGTAATTAAACTATTTTTAATAATTACTGTATCGTCTTTAGCTGTAAAATTGTGGTTTTTTAATTGATTTAGTAATTTACATAATCAACTATTTCAAGTCCGTAACCTATCATTCCAACACGTTTTGTGTGTTCTGTTTGATTAGAAAGTAATTTGATTTTTGAAATATCTATATCGTGTAAAATTTGGGCGCCAATGCCAAAATCTTTATTGTCCATTTTAATACTTGGCGCTTTTACAATTCCTTTTTCTTGAAGCTCTTTTAATTCTGTTAATCTAGAAAGTAATTCTAATGATTTTACTTCTTGATTAATGAATATAACGGCGCCTTGACCTTCTTCATTGATTTTTTTGAACATTCCATCTAGCTTTTTATCAGCATCGTTAGTTAATGTTCCTAATATATCATTGTTTACTTGTGTTGAGTTAATTCTTGTTAAAACCGCATCTCCACTGTTCCAAGTTCCTTTCGTAAGTGCTAAATGTACTTGTTTATTTGTAGTTTGTAAATAGGCTCTTAAGCGGAAAGTTCCAAAACGTGTTTCAATTTCAAAATCTTCCTTCTTTTGAATTAAACTATCATGCAACATTCTATAAGCAACTAAATCTTCAATTGAGACCAATTTTAAATCGAATTTTTTAGCAACTTCAACAAGTTCAGGTAAACGAGCCATGGTTCCATCTTCGTTCATGATTTCAACGATAACTCCGGCTGATTTAAAACCAGCTAAGCGAGCAAAATCAATTGCAGCTTCTGTATGACCTGTTCTTCTTAAAACACCACCTTGTTTTGCAATAAGTGGAAAAATATGACCTGGACGAGCTAAATCAAAAGGTTTTGTGTCTGGGTTTACCAATGATAAAACTGTTTTTGCTCTATCTGCAGCAGAAATTCCGGTTGTAACTCCGTTTCCTCTTAAATCTACAGAAACAGTAAAGGCAGTTTCCATATGATCAGTATTATTTCTCACCATTGCATGTAAATCTAATTCTTTACAGCGAGATTCGGTTAATGGAGTACATATAAGTCCACGACCATGAGTTGCCATGAAATTTATCATTTCTGGCGTTACCATTTCGGCAGCTGCTAAAAAATCGCCTTCATTTTCTCTATCTTCATCATCAACTACTATTATAACTTTGCCTTGTCGAATGTCTTCTATGGCTTCTTCAATAGTGTTAAGTTTTATCTTGTTAGACATTATAATTTGTTGTTTTGTTTATTAAACTTTGAAATTATTTTTTTGAAAGGATCTGTAATCCAATCAAAATTAATCATTATTCCAATATCATTTGTAGCTCTATAAGTAAATAAAATTGCTAATGGTGTTAAAATAATTGACGAAAGCCAAACTCCTAACATAACCGGTAAAGCGTCTTCTTCAGCAAGTTTTCTGCCGAATAGATTTAAAAAGTGATATAAAATAAAAATTACAATTGCTAATACCATTGGTAATCCTAATCCGCCTTTTCTGATGATTGCTCCAAGTGGTGCTCCAATAAAAAACATTAAAAGACATGAATACGCCATTATGAACTTTTCATGAATAACAATCCAATGAGAATTAATATTTTTCTTTTTATATTCTAAATCCGTTTTACCATTACTAATACTAAACTCTGTGCTAATAGTATTATTTTTGGCTAATTCTAAGACTTTTTTTGCTTGTTCTAATGATAATATTTTTAATATATCTTTTGTAGATTTATTATCAACTACAGCAATATTTTGATTTTTTTTAGAGTTAAAAATATTATCATTACGTGTAACAATATTTTCTGAAAACGAAACTATTTCTTTATTGTATTGATTTTGAAGTGAATCTACAGAATATTTTAACTCTCCAATGTTTAACATCTTTTCAGATGTTATTTCTTGATTGTCATCAACCTTATTTAGTTTAGATAAATCAATATTTATAACGTATTTTTTAAAACTACTTTTTGCAAAAGGTTGTTTTTTTCGATCATTAATATCGCTTGGCTGTATGTTTTCGTAATAATTACCATCTAGTAATGTAAGTTGTAGTAAGTTAGAATCTTCTGTACTTCCTAAAATTCCTTTTTTAGATTTAATTACAGTATTTGCACCAAACCCATAGTTGGTATTTTTAATATGCATTATTACCCCATCAAGTAACTCTCCATTATCTCCTGATTTTTTATCAACTTTTATACTTATATTTCCTATAGTATTAAACTGTCCTTCAGCAATTGCCATTGCAGGTTTTTGTTGAATAATTGTTTTTCTTAGGTTTAGAAAACGATATTGAGCATTTGGTATAACATTATTTGCAAAGACAAAAGTAACTAAACTTAGCAATACAATTGCTAATGAAAGCATTCTCATTGCTCTGTTTAATGAAATTCCTGCCGATTTCATTGCGGCAAATTCATAGTTTTCTGAAAAACTTCCAAAAGTCATAATTCCTGCTAATAATACCGAAAGTGGTAATACTAGTGGAACAATAGTAGGAGCGTAGAAAGAAAGGAATTTTATTATTGTGAAAAAATCTAAATCTTTTCCAGCTAAATCAGCAATAAAAAGCCATATACCTTGTAAAATGAAGATAAAAAAAAGGATTACAAATACCGTGGTAAATGTAATCATGTAAGATTTTAAAATGTACTTATCTAAAATTTTCACCTTTTAGTCTAATCTGTTGATGTAGTAATTAGGATACTTTGATTGTGTAAAGGTAAAATGATTTTTTGATAAAGGTTGGTTTGTTTTAAAAGAATTAACAGTTAATGTCGTTTTAGTACCGTTTTTACCTAATTCAATAAGGTTATAAATGTTTTTTGTTTGTACATCTATACCAATAAGAATTTCTTTACGCTGATCTTTAGAACTTATAGGAATTAATTTTACATACTGTATTTTTCTGCCTTTTACATTTTGTAAAATATCCCATGAATATTTGTATCCAGATTGAAAGAATGTTAACATTTTAGATGGTGTTACTGCATTTTCATCGCTATCATCAAACTTAGAAATGGTGATTTCTTCATCTTCAGGAACTATAGTGTAAACTTTCTTGCCATCAAATATTTTAGTAACTCCCATAAAGTTTAAATTATATAAATTTCCTTTAAGGGCAACATTTCCTTTACTTTCTTGATTAATGTTTTCTTTTGGGTTATTCAAAGAATACTTAAAATCGATTACAATATTGTTATATGTTTTTATTTTTGCTGAAACGTCATCTAACAAGTTTTTAGCTTTAGCTGAATTTTGAGCTTGTAATGAGAAAGTCGCTATTAAAAGAAAGAATATTTTAAAAAATTTGTTCATTTTGATTAACTATTATTTTGTTCGTTATTTAAAAATTGTTCAAGAGCAACTAAATCAGGAATTAATACAGAACGAGCTTTACTTCCTTCAAAACCACCTACAATTCCGGCAGCTTCTAATTGATCAATAATTCGACCCGCTCTGTTGTAACCTAATTTTAGTTTTCTTTGTATTAAAGAAGCACTACCTTGTTGAGCTGTTACTATAACTTCTGCAGCTTCTCTAAACAGTGTATCCCTTTCGGAAATATTAATATCAAGAGTCGTGCCACTTTCCTCACCAACATACTCTGGTAAAAGATAAGCATCCGGATAAGCTTTTTGTCCTCCAATAAAGTCACAAACCTTTTCTACTTCTGGTGTATCGATAAATGCACATTGTACACGAACCATATCATTTCCATTAGTATACAGCATATCTCCACGACCAATTAATTGATCGGCTCCACCAGCATCTAAAATAGTTCTTGAATCTATTTTTGACATTACTCTAAATGCTATTCTGGCTGGAAAATTGGCTTTAATCATACCTGTAATTACATTTACAGATGGTCTTTGTGTTGCAATAATTAAGTGAATACCAATTGCACGAGCCAATTGAGCTAAACGAGCAATAGGAGTTTCTACTTCTTTGCCTGCAGTCATAATTAAATCGGCGAATTCATCAACGACTAAAACAATATAGGGTAAGAAACGGTGTCCATTTTCTGGATTTAATTTTCGTGTTTTAAACTTTTCATTGTATTCTTTAATGTTACGAACCATTGCATCTTTTAATAAAGAGTAACGGTTATCCATTTCAATACATAATGAATTTAAAGTGTTGATTACCTTTGTGTTATCGGTGATAATTGCTTCTTCATTATCGGGTAGTTTAGCCAAATAATGACGTTCAATTTTATTAAAAAGTGTTAATTCTACTTTCTTTGGATCAACTAAAACAAATTTGACTTCAGCTGGATGTTTTTTGTATAAAAGTGAAGCTAAGATAGCATTTAACCCAACCGATTTACCTTGTCCGGTTGCTCCAGCCATTAAAAGGTGAGGCATTTTCGCTAAATCAACTACAAATGTTTCGTTTGAAATGGTTTTCCCTATAGCAATAGGTAACTCCATTTCTGCTTGTTGGAATTTTGGTGAAGAAATAACACTTTTCATAGAAACCATAGTAGGATTACTATTGGGTACTTCAATACCAATCGTTCCTTTCCCTGGAATTGGGGCAATAATACGAATTCCTAATGCTGCAAGTGATAATGCAATATCGTCTTCAAGGTTTTTAATTTTTGATATACGAATTCCAGCATCAGGTACAATCTCATATAAAGTAACTGTTGGACCAACAGTTGCTTTGATTTGGGTGATACCAATACTGTAGTTTTTTAATGTACTTACAATTCGGTTTTTATTGTCTTCTAATTCTTCTTGATTAATTGTAATTCCGCCATTTGAATAGTCTTTTAATAATTCAATAGGTGGGAATTTGTAATTTGAAAGTTCTAAAGTTGGGTCAAATTCTCCAAAATCTTGAACTAATCGTGCAGCAATATTTTCTGTAACGGATTCTTCTTCTTCAGTTTTTTCAATCACAAAATCATCAGTAGGTTCAATCTCTTGCTGAGTTTCCTCTTCTATTTTCTCTTTTAATTTTGGCTCTAGACTTAATTCAGAAGCGTTAGATATTGTTGGCTTTAAATCTTCTTTATTGATTTCAAATGAAGACGTTGGTTTCATTTCAATTTTTGAAATAGCTTCTTCATCTTCTCTAATAATGAAATCGTCATCGCCAGTAGTAATATCTGTAGATGCAACAATATCAGGAGAAGGAGTAGAGTTATCTTCAAAACTTACATCTTGTAATAAGTCTTTTTGATCAATTTCGTCTTTTAATTCTTTACTTGGTCGTTCAAATGCTTCTTTAATTTTGTCTGGGGAGATTCTAATTTTAAAAACTAAAAAGAGTACTAATCCAAAAATAAGCAATAAAGCTGTTCCTGCTTTTCCTATATAATCTTGAATGAATAAATTCATTTCAAAGCCTATCGTTCCTGCTAATTCGGGTAAATAACTCCAGAAAAAACCAAAACTAATTGAAATTATGATGATTAAATATAAATCCCAAAAAAGCGTTTTCTTTAATTTAGATAAAGAAAGATCTAAAATTAAATATACACCAGCTAAAAATAAAACTCTAACAAATATAAATGAGGCTACACCAAAACCTTTGTAAATGAATAAATCCGATAAATAGGCTCCAATTTTCCCTAACCAATTATCAACCTTTCGTTCTCTATTGAAAACTTCAAGAACTTGACTCTGATCATTATGTCCAGTTAAAAAGAACGATATAAATGACAAAAGTAAAGCCAAAGCAATAAGTGACAATAAAATTCCAATAGTGAATTTTTGTTGTCGTGAAAGCTTTTTTGGCAGACGATTTTCTTTATTTGAAGTATCGCTATTTTGAGTTTCTTTTTTACTTTTTTTGGTCATGAAATAAACACTAATTTACAAAAATAGGGATTTTATGATAAATAAGGAATATAAATTATAGCAGCAATAATTATTGCCGTCATAGCAGCAAAGAAAACAGCTCCAGCAGCAATGTCTTTTATAAAACCTATTCTTTCATGATAATCAGGATGAATAAAATCGGCTATTTTTTCTACTGCAGTGTTTAATCCTTCAATGCTTAAAACTAAACCAATGGCTAAAGTTTGAAACAACCACTCAGTTTTTGTTATTCCAAAGTAAAAACCTGCAATTGTTATAAGAACACCGATTGATATTTGTGAAATGACACTATGTTCAGTGTTTGCTAATTTATAAGCTCCAAGAATAGCATATTTAAAACTTTTCATCCTTCCAGATAAAAAGCGTTCATCTTTTTCAAATTTCATATTATTATAATGCTTTTAAAGCAGCTTCATAATTTGGTTCGTCTGCAATTTCATTAACTTGCTCAGCATGTTTTACCATTCCATTTTCATCTAAAACAATTACTACTCTAGAATGTAAACCAGCTAAAGGTCCGTCAGTAATTTCTAAGCCAAAATCTTTTCCAAATTTTCCTGTATTAAAATCAGATAAGTTAACTACGTTTTCTAATCCTTCAGCACCACAAAAACGTTTTTGAGCAAAAGGTAAATCACGTGAAATACATAATACTTTAGTATTTTCTAATTCACCTGCTTTTTGGTTGAAATTTCTAACAGATGCAGCACAAGTTCCAGTATCAATACTTGGAAAAATATTTAAAACCACTTTACTTCCAGAGAAATCTGACAAAGTAGCCGTTGATAAATCGTTTTGAATTAAAGAAAAATCAGGTGATTTAGAACCAACTTTTGGTAATTCTCCTGATGTATGTATTGGATTTCCTCCTAATGTGATATTTGCCATAATATAATTATTTTTTGAACCTCAAAAGTAATAAATATAAATTGAAAGACCTTAATATATTACTTGATATAAATTTTTTATTCCTTTTTTAAAACCAAAAGAAAAGTTCTCTCGTAAATGACTATATAACTTAAAAATAAATTTATGAAATCAATTAACAAAATTAATGTTGCTCTTTTAGCTTTTTCTTTATTTTTTGGAATTACCGCTATGGCTCAAAAAATGGAAAAAACTGTTGAAGTAGGAGGAGCACCTATGTATCCAAGTAAAAACATAGTTGAAAATGCAGTAAATTCTAAAGATCATACTACTCTTGTAGCAGCTGTAAAAACTGCAGGTTTAGTTGATGTGTTAATGTCTGAAGGTCCATTTACCGTTTTTGCCCCAACAAATGCCGCGTTTGATAAATTACCAGCAGGAACAGTTGAAACTTTATTAAAACCAGAAAATTTAAAAACACTGCAAACCATTTTAACCTATCATGTAGTTGCGGGAAAAATGAATAAAAGTGATATTTTAATGGCTATTAAAAAGGGAAAAGGAAAAGCAATGATGACAACTGTAAGTGGTGGAACTCTTACTGCTTGGATGAAAGGAAAAAATTTATATATAACAGATGAAAACGGTACTAGTTCTATGATAACAATTACCGATGTTAACCAGAAAAACGGAGTTATCCATGTAGTGGATACTGTTGTTTTGCCAAAGTCATAATTGGTGTTTAGTTTGTTTAGTTTGAAAATCTCCATTGAAAAATGGAGATTTTTTTTATTTATAATAATTCCTTACTTTTTAAAATCATTCTTGTGACAGAATAAAGAACGGCTCCATTCCAATCATTCATGTAATCTGTTAAAACATATACAGAAGAATTAGATTTTGAACTTAGTGAATAATAATTTGTATAATTTTTTGTTAGTAAATCTTCCCAAAAAATAAATTTATTATTAAAACTGATACCTTCTTTAGTGAATTCAATGTCGTTTATTTTAAATGGAATTTCATTTGAAAAATTTTCAAGATGTTTTCTAGAGATATCATCAAAGTAATATTCTTCTAAAAGACTTATGATTTTAAAGTATTTTTCAGTTAATAACTTTATATTTATTTTATAAATAGACTTTAATCTGATTTTTATAACAATTCCTTCATTATTTATTATGTCAATACAATAAATTCTTCCGAATGTAAAAGAGTATCCATTAATCCATTTCACTCCAAATTTAAATCCAGATATATTTTCTTTATTAAATTTGAAATCATTCTCATCAAATTCAATATAATCTTGATGAAAAGTTAATGTTCTTTTTCGGTTATATAAAGAAGACTTTATGGATATTTTTATTATCTCTTTCAAAGATTATTATTTTCTAACCAATTTTTAAAATCATAAAAATTCTGAGGAGCAACACCGTGACCAATAGGATATTCTTTATACATAACCTCTAAGCCTAAATTTTGTAAAAAAGGTTCTGCTTTTCTTGCCCAATCAACTGGTATTACTTGATCTACAGTTCCGTGAGAAACGAAGAATTTTAAATTACTAAGGTCTTTAGATTTGAAATCTTCTGTAATTATTTTTTCATTTAAATAGCCGCTTAAGGCAACGACTCTTGCAATTTTTTCAGGATAAGATAGAGCAGCGGCATAACTTAAAATAGCACCTTGACTGAAGCCAATTAAACTAACTTGTGTTTCATCAATAGGGTATTTAGCAATTAATTTATCAATAAATTGAATGATTAATTCTCTAGACTCAATAGCTTGTACATCATCAGAAAATTTATTTTCATCTGCATCAAAATGTATCGCATACCAAGCATGTCCGTAAGGTTGTAAATCATAAGGAGCCCTTACTGAAACCACATAATATTCATCTGGTAATTCGCTTGCGAAAGAAAATAAATCTTCTTCGTTACTTCCATAGCCGTGTAATAATAGTAATAACGGATTTTTCTCTTGTTTTATTTTTGGTTCTCTAACGAGGTAAGTAAGATTCATTTTTTTATTTTTATAAATTTTTAAATGTTTTTTGGTAAAATTCTCCAACTAAAGGAACCATTCTTTTTTCACCACTTAAAGCGCCTAAAAAGCCATAGATCCAAAGAATAAAAATAAATACCCAAAATGCAGAAGAAACCATCCAACTATCAAAATATCCGATAGGATAACCTAATAAAAAGAAAGTTAAAAAAATGCCTAATGCTTGTCGAATATGAAAACTTGCAAATTCACTTCTTTTTTCTTCTTGATTCATAAAAATGGCCACAATACTTCCAATAATTGTAAAATAGCTAACTATCGCAGTCGTTTTTCCTTTTTCAATATCATTTTGCATGCTTATAAAATTAAAGTATTGTTATTATAAATCCCTAAGGCTTTTCCTTTCATAGTTTGACCTAAAAATGCTGAATTTTTAGATTTTGACAATATGTTTTCTTTCGTAAAAGTCCAATTGTCATTTATGTTGAATAAACTTAAATTAGCTGTTGAACCAACTTTTATAGTATTTTCTTCTATTCCAAATATCGATTTTACTGAAGTCAATTTTTCAATGATAACTTCTAGTGGAAGAACGGTTTGCAAAGCACCAAAAGCACTTTCAAGCCCAACTGTTCCATCTTTTGCTAAATCAAATTCTAACTTTTTATGTTCTATGTCTAACGGATTATGGTCAGATGTGATGCAATCTATCGTTCCATCAATTACAGCATTGATTAAAGCTTTTCTTGTTGCTTCATCGCGTAAAGGTGGCGCTACTTTATAACGAGAATCAAAACCTTCTAATTCATTATCTGTTAAGATTAATTGATGCACAGCTACACTACAAGTAACCTGTAATCCTTTGGCTTTCGCTTCTTTAATTAATTCAATCGATTTTATAGTTGAAATGGTAGCAATGTGCATTTTTCCACCAGTATATTCTAACAGAAATAAATTTCTGGCAATGTGCAATTCTTCAGCTAAAGTTGGAATTCCTTTTAAACCTAATTTGGTTGAAACAGGTCCTTCATGTACAATTCCTTTTCCTTTAATTGAATTATCTAAACAGTAACTTATTACCAATCCGTCAAAATCTTGTACATATTGCAAGGCTATCTTTTGAATGTTGGCATTTTGAATCGCTTTGTTATAATCTCCAAAAGCAATTGCACCTGCGTTTTTCATGTCAAATAATTCCGCCAAATCATTTCCTTCGCTTCCTACTGTCAGAGCTCCAATTGGATACAAATCGGTTGCGTTGTTTTTAGCTTTATCCATAACAAATCGTATTTGCGATTGGTTGTCAATTACAGGAAAACTATTTGGTTGTAAAGCTACCGCAGTAAATCCGCTTTTTGCCGCTACTTTTAATCCGTTTGCTATAGTTTCTCTGTCTTCAAAACCTGGTTCTCCAAAAGAAACCGAGCTGTCCATCCAACCTTGAGATATATGTAAATCATCTTCCACAATTTCGATAAAATCAGCATCAGAAGTTAGGTTTTTACCTATTTCAATGATTTTTCCATCTTGAATTTTAATATCGACCGTTTGTTTGTGAAAAGCACTTTTTGGGTCAATAATTGTGGCGTTTTTTAAAACAATATTTGTCATTTTACAAATTTTTGGATTAGTAGTTCAATCAATAAAAGTAGTAGTGTTGCTATAATAAACCATTTCCATAAAACCGTATCTGTTCGTTTTGTGTGTAAATCATTCAAAACTTCATCCACAGAATTTATTTTGGCAAAATTATCATTATTTAGTGTGCTTTGCAAAGTTACATCGCTTTCATTTCTTGGAAAATTGAAACTTATCGAGGTAATCAATTTGTCCTTTTGTTTTACATTATAATTTCCTGCTTGTTCAGGATAATCGCCAAATGTCAACTTTACTTTATTACTTAAAATTTGTTGCAATGGAATAAAACTGTTACTTTCATTAGAAAAAGAAACCACTTCGTCTTTTTCCAAATCAGCTTCAATAATTTTAGTTTCATTTTCACTTATGGTAAAAGCCAACTTATCTTTGGTATCGTTACCTATTGTCATATTGAAAAACGTAGGAACGATTAAAGGCGAATTTTGAAAATTAGAATTGGTTTTATTTATAGCTGAAGCAAAAAAGTAAACTGTTCCTAATTTATTAGTTACCGAAGTTAAAAAAATTTCAGCATCTTCAAATTGTAATATAGGTGAACTATTTTTAGAAACTATGAAGTTTGAATTTACCTTTGGATATTGAAAATTAGTAACATTCTTTTCGAAAACATTCTTGTAAACAGGATGATTAAAACTAATCTTCGTGATTTGTTTTTCTGTTTTTGATGGATTTGAAAAAGTTACGTTTCCAATTTTCTTCGATAAACCATTCAAGCTTTCTAAATTACTTTCAGTAGAAGGAATCACAATTACGTTTCCGCCTTTTTCATAAAACGAAACCAAGTTGGTTTGTAAAGCTTGTGAAATTTCTTTTACTTCATTTAGAACGATGGTTTGTTGGTTTTCTAAACGATTAAAATCCAACAGTTCTAAAGTAGTTTCATACGTTACAAAATCTTCATTGGTATAAATGCGATGTAGGAATTTGTTTTTAGAAGCTTCGCCAATAATCGCAACATTTGTCTTTTTGGGCGATTGAATGGTAAAGAAAAATTCGTTGTCAAATTGCAAACTGTTGTCTTGAATTACAATTCTTCCGGCCATTTCCTTTTTAGGAATAGACAATTTTATTTTTTGTTCGCTTTTCTCAAACGTGACTTGTGTTTTGGCAATTGCTTTATCGTTATCATATAAAGTAAGTGGAGTTTCATTTTCAACAGTTCCAAAAGCTTTCAATACAACTTCTAAAGTGTAAAAAGCATCGGAAACTTCAGTAATTGTCGCCTTTTCAATACTTATGTTAACTGATTTTTCTGCTTTTGGTTGCAACCAATAAATTTCATTATTTTCGGAAATCGTGTTGATTTTTTCAGAAGTAACTGAAATTCCATCTGAAATAATCATGTAATCTTTAGAAACGTTTGGCTTTTTTAATTCCACTTGATTGATTAATGCGTCCAATTCAAATGAAGTAGAAGCGTAGTCTAATTGTTGCAGTTCTTTTTGTATGGATTTTATATCGGTATCCCAAAAAACTTCCGTGTTTGTAAGTAACGAAAAGGTTTGATTTTCTGGAAAGCTTTCTAAAAGTTCTTGAATACTTCGTTTTAAAAGTTCTCCTTTTGCTCCTTTTGCTTGCATAGAAAACGAATTGTCTAATAAAACAACCAACTCATTTTCTTTATTTTCAGCATCTTTAGCGGTGAAAAAAGGTTGTGCAAATGCAAAGATTATTGCCGCTAATAATAACAAACGCGTAGCCAAGAGCAACCATTTTTTGATGCTTTTACTTTTACGGGTTTGGATTTGGATTTCTTTAAGCAGTTTTACATTCGTAAAGTACTCTTTTTTAAAACGGCGGAATTGAAATAAATGCACTAAAATTGGAATCACCAACAGAAAAAGGAAGTATAAAATTTCTGGATGTTTAAATTGCATTTATTTAAATTTTATCAAAAATACGAAATTTGAATGTATTAATAATTAACTCTTTTTGAATGTTTTTTCAACCATATAGACACATAGGTTTTTGCTTTTTGATAAAGACGTTTCACTTTTTTTAGTAAAACAAAGCTATGTTACTATGTGTTTTAATTCCTAGCTGTCTTTTTGGTTTGGTTTACCATTTTTAAACTTTACTTTTTCAACCACCTGAATTTTCTTAGGTGTATTTTTAAAGTTTTTCTTTTTTTCAAACGGTTTTTTATCTCCAGAAGTTGGTGCTTTTTTATCTGACTTGAATTCTGGCTTTTTAGCTTTAAAATCAGATGTAGCAACTTTTGGTTTATGACTTTTAATAACTTCAGTTGGGTTTTTAGGATTTTCCTTTGTTCCTCTTAAATGAATAACTAAACCGTTTAAGAAATTGCGCAACAATTGGTCGCCACATTCCATATAATCTTTGTGATCTTCTTTTCTGAATATGTTACCCAATTCGCCTTTAGAAACTCTAAAATCTACCAATTCTAAAATTTCTACAATTTGGTCGTCACGAAGCTGTAATGCAACTCTTAATTTCTTAAAAATATCGTTATTTGTCATTTGTCTAATAAATATGCTTCAAAGATATTCAATTAAATTCAGAATTATTATTTTTACAAAAAAAGAATAGCATTTATATGGACAGTTATCAGGAAAAAATAGGCTTATTACAAGAAATGATTGGTTTTGCATTAGTAGATGGAGAATTGCATGATCGTGAATATGATTTTATTGAAATGGTAGCTCATGAACTTGAAATAGATAAAGAAACACTTTTGAAATTATATGAAAAGAAAACCGAAAAAGTAGTGATTAAAGATGAATTTCATAGAATTTGTCAGTTTTATCGTTTGGCTTTGTTGATGTATTGTGATGGTGTTTTACACGAAAGAGAACAAATTAAAATTAATGAAATTGGTATTAACATGGGATTAAACCCTTATGCTATGAAGCGTGTTTTAAAATTGATGGAAAATTCTCCAAACCTTATGGTTGATGGAGATATGTTACTTTCCGTTTTTAGTGAACAGCATAATTAGTCGAATGAAATTAAAACTTTACATATTCTTTTTAGTTGCAATTACTTTCAGTAGTTGTAATGCTCAATTGCCTACAAAGCACATCTTTTATTTACATGGAAGAATTATTGAACAGCAAGGTAAAAATGCCGTTAGTGAACAATTTGGCAAATACGAATTAGATAGTATTATTGCTGCTTTAAAAGTTGAAAATGGAATTGTTCACGCTGAAATTAGAAATAGTAATGTAGATTATAAGCTTTATGCTATTAAAGTTTCCAAACAAATTGATGAACTTATAAAAAGCGGTGTTGAAGCAAAAAATATAACAGTAATTGGAGCTTCAAAAGGTGCTATTATTGCTTGTAATATTTCTAGTTTAAATACGAATGCGATTAATTATGTTTTCCTTGCCGGAAATAACGATTACCAAGAAATGAACAACGAATGGAAATTTCACGGGAAAGTTTTATGTATTTATGATTCATCTGATGATATTGCAGGAAAAAACTACGATTATTGGAAAGCCAAAGATAATTTTACTACTAAATTTGAACAGATTGAATTGAAGACAAATTTAGGTCACGGTTTCATATACAAACCTTTGAGCGTTTGGATGGAACCAACGAAGAAATGGATTTTTGAGCAGCGTTTATTAACTAATTAAAAAATATTATTTGATGTATAAATCGACTTTTTTTCTAATCATAATTTTAAATATTAGTACTCTTTTTGGTCAAAAAAATGAAATATATGTAAATGATAATTTAGAAATCATTACAGTTGATGAATTCAACAAAATAGAATCATTAGAATCTTTTATTAATTTAAAATTTGATGTTGATACGGCTTTTGTAAATGTTAAAGTTAAAAGGTTAGTCAAGAAAAAAATTTCAATTGCTTTACTCGATTCTATAAAATCAAATTTATCATTTAAAAAAGATTATTTTAGTAAGGATGATATTATTATAATAAATTATTATCCTGGAATGGATTATTGTAATTCTTCAGGACATAAGAGCAACAGCTATATTAGTGCAAAATATCAAAATTATGAAAGAAGAATAAATAGAGTTAATAATGTTAAACAATTTTTTGTATTTACCTCCAAAGTAGGGACTGAAAAATATGGGAAATTAAAATGGGTTTAAGACAAAAATGCATTGATTGAATCAGTTTATTTTCCATTGCATTATCCATGTGGTAGTTTTGTGTTAATAGATCCAAATGGCAATTGTTATATATATAAAGGCGAATATAATATTGATGATATTTTTGAACTTTTAAAAGACAAAAAAGCTTTTACATTTGATTTTAATTAAACATAATTAAAATCAGATGTATTATTTCTAATGTATTCTACAATTAGCGTTACCACATCTTCTTCTTGTTCGTCTTCAAAGAAAATTTCTTCTAAATCTTCCCAACCCGAAAGTGCATTTTCATCTAGTTTTGCAATGGCATTTTTTCTCTTTTCCAATTCATCATGGAAATTATTAATTCCGAATAAACCAATTGCTTTTGCAATAATGTTTGCGGTTTTTGGAGCGCCAATTTTCTTATATGCTTCTAATACTTCTCTGGCATAATCGCCCACTTCATTGCTAAAAAAATGAAGAAATCCGCCTTCGTTTATTGCGCCTTCAAAAATATCAATAAGTATAAAATTTGTTTCACCTTCAGATAATTCGTCCGCTTCTTGTTTTTTATCCCAAATGATTGTTCCAACAGCTTCAATAATTTCAATTTCGTCAGTAAGGGTAAGTATTTCGTTTATGTTTTTCATTTTATTAAGGATTTATTTTCCAGATTTTATCTGATGATTCTAAATATTCTGATAAGGCAGCAGAACCATACCAGTTGTATAATTCAGCTTTTAATATTTTTTCTTTTATGGCTTTGTCGTTTTCTAATAACAAATTGGCTTCTTCAAATGTTTTTACATCAAGAATAAAAATTCCTCTTATATTATCGTCGTTTTTAAACATTGGTCCAGCAACAATTAGTTTTTTTTCTTTTACTAATTTGTTAATATTAGCCATATGACTTGTAAAACATTCAGATGTAAATTCCTTATCAGTTGTTGTATTTGTTCCTGTTTTTAGAATTACAAAAACATATTGTTTCATTCCGTAATCATCAGCATTTAGTTTTTTTGCTAATTCAGCATCATAATTTGGATTAACATCTTGAGCAAATGAAGCTGTTATGCCGAATAAAATAATGAATAGTATATGTAGTTTTTTCATTTTTTTTTAGTGTATAATTTTTTATTATGAGTGAAAAGAAACCGAGCTAAAATAATCTTAATGAGATTTCTCCTACGTCGAAATGACAAAATTACTGTATTAAATTCTTTCTTGTAATGCTTTTATTTCATCTCTAAATTTTGCCGCTTGCATAAAGTCGAGTTCTTTTGCTGCTTTTTCCATTGCTTTTCGTTTTTCACGAATTTTCTTTTCAATTTCAGGTTTGGTTAAGTATTCGCTTTCGGGTTCAGCTGCTTTGTATTCTAAATTATCATAATATTGCGTAGAAACCGAATTTCCACTTAAAGCGTTTCCTAAACTTTTATTCAAAGCTTTTGGTTCTAATCCGTGCTTTGCATTATAAGCCATTTGTTTTTCCCTACGATATGTAGTTTCGTCAATTGTTTTCTGCATACTTTTGGTAATCTTATCCGCATACATAATGGCTTTTCCGTTTACGTTTCGTGCTGCACGACCCACCGTTTGCGTCAACGAACGATGGCTACGAAGGAAACCTTCTTTATCCGCATCTAAAATAGCAACAAGCGAAACTTCAGGTAAATCTAAACCTTCACGAAGTAAGTTAACACCAATTAAAACATCAAAAATACCTTTTCGTAAATCTTGCATGATTTCTACGCGTTCCAAAGTATCAACATCAGAATGAATATAACGACAACGAATAGCTACTTTAGTTAAATATTTAGTCAATTCTTCCGCCATTCGCTTGGTTAAGGTTGTTACCAATGTACGTTCGTCTTTTTCACATCGTTGTTGAATTTCTTCAATTAAATCGTCAATTTGATTTTCACTTGGGCGAATTTCAATAATTGGATCCAATAAACCTGTTGGACGAATGACTTGCTCTACATAAATTCCTTCACTTTTTTCTAATTCATAATCTGCTGGAGTTGCAGAGACATAAATGACTTGGTTTTGTAAGGCTTCAAATTCTTCAAACTTCAACGGACGATTGTCCATTGCTGCTGGCAAACGAAAACCGTATTCAACTAAATTTTCTTTACGACTTCTGTCACCACCATACATTGCATGCACTTGAGAAATAGTTACGTGACTTTCATCGACCACCATTAAAAAATCATCAGGAAAATAATCTAATAAACAGAAAGGTCGTGTTCCAGGTTCTCTTCCGTCAAGGTAACGCGAGTAATTTTCAATTCCTGAACAATAACCTAATTCGCGAATCATTTCTAAATCGAAATTGGTTCGTTCTTCTAATCGTTTTGCTTCTAAATGTTTTCCAATTTCTCTGAAATATTCCACTTGCTTCACCATGTCTTGCTGAATTTGCCAAATGGCATTTTGTAAGACATCAGGCGAAGTAACAAACATGTTCGCAGGGTAAATATTCAGTTTGTCGTATTTTTCAATCACTTTTGCATCACGAGCATCAAAAGATTCTATTTCTTCAATTTCATCACCAAAAAAATGTACTCTGAATGGGTCATCGGCATAACTTGGAAAAATTTCAACCGTGTCGCCTTTAATTCGGAATGTTCCTGGAGTAAACTCTGCTTCAGTTCTAGCGTATAAACTTTGTACTAAACGATGTAGTAATTTGGTTCGTGAAATTTGTTGGTTTTTTTCAACCGTAACCACATTTTTTTGAAACTCAACCGGATTTCCAATACCGTATAAACAAGAAACTGAAGCAACCACCAAAATATCCCTACGACCTGATAGAAGCGAAGAAGTTGTGCTTAAACGCATTTTCTCTAATTCTTCATTGATAGATAAATCTTTTTCAATATACGTTCCTGTAACAGGAATAAATGCTTCGGGTTGATAATAATCATAGTAAGAAACAAAATATTCTACCGCATTGTTTGGGAAAAACTGTTTAAATTCAGAATATAACTGTGCAGCCAATGTTTTATTATGCGCTAAAACCAAAGTAGGTTTTTGTACTTCTTGAATTACATTGGCAACCGTAAATGTTTTACCAGAACCCGTAACCCCTAATAAAGTTTGAAACTGGTCACCATCGACAATTCCTTTTGCTAATTTTTCAATTGCTTGGGGTTGATCGCCGGTTGGTTTATATTCTGATACTACTTGAAATTTCATTTAGTTGTATTGCAAAGTTTAAAGGTGCAAAGTTACGAAGAATTATGGTTTTTTATTTTAAAACAACAGAAGCTTTTAAATTTCTAAATTAATTCGGAAATATTTTTATATTTGTAAAAAGCAATCCCCAAATCGCTTAACTTTATTACCTATGAAAACCATAAAAATACTTTTTTTTAGTTTGTTCTTATTTGCAAATTATGCTAATTCTCAAACTTTTATTCAAGCTTATGCTGATATTGCAAACCAAGTATCTCAAGCAAATGTTACAGCCGATTTAACAGAGTTTGAAGCTTTAGGTGTTAAACGTAGAGGAACTACTGCTTTAGATAATACTTTAAATTGGCTGAAAAACAAGTATACTTCTTATGGATATACAGCAGGGCAAATGACTGAAGATTCTTTTACAAATGGCTCTTTTACTTGTAAAAATTTAATTGTTACTAAGATAGGAACTGTTTATCCTAATAAATACGTTATCATTTGCGGACATTATGATTCTGTTGTTGGAACAGGGACTAATGATAATGGGAGTGGAGTAGCTTGTATTTTAGAGGCGGCTCGTTTACTTCAAAATGTTCCAACAGAATATTCTATAAAATTCATTAATTTTAGTGGAGAAGAAGATGGATTAATTGGTAGTCAACATTATGTGAGTTCGGTTGTAAATGGAACAAACCCTAAATTAGATATAAAATTGGTTTTTAACCTTGATGAAGTTGGAGGTGTTGCAGGAATGACTAATAATACCATTACTTGTGAACGAGATACGTCATCTCCAACAACAAATAATGCATTATCAACTACTTATACTAATGAATTGATAACATGTGTTGGTTTATATTCTCCTTTAAATACATTTTTATCTTATGCTTATGCATCAGATTATATGCCGTTTCAATCGAATAATGAAATCATTACTGGTTTTTTTGAAACGAACGAAACATCACATAAACATTCAGCAACCGATTTGTTAGTAAATATGGATCCGGTTTATAATTATAATGTTGCTAAGGCAACTACCGGAGCAATGTTGCATTTTGCAGTTGCATCAACTGCATTAAGTGAAAATAGTTATAATGAAGATTTTCAAGTTAGTTTTTTTCCAAATCCAGCAAGTGATTTTTTAAATATCAACTTTGGTACCTTAAATGATTCTAATTATACTTTTAGTATTGTTGATATTAATGGAAAAAAAGTTTTAGAAAGAAAAATAAACAATCCTAGTTTATTAGAAAAAATAGATATAAGCCAATTTCAATCGGGTGTTTATTTAGTTGCTTTAGAAACTAATAGTAAAGTGATTAGAAGAAAAATTGTTATACAGTAATTTTTTTTGAAATCGGCATAATTATTGTAAGAATAGCTTTAAAAACTTTTATGTTATGAAATATTTTCTATTCTTGTTTTTTGCTTTTTCAACTATTTATGCTCAAGATTATGCTGGAGTTTATACTAAAAATATAACTACTGATACTGGAGTTGTTATTGATTACAAATTGAATTTAGCTTCTGATGGAACTTATGAGGTTTCTGTTTTTAGAAATTTGGGACAAAGTATAAGTGTTAATGAAAATTTTTACGGTAACGGAAATTGGAAGGTAGTTAACAAATTGATAGTTTTTTCTTGCGAAGAATTAGCAGATAAAAATTTCATCAATCTTAATAAAACAACTTCAAGATTTGATGCAAAAAAGAAAAAAGAATTACGTTTTTTTAATTGTCCATCACTTTGGTTTAAAAATGTAACTTTAGAAAAAGTGAATTAATCCCAACATTCCATAAGTAATAAATTACCTTTTGAATGTTCGATGGTAACAATACCATCTTCGGTAACATGATTACTGCTACCGGTTCTAATACCAATAGATAAAGTATCATTTTGTAAAGGATAAAACAAGTTTTTAGAATGAATTCCGCTTACTTCTCCAATAGGAATTAGTGATATAATCGAATCTTTTGTATACCATTTTTCGAACTTATTTGGCAACAAAAATATCTTAGAATGATCGTCTAAAATTACAATTTTAAGATTTTCTCTAAATCGAACAATATTGGTAATATTCGTTATGGTATGATCGGCACGTTTTCCGGTTGCCCAAATTACATTTGCTGCTTTATGTCCTTTTTCAATTAAATATTCAAATGCTTTTTCTAAATCGGTTTTGTCCTGGTTTGGCGTGTGTACGATTTCAATAGGATATTGACTTTCTTTATAATATTCGGCATCAAAACCTCTGTCGAAATCACCTAAAAGAACATCTATTTTTATTCCCAATTCTAAAACACGTTCAATGGCCGAATCTAAAACGATTACAAGTGGAGACCATTCTAATAGTTGGCCTAAAAGTTCTTCATTACAAGCAGCTCCATTAGCTATAATTAAAGCCGGTTCTTGATCGTCTCGAACAATATGGTGTGATGACATTTTTAGATTTTTGAACTACGAATTTAAAAATAATTATTGAACTGTATACGTCATCGTATCTATTTCTGACAATCTAAAGAACCCAAGTGCATAATTGTCAAAATTAGTTTGATTAACGATGTTTCCTCTTACAGTTGCTGGTGGCGCTTGGAATGGGCCACCGCTGTTTCCTGCAACACCAAGTAATACGTTCATATAGTTATAATATCGTTCAGAAATACCATGAAGTGTAAAAGTTAAATCATCAGCGGCTTCTAAATCTTCGTTAAAATAAAGCCCAAACATTTGATTTCCTTGAAAGAATTCATCATCAACCACATCATATTCAGGAAGGTTTAAAAATGAAGGATTAAATTGGATAAGGTAGAAATTATCTACTAATCCATCGTCCTGAAAAAAGAATTTAACTTCAATTTCATCGCCAGTAAAGCCACCTTCGTCATTTTGTTCAACAGAATCTATTGTTGGTGATGGTATTAAGTTTTCAGTAGCTAAATACGTTTGTCCGTCATGAATAACAGTTAAAACATAAGTTTCATTTAAAACCGGATTAAAATTAGTACAAATGTAGTTTCCGGTTCCAATATCTTCGTTAAAATCATATTGTATTAAATTACTATCTGTAATAAAAACTATTGCACCCGAAACTGTAGGAATTGTGTTTTCAAAATAACCTGTTGTGGTTGATAGTTTAATAGTTTGTTCGTCACCCAAAGTTCCTTTTTGCCACTTTATTGATGCGTCAATTACAAGTTTTGGGGCAGCTGTATTTAAATCTACATCCACAACATCCTCACAAGAAATTAAACCAATTGATGATAGTACTATTGAGATTATAAGTAGCGTTGTTTTTAATATAATTTTCATCATGATTCTAAAATTTAAAATTATAAGTTGCGCTAGGAACTATTCCAAAAATAGATAATCTTACAGCTTCATTATTACCAGAATCTTGGTTTTGTCTAAAACTGATAGATGTTGCATTTTTTCGGCTATAAACATTATAAATACTAAAAACCCATTCACCATACCATTTTCTATTCTTATTTTTATTAGGAACTAAAGTGGCAGAAATATCAAGTCTATGATAGGTGGGTAGTCTGTTCTCGTTTCTTAATCCATAACTTGGCACAGAAATATCTTGATATACATATTGACCGTTTGGATAAGTTACAGGTTGTCCGCTTTGCAGTGAAAAAATAGAACCAAAACTCCATTTTTCATTCAATTGATACATTCCGGTAACAGAAAGATTATGTAATTTGTCCCAACCGGTTTTGTACCATTCGCCGTTATTAATTCCGGTTTCGTTGGCATTTCTTCCTGGGGTTTGTTGTTCAGACCTTGAAAGAGTGTAAGAAACCCAGCCGTTTAATTTTCCTTCATTTTTTTTGGCTAAAATTTCTAAACCATAGGCTCTAGCTTTTCCATTTAAAACGACTTGTTCAATTGCTTCATTTGCAATTAAATCAGCACCGTCAATATAATCTAATCTATTTTGAATTTCTTTGTAAAAAGATTCAACCTCAAGTGTGTATTTTCCATTTTTAAAGTTTTTGAAATAACCAATGGCATATTGATCTAAAAGTTGCGGTTTTAAATAGTTGTCACTTGGAGCCCAAACATCAAGAGGAGTAGGAGATTGCGTGTTTGAAATAAGATGAAGATATTGCGACATTCTATTATAACTGGCTTTAATTGCGACATCATCATTTATAGCATATGAGATTGCAACTCTTGGTTCAAAATTACCAAAACTAGCTATGGTTTCGTTTCTGCCATATGATTTAGTTCCGGTAGGAGTTGCTTTCTCATAAATTTGTAATTCCTGATTAAATGTTACAGCTTCATTGTTTAAATAGGTGTTGATTTCTTGTTTTCCTAAACGGTAAAACGAACTGTATCTTAGTCCGTAGTTTACGGAAATTTTTTCGCTTAATGTTTGTTCAATATCAATATAGACGGCTGGTTCAAAAGCATATTTTTTATCCAATTGATCTGGATTTATTCCTGATGACGAGTCTGTTGGTTCAATTTTTCCAGGATTAAAGTCATAGTAAACAGTGTTTAATCCAAAATTCAACTTAGTTTTATCGTTTAAATAATACTTAAAATCATATTTAAAGTTATAATTTTTAATACCGCTATCCCAATTGAAACCAATAAAGTCTAATTTTAATCCGTAATAATAATCGCTGTAAATTAGTGAAGCATTTGAAAATAATTTATCTGAAAAAAGATGATTCCAACGTAAGTTTAAAACACTATTTCCATAAGTGTTTACAAAACTATTATTTAAGCTAAATACGTCTCTGCCAAAATACCCTGAAAAATATAAACTATTATTATCATTTATATTATAGCTCAGTTTAGTATTTAAGTCATAAAAATAAGCGGAGTTCTTATTGTCAGTAAGTTTTAAAAATAAGTGTGCGTAAGAGCTTCTTCCGGCAACTAAAAAGGAAGCTTTGTCTTTTACAATTGGTCCTTCGGCTAATAATCTTGAAGAAATTAATCCAATTCCACCACTTAGATTAAAATTATTACTATTTCCTTCTTTTTGATAAATGTCTAATACTGAAGCTACCCTTCCTCCATAACGAGCAGGAATACCTCCTTTATATAATTTCAAATCTTTAATGGCATCAGCATTAAAAACAGAAAAGAAACCAAATAAATGCGAAGAATTGTAAATAGTAGCTTCATCTAATAAAATTAAATTTTGATCTGCCGCGCCACCTCTCACGTTAAATCCTGACTGACCTTCACCTGCATTTGTAACGCCAGGTAAAGTTAAAATTGATTTTATGATGTCAACTTCTCCAAGAATTGCGGGCATTTTTTTTATGGTCGAAATTGCAAGTTTGTTGGTGCTAAATTCTGCTTTTTTTATGTTCAATTTGTTTGGTTTATCAGTAACTACGATTTCGTTTAACTGTAAACTTTCTTCAGTTAGTTTATAATTTTTCTTTAAATTTGAATTTAGAATAATTTCTTCTGTAATTTCAGAAAATCCTAAATAACTAACCGTAATTTGATATGTTCCTTTAGGAAGAGTTAACGAATAAAATCCATATTCATTTGTAGATGTTCCTGTTTCTAAATTTTTTATATAAACCGTAACTCCAAAAAGTGTTTCGTTATTTTTTGTATCAGAAATAGAGCCGCTAATTGTAAACTTTTCTTGAGAATAAGAAAAATTTATAAAAAATGAGAAGGCAATTATATAAAGATATTTAATAATTTTATTCATGGTATACTATTTGTACTACAAAGTTGATGATTTTTTTTAAATTTAACTTATTACATTTGTTAATGTATGGTTAATATAAGTAAAGTATTATAGCTTTTATGTAGGTTTGTAAAAATAATGTAATGAAAAAAATAATTTTAATTTCTTTTTTTTTAATGTTTTCGATGAGTATTTATGCTCAGTTTGACAAAAAAAACACGCCTTTAAAATTAGAATTAAAATCAAAAACGTCAGTTGATATTCCTAATGAATTTTCAAGTGATTTGCCTTCTCTTGATTTTAAGAGTAGCTTAGATACTAAAGATGATAACTATTTAAAAAAATACTCTATTTTAAATAAAAAAGAGGCTGCTAAAAGCATTTTTGAGAATGATAATAATTTTAAAAACCCTGGCGACGAAGTAAAAGATAAATTAAATAAAAAATTAACTGATAAACCTATTGATGAAAGCTTTAAAAGTGATCAATTTTTAGGTCAGTTTGATACAAAAAGCAAATATTTAAAAGTTGTTTGTAGAGATCATGAGTATCCTGATGGAGATAGAGTTAAAATTTTAGTTAATGATAAAGTTGAGGTTTCTAATATACTATTAGAAGCAGGTTCTAAAGAATATTATATTAATTTATCTGACGGATTTAATAAAATAGAGTTTGAAGCATTAAATCAGGGTTCGTCAGGTCCTAATACTGCGGCTTTTAGGGTTTATGATGATAAAGGAAATATTATTACATCAAATGAATGGAATTTAACAACAGGTGTAAAAGCGAAAATAGTAATTGTTAATCAAGATGAAAGTAAAGACGAACAAGAATAAATTTATATTAAAATAAAAAAGCTCCGAAGATTCGGAGCTTTTTTATTTTAGAATATTTTCTATTGTAATTTAGCCAAAATACCGTTTAGTGTAGCACTTGGGCGCATTGCTTTATCTGTTAACTCAAAGTTTGGATGATAATAACCGCCAATTTGTTGAGGCTTTCCTTGAGCTGCAATTAATTCTTCATTAATTTTAGCTTCATTAACATTTAAATCATTTGCAATAGGAGCGAAGATTGCTTTTAATTCTGCATCTTTATTTTGGTTTGCCAAAGCATTTGCCCAGTATAAGGCTAAATAGAAATGAGATCCTCTATTATCTATACTTCCAAGTCTTCTTGCAGGAGATTTATCATTTTCTAAAAACTTCTCGGTAGCTTCATCTAAAGTTTCAGATAAAACTAACGCTTTTGGATTATTAAATACGTTTCCTAAGTGTTCATATGAAACACCTAATGCTAAAAATTCACCTAATGAATCCCAACGTAAATATCCTTCTTCAATAAATTGTTCAATATGTTTTGGAGCTGATCCACCTGCACCAGTTTCAAATAATCCACCACCATTCATTAATGGAACAATAGATAACATTTTTGCAGATGTTCCAACTTCTAAAATTGGGAATAAATCCGTTAAGTAATCTCGTAAAACATTACCAGTAACCGAAACAGTATCCAAACCTTTAACAATTCTTTCTAATGAGAATTTAGTAGCATCCACTGGATTCATAATACGGATATCTAATCCAGTAGTATCATGATTTTTTAAATATAAATTTACTTTTTCAATAACTTGTCTATCGTGAGCTCTGTTTTCATCTAACCAAAAAATAGTTGGAACACCAGTAGCTTTTGCTCTGTTAACTGCTAATTTTACCCAGTCTTGTATAGGCGCGTCTTTAACTTGACACATTCTAAAAATATCTCCAGCTTCAACTACTTGTTCCATTAAAATAGTTCCGTTAGCATCTTTAACTTTAACAGTTCCATTGGCATCCATTTGGAATGTTTTGTCATGCGAGCCATATTCTTCAGCCTTTTGAGCCATTAAGCCTACATTAGGAACACTTCCCATTGTTTTTGGATCTAATGCGCCGTTTGCTTTACAAAAATCAATTGTAGCTTGATAAATTCCAGCATAACATCTGTCTGGAATAATAGCTTTAGTATCTTGAGATTTTCCAGCTGCATTCCACATTTGTCCTGAGTTACGAATCATTGCAGGCATTGAAGCATCAATAATTACATCAGAAGGAACGTGTAAGTTAGTAATTCCTTTATCAGAATTTACCATCGCTAAAGCTGGTCCGTTTTCCATAGCAGCCGTTAAAGCAGCTTCTACTTCCGCTTGTTTAGCGTGTCCAGCAATTTTTGCATATACATCACCTAAACCATTTTTAGTATTTACACCTAATTCATTAAATAAATCGGCATATTTTGCAAAAACATCTTTAAAATAAACTTCTACAAATGCGCTAAAAAGAATTGGATCTGAAATCTTCATCATAGTAGCTTTTAAGTGCACTGAGAATAAAACTCCACTTGCTTTTGCATCTTCTACTTGAGTAGCAATGAAAGCTCTCAATTTATTCATATTCATTACCGAACTGTCAATAATTTCTCCTGCTTTTAAAGGTGAAACATCTTTTAGTATTTTCGTTGTACCATTTGCATCTGTAAATTCAATAGTAAAACTTCCATTATCTTTAATACAAACAGATTGTTCAGTTCCATAAAAGTCGCCTTCGTTCATATGTGAAACATGCGATTTTGAATCTGATGTCCAAGCTCCCATTGAATGCGGATGTGCTTTGGCGTAGTTTTTAACCGCTTTTGGAGCACGTCTATCAGAGTTTCCTTCACGAAGTACTGGGTTTACTGCAGAACCTAAAACTTTTGCATATTTTGCTTTTATTGTTTTTTCTTCATCAGATTGTGCGTCTTCTGGAAAATTAGGAATTGCAAAACCTTGTGATTGTAATTCAGCAATTGCTTCTTTTAATTGAGGTACAGAAGCTGATATATTTGGTAATTTAATGATGTTAGCGTCTGGTGAAGTTGCTAGTGTTCCTAATTCTGATAGAGCATCACCTATTTTTTGATCTTCCTTTAAGAATTCTGGAAAGTTGGCTAAGATTCTCCCGGCTAACGAAATGTCTCTTGTTTCTAAATCAATATTTGCTGGCTTTGAAAAAGCTTTTACTATTGGTAAAAATGAATGTGTTGCCAACATTGGCGCCTCATCTGTAATTGTGTAAATAATTTTAGATTTGTTAGACATGGAATATATGTTTAATTAATGTAAATTTTTTTAAGTCACGCAAATATAAGAAATATTGAGCACAATTTTATGATAGCTTATCCCTTAATAACATGGAATTTAGAATTTGGTAATAGAAAAGATTTAAATTATTAAATATGTATTTTAAATGCCTTTTTTATGTCAAAAAAAAAGCCTTAACATTGTTAAGGCTTTTAATTTTTTCAAGAAAGAATTAGTTTTTATATCTTCTTTCTTTAATTTTTGCTTTTTTACCAGTAAGTTCTCTAAAGTAGAAAATACGAGCTCTACGAACTTTACCTCTTTGGTTTAATTCAATTTTTTGAATAGCTGGTAAGTTAATAGGGAAGATACGCTCAACTCCTATAGCACCTGACATTTTACGAATAGTAAAAGTTTCTGTTGCACCAGTACCTCTTCTTTGGATTACTACACCCTTAAAAAACTGAGTTCTTGTTTTTTCACCCTCTTTAATTTCGTAGTATACAGTAATTGTATCACCAGCTGCGAAAACAGGTAAGTCTTTTTTTTCTACGAATTCGTTATTTACGAAATCTACTAAATTTGCCATAATATAAATATAACTATTTGATTTAGAGTAACATTCACGGTTATCGTCAGAGGTTAGTCCAAAACTGGATGCAAAAGTAAAAAATAAATGTGAATTAAAAATTAAAAATTACTTTTTTTTTAAAATCATAGGGTTTACTCTTCTAACAAATCTGGTCTTCTGTTTTTTGTGTGTTCGTATGCTTTTTGTTCACGCCATTCCTCAATTTTAGGAAAATTTCCACTTAAAAGAATATCTGGAATTTTCCAACCTTTATATTCTGCAGGTCTTGTGTATATTGGAGGAGAAAGTAAATTGTCTTGAAAACTATCAGTTAATGCTGAAGTCTCATCGTTTAAAACACCAGGTATAAGTCTAATAATACTATCGCAAAGCACAGCAGCTCCAAGTTCACCACCAGAAAGAACGTAATCACCAATGGAAATTTCTTTTGTAATGAATTGATCACGAACTCTTTGGTCTACACCTTTATAATGTCCGCAAAGAATGATGATGTTTTTTAACATGGACATCCCATTAGCCATACTTTGATTTAAGGTCTCTCCGTCTGGAGTCATGTAAATCACTTCATCATAGTTGCGTTCGCTTTTTAATTTCGAAATACAATCATCTATAGGTTGAATGCTCATAACCATTCCGGCACCACCGCCATATTGATAATCGTCTACACTTTTTTGTTTATTTGTAGTGTAATCTCTTAAATTGTGAAAATGAACTTCAACCAATCCTTTTTCGATAGCTCTTTTTAATATTGAAGCTTCAAACGGACTTTTAATTAGTTCTGGTAAAACGGTAATGATGTCAATGCGCATTTTTTCTTGTCTCAAAGTTTTTGAAGTTGCAAAGTTACAAAGTTTCTGTCAACAAAAATATTAAACTCCAAATTGCTTTAAATGATGATCCATATGATTGTACATCAATTTGTCCCAATCTTCGTAAGTCATTTTTCCCCAAAAAGGATGATTCATTACCGTTATGTTTTTTTGACCGTCTTGTAATAATTGAATGTTTTTAATCAGTTCAGTTTTTGACTTATCTAAATCAACTGAATTTTTGACAATAAACTCAGGTGCAGTTGGGCTGTTTTTTTTAAATTCTGAATTGAAAACTTTGTTTTTCATCATTTTTCCAACCAATTTCATTAAAAAATTGATTTTTAGTTCTTGTTTTCCAAAAGCTACGTTAGAAGTTAAAAGACAATGTTCGCACATTTGGTCAGCCGACATTTTTCCCCAAAGTGGTTTTGATTCTGAATTAATTTGGTTAATTCTATTTACAAGTTCTTGATTATCATTTGAATTGTAGATGCTTTTCATAATTATTTTTTGATTGCTGTTAAACTATACATCATCGGAATTTTATTTTCCAAATGCTTTATTCTGAATTTATTGGTTTCGAACTCTATGGTTTCATTAAAACAATTGTAATTGGAATAATCATATTCTTCAAAATATTCAATTTGTAAATCATTATTCATTAAAGACTGAAAAACTTCTGAAAGGGAATGATTCCAACCAATGTAATCTGTTTTTATGTCTGCATTTTGATCTGCATAAGTTCCTATGTATTCTTCTAAGATTGGTTTTTCGTTATGATAATGGTATTTAATTTTGGTAAAATCATCATCAAACATCCAAACTACTGGGTGAAATTCTACAAAAACTAATTTTCCATTTGGTTTTAAGAAATGTGAAATGACTTTTGCCCATTCATCTAAATCGGGTAACCAACCAATGGTTCCATAACTGGTGTAAACAATATCGAACTTTTCATCTAAATGATTAGGACTTTCATAAACATCACAACAAATGAATTTGGCATCTAAATTAAGTTCTTCATTTAATTGTTGTGCTTTTTCTATGGCTTTATCGGATAAATCAACTCCTGTGCATTTGGCTCCAAGTCTTGCTAAGGAAAGCGTGTCTTGTCCAAAATGGCATTGTAAATGTAAAATGCTCTTTCCTTTTATATCTCCTAAAAGTTCTAAATCATTTTTTGGAACGGAGTTTTTTCCCGAAAGGAAATCGGAAACATTATAAAAATCAGAAGCTACATGAATATCGACTTTATTATTCCATGTCTGTTTATTTACATTTTTATAATTATCGATACTCATATAGCTTGTGTTTTAATTAGGAACAATTTACTTCAAATAAATAAAGTGTCCAAATTAATATGTTTTTTAAAGCTTATGGATTTGTTGACCAAAGGGAAGCTGCTTTTAACATCGCTCTTCTTGGTAATTTTAATCCAGCAACTATTAATTCTGCAAAATCATCTGGTTGTAATACTGAGTCTTCTGAATTTTTATTAGCAATTCCTAATTCAATTGACATGTCAGATGCGATTGTACTTGGTGTTAAAGTACAAACTCTAATGTTGTTTTTACGTACTTCTTTCATTAATGATTCTGACATTCCAATTACTGCGAATTTCGAAGCTGAATAAGCAGAAGTATTAGCATTTCCGGTTAATCCAGCAGTTGAAGAAATATTAAAAATATCTCCTTCATTTTTTTCTATTAAATAAGGTAATACTTCTTTGGTTACAAAATACATTCCCATTACATTGGTTTGAATGATTTCTGACCATTGATCTACTTTCATATCATTTAAAGCACCAAAAGCTGCAACACCAGCATTGTTTACCAAAATATCTACACTTCCAAATTTACTGATAATTTGTTTTATTCCATTCTGGACTTCTTCATAATTCCCTATATTAAACAGAGCGTATGTAGCATTTACACCTAATGCTTTTAATTCTTCAACAGTTTCTTGTAAATTCTTTTCATTTCTTCCGGTAATAGCAACATCAATCCCTTCTTTAGCAAAGGCAAGGGCAGTAGCTTTTCCTAAACCTCTGCTTCCTCCTGTAATAATTGCCTTTTTACCTTTTAAATTTTCCATTTTAATCTAATTTTTATTTAAAGTAAAATTAAAAATTAAATATTTCTTTTTTGTAATTAAAACCTTAAATTAAATATAAATTTTATGTTTCACTTTTAGGATTTTGTTGTGAATTTGGAGTTTTTTATATCTAATAAAATCACTAATTTTGCAGAATAATTTAAATTAAAAAACATGCAAGACGGAATTTACGCAAAATTTAATACGCCAAAAGGAAGTATTTTAGTGAAATTAACGCACGATAAAACTCCAGGAACTGTTGGTAACTTTGTTGGTTTAGCTGAAGGACAATTGGAAAACACTGCAAAACCAATGGGAACACCTTATTATAACGGATTGAAATTTCACCGTGTTATTCCAGATTTTATGATACAAGGTGGTTGCCCACAAGGAACAGGAACAGGTGATGCAGGTTATAAATTTGACGATGAATTTCACCCTGAATTAAAACACGATAGACCAGGAGTATTGTCTATGGCAAATGCTGGTCCTGGAACTAATGGTTCTCAATTTTTTATTACACATATACCAACAGATTGGTTAGATGGTAAGCATACTGTTTTTGGTCATGTTGTTGAAGGACAGGATGTTGTTGATGCGGTTGCTCAAGGCGATGCAATTGAATCAATCGAAATTGTAAGAGTAGGAGCAGAAGCTGAAAAATGGAATGCTATTGAAGCATTTAGAACTTTTGAAGGTTCTCGTGAAAAAAGGTTAGCAGAGCAAAAAAAGCAAGCAGCAGAAGCTTTAGAGAAATTAGCAGCTGGTTTTGATACTACAGAAAGTGGTTTACGTTATAAAATGATTCAAAAAGGTGCTGGTAAACAAGCAGAAAAAGGGAAAACAGTTTCTGTACATTACCAAGGTGCTTTAGAAAACGGACAGGTGTTTGATTCTTCATACAAAAGAAAACAACCTATTGATTTTAAATTAGGTGCAGGACAAGTTATTGAAGGTTGGGACGAAGGTATTGCCTTGTTACAAGTTGGAGATAAAGCTCGTTTTGTGATTCCATCATATTTAGGGTATGGTTCTAGAGGTGCTGGAGGAGTTATTCCACCAGATGCGACTTTAGTTTTTGACGTTGAATTAATGGATGTTAAATAAGATAAGTGTTAATTAGTTTTTAAAATATATAAAAATCCTGAAAGTTTCTTTCGGGATTTTTCTTTTTTACTATATTTACTTCAAATACTTTATACTATGAAAAAATATATTTTAATTGGCATTTTAGGACTAATTTTTGTTGCTTGTACAGCTAAGAAAGCGGTGGTGGTAGAAGAAGTTGTAGATATGACTAATTTTACTCCTGAATTAGTTCAAGGAAAAACTATTTATGAAGCAAAGTGTGGTAAATGTCACGATTTACCAAGACCAGCAGCATATACAAAAGATAAATGGACGCCAATTATGAATAGTATGGCTAAAAAAGCTAAAATTTCTGATGAGGATAGAGAATTGGTGTATAATTATGTTACGATGAATCTATAGTGTTTTTGGCTCATTTTTTGATTTAAATTATTGAGCCAAACTTTTTTTATATGAAAAATAAACTTTCTTTATTCTTTCTTCTTTTATCTATATTCTGTTATAGTCAAGTGCCTCATTGTGGTTTTGATTTTACTTCTTATTTGGTTGTTTTGCCACATGAAAACGGTAATTCAACTGTTATAAACGACTTGCAAATTACTGTTGTAGATGAAAAAGGGAATGAAGTTTTAAATGTTGATAATAGCTTAAGTTGGATAAATAAAGACAAAGCACTTTTATTTGACCGAAACTATTTGATAAGCAAATCTACTGAAAAAGAACGTTGGTTCTTTCCTTATGCTAATGAGAGTTATTTTTTATCGGTGACGAATACGTTTCCTGCTGAGAATTACAGCATAAAAATTTCAGATGCAAAAGGAATCTATAAAACTCAAATTATACAATTACAGCCTTTTAATTTGTACATTTTGTGTTCTAGTGAAAATGAAAAACAATCGCGTCAATTCGGACCAAGAACCAATAGGCCTATTGAGGTTGTGATGGAGAAGAAATAGTTATGGGAAATACTATTCAAGTTAAATATAATGAACATTATAAATTGTATGTTTTATTAAAAGATTATATCCTTTTTGAGCATCTATTAATTGAAAACAAAATTGATTATTATTATAACATAGTTGAAAATTCTAACGTTAGTTCTGGAATTCGTTTTTTTATTCAAGATAAAGACAGAAGTTTAGTTAATGAATTATTAATTAAAAATGAAATAATAGCAAGTACAGAAACTATTTTACTTACAGATTATGAAGATGGAAAAAAAGTGTATAAGTTTCAATTATATACTTATTTAATAGTAATTGCGATAGTTTTATTAATCATTTTAATAGGTTCTTATTTATGAATATAAAATTATTAATATTACTATTTGGTTTAAGTTCAATTTCATTATTTTCTCAAAATAAAATAATTGAAGGTAAAATATTTGATGAAAATTTCCAGTTCTTAGAAAATGCATTTATTGAAACTACAGATGGAAAATATTACACCAAATCTAATGAAAATGGAGATTTTAAAATTATTATTCCAAGCGAGTATAATGAATTAAAAGTTCAGTTTGTAGGGCTTCATCCTTACGTTATTCATTTAGAAAATAGATGTTTTATTAATGTAATTTTATTAAATCATTTTTTAATTGAATTTAAAACTTTAAAAGAAGAAGATAAATTCTATTCTAAAAGAAGAAAGAGAGTAAATAGAAAGTTTAAAAATATCTTGAAAAATAATAAATACAGGAAAGATAGTTATTGTCTTTCAGCTAATTAAAAAGTACATAAACCAAATTTCCAACTAACATAATTTTAAAAATTAAAGACAAGGCGCTGATTTTTAAATGAAACTTTGTTTGTGCAATAATAATCAGTATCACTAATAAAGGTAAGATTAATCCAGAGAATAATCTAAGTGAATGTGTTTCTGAAAAATCATTAAAGCGATAAGAATTCACTTCATTAAAAAGTATTGATTCTTTTATAGTAACAAAATCGCCTTGTTTTATCTTTTTTGCAAATTCTTTAGAAACTACAAACTGAACTTCTTTTGTGTTAACAGTATAGGAAATATGTGAATTTCCACCTGCATTATAATAATTTTGTCTTTCAGAATTAATAAAATAAACTTCAGTTGAAATTTCCTTTCCAGTCAATGAAAAATCAAGAATAAATATTAGCGCTAAACTATAGAATAGAATTAAAGATACTTTTTTAAGCATGACTTATTTCCACTTAATATTACAACCTATACTTGGTTTTTGTGGTTCTACTATTTTACGGTTGTAAAGCACAGCATCAATTGCATTTCGTAAATCGCTTCCACTAACAGGAATTGCGTTTGCAGGTCTTGAATCGTCCATTTGTCCGCGATAAACCAATTTATCCTGACTGTCAAATAAATAAAAATCGGGTGTACAAGCAGCATCATATGCTTTTGCTACTTCTTGAGTTTCATCGTATAAATAAGGAAATTCTATTTTGTTTTCTAAAGCAAAATCAGCCATTTTATCTGGAGCATCTTGCGGATAGTTAATAATATCATTACTTGAAATGGCAACTACTCCTATTCCTTGAACTCTATAATCGTTAGCAATCATAACAATTTCATCAATTACATGAACCACAAACGGACAATGATTGCAAATAAACATGACCAAAGTTCCTTTATGTCCTTTGCATTCTTCAAAATTAAAATTGGTATTAAAATTAGATGCTGGTAATAAAAAATCGGGAGCTTTTGTACCAAGAGGCAACATATTTGAAGGAGTTTGAGCCATTTTGAATAAGAGTTTAGAAATTAAATTTCAGAAGTTATTAACCTCTTGTTATTATACGTTAGTAAATGAATAATGTTACAAAATGATTGAAAATTCTTAAATTTGAAAAAAAAATGAAAGTTGAAATAAATTGGACTGATTTTGAAAAAGTTGAAATGCGTGTTGGAACCATTATAGAGGTCAATGATTTTCCTGAAGCGAGAAATCCTGCCTATCAATTAAAAATTGATTTTGGTACAGAAATAGGTGTTTTAAAATCATCTGCACAAATTACCAAACGTTATGCTAAAGAAGATTTATTCAATAAGCAAATTGTAGCGGTTGTAAATTTTCCAAAGAAACAAATAGGGAAATTTATGAGTGAGTGTTTAGTTCTTGGCGCAATGGGTAATGAAAATGACATTGTGTTGCTTTCGCCTCATTTTAAAGTGGAAAACGGATTAAGAATTGGATAATAAAAAAGCCCTGAAAATTTCAGGGCTTTTTTATTATATAACACTTTGATATTAAATATCGTCAAAACTAATGTCAGTAAAATTGCTTGTTGAAACGTTTTCAGTAGCTTCATTTTCATATACTTCTTTTTTGAAGTCTTTTTGGTGTCTTTCAGAAATTACTTCTTCTCCTTTATGATCTACAACAAATGAAGTCATTTCGTCTAAAATTTCTTGAAAAGCAGCAAAATCTTCCTTGTATAAGTAAATTTTATGCTTTTTAAAATGATAAGAACCGTCTTCTTCAGTAAACTTTTTACTTTCAGTAATAGTTATGTAATAATCATCAGCCTTAGTAGCTCTAACATCAAAAAAATAAGTTCTTCTTCCTGCCCTTAATACTTTAGAAAAGATATCTTCTTTATCTAACATTTCTTTTTCATTCATAATCTTTCGAATCTATTATTGGTTTTTATAGAAATCAAAAATCTAAAAAAAAAAGGTATAAAACAATTAATTAACAATTTCTTTTTCTGAAAGTTGTTTGTTGTATAAATCTTTATAGTAGCCTTCTTGCTCGAGTAATTGATTATGAGTACCTTGTTGTATAATTTGTCCTTCGTCGAGTATAATAATTTTAGTAGCATTTTTAGCAGAAGATACTCTATGACTGACAAGAATTGTAGTTTTGTTTTTACAATATTTTGTTAAACTATTTAAAATTGCTTCTTCCGTTTCTGTATCTACAGCGCTTAAACAATCGTCTAATAATAAAATAGGCGCATTTTTTATTAACGCTCTAGCAATTGAAACCCTTTGTTTTTGCCCACCAGATAAAGTAATTCCTCGTTCTCCTAAAATAGTATCGTATTGATTGGTGAAATTAATTATGTTGTTGTGAACAATTGCTTTTTTAGCTGCATCTATTACTTCATTATCAGTTGCATTTTCATTACCAAATTTAATATTGTTCTTTATAGTGTCTGAAAATAAAAATGCGTCTTGAGGAACAACGCTAATGTTGTTTCTTAAATCGTTAAGATTAACATCTTGAATTAATTTGTTGTCAATTAAAATAGAACCTTTTGTAACATCATACATTCTACTTACTAGCGTAAGAATTGATGATTTTCCAGATCCAGTTTTTCCAAGAATTGCAAGTGTTTCACCTGGGTTTATTTCAAAAGAAATATTTTTTAAAGCAGTTATATTTGTATCATCATAGGTAAAAGTTGCATTCTTGAATTCAATTTTACCAACTATTTCATCATGTTGAGATGAAGTGTTTTGAATTGAAGGTGTAATTTTTAAAAATTCATTTAATCTTTTTTGAGATGCTTCTGCTTCTTGTACTAATGAAGAAACCCAACCTAAAGAAGCTACAGGCCAAGTTAACATGTTGATGTATAAAATAAACTGTGCGATAACACCAATACTTTCAATTTTACCATCAATATACATAGTTCCACCTACATAAATGACTACTAAATTGCTCAACCCAATAAGTAATATCATCAATGGTCCAAATAATGAGTTTACTTTAACCAAAGACATTGATTTATTTTTGCTTTCATGCGTTAAAGCTTCAAACTCTTTTTCTTTTTCTTTTTCAATTGCATAAGCTTTAATTACTCGTATTCCAGAAAATATTTCTTGTGCAAATGATGATAATGTAGAAAGGTTTTTTTGAAATTCACTACTTCGTTTATGTATTTCAGAGCTAATTTTGAAAACACCATACGATAAAAGTGGTAAAGGCAATAAAGAGTATAAAGTTAATTCAGGAGAAATA
The DNA here is from genome assembly GCF_025947225.1 of Flavobacterium sp. N2270. Taxonomy (NCBI): domain Bacteria; kingdom Pseudomonadati; phylum Bacteroidota; class Flavobacteriia; order Flavobacteriales; family Flavobacteriaceae; genus Flavobacterium; species Flavobacterium sp. N2270. Next base: position 1,752,326 of record NZ_CP110005.1, read on the forward strand.
TTATACATATATATAATAACAACTGTAAAACGGATGAATGTATTTAAAGAATACATTACAGCTGGCCCCACGTACATTCTCACTTTTCCTACATCTTCACTTATTCTACTCATTAAATCACCTGTTCTATTTTGTTTATAGAAACTTTGAGATAATTTTTGATAATGATTGTAAACTTCGTTTTTTAAATCAAATTCAATGAATCTCGACATAACAATAAGGGTTTGTCTCATTAAAAAAGTTAAAAAACCAGCAATAATTGTAGTTACGAGTATAAGAATAACGTTATAGAACAATTCTTTTTTTACTAATGCTAAAGAAATATTTTCTTGCTTAGTAAATTCTTCAATGGTCTTTATAGAATTTCCAATTAATTCAGGAGTGAATAAAGAAAATATTTGTGCGACAATTGTAATAATAATACCAAGAAAAAAACGGTATTTATATTTGATAAAATATTTGTTTAAATATTGTAATTCTTTCATTTTAAATTTTAAAAAAGTAATTATTTTTTATTTAAAAACAATTTTACATGCTTTATTGCTAATTTATGTATTCACTTAAAATCAACTGTTTAATTGTCAAATTATTAAAATAAAGATAAAATTTTCAATCATTTTGATTTTATTCGTAATATTGCGAATAATTTTTGAATATAACACAACACAATCAAACTCAATATGACATCAGAATTAGTACAAGCAAACGAATTGCATAAAGTTGATCCTGTTTTTGGTCAAGTTTCATTTGACGGACACGAACAAGTTGTTTTTTGTAACGACAAAGATACAGGTTTAAAAGCAATAATTGGTATTCATAACACAGTTTTAGGCCCAGCTCTTGGTGGAACTAGAATGTGGAATTACACAAACGAATGGGAAGCCTTAAACGACGTATTACGTTTGTCTAGAGGTATGTCTTATAAAAACTCTATTTCAGGTTTAAATTTAGGTGGAGGTAAGGCTGTTATCATTGGTGATGCTAAGACACAAAAAACACCTGAATTAATGACTCGTTTTGGACAGTTTGTTGATTCATTATCTGGAAAATACATTACTGCTGAAGATGTGGGAATGGAAACAAAAGATATGGATATTGTTAGCGAAGTTACAAAACACGTAGCTGGAATATCAGTTGAAAAAGGAGGTTCAGGTAATCCTTCTCCAGTAACCGCTTATGGTGTTTTTGTAGGGATGAAAGCAGCAGCTAAATATCAATTTGGTTCAGACAATTTAGAAGGTAAAAAAGTATTAGTACAAGGAATTGGTCACGTTGGTGAAGTGTTGGTTCAGCATTTAACTGAAAGTGGCGCAATTGTAACTATTGCTGATCTTAATCAAGATAGATTAAATGAAGTTGGATCTAAATATGGAGCTAAAATTTATACAGGTTCAGATTTATATTCAGCAGATGTTGATATTTACGCTCCTTGTGCTTTAGGTGCAACTATTAACGATGAAACAATTAATAGAATTCAAGCTAAAATTATTGCAGGAGCTGCAAATAACCAATTGGCAAATGAAGTAACTCATGGTAAATTATTAAAGGAAAAAGGAATTTTATATGCACCTGATTTCTTAATTAATGCTGGAGGTGTAATTAATGTTTACTCTGAATTAGTAAAATGGACTAATGCTCAAGTAATGGAAAAAACAGAAAACATCTATAATACAGCTTTAGAGATTTTCAAATTTGCTGATGATAATAATATTACAACTCACCAAGCTGCTTTTTCAATTGCTCAAAAAAGAATTGACGATAGAAAAAAAGAAATTCAGAATAAATAATAGTAAATAATATTGTATTTTTGCAAAGCGAAAGAATTTTTCTTTCGCTTTGTTAATTTTAAAAGTTCTTTAAGTAGTATGTTAAATAGAAGACATATAAGGATAAAGGTGATGCAAACGATTTATGCAATGCACCAACATCAATCTGATAATCTAGAAAAAGAGGAGAAATTCTTATTTGCAAGTATCGAAAGTATGCAAGATTTGTATTTGTTAATGTTATCAGCATTAATTGAAATTCAAAGCAAAGAAGAAGAGTATTTAGATTTAGTTTCAAAAAAACATTTAGCTACAAAAGAAGAAAAGAATCCATCTTCTAAATTTACTCAAAATAAATTTCTTCAACTTTTAAAGAATAGTGAATCGCTATTGGATAAAATTGATGCTCGAAAAATCAATAATTGGAAACAAAATGATGATATTATTTTGTTTTTAATTGATGCAGTAAAAGAAAGTCAATTATATATTGACTATATGAGTAAATCGAAATCAACTTTTGATGAAGATAAATTTTTTATTGCAGATTTGTTCACTCAAATTATTGCTCCAAATGAAAAACTTTACGAATATTTGGAAGAATATAAATTAACATGGTTAGATGATGTTCCATTAGTAAATACCATGATTCTTAAGCAAATTAAACAAGTCAAAGAAACTCAAGAAGAATTTAAAGTAACAAAACTTTATAAAGACGAAGACGATAAAGATTATGCAAAAGCTCTTTTCCGTAAAACCGTTTTAAATGAAGTTGAGTTATCTAAACAGTATATTGATAAAACTCCTAACTGGGATACAGAAAGAATTGCAGAAATAGACACAATAATTCTAAAAATGGCTATTTGTGAGTTTTTAAAATTTCCATCAATTCCTGTTAAGGTTACAATTAACGAATATTTAGAAATTGCAAAAGAGTATTCTACACCAAAAAGTAGTATTTTTATCAACGGAATTTTAGATAATTTAGTAAAAGATTTAAAAACAGAAGATAAGCTTGTGAAAACAGGTAGAGGATTATTATAAAAATTAAAAATTTAGTTATGTTAAAAAAGACATTAAGTTTAGCTTTATTAGTTACAACACTTATTGCGTGCAATGAAAAAGGTTCTTCAAAAATAACAGAACAAGACATGAAATCAGTTGAAGCGGAAAAAGCTTTAGCAGGAAAATTTCCAAAAATTGAATTAGATAAACTTGAACACGATTTTGGAACTATTAATGAAGGTGATGTTGTAGATGTAGAATTTATAGTAAAAAATGTTGGAGAAGCAGATTTAATTATTGCTGATGCAAAAGGAAGTTGTGGATGTACAGTACCAGAACCACCTAAAGAACCTATTGCTCCAGGTCAATCTGCTCCAATAAAAGTTTCTTTTAATTCTAATGGTAAACCAGGGCAACAAAGTAAAACAGTTACTTTAACAACAAATACTGAAATGGGTAATGAGGTTTTTAATATTAAAGCAAATGTTACACCAAAATCTAAATAATATTTAATAACAAAAAAAAATAAGAAATGACAACAACCTTAGCGATACAATTATTGTTAATGATAGCAATATTTTACTTTTTAATGATTCGCCCTCAACAGCAAAGAGTTAAAAAAGAAAAAGCTTTTGAAGCAGGTTTAAAAACTGGAGATAAAGTTATTACAAAATCAGGAATTCATGGAAAAATTGCCGAAATGTCTGAAGGGACTGTTGTTGTTGAAACAATGGCAGGAAAAATTAAAATGGAACGCTCTGCAATTTCTTTAGAAATGACTTCTAAACTATCAGAAAAGAAATAATTATTTTCTATATTTATCATTTAAACCGATATTCGAAAGAATCATCGGTTTTATTTTTTCTAATCGTATTAGTTTTGTTTTCTCTTGCTTAGCGCTTTCAATATATTCAATAAATTCCTTTTGCTTATATGGTGTAAATTCACTAAAAGCAAGTTGTAATTCGTTGTTCTTAATGAAAATATCATTTAAATAAGGTGAAGTAATTTGCTCTTTCTTCGTAGGTTTAATAACTAAGCCTTTTTCTTCAATTAAAATGGCTTCATTAATATAGTTTAAAATTGTTTTTTCATCAATTTCATCAATTGAATTAAAACGCATTTGGCGTAATGACTTTGTAATGCCTTCTTGGGCGTTGACTAATAGTTTTTTTTCATCCTTAAGAAAAACTCCATTAAAAAACCAAATACCAAAATAGGACTTAAAACCTCCAATTCCAATTACATTTTTTCTATTATGAGTATAAACAGGACCGCCCCATTTAATTACTTCTTTAAGATTTGTTTTAACAACGATTGCCTTTAAAACTTCAAGTTCATTATTCCATTGATTCGTTTTATTCCAAGGATTTTTCTCCATTTTTAATAGATTAGTTTTGTAAAAATAAAAAATCTTAGATACATTTATTAAACAATTGTAAATAAATAGTATTTCTTTCTTTTTTAATTCTATTTTTGCTACCTTTTCAAAATTCATAAGAAAATAATAATTAATACTTTAAAGAACGAATGAAGATTGCGATTTTATCGAGAAACTCAAATTTATACTCTACTAAAAGACTTGTTGAAGCTGGTGAAAAACTGGGACATGAAATGCATGTTATAGATCACTTAAAATGTGATTTAGTAATTGAGAAAAAAAACCCAACAATTGTATATAAAAACCAACGTTTACAAGGTTTTGATGCAATTATACCTCGTATTGGTGCTTCTGTGACTTTTTACGGTACAGCAGTAGTGCGTCAGTTTGAAATGATGAAAGTATTTACAGCGGTAGAATCTCAAGCATTAGTTCGTTCAAGAGATAAACTGAGAAGTTTACAAGTTTTGTCAAGAGCAGGTTTAGGTTTACCAAAAACTGTTTTTACGAATGATACTAAAAATGTTGAAGCAGTTATTAGTGAAGTTGGAGGGGCACCATTAATCATTAAATTATTAGAAGGAACACAAGGACTTGGAGTGGTTTTAGCAGAAAACGATAAAGCAGCAGAATCTGTTTTAGAAGCTTTTCATGGTTTGCAAGCAAGGGTAATTGTACAAGAGTTTATTAAAGAAGCAGGTGGAGCAGATATTCGTGTATTTATTGTAGACGGACAAGTGGTAGGTGCAATGAAACGTCAAGGTAAAGAAGGTGAATTTCGTTCAAATTTACATAGAGGAGGAACAGCTGAGTTAATTGAATTAACTGATGAAGAAGAAACAGCAGCTTTAAAAGCAGCTAAAGCAATGGGACTTGGTGTCGCAGGTGTCGATTTATTACAATCGGCTAGAGGTCCACTTATACTTGAAGTAAATTCTTCTCCAGGCTTAGAAGGAATTGAGAGAGCAACAGGTCAAGATATCGCTAAAAAAATTATAAAATACATAAGTAGAAATGTTTAATATATTAAATGTTTTAAATAAAAAAAGGTCTGCATTTGCAAACCTTTTTTATTTTTTTTAATATTACTTCTTAGCAGTTAATTCTGCAATTTTTACAATTACTTCGGTAGCTTTTACCATACTTTCTACTGGAACATATTCATATTTTCCATGAAAATTATGTCCACCAGCAAAAATATTTGGGCAAGGTAAGCCTTTGTAAGATAATTGAGAACCATCAGTTCCACCGCGAATTGGTTTAATTAATGGAGTAATTCCTAGTTCTTTCATTGCTTTTTCTGCAATTTCAACAATATGGAAAACAGGTTCTACCTTTTCACGCATATTAAAATATTGATCATTTACTTCTGCAATACAAATGTCTTCACCAAACTGTGCTGCATATTGTTGATTCATTTTTGCAGCAATAGTATGAATTAATTCTTTTCTTGCTTCAAAAATAGCCTTGTCATGATCACGAATAATTAATTGTAAAACCGTTTCTTCTAAACTTCCATCTAAATGATGAACATGAAAGAAACCTTCATAACCCGATGTTTTTTCAGGGACTTCATTTGCAGGTAAAGCAGAAATGAATTCGTTTGCCAAAAGCATAGAATTAATCATTTTCCCTTTTGCATAACCTGGGTGAACACTTTTTCCTTTGAATGTAATTTTTGCTCCGGCAGCATTAAAGTTTTCGTATTCTAATTCGCCAATTTGACTTCCATCCATGGTGTAAGCGTATTCACAACCAAATTTCTCTACATCAAATTTATGTGCTCCACGACCAATTTCTTCATCAGGAGTAAACCCAACTCTAATTTTTCCGTGTTTAATTTCTGGATGCTGAATTAGATATTCCATTGCCGACATAATTTCGGTAATCCCAGCTTTATCATCTGCTCCTAAAAGCGTAGTTCCGTCGGTAGTAATTAAAGTTTGACCTTTATATAAAAGTAAATCTTCAAAATAATTTGGAGATAAAACGATGTTTTGTTCAGCATTTAAAACAATATCTTTTCCGTCGTAATTCTCAATAATTTGAGGTTTTACATTGGCACCTGTAAAATCAGGAGTGGTATCAAAATGAGCTACAAAACCAATTGTAGGAACTTCATGCTCCACATTACTAGGTAAAGTTGCCATAATGTAAGCATTTTCGTCAATGGTAACTTCTTGCATTCCCATTGCTTTTAATTCTTCTACTAATTTATTAGCTAAATCCCATTGTTTAGCTGTACTTGGTGTTGTTTCTGAATTTGGATCTGATTCTGTGTCTATAGTTACATAGCTTATAAAGCGGTCAATAATGTGTTGCATGTTACTGTTTTAAATTAAAATACAAATATACTATTTCTTAAGAAAACCATTATTAGTAAAATCTTAAAACTTATGGTTAATTATAAAGTTGAATTCTTATTTTTGCACAACACAACAACACAACTATGTACAAATTACTTATTCGTCCGTTACTTTTTCTATTTGACCCAGAAAAAGTGCATTACTTTACATTTTCACTCATTCGTTTTTTAAATAAAATAGGGTTTTCAGCTATCTTTAAAAGCCTTTATGAGGTAAATGATGCTCGATTAGAGCGTGAAGTTTTTGGATTAAAATTCAAAAATCCGGTTGGTTTAGCTGCTGGTTTTGATAAAGATGCCAAGTTGTACCAAGAATTATCAAATTTAGGATTCGGATTTATAGAGATAGGAACTTTAACACCAAAAGGTCAAGAAGGGAATCCTAAAAAACGTTTGTTTCGTTTAAAAGAAGATTCAGCAATTATTAACCGAATGGGTTTTAATAATGGTGGAGTTTTAGAAGCAGTAGAACGTTTAAAGAAAAATAACGGCGTTTTAATTGGTGGTAATATTGGTAAAAATAAGTTGACTCCAAATGAAGAAGCTGTTAAAGATTACGAAATTTGTTTTGAGGCACTTTTTCCACATGTAGATTATTTTGTAGTAAATGTGAGTTCACCAAACACTCCCAATCTTAGAGAACTTCAAGATAAAAAACCATTAACAGAATTGTTGCAAACGTTGCAAAATATGAATTTAGCTAGGCCTGTCGCTTCGAGCGGAGTCGAGATGCCAAAACCAATTCTGCTTAAAATTGCTCCTGATTTAACAAATGAACAACTTTTAGATATTATTGAAATTGTAAATGAAACTAAAATTGCAGGTGTAATTGCAACGAATACTACTATTTCTCGTGAAGGATTACAGTCTGAAAACAAATCAGAAATGGGCGGATTATCAGGTAAACCATTAACAAAACGATCTACTGAAGTAATCCGATTTTTATCTGAAAAAAGCAATAAATCATTTCCAATTATTGGAGTTGGCGGAATTCATACCGCTGAAGATGCTATTGAAAAACTTGAAGCAGGAGCAAGTTTAATTCAGTTGTATACGGGCTTTATTTATGAAGGTCCGGCTTTAATAAAATCAATCAACAAAAAGATTTTAGAAAATAGCTAAAAATGCTATCTTTGAAAACTATGAGCCAAGTAAAAATTATAGAATGTCCTAGAGATGCCATGCAAGGCATTAAGGATTTTATTCCAACTGAAAAAAAAGTACAATATATACAATCTTTATTAAGAGTTGGTTTTGATACAATTGATTTTGGAAGTTTTGTTTCGCCAAAAGCAATACCACAAATGGTTGATACTGCTGAAGTATTAGCACAATTAGACTTGTCTCAAACGCAAAGTAAATTACTAGCAATTATTGCGAATACAAGAGGAGCAGAGTTAGCTTCAGTACACAATGAAATTCAGTATTTAGGCTTTCCTTTTTCTATTTCTGAAAATTTCCAAATGCGAAATACGCATAAAACTATTGCAGAATCTATCGTTACTTTAAACGAAATATTAGAAATTGCAGATAAAACAAATAAAGAAGTGGTAACTTATATTTCAATGGGCTTTGGTAATCCTTATGGTGATCCATGGAATGTTGAAATAGTAGGAGAGTGGACTGAAAAATTAGCGAATATGGGAGTTAAAATACTTTCATTGTCTGATACAGTTGGAAGTTCTACACCAGAAGTTATTGATTATTTGTTTTCTAATTTAATTACTAAATATCCTAATATTGAGTTTGGAGCACATCTACATACAACTCCAAATGCTTGGTTTGAAAAAATAGATGCTGCATACAAAGCGGGTTGTCTTCGTTTTGACGGAGCAATAAAAGGTTATGGTGGTTGCCCAATGGCTAAAGATGATTTAACAGGAAACATGCCAACTGAAAAGATGTTGTCCTACTTTACTGCAAATAAAATTGATACTAATTGTCATGCTATTAGTTTTGAAAGTGCTTATAATGAAGCGTTAAAAATATTTGACAAGTTTCATTAAATACTTTTAAAAATATTATTTTAATTTATTCTAAATAAACTTGTGTATTAATTTTTGACTTGTTATTTTTGTGCAAGAAAATTATTTTAAATAAATCTAAATAAATAAATTAAAATGCGCTTAAATAAAATTACATTAGTATTATTTCCTTTTCTTTTTTTAGCAACAACTTCTTGTTCTGATGATGATAATAATGAACAAAACTCAGTAAGTGTCCCTGATGCATATGTTTTTGAAAGAGAGGGTGTTTCAACTGTTGATTATAGTGGTCAATCAAGTAGGATACTTATGTTGCAAGAATTGGGTAATTATATTAAAGATCAAGGTGCTGCAGATGCAGTAGTAGATGTGGCAATTTTAAATAATATGTATTCAAATTCAAATAGCCCTTTCTCTACTTTAGAATTAAATGAATCTGGAAAACAATTAAGAGATAAAACTGCAGCTTCAAAAGATTATTTCGTTAATTTAGGCGGAGGTGGTTCTTCTGTTGAGCAAACAAATGTAAGATCTTTTTTTGAGTCACAATTTGATAATGCTAATGCAGCTTCAAATGGTACAATTGCAGCTGAAAATATTCCAGGTGTATACCTTGATGGTACAACAAAGCGTTTAATTGCAGCAAATGGTCTAGAACCTCAACAAATAATATTAAAAGGTTTAATGGGAGCTTGTTTTATGGATCAAGTCGTAAATAATTATTTGAGCCTAGCTGTTTTAGATGAATCTACTAACAGAGCAGACAATACAAATAAAGTATTAGTTGAAGGGAAAAACTATACTAATATGGAACATAAATGGGATGAAGCTTATGGTTATATCTATGGTGCTGGAGGTGGAAAATATTGGGATAGTTATATTAATCAAGTTGATGCCGATGCTGATTTTAATTTCTTAAAAGCAGATATTGAATTAGCGTTTAGAAAAGGAAGAGCAGCTATTGTAGCTAATAACTACTCTCTAAGAGATCAACAAATTGCAATTATAAAAGAAAAATTAGCATTAGTTCCTGCTGTAAGAGGAGTGTATTATTTAATTGATGGAAAATCAAAATTAGTTACGGATAATGGGGCAAAAGCATTTCATGCACTTTCGGAAGCTTATGGATTTATAATGTCATTACGTTATACAAATAATCCTGCAACAGGAACGCCATATATGTCAAAAACAGAGGTTGATGCTTTGTTGGCTGAGTTAACAGGTGGAACAAATGGATTGTGGGATATAGATTATTTAAATGATCATTTAGATAATATTGCTTTAGATATAGCAACTCGATTTGGCTTTACAGTAGAAGAAGCTTCAATTGTTAACTAAAATAAACATTTAAAAGGGTAGCTAGCTTTTGAACATGCTATTTTTTTAATTAATTTTGCAAAAAAAACAGGAATGAAAAAATATCTTTTTTTAATCACTTTATTATCTATAGTTTTTGCATGTTCTAGTGAAGACGGTTCATCTTCATCTGGTGATAACTATAATAGGACAGCTTTATTAACTAATTGGGCAAATAATATTATTGTTCCAAGTTATGAAAACCTTCAAGATAAAGTTGTTATTTTGAACTCTGCAATTGCTACATTTAATACAACTCCAAATCAAACCAATTTAGATGTACTTCGTTCAGCATGGTTAGAATCATATAAAGCATATCAATATGTTGGATTTTTTAATATTGGTAAAGCAGAAGAAATTAATTTTTTCAGTAAAACAAATATTTACCCTACTAACACAGCTGGAATTGATACAAATATTGCATCTGGAAGTTATAATTTTCAATTATTATCACAATATTCAAGGCAAGGTTTTCCTGCACTAGATTATATGATAAATGGTTTAGCTTCAAGTGATAATAATATCATTGAATTTTATACAACAAATTCTAATGCATTAAATTATAAACAGTATTTAACGGATTTAATAGCAGAGTTAAGTAGTGATGTAAATTCAATTTTAAACGACTGGAATGGTTCTTATAAGAACACTTTTATTGCAAGTAATGGTAATTCAGTAAGCAGTTCAACAAATAGAATGGTTAATAACTTTGTAAAATATTATGAAAAAGATATAAGAGCTGGTAAAGTTGGTATTCCTGCAGGAGTTTTTTCAAGTGGAACAACTTTTCCTGAAAAAGGAGAAGCTTTTTATAAAAATGATGTTTCTAAAATTCTATTAAATGAAGCAGTTAAAGCTGCGCAAGATTTTTTTAATGGAAAACATTATTTGTCTTCTACTGAAGGTGAAAGTTTAAAATCTTACTTGAATTTTTTAAATACAGTTAGAAACGGAGTAAGTTTAAGTACTACAATCAATAATCAATTTACAACAATTAACTCAACAAATGCTTTGTTAAATGATAGTTTTGAAACACAAATTTTATCTAATAATAACGCAATGTTGAATAGTTATGATGCTTTGCAACAAAATGTAGTTTATTTTAAATTAGACATGATGCAAGCATTCAACATTACTGTAGATTATGTAGATGCTGATGGTGATTAATACATGCAAAATAATAATATAAATATTTATTTAAATAAAACCTCACAAGCCTCAACGCTAGCTTTTTTTAGGCTGGCGTTTGGTTTAATGATGCTATTCAGTATAATTAGATTTGTAAGCTACGGTTGGGTCGATAAATTTTATATTCAACCAAAATTTCATTTTACATATTATGGTTTTGATTGGGTAAAACCATTAGGTAATTTTACGTATTTACTTTTTATTATTTGTGGTTTATCAGCTTTTTTAGTTGCTATAGGATACAAGTATAAACTTTCAATTATTACATTTTTTTTGAGTTTTACCTACATCGAATTGATGGATAAGACTACCTATTTAAATCATTACTACTTTATTTCAATTGTTAGTTTTATACTTATTTTTTTACCTGCAAATGCAACTTTTTCAGTTGATGCTTATAAAAATGAAAAATTCAAATTTAAAGAAATTCCACAATGGACAATTGATATCTTAAAATTAACACTTGCAATTGTTTATTTTTACGCGGGTTTAGCAAAACTAAATTCAGATTGGCTGTTCGAAGCTATGCCATTAAAAATTTGGTTGCCTAATCAGTCAAATATTCCATTAATTGGAAATTTTTTACATGAAACATGGGTTCAATATAGTTTCAGTTGGGCTGGTGCACTTTATGATTTAGCAATTCCGTTTTTATTATTCAATAGAAAAACACGAAAATTTGCTTTTGTTCTAGTGGTAGTTTTTCATATTCTAACAAAAATTTTATTTCCAATTGGTGTTTTTCCTTATGTAATGATAATTAGTAGTCTTATCTTTTTTGATGCTTCATTTCACAATAAAGTATTGAATTTTATAGCGAAAATTTTTAAATTCAAAACAACAATTTTTAATACTTCAGAAAAAAAGATAATTAATTTTTCTTCAAGATTAAATGCAATTAAAATTAGTTTTTTAGCTCTTTTTATGGCATTTCAATTAATGTTTCCATTTAGATATTTATTATATCCAGATGAATTGTTTTGGACAGAAGAAGGGTTCCGATTTTCATGGCGCGTTATGCTTATGGAAAAAGCAGGATACACCCAATTTTATATCACAGATAGCAATACCAATAAAAAAATATTTGTTGATAATTCAAAGTTTTTAACTCCTTTTCAGGAAAAACAAATGTCTTTTCAACCCGATTTTATTTTACAATACGCACATTTTTTACATAATTATTATCAAAAAACGGGCTATAACGATCCAAAAGTTACTGTTGATAGTTATGTAGCTTTAAACGGAAGATTGAGTAAAAGATATATCGACCCCAAAGTAGATTTAGCAAAAGAGTATGAATCATTCCAACATAAAACGTGGATTTTACCATTTAACGATGAAATTAAAGGATTTTAAAGTTTTACTTTTAGTATTAGTATCAATTTCAGGATTTTCACAGACTAATCTTAAAGGTTTGGTGACAGATACTTTTGGAAATCCATTAGCTAATGTTGAAATTTATAATAAAACAACAAGTAAGTTAATTAGCTCTAATGCAAAGGGAGAGTTCGTCTTTTCAGAAGTGGTTAAGGGTAAAAATGAACTTGTTTTTTTCTTACAAGGATTCACGATTTTGGAAAAAACAATTGATGCTTCGGTTGCAACTACTAATTTAGTAATTGTTTTAGAAGATTTATCAACTAATTTATCTGAAGTTGTTGTTATAAAGCAAAAACAAAAGTTATTTGCTTTAAATAAATTGAAAGATATTGAAGAAACAGCAATTTATGCAGGTAAAAAAACAGAAGTTATTTCACTAGATAACTTAACTGCAAATAAAGCTACAAATAATGCACGTCAAATTTATGCACAAGTTGTTGGTTTAACTATTAATGAGAGTAACGATGGAGGTTTACAACTTTCAATAGGAGGTAGAGGACTAAACCCTAATAGAACCTCTAATTTTAACACACGTCAAAATAATTACGATATAAGCGCGGATGTTTTAGGTTATCCAGAAAGTTATTATGCAACACCAACTGAAGCTTTAGAATCTATTCAAATTATTCGTGGAGCGGCTTCTTTACAATACGGAACACAATTTGGTGGTTTAGTTAATTTTAATATTAAGAAACCCAGTACTAAACCAATTGAAATAGTATCAAGAACTACTTTAGGTTCTTATAATTTATTTACCAATTTTACGAGTTTAAGCGGAACAAACGGAAAATTTAGCCATTATTCCTTTTATAACTATAAACAAGGTGATGGTTTCAGACCAAATTCTCAGTTTGATTCAAAAACCTTTTTTACGAATTTAAACTATCAATTTACTGATAATACATCTTTACACTTAGATTATACACATTTTGATTATTTAGCACAACAGCCTGGAGGATTAACTGATGTTATGTTTGCTGAAGATCCTACACAGAGTAATAGAGCACGTAATTGGTTTAAAGTAGATTGGAATTTATTTGCACTTCGATTTAAACATCATTTTCAACATAATGCCGATTTTTCTTTACAATTATTTGGTTTAGATGCAAGTAGAAAAGCATTAGGATATCGTTCAAATAGAGTTTCAAATCCAGATACACCAGGAACAGAACGTGATTTAATTTTAGGTGATTTCGTAAACTGGGGTGCTGAAGCTCGCTATTTAAAAAAATATAATTTTTTAGGGAATAATAATGCTTTTTTAATTGGAGCTAAATATTATCAAGCTAAAAATACAGGTATTCAAGGTCCAGGAAGTTCAGGGAATGGACCAGATTTTGAGTTGGCAAATTCCGAATTTCCTAATTATGCATCTCAATCAGATTACACTTATCCAAATTTAAATTTTTCTGTATTTGGAGAAAATATTTTTAGAGTAACTCATTCATTTTCAATTACTCCAGGTTTTAGATACGAAAGTATTAAAACCCAAGCAAAAGGATTTTATAGAGAAATTAGAACCGATTTAGCCGGAAATGTTATTTATGATGAAATTGAAAATGAAGACATTATAAAAGAGCGTAATTTTTTATTATTGGGTATTGGTTTGAGTTATAAAATGAAAAATGGAATAGAAATTTATGGAAATGTTTCACAAAATTACCGCTCAGTAACTTTTAACGATATAAGAACGGCAAACCCAAGTGCTGCAATTGATCCTAATATTACCGATGAAAAAGGATATACCTCAGATATTGGTGTAAGAGGACAAATCCTTAATAAAGTTTCTTTTGATGCAAGTATCTATGGTTTGTATTATGATGATAAAATAGGAGAGTACCTTAAAACAATACCAAATGTTGCTACACCAGTTCGTTATAGAAGTAATGTAGGAACTGCCTTTACTTATGGTTTTGAATCTTTAATCGATTGGAATATTGGAAAAACCTTTTTTATTGATTATGAAAATTTCATTTGGAATGTATTCTCAAATGTTGCCATTACTAATTCAGAATATCTTAATTCGGATATTCCTAATGTTGAAAAAAATAAGGTAGAATTTGTCCCTAGTTATAATATGAAATTTGGAAATGGAGTAGGTTATAAAAACTTTTTAACTAGTTTACAATATACTTATGTATCTTCTCAATATACGAATGCTCAAAATATTCCTACAGATGTAAATGATAATACAAGCGGTATATATGGTGAAATACCATCTTATTACGTATTTGATTTTTCGGCTTCATATAAATGGAAGAATTTTAAACTTGAAGCAGGAGTGAATAACGTTTTAAATAATTGGTATTTTACACGAAGAGCTACAGGTTATCCAGGTCCAGGAATTATTCCTTCAGAACCAAGAGTATTTTACGCAACTTTAGAGATTAAATTTTAGAATTTAAAATATTTTTTTAATTTTTAACTCCTAACTCCTGATTTTTAAGTAACTTTGCATGCAATTTAACTACAAATTGCAACATGAAAGCACACACTACAAAAATCATCGGAGAAGGACTTACTTATGACGATGTACTTTTAGTTCCAAATTACTCTCAAATTCTACCAAGAGAAGTAAGCATCAAATCAAAATTTTCAAAAAACATTACATTAAATGTTCCTATTATTTCGGCTGCTATGGATACAGTTACCGAAAGTGATATGGCTATTGCTATGGCACAAGAAGGAGGAATTGGTGTTTTGCATAAAAATATGTCTATTGAACGCCAAGCGGCTGAAGTTCGTAAAGTTAAACGTGCAGAATCGGGAATGATTATCGACCCTGTAACACTAACATTAAACGCAACAGTTGGAGATGCTAAAAGAGCGATGAAAGAGCATGGTATTGGTGGAATTCCTGTTGTAGATGATACTATGACGCTAAAAGGAATTGTTACCAATAGAGATTTGCGTTTTGAAAAAAACAGCAATCGTTCTATTGTTGAGGTTATGACTTCTGAGAATTTGGTTACTGCACAAGTAGGTACAACTTTAGAACAAGCAGAAGAAATTTTGCAAGATCATAAAATTGAAAAATTATTAGTAATTTCTGAAGGTTATAAACTTGCCGGACTAATTACTTTTAGAGATATAACTAAATTGACTCAAAAGCCAAACGCAAATAAGGATCAATTTGGACGCTTACGTGTTGCTGCTGCTCTAGGAGTTACTGCGGATGCTGTTGAAAGAGCTACTGCATTAGTGAATGCTGGAGTTGATGCTGTTATAATTGATACAGCTCATGGACATACAAAAGGAGTAGTTGATGTTTTAAAAGCAGTCAAAAGTACATTTCCAAATTTAGATGTTGTAGTAGGAAATATAGCGACACCAGAAGCGGCTAAATATTTAGTTGAGAATGGTGCTGATGGTGTGAAAGTTGGAATTGGTCCGGGTTCAATTTGTACAACACGTGTTGTTGCTGGAGTTGGTTTTCCACAATTTTCAGCTGTTTTAGAGGTTGCTGCTGCAATAAAAGGCAGTGGAGTTCCGGTTATTGCAGATGGAGGAATTCGTTATACAGGTGATATTCCTAAAGCTGTTGCTGCAGGTGCTGATTGTGTAATGCTTGGTTCTCTATTAGCAGGAACGAAAGAATCTCCTGGAGAAACTATAATTTTCGAAGGAAGAAAGTTCAAATCATATAGAGGTATGGGATCTGTAGAAGCTATGAAAGAAGGCTCTAAAGACCGTTATTTTCAAGATGTGGAAGACGACGTTAAAAAATTAGTTCCAGAAGGAATTGTAGGTCGTGTTCCTTACAAAGGAGAGTTGAACGAGAGTATGCTACAATTCGTTGGAGGTTTACGTGCAGGAATGGGATATTGTGGTTCAAAAGATATTGAAACCCTTCAAGATACAGGAAGATTTGTGAGAATTACAGCAAGTGGAATAGGGGAAAGCCATCCACATAATGTTACGATTACTAAAGAAGCTCCTAATTATTCAAGATAATTATATACTATTTAAATTAAAAAAGCCTCGTTTTTAAAAACGAGGCTTTTTTAATTATTTTATATATAGTGAGTATATACGTCTTTTAATAAACCAATCAGAAAAAAAATACAGTTCCAAGTCGTTGATAAACTCTTTGTTAGTAGGGGCTATTTTTGTTTATCCCAAACTTCAAGCATTTCTTTTAAGTCACTATATTCTTCAGAAAAAGCTCCATCAAGTTCATACTTCATTTCAAATTCATAAAAGTACTTACGTGCTTTTTTATCGTTTGAAATTGTAGCGATGAAAAGTCTATTTACTAATTGCATCTTTTCATCATTAATTTTTTCATCTGCGTTTTCATATTCTTTTAATGTTGCTGAAATTTCTTCGTTATTGTATTTTCTGATTTTTTGGTTAAGAATTTTATTTCTTTTTAATTTTTCGTTATTAAAGTAAATTTTTTCAATACTCCAAATAGTAGGTTTATAAATTCTGTTCTTTTCAGTTGGTAAGTTTATTAATTCTTCAATAATTAAAGTATCTTTTGTTGTTCTTAAATTACAAGTTTCTGTTGCGCCCCAAAAATCAATTATTTTTTTTTCATTACAAACAGAAAGCACAAATTCTGAAAAATTTATGGGTTTATTTTCAATATTTCGATAACCACATAAAGCAATTTTTTTTCCGTTTGATAATTTATAAATGGTATCCGTTTTTGTACCAGCAAAATCATTTTCTGCACAATTACAATTTTCATTTGTTATGTCAGAAACGGTAAAATTATTTTTTTGTAATTCTTCTAAATTTTGAACTGATATACTATTTTGATTATATTCTGTTTTATCTTTATTCAATTGTTTACAAGAAACAAATAGTATTAAGCTATTGAATATTAATACTTTAAGTTTGTTTATCATAAAATTATAGGTTATACGTGAGGACAATTAAGATGAATGCAATATTGTTTGTTTTTTTGTATTAGGTATTTTGTGGTTTTACAGTTAATTCTTAGAAATGGTTATTGTAACCCTTTTTTACTTTTTTATTCTTTCCCCAAGCAATAACTTTTACACCTTTTGAGTATTGAACTAGGTTAGGTTTGTCTTTTATTAGTTTGTAAAATCTTGGGTAATTATATTCTAATTTTTTTAGTTCAAGTCTATTAATGGGCCATTCCAAATGATGAATTTCAAATTCATTTATTGATGTTTTGGTATCTTGAAAAAGAGCATATCTTTCAGTTAACCATTTTTCCAATTCTGTTTTTTCTACCATATTATTTCCAATTGTAAACTCAATGTTTAAGTTGTCCTTAAATTCAAAATTATTGGATTTATATTGGTTTTCCCTTCTTTTAATTTCTGAAAATCTATATGGAAGTTCAGATATTCTTTTTGCAATTTTGCATGACAATTTTTTTCCGCCTTCAATACTCAAAAAATAAACACCAGTTTTATTTTTTGACTTTACATAAGTTCGGATATTAATTTCATCAAAATTTGAAATTGGAGGGAAATAGGGTAGCTTTCTCGGTCTTATTTTTTCCATTGTAAACGCAACAATAGAAACCCAAGGATTACCTTCGTACAAGTCTATTTCTAGTTCTTTCGGCACAAATTTCTCCAATTCGGTTAATTCAACTTGCCAATGAAGAAAAATAGCATTATTCCATTCTTGATAAAATTTCCAATTTTCGGTTGGCATTTTCCAAGGTCTGTGACTAGTAGTTTTTAATATTTCTTGGATTGTTATTTCTTTAGGCATATCATTTCTCATAAATTCATCTTTTGAACATAAGTAGTATTGACTATGAGAAGTTGCAAGGTTGAGTACTCATCAAACTGAAAATCTCAGAAGATTTTGAGTAGTATTCGATAAAAAAGTAATTAATTATCACCATAGTTGGCAATAGTATGTTAAATTTATTGTCTATCAATGTCAATGTCACCACTAATTGTATGTGATATATTGCTATTATCAAAATAAGTTCCTGCAAATGTTATTTTAATATCATCGCCTACATTATTACCCAAAAGTTGATAATTAAATACAATTGAATTTCCACTATTAGAATAATCAATATCAATTCCTTGTATATTTAAAACGCTTATTTCAGATCCTGTTAGTGTAATGTTAGTAGGAGTAGTCATAGTAAATGGGCAAACATCTACAGTTTGACCAACAATTAATTCAAAAGTATCAGTATTAGAATTGTTTGAGTTTATTTTGAACAAACAATTAAAGCCTGAGGTTGGTGCTAATTGATAATCTTTAGCTGTAATATTTGTAGAATAACTTATAGGCGTCCCATTATCTATTGTTATTTCAATTTCATTTGTACTTCTTGAAACTGAATTATCATTATTGTCACAAGAAAAGAATAATGAAAAAAGGGTAATAAATAAAAGTGATTTTTTTAATGTATTCATAGCTTTTTTTATTTATAGTTAATATTATTTTTTAATGTTTTACCGATAATTTATTTGAGACGAGATAATACAAAGTTAAGCCAAATATAAAACAAACTTTTGAATTTTCGAAAACTCGAGCACTTTGTACGAACTGGTGAAGCAAAATTCGGAAGTATGCCCTTGCCTAAACTATTACTTTTAACTGCTGTTAGCAGTAGGCTTTTATTTTTCTTCTAATAACTCTAAAGAGTCAAAACCAATATAGCTTTTATATACACAAACTTTTGCTAATTGTCCAACCGAAATATTTTCCCAATATTTTCTTTCAGAAATAATTTTCTGATTTTCTCCATTAATATTTACAATTAAAATATTCTTTTCTGGTCTTCTAAATCCACCTTTATGAAATATTTTTTGCAAAACAATTGTGCTTTCACATTTTTCTAAAACAGATAGTTTGGAGTTTAATTTTTGCGCTATAAGTAAAGTAAATCCAATAAAACCAATTATGAATAATATTTTTAGATTATCATAACTATCAATCATTTTATTATTTAAAACAATATATGGTTTAATTTTTCTTGAAATAAATAATGCTATAATAAGTCCTATAATTCCAAAGATAAAAGTAAACCAATAAGGACTATTATAGTTTTTAAAATTATCAACACTTACAATTGCACAAAATATTCCAACAAATGGAAGAAAAAATAATAGTAGAGCAACTAAAATATGTTTAGTTGATGAAGCATTGTCAGAATTTAGTTTTATTTGTTTTTTCAAGTTCATTTTTTATTCTCCCGCTTCGTTTTAGCTTACTGCTAACGTGTTGCCGCTTGTGGCAGTTGCGTAAATTTATAACAAAAGATTACAAGTACAAAACTCCTCGTGGAATTTTCGGAGAAAATTCCGAACACAAGCCAAGCCTAGCAATTGCTACAAACGGCTGTTAACTGCTGGTTTTTACATATTTCCCATTCTGAATTCTAAAACTATAATAAAATGCATTTAAAACTCCGATTATTATAAAATTCATTAAATAGTAAAAATAGTTGATTAATATTCTATTTGTTGTTTTCCATAGAAACCATGTTTTATCATCAAATATAAAATCTATGATTGCTGGGAAAACGATTAAAGAAGTAACTGATGCTACAAAACAGCCAATTATTAATGAAATAAATATTTTCTCAACATAGAAAAGTTTTTTCATTTCATATGATAGAGTTAAAGAAATAAGTATTGAGTTAATAAAAGTTAAAATATAAATACAATCATTTACTCCTCCTTTTTGGAAGATAGATGGGCAAAAACTGCTAAATATAAATAAGTAAAGTATTAATATTGTTAGTTTTTTTTTCATTTAATTTCTGTTTTTCTTCAATATTATTAAACTAATATGGAATATTGTAAATAGTCCAATCTGAAGGCCAAAAATTATCAATAATCTATTCGGGTATTTAAATATATTTTCACCAAAAAAAGCGTTTACAATTAGAAAAAAAGCGGAAATCACAATTGATAAAATTATAACTTTTTTGAGAAACATTATTGTCTTAATCATATCGTTTTTTAAACTTGCAGTTAACGTTTGACGGCTTGTGGTAGTTGCGTAAATTTAGCACTTAATTTCACAATTACAAAACTACTTTAGAATTTTCGGAGAAAATTCAAACAAAGACCAAGCCGAGCAATTGCTACAAACCGTTGTTAGCAAACGTATTTATTGTTTAACATAGACTTCACCATTACTAAAACCATTTTTTTTGATGAATTCTTTAAATTGTTTTTTAGTTGGTTTAATAGTAAATGGTTTGACAGTATCTTTTTTTGATTCCGTAATATTTTCTAATAAACTTATTTCGTTTTCAGTTTCAATTCCATTTATATTCAAAATTCCTTTAGTTAGGTTTAGTTTTTCAACTTCCCAAAATCCAGTATTTTCAATTAATTTATTTAGAAAATAGTAACCTTTAAATTTTTTTAAAGCGTCTGATTTTTTAAGATTAAAAATTGTGTCAGAATAGACATAATTTGAAAACAAACTGTCATTTATTTTAATAATCTTATATTTTTCATTTGAATTAAGTTTGTATAAAGTGTCATTTTTAATTATTTCATTTTTGTTTAATTCTGAAATTCTCAAAGTATCTTTTATAAGCATTTTTTTAAAGATGAAATATTTTCTAATTATTAATTCACTATCATTTTCTGAATTGTAATAAGTTCCAATAAGTTTTTTAGGAAACTCTTTCTGTTCTTTTACGTTTTCTGGTTGAGCAACTTCGAAAGTTACGATTGGTTCTTTACACGAAATATAAAACAAGCAAAAAATTAAGTTTAAAAAAAATATTTTTGATTTCATATTTCTGATTTTCAGTTTTTGGCAATATGTTTGCTAACGTTTGGCTGCTTTACATCAGTGGCTTGTGATTCAAGACTGACCAAAACAAATATAGACAAAATTACGATTCATAGAGGTTTTTCCGAAGGAAAAACCAAGCCCAAGCCATTGTGCAAAACAGCTGTTGGCAATAGTTATTTATACTCATTATAGTATTTTACTATTAGATAAATATTGTCGATTTTATATTCTTCATTCAATATTTTAGAAACTAATTTCTGATTATCAGAAAATATTTCAGCTAATTTTTTTTTGTATAATAAGTTATTAATTAATATTAGTTCATTATCGATTTCTATGTAAAAATAGTTTTTATATTCATTTAAAAATAATCCAGAATTTAAATCATTTTGGTTGTAGTTATATTCATATTCGTAAAGTTTAACTTTACCATCTACTAATAATTTTAGATAAGCATCTTTATCATCAAAAAGTGTAGCTCTTCTTTTTTCTTTATGTTCAAAAATTTCATTGTTAAATCTAAATCTTTTGATGTTTTCTTTTTCTATTTTAATCATATCATTTGATGAATCAAAAAGACGTAGTTTTCCAAATATTGGTTCTTCGATTTTTCCGTAAATAGTATCATTAGTTTTTGTTATAACAAAATCAGTTAATCTTTTTTGGACATTTATGAAATCATCAATTTTTTTTACGATTGTATCTTTTGAAGTATTAGATTCTTTTGAAGCATAAATTCCGTCTTCAAATTTTGGTTTTTGATAAATATAAACTTCATCATTAATTCTAAACTTTCTGTATCTTTTTAATTTATGACTACGAAACTTTATTTTATCTCTTTCACTATTTGAGTTTTTCTCATAAAGAACTTTTCTATTTCTGATAGTTCCATAAATAGTATCATTATTTTGGTCAACAACAAAATCCAAAAACTGATTCTGTGAAAAACCAAAAATTGGAATAATAAAAAGTAATAAGAATATTTTTCTGCGATATTTTTTCATAATTATTGCCAACGTTTTGCGGCTAGCGAAAGTGGTTTGAATTAATCACTGACCAAAGCAAATATAAAATAAAATCACGAATCATAAAGGTTTTTCCGAAGGAAAAACCAAGCCAAAACCATTTTTGCTAACCGTTGTTGTGCACAGTATTTTAATATAATATTCTTCTTGTTGTATTATTACTATCGTCAAAAGTATAAATACCATTATTTTTTAGTTCTCTTTTAAATGCATTCCAGTTTCCTTCTAATAAATTATCTGAAACAAATCTTCTGTTTTCAAATTTCTTTGTTTTTACAACAACAGTTTTTCCTAATTGTTTATAGTGATAATGAATATTAATTGATTCAATTTCATTAAATTCAAAACATTCTTTTTTCCAAAAAAATATTGAGTTTTTTATTATTAGATGTTTTTCAGTAATTATGAAATAATTAGTATTTAAAGAATATAAAAAAAGAAAAAAGAATATTATTAAAACCGCCAATAATATATCATTAATCTCTTTTGTTTTTCCTGAAATAATGTTAAAAAAAATTATAATAAAGAAGCTGTAAAATAATAAACCTGAAAATGATAAAATACTTGAGAAATTGTATGTTTTACTTACTCTAGTTATATTTACTTTTGATTTTTTATTTGAAGTTAAAACGGTTTTCAAATTTATTTTCTTGATCTTTATATTTTCATTTTTTAAAATTTCATTTATGTAGTTTAACAAATTTTTTAATTTGTAAAAATCTTTATATTTAAATGCATAAAAATTTATTTGTTCATTGTTTAGTAATTGAATTTGAGTTCTTTCTGCAAGAAATTCATATAATTCAATTATTTCTGACACAACTATTTCTTTAATATCCTCAATATGAATAATTTTTTTAGAAAACATTTTCTTTACAATAATTTCTTTTTCGTTTACTTCAATGTTTGAAAAAAAATTTAATGAAAAAAATGAAGTAATTATTAATAGAATTAAAAATACGCAAAGAATTAAAAATATGATTAAATTAAATTCAGTATTTAATTCTTCAATAAATCTTTTAGAAAAATGAAATGTTAACATTCCAAAAAGAAACACACTAAAAAAACTAAAAATGAATATTAATTTTAAGTTAGGTCTTATTTTTATAGATTCGTTCATTTATACGTTTTTTCAATAGTATTGTGCACAACGTTTTGCAGCTAAAAGAAGTGGCGACGAGCCAAGACCAAGCCAAAACAAATATAACGCAAACTTTTGAATTTTCGAAGAAAATTCGGAAGTATGCCCTTGCCTAAGCCATTACTTTTAACTGCTGTTATGCGTTCGCTTTTAATTTTAATTCGTTTTCTATTTTTTTAATCAATTTATACCCAATATAATTTTTAAGTTTGTAATCTCTCTTATAATATTCGCCCCAGTAACTTACAATTCTACTTTTTGTTAAATTCCAATATTTTGGATTTCCACGAATAAACTTTAAATAATTTCCGATTGATTTCTCGGTTATATGCTTTTCTAAATCAGCTATAATTTCAATCACATATTCACCTAAAATTTTCATTTTATAAGGAATTACAAAGTCTTCAAAATTATCTTTTAATAATTCTAATTTCTGTTGTCTTAAATATCCATCGTTATGAGTTAAATACAAACAATTTAAAATCGTTTTTTGCTTTTCGGATAGAGTTATTTCGTTTACTTTTAAATTTTCGTCGGTATATATTCTTCCTGGAATATAGATTGATTCGTTATTTATGAAAATTTCTTTTTCAAAATAAGGATGAACGGTTAATTTTTTTGTGTTCAAAAAATTAACAACAATTTCAACGTCTTCTTTTAATTCAATCGGAAACGATTTAATTAAAACTTCTAAATTATTTTCCGTTAAATTTTTTAAAATTCTCATCTTTTTCGTTCCGTTTTTTCAAAGTGACGCATAACGTTCTGCGGCTTGCTCTCAGTGGCGTTGCACCAACACCAAGCCATTACAAATATAACAAAACATTCCATTCAGCAGCGGATTTTCCGTAGGAAAATCCGGAAGTAGCCATTGAAGCAAACCGCTGTTATCTCTATAATATTTCTGAAAGTACCCTTTTGCACTTAAAGTACTGTATTTATTGACTTTAAAAAAAATACTAAAGCAAATATAAGCATAAAAAAGCATCAAAATACTTGATTTGTTGTACCAATTGTTGTACCTTAGTACTCCGTTGCACTAGAATGAAACACTAGTAAAATCAATACTTTCACTCGTTTGCATCGCTTTACAAATATAGTACAACATTTCTAATATTCTATTTTTATGGCATCTATTAAATTAATACTACGCACCAATCAGAAAGATCAAACAGGTAAAAGCCCTTTGTACATTAGAATTATAAAAGATAGAAAAACGAAATTTATCACTGCCGGACTCAAGCTTAAAGAAAGTGATTGGGATGAAGCAAAGCAGAGAGTAAAGAAAAGCTATCCTAATAGCGCGCGAATGAATGCAGCACTTGCTCAAAAAATTGCTGATGCTGAAGGACAAGTTGCCGATATGGAACGTAAAGTAAAAACCGTTTCCATTAAAAAACTAAAAGAAGCCATAAAAGGTAAAGAAGTACCAAATTTCTTCGAGTATTCCAGAAAACATTGTGAACGAATCAGAAACAACGTATCTATTTCAACCTATAAAAATTACCATGCTTATTTAGATAAGTTTGAAAAATGGGTAGGGACTAAGGAAGTTTATTTTGATGACATTACAGTTTCATTATTGATGGATTACATGAGTTATCTAAGCAACGAACTAAAAAACGGAAATACAACACAACGTTATTCGATTATGATTTTGGCAATTATGTTTAAAGAAGCCATTAAAGAAGATTTAATTCCGGAATACATGTATCCGTTTAGTAAGTTGAAATTAAAGAAAGACCCAAGCAGAAGACAGTTTTTAAAGAAAGAGCAATTCGAGGCGATTATCAATTATAAAATAGATGAAAAATCAAAAGCGAGTGTATATCGCGATATGTTTATCTTTTCAATTTTCGCAGGAGGATTACGATTCAGTGATGTATTAGAATTTCAAGTAAAACACTTCAATGAAGAAGAAAGAAGAATACAAAAAGTAATTCGCAAAACAGGAAGAATGCATCAGTTTAAAATAGGTCAGTTAGCATTGGATATCATCAATAAATACAAAAAGGAAAATGCAGAACAAGACGACTTTATATTCCCTGTAATCACAAATAAAGAACTGTATTTAAAGAATGATGAATACCGTTATACTTTTATAGAAAGTGCCAATAAAGCAGCTAATTTTCAATTACAACGCATAGCAAAGAAATTAGAAATTCCAGTAAAAGTAACATTTCACATAAGCCGCCACACCTTTGCAACCAATGCTTTAAACAACGGAATGAGAATTGAGCACGTTTCAAAACTAATGGACCACCGAGATATCAGCACAACCCAGGTATATGCTAAAATCATTTCGGAAGAATTAGACAAAGCGGTTGACAACTACATCTACTAAAACAGAACGAGAGTAATTTTTTCAAAAAACTACTCTCGTTTTCTTTTTCGAAGGTAAATTTTATGCTTTTTTACTCCTGAATTTCAAAACCCTAGCAAATACAAGCCTTCGCAAAATTGTTGAAAACTTGTACGAAAAACAACGCAAAACGGTACTGAATTTGTTCTAATTTTAGGCATCCAAAAAAATCTTATTTACACAAAATCAAGCCTTAATTTACTTGAAGTTTACTCGAACTTTGAGCTAAAAGCTGATGTGAGTAAACTGGTTTTTACATGGACTAACCAAATAATTACGAATGAACAAATTTAACACCGGCAAAAAACGTGAACTTGAAAGGGCAAAACATCAAAAAATCATTGTTCTCAGAATGGAGAACCATCGACACAGCACAAAGTGCAGCTTCTATTTTTGACATTACGCACGACCAGGAACCCACACTGGAAAACTATTGTATTGCTTTACTCGAAAAAGTATTTACAATCCCACAATCCCAACTACCCGAATTCATAAACTACCAACTCCAACTTGCCCAAGACGGAAACACTTGGTTAAACAAATTCGAAAAATTATTAGCCAACAATGAAGAACTATTCTTTAGCCAAAAGGCATTGAGTAGATTCAATAAATTGTACAACATCATTGAGAAAAAACGAACGGAGCTGCAATCTTCGAGCGTAAAAGAAACCAAACAAGTAACTCCAAAAAGGTTAATCAATGCAGAATCGGAAGATCGTTATTTTTCGTTTTTTGAAATCAAACATCAGGTCGAAAAAATGGAATCGTTCAATGATCAAATCTTGTTTTTAAACGAAGAAATTTTCGAATACCGACAAGCCGACATCATTTCAATCAACAACAAGCTGCAGGCTTATGACCAGCAATGTGTTCAATTCATCGAAAAATTACAAACGCTTCGTAAAATGCGTTCTGAAATTGAGAAGGAAAAAGAACTAGAACTGGAGAAAAAACTAATCACTAAAAAACTGAAATTCAACGGAAATCTAAACCAATTAGTTGATATTTTCTACCAACTAAGTCGCGAATTATTTGTAGAAGGAAAATCTTTTATTGATGCTTCTAATGGCGACATAGTAAATATGATCGTCAATAACTTCATCGATAAAGACAACAACGAAATAAGTCCCCAAACAGTCGAAACCATCCTGAAACCATCACGAGGCGATAAACGACCAAAGACCCACAAACGAATAGACCTCGACAATTTCCTCTAATAAATAATAGTCCCTTGGGACCCGATTGGGACTAAGGGACTTTTTTTTACTTCACAATTTTGCTCCATAATCTTTTAAAAACTACGAAAATGGAAGCAATTATTTTAACAAAAGACCAGTACAATGACTTAATGGCAAAATTAGATGCAATTCAAAGCCAACTAAACACCAAGCCAGACCCAAAGAAAGAAACCTTCTTAGACAATCAAGAGTTCATTATGCTGATGAAAATCTCCAAACGCACAGCACAAACCTGGAGAGATGAAGGCAAAATTTCATTCAGTCAAGTAGGAAGCAAAATCTACTACAAACTTTCTGATGTTGAAAAACTACTACAAGAACACTACAACAAATCATTCAAAGGAAAATAGTATGAAACAGTGCAACGGAACATGTGAGGTTTGTGACTGTAAAACAGGAACAACCATTAAGACTTTTCACTAATCACTAATCACTTTTCACTTGAACATGATAACAATCTTCAAAAACTTCAACGAAGTAATAGAACACAAAACAATTCCCGAAATCCTGCACGAAATCAAAACAGGAAAGTACAGACCAGGGATAACCTATTTGCGTAAATCATTAGCCGAAAACAAACTAGAAGCCTATGAAAAAGCCAAAAAATCATTACCTGCATTCACACCTTCAGGAAAATTTGTAGGTGGAAGAAAAATGGAATTTCTGGAAGCATACTCCAATTTCATTATCCTAGACATCGATAAATTAAGTCAAACCGATTTACAAAACGCAAAACACAAAGCCAACCAATCCGAATACACCTATGCAAGTTTCATAAGTCCATCAGGCAATGGATTAAAGATTTTAGTAAAAGTAAACACCGCAAAAGAAGATCACAAGGAAACCTTTTTGGCCATCCAAAAACACTATGAAACCCTATTAAACCATGAAATAGACAAATCCGGAAAAGACATAACCCGACTATGTTTCTACTCATTCGATGATAACCTCTATCATAACGAAGCTGCCATTGTCTTTGCGAGTGAAACGAAGCAATCTAGTCAAACTGAGCTTGTCGAAGTGGCTCAACTACCAACTGAGACTGCGACTGCGACTAACAGTGAAGCTGTGTATAATCACTGCATCCGATTCACCGAAAAAAAAGTGCAATACGCGACAGGTAGCCGAAACGTATTCGTACACCAACTTGCGTGTAACCTAAACCGAAAAGGCATTTCATTAAACGAAGCACTAAGCTTTATATTAACAGACTTTGGCTATGATGAAAAAGAAGTAACACAAACCGTTCACAGCGCCTACGGTAACATTCACGAATTTGGTAAAGATGAAAACTTTGAAAAGAACAGAAACACTAAAAACAACACAAAAAAATCAGACAATCAAAACCTGTCACCTCGAGCGGAGTCGAGAGGCGACTTCTACGAGGACGAAGAAGAAGAAAAAACAAGAATAACACCAATCGACAAACTAGAAAATTTTCTAACATCTCGATACAATTTCCGTCACAACATAGTATCAGGTAAACTAGAATATCAACAGCTTTCAAGCTCCTCCCTTTCGGGGAGGTCGGGTGGGGCCAAAAAGAAATGGCATGTAATGAATGACTTTATAGAAAACTCAATGCTTCGTGAATGTTTAAAAGGAAGAATCAAAACAAACCTTTCTTCGTTGCGAAACCTATTGTATTCCGATTTCTGTGAATTATACAATCCGTTCGAAGATTACTTTTTCAATCTACCAGGGTATAATGAAAAAACAGACTATATTTTAGAATTGGCAAACACCATAACCACTACAAAACAAGAACTTTGGCAAGAGTGTTTTAAAAAATGGATGGTAGCAATGGTCGGTTGTGTTTTAGATGACAAAGTAATCAATCACACCGTAATTGTATTCAGTGGAAAACAAGGATTAGGAAAAACCACTTGGGTAGAAAAACTAGTACCTAGAAAATTAAAAGAGTATTTGTTCTCTGGAACCATAAACCCGAACAACAAAGACACTTTAGTGCAGCTTTCAGAATGTATGTTAATCAACCTGGACGAATTAGAAAATCTAAACCGTTCTGAAATTGGAAGCTTAAAAGAAATCATTACAAAAACACAAATTAGAATGAGAAAAGCCTACGGACACAACAACGAAACCATGCCAAGACGCGCATCATTTGCCGGAAGTGTCAACACAGCGCAATTCTTAAACGACAGTACAGGAAGCAGACGATTCCTTTGTTTTGAAGTGGAAAACATCCAATACCAACACGAAATCAACATTGACAATGTATTATCACAAGCCTTGTATTTATTTAAAACAGGATTCAGACATTGGTTCGACCAAGAAGAAATCAAAAAAATCACAGAAAACAACGAACAATACCAACTAAGAAGCCCAGAAGAAGAATTGCTTTTAACATGGTTTGAACCTTGCGATAGAGAAAATGCCACCCATTATTTAAACGCCTCACAAATAGCAGCCAAACTAGCTGAAAGAGCAAAAATAACCATCACCGATGGAACAATAAACAAAATTGGAAAAGCATTAAAAAAACACAATTTCACAAGACTAATGCGAAAAGGAAGTCCAGTCTACGCAGTAAAAGAATTTACCTACGAAGAAGTAGATCAAACCAACCGACAATCCGAAATATAAACCCAAATATTTCAAAAGTGGATGTCCTAAAATAAGATTACTTGTCAAACTGAACTTGTTTCAGTTTCTCCAAAAAAATTAAAGATGAATTTGGAAAGACAATGAGATTCTAGTTAGGATATCCACTTTTCTTTCTGCAAACTGAACACCGAAAACTGAATACTAAAAAGAGGGTGTAAGGGGTGTAACCAAATTTTCACACAAACATTTTTTGTTTTTTTACTTTTCAAATTTTCTAGCAACATCAGCACAATTAAAAGCAAATCAATAAAGGACTAAGTTTAGTTTGCACCCAATTCCTCAAATAAATCCGTTTTTTTTATTTCTAAAAAAATAAAAATCTTTTACACGTTTTTTCCCTACACCCTACACCCTGCATAATTTTGCACTATTTTTCTTCTTTTTTAACGTAAATACGGATTCCCTCATTTTTCTTTATGTAGGTTTTTTATATATTTACAGTCAATACTAATACTATCCGAAATTATAAACTCTCGGTAAGAATTAAATCATTAAAACAATATTTTAAATAATAGAAAGGCACTAATGTTTTTTAGTGATTTTAGTTGTTTTTTTAAAGTTTTGTTTCAAAAATATGATGGGATAAATAATAAAATGAGAAAGTTAAAATTTATAGATTTATTTGCTGGACTTGGTGGATTCCATTTAGCTCTCCAATCTTTAGGACATGATTGTGTTTTTGCAAGTGAGCTAAATAGTGAACTTAGAGATTTATATGAGAAAAATCATAACACTAAAATCGAAGGTGATATTAATTTAGTTGATGTAAATAAAATTCCAAGCCATGATATTCTTTGCGCAGGTTTTCCATGCCAACCTTTTTCAAAAGCAGGTGCACGATTAGGTTTAGAAGATCCAAGAAATGGGAATTTATTTTATAAAATAGTAGAAATATTAAATCGTCATAAACCTGAATTTGTTTTTTTAGAAAATGTTGCAAATTTAAAAGGACATGATGAAGGTAATACTTGGAAGGTAATTCATGATGAATTGTCAAAATTATATGATGTAAAGGAGGAAATTTTATCTCCTCATCATTTTGGAATTGCACAACATCGCTCAAGATTCTATATTGTTGGAAGGTTAAAAGAGAAAGGTGGATTATGTGATTTTAAATTCCCAGAAAAAGAAGAAAAAGACGATATAAGTATTCATGACATTATCATTCCAGATGATGATGATTTCATGACATTTAAGGAAACAACGAAAAATCATTTAATGATTTGGCAAGAGTTTTTGGATAATTTAAAACCAGAAGAAGTTCCTAGATTTCCGATTTGGGCAATGGAATTTGGTGCCGATTATCCTTTTGAAGGTAAAGCTCCAATAAAGTTAAACTCTAGAGATTTAAAAAATAAAAAGGGAGCATTCGGAACTTTAATTCAAGGCAACTCCTTTGATGACATGCTAAAATGTTTACCAACTTATGCTCAAGATGGTTTAAAATCAAGTCAAACTGAATTTCCTGTTTGGAAAAAGTACTATATCCGTGCCAATAGAGAATTTTATGCTAAACACAAAGAATGGTTGGATAATTGGATTCCAAAGATTAAAGAATTTGAAAATAGTCATCAAAAATTCGAATGGAATTGTGGAGATAAAGGACCACTTACAATAAATGATAAAATAGTACAATTCCGACCATCAGGA
The DNA here is from genome assembly GCF_025947225.1 of Flavobacterium sp. N2270. NCBI lineage: Bacteria > Pseudomonadati > Bacteroidota > Flavobacteriia > Flavobacteriales > Flavobacteriaceae > Flavobacterium > Flavobacterium sp. N2270. Next base: position 1,783,508 of record NZ_CP110005.1, read on the forward strand.
ATAAGAGTTAAGCAACCTACATATTCACCAGCTTTAGTTCTTACAACTACTCAAATTCCAATTTTCCCTTGGCTTGGTAGATACATGACTAGAAAAGAAGCAGCTAAGTTGCAATGTATGGAAGACTTAAAAGAATTGCCACCTACAGTTGCTAAGGCATTTAGAGCTTTAGGTAATGCTGTTAATGTTGGTGTTGTAAAAAGAATTGCATTTAATCTGATAAGGGATTATGAGTAAAATAGAAAATGTTTCAATAAAAATTCAAACTGGAGTCTACGGTCAATTTAGAAACTTAAAAATACTGTTTGGTATGCTTTAGGTGAATATGTTGATAATGCGGTTCAAAGTTTTGAAAGTAATAGAAAAAGATTACTTGAAAATAATAATAATGATTATCAATTTGAGGTTAGAATTGATATAGACAATGAAAATAACTTCATCAGAATATTTGACAATGCAGCAGGTATAGATTCTGTTAACTTTCAAAGAGCATTCGAACCAGCGCATATTCCTATAGATAATACCGGATTGCATGAGTTTGGAATGGGAATGAAAACTGCCTCTATATGGCTTGCTAACTTATGGACAGTTGAAACAGCAGCTCTAGGTGAAGATGAACTTAGATTTGTAGAATTTGATTTAGATAAAGTTCTAAAAGAGGAGCAAGAATTGTTAAGTGTAAAAAATATTGATAAAAGTCCAAACGTACATTACACTGAAATTGTCTTACATGACCTTTCAATGAATGCCCCTTCTAATCATCAAATAGATAAAATTAAAAGGCATTTATTAAGTATTTATAGAAAATTCATTCGCAAAGGCGATATGAAACTTTTTATAAATGATGAAGAATTGATTTATGAGGAACCTGAAATTTTAAAAGCACCATATTATAACAATCCTCAAGGAGAAGCAATTGAATGGAAAAAAGAAATAAATTTTTCAACAGGCAAATATAAAGTTAGTGGATTCATTGCAATACTGAATACCATGAGTACAAGTACGCTAAATGGTCTTTCTCTTTTTAGACGTGGTAGAGTTATTGAAGGTAGCCATGATGAAAAATATAGACCTAAAGTTTTGTGTGGTCAAGTGGGTTCTCCAAGATATAAAAGAATTTTTGGTGAATTAGAACTAGAAGGGTTTGCTGTAAGTTTTAATAAAGGTAGTTTTCAGGAGCAAGAGGATTTAGAAGCTCTAATGGAAGCTATTCAAACTGAAATATCAAATAAAGATTTTGATTTATATACTCAGGCAGAAAAATATATCAAACCTAAAACAATAGAAGACAATAAGGTTGTTGGTAAAAATATCGTTAGTGCTTTAAAGAAAGTATCCGACAAAGAAAATCTTAAAACAAAACTTGAAAATTCAATCAAAGAGATTGAAAATGAAACTTTAGTAGCTAATAATATTGAATTTTCAAAAAAAGCAGAAACTATAGATTCTCATGAAGAAATTATAGAGTTAAAGGGTGATAAATATAAATTACGTCTTGAATTAATTACAGAACATGCTGTATCTGATTTATATTCAATGGTAATAATTGACGATGAACTTTTTTCAAAAAAAGTAATCTACAAAATAAATTTAGCACATCCTTTCTTTGCACGTTTTGAGAAATTGAAAAAAGAAGAAGATTATCAGCCAATTTTATTAATTATAAGATCACTTGTATTGGCAGAAATCATTGCACCTTCACAAGGCACAAAAGGGGCAGGTAACGTCAGGTTGAATTTTAATTCATTTATAAAAAATCTATAAACTATGGCTGAAACCATTAAAATTATTAATCAAGCTAATTCTGAATTAAATATAATTCAAGGTTCAAGAACATTGGATTTAATTAATCGGTTAACAAAATTAGATGCTGAAGAGAAAGAAACTTTATTGTATGAATCCGAAAGTATTTTAAAAAATTGTGTAAATCCTATTGAGACAATTGGTAGTACTACTGGAATTGCGATTGGTTATGTTCAAAGTGGTAAAACAATGTCATTTACTACATTAACAGCATTAGCTATAGATAATCGTTTTCGTATTATAATTTATTTTGCTGGAATAAAAGTAAACTTACTTGAACAAACAACTAATCGTCTAAAAAAAGACTTATTAACCGACTCTGACAATAGTAGGTTTTTTAAAGTATATCAAAGCCCTACAATAACAGATAATGTTCATCTTAAAATAAAAGGAGCGTTATTATTAAACCATAAACCAGCAATTCTAATTACAGTTTTAAAACATCACAAACATATTTCAGAGTTAACAAAGATTTTTGATACATATGAAGTAAAAGAAGCACTAGGAAATAATGGCGTTTTAATAATAGATGATGAAGCTGACCAAGCTAGTTTGAATACTTATGGGAGAAAAAATAGTAAAAGTGAAGATTGGGAAGAAGACGAATTTAGCTCTACCTATTCAAGTATTTTAAATTTAAGAGCTGCTCTCCCAAATCATTCATATATTCAATATACAGCTACACCTCAAGGTCCTTTGTTAATTAACATAATGGATTTGCTTTCGCCTAAATTTCATAAAGTATTAACTCCTGGTAAATCTTATACAGGTGGTAAAACTTTTTTTGAAGAAAATACAGATTTGATAATTTCTATTCCCGAAGGTGAAGTATATCATCATAAAAAAAATCAATTATCAGAATGTCCTCAAAGTCTGATTAATGCTTTACAAATTTTCATTTGTGGAGTTGCTATAACGGTAAATATTCAAGATAAAGAGAATTTCCTTTCCATGTTAATTCATGCAGATAGCTTGAAAGATGTAAGTCGTCAATTTTATGATTGGGTAAAAATGATGAAAGATAGTTGGGAAGATAGATTGAAACTACCTGATGGTGACCCAAGTAAAACTGAACTTATTGAACAATTCAAAGAGAATTATAATGAAGCTGTAAGAAGAATTCAAAATCCTCCTGAATTTGAGGCCGTAATGGTTGAAGTATTACAAGTTATTCTTGATACAAATATTGAATTAGTAATAGCTGGTTCTAAAGAGATTGATTGGAGTAATGCAACGGCTCATATCTTAGTTGGTGCTGATATGCTTAATCGTGGTTACACTGTAGAAGGATTAATGGTTTCTTATATGCCAAGATATAGCATTGGTAAGTCTAATGCTGATACAATCCAACAACGATGTCGTTTTTTTGGTTATAAAAGAAATTTTCTGGATAGTTGTAGAGTATTTCTTCCTAACGAATCAATAATGGAATACCGAGAATATGTTGAACATGAAGAAATTTTCAGAACAAACTTAAAAGAACATTCATTAGAAGAATATGAACAACTTTTAATACTGAGTGGTAATGTAAATCCAACAAGAAATAACATTTTATCAGTTGACTTAATAAAACATAAACTTAGTGGTTGGAGACAACTTAATGCTTTACAACACATTGATGAAAATAATATTTTTGTTGAAAATTTTATTTCCAACATTAATTTTAAAAACTATGAGGATTTTGGTACTCCAGATAGACGACATAGATATGTAAAACTAGAAATTAATGTTGCGATAGAGTTTTTAAAGAATTTCAAAATTGCTAATATGCCAGATGCATTGAGAAAATCCTCAACAATTCAGTATTTAAGATTTTTAGCAGACAAAAAGGAAGTAAATCACGTTTATATTTTCCAAATGGCATATTCAGTTGAAGAAGGAAGAAGAAGAAGTTTGGATACTGAGGATGGAAAATTGAAAATTAATAATATTTTTTCAGGTCGTGCATTATCAGGAACTGACAAATATCCAGGAGATAAAGGCATATGCTTTGAAGATTCAATTTGTATACAGATACATAGAATTAGACTAAAACATTATTCAATGCAATGGGATAATAAATTAATTCACACTCTTGGTATATATTATCCTGAGGATTTTGCTCATTCATTTGTTGGAATTAATAAATAAACCAATGCAATCTATTTTTAAAATATTTCAAAATTTAAAAAATGAAACTCCTAGTAAAACAGATGGTTTCATTATTGCTAATTTACCAAAAATAAAAAACCATAAAATTGGATTGTCTAATGATGGATTGCCTTTATTTTTTATTAAATGCGAAAATGAAACTAATGAAAAAGCATTGGATTATAATTTAGAATCTATATCTATTCAATTTAATCAAAAATGTCAATTACTATCAAATGATAAAAAAGTTGCAGATGGCATTTATACAATAATTGCACTGAAAACAGATTCGATAGATTTACAAGAATATTTTTTAAATATTTTGTACTTTGTTTTATTAAAACTACCTGCAATAGCAAATTTAAAAGAACTTAAAATAGAGGTTGAAAAATTAATAAGTTTATTCAATAAATTCTCAAGGTTACCAACAAAAACAATCCAAGGACTTTGGGCAGAACTCTTAGTTATTGAACAGTCGAGTAATCCAGAATACTTGATTAAAGCATGGCATTTTTCATCAACTGATAAATTTGATTTCAATGATGGCATTGATAAAATAGAGGTTAAAAGCACAGCAAAAAGCAGAAGAATTCATAGTTTTTCTATGGAACAATTAAATCCTAATAAAAATTCAAAACTCATTATAGCTTCTATATTCGCAGTTGAAACAGGAAAGGGGAAAACTATTCTTAATCTTGTAAAATTAATTGACGAAAAAGTAAAAAACAAAGAAGTCATGTTTAGGATTAACGAAGTACTTTTAGATACGTTGGGTAGAGATTTTGAAAAAACATTTGAACACTATTTTGATTATCAACTTGCTATAGATTCTCTAGCGTTTTTTGATAGTGAGATTGTTCCAAAAATAGATGCCTCATCAATTAAACAAGAAATCTCTAATATTCATTTTGATTGTGACTTATCAAAAATACAGGAAACAAAAAAGATAAAAACAAATTCTTTTTTGCATAAAGCTTTATTTAAATCTTAAAATTGGTTATTAAACAGAATGAGAAATATATTAGCAAAAGAACTAAAAATAAAATTCGTTGAAACACTTAGCAATGTTGATGGATTTAGTTATGAAGATGGAAATCCATTTCTCATAAAAATATATGATAATCCGTTTTTTATTTTTCTCAAAAATTTATCTCCGGCATATTTTAAAAATTCTCCTGATGTAACTCGTGTTCAGTTGCCATTTAGTGACCATTTTGATAAAATATTTAAAGATAATATTCCTTTTATTATTCTTGGTTATGATGTTGATAATGATACGATGGTGTGTTGGAATCCATTAAAAATTAAGGAAAGATTAAATGCAAAAAGTAATGTTTCACTATATTCAAGAAACTCTCTTCAATCTGATATAAAAAATGATGAGTTTAGAACAGGAGTTCTTTCAAACGGGGAAAAAATAATACTTTTCAATAGAGAAAACTTGGAATTGTTTTTTACAAAACTACCTACTTTATTTAACTTCAATCAAACAGTTAATAAAGACAATATTGATAACGTTTCCGAACCAATAGAAATTTATTTTCCAGAAAAAATTAATCAAATTACAGATATTGAATTACTAAATTTGATAAAACCTGTATTAGAAAAAAACAGAGTTCTTGAAGCTGTAGAAATTTGCATGAAGTATTATGAAAACAAATTCAAAGAAATGACTTTCAAAGACTGGTTTAAATTAATTAACGATTTGTATAAAAAAATGAATTAAATAATACAAATTCATACATCACCATTGTCTCAAAATAAATAAAGAGATATAAGCATATCATCATTGCCACTTTAAAAAAACAACCAACATAAGCAACAACTCTTTGCAAATGAACTCAATTACTCACGACGACATATTAAATTTAAAAGCGGATCAATTAACTAATTTATTGCTAATGCTTTTACATTTAGAATATAAAAAATATAATTTCCCAAATTGTTACATAAACGTTCCTCAAAACATTACTACCGCAGATGGTGGTGAAGATGGTCGGATAACAACTGATGATAATAAAGATTCAAGATGGGTAATAGATAAATTTTGTTTATTTCAATCAAAAGCAACTGATATGTCAATATCAGATTGTTCAAAAGAAATATTAGAAAAAAAGAAGAAAGCTAAAGATAAAGATGTTTTAAAATCTCAAGTCAAAGTTGTTTTTGACAAAGACGGCACTTACATACTCTTTGTAAGACAGGCTTTTGTAGAATCAGTAAGGAATGAAGAATTAAATCAAAGAATTAAATCTATCAGAGATAGCATTGAAAAAGCTGAAGGAAAAACTTATGCTGATAGTGCCAAAATAAAAATCTATGATGCTAATTTAATTAGAGATTGGACTAATGAATATATAACTGCAATTTCATACGTTCAACTTTGTAATGGTATGAATCGACCTCTAGGTCTGTTAATTTGGAGTGAATTAAAATCATATAGCAATAATCAATCTTTATTTAAAAGTAATCCAAAATTAGATGACATAATTGAACAAATTAGAAATAGAATTGAAAACAGTAAAAATCTAAGAATAGAAGGTGTTTCAGGAATTGGTAAAACAAGGTTAGTTTGTGAAGCATTATCACCAGGAGAAAAAGACGAAAATGAAGATTATGATATAATAACAAAATCAATTTCAGATAGTGTAATTTATTTTGATTTGGGTACAAATAATGGTCAGGGTGTTCTTGATTTTGTAAGAAGTTTAGGTGCTACCTTTCCAGCGATTCTTGTGTTAGACAATTGTGATCCCTTTTATCATCAACAATTTATTAATGAAACACAAAGGAATGGTGGCTTAATTAAAATTGTTTCAATTGATTATGAAAAATGGTCAAATACTGATTTTGTTGATTGTGATGTTATTGAACTAAAGAGTGAATATTACAATTCTGTTGTAGAAGATATATTGAAAGATGAGTATTCAAATAAACTGAGTGATTCTGAAATTAATTCTCTTGTAAAGTTTTCAGAAGGAAATCCTAAAATGGCAATTAATTTTGTTAAAGCTGCCTTAAGAGACCTTAATCTAGGTCAAAGTTTTGATGATGAATTAGTTAAAAAACTAATTTTTGGTAGAAGCACTTATAATGAAGATGATTATAGAGTACTATGTTTTTTTTCAGCATTTAAATATTTTGAATATCCGGCTGATGATTATATTAATTTTAATCCATCACATTATAAATCCCTACAAGAACATTTAGAGTATTTTGAAAAAAGATTAAATATTTCTAAACAAAGCCTTAGAGATTTAATTATAAAATATTTAGATAAAGGTGTTTTAGAAAGAAGAGGACATAAAATTATAATACGTCCAAATCCACTATCTTTAAAATTATCTTTAATTTTTTGGAAATCTTTAGATCCTTTAGATTATGAAAATTTCCTCAACGAACTTCCACAATCACTAAGAAAACCATTAGTAGAACAATTACAGCAACTTGGTAATGTTGATTATGCTAAAAATTTTGTTGAAAAAGCTTGGGGTGTAGATGGAAATTTTTCAAAAGCGGAAATTTTAAATTCTAATATGGGTTCACACCTTTTTCGCTCAATTGTTACAGTGAATCCAGAGGCTACCATAAAAGTATTAACAAAAAATTATTTAGATAAACCTAAAGATTATCTTGTAACAATAGTTGAAGGCAGACAGAATCTTGTTTGGGCACTTGAAAGATTATGCTTTAGGAAAGAAACATTTGTTGAAGCTGCGAAAGTTTTAATGTGTTTTTCAGTTGCAGAAATTGAAACATATTATTCTAATAATGCTACTGATTATTTTACTCAACTTTTTAGAATATTCTTAGCCGGTACAGAAACAAATTTTGAGCCTAGGATAGAGGTACTAAAATGGGCTTTAGAAAAAAATGATACAGATTTTGATGAAATAATTGTAAAAGCATGTGAACGTGCATTCACTCCAATTCATTGTATTCACAAAATGGGTGGTGCAGAAAATCAAGGTGGTCTATTGCCCTTGGAAGAATATAAACCCCATACTGTAGAAGAGATTAATGAATATAGGACAGAAATAATTGAAATATTATTAAATTTTGTTTCTAAAGAAAACAATCATCAATTAGCTGCACAAAGAGCGATTTATTCGAACATTATTGATTTATTTGAATATAACTTCAACATTGAAAAACTGGATAAATACATTAAGGTAATTTGTGAAAATATTATAGATAAAGATGATTTTATTAAGAGTATGTATTCTCAAGTTAGTTCAATAAATTTAAGTATAAATCAAAGAAATTTTTTAACAGGATATATTGAACTTCTAAAAACAAATTCTATTGAAGAAAGAATACTATATAATGTTTCAGAACCACGTATAATAATTAAAAGTTTAAAAGATGAAGATGATTATGAAGTTAAAGGTAAAAAACTTGCTGAACAATTTGCTGTAGATGTCATTGCAGAAAAGATAGATATTCGACCATATTTCAAAAATTTAATTCTTGGCAATCAGTTTTATACATTCGATTTTGGGAAAAAACTTTCAGAATTAAGTGATTATAATCAAGAATTTATTGATGATCTTATTTTGGAATTAATAAAGCTTGAAAAAGAACAATGTAATATTTCTTTTCTATTTGGTTATATTTCTGTTTTATCCGATGAAAAAAGAAATGAAATATTCAATACTTTCATAAAGAATAAATCATCTTTTGCTTTCAATATTTTACGTTTTGTGGAGATTAATTTTGAAAATGTATTGAAATTATTCAATTTGATAAAAGAAAGTGGCATTTCATCAAATAAGTTAAGCATCATAAAATATGAAATAGCTAAGTTAAATTCTATTGATAAAATAAAATATTTTGAACTGATAAAGCCTTTTGAAAATGGTCATGTCATAATTCTTGATACTTTCAGTACATTAATATGGTTATCAAAAAATAATGATTTAAAACTTGAGGAGGATATTTTAGGTTATATTAAAAAATTAATTGAAGAAGAAAATATATTTATAAAAATTAATAGCTCGAGGAATTTAGATTTCTACTCATTACATCAAATAATAAAACTTTTATTAGATAAGTTTGACAAAGAACTTACATCTACGATATCCAATCAAATTGTTGAATTTCAGGAATCATTATCACTTTTTTCAAGTAGTGATAAATATTTATCCAATATTTCAAATATGACTTTAGATATTGACTTTGAAAATTGTTGGAATATATATTCAAAATTATTATTTGAAAAAAAGATGTTCCAATTTTGGAATATTTTCGATATGAATTTCATCAGTGGTGTAAGTTTTAATCATCCGTTTTTTAATAATGAAAAAAGAAATAACCATCTGTTAGCTTGGTTATTAAAAAATAAAGAATTTGCACCTTGGATTATTAGAGTAGCTCCACTTTTTGATGAAGATGGTATTAATTGGTTCTATTTTACAGAATCATTAATTAATGCTTTTGGTGACAATGAACATTTCATAAACGAGTTGTCTGCGAATCTTCATTCAATGACTACATGGGGTTCCAGAGTACCGTATTTAAAATCAAGATTAAAATTGGTAGAACAACTTAAAAATCATAAAATTGAAAAAGTAAGAATATGGGCTAACGAAGAAATAGAAAACTACTTAAAAAGTATAAAAATGGAGGAAATTAATGATGAAGAAGAATATTTAGGTTACTAAAAATGAATATTGATAAATTCATAATAAGCAACAATTACCTCATTCATCTGCACAAAAATCGCTCCTAGTCCAAGTATTCCTAGCATCAATTCTTTGTTTGCTTCATTTCGTTAATTAACAATAATAAAAAGAGTAGTTACTGGAAAATTTTTGCAAAAAATAGGCCTATAATGGAAAATACAATACTATTTTCCACTAAAAAGTACATGTAGTGGAAATGAAAAAACACAATCAATGTATTTATAATGGAAAATTTTTGCGAAAAACCACTCTTTAATGGAAAATAAAAGCTAATTTTGAGTTTCAAAAGCAATTATAATGGAAAATAATATCCCAATCCACTTACAAGAAATCATTTTTGCAACAAGCGATACTGCTTTAAATAGGCAATTAAGTAAATTGGAAAAAGAAGGGCAAATTAAAAAAATTGCACCACGTATCTATTCTTCAAATCTTAATGAATCAGAAGATATAATTATTAAACGAAACATCTTTTCCATTTTGGGTAAGTTGTATCCAGGAGCGGTGTTAAGTCATCGTTCTGCTTTAGAATTTAAACCAACAGCGGCGAATCAAATTTTTGTTACCTATACCTATACCAAAAAAATTGAACTTCCTGGAATTACAATTCGTTTTATGGAAGGAAGCCCTGCAATTGAAGGCGATAACCCATTCGCTGGCGAACTATTTGTAGCGCAACAAGAAAGAGCTTTTCTAGAAAACATGCAAACGTCTCGACAAGTAGGACCAACTTCCAAAACGCTTACACTACCCGAAATCGAAAACAAACTAGAGCAAATCGTTCAAGTAAAAGGAGAAGAAGGGCTAAATCAATTCAGAGACAAAGCCAGAGAAATAGCAGAAAAACTGGAAATGCAATCGGAGTTTGAAAAACTAAACAAACTAATAAGCGCTTTATTAACAACAAAACCTTCAAAAATACTTACTTCACCAATTGCTGTAGCAAGAGCATTAGGAAATCCATATGACAAACACAGAATAGAGTTGTTTGAAAAATTATTTATAGAATTACAGCAACAACCCTATAAAGACCGAAAAGATATAAATACAGAAACAAGTGCGTTTAGAAACTTTGCTTTCTTTGAAGCGTATTTTTCAAACTATATCGAAGGCACTATTTTTGAAATAGAAGAAGCCAAAAGCATCATTCAAACTGAAACCCCAATTCCAAATCGTGATGAAGATTCTCATGACATTTTAGGAACCTACAAATTAGTAAGCAATCAAAAGGAAATGGCTACAACGCCACCAAATTCAGAGGAATTGTTGAATATTTTACAGTACAGACATCAAATACTTTTAGCAGCCAGAACTTCAAAAAAGCCTGGTCAATTCAAAGATAAAAACAACCGTGCGGGAGAAACACATTTTGTTGACCATACCTTAGTAAAAGGAACTTTAATAAAGGGGTTTGACTATTATCAAGCATTACAAGAACCATTTGCCAAAGCAGCTTACATCATGTTTATGATAAGCGAAATACACCCATTCTTAGATGGAAACGGTAGAATAGCAAGAGTAATGATGAATGCCGAATTAGTGAAAGCAAACCAAACAAGAATCATAATTCCAACAGTTTACCGCGATGATTATTTGGGAGCATTAAGAAGACTAACAAGAAACGGTGATCCAGCAGTTTATATCAGGATGTTACAAAGAGCGCAAGAATTCAGCTCAACACTAGTAGCTACTGAAATGGAAGCATTGGAAAATCAGCTTACCAAAAGCAACGCCTTCAAAGAACACGACGAAGCTAAACTGAAAATTATAACATTGTAACACAGTATGGATTCCATGAATAAAAGATCTATACTAAGATGAAAATAGTAGTATCGGTTGCTTCATTTCGCTAATTTTACTAAAACTAAAAACTTTTGATTATGGAAAATCCTTTTGAGTTAATAATGGAAAGATTAGATAGAATTGAAAAAGCAATATCCAATCTAAAAACAGATAATAGTATTGTAGCAGAACCCAAACCAATGAATTTAAAAGAAGTAGTTGCCTATATGGGGACTTCTACATCTGCAATTTATAAGTTAACATCAACTGCAGAAATCCCACATTACAAATTAGGTAAAAAGCTATTTTTTAAAAAAGAAGAGATAGATGAATGGATATATGCAAATAAAGTCAAAACAAGACAAGACATAGAAAATGAAGCCAATGAATACATTGCTCGAAAACGAAATCCTTTTAGATAAAAGAATAAAAATATTAATCTTATATTAATATAGATAAATTAAAATCTTTCTTTTTATTACAAAATAATAGTCTTTAAATATAAAAGCTTCTGACCTAAATAAATTCATTTAGTGCAAATTTTAATTTGAACTTTGTAATGTTGTTAACAAGAATTGTTAATATTTTTGATTCAAAATGAGGTTTTCCTCATTTTTCATTCATTTGCTTTATATATTTTTATAAACTGAATCGTAAATACGATTAGTTTTATGTTTTTTAACTAAAAATCACAAAATTAAACTCGTATTTATTCTTAACAACTGAAATAATCATTTTCATGCTATGATTGTTTTTTGTTGATTTTATTAAAATTTGATTTCAATGGCTGAAAAAAGAGTAATTCGTATTAATAAAGTTTTAAGAGAGCTAAATTTATCATTAGATAGAGCTGTAGATTTTTTAAAAGAAAAGGATATTCATATTGAAAGCAGCCCTAATGCAAAAATTTCTCAAAAAGAATATAAAATACTTTGTAATCAATTTTCTTCGGATAAAGGTAATAAGATTGCCTCTCTTGAGGTTTCATTCAAATTATTAGAAAAGAAAAATACGGAAAATGATTTAAAGGGAGAGATTCAAAGTAATGAGAATTATAAAATAATAAAAAACGATAAAAAACTTTTCACGCCTGGTAATGTTGTAAATGTTTCAATAACAAAAATAATAGCCCCTTCTCAAATTGTAACTTCTTATGTAGGAGGATTCGTTGGAAGACTATCGGTTTTAGATATTTCTTGGTCATTACCACAAGGAGAAGAAGTATTTAAAAAATATAAAATTGGCTCCAATATACAAGTAGTTATTTTAAAAGTTGATGAAAAGAAAAAGCAAATCATTCTATCTCAAAAACATTTAGTAAAACCTTTAAATCAAACAGCTAAATGGGAAAAAATAACAAGAGGAGAAGAAGTTAATTTAGAAATTGTACAAAATCTACACAAAAATTACATTGTAAAAACAAACAACTTATTATTTGGTTTACTAAATAAAAATGTTGGAAAAGACACTATAAAAAATGAGAATTTCAGGATAAATGCTAAACTAAATGAAGCAAATTTATTAGAATTCATTCCTATAGTTCATCAGGAATTAGATGAGTCTAAATATGAAAAACTAATTGAAGAACATGCAAGTTTCATTGAACCCGAATTAAGAACATTTTCAAATTTTAAACAATCAATTTTAGGCAACACAGCTTCTAAAGAACAGTTAAAAGGTATTGAAAAAGGTTTTGAATTAGACAAAGATATTTTTAGTAAAGAAATTGATACTGGAGTAACATTTTACATTCAATTTAGAATGAGTGATGCTTCTTATGAAAATAATTTTAAATCTCAAGCCATACCTTATTTTTTAAATGGTGAAAAGTATAACGATAAAAATGAAAAAATACTATTAGATAAATTGTCTAATGAAAAATATTGGTTCAAATTAAATACACGAATCGACAAAAAAAACAATAAAGAGAACGAACCTAATGAGATAATAGAGTTTACTCTATATAATAATGAAATTAATTTTTACGGTGAGGTTATAAAAGATAATAAAGGTAAAGATGTCAAGTTTTTGATTAAGAATTTCAGTTTTGGCCAATCTTTTCAATTTGCTTCTGTAGCAAAAAAGAATAATGAAAAATATGGCTCATTTCTTTTAAATAATAAAGTAAAGTTGGTAGCACCAAATGGTATAATTCCATTTGACGATTCTCAAAGTAAATTTTTAAATTATTGTATTACAAAAACAGAGTGTTTTGAAATTTATCAAAATCTTAAAATAGAATCAGGGGAAATTTTAAAACAAGAAGGAAGAACATTAGGAATCATCGATAAATTTTTAGAGTTTCAAATTGATCTATTAAAAAAAGACAAAGCAAATAGTATAGAAATTAAAGATTTCAAAAGAGTAAAAAGTAATAAAGGTAATAGTGCTATTCAAATTCCTCAGGTAGTAGGAGATAGATTAGAATTAGCAGAGGATAATATTGTTAACATCAGAGTAGTAAAAGACCAAAAAAAACAAAAAATAAGTGAAGGTGTAGTTTCAATAGTAAATGACGAATATCAAATTGATTTTATTAATGAAATAAATTTAACAAATTTAGAAAATGGTTTTTATATTGATGTTAAAGTATCAACGAGACAATTTGATATTCAAAGAGAAATCATCAAAGATTTCTTAGAAAGAAAAATTAAAATTGATCACATAGAATCATTGTTAGTTAATCCTGAAAAGGTAAAAAATCCAATAAAAAAACAGGTTACCTTTATTAATGAAGATTTACAAAGAACAAAAGAAGAACAACCAGATAACAATCAAATCAAAGCTGTTGAAAAAGCTATTGGTAATCAAAATATATTTTTAATACAAGGTCCTCCAGGTACAGGAAAAACAACAGTTATTGCAGAAATCATTGAGCAATTAACTAAAAAAGGAGAAAAAATTTTAGTAACAGGTCAAAATCACGTGGCAGTTGATAATGTTCTTGAAAAAATCTCAAGAAAGCCAAATTTAAATCTTTTGAGAGTAGGAAATATTGAGAGAATTGATGAAAGTTTGGTGAAATATTGTTATGAGAATTTGGTTGAAGAGTATAAATTGGATTTCAAAAAATTTATAACAAATCAAAAAGAGTTAACAAAGTTATTACTAGCATTTAATGAAAATAATACAGAATTTACAGAACAAAGAAATAGGTTTAAAGATAAAGTTTATCAACTAGCCGAAAACTATAATTCACAAAAGGAAACATTTATACAAAAGCATTTTCTTTTACGAGACAATGTATCAAATCTTTCTGAGCAAGAGTTAATTGAAACCATTACAATACTTGAAAACTGGGAAAACTCATTTAGTAAGGAATACGAAATTTTATTACAACCATTTATTTACAATTCTGTAGACGTTGTATTTGCTACTTGTATTGGAATAAAAGGGGATAAGATTTTTAGGGAAACTAATTTCAAATTTGATACGGTTATTATTGATGAAGCAGGTAAAGCAAATATAGCAGAATCATTAGTAGCAATGGAGTTAGGTAAGAAAATAATCCTTGTTGGAGATCAAATGCAATTACCACCATATATGGATAGTTCACTTTTGGATAAAAATGATAAAAATAGCTTTCCAAATTCAATATATGGCTATGGTTTCACCGAAGATGAAATTGCGCATGCTTTAAAGACATCGTTTTTTGAATTTATAGTAAATCGCATTGATGTAGATTTGTTTCCCAAAGACAATAAAGAAATGTTGAATTATCAACATAGAATGCATCCAAATATTGGAAAATTTGTATCAGAATCATTTTATGGTGCTGAAGTAGAAATGGGAAGTAGAACACATCTAAATAGATTAAATTTACCTGCTCCATTTGATAAAGAAATCATATTCTTTGATACTTCAAATACCTCAAATCCTTATGAAATGAAAAGTGAGAATGCAGTAAAAAATGATACTGAAGCAGAATATATATCTGAATTTATTTTGCCTGAATTGTTCAAAAACGATATTGATAAAAAAAATATTGCGATAATAGCTCCTTATAAATTTCAAGTTTCAAATATTAAGAACTTTATAAAGAAATCAACGTTATGCCAACAAAAAAATATTGATGTGGCTACACTAGATTCCTTCCAAGGTAAGGAATATGATATCATTATTTTTAGTTTTACAAGAGCATCAAACTTTTCAAAACCAACAATTGTAAATGGTAAGAAAGTTTCAAATAAAGTTGGCTTTTTAGACGATGCAAGAAGATTGAATGTAGCGTTTAGTAGAGCAAAGAAAAAATTAATTTTAGTTGGAAATGCGACAACATTAACCGATAAACGTTCTCACTTCGACCTTCTTTTTAATTATACAGATTTATTTAAAAAGTTAGTAAAGCTAAGTAAAAATAGAGATATTGGAAACTTCATAAACATTGCTAATTATAATAGTAGTATAAAATCATTCAAAAATTTTTATAAAGATTACAAGGAAGGAGATATTGTAGATGCAAAATTTAAAACATTAGGTAAAAAAAATAATAAAATTTTTGGAGCTTTTTTCTTTGTTGATAATATTGAAGCACTATTACCAAAATCACATATCCCAAATCATCAATTAAAATATTTTGAAGGTTTGGAGAAAGGGCAAACTATCAAATTATCGATATATAAAATAGATAAAGATCAAGAAAGGATAACGTTAATATTACCATTATCTAAAACGGAAAGAGATAGTATTGCTTTGAGTAAGAGAAATAAGTATTGGGATTCAATAAAAGATAATCTTTCTGTAGACAAAACTATTAAAGCAATAATTACAAAGAAAGTCGAATTCGGTTATTTTGTCAAATTAGATAACATTTTTGATGCATTACTTCACAATCGACAAATTCCAGAGAATTACATTGTGAATATAAATGATGAAATTGAAGTCAAAATCCATGAAATAGATTACAATAAAAAACAAATAGCGGTAAAAATATAATATGGGTTTATTTAGCTTAGATATAGAGAAAATTTACAAGGAACTTTCAGTAAAAGGTGAAAAGATTCTTGGGATGTTTTGTATACAATATCCAATATATTGTATTCATACAAATATTCTAGACAGTTCAATTGATAGTTTAGACAGTTTAGACCAATTAATAATAGATTGTTTAAATATAAAATTAAATTATTCACAATTACAATTAGCTGCTATTTTAGGTACTTCAAAAAAACTTATAGAATACCGCATTGATAAATTAATTGTAGATAACCATTTAGAAAAAAAAGAAAATGATTTTATTATTACAGAGTTAGGTAAAGAAGTTTTTATTAATAAATCATTAAAACGTCTTCATAAAAAATCATATGACTTTTATTTAGATGGGGTTAATTTAAACCCATTAAGTGAAGATTTTTACAAATTCTATAAAACTAATTTTTTTAGTGAGAATGATATAGAGTACTATACAAATAACAAAGGAAAAACTAGTATTAATAGACCATTTGCTCCTGATATTGTTCATACTCCAATTACAAAAGAAACTTTAGTAAATAAAATAATGGATATCCCTGAACTTGAAAGAGAAAGCTATGCGATTCCATTAGGCTTAGTTGAAATTGAAGATATATCATTTACAAAACTTTCATTACCAGTTCTAATTAAAGTTTCTAAAAGTGTAAATGGAATAAAAAAAGAATTAATTGATGGCTTTGTATTTCATGCTTTTGATAGTGAAAATTCATACTATGATGAAGCACGCAAAAATGTTATAGGATTTGAAAAGAATTGTATAGAAAGAATCAAAAATTTACAATTTAAAATTATAATACCTAAAAAAGGAGAGGAAGTAAATACAGATAAAAAACCACTTATTACTTCTAATTGGAATGAAATTGACAAATACAAAGAAAGTAATCAAAAATGTTTTATTTTCAGTAAAGAAGACCTAAAAGAAGTAGTTGAAAAGCTTTATAACTTAAAAAATGTTGAAATAGAAAATTTGATTAATGAAGAATCTGAAATTGGTATCAACATCACAAAAAAAATGTTGTTTGCTTCAAATGATAGAAAGACATTAATATCAAATTTATTGAGGGAAAGAGACTATACAATAGTAAATACTTATAACAATGTATTCATGCTCTATTTGTATTATAAATCCACAGATGAATTTGTTAATAAAGTAATCAAGTTTAAAAAAATCATTGATGAATATACAAAAAACAAGAAAGATTTTCAAACCATTGTGTTTTTTCATCCAGAGTATAAATACGATTTTAGAGAATGTCTAATAGCAGCCGGAGAATTTGAAGTTTTAGAAAGTATAGATATTTTTAATCACATGATATTACCTAATTAATGAGTTTCGAAGTTAAACATACTGATGTCCTCAATCAAGGAGCATTTATAAGCATAGAGAGCCAACAATCCATTTATAATTTTTATGATTATGAATCCATTTATTGTACTCATAAAGAAGATAAAAGACTTAAAAATGAGATAATTGAAATTATCGATTCGGCAGAAACAGTACTTAAAATTTGTAGTTTTATAATTACTGATGATGAAATTTTTGAAGTATTAATAGACAAGGCAACATCAACCGATGTTGTTATATTCATATTAACTCAGTTTGATGCTAAAAAAATGACAAGTAGAAGTGATAATTTAGATTTTATCACAGAGGAGGAAATAGCAGAAAAACCAGAAGTAAAACATTTATCAAATATCAAAAAATTATATGATGTAGGTGTTCATGTCAGAGCTTCTGAATCTGCTCATGCAAAGTTTATTATTTCCGATAGAGATAAAGGTTTTATTACTAGCGCAAACCTCACAACTCCATCATTAAATGAAAATATGGAATCTGGGGTGTATATGGATGAAGAGAGTAGTCAAGAATTAGATAAGTTATTTGATATTATCTATCAAAAAGGCACTAATTATACAAAGTTTTTAGATTCTTCTAGTTCAAATAAAATGTTTGTAATAAGTTCAGATGTTGATGATACTTTCGAAAATTTACCTGCCCCTGAGGATTCAAACCTCAGATACACTTTTACGGAAAGTCATACAAATCTTTTAGAACAAATAATTAAATGTATTGATGAAGCAAATGATTTTATTTATTTATCAACTTATAGTATTGTAGGTTTGCAGAATATTCAGGAATTTGTGGAAGCAATTAAAAAAGCAAATCAAAGAGATGTACTAGTGAATATATTTTGTAGAGCAATGAATTATCGTAATGATCATATTGTTGCTTCTCAATTTTTAGCTGAATTAGGATGTGATATTTTTGCAAATTATGACAATCACTCAAAAGGAATTGTTACAGAAAATGAAGCAATGATTTTTACAGCTAATATTGATGGGAATCATGGTTTAACAAATGGTTTTGAGGTTGGATATATATTAAATGATGAACAATATGATGATTTTTTAAACTTTCACAAAGAATTAATTTATAACAGTAATCATAGGTTTAAAATTCGTCAAAAAAGAACAGATTTATTTAAAACCTTTTATAAATACGAAATTTTTAAAAAATTAAAGCCTCCTACAATTCCTCAGGAAATTATAATTTCCGCGAATAAAGAAATGAATATTGATATTGAAGATTTTAAAAATTTACCAATATTTTATAATGTTTCAGAGAGATTTACTCATGTTACAGTGGGGCATTTTACATATGAAGCAACTTTTTCGGGAAACATTTTTAGTATAATAAACAAACTGCCTTTCCAATATAATAAAGAAAAATATTTGTTGAAATTTTACAGCTTAATTTTAGAAATCAATTAATGAAAAAGAATATACCATACTTAGAAGAATGGTTGGAATTAGCAAATTCAGGCAATTTCAACAAAGCACAGGAATTGTATTATGAAAATCTTTTTAATGCAGTTATTGATAATTTTAAAAATAATTACAAAAATAAAATTGATTCAGGCGGAGTATTGTTTTCAATTTTAGGTTTTTCTCCAGAACCAATTATTTTAACTGCTAAAGCCATTGAACCTGAAAAGCATATTATTTTTACAACAAACAATAAAAGTGACGGAAATGATTACTTGGAAAAGTTTTTAGATACAAATTATGAAATGATATATATTGAAGATGAAAATTTCAACACTTTGTATAAGGCTTTAAAAGAATCTTTAATTTTGAATCCAAGCTCAAATATAACTCTTGATATTACTGGAGGAAAAAAATCCATGGTAGCTGCCGCAAGTATCTTTGGAAAAGATTATGGTTGTAAGATAGTTTATGTAGATTTTGCTGAATATTTAAAAGAATTACGAAAACCTTTACCAGGATCAGAGATTCTGAATATAGTTTACGATCCTTTAATCAATCAACCTGAATTATTCATATAATGAAACATCAAATTTCACTTGTTGGAGGTCAATTGTTACCAATATATGTAGGTATTAAAGAATTTAATCCTGACAAAATACACTTTATTGTTTCAAAAGAATCGGTTGCAAGTTTAAACAACTTAAAACCAATTATTAAAGGTATTCCGTTTAATGAATATCAATGTAATCCTTTTGACTTTTATGAAATTAAATCCATTTGTGAAAAGATAATTTATAAATTAAATCCAAACGACACTATTGAATTCAATCTTACAGGTGGAACTAAAATTATGGTATTAGCTTGCCAAGCTATTATACACGAAAAAGAGTTAAAAGGTTTCTACATTAATCAAGATGATTCTTATTTGGAATTACCCTCATACGAAAGGAAAAATATTAGTTTGGAGTTAACTGTAAATGAATTTTTTGATTTAAGCGGACATAAAACTTACAATTATAAAACAATTATAGATTTTAAAGAAGAAGATATAAAAACTGCTGAGAAAATCAAAAATTTTGCTAATAATGACAATAGGTATAAAGTAATTATCGGATATTTTAGAAAAAAATATCTGAGTAATAATAACCCATTGCCTTTATCTGGTAATGAATCAATTAATAATAATCTCAAAGTGATTTGGAATCAATCAGTTTTAAAAATAGAATCTAATAATAAAGTCTTATTAAATATAAATTCTTCCATATTACAAGACTTGTTTTTTAAAGCAGTATGGTGGGAATTATTAATTGCTAATGAAATTGCTAAAACAATAAAATTTAAAGAATTATTTTTAGGTTTTGAGCTAAATTTCAAATCAGATAAGAATACAACAAAAAACGAAATTGATATTTTAATTAACACAGGAAAAAAGTTGATTTTTATTGAATGTAAATCAGGTTTAGTTAAACAAGAAGACATCAATAAAATGAAGATTGTAAAACAAACATATGGTGGTGCTATTGCAAAATCAATTTTAGTTTCAAGAGAATTGCCTAATTCATCTATAATTGAAAAATGTAAGGAATTAGACATTGAATTATTTTATACTAATGCATTAAATAAAGAAGTAAACTCACTAAATAAATTAAATAAACTTATTAATGAAGTAGAAAGAAAAGCTTCTATGTAATTTGATGTTATTTATTAAAATAGGAACGCTTCGCTGAAGTAGTTTCACCCACCCAGTCCAACGCTCCCCACCGCACAAGTGGTATTTTGTGTGTTTTTAGCACTTGTTTTACCCAAAGTAAGTAAATAAAAAAAGGCTCCCTGTTTTCCCAACCCCTCGCGCACAGTCCACCTTTTTTTATCCACTTACACCCAATCCAAAAAACAAACGCTAAAAACACACAAAAACCACTCCCAAGCTATTATTACATAATAAACCTTATAATTCATTCCCAACACCCCACGCAGTCCCCCTGAAAGTTATAAGGGTTATTATGTAAAATATCCGCGCCCAGCCGCACCCACCCGAAAAAAAATAGGAACGCTACCGCTAACGTAATTTTCATTGTTTTTTGAAGATGCTTCCCATTTCCATCAGACTTTAACTGCTAACTGTAAACTGCGACTGCTAACTGAACTATCAAGCATCCTCAAAAATCAAACTATCACAAGAGTGTGTTTTTCTTTTTTCTCATCTTCACAAAGAAACATTGTCAAACCGAGCGCAGTCGAGGTCGTCTAGCAAAAAAAAGAAAACCACACCCTTGTTTACGAATCCCGATTGAACACCCCTAAAACCCCATTTCATAAGAACATTTGGGGTAAACATTTTTACAAAAAAAAGGATAAAAAAGAAGCCAAAGGTTTGTTCCGGGTATTCAAAAAAGCAAGTTCAAGCCTTCGGTTACGGATAAAATCTCCACCCATACATTTTCAATACCACAACATCCACTTAGCGTTTCCACAGACGCATATGGGTAGTATTTTACCCGTAAAACTTGCTTTTTTGAAACCCTCCACAAGGCAAGAGGGCTTTCTTTTTTTTCCTTTTTTCTTTTGCAAAAATGTGTGTGGGGCATCTCGGTTTCCAATCACATTTCGGGCAATCACGAAGGAAAGACGAAGGAAGTTAACCTGTTAAATCCTTGTACTATGGACACAATTTTTATCAAAACCCACCAACCTGGGACGCACTATGCCAAACCGCACTTTTTCGTATTATCAAAAGGACTAAATAGCGGAAAACCAAGCAATGAACCTTTTACAAACAGCTTTGTATTAGTCTTTCAAACCGAAGCTCAAAAAGAGGACATTTTTTGGATTGCCATGAGCCTATGGAAATCCAAATTCTGGATGCCTTTTCTTCGCGGTTCGGTTATTCCGTTCTTATCTCTCTATGAATTCAAAAAAGAGTTCAATCCAAAAGCCACCCGATTGATGCGTGAACACGAGCTGCACCATAAAAACATCCAAGCACTCAAGCTGCTGCAAGAACAAGAAGCTCACCACGCAAAAAATATCCACTTAATCAACGAAATCCGTAACGCCATCTTACTCCGTTACAGAAACAAATAACACAAACCTGGCCCCGATGGGCTAGGTTTTTCCATTTCAACAAATTTCCCAAAACAATCCCTATCCCGAAGCAAAACAATACATAACCGCAATATAAACGCACCAATTAAATAAAATTGGAAAAAGCGAAGCAATTGGGTATAAAACTAAAAAAAGCCCCTGAAATAGGAGCTTTTGATTGCAATTTTTAAGCAATTTTTAGATTATTTAACCTTGTCTTCCTGTGGAACTCTCGGTTTCTCATCATCTTGTACAGCGGTTTGCGATACTGCTGACAATACACCACCGCCCAGGACTAAATAACCTGCAGCTGCTACTAATCCAGCCGGCAATGCAATTGGTGAAGCGATGATAGTTCCTCCAACGGTTGCCAAGGCTAAACCAATTGTTCTCAATACTTTGAAAAACTTTGGTGTTGGAGCTTTCACTCTTTGAACGATATTCATTTCATTACTTTTCATGTTCGTGATTTTTAAAGATGGATAATTCTAATTTTTGTACTCGGTGTTCTAAATAATCTACTTTTTGGTTCAGTAAATCACTGCTGCTTTTAAACTCGGTTTTGATTAATAATGCCATGGTTTTTACTTCAACAAGGTCTTTTTCCATTCTTTTGAAATCTGTGTGCAATTGTTTGATAAAATAGGCTACAACCGATAATAATATGCTTATTAAACTTCCAAAAAGTACCATTAATTGTGGAGCTTGTTCCATGGCATTACAAGTTTAAAATTGGAAATTGTTTTCGATACTAATCTTGTTTGCTTTGTTCTTTGCTAATGCAACTAGCTTAGGATAAATCATTTGGTAAGCCATAACACTTTGCGTAACTCGGTAATCGCCCTGGATAAGTTGGAACCCAAATCCACAAAGCGGACATCCTGCGGTATCTTCAATCGTATTTCCTGTATGGATATACACATAACTGAAATTTGGTAATCCTGTAATTTCAATCATACCTTGGTGAACTTTTCCAAATGCTTTTTTGTAGTTGACATTTTTTGCACCCCAAGTATTAAGCTGCAATGAATAGGTTCCAGTAGGTATGGCAGTATGTTCCTTGATTTTTTCTGTTCGTATTTTATCCTCTAGTAAATAGCATTGAAATACTCCGTTGATATATAATTGGCTTAATGTACTTTGTTTGCCCTGTGCTACGCGAATGATTTTTGTTTCCATGGGAATTGAATTAGTAAGTTAAAACAAAAAATCCCCCAGAGGTTCTGAGGGATTTGTAAGTAGGATTCTTAAAATGCGTCCTCAATTTTCAAGCAGTTTCCACTTGCAAATAAGTAATAGTTTGAACCTACTTGTTGGTAGAACTCAATTCCAATACCTTGAAGAACGGTAACATCTGTTGATGGAGTGATACCATTTGGCAAAGTTGCTGTAATGGTAGTTGCAGTTGCAGGAGCATACAAATCCAAGAAAGTGCTGAATTGAACATCACTCACTTCATTTTGTGCTGTGTCAATAGGATCATAACTATTCGTTACAGCATTGTAAGCAAAGTCACTCACTACAGAAAGCGTGTGAATCAATCTAAAATGAGTCGCACCTGCAGGAGCATTAATTAAATTCGCTGGATTAAACGCAGGAATTACAAAATCAGCAGTGTTTCTTGCTGGGTCATGCGTAACACTGTAAGGAGCATTGAAAATACCATTTAAGGAAGTGTTTTTGTCAAACTCAAAACCTACCAAGTAATTTCTTTGAGTGGTAATCTCAATTTTACGATACCCTCTGGCTTCGGTTTGGTCTTCCAAATTGATTTTCTTCATGATAGCAGTTAAACGTCCTGCTACTTGCGTATCAGACATTTGCTTCACAATTTGTGATAAACCAGTTCTAACTGATTTTCCTGCTTTAGCACAAGCACCAAACTCGTTCATGTTCTCACGAGTTCTTTCAAATTCTGGAGCTGATAAAACTTGCTCCCCTGAAGGTCCACCTACCATTCCGGCAAAGTACCCTTCTTGTCCTTTAATTTTAAAGTGGCGAACATCTCCAAGAGTTCCCACATACTTTAAAACGCCTTTCTGTCTAGCCATTTTGTAAAGATTTTAGAAGTTAATATTTAAGTGAAATTTTATACTCAAATATCATTCATTATCTTTGATTTACAATAACTTAAAATACTGAAAATCAATGCAATACAACGCAAAAGCACCCTATTTAGTGGAAACCCATTGGCAAATAGATGAAGTCTTAGATGGAGACAGCATAATCATTAGCAATCTTTTCACTCGTTTGCGAAAAGAGATACGACTATATGGTTTAGATGCACCAGAAGTAAAGTACAATAGAAAGATGAAAGAGGACGAACAGAAAACACGTTTAGCTGCTCAATTTTTAATCCAATTAGGATTGGAAGCCTTACATTATGTTTTGGAAGTGGCACCGCCTAAAACGGTTGTAACGATAATTACAGAACAGGATAACTTCTACGATTATTGGAATCGACAATTAGGATATGTAATCTTGCCAGGAGGGGAGTGTTTAAATGATTTGCTTTTGATCAATGGATTTGCAAAAGCAACAGACGAGTATTATTGTGGACGATTAGCAGAATTTCAAAAAATGAATCGCAAAGCACAACTTAAAAAAAGAGGTATTTACAAGTATGTAAAAAAGTTCTGATTTGTTGTACTTATGTTGTACTAATGGATATTTGAAAACTAAAAATATCAATAAATACAATGCTTTACATGCGTAATTACAACAAACCGCTGTTAGCTGACGTTTATTTGTTTTCAAACATTTTCTTAAAGTTCGTTAGTTTTTTCGACAAGAATAATTCCTTAATTCGAGCTCCTAAAACTGGTTTGGCTTTGTTATGTTTAATTTTGTAAAATGGTTTTGGGACATAAGTTTTTAACATATATTCATTATATGTTGTTACATCATAAATAATTAAATTTCCTAAATCAATTTTAAAAGATTCCAGCTTTGAATTTATTATGAAATCTTCATCAGTATTAAATGAAAAACAACCAAATAATCTTCCTTTTTTATCTTCAAATAACGGATTATATTGATATTTTTGATGAAAGTAATATTTTCCATCCTCGCTTTTTGAAACATATAATAGCACATTCTCATAATCTTCAAAACCAGGTCTTCCATAATGATCATAAGCTACAAAATCTATTGTGTCTTTTTTAATGTCATTAAATACTTTTTGTGAGATTAAGTATTTACACTTAAACCCTTTATCCATGCTATAAGTTTTATGAATTATTTTTTCCCCAGTTATTGAATCAATTTCAACTTTTTCAACTTTTTCAGCGTTTGGGTCAAATTCTATAACTGATATTTTTTTACCGACAAAAGCAAACAAATTTACCGAAGTGTTTTCTTCGTAAAAATTATCCTCTGCTTTATTTTGAGCAAAACAACCCAAAGAGAGAAAGAGAAAGTATGTAATTAAATTTTTCAAATTATTGTTTTACGTTCTGGTTTTTTAAATGGCAGCTAACGTTCCGGCGCTTGGCGAGGTTGCGAACTTCGGAACTGATTATTTTCTGTTAAAGATAAAATTTCTTGCGAAATGTAAACGTGAATTTACTACAAAATTCGCAATCTTGCCAAACGCCTGTTGTGCGTAGTTTTTTTATTCCAAATCCCAATCGTCAAGTTCAAACCAAGCTGATTTTTCATTTTTTAAAAATTTTACAATTCTTTTTTTTGGATCTGACCATTTTTTAGTTTCATTGTTATATATTTTTACATTATCATTAGTATAAATTACAATACCTTTTTTGTCACAGCTTTCAATAATTTTTACTTTTATTTTTAAATTTTTCTCATCTTTTTCAATTAAAATTCCTTTTGCTAAACAAATATCATCCATCCATTTGTCTTCTTGACTTTGGTTAGAAAAACCATATTTATAATTGAACTCCAAAACATTACCTATTTTCAATTCAGCGAATGTTTCTTTCTTTTCTTTCAATTCTTTTTTTTCTCGTTCTAATTCATTTATTTTTGATTTTTCTTCCCATTCGACATATTCTTTAATTTGTTCATCAAATCTAATGTCTTCATTTTTTAAATAACGATAATAACTTTCCAAAATAACGACAGACATTGATTCAGGATGATTAATTTTATTATCTCGGAAAAATTTAGATAGGCGAGAACCGCCCCAAAGTTGCCAATTATTTCTCATCCATAATCCAATCCCAAATCTATAATTACCTGACACATAATCTTCTTCTGTAAGTTTTGTGATTTTTAATTTTACGCTATCTGAATAAATTTTATTAAGTGAATTTATTGCATCATCAAGGTTTTTAGGAATATAAAATCCACTTAAGCTATCTGTTACATATCTGATTTCATTTTCTTTATTATTTTTTTGTTGTCTTAGTAGAAATGTTTTTAAAATTTCATCGTGTTTTGCTTTATTTCCTTTCAATTTATTTTGATAAGTTCTAAGCACAACTTCAATCATATCGTAAGGAATTTCCAATCCTTTCTTTTTGTAAAATTTTCCAAGGCTTGCATCTACTGTTGTACTCATTTGAGTCCATTTAAAAAACCAATTGTCCATTAAATCAAATTTCGATTCGGAATTTTTGTAAAATATCAGCAAACTATCAGAAGAAATTTTTGTTAGTTTTTCTTTAATTTCTGTAGTTAGGTTTTTATCTAACGCTCTAATTGCTTGGTTTATATTTTTTGGTGATTTCGTTTCTTGTCCAAAGATTATGACGGAAAAGATTAAAAATATAATTGTGATTGAAAATCTCATTTCATTTTAATTTACGCGGTTTCTTAAAATTACGCACAACGGTTTTGGCTATGGTTTCGCTGCGGAATAATTCGGCAGAATTATTCCGAGTACTCCCCAAAGTTAATAAAATGCTTGGAATTTCCGATAGGGAATTCCGTAGCAGTGAACTATAGCCGATGTTAGCCATAGTTGTTATTCCGTTCTTATTTCGGTTCTCAATTCAGTTTTAAATTCCAACCAAATAGTCAAAATGTTTTCCGCATTATCGATTTCAATATCGTCAGTCGTATTTATTATTGTTAGCGATAAATTTTCAGTCAATTTTTTTTCAGCTCTTTTTGTATTTCGCCAAATCGGCTCAGAGTTTTCTCGGTTCAGTTCTTTTTCATTCGAGTATAATTTTCCAATGACATAATATGGAATGACGTACAAATGGTGATTTTCGTAATCGTGAGGCATCAATTCATCCATTCCTTGTCCGACAGCTTTGGTCAAATCAATTCCAATTTTTTTGTCAAGTCCATTCAGTTCAGATTGAACATCGGAAATTTTAGTAACATAATTCAAACAGTCGGGACAATCGCAAATAAATCCGTTTTGGTTTGCATAGAATTTTTCCGTTTCTATTCGGTCAACTTCTATTTTTATATTTTCTAGTTCTACGGTTGTCATCAATTATGGCTAACGTTTTGTGGCTTTGCATCAGTGGCTTGTGATTCAAGACTGACCACAACAAATATAGACAAAATTTTGATTCATAGAGGTTTTTCCGAAGGAAAAACCAAGCCCAAGCCATTGTGCAAAACCACTGTTAGTTGCAGTAAACTATTAAAGTTCTTTAATTTTATCTATTAAAAGGTCTCGAAGGTCAACATCATATTCTATAGTTCTTATTATAGTTTTATTTTCTTCCCCTTTTGATTTTATAATTGTATCTAAAAACAAGGTTTCTAGAACTTTTCCTTTAGGAGGAAGTAATTCAAGATAGTTTTCTATTTTCGAGTTTTCTCTAAAAAAAGTTGTGTCTAATTTTATAGTTTGATTACCGATTGAATCATTTGTAATTTTCCAACCGATAAATTGTGCATATCTTTTTTTTGGTATTGGATATTGCTTTTCATTAGGTGACCAAAGAACTAAATCATTTTCTATTATTTGTAGAAACATACTCTTTGAATAGTCAATTTCTCCATTTGGTAAAAAAGTGATTTTTTCATTAAGTTTTTTGGTATTACCGTTTGAAAATCTATAAACGCAAATCATTTTATTATTCTCATTTTTCAAAACTACAATACTATCAACTGGAGTTTTAGTAGAAATACTTTGTGATTTTGGATTTTCGCGACCACAAGAAAATATAAGTATAATAATAAAAAGACTAATTAAATGGATTTTCATTTACAACGATTTTTTTTATTGCAACTAACGTTTCGCGGCTAGCGAATGCCACAAGGATTCAGGACTAACCATAACAAATATAAAATAACTTTTGGAAAATCCGACAGGATTTCCCAAAAGTTGACCAAGCGTTTGTGGTTTTTGCTAACCGATGTTGTATGCAGATTAAATTTAATTTATTTTTTTGAAGTAACCAACATTTTTAAATACTGTTCCGCCTGATGATGTTTCAGTAAAGTCAGTTTTTAAATCTGTATTCGTCAACGTAATTACTGTTGAAATATCAGTTGAACCACCTGATGTTGTTGATATTGTAGTACCATTATAAACATATGTACCACTTTCATCAGCTGTTGAATTACAATTTGCGTCATTATCGATTACTACATAAGTTCCATTAGTTTTGAATTCTATATAGTCTGGACAAGATGAATTTTCTTCTACAGTAGTTTCAGTTTCATCTAAAACACCATCTGTATAATATTCAAATTTTACAGTTCTCCATTTTCCAACAATTGTTGGACTTTCATTATTGTCATCATCTTTACTACAACCAATAAAAGATGCTGCGAAAACCAATGTCAATGTTAATAATAAACTTTTTTTCATAATTTTAAATTTTCCCCTTGCCATTTCTGACCATTAAGAACGAATATTTTAGGTACTTTTTTTTAGTTAGTTTTAGTCCGCTCTATTTTTATAATATATTGTTCAGATTTCGTTTTTTCATAATTTGCATACAACGTGTTGCCGCTTGTGGCAGTTGCGTAAATTTATAACAAAAGATTACAAGTACAAAACTCCTCGTGGAATTTTCGGAGAAAATTCCGAACACACACCAAGCCTAGCAATTGCTACAAACGGCTGTTATAGCCAGTGTTTCTTGTCATTGTCCAACTTCATTTAGTAGTTTCGTCATTTCGTTATATGCTTCCGATTTAAGTCGCCCAAATTTCATTTTCTTAAAGTCAGGCCAGTCGGGTTCAGTTTTAATTATTGATTTGTCCGCACCGATTGTCAAGGTTGCAACAGTTTTGCTATTCTTTAAAAATTCAATTTTATATTCTGGTTCATATGTCGTCTCTGCCCAGTCAAATGAGACAGGGTCATTTATTATTTCCAAAAATTTGGCAGTCTGTTCGTTTGTGAGTGTCTTTGAAAACCCAATTGGTATTTTTTTAATTGTCAGTTCGTCAAAGGCTGTCATTGGATATAAACTGTCAACTTTGTTTTTGTCGTCCTTTAGGTCTGCAATTAGTTCTTTGGTCGTGTTAATATAAAACTCTCTAGTTGTCCAACCACCTTCTGTATCTGGTCCAACGTCTAACGTGTCAGAAAACAAAGTGTCAACAAGTTGTTGGTCTGTGTATTTGTCCCAATATTTTTCATAGCTATGTACGAAGTCTTTCCTGTCAGTCCTTGAACTGCAAGAAGCAACCAAAATTGTCAAAGTAAATATGATTATTTGTTTCGTAGTCGTCATTTTAACATTGGCTATAACGTGTTGCCGCTTGTGGCAGTTGCGTAAATTTAAGACAAAAGATTACAAGTACAAAACCCCTCGTGGAATTTTCGGAGAAAATTCCGAACATAAACCATACCTAGCAATTGCTACAAACGGCTGTTAGCAACAGTTTTTATTCTTGCTTGTTCAAATAATCAATTAGTGAATTATATAAAGGATACATAGTTCCCTGGTCTGTCCAACCGTCCCACATTAAATTTACATAAATTTCATTTTGATAAATAAAATCAGCTTTGCTTGGGTCATAAATAGATATTCCAGTGTATAAAGAAGTATTGTTGTTAGTTTCTTTTTTTTCTTTAGTAAAGTGAAGTATTACAAAAGAACCATAATGATTATAAGCGTTTTTTAAACCAATTCTATCAGAAACACTTGGAATTTTATCTTCCAAATTTTTAGAAATTATATCTTTTTGAAATTCTTCAAACGTCATTATTTTGTCAAAAAAATTCAAATTTTTAACCATCTCAAGTGTGTACTCATCGTTTGGAACAATTATTAATTTTTTTAAAATGTCTTTACTAATTTTTTCTTCTTTAATGACAGTTACAGCTTTGTTTTTTTTAGCTGGAAAGTATCCAGTTTTGCTATCTATTTTAGATGTTTTGTTAAAAGTTCCACACGAAATAGAAGTAGAGATGCATATCAAAATGGTAAGTAATTTAATAGATTTCATTTAGTATTTCTTAAAATTGTTGCTAACGTGTTTGTATATGGTTTGTTGCGTGGTTTAGCACGTAATTTAGCAAATAAAAACCGAATAGAAAATCCGCGAGGATTTTCGTAAGTAGGCTAGAACTAGCAATAAATTATATACGGTGTTGTACTTAGTTTTTTTATTCGTTTACTGATGAATTACTTATCCTATCTAATAATTCCGGTTTGTAATCCTTTATTAACTGTATAATATTCTTTTTCTGCCAATCAGAACTGTAAGGCGAAATCATTAACTCAGATATCAATAGATCTAAATCTATTTTTAAAGAAATTATCTTTTTATGACTTTCAGTCCCATTGAGATAATCCATTAAAATTCTGTGTTTAATCTCAGGTTTATCAAATTGAGTTATAATTTCATCCAAACCAGTTATAAAGAATCTCACTTCCGCTTCCTCTTCATATGCTTTATTCTTAGTGTTAATAATTACTATGTTGTTTTGTAACTCCTCAAAGTGAAATTCATTTCTGTAATCTACAATTGCATAACTGAAGCTAAATTTGTTCCAGTCAACTGCTTTTATAAAATTACCTACGTTGGATTTAATCGCAACTCCTTGCTTAGTCGAGTCTAAATATGTTGCCCAAAGTGACCTGGATTCATTTTCTTTCATTGTCCAGCAACTGATGTAAGTTGAATTCCTTAAATTCTTAATATGTTTGCTTGCGCTTTCAGCATGTGTTTCAAATTCTTTGGATTCTTCTAAGTTTTTTAAAATCCAATTAATTTCATTTTTGTCAGTAGCAATTGATGCTAATGTAAACTTGATTGTACCAGTTAGCAGAATGTCAATGAATTTATCAAGTCCAATATATCTCCAAATTATAGATTCATTTGATGGTCTAATAGGTGTTTGAAACATAGATTCTCTTTAAATTAAGTACAACGGTCTCGTATAACCGTCAGTTACGGGTTTTAAATTACTATTTTTCGGTTAAGCACAGACGCTCGCAATTCCGAGTGGATTCGGACGTAGTCGAATCCGCCGTAATTGCGGTTATACATTGTTGGCAGTAGTTTTTAATTTTCTTATTTCAGTTAAAAGTTTACTTATATCTTGTTTTGCGTTTGCTATAAAGATAATATCATCCTTTGTTCCACCTGTCAATTCAATATCGTTTCCTCTTTCTGGATTTTTAAAGTCAGTACTGTTCTTGACATTAGTCATAATAAAATCCGAGCCAGAATCGTGAGTTATTCCCTCAATCATAGGAATCCAATTTCCTTTTGTGGAGTTATTTAATCGTTTTTCTATTTCCTTTAATTCTAATTCAGTTAACATTTTATTATTGGTTTATTTTTCTCATAAAGTATGGCTTTGTCAGATTTCTTAAAACAATGTAAATAATGATGAAACTTGAAACGATTAAAAGTCCGTTAACGCTAAAATTCTCGTCTTTCATTCCTCCGAGAAAATAAAGTAAAGCTCTAATTCCGACTAAAATGGAAAGCAAAATCATAATTCCGTAAAAGAAATTGATAGTTTTCCATAAATATTCAAACATTATTTGCTTGTCGTATTTGTCTAACATTTCGGTTTTCTCAAATTACTGCCAACGTGTTGCCGCTTGTGGCAGTTGCGTAAATTTATAACAAAAGATTACAAGTACAAAACTCCTCATGGAATTTTCGGAGAAAATTCCGAACACAAGCCAAGCCTAGCAATTGCAACAAACGGCTGTTACCAGCAGTAATTTATTCATATTGTGTTGAGAATTTTTTTGTTTTTAAATTATATTCAAATATAAACATATTTGCGTCAAACCAGAATCCAGAACCTTCTCCAGATTGATTTAATATTCTTTTTTTCAAGTTATAAGGATTCGATTTCGTAAGGTTAAAAATTACGCAATGAGCTATGCTATCATGTTTTGAATCTAATAAACCAAAGAATTGTTTATCATAAAATTTCAAATCCTTTTTGAGAATTGAATAATCTTGAGTTTCCTTCTGATAAGAAGTAATAAGTGATTCGTAATTTTCTACAAATAGACTGTCAATAGTTCTAACAGTTTTCTCATTTAGAGTAAAAACACCTTTCACTTTGTCAGAATGAGTGAAAACTCCTTTGCTATAGTTTGCAGGGAATATTATTCCCTTTCCGTGACCTAATTCAATAATTTTTATTTCAGAAATAGTTTCTGAAACTTTCGAGTTTTCTACTTTCTTTTCTTTTTTGGAGCAAGAAATGAAAAATAAAAAGATTAAGAATATTTTATATATGTCTTTCATTACTAATTTTCGGACTATTGCTGGTAACGTTTTGCAGCTAGAAACAGTTTGCAAGAATTGTTACTAACTATAACAAATATAGAACAAAAACTGGAAAATCCGACAGGATTTTCCAAAAGTTGACCAAGCAATGCAAATTGTTTTTAGGTGCTGTTGTGCTTAGTAGCTGTTTTAATTCAGACTGCGTCAATTCGGAACGAATTTATGTATGCTGAATTCAAACATTTAAAAGTAAAAAAGATATTTAAGCGAACTTTTTGACACAATTCGGTTTTTTATTTAGCACAAAATATGCTTGATAAATCGATTTGTTATATTCAAAATTTCAGCACAAAATTCGGCAAATTTTTAGGTACAATTCGGTTTTCTGATTATACTATTTTGCAATAAATATACTTGAAAAAGCATTTCGTTCTTTTCAAGAAATCAACAAAAAATCACACGAATTTTATTGTTTAAAATCTGATTATTTTCTTTTTATACGGAAATTCGGAGCTATTGAGCACAACGTTTCGCAGCTACAAGAAGTTGCGTACTTCATTCACTGACAATTACAAATATAACCAAAACTTTGATTCAACAATTACCATTTCTGATAAATCCCATACCTAGCAATTTCTTGTAACTGCTGTTAGCAGATGGTTTTATTCTAAAATCCATTTTATTAGATTTTCTCTTTCTACAATATTCCAAGAATGTGGATGTTTTTGGCCATTTGCTCTAATTCCACGATTTTCAGTTTTGATAAACTCGGTTTTTTTGCTTCCTAACTTGATTAAAGCATTATAAGTTTTTTCAAGTTTATAAGAATTTAGTTCTTCGTATGTTCGGTTTTTATTTTTCTTTTGCCATTCCAAGTTAGGCTCACAATAAAATCTTGTTTTAATATTTTTTAAATGTTCAATATTGTTTGTGGAATTGCAAGAAATTAGAAATGGAGAAATAGTTTTGTATTTTTCAATATTCTCACTTGGTATTCCAATTTCATTTTCAAACAATTTTATTAAAAATTTTCCTTCTTCAACAGCTTCTGCATCTACATTTTTCTTTAAGTCGCTTTTTGCCCCTTTATAAAGTTCTTCCAAATCCAAAGGAGAATCAACTATAAAAGTACCTTTTGGTTGAATACTATTTTTTGATTTAATCAAAAAGTTAGAAAGAACAAGTGATAAATTTCCACCACTTGAGAAACCTCCAATAAAGATATTTTCTTTTTCTACTTTGTTTTTTTTAAGAATTGTATTTAACAATTCCGCATATTCTGTTTTTTCAGATTCCTTTAGAAACAATTTTTGATTTATATTTAAAAGGAGAGTTGTTATGCCTTCTTTTTCAATATCTTTTAAAAATTTTGCCTCTGTTTTAGTGTTTTCTATGTCGCAAGGAAAACAAGGAAATAGTATTAAAATAGCTTTTTGTTCACTTGCAATTTTTAACTCATAATTTTCGCCTTTTATGATTTTAGTCTCATTATTTTTAGCTTTACAATTCACTAATAAAATAGATATTAGAATTATGAGAATATTTTTTTTCATTCTATTGATTTTCTTGTTTTTACGTTCTGTTTTTTTTTAACTATCTGCTAACGTTCTGCGGCTTGCTCACAGTGGCGTTGCACCAACACCAAGCCATTACAAATATAACAAAACATTCCATTCAGCAGCGGATTTTCCGTAGGAAAATCCGGAAGTAGCCATTGAAGCAAACCGCTGTTAGTAGAAGGCTTTATTTTTTTAAAATTGCTTTTCCATTAAATAGTTTATGCTCTGAATAAATTGTAATTCCGAGTATTTTCCATTCCATAATTCCATTCACGATGTAATTACAATAGTTTTTGTCTTTCTCTTTATCGATATCAATATTCTCAACATTCCAATTTGTTCCACTTATGAATCCAGCTCTACTACAATTTGCATTCAGAATTACATATTCATTTTCTTTTTCACCTACAAGAATTGATAGTCCAATATCTGAAGCTAAATTATTTTCTAATTTGATTTCTTTAAAAAACGAATTTCCATCAAATGCTTTTTTAGGATTTGATTGGTTAAGAAAATCAATATTTTTATCGGCTAAATTTTTTTCATTTGGTTTTGACATAAATGATAATAAGCCTATAACAAAAATCAGGGATGCAAAAACTCCTATCTTTTCTTTAATTATTTTTACTGATTTAAAGCATATTACAATAAAATAAATAAGTAAAAATCCATTAAATATTCCCCAAATTAATTCAAACATAATTTTTGTTTTTAAATGATTCTTCTTTGTTATCCCAAGCTTTCTACTAACGTCCTGCAGCTAGCCTTCAGTGGCGATGATTTAGAACTGTACAACACAAATATAGACAAACTTTGGAAAATCCGAAGGATTTTCCAGACAAAAACTGCACCAAGCCATTGAGGCTAACTGCTGTTGTACACAGTATTTATTTAACAATTCAATTCAGAATTATTAAGGTGTAATTTTTTATCTCCATAAAAGACAAACCAATCTACAATTCGGTCGCCAATTCTATCAAATATGTCATCTTCCAAATATGGTTGATTTTCAATATTTATTTTATCTAAATCAGCATTAATTTGCTTAATAGTTTCTATATCAAATATTTTCTCATCAATTAGCTTTTCTCTCAGATATGCTACTAATAATTTATGGCAATTGTTATTAAAATTTCCGTTTCCATTTCGGTGTGCTTCGTCACGTAATTTCTCAATAGCTCTTAATAATTCACCTTGAACAGTTTTTGCTTGTCCAGATTTAGGCACAAAGTTTTGCCATATAAATTTCCCTTTTTCTAAATATTCTGCTTGTGTCATTTCTTTCGTTTTCTCACAATTTGATAATAACAGAATTAGGATTATGTATAAAGTTTTTCTCATATTGTGTACAACGTGTTGCCGCTTGTGGCAGTTGCGTAAATTTATAACAAAAGTTTACAAGTACAAAACTCCTCGTAGAATTTTCGGAGAAAATTCCGAACACAAGCCAAGCCTAGCAATTGCTACAAACGGCTGTTAGCAGTGGTTTTTTAACTCCAACTCATTCGGATTGTGACCTTTTCTTTTTCAACACTTACTTTTCCACCAAGTGATTCATTTTCGCCCGGAAAAACTTCGTAAGTTTTGTTTACTCCTTTTATTTTTGGTTTACTTTTTTTAAGTCTCTTACTATTAAGAATCCAATTTTCAATTTGCTTTTCATCAGCTTTAAATTCAATAGTAAAAGTTCGGGTAAACATACTTCCTGATTTTTCAACGCTAAGATTTTCTACTTCTTTCGGCAGTTCTGCTAAACCGCCCCAATTTAATGTCGTTTTAATCGCTTCTGCTTTTTGCCAAGGAAAAACAATGCTTGAGAAAAAGTTCAAATAGCCGAAAATCAAAAGAACGAATAGGAGAGAAGCTAGTATTTTAATTGTCTTTTTCATTAACTAAAAATTTTCTTTTCTGAGGCAAAATCACTGCTAACGTGTTGCCGCTTGTGGCAGTTGCGTAAATTTATGACAAAAGATTACAAGTACAAAACTCCTCGTGGAATTTTCGGAGACTCGAGCACTTTGTGCGAACTGGCGAAGCAAAATTCCGAACACACACCGAGCCTAGCAATTGCTACAAACGGCTGTTACCTGCTGGCTTTTATTCGGTCGTGATAAATTCGATAAAGC
This sequence comes from Flavobacterium sp. N2270, assembly GCF_025947225.1. NCBI lineage: Bacteria > Pseudomonadati > Bacteroidota > Flavobacteriia > Flavobacteriales > Flavobacteriaceae > Flavobacterium > Flavobacterium sp. N2270. Next base: position 1,820,009 of record NZ_CP110005.1, read on the forward strand.
CAAAAGTCCTCCAACTGCTAATATTGCTCCTCCAACAAAAGGAAATCCAGCACCAACTAAATCTGCCATATTAGATGAAAAAAGAAATGGCAAACAGAATATCATTCCAAAAATACCAGCTGCTATTGAAGCAAAAGCTCCAAATTTAGTAACTCGTTTCATATCAAATATTGTTTTATGTTCAAATTCTGGTTTTAATAATTCAGCTCTTAATTCAGTTAGATTTCGAGTTGCATACTTTTCGATTGTCCATTCCGAAATTCCGATAGAGTTCTTCCCTTTTTTAAAGTCCGAATAAAAAGTACGCCACAAGTCTGGAAGTAAAATTGCTCCGAAAAACAGAATGGCAAATGAAGGAATAGAATAATTTCCATTTCCAACCATAAAAGCTTGCATTCGGATTTCGTCTTCAGCTGTCATTTGGTAGTTAAGTAAAACGTGTTTCAAATCATGGCTTTCATATTTGGGCACTAATGTCAAACTATGACTGTCAAGACAATTTGCAATTTCCTTTCCTAAAGTACCGTTTTTAAGATTTCTTAATTCATTAACTTGTTTATGGTACTTATCCATTTCACTGAAGCACTCAATTGTCTTAACGGATGTGTCAAATGAAATTTTGATTATTCGTCTAGCTATTTTCTGTAAAATATTCATTTGCGTATTTTTTTGTTCAGCTTGCAGGTAACGTTTTGCAGCTAAAAGAAGTGGCGACGAGCCAAGACCAAGCCAAAACAAATATAACGCAAACTTTTGAATTTTCGGAGAAAATTCGGAAGTATGCCCTTGCTTAAGCCATTACTTTTAACTGCTGTTATGCGTGGTTTTTTATTTTACGATTCTTTTGTCCGCAATAAGGTTTCCACTTCCATAAATGGAGTTTTTAAATTCAAGTGCAGTTTTGTTATTAATGATTGGTTTGAAAACATAATTATTAGTGTCTTTTCTCACTGTGGATTCATACACATAAGCAGCATTAGTTTTTCTTTTTACTTCTAACGTGTCATAAAAAGAAGGATTTTTTTCTTGTGAAAACAAAACTTTATCCTCATCATTATACGCAACAAAAAAAAATTCTCCAGTATATTTTTGGCCTATTTTCAATTCTTTGTTTTCTGCAGGAATATGCCTAACAAATACATGATCAAATATGTATTTAGTTTTCAACGTATTAAGAACTGTCATTAAGCTATCGTTTGTTTTTTGTAATTCAGTTGCTCTTTTTGATAGTTCAGTATTTTCATTACAACTCATTATAATGAAACTAAGAGAAATAATAATTATTTTCTTCATATAATATGTTTATTAATTTTAATATTACTGTTTGTTCGTTCGACAAAATCACGCATAACGTTTCGCAGCTACAGGAAGTTGGCGATTTCGAAGCACTAAACTGTCTGCCAGCACTACACTTGATACGAAGCACAAAACTTCATTTAACCACTGAACCGCCAATTTTTTGTAGGTGCTGTTACAAGCTGGGCTTATTGTCCTGTCAGCCATTTGAAAACATAATTTGCAACTATTCCTGTCAAAATACTTATAGCAATTGAAGCCCAAAACCAATAAACTTTTCTTTCGCTTTTCTTAACTTGTAAGTCTCTGTTTTTCTTTGCTTCTCTAGTTAATACTAGATAGCTTTTGGTTTTATTGTCTGCTTGTGATTCAACCCAAACACCCAAGATTATTGCGATAAAAATGGATACAACAATGAATAATAAACTTTTAAGGAAAAATAAATTTTGGTTGTTTTGTGCAATATAGTTTAACAAATAGTCAATTTTTCCATCTATAACGGTTGTGTTTTTCACAAACTCCGTTACATTGTTAATCTCGCTTATATTGAATGACCGTGTGTAGAAAAATATACCGACTAGCGAACTAATTAAAAATAACAATCCCGTAAACAGTCCAATTCGTTCACTTCTTCGTCTAACAAATTCTTTCAATTTCGAGCAAGGCGTCAAAATTGAATTAATTTGATTCGTAATTAAAGATTCAATGTCTGCTCCCCAAGTTCTTGCTGTATGCTTAATAATTATGCGAAACTGTCCGTAACTTGGAAAAATTACAGGAATATCGTCATCTTCAATCACGTTTCTTTGTGGAGTAGAAACTATCATCAATTCGATTTCTTGCTTCTCAGGCACATTTTTGTCTGCAAATTGAATTAAATAAGCCCAAGTCATTCTTACTGCTTCGGAAATTACCGGTTTCACTTCATTGTACGTGACTAATTCTTCATATGAACTCAATAAAACAGAAGATTCATCCGAATAGTAAATTTGAGTTTTCAGATGAACGAGTTTTCCGTTATTCTGCTGAGTAATTCTTTGATTTATTAAGTCGTGAAAATTTTGTAAGTCCTTTAAATGTACTTCGAAATTACCCTTTATTCTTTTTGTAATGGTTTGCGGTGTTCCAAGAAGTCCTTTTATGAATTCCTTAAATTGGTCTTCATTAAAAGGTAGAGTTAAATACCCTTTTTGAAAGTCTTGAACCTGTCCTACTTCAGAGTTTTTCTTTTCCATTAATTTTGTTTTTATTTATTTCGTTGGTTGTCTGTTAGCCTTGCTTGTAACGTTTTGCAGCTAAAAGAAGTGGCGACGAGCCAAAACCAAGCCAAACAAATATAACGCAAACTTTTGAATTTTCGGAGAAAATTCGAAAGTATGCCCTTGCCTAAGCCATTGCTTTTAACTGCTGTTGTAACACGTTTTTATTTATTAAATTACTTTTTTGTTTTTTCTCTGATTAACTGAAAAGTCAGAATTATAATAATTCCTATTCCGATTATCAATAATCCATATTTCAATAATCCAGTTAGAAATAATGTAGGAAATCCATCATAACGAAACTTACTCATTTTTTCTACGAGATTTGAAATCACGTTGGTATTCTCCAAAAAGAAATAGCAGACAATACATATTAAACCAATAATATATAGTCGTAAAATATTTAATTTTTTTTTACTCATCTACAGCTATTCTTTTTCTTTTATGAATTTCAAAAGGTCAATTAAATGTTTTTCCGAATGAGTTCTCATAGAAAAATCAAATTCCCAAAGAGCATCCATTTCACTTGTGTTGTCCATTTTCCATTTTACAGTAAGTAAGTCTTTTATAATATCAGTTAAATCGTCTAAAGCATCTCCAATTCCAATTTCAACATTTGGTTGTATTTCGTTTAAATTCAAAACCATACTATACCAATCAAAATTAGGAAAATTGGATTTTACATTTTTTCTTATTTCTGCGTAATCAAATTCTGGTTCTTCTTCATATTCTTTGTTGTCAAATTCAAATTCTACATTTAGATATTCAGAATAAATTTCAACTAATAGTTTTTTTAAGACATCAGTTTTGTCTGAAATTCCAACTTTCGGTTTAATTCCGAATTCAGTTATTTGGTCTATTAATTTTCTTAATTTACTCAATTTTTCTTGGTTTGGTAAAATGTGTTACAACGTTCCGGCGCTTGGCGAGGTTGCGAACTTCGGAACCGATTATTTTCTATCAAAGATAAAATTTCTTGCGAAATGTAAACGTGAATTTACCACAAAATTCGCAATCTTGCCAAACGCCTGTTACCTGCTGGCTTTGTTATCAGATTTTCTGTAGCCATTTTATTATTTGTTTCGGGTCTGCAATGCTCCAAGAATTGGGATGTCTAACTTTATTCGGCATTCTGTAACCTTTATTTGTTGTTGTTATTAATACTGCATTTTTATTACCTAATCTTTGTAACTCATTAATCATTGCTACTTGGTCAAAAATGTTGTTATATGAACAATCATAATTACGTTCTTTTAAGTACCACTGAATGTCAGGCTCTGAAATAATCATAATAGGAATTTTGATTAAGTTTTTTATTGCTTTTTGTGTGATGTCAGAGAACGAATATGGTGATTGGGAATGATAACTTTCCAATACTGTTTCTGGTGTTCCACCCATTTCTTTTTCTATTCGGCTAATCATATAGAAAACTTCATCATTAACTTTTGTAGTGTCTGAAAGTCTTATAACTCTTTTTGCTCCATTATAATAACGTTCCCAATCAAGAATTGGATTAATTGCAAAAATTGCTTTCGGTTTAATTTCATAATTTTCTTGAACAGCTAATTCAGAATATTTTACAGCACAAGTCCCGCCAATTCCAAATCCGCCAATATAAAAATCTTTACCTTTTAATTGATATTTAGAAACTACAAGAAGAATAATTTCTTTTAAAGATTCTTGAGATGCAATATCACTTCCCCAATATGTAGAGCCTGTCTTTAAAACAGGCATAATTGTCAAGATGCCATTTTTCGTGGCAAATTTTGGAATTTCTGTTTGTGATAATGCACTATTTGGGGAATTTCCAAAACCATCCAACAGTATCATAAACGATTTTACACTTTCATTTTTTGGTAAAACAGCTATGAACATATTTGAGGTGCTGTCTTTTTCATTCAAGTAAACTGTTTCAGTTCTCTGTCCGTAAGATACGTTTGAGATAAAAATTGTCAGTAAAAGTATTATTGTTCTTCTCATTGTTTTGGTTTTCTTAAGCTTGCAGGTAACTTGTTTATATGTATGATGTAGTCATACATATATGCCCAATTTTGGCTGTATATGTATGATAAGCATCATACTTTTTTCTTACCCAAATCTAAATAAAATTTTTTATATTTAATTCATAATTGAACAAAAAAAATAACTTATTTAAAAAGTACATACTCCATACATACTCCGTACATACTCCGTACATACTCCATACATACTCCGTACATACTCCATACATACTCCATACATACTCCATGTAAAGTATGTTTTTATAAATCATCAAATGGACTTTTTATTTGCTGCAAACTTTTTGTACTTACATGAGTGTAAATTTCGGTTGTTTTACTACTATTATGACCAAGTAATTCTTGTATATAACGCAAATCGGTTCCGCTTTCAAGTAAATGGGTGGCATAACTGTGGCGTAACCAATGTAAGGTAACGGGTTTTGTTATGTTTACTTTTTTTAACGCTTGTTTTAATACGCTTTGTAAACTTTGTTCTGAATACTGTTCTTCTGTTTTTCCTTCAAATAAATAATTTTTCGGTTTATACATTTTGTAATAATCTCGTAATAAATCAAGTATTTTTGGCGATAAAGGGGCTATTCGGTCTTTTCTTCCTTTAGATTGTCGTATAATTACTATATTTCTCTTAGAATCAATGTCAGTAGATTTTAAATGCAATAGTTCGCTTCTTCGTAAACCACAACTATATATTAAACTCAACATAGCTCTGTGTTTTAGGTTTACATGTGCTTCAAGTATTTTTTTTACTTCTTCCTTACTTAAAACATTGGGCAACACTTTTTCTCGCTTGGGTCTATGAATTTTATCTAATTCTAAACTTATATTTTGAATGGTTTTAAAATATAACTTAATTGCATTTACTAGCTGGTTTTGATAAGAATGTGATAAATTATTTTTTATAATATATTCGTTATTATAAGTAACTAAATCTTCATTTGTTATCGTCAAAATATCTTTAGTATTATAAAAAACCAAAAACGATTTCAAAGCATCAGTATACGTTTTTATAGTGTTTTCACTATACCGTTTAGATTTTAACCAATAAGAAAATTTTTGCACATGCTTTATTCCTTCTTCAGACGGAAGAGAGTAGGATAGAGGCTCTAGGTTAAAAAGAGATCGATTATATTCGGTATCTAATACATACCACACTTTTTTAGATTGACTCCAAATGCTACCTTGAATTTTTTTTACTTCTTGAATTAAGTTTGAATCTTTTTCAAAAAGAATAAAGATTACCTTTTGATTTCTATGAATCCCAATTTTATAAGAAAAAGGCTTTGGCATATAATGGATTATTTTGGCGTTTAAACAACCAAAAATACAAAATTTGAATTATTATTCAGATATAATTATTTAAAACGTCAGTTCGAGTATTTTTTGTGTAGTAAAACGAAACAAAAAATGTATCGAGAACCTCTTTTTATGATTTTTTTCTTTCAATATTTACTTAAATTGATGAAAATTAATCACCTAAGACTAATTAACCCCTATGAGTTAAAATTATCCGATGTAATCATTTATAACGTCAGTTCGAGTGTTTTTTGTGTAGTAAAACGAAACAAAAAATGTATCGAGAACCGTTTTTAATGAAAATTGATCATCAACTACCATTTATACTTTACAGATTTAATAAAATTTTTTAAACTTCTTTTTTCTTTACAATATGTCCTCTCGTTTCATCGCCTTCAATAAGTACAATTTCCGAATGTAAAAATTGTGCAGCTTCTGCAGAATCTTTTACTTTTGAAGCACTACGTTTAAGCATTTCTTTTTCAAAAGGAACTAACACCTTTTTTTTAATTCCAGCACTTCTCCATGAAGGTAAAGATTTGCACTCTTTTGCAATTGTTCTAGCCAACAACAAAGCATCAAGCAAAGCTTGGTTTGCACCTTGTCCTTTAAACGGACTCATAGGGTGAGCTGCATCGCCAATAAGTGAAACTTGCGTTGCTTTTTCTAGTAATTCACCATTCAGTAAAGCTCTATCATATACAGGATATCCTGTAATTTGATTTTCTAGTGTTGCTTCTAAAATTTGCGGAACCGGACTATGCCATTGCGTTCTCCTACAAGCCTCTTCTTTGAGTGCTTTAGTACCTAAATTACTCAAGTTTTTAGCTTCATCTTCAGTCATTTGAAAACTAAGTTGCCACATCACCGAGTCGGCCGTAAAAGGCATTATATAAATTCGCTCATCACCATTAGCAGTTTGAAATACAGTTGCTGAATCCAATAATGAACTTTCAATATTTTTAAGTGCAGATAAAGGACAAATACCCAAAATCACTATACAACCTAAATAACGCAAAGGACTCACTTCTTCACCTATTACTAATTTTCTCACGGTACTGCGAATTCCATCAGCTCCTATTAAAACATCGGCTTTAGCCTTTTTTATTTTACCATCAACTTCAAAGGTCAGTTCAACACCTTTATGTTCCTTTTCTGTAAAACTCATTAATTGATGATTCCATTGCACCATATTTTCATCGCCAAGCTGCTCAAGTAAAGCCAAACGCAAAGCTTGCCTTGCTATATGAATATTTCTTCGTTTAGAAGGTTTTTCTGGAGCTAATAGGTTATTTCTATTTCTAAATCCCCATTCTCCAATTATTTTTCCATCTGTGTTGTGTACCACATGCCGTGTTGAAATAATACCTTTTTTTAAAGAGAAAATTCCTAAACCTTCAATAGCTTTACTTGCTTGTTGTAAAGTGAGTCCGTATCCTTGAGAACGGGCATTAAAATTAGTATCGCGCTCATAAAGCGTAAAAGGTATGCCACGGTGCAAACAGGCTACAGCCAAAGCTACTCCGCCAATACCAGCACCAATAATGGCCACGTGTGGATAATTTTCTTTATCTACTTCAGTAGGTTTGTCAGAAGGAACAAGACCAGAACCAGAACAGTTTTTACAAGAATCAAAATGACCTTTAGGACGATTTGGAACGCTTTCTGTTCCATTAGATTTTTCAAACTGTTCAAATGCTGCCTTGTAAAGAAGTTGTGCCTTTTTACTGGGCCTTCTACTTTTTTTACCTAGTCCCTTACATTCCCTACAAGTAGTCCAGTGAATGGCTTCATTTTTACTTACTTCATTATCTAACATAATCTTAACATATCTTTACAAATTACTCAGTCAGTGGACTTATAAAATAGTTTATGCAAAAAACAAAGCAACCTTTTTTCTATCTCCCACAACCCAAACCACATCGTTTTTACTTAAAATAAAATTAGATTCAGGATTTAAAATTCTTTTTCCGTTATGTTCTACACCTACAATTAAACCATTTGTTTTTTCTCTTAATTGAGACTCTCTAATAGTTTTTCCAATAAAATTTTGATGTTCTAGCTCAAATTGTTGTAACACAATATCTGAGTCTTCTTCTTCAATAAACTTAAACTCATGTTTTTTCAAATAATCACCAAATTCTTTCACTTGAACATCTGTACCAATAACAAAAATTTCATCACTTGGATATAGCTTTTCATATTTTGTAGGAACATTAATGTGTAAGTTTCCACGTTTTATATAGGCAATATTAACACCTATTTCTTCCCTAATTTTTATTTCTTCTAGTGGTTTACCTACTAAATCAGATTCAGGAACAATAATAAAGTTGGCCAAATGGCCGTCCCAAGGAGATAAATTATTTCGGTTTATTTTTTTTACCGAAAGTTCTCTTTGATTATAATTTTTAATAAAACGATTTTCAATTTTTAAATAAAGCTTATTAATTTTTTTTGGAAATAACATAATTAACACAACCGAAAGAACAAAAGCCAAAACAGCAATTCCAGGCGAAAAGAAATTATTTAACATCATTCCTATAAAGAATAGTCCAATAACCATTCTAATGAAGATTAAAACCAAAATAGGACCATGATGTTTCTTGTTTTTTAATAATTCTTGCACTTCAGTTGTTGCAATTCGTCTTAACGATAAAGCCCATAAAAAAGGAGCAATAATCATAAAAGTTATAATTGCCGTTACAATATTTCCATAACTAAAATCACTCATAAAAGGCAATAAAAAGCGTTTTGACATTTGAATGATTGCAAATAATATAATAGAATGAATTAATACTTGAAAAACATATTCTTTAATTGCTTTTTGCCATGTACTAACAGTTTTGATAGCTTGTGCATTAGCACTATATATTTCAATTCGCTTAACCCATCTTTTAGGAAGTTTATTTTCAACAAAGCCAGCAACGGGCGTGGCATACTTTATCATGTATGGAGTTGTAAAAGCAGTCACCGCCGAAACGGCAACAACAATAGGGTATAAGAAGTCACCAGTAACGTTTAACGAAGCACCAAGTGTGGCAATAATAAAAGAGAATTCTCCAATTTGAGACAAACTCATTCCCGTTTGTATGGATTCTTTTAAAGGTTGCCCCGAAATTATAGTTCCAATAGTAGAAGTGATAGATTGTCCAAAAATGGTAATCAAAGTCAAGATCATTACAGGAAACGCGTATTCTATTAACGTGTCAGGATTTATAAGCATTCCAACCGATACAAAGAAAACAGCACCAAATAAATCTTTTACTGGTTTTACTAAATGTTCAATATGTTCGGCTTCATTGGTTTCAGCAATAATTGAACCCATGATGAATGCTCCTAATGCAGCAGAAAACCCAACATTAGCCGCAAAAATAACCATTAATAAACACAATGCTAATGAAATGATGAGTAACATTTCATCGGTAAATAATGGTTTTAATTTTTTTAATAATGTAGGAATAAAAAAGATTCCAGATATAAACCAAATAGCTAAAAAGAAACTTAACTTAAGTAACGATAAAAGTAACTCTGTTCCCGAAAACTGCTGACTTACCGCAATGGTAGAAAGTAAAACCATCATTAAAATAGCTACAATATCTTGTACAATTAAAGCACCAATAACATTTCCGGTAAACTTTTGCGACTTTACGCCCAGTTCATCAAAAGCTTTTAAAATAATTGTGGTAGAGGAAATAGATAAAATTACTCCTAGAAATATTGAGTTCATTTCATCCCAACCCATAAATTTTCCTACATAGTAACCAAGAATAATCATGGAAATAATTTGCGTCAATGCTGTTATAGAAGCAGTTCCTCCAACTTTTATTAATTTTTTAAAACTAAACTCTAAACCTAAGCTAAATAGTAAAAATATTACACCAATTTCGGCCCAAACCGTTATACTATTTGTATCTTTTACAGAAGGGAAAAATGAAAAATGAGAACTAGCTAAAAAACCAGCAACTAAATAACCTAAAACTAGCGGTTGTTTTAATTTTTTAAAAATCAATACAGCAATTGCCGCTGTAATTAGAATTAATCCTAAATCATTTATTAAATTAGGTATATGAACAGTAGTATTGGCAACTAATGGGATTAGCATTTTTGATTTTTTTTAAAAATACTAAATTTGCTTCTTTCAAAACTTAATTTTAAGAAAAATTAACAAAAAAATCCACTAGTGTTTTCTAGTGGATTTTTTTATCGCTTGGATATCTTATTGTTAGTAATTTGTCTTTGTAGTTTGCATTTAAATCGACCTTCTGTAAAACTTCGCAATTTTTCGTGCTTGGTTTTTCTATTGGTTACTCGTTTACGCCATAATTCATAGCTTGAACGTTTTAATTTATTTCGCATTAATGCTTTTACGTCCATTTCTGATAAACCAAATTGAAATTCAATAGCTTCAAAAGTAGTTCTGTCTTCCCAAGCCATTTCAATTACTCTATCAATTTCTATATAGCTTAATTCTCTTTTCATTAAAACTGCTTATAATTATTAATGATTACCTTATTAGCCTTTATGTCGTGCATTAAATTGTATAAACCAAAGAAGGTTCTGTTAATGTAAATAAAGTGCTTAGAACCTCTATTTCCATTCATATTTCTAATCTCAGTACTTTTTGAATATTTTTCACCCAAGTCGGCAATTTTACCAAAAAAAACGTCATCAGAAAAATCAAACGAGTCTTCATGAAACGGTTGGGTAAATAAACTCAGCATTTCATGAAATAATTTAGAGAAAAATACTTTTTCTTCAGCAGTATCTTCAGGTTTTAAGATTTCTAATTCATACAGCTTTTCTTCAAAAATTGCTGGATTGTTGATGTTTTCTTTTTTAGCCAATTCAAAATAAGGAACATAAAAATCTTCTGGAACTTCTTTCATACAACCAAAATCGAGCACAATTAATTTTCCTTCTTCCGAAACTAAAAAGTTTCCTGGATGCGGATCGGCATGTACTTTTTTAATTACGTGCATTTGATACATGTAAAAATCCCAAAGGGCTTGACCAATTATATTTGAAGTTTCCTGACTTGTATTTACAGCAGTAAATTCTGAAAGGTGTTTACCTGTCATCCAATCCATTGTAATGATGCGGTCAGAAGACCATTGTTCATAATATTCTGGAAACAATAAATTGGGCAAATGTTTACAAGCCAAAGCAACTTCTTTACTTTGTTTTACTTCATTGATATAATCGGTTTCTTCTACTAACTTATTTTCAACTTCCCGAAAATATTTGTCAGAATCTTTTCCTTTTATATTGAACATTTTAATAGCAATGGGTTTTACCAATGCTAAATCCGACGAAATGCTTTGTGCTACACCCGGATATTGAATTTTAACGGCTAATTTTTTACCTTCTAATTCCGCCTGATGTACTTGCCCAATACTTGCTGCGTTAATGGATTCTGGGTTAAATGTATCAAAGATTTCATTTGGCGCTTTTCCAAAATAACTTTTAAATGTTTTGATAACCAAAGGAGCCGATAAAGGCGGAACAGAAAACTGAGAAAGAGAAAATTTCTCTACATAAGCACGAGGCAAAATACTTTTTTCCATACTCAGCATTTGCGCTACTTTTAAAGCACTTCCTTTCATTTGTTTCAAGCCATCGTAAATATCTTCAGCATTAGATTGATTTAAGCTTTCTTTGGCTTCTTCTTCGGTTTTAACCAATTTATCACCATAATATTTTAAATAATTCACACCTACTTTTGCACCTGTTTGAATCAGTTTAGAAGCACGTTGAATTTTGGACGTAGGAATACTGTCTAGTGTTTTCATAATTAGTTATTCATTTTCTCTTTCCAAAGAAATTTACCAAAATCAATGATGTTTTTAAAAGGCGTAACGTCTAACATGTCAAAGCTTGCATGAACTGATTTTTCAATAAAAATATCTGTTTTTTCAAATGAAGGCGATTTGTCTTCCATCCAAAACTTTAAAGTCATCATCATTTGAATCCATGCCATTTCAGAAATACTTTTGTGTTGGATTTTTTGTATCTTTTCTTGTGGTATATTAATTGTTTCAATTCCTAAACCATCAATATAGCTCTTAAAGTGTTTTCTAAGACCTGTTAGTTTTTTAAGATTTTCAAGCTTATTTCTATCTTCGGTTAAAAGATGAAGTACTAAACTTCTGTTGGCAGTTAATTGCTCAAAAAAAGTAAAGTAAAAACTCAATACTTTTGTTTTAGCATCGTAACTGTTGTATTCATCGCTTTTTGAAAGTAAATTTAAAGTACTTTCAAATAAATTTTCAAAAATACTTTCCTCAAGGTGTTCAAAACTAGAGAAGAATTGATAAAATTGAGGTTCTTCTATTTTTAATAACTGACAAAAATGGTAAATTGAATTTGGTTTTTTACCTTCTTCTACAATCATTTTAGTGTATGCACTTATGATTTTTTCTTTACTTATTTTTATTTCTTTAGCCATAGCAATTTATTTTACTTCAAAGATAAAGAATTATTTGTTTAAAAAATAGTATTAAAAGTTAAACAAAATATAAAATTGACCAGAGAGTTATTGAAAATTAGTGTTTATTATCTAAATCAATAGGAGGAATATCTATTATATGGCATTTTTTACAAAAATCGGGAGTTTCATTTTTGTGCCATTGTGTTCTAAAAGCTCGATATTCTGGAGTGTTTAAAGTTTTCATTAGTCCGTCTTTAAAAACATTTCCAAAGTTTAATATTTTAGGAAAGGGTTTTGCACAGCATGGCGACATCCATCCGTTCCAACTCACGTAAAAATGACTCCAAGGCAATGAACATTTTTGAAAGTTATTGGCAGTTTTAAAATCAAATGTACTTAGTTCAACACCATTTTCTTGAGCCACTTTATAGGCTTCTTTAAGTGCTTCTTTAAATTGTGGAGTGTCGTACATTTTATAAATATCTGTACTTACTGCAGGTGTTGAGGTAACATTCATAGTTTGAAAATCTACATATTTTATACCTATTTCTCCAGCCACTTTTACAATCTCTGCCATTTGATGATAGTTTTCTTTAATTACTACCATATTAAACATTAGTTCGGTATTGCCGTTTTGTTTTTTAGCAATTTTAGCAATTTCAGCAGTGTTTTTAATAAAAAAAGAATAATCACCTTCTAATCGTACATTTTCATATACATCTCTTAATCCGTCTATTGAAATTTGAATAGTGTCTATTTTTCCAATTATCTGTTCAGCAATTTCGATACTTTTAGGTAAATGAGCATTTATAGAAATTGAAATGATTATGCCTTTGTTTTTAGACTTAATATAATTTACCGCTTCAACAAGTGGTTTGTACAACATGGTTTCACCAAGTCCTGTAAGTCCTATCGAATCTACATAAGGATAAGCCTGATCAACAACTTTTTTTAATTCTTCAATAGGAATAAAGCCTTTGTCCATTTCATCGCCAAAAACATATTCTCTAGGACAAGTAATGCATTTTAAATTACAATGGTTAGTTACTTCTATCATAATACTTGATGGATGAGCAACCTTAGTACTTTTTATCAGTTTTAAATAATAAGTATATAATTTATTAAAAGAATACCTGAAAAAATCTAAACCTCTTGGTAAATGTTTGATTCTAAAAAATGCTTTTTCTAATTTTCTTTTTCTTCGTGAAGAAGTAGTATTTTTAAAATCACTCATATTTTAAGTAAAGATGTTTTTATAGAAATGTAAATTTATTATAAAAATAGGCAAGAACAAAGAAAGTAATTGGTTAAAAAATTATTTAAATATTGTCCCTTCATTTATTTTTAATAATTCAACAAAATATAGTGCACCGTTTTTTGTAAAATGCTTGCAGTCATGACTAATATATTTATGATTTGGAGTAAAAACAGGAACCGTTTTTTTGTTGTCAATTACTAATGCAATTAAATCAATATATCTTTCATTCCATTCTTTTTTTAAGGCTAAATGATCTTCAAAATAACTTTTTGCCATAATTGTTCTTTGTTTGTAATAAGCAGTATCTTTTTTGGCATTATAAAAGATTCCGTTTGTAACCCCAAAGTTTTTAAGCCCTACATTCCATACCTTATTAGAGTCAATTGAAAGTTGTTTTCTCAGCAATTTATAATTTTGCATTTTAATTGCTGAGAAAAAGATATAATCAGCTGAGTCAAATTTAGATTGATGTTCAATTAAGTTATCAGAATTTTCAATATACGAAAGTTCTATTTTTGAAGCATAATTTGATTCTAATAGTACATTAGCCCAATCTCTTGCAAAGCTATTTCCTATAACTAAAACCTTAATTTTTGTCTTAGATGTAAACTCTTTATCATAATCGTAAATCCGAGCATTATAACTGATATGTGGATTTTTTTTGGTGTTGAATACATTATAATTAAGAGGTGTTTTATTTTTAGTAATATCTAATTCGGGAATATCTTTTATGATTCCAGAAGTTGCATAAAAATAAAACGAAGTTCCGGTTAAAAGTAAAAACGAAATTCCAGTAATGAGTAAAGTCTGGGTATTACTTACTTTTTCTTTATTTCTAAAAGGTTGTTCAATAAAGTTATAACTAAGAATTGATAAAACTACTGTAATTCCAAAGATAAAGAAGTAATCTATAGGTTTAAAATCATATTTAATGATGTATCTAGTAAACGCCAAAACAATTTGATGCCACATATACAAGCTAAAACTTATTTTCCCTAAGCCAATCATTATTTTATTTTCTAAAACGCTATGTAGTAGTTTATTTTTTGCTTCAGATTCTAACAAAACAATCAATGTAGAACTAATTAAAACGAGTACAATTATATTTTTAGGGATTGAAATGTCAACGCACAAAAGAAAGATAATTAGTACCAAACAAATAGCTTTTAAATGACTGCTTACTTTTTTATTTAAACATACAATAGCACCAATTCCGCCAATTGAAAGTTCAAAGAATCGGTATGGCATTAAGTAAAATTGATAATATTCATTTTCAGTTAAAAGAAAACCAAAAGCAGAGAAAAACGTTAAAATAATTAGTATTGGTAAAATATTCTTTTTCTTAAGAAAGAGAAACAGGAATGGATATACAATATAAAACTGTTCTTCAATTCCTAGACTCCAAGTGTGCATTAGAGGCTTAAAGTCATTTACAGTAAACCAATAATTTCCGGTGGTAATTAATTGTAATATATTATTAGCAAAGAAATTTGTGGCAACGATTGATGCACCTAAGTTTTCTAAATCATCTGGTAACATTGTAAAATAACCTATAACTAAGGCTGTTGCAGAGGTGAAAAATACTAAAGGAAATATTCTTCTAATTCGCTTTAAATAAAAGGTTTTTATAGAAAAATTACGAACTAAAACACTTTTATAAATAATTGAAGTAATTAAAAAACCGCTTATTACAAAAAAGATATCAACACCTAAATAACCGTTTGTAAAATATCCAAAATGAAAAAAAATAACAGCCAATACTGCAATTGCTCTTAAACCATCTATGTCTTTTCGGTACTTTAAGGAATGATGTTTGTTCATTTATATAAGCTAAAAAACAAATATAGTATTTCTCCACTGAAGTTGTTTTAAAATACTATTTTCTCTCGTTTATTTAACGAACTCTTTCTTGCTTGTTTTGTTTAATAAAAAAAGTGGAATTAATTAAAGATAATGTTTCTATAGACTCTAATGAATCACTTCCATCATCGTTTTTTGAATCTTGGAAAGAGATGAAATGTGAACTTCCATCATTTGATTTAACTTTATACATGTCATAAGTTAATTTTTGACCTAATAATTCAACGTTAATTCTTTTGCCTTCAAGGCTTGTATTGCCAATTTTAGAAGTTTTTTTGTTAACGGTGCAGTTCTTTTTACCAAATTTTATAACAATCTCTTTTATTAGCATGTCTAATTCAACTTCTGAACTTAATTTAAAATAGGAAACAACAAAATTATTTCCGTCTAACGTCCAATTTTGATATCCAAAATCTGTTTCGCTTGAAAATGCAAAATGTTTAGGATAATCAAATTTTAAAATTCCATAATCAAACGTTACAGAATTAGAAATTCGAGCAATTATTTTATTGTTATTAACAGTTAAAGTATCACCATCATTTACATGATATTTTTCACCATTAATTTCAATATCAATTTTGAAAGCGGGAGAACTGGTTTCTTTTGAGTTTTGCCCATAAATGGAACATGAAATTAATGCAAAAGTGAATGTTATAATTGTTTTTATCATGATATTTTAAATGTGTAAATTATTTTGTTTTAAGACAATAATTGCTCAAAAAAGCCTCCAATTTCTAGCTCTTTGTTTATAAAGTGAATTTCGTAAATCCAAAATCGTTCTTCTCCATTAATATCTTTTGCCGACATTAATACATCGTTATTGACATCGTTATTGGGATGAATATAATTGATTTCATCTTCGCCAAGAAGTTTTTCATGCGGGAAATTACCCACTAAATGTCCGCAATGATGGTTTCCATATTCCCAACCATATTTTTTAGCCAATTCTTTAGTGTAATTAAAAAAATCAGCGCCAGTTAGCTTGTCTTTATTTAAATCGAAATACACTTTTCCTTCTTTCCAAGCAAGTTCTACATCTTGTTTTAACTTTAGTTTTGGCGCATTATTTCCAAGTACATAAGTTTTACCAACATCTGCTTCCCAATCTTCAAATACAGGTCCGAAATCAAAAAATAGAATGTCATCTTCTTGAATAGCTAAGTTAGGCGGATTCTCTTTATAAGGCAATAAAGTATTCTTACCCGAACGAACAATGCGCTTGTGCCAAAACTTACGAATGCCAAACAATTCAAATGCCAATTCAAATACCTCATTATTCAATTCACGTTCCGTTTTTCCAGCAATTACCAGATTTCTATTTTCAATTTCTTGAAATAAGATTTCTGCTTTTTTCTCGGCTTCGATTAAGTGGGTAAGGGCTGGTTTCATATTTTGGTTATATGGTTTTGATTATACGAATTAGCTACAAAACCAAAATAATTTAATTAAAATTTAATTATTTTATCATCTATAATACTATTATCGTAAAAGATAATTTTTATTAGATATGTTCCATTCTGTAGGTCAGAAATATCAATTTCATTTAAGTCTTTAAAGCTTTTAATTTTTTGACCGACCAAGTTAAATAATTCTACTTTTGAAATTTCTTTTTCAGTATTAATGTTAATAAAGTTTTTAGTAGGATTAGGATATATCCATACTTTTTTATTGTCAAAAGAATCATTACTGAGAAGCTGATGGACTGTAACTGGTAGTCGATGGTTACTTTCTATACCATTAATTGTTTGTGATGCATAATATGTAGTTCCGTCTACTAATGGCGTATTATTTGGTAATAGGATATTTGTAGAATTGTTTGAAAGTGAATTTTTATACCAGTTATGTGTTATTTCTGAACAAATATTTTGATTGCTATACCACTGGATATTTTGACCATAAACGATTAAATCATTCAATGTCTGTCCTAAAGAAAAAGATTGAATGGTATCTCCAGTTGGTGCTGGAGTTAGTGAAAGATTTGGATTTTTAATTCTAGAAATAAATGACTTGTTTGAATTTAAAATATTTTCAAAATCTCCACTAACAATTATACTTTCGCAATTTTGTATAGCAAATGAATTGTAAAAATTTAAAGTACTATTATCTGTTCCACTTTTAACAGGTATATCAATATTATACAAATAATTTCCATCATAATCATATACTTTTAGTATTTTGTTTAAATTATTAAGATTGTCATTATCTAATACAATAATGTGATTATTACTGCTAAAAAAATTGAAATATTTTGGATAATTAATTGAAATTTGATTAAAACTATAATCAAATGTACCATCATTATTTAATCTAGATATAGAAGAGTTTAGTCCACCACCTTCATTGGAAAAATAAATTTTATCATTTAATTTTTTAGTTCTAATTTTTCCATTATTCCCATTTGTTGTTGTATAAAATTCATTTAAATTATTACCAGTATTAGAATCTACTGTAGTGATAATATCGTCATAACTTGAATTGTATGCTGTTAAAATAATATTTTCATTGTTTAAATATTCAATATGCTTGATTTGAATGAAACCTGGTTGGGTCATAAAGTTATTGTCAACTAATCCATTAGCATCAAATTTTTTTAAAATATTGTATCCATTATTTGTAAAAAAAGAATTTGAATTAGCACCTACTAAGATTAATTCATTATCGTTTGTCACTATCATTTGTAGAGGATGCTTATAAATACTGTTGAAAGTATTATCAATTGAACCATTATTATCTAGTTTAATGATATATGTTGAACCATAAGGATTTATTAATGATAAATAAATGCTGCCATCATAATTGTAACGATTGAATTCTAAAGGATTTTCAGTGTTTGAAGAAAAAATTAAGTTTGTTAATGTACTATCAAGGTTAAAGGTATTATCAATAGTTCCATTTTCATTTAATCTAAAAAGTTTTTTTACTGGTATATCATTATAAGTTGTAAATCCTCCATACATTAACAACTTATTATCTGGTAATTTAAATATTTTAAGTTTATCATTATTCATCATATTTGGTCCAAAATGAGGATTAAAAGTTAAATCAATGCTACCATTCATATTTAATCTAAAAAAACCATTTCTTGTAATACCATCAGAATTTATATAATTTCCGTTAACAATAATCTTATTATTTAATAATATAAAATAATATGTATTATTTGGACTTGTATTAAGGTCAATAAAGGACGAGGTGTATTGTGTAAATCCAATATTATTCGCTAATCTCAATCTATTACCGCTCTGATAATAAAACCAACCATAATTATCAATTATAAATTTTTTCGAACCAGAAGCAGTTGAAGTAAAGCTCAGGTCGATTGAACCATTACTATTTAATCTAACTAAACCTTGACTGTAATTTGACCCATTTCTTCTTATATTTACTCCAGAAGTAACAATTTTTCCATCATTCTGAATTTTAACATCATAGAACTGACCAGAGGAATGATTATACCCATTTTGAGTTCCACCAAAAGAACTAATTGAATAATAAACGCCAAAACTAGTATCTAAAGATCCATTATAATTTAATCGAGCTATTCCTCTAATAGAGTTATTATAATTATTACCATTATATGTATCAAACTCACCTACTGCAATTATTTTATTGTCAGACTGTATATCAATTGCCCTAATAATATTATTAAAACCTGTTCCAATATTAAAATTTGTATCTACTATTCCAAGATTAGATATTTTACAAATATTAGAATAGTTTAAAGAGTTTACGTTATTAAAATTACCGGCAACTATTAAATTACCATCATTCATTATTTTTAGTGCATAAACATCTTTTAAACCTGAACTTGAAGTTATTAAGCAAATATTAAAATTTGTATCAATGGTACCATCTGGATTGTAATGTTCTAAAATTGTATTATTGAGATTTTTTCTAGCAATGTAAAAGTCTCCATCTATTTTATTTGTAAAAACATTAATTTCAATAGCTTCTGGATAATAAAATGAAGTTTGTGTAAATGAATTGTCAATACTTCCATTAGGATTTATTCGAACTATTTTTTTTTCATTATTGAAGGTTTTTTTTACAGAAATTATTTTTCCATCATTAAGAAAATCACCTGTAAACCCAATGTTTTGAACAAATTCACCTGTGTCTGAAGGGTTAAAACTATTATCAACATCAAAAATTTGGGCATTAACTAAATAAAAGTTACTTAGAAATAATAAAAGTATTAATTTTTTCATATAAAATTTTTAAAAACCTATCAAATATAATATTTAAACTCAAATCCCCAAATAATTACTTGGAGTAATTTGTTTCAATTCGTTTTTAATGTCGTCAGAAACATTTAACGTTTCAATAAACGCCTGAATAGATTCTTTATTGATAACCGTATTAGTTCTTGTCAATTCCTTTAAAGCTTCATACGGATTTGGATACCCTTCACGTCTTAAAATCGTTTGAATAGCTTCGGCAACAACTGCCCAGTTTTTTTCTAAATCTTCGGCAAATTTAGCTTCGTTTAATAATAATTTATTCAATCCTTTCAATGTAGCTTCAAAAGCAATAATGGTATGTCCAAAAGGAACTCCAACATTACGTAAAACCGTACTGTCTGTTAAATCACGTTGTAAACGAGAAATAGGTAATTTAGCAGAAAGGTGTTCAAAAATAGCATTGGCAATTCCTAAATTTCCTTCACTATTTTCAAAATCAATCGGGTTTACTTTATGTGGCATAGCACTCGAACCAATTTCTCCTGCTTTAATTTTTTGTTTGAAATATTCCATTGAAACGTACGTCCAAATATCTCTATCTAAATCAATTAAAATAGTATTGATGCGTTTTAAAGCATCGAAAAAGGCTGCAAAATGATCGTAATGCTCAATTTGTGTAGTTGGGAAAGAATGGTGTAAACCTAGAATATCTTCTACAAATTGAGAACCAAACGCTTTCCAATCGTTATTTGGATACGCAACTTTGTGTGCGTTATAATTCCCAGTTGCACCACCAAATTTAGCTGCAAAAGGCACATTGAACAACAAACGCATTTGCTCTTCTAAACGCTCTACAAAAACTAAAATTTCTTTTCCTAAACGAGTAGGAGAGGCCGGTTGTCCGTGAGTTCGTGCTAATAATGGCACATCTTTCCATTCTACGCTTAATTCTTTTAATTTTTGGATAACAGAAATTAAAGAAGGCAAGTAAACATTTTCAAATGCTTCTTTTGTAGAAAGCGGAATGGCTGTATTGTTTATATCTTGAGAAGTCAATCCGAAATGGATGAATTCTTTATATTTTTCTAATCCTAATGCGTCAAATTTACTTTTAATGAAGTATTCAACCGCTTTAACATCGTGATTTGTCGTTTTCTCTGTTTCTTTAATCCAAAGAGCATCTTCACTAGAGAAGTTCTCGTACATTGCTCTTAATGCTGGAAAAACTGCTTTGTCTACACCAGAAAGTTGTGGTAATGGAACTTCGCAAAGTGCAATAAAGTATTCTACTTCAATTAAAACTCTATATTTTATAAGGGCTTCTTCTGAAAAATAAGGAGCTAAATTTTGAGTTTTGTTTCTGTATCGACCGTCAATAGGCGAAATGGCATTTAATTCTGATAAGTGTTGCATGTTGTTGTGTTGTTGTTTTTTAACGAAGTGCAAATTTAGTGATTAGTGATTAGTAATTAGTAATTAGTGATTAGTTTTTTTTAGCATTTACTTTTTTGAAGTTGAAACTTGATATTGTAATTGCTTTTTTAAAAGAAATACAGTTAAATAAATTACCAAATCAACGTACCAACAAATCTTTCAATATTTTCATTCCTTCGGTGGCCGAAAGTGGAATTACTTCAAGAGGATTCGGCAAGTCATAAATCGTAGCAGGTTTTGGATCAATATAATATACCGGAATATTTTGGTTTACATAATTGATTAATCCAGCAGCAGGATAAACTTGTAAAGAAGTTCCAATTACTATTAAAATATCGGCTTGTTCTACAATTTCTAATGCCTTGTCCATTTCGGGAACTTCTTCGCCAAACCATACAATATGAGGACGAAGTTGGTTTCCAAATTTATCTACATCGCCAAGAAATAAATCGGTTTTCCAATCTAAAATAATTTGTTCGTTATAAACGCTTCGAGCTTTTAATAATTCACCATGCAAATGAATTACATTATTGCTTCCGGCACGTTCATGTAAATCGTCTACATTTTGAGTGATGATGTGTATATCAAATTCATTTTGAAGTTCGGCAAGAATACTATGTGCTTGATTTGGTTGCACTTCTAAGAGTTGTGCTCTTCGTTTGTTGTAGAAATCTAAAACTAATTCCGGATTTTTAGCAAACCCAATTGGCGAAGCTACTTCCATGATGTCATGACCTTCCCAAAGTCCGTCTGCATCACGAAAAGTTTTAATTCCACTTTCAGCACTAATACCTGCTCCACTTAGTACAACTAATTTTTTCATAAATATTAAAACCAATGATTACACTTTCTCGTATATGATAAATATAACTAAAAATTAAACTTATGAAAAAGCAATTACTTGTTTTATTTAGTCTTTTATTTTCTATTACTTTTTTTGCTCAAGTAGGAATAGGGACAACTAATATTTTAAACGGTGTAGAATTACAAATTGAAAGCAGTTCAAGAGGATTGTTAATTCCTCGAGTTGCATTAACATCAACAATTATTCAAGCTCCTGTAGGTCCTGCACCTATTGCAACAGGTGTTTTGGTTTATAATACTAATATAAATGGTGTGGGAGCAACAGCGGTTTCTCCAGGGTTTTATTATTGGTCAGGAACTGAATGGGTTGCTCTAAAATCAAACACAGGAACACCAAGTTTACAAAATTGGTCCTTATTAGGTAACGCAGGAACAACTCCAGGAACTAATTATTTGGGAACATCAGACAATAGAGATTTACAATTTAAAACCAATAATCAATTACGAATGACTACTAAAAATTCAGGCGAAGTTATTATTGGAAACTCAACAAATCCTTTAGGAAATACACTAACAACAATTTTTCCAACCGGAACACAAATTGGTTTATTTGCTTACAGTGATAATTCACCAAGAACAATAAGAGCATTAAATGTTGATAATACACAATTTGTTATTGATGGAGGAAATTTAGATGCTGATGGTGGTAGAGGAGTTATTGGTATTAGTGCTAATTTAGCTTCTAGCTCTACAAATACTGTTATGGGGGTTTTAGGTGTTGCTGGTAGAACTACGTTTACTGAACTTCCAGGTGAATCAGTTGGTGTTTCTGGACAAGGAACAACAGGTTTGCACGTAAGAGGAGTTGGTAAAACAGGAAGTAACGATTATTATTCAGCTTATTTTGAGTATGATCAAGATGATAACTTATCTACAAGTAATGGCCCTCAAGCAAGAATAGCGGGTAAAGATTTTGATTATTTTGGAGGTGGAGCAGCAAGAAGAGATGTTACTTATGGAGGTTATTTTGATGCAAACACTTCAAATTCTGATTATGTTTTTGTAGGTGCACGTAATAATAATACATCTTATAAAGTTTTAGGAGGAGGAAGTGTTTCTACTATGGTAAAAGACGATGACGGGAATAATAGAATTCTTCATGCAACTGAAACACCCGAAATTTTGTTTGAAGATTTTGGAACAGGAAAACTAATAAATGGAGTTGCTTATATTGATTTGGATCCAATTTTTTCAAAAAACATTTTTGTAAGTCAAGAACATCCAATGAAAGTTTTCATTCAACTAGAAGGCGATTGTAAAGGTGTTTATGTAACTGAGAAAACCGCAAAAGGGTTTTTAGTAAAAGAATTACAAAATGGAAATTCTAACGTTTCTTTTTCATGGAATGTTGTTGCAAATAGAAAAGATACTTTAAAAGAAGACGGAAGTATAGATTCTGAGCACGTGGGTGTTCGTTTTCCTATAGGTCCTAATCGATTAAAACCTGTTTTAGGTAGAGAAGTAAAGTATGATATAAAGGAATAATGGTTAGTTATTTATTTTCAAAAGTCCTAATGATTAATTTCATTGGGATTTTTTTATGCAACTAATATAAACAATTGAGTCTTTTTGTAAGTGATATTAATAACAAGTATTTAATTATTTAGAGAGGAATATAGTATTTATCAATTCTTTTTTTAACTATAATAGATGTTTGTTGTACGTGATTAAACCTAAATGTTTGTGCGTAACTACTACAAATAAAAAAAACCGCTTATATAGCGGTTTTTTTTATTTGTATACTAGTGAATTATACTTTTCCTAAGGTATAAAGCTGTTCTAATGTTGGAGAAACACTTCCGCCTGCAGGTTCTAATGTAATTCCAAAAGCTTCCGCATCATCTGCTTTGTCTACTTTAAATACTTTTGAGTTACTTGCAGTGAAATTGTTAAGTAAACCTATACTTTTTGGTGTTAAAGGATCTAATTTTAAACCCCAAACTTGGTAAACTTTTCCTTCAGGTGGAGCCGGTAAACCAGCCGCATCAATATATACCTCTTTTGTTTCTTTGTTGTAATATGCTTTTGCAAAAGCATTTGGAGCAACTTCTTGACCTCCAAGAGCAACCTGAATATTATTATTGTCTCTTACAATTGCTAAAACAGATTCTGCATCTTGTTTTTTCAATTCTAAATCTACAATTGATTCTTGCATAACTGATTTTTCAGTTGACAATTTATTTATTGTTTCATTAGATTGGTTTAATTTGTAAAATTGTAATCCAAACCCAAGTACAAAAACAGCTGCAGCAGCCCAGCCCATATATTGAGCATAATTTTTACGAGGTTGTAATTGAATTACTTTATTTTTTTCTAAAAGCTGCGTTCTAATTTTCTCATAATTTGTTGCAGATAAATGGGGTGCAACACTTTGTGAAAGGTTCATAATTGCATTTTCAATAGCTTTAATTTCTTCCTGAATTTCAGGATTGTTTTTAGCCATTTCAAGTACTTCATTATTTTCTGCATCTGTAAGTTTACCAAAAACAAACAGTTCCAAAATTCCAGATTCTATGTATTCTCTACTATTCATTGATCATCAGTCTTAATTCATTCATACAATTTCTATTGTTCGTTTTCACAGTTCCCAAAGGAATTTCCAACTCTTCAGAAGCTTCTTGTTGGGTATAACCTTGAAAAAACAACAATTCAATAATTTGAATACATTTTGGTTTCAATTTATCAATAAACTTTTTAATACCAATTGCATCAATTCTATTCATTGTTTTTGAATTGTCTTCTAACATATATACGAAATTATCTGCAGAAAGGTTTTTTTGACTGTTATTATAGCCTTTAGAGCGTAACTTATCAATAGTTGTATTACGAGCTATATTGAGCATCCAAGTATATAAACGCCCTTTAGATTCATTATAAGAATCAATATTATTCCAAATCTTCACGAATACTTCTTGTAAAACATCTTCCGCTTCTTCCTTATTTCTTATTAGGTTATAAATGACGCCATATAAACTTTTTGAATAGTTGTCATATAATAAGGTAAACGAATTATTGTCTTTCTTAAGCAATTCTTTTACTAAAAGTTCTTGTTCCATAGAGGGTAAAGTTAGTACTAAAAAAATAAAAATAAACTTTTTTTTACTTTTTTAAAACCAAAAATGAATTCCTCTCGTAACTGTAGTTATAAATCATTTAAAAACTAACAAAATGAAAAAATCAAAATTACTTTTAGGGTTATCATTCTTCGGAGTGTTAGGTCTTGTTTTAGTCGCTGCAGATCATATTGATGCTCCTGCAGTTCAAGGTGGAACTTCTGATATTACAGATTTCTATTCTTTTCAAGGTTCAAATACTAATAATTTAGTTTTTGTAGCTAATGTTAAAGGTTTACTTTCTCCTTCAGCAACTGCTGATGCCGCATTTGATGAAAATGTTATGGTTGAATTTAACATTGATAATAATGGAGATAATATTGAAGATTTAGTTATTCAAGCAGTACCTAAAGATGGTAAAATGTATTTCTTTGGACCAGTTGCTCCAGGATTAGCAGGTTCAACAAGTACAGTAAAAACTTCATCTGCTTTAGGAAGTGTTGCAATCACAGAATATGCAGAAACAGCTGTTATTTATTCAAACGATGGTGTTAGTTTA
The DNA here is from genome assembly GCF_025947225.1 of Flavobacterium sp. N2270. Taxonomy (NCBI): domain Bacteria; kingdom Pseudomonadati; phylum Bacteroidota; class Flavobacteriia; order Flavobacteriales; family Flavobacteriaceae; genus Flavobacterium; species Flavobacterium sp. N2270. The sequence goes on from NZ_CP110005.1 coordinate 1,845,514, forward strand.
TTTGCAGGACCAAGAGATGATCCTTTCTTTTTTGACTTTGGACAATATTCTGAAATTATAGCTGGTAATGCAGGAAGTTTTAACAATCCAGGAACAGATACTTTTGCTGGAACAAATGTAATGTCAGTAGTGGTTGAATTACCAAAAACTATGCTTGGTGGTTCTGGTACATTGAATACTTGGGTAGAAACAAAAAGAAAATAATTAAATTTTAAAAAAGAAATATTATGAAATCAATTCAATATAAAAGTTTATTTGCATCCTTAGTTATTGCTTTATTTGCGGTAGGATGTAGTAATGATGATTCTAATGATAATGGAAATACATCAGATTTTAGCGGAACTTATGTACAACAAGATCAAATGGGAAGACCAGCTATAAATACGGTTTTTGTAACTTCAGGAAATAAAGATCGTTTCAATACAACTATTCCATCAGTTATGGGATCAAATTTTCAATCGGCATTTCAAACCCAATTATTAGCTTTAAACCCTGGTTACACTACTAATGCATTAGGTTTAGATGCGGCAACTTTTACAAGTGTTTTAGCTACCGATGTTTTAGGCGTTTCTACAACTGGTACTACAACTTTTTTTGACGGTACAAATGTGTTAACTGGAAGAGCTCTTGCTGATGATGTAATTGATGTAGAATTACTTTTAATTTTTGGAGGACCAACTGGTGGAGATAATGCAGCATTAACTTCAGATAATGTAAGTGCAAATGATAAAGCATTTTTATCATCTTTTCCTTATTTAGCTTCTCCTTGGTAGAAATATAGCTTTTAAAACAATGAGTATCAATTTGATGCTCATTGTTTTAATTTCTTTTATACTAAACAAACAAATTATGAAAAACTATTTTATAAAACCAATTATACTTTTGTTAATTTCCTTTGTTGTACTTAGCTGTTCTTCAAAATCTGAAAAACAAATAACGAACAAAGAAGATTACCAATCGTTTCTTATTGAAAAAGAAAATACATCTTTAAAAAAGATAAATAATGAAATTGATTTTTGGCAAAAGAAATACGATAATGCTCCTAATCAATATACTTATTTAATTTCTCTAGCTTCATTATACAGTCAGAAATTTGAAATTACTGGCAATATTCAAGAACTATATTTGGCTGAAAAGTTATTAATAGACTGTAATAATAGAGTAAAAGGCGAAAAAGCCGGAATTCATAGAGCAATTGCAAAAAACTATATTTCTCAGCATCGTTTTAAAGAAGCTTTAAGTCATTTAAACCAAGCTTTTGAACTTGGCGAAAATAAGATTGCTACCAATAAAATGCTTTTTGATGTTCAAATGGAATTAGGAAATTATGAAGAAGCAAAACAAAAATTAACCACTATTTTAGATTTCAAAGATTTTGATTATTTAATTAGAGCTGCAAAATGGAATGATCATATTGGCGATTTAGATAAAGCAATTCAATTAATGGAAAATGCTAAAACAATTGCAGAACAATCTAAAAACAAAGATTTAAAAATATGGGTTTATTCTAATATTGCCGATTTTTACGGTCACGCCGGAAGAATTGAAGATTCATACAGCTTCTATTTAAAAACATTAGAAATAGATTCTAATAATATGTACGCTCTAAAAGGAATTGCTTGGATTGTTTTCTCTCACGAAAGAAATCCTCAAGAAGCATTACAAATTGTAGATTATATTTCAAATCATCATCCAGTTCCTGATTTGCATCTTCTTAAAGCAGATATTCATGATTTTACGGGAAATGTATCTGAAAAGAGAAATGCAATGAATGAATATTATGCTTCTTTAGAAAAGAATAATTATGGAGATATGTATAACAAATACAATGCTTTACTTTATGCTGAAACTTCTGGTGAAGCAAACAAAGCGATTGAAATTGCAAAAAAAGAAATTGAAAATAGACCAACACCAGAATCGTATGATTTATTGGCTTGGGCGTATTATAATAACGGCGATTTTGATAAAGCTTTAAAAATAATTGAGAATCACACAATTGGAAAATCTCACGAACCTTTAATTGTTTTTCATAATGAAACTATTTTGAAAGCAAATAATAAGTTGACCAAAGAAAACACAAATAAAACCGATTTATTAGCCAGTATTTACGAATTAGGTCCTAATTTAGAGGCTTCAATTAAAAGATTATAATCCAATGAAATATTTTTATTTATTGATAGTTTCATTACTGTCTTTAACTTCCTATGGACAAAATTTAAATGGAAAAGTTGAAGATGTATATGGAAACCCAATTGCAGATGTTTATGTCTATAATGAAAGTAGCGATGTACACACGCATACAAATGAGTTTGGAAATTTTGTATTAACTAAGGTTAAATTAAATGAAAGCTATAAAATTTCAAAACTTGGTTATATAGCTATTGAATTTAAAGTAAATCAACTAAATGAAAGAGTAAAAATTATTTTAGAAGAAGAAGTTTTTAAACTTTCTGAAGTTACTATTTCTCCAAATGTAAATATAAACTCAACAATCATGAAATTGGATTTAAATACAAATCCAGTAAATTCTTCTCAAGAAATTCTTAGAAAAGTTCCAGGTTTATTTATTGGTCAGCATGCTGGTGGAGGTAAAGCAGAACAACTCTTTTTAAGAGGTTTTGATATCGATCATGGAACCGATGTTGCAATAACTGCCGACGGAATTCCAGTAAATATGGTTTCTCATGCGCACGGACAAGGTTATTCCGATTTGCATTTTATTATTCCAGAAACGATAAATATTATCGATTTTGGAAAAGGTCCTTATAATGCTGCAAAAGGTAATTTTGCTACTGCAGGTTATGTAGATTTTAAAACAAAAGATAAGTTAGAAGAAAGTAAGTTAAGTGTTGAGGTTGGCCAATTTAACACTGTTAGAACTGTTGGTTTATTCGATTTATTAGGAAATAAAACAAAATCAAATGCTTATTTGGCAACTGAATATATTGAAACAGATGGACCTTTTGATTCTCCTCAAAATTTCAATCGATTTAATATTTTTGGAAAATATTCAACCATTTTAGAAAATCAAACCAAGTTGAGTTTTATAGGTTCTCATTTTACAAGTAAATGGGATGCTTCAGGCCAAATCCCAAACCGATTAGTGAACAACGGAACTATTTCTCGTTTTGGAGCTGTAGATGATACCGAAGGCGGATTTACTTCTAGAACTAATTTAGCTGTAGCAATAGATAAAATCATTGATGAAAACAGTTATTTAAAAACCAATGTGTATTTTTCAAAATACGACTTTACGCTGTTTTCAAACTTTACTTTTTTCTTAGAAGATCCTGTAAACGGCGACCAAATTAGACAATATGAAAATAGAAAATTGTATGGTTTTAATTCCGAATATACCACGAAAAAAACATATGATACTTTCAAATTAAAATGGCAAACAGGAATTGGTTTAAAAGTAAATGCTACTAAAGATTCTGAACTTTCGCACACGTTAAATAGAAATACAGTTCTAAATTATATTCAACTTGGTGATATTGATGAATCTAACTTTTCAGCTTATACAAATGTTGAATTTCAGTTTAATAAATTAACTATAAATCCTTCTTTACGAATGGATTACTTTAAATTCAATTACCAAGATAAATTGGCTGCGAGTTATGAAACGCTTTCAAATACTAAATTTAAAGTGTTACCCAAATTAAATTTTAATTATGTTCAAAACGATAAAGTCGCTTACTTTTTAAAATCTGGTTTCGGGTTTCATTCCAACGATACCAGAGTTGTTTTACAAGAAGATAAAGAAATTTTACCCACTGTTTTTGGTGCCGATTTAGGTACAACTTTAAAACCAACAAAAAATTTAATTGTTAACGCTGCACTTTGGACTTTATTTTCAAATCAAGAGTTTGTATATGTTGGCGATGCTGGAATTGTAGAACCTTCTGGAAAATCTAAACGTTTAGGTGTAGATTTAGGTGTAAGATATCAATTAAACGATTATTTATTTTTAGATTTTGATGCAAATTATGCTTTTGCACGAAGTGTAGACGAACCGAGTGGACAAGATTATATTCCTTTAGCTCCAGAATTTACTTCAACAGGAGGAATTAGTTTTAAAAATTTCAAACGATTTTCAGGGAATTTAAATTACCGTTTTATGGGAGATCGTGCGGCAAATGAAGATGATTCGGTAATTGCAAAAGGTTATTTGGTATCTGATTTATCGGTAAACTATAAATTAAGTAAAACTTTTGAAGTTGGAGTAGTGGTAAACAATCTTTTTAATACAGAGTGGAATGAAACGCAATTTTTAACCGAATCGCAATTACAAACCGAATCTCAAAGTGTAGAAGAAATTCATTTTACGCCAGGAACGCCGTTTTTTGCAAAAATTAAATTGACATATAGTTTCTAAGTTCAAAAGGTTTTATATTTTTGAAACCATGAGACAAGAAGCTTTACTAGAATATTTAGAAGGTTTTATTTCGGAAAATCGTAAACAACGCTTTTTAGACGTTTTAAAAAACAGAACCAAACATTTTACCATTGCTATGGAAGATGTGTATCAAATGCATAATACAAGTGCTGTAATGCGCAGTTGTGAAGTTTTTGGTATTCAAGAACTAAATGTTATTGAGCAAAAGTATGGTAAATCTATTGACAAGCAAATTGCCATGGGTGCTCAAAAATGGGTCGATATAAAAGAACATGAAGATGCTGCTTCTTGTTTAAAGAGTTTAAGAGCTCAAGGTTATCAAATTATTGCAACCACACCACATAACGAATCGTGTTTAATTCACGAATTTGATATTACAAAACCATCGGCTTTATTTTTTGGAACGGAGAAAGAAGGACTTTCAGAAGAAATAATGAATAACGCCGATGGATATTTAAAAATTCCAATGGTTGGTTTTACCGAAAGTTTAAACATATCGGTTTCAGCAGCAATTATTATTCAAGACATTACAAACCGACTCAGAAACTCAAAAATTGATTGGCAATTATCTGAAGAAGAAATTTTTGAAAAAAGATTAGATTGGACACGAAAAACCATAAAAGATGCTGCTTTTGTAGAAAGTAAGTTTTATGAGAAGTAGATTATTGTTTTTTATTTCTGTCCTAAACTCCAAATCAACGCTTTTTCTTTAGTCGCTCTAAAAATAGTATTGTGTTGTTCATTTGGTTCGTCTGAATACAACCAAGTGAAGTTGCCTTTAGAATTGTTGAATTTTTTTTCTAATTCTTTAGTATATTTAGAAATATCTTCCGCATCAGACCCGGCAAACCAAATCTTTTTATTTGTGTAGTTTTTGGTTTTTACTAAGCTTTCAAAATTTTGCACTAAATATTGCTCATTAAACCATAATGAAGGATCAATTGCAATATAGTTGTCAAACATTTCATTGTCTAATAAAAAGGTTTCAACTACAAATAAACCAGCAAGCGATTCACCAATGATAAATTTCTTGTTAGTTGTTCTGTATTTTTCATTTATTACAGGAAACAATTCATTTTTTATGAACTTTCTAAAATTATCAGCACCACCAGCTTTAGGAATATATTCCAAATCGTACTCAATTTTTGTTGGTCCAGTTAAATCTCTACCGCGTATAGTATTTTCAATTCCTACCAATATACAAGCTGGAACTTTGTTTTCAGCAATTAATTTTTCTAACGTATTTGCAATATGCGGAAAATCTTCTTTAATTCCGCCATCAGGCATATATAAAACAGGTAAACTATCAATTGATTGTTCGTAATTTTTTGGAGTCCAAATGTTAATTACTCGATTATCATTTGTAAACTTTGAAGCTATTTTTAAACTGTCGTGTTTAGGAATAGGATCGTTATAAACAACGGCTGCGTTTTTACAACTAAATAGAAATGTTACAATGAATAGAAATAAAATATTTTTTTTCATTAGTTAGGTTTTTAGATAGTTACAGTTAGTTAACAAAGTAAAAACTACTTATTCTTATTTAGAATTTTATATTCTTCATAACATGAATTAATGGCATCCATAATTTGAAGGTCATTAGCCGTTTTGATAAAATATTCAGAATAATTACAGTTTTGAAGAATTAAAGGAATATCATCTTTGTCAATTTCAAGTAATGCAGCTAGTGTTTCTCTATCGTATTTTGAAGCTAAAAGATTACGCACAGTATCATCTTTCTTCATTTCCTTTAGTTTCTTCATTTCTTTTGGACGTTTTCCAAAAGCACTATATAAGAAATCAGCCGGATTAAAAATAGCTCCTAATACTTTAGTAACAGCCCCAGGAGATTTATCGCCTACTTCGTAGCCTTCATTTAAACCAGAAATACTATATCTGTAGTTGCTTTCATCTACATATATTAATTCTGTATCAACTTGTATATAGCCTGTTAAATTGTATTGAGTTACTACTATTTCTTCAAGAGCATATGCTTTTTCGGTAAGATAAATTTTAGAAGATTTATTTTTTACCCAATCATTTGAAACTTTAACTTTAATAGTCTCAAATCCTAAATAAGAGATTAGTAAAGTATCATTTACTTTCGCTGTAATTTCAAATAAACCATTTCCGTCTGTTGTGGTTCCTTTAATTTTGGTGGTATTAATGACATGCACGTTTGACATAGGAAGTCTCGTTTCGCTGTTATAAACGCTACCTGAAAGTTTACTTACAATTGTGTCTTTTTGACTAAAAGAACTTATTGTAAATATTGAAAACAAAAAAACTATAAAATATCTCATCTTTTAATTATTGATTCAAAAATACAAATCAATTGGAGATATTTTATAGTTTCTTAAATATTTATCAGAAAATTAACGAAAAACGCTTAATCTCTTCTAGATCTTTTTGCTTTATCAAAGAATCCACCGTTAGAATCATTAGAAGAACTTCTTCTAGATGGTCTTTCGCTATTAGAGCTAGATTCTCTTCTTGGCCTTTCACTTCTTGATGAAAAACCTCTATCGTCTTTGTTTGAACTTCTTTCTCTTGGAGCAAAATTTCTGTCGCTACCGCTTCTAGAGTTTGAACTTCTTTCTCCTCTAGGACTAGAATTACGTTCTCTAAAACCACCAGAATTTCTTCCGCTGCTTCTTCCTCCGCTTCTTCCACCAGAATTTCTTCCACCATGATCTCTTCTTCTGCTATTTCCTCCACCGTCGTTATTAGAAATCTCAACATTAATTTTTCTACCATCAATGTTAACAGCATTTAATGTTTCCATCACTTTGGTTGCATGTTCAGCATCAGTATTAAAGAAAGAGAATCCTTCTTTAACATCTACTTTAAATAAGTCGTCTTGACCTAATTCTAGAGTATCTCTTAAATAATCTTTTAAAGTCATCCAATCAAAATTATCTCTTGATCCAATGTTTATAAAGAAACGAACCGCACCGTTAGATGGAATAACTCCAGGTTCACGACGTTCATTGGTTCCTTGAGAAATATCTCTAGATTTTTTATAGTATGCGATAAATCTATTAAATTCAACAGACACCATTCTCTTAATTAGTTCGTCTTTTGGAAGATCTTGTAAAACCTCTTCAATAGCAGGTAAATATTTGTCGATTTCGTGATCGATTTCAACATCTTTGATTCTATTTGCTAAATGAAATAATTGAATTTGACAAATTTCTTCTCCTGAAGGAATTGGCTTTTCTTCAAATTTCATTTTAATGATTCTCTCAATTTGAGAAATTTTACGCAATTCACTTTTTGTAATAATTACTAATGAAGTACCTGATTTACCCGCACGACCAGTTCTACCAGAACGGTGCGTATAAGTTTCAATTTCATCAGGTAATTGGTAGTTTATTACGTGTGTAATATCGTCAACATCAATTCCACGAGCAGCAACATCAGTTGCAACAAGCATTTGAATTTGTCTTCCTCTAAACGATTTCATAACTCCGTCACGTTGCGCTTGAGATAAATCTCCATGCAATGCAGCAGCATTATATCCATCTTCAATTAATTTTTCAGCAACAGCTTGAGTATCACGTTTTGTTCTACAGAAAATTACTGAGAAAATATCCGGATTTGCATCTGCTAATCTTTTAAGAGCTGGATATCTATCACGAGCACTTACTAAGTAAAACTCATGTGATACATTTTCATTTCCAGAATTTTTGTGTCCAACAGTAATTTCTTGCGGACTGTTCATAAACTCTTTAGCTATTCTTGCTACCTCTTGCGGCATTGTTGCAGAAAATAACCAAGTGCTTTTTTCTTTTGGTGTATCAGATAAAATAGCTGTAATGTCTTCATAGAATCCCATGTTTAACATTTCATCCGCTTCATCTAATATACAATAGTCAATGTTTTTTATGTTAACCATTCCGCGGTTAATCATATCTTGCATTCTACCAGGAGTTGCCACAATTATTTGTGCTCCTCTACGTATGTCTTTTGCTTGTTCTGTTATACTTGCCCCACCGTAAACCGCAACTGTGTTCAGTCCTTTTACGTATTTTGAGTATAACTTAATTTCGTTAGTAATTTGAAGACATAACTCTCTTGTAGGCGATAAAATTAATGCTTGAGTGTCTCTGTTTTCTGCATCAATTTTTTGGATAACTGGAAAACCAAACGCTGCAGTCTTACCCGTTCCGGTCTGCGCTAACGCTACAATGTCTGTGTCTTTTTCCAATAATAGGGGAATCGCTTTTTCCTGTACTTCTGACGGATTTTCAAATCCTAGATCTTTAATCGCCAGCAGTAGCGATTCGTTTAATCCTAATTGTTCAAATTTATTCATGTGTATTTTTAAATTGGGTGCAAAAGTACTGATTATTAGTGAGATATACTAATTATTTCTAAATTGTTCACTTTCAGATGCTTTAATGCTAAAAACAATCACAATTTTTGATTTTATTGTTCTGTAATAATGGCTACTTTTGCACAAAAAAATAAAAATTAATACAAAATGTTTCAGTTTTTAGACATTATAGGTACATTGGCTTTTGCAATTTCTGGAGCATTAACTGGTTGGCATAAGAAGCTCGATCCTTTTGGTGTTTTTATTATTGCTTTTGTGACTGCTCTTGGCGGAGGAACTTTACGTGATATATTAATTGGACGGACTCCAGTAGGGTGGATGTTGGATTTAACCTATGTTTACATGATAATTTTAGGTTTTATAGCTACAATTATTTTGAAAACTAGATTAGAGAAACTGAGAATTTCCTTGTTTTTATTTGATACAATTGGTTTAGGGATTTTTACTATAATAGGTTTAGAGAAAGGAATTGAGATTGGATTACATCCAATTATTTGTATTGCTTTAGGGACAATGACTGCTAGTTTTGGAGGTGTTATTCGTGATATATTGTGTAATGAAATCCCGGTTATATTTAGAAAAGAAATCTATGCAACTATAAGTATAAGTGGTGGAGTTTTGTTTTTTTCTTTAAATGAATTTCAACTGAATAAAGATATATTGTATCTTGTAACATCGTCATTTATGATTGTTTTTAGATTATTAGCAGTAAAAAACAAATGGTATTTACCTTCACCATATAAAGAATAAAAATTATTCTTTACTTAAAAAATCTATTAAAGATCTTGTAGCAATTCCTCTATGGCTAATTTTTGCTTTTTCAATCATTGAAATTTGTGCAAATGTAGAAGAATGCCCTTGGGGTTGAAATATAGGATCGTAACCAAAACCATCAACACCTTTTTTTTCAAAAGTAATTGTTCCTTTTGCAATTCCTTCAAATAAGTGCTGTTCTCCGTTTATATTTAAAGCAATTACAGTTTTAAAATGAGCATTTCTGTTTGACTTATCATTAAGCTCAAACAAAAGTTTGTTCATGTTATCTTCTGCATTTTTTTGTTCTCCGGCATAACGTGCTGAATAAACTCCTGGCTCACCATTTAAAACTTCAACTTCTAAACCTGTATCATCTGCAAAACAATTATAACCGAATTTTTTAGTTACATAATTTGCTTTTAAAATTGCATTTCCTTCAATAGTAGTTGAAGTCTCTGGAATATCTTCAAAACAGCCAATATCTTCAAGGCTTAATATTTTTATTGAGCTTGGAAGTAGTTGCTGAATTTCTTGAATTTTATTTTTGTTGTTTGAAGCGAAAACGAGTTGCATTTTATTTACTTAGAATGAAAGTCAAAAATACAAAGTTTTTTTAGAAATAGAAACACTATAAAAATATAAAAGCCAACCTGGAGCGGTCGACTTTTATGGTGAACGTGTAACCACATTTCTGTGTCGTTCGATGCAAAAGTAATTAAACTATTTATATTTTTATGTTTTTTTATTTTTATTTTTAAAAAATAAATAATTGTTACTTGAATATGTGTATAAAAAGATTCCTTGAGTTAAGTTCATTTGCTTATTTCATATAAAAATAAATTATTAAAAACCCTTTTTTATTCTTACTTTTGCCAAGTTTTTTAAAACATATTCTATATTATGGTAAAAGATTTATTTGAAAGAATTCAACAAAATAAAGGTCCATTAGGTAAATGGGCTTCACAAGCAGAAGGATATTTTGTTTTCCCAAAACTAGAAGGTGAACTTGGTCCTAGAATGAAATTTCATGGAAAAGAAGTTTTAAACTGGAGTATTAATGATTATCTAGGTTTAGCAAATCACCCAGAAGTACGCAAGGTTGATGCTGAGGCTGCTGCGCAATATGGTGCTGCTTATCCTATGGGAGCACGTATGATGAGTGGTCATACAGATATTCACGAACAATTAGAAAAAGAATTAGCGGCTTTTGTACAAAAAGATGCCGCTTATTTATTAAATTTTGGTTATCAAGGAATGGTGTCAATTATTGATGCCTTAGTAACTAAAAATGATGTTATTGTTTATGATGTAGATGGTCATGCTTGTATTATTGATGGAGTTCGTTTGCATATGGGAAAACGCTTTACTTACAAACACAATGATATTGAGAGCATGGAGAAGAATCTTCAACGTGCTACAAAATTAGCTCAAGAAACTGGCGGAGGTATTTTATTTATTACTGAAGGTGTTTTTGGAATGCGAGGTCAACAAGGAAAGTTAAAAGAAATTGTTGAGATGAAGAAAAAATACAATTTCCGTTTGTTAGTTGATGATGCGCATGGTTTTGGAACTCTTGGTAAAACAGGAGCTGGAGCAGGTGAGGAGCAAGGTTGTCAAGATGGTATTGATGTTTACTTTTCAACTTTTGCAAAATCAATGGCAAGTATTGGTGCTTTTGTAGCTGCTGATAAAGACATAATTGATTATTTAAAATATAATTTACGTTCTCAAATGTTTGCTAAATCATTACCTATGGTAATGACAATTGGAGCATTAAAAAGATTAGAATTGTTGCGTAATTCTTCTGAAATTAAGGACAAACTTTGGGAAAATGTAAATGCACTTCAATCAGGGTTAACTTCTAGAGGATTTAATATTGGTGATACAAATACTTGTATTACACCTGTTTATTTAGAAGGTTCAATTCCTGAGGCAATGATTATGGTAAATGATTTAAGAGAAAATTATGGTATTTTCTTGTCAATTGTTGTTTACCCTGTAATTCCAAAAGGAATAATTTTATTAAGAATGATTCCTACTGCATCTCATACTATGAAAGATATTGAAGATACTCTTTCAGCTTTTGAAGCTATTAGAGAAAAATTAGTAAATGGAACTTATAAGAAAATTGCTGCTGAAACTACAGTAGATGTTTCATAAAAGAAAGAAACAAATATATAAATAAAAAAAGCCTTCTTTATGAAGGCTTTTTTAATATTAAATAAGTTTTTTGCTATAAGTTCGCCTTCTTTTATTTATTGTTGGATTAAAGTTTTTCCATAAATTATGGATGGCGTGATTTTCATCTAATTCAGGAGTTCTAATGCACATTTCAATTCCTTTTGCAACACAAGTAATGTAGCATTCTTCAAAGATAAGTGCAGTTACACCTTTACTTTGGTATTCTGGGGAAACTCCAATTAAGTAAAAAACAACTTCTTTAGAATTATTTCTTGCTTTTAGTAAATGATAAAAGCCAAATGGAAATAATTTTCCTTTTGCTTTTTGTAGTGCTTGAGCATAACCAGGCATCATGATAGCAAAAGCAACCATATTATTGTCTTTATCAAGTACAAACTTAATATATTCAGGGTTTATAAAACTTATGTATTTCTTTTTAAAATATTCCTTTTGGATATCATTAATAGGAACAAATGATTGAAGAACCGAATATGTATCATTAAACAAATCAAACATTTTGTCAACATAAGGCATAACATCTTTTGTTTTTGTAAAACTTAAAGATTTTAATCCATAACGTTGTTTTATTAATCCACTTGCTTTTTCAAAAGAAGCTGGGTTAATATTTGAAAAAGGAAAGTAACTTTCTATATACTCTTTTTCCTTAGTTAGGCCTAATTTTTCAAAATGTTCTATATAATAAGGCATACTGTACCAAGTAATCATATTTCCCATTTGATCAAAACCTTCAGTAAGTATTCCTACTTTGTCTAAATTTGAAAACCCTATTGGTCCTTCAACCATTTCTAGTTGATGTTTTTTACCTAACTCGTATACTTTTTCTAATAAAGCTTCAGTTACTTTGATATCATCAATAACATCAAACCAGCCAAAACGGACTTTGTTTTTTTTAAGGATATTTACTTCATCCCAGTTTACAATTGCAGCTAATTTTCCAACAATTTTATTTTGTTTATAAGCAATATAAAAATGTACTTCTGCGCTTTTAAATGCAGGGTTTTTATTTTTATCAAAAGTTTCCAGTTCATCAGAAATTATGGGCGGAACCCAATATGGGTTGTCTTTATATAAATCAAAAGAAAACATGATGAATTCTTTTAATTCTTTTTTAGTTTTAGCTTCTTTTATTGTAATCATCTTATTCTAAATCTACTGCGTCTTTTCTTTTCTTAGCTTCTTTTTCTCCTTTTTTCTTCATTTTCTTATCCATTTTACTACCATTATCCTTTTCTAACTTCACCTCTTCATAAGTAGCAGAAAATCGCCAAGAAAAACCAACTCCAACAGTTAAAATTTCAGGAGTACCTTTGAAGTTTTTACCTAATGAAGCATCAACTTGCATGTCTTTTCCAATTAGATAAGCTGCTCCAGCTCTAACAATTCCGTCTGAATAATAATCTCCACTATAACCTTGATTTTCAATAAAACCAGACCATTCAGCATTAAATCCTCTAGTTAAAGTTAAAACATAATTCAAACTTTTAAAATCTGAAGTAATTTTATCATAAGTAATATTAGTTACCAAAACCCATCTGCTTCCAAAGTGATTTTGTGCAATAACACTAACTTTAGGGCTAAATGATGGTTCTTCAATATTTGAAGGAGCATAATTAAAAGGATTTTTCCCTAAACTGAAGTTTGCACCTGCATAAACTGCTACAGCAGGATATAGTTGTCTCCATTTAAAACTATGATTGGCTTTCCAACTATATAAGTTTGGTTTTTCTTCATAATTTTTAAAAGGATCGTAAACTAAATATTTTGCACCAAGGGTTAATTGTTTAATACCACTTCTGTTTTCATTTAAATAAGAAGAGCTAAACTTGTCGTTTTGATATTGAACTTCTAAAATTGCTTCAAGCTCTTCTTTCCAAACACCATAACGAACACCAAGTTCTCCTATAAAACCTTTTGCGCTATAGTTTAAATTATTATGATTTTCAGAAACATAAGTGAATCCAGTTTCAGCCTGAATAATTTTTTTACCTACAGAAAAAGCCATCATAGATCTACCTGGTCTGTTTGAATTAATTTCATCTGTAAATTGAGCAAATTGAACTTGATAACTTAATAAAAATAAGAAAGCAATTAATTTAGAATATTTCATACGTGTCTAATTTATCTTCCAAAAATACATTTTTATAATAATTTTAAGAAACATTACTACTTAAATCTCGACATATATGTATAAATTTGAATTTTAAAATTACAAATATGGAAATGGCATCATTTGCAGGTTTTATTAAAACCTTAGTTTACATAATATTATTCTATTATCTGTTTAAGTTCTTAGCTCGAATTTTTGCACCAATATTAATGCAAAAAGCTATGAGTAAAGTGCAACAGAAAATGCAAGAACAAGCTCAACAGCAGCAACAAAATTATACAAACCAGCAATCTCAACAACAAACTCAAAGAGCAGAAATGCCACGTGAAAAGAAAAAAGTAGGAGAGTATGTGGATTATGAAGAAGTAGAGTAAAAAATTTAATTATCATAAAAAAAGGATATTGAAACAATATCCTTTTTTTATTTACCTTAGCATTTTAATAAAAACACCTTTTTTAATGAAAAAATTCCAAGCATTATTGCCGCATTTAGCTGCAATTATAGGATTTGTTTTAGTTTCTATTTTTTATTTTTATCCTGTTTTAAAAGGAGAAAAAATATATCAGTCAGATATTGCTCAATATACCGGAATGGCAAAAGAGCAAAATGATTTTAGACAAGAAACCGATTCTGAACCGTTTTGGACCAATAGCGCATTTGGTGGAATGCCAACTTATCAATTAGGTGCAAATTACCCTCACAATTATATTAAAAAACTAGATTCGGTTTTGCGTTTTTTACCAAGACCCGCTGATTACTTGTTTTTATACTTTTTAGGTTTTTATATTTTATTAATGGTTTTAAAAGTTGATCCGCTAAAAGCCTTTTTTGGCGCGGTGGCTTTTGGTTTTTCAACCTATTTAATCATTATTTTGGGCGTTGGACATAATGCAAAAGCACATGCTATAGCTTATATGCCAATGGTTGTGGCTGGTGTTTTGTTGGTTTTTCAACGAAAATATATTGTGGGTGGAATTTTAACGATGATTGCAGCTGCTTTAGAAATTCAGGCAAATCACTTTCAAATGACCTATTATTTATTGATTATTTTAATTTCACTTGGAATTTACTACTGTTTTAATTTTGTAAAAAATAAAGAATATAATGTTTTAGCTAAAACTATTGGAGTATTATTAGGTGCGGCTATTTTATCAATTGGTGCTAATGCTACTGGTTTATTGGCTACTTCTGAATATGCAAACCATAGTATTAGAGGAAAAAGTGAACTAACTTTTAATGCAGATGGTTCTCAAAACCAAACAAGCTCTTCAATGAAATATGACTATATAACCGAATATAGTTATGGAATTGCAGAAAGTTTTAACTTAATCGCTCCAAGACTTTTTGGAGGTGGAAATAGTGAAGAATTAGGCGAAAAATCAAATGTATATGAATTTTTAATTGGTTATGGAGCGGCTCCAAATGAAGCTTTACAAACTGCAAATTATTACGGAAGAACGTATTGGGGAGAACAACCTATTGTTGCTGCTCCGGCTTATATTGGTGCTATTGTTTTTTTCTTGGCTGTATTGGCAATGTATCACGATAAGCGTAAAGTAAAATATGTATTTCTTATAAGTGCAATTATTTCATTATTATTATCATGGGGTAAAAATTTCGATGTTTTAACTCGTTTTTTTATTGATTATGTTCCTATGTACGATAAGTTTAGAGCAGTTTCATCTATACAAGTGGTTCTAGAATTATGTTTACCAGTATTAGCCATAATGGGTTTACAATCGTTTTTTACTAAAGATCAAGAGCTTCAAAAAGACAGTTTAATTAAAGCTACTGCAACAAGTTTAGGGTTGATAGTTGTTCTATTTTTGGCAAAAGGATTGTTCGATTTTTCGGGTTCGGTTGACGGGCAGTTGCTAAGAATGTTTAGCGAAAGTCAAGACAATTCATTCGGTATTGGATTTATTGATGCTTTAAAAGAAGATAGAAAAAGCATGTACGTTGCTGATTTACTTCGATCTGCGTTTTTTATTGCAGTTGCTGCTTTGACGATGTGGATGTATCTTAAAAATAAATTAGCCACTCAAACAGCTGTGATTATAATTGGTATTTTTATGATTTCCGATTTGTTTTTTATTGATAAAAATTATGTGGGAGCCAAAGATTTTAGAGATGCAAGAGAAGTTGATGTTCCATTCATAGCTTCAGAAATTGACACACAAATATTAAAAGATACTTCAAATTATAGAGTGTACGATGTGCAAGGTCGTTTACAAGGACAGACTTCTTATTTTCATAAATCAGTAGGAGGTTATAGCGCGGTTCGACCAAGAAGAATGGATGAATTATTTGAATATAATGTAGAGCAAAATTTAAATGAAGTTGGTAATTCTATAGATTCGACTTTAAATATAACGAAGAGTAATCCGGTTTTAGATTTCTTAAATGTAAAGTATTTAGTAATTCCTACAGGTCAAGGTAGTTTAGCTGTTACTAATCCTTTTGCTAACGGAAGTGCTTGGTTTGTTGAAAAAGTGATAACGGTAAATTCTCCAGACGAAGAAATGAAAGCTTTGAATGGTTTGGATTCTAAAAATGTTGCAGTTGTAAATAAAAAAGACTTTAAAATTGAAAAAACTTCATTTGCGAAAGATACTACAGCAATTATAAAGTTAAATGTTAATAAACCAAATCATTTAAAATATACTTCTAATAATTCAAATGAAGGTTTAGCTGTGTTTTCTGAGATGTATTATAAAAACGGATGGATAGCTACAATTGATGGTAATGAAGCAGAGATTTTAAATGTAAATTATGTTTTAAGAGCATTGCAAATTCCTGCCGGAAAACATACAATTGAATTTAAATTTGAGCCTGAAGTAGTGAAAACAGGAAGTACAATTGCTTTAATAAGTTCAATAGGAATGATTTTAATAATAATTGGTGGATTGTATTTTGAAAATAAGAAAAACAAATAATCATTAGTTCTTCAAAAAAAATACTCATTGTTTCCTATTATTGGCCGCCAGCAGGTGGACCAGGAGTACAGCGTTGGTTAAAATTTGTAAAATATTTACCTGATTTTGGTTACGAGCCACATGTTTATATTCCAGAAAACCCAACGTATCCGTTAATGGATGAAAAATTATTGAGTGAAGTTTCTGAAAATGCAATTATTGTAAAAAATAAAATATTTGAACCTTACGCTTTTGCTTCTGTTTTTTCAAAAAAGAAAACAAAGGACATCAGTTCAGGGATTATTCCAAATAAAAAGAAACAATCATTTGTTGAAAAAGCAATGCTTTGGATTCGTGGAAACGTTTTTATTCCTGATGCAAGAGTTTTTTGGGTAAAACCATCGGTAAATTACTTGAAAAAGTATTTAGTTGAAAATAATATTGATACTGTAATTACAACTGGACCGCCTCATAGTTTGCATTTAATTGGTTTACAACTAAAAAAAGAAATGCAAATTAATTGGATAACTGACTTTAGAGATCCGTGGACAACAATTGGTTATCATAAAGAATTAAAATTGAGTAATTGGGCTGCAAAAAAGCATAAATCATTTGAAAAAGAGGTTTTAAATTCATGCAATTCAATTATTGTCACTTCTCCAACTACTAAAAAAGAGTTTGATGCAATTACTTCAAAACCTATTTCTGTTATTACAAATGGATATGATGTTGAGAAATCAATTCCAAAAGCTAAAGATGAAAAATTCACATTAGCGCATATAGGATCGCTGCTTTCCGAAAGAAATCCAATAGTGTTGTGGGAAGTTTTAAGTGAGTTAGTCTCTGAAAACGCCTTATTTGCTTCTTATTTCGAACTTAAATTAATTGGAGCAGTTAGTAATGAAGTTATTTTGGCAATAAAAGAGCATAATTTAGAACAATACATGAATTTATTAGGTTATGTTTCACACGAAAAAGCTTTACAAGAACAAAAATCTTCACAAGTTTTAGTATTGATTGAAATAAATTCACCCGAAACCAAATGTATTATTCCAGGAAAGTTGTTTGAATATATGGTTTCTGATAGACCAATTTTAGCTTTAGGTCCGGTTGGTGCCGATTTTGAACAAATTATTAAATCTACAAATACAGGGACTTTCTTTACTTATGAGGAAAAAGAAGCTTTAAAATGCCAAATTTCTATGTATTTTGAAGCTTTTTTGAATAAAAACTTAAATGTTCATGCTGTAGGTTTACAAAAATACAGTAGAAAATCGCTTACAGAAGATTTGGTTCAATTGCTAGATTCTATTGCATAAAAAATCCTGTTTCACTTTTCAGTTCCACAGGACTTTTAAAACTAACCAACCAACTTTACTAACATTATGTAGTAATTTTTATTTCTTTTTTATTTCTACTATATCGTCTTTAGACATTTTAGCTTTCGTACCGTCTTTTTTATAGTAGTAGTAATCGTCGTCATTATCGTCATTTCCATAATCATGATCATTGTTACCATAACCATTTCCGTTTCCAGGATTGTAGTTATAATGAGAATTGTTATAGTTAACATATCCTACAATATCAATGATTCGACCTCTTCTGTCGTAAATAATTCTTAATCCACCAACTTGAGTCAAGGCAAAGCTGTTGTATTTCATATATACGTTACCAATTCTTTTTACTCTTCCATAAGCGTCATAGTTAATAAATGTATTTCCTACTCGTCTTACTCTTCCCATATAATCATGTTCAATTATGATTCCTCTATCTCTAGGTCCGTAATTTGAACGAACTCCAGGTGCTCCATAAGTAGTATTAATTCCTCCACTTCTTGGTCTTGGGTTTGTTCCATAATAATTTGAAGCTGTATTAAAATCAAACTCTCCGTTTGGAAAAATATAAAATTCAACTCCTCTTTCTAAGAACACAATTGGTTCAGCATTTCTGTAGTCTACATGGTATCTACTTTTTCCTTCGTCATCAGTTAAAACCTTTTTATCTGATGCTTTTGCAACATTGATTCCTAAGAATAATATTCCTGCAACTAAAAATGTAATTTTTTTCATGATACAATAATTTAAAGGTTAAACATTAACTCCATTATTTTAGAGTTCTTTGTTTTGATATATCCAATATGCGTGCCAAAAATAAAATGAGTAACAAATAAATATTTTTTTTGGATTAAAAAATACAGTAAAAAAGTGTTAGAGTAGAAGTAAAAAACAGGATAGTATTTTTAAAATAAAGAAACAAAAATCAAGTTCTTATTTTAACTTTTTTATCTTTGATAAAGTTATATAATAATGTTTTTTAGTAAAAAATAGAAGTATGCAAAATTTAGAAATAGGAGATAAGGTTTCGGTATTAGATGATGATTTTGATGGAGTTGTTGTAAAGGTTGAAAACACATCGATTACCATTGAAACAAGTGATGGATTTACGATGACATATTTTGTCAACGAATTGATTAAAACTAATAATATCAATGAGTTAAATAATGTATTCTCTTCTAAAAGTTTAACTTCTGTTTTACAAGATAAAACGGAAGAAAAAAAGCGCTCTTTTGTAAAAGAAAAGAAAAGCAAGAAGGATGATTTTGTTTTAGAAGTAGATTTACACATTGAAAAATTAGTAAAAAACTTCCGTGGTTTATCTAATTTTGAAATCTTAAATATCCAAATGGATAATGCAAAAGGTCAGTTAGATTTTGCAATTAGAAAGCGTATGCCAAGACTTGTTTTTATACACGGAGTTGGCGAAGGAGTTTTAAAATCGGAGTTGGAATTTTTACTTTCTAAGTATGATGGTATAACTTTTAAAGAAGCCAGTTATCAAAAATATGGAATTGGCGCAACTGAAGTTTATATCAAACAAAATGTAGATAGATAAAAAAAGCTCCAAGATTATCTTGGAGCTTTTTTTAATAATTTAAATAGTAATTAAAGATCAGTTTCGTAATCTCCAAAAATATAAGTGGTGAAACTAAAAGTATTGTCGGAGTTAGAAAAACTAACATTTTCAAAAGTAATATTATGAGTGTATCCAATAACGGTTATTTCATCGGTATCATAAAGTTCGTCTGTTTCAATCAAAATGGTTCCGCCGGTTGCAATCCATTCATTTTGTACTACAGGATTTGCTGGTGGAATAGTAGAACAAATTGAAGTAGAGCTTAAATTTCCTGAGTATTTTCTGTAGTAGATTTGATTAGATGAGCTAATTGTTATTTCTCTAGGCTCTCCATCAGGAGTAACAGTATTAACAAAACTACTTTCAGGAATATCAATTAGTAATAATTCATCGTCTTTAATTTTAAAAATTAAATTATTTTCTGAACATTTTTGAATTGTTTGTGATTCAAAATCAAAAGATTGTAGAGTAATGTCGCCGTCATCACATGAAATCATTATACCTGTTAATAATAAAGCAAAAATTTTTTTCATATTTTTTATTCTTATTTGAAGCAAATTTAATCGAATAATTTTATTTAGACTAAAATGTTTGTTAAAAGCTAAAAATATTATCTTTAGGTCTTCAAAAATATATAAATAAGATTTATTATAATTTAATTATGAATTCAGTAAATACCAAATCAATACAGACCAATTATTCTGCATTATATACTTTAATAACAGTTTTCTTTTTCTGGGGTTTTATTGCCGCAGGTAATAGTATTTTTATCCCTTTTTGTAAACATTACTTCAGTTTAGATCAGTTTCAATCACAGTTGATTGATTTTGCTTTCTATACAGCTTATTATTTAGGCGCATTGATATTGTTTATAATGGGAACAGCAAGAAGTAGCGATATTGTTAGTTCGTGGGGTTATAAGAAAAGTATCGTATATGGATTATTATTTTCTGCGCTTGGAGCAGGGGCAATGATTATTGCTGTTGAAGCTAACTTATATATTGGAATGTTATCCGGTTTATTTATTGTTGCATTAGGTTTTTCGTTACAACAAACAGCTGCAAATCCATTTGCAATTTTATTAGGTGATCCAAAAACTGGAGCAAGTAGAGTAAATCTTGGAGGAGGAATTAACTCTTTTGGAACTATGATTGGACCAATTTTGGTAGGTTTTGCTTTATTTGGATCTGCAGTTTCAGTTACGGATGAACAAATTGCTAATTTAGAATTAAATAAAGTTATTTATTTATATGTTGGAGTAGGGTTGTTATTTTTGGCTTCTGCGGCTTTGTTTTACTTTTCTAAAAAAGTACCTGACGGAATTTCTAAAGAACCAATGGAAAAAGCAAATAAAGCATTAAAAACACTTGTTGTGATGACTATTTTATTAGGAATTATGTTTGTTCCAGTATTTCAAAGTTATAAAAGTAACGATGCCAAAGTAATTCAGACTATTGAGTATGAGTTAAAAACTGCTAAAACGCCCGTTAATCAAGTAAAATTAAAAAAATTTACTGGAGATGAAATTTCAGCTTATTTAAGTGATTTAAAAAGTAAAGAAGCAAAATTATCTGTTTTAAAGACTGAAATAGAAATGAAGAGAATGTATTGGCTTTTTGGAGCGCTTATTGTTGTTCTAGGCGGTATTTTCTTTTCTTATTTTTCAGCAAGAAAAAAATCTGAAGGCTGGGGAGCAATGCAATATCCACAATTGGTATTAGGAATGTTAGCTATATTCACTTATGTAGGAGTAGAAGTAGCAATAGGAAGTAATTTAGGTGAATTATTAAAATTAGAAAGTTTTGGTGGATTGCAATCTTCAGAAATTGCTCCTTATGTTTCAATGTATTGGGGAAGTTTAATGATTGGTCGTTGGGCTGGTGCTATTAGTGTTTTTAACTTATCAGGTATGAAAAAGACTTTAGCACTTGTTGTTGTTCCGTTAATTGCTTTTGCGGTAATTTTATCTGTAAATATTGTTTCAGGTAAGGAGATGAAACCTTTGTATTATTATGTAGTTTGTGTGGTTTTACAAATAATTGCTTTCTTTTTAACGAAAGATAAACCAGCTCGTACTTTAATTATATTTGGATTATTTGGTATTGCTGCAATGATGATAGGTTTGTTTTCAACAGGAACAGTTGCAATTTATGCCTTTTTATCGGGAGGTTTGGCATGTAGTATTATGTGGCCATCTATTTTTAGTTTATCTATTTTAGGATTAGGAAAATACACATCACAAGGTTCTGCGTTTTTAATTATGATGATTTTAGGAGGTGGAATTATTCCTCCAATACAAGGAAAATTAGCTGATATTATTGGAATTCATCAATCATATATTATTGCGGTTGTTTGTTTTGGATATCTTACTTTATTTGCCTTTATGGTTAAAGGAATTCTTAAAAAACAAGGAATAGATGTTGATACAATTGAAGCAGAAGTTTCTCATTAATGCAATAATAAAAAGCAAAAAAGCGAGAAAGGTAATTTCTCGCTTTTTTGTTTAACAGATTTTAAATTTTTGATAAAGCATACTTTCTTATCTTTGCTTTTCGAAAATGATAACATGAAAAAAATATATTTAGACAATGCTGCAACGACACCTCTTTATCCTGAGGTAATTGAATCTATGATGTCTGTTTTACAAAATAATTTTGGAAATCCATCATCAACTCATAGTTTTGGTAGAACTGCTAAAAACCTGCTTGAAACTTCTCGTAAAAGCATTGCAAAACAATTACACATACAAGCTGCTGAACTTATTTTTACGGCAAATGCTACGGAAGCGACTAATCTAATTTTACAAGGTGCAGTTCAAGATTTAGGGATTAAAAGAATCATTACTTCAAAAATTGAACACCACGCTACTTTACATACCATTCAGCATTTACATAAAACAAACAATATTGAAGTTACATTTATTGACATACTTCCTACTGGAGAAATTGATTATTTGCATTTGGCAAAATTACTTCATGAAGTAAAACCAACTCTTGTTTCGTTAATGCATGTAAATAATGAAATAGGAACTATTTTAGATGTTGAAAGAGTAGGGAAGTTGTGTATTGCAGCTAAAGCTTTGTTTCATTGTGATACTGTTCAATCTATTGGAAAAATTGATTTAAACTTACATGAATTACCAATTGATTTTGCAGTAGCAACAGCTCATAAGTTTCACGGTCCAAAAGGAATTGGTTTTGCTTACATTAAAAAAGGGTTGACTATTCAGCCAATGATTTATGGAGGAGAGCAAGAAAAAGGCCTTCGTGCAGGAACTGAAGCTGTGCATCAAGTGGTAGGAATGGCAAAGGCACTTGATTTGTCTATTGATAATTTGGAAGCAAATAAAAAGACAATATTAGATTTGCAATCGTATTGTTTGTCTAAATTACGGACTCTTTTTCCTAATTTAAAAGTAAACGGAAATAATACTTTATATAATATTTTAAATGTAATGTTGCCAATTGATGCTTCAAAATCGTCTATGTTACTTTTTGCCTTAGATATGAAAGGAATTGCAGTTTCTAGAGGAAGTGCTTGCCAAAGTGGAAGCATAAAACCTTCTCATGTTTTAGCAGAATTTTTAACTTTAGAAGAACAAAAATTTCCTAATTTAAGGATTTCATTCAGTCATTTTAATACTAGAGAAGAAATTGATTTCTTTATTGAAGTTTTAAAAGAGATATAAAATAAAAAAAGAGGCTTTTTAGCCTCTTTTTTTATTTTATAAAGTTAATATTAGTATAAACTTGGATATTTTGTAGGATTTGCTTCATTCATAATAGCATAAACCTTTTCAAAAATATCTTCTGTACTTGGTTTAGAGAAGTAATCTCCATCAGTACCATAAGCGGGTCTGTGTGCTTGAGAAGCTAACGTTTGCGGCTCACTATCTAAATGTTTGTATCCTTTTTGGTTTTCGATAATTTGTTGTAAAATATAAGCACTTGCTCCACCAGGAACATCTTCGTCAATAACTAATAATCGATTTGTTTTAGCAATACTTTTTACAATATCATGATTAATGTCAAAAGGTAATAACGATTGAATATCTATAATTTCAGCACTAATTCCTACACTTTCTAATTCGTTCGCAGCTTGTTCTACTAAACGAAGAGTTGATCCGTAAGATACTAAAGTAATGTCAGTTCCTTGTTTAATAGTTTCAACCACACCAATTGGTGTTTTGAATTCGCCTAAATTAGTTGGCATTTTTTCTTTTAAACGATACCCATTTAAACACTCAACTACTAATGCGGGTTCGTCAGTTTCTAATAAAGCATTGTAAAAACCTGCGGCTTTAGTCATATTTCTAGGAACTAAAACATGAATTCCACGAATTGCATTAATGATCATTCCCATTGGTGAACCAGAATGCCAAACTCCTTCTAAACGATGTCCTCGAGTTCTTATAATTAATGGAGCTTTTTGTCTTCCGTTTGTTCTATATTGTAACGTAGCTAAATCATCACTCATGATTTGAATAGCGTACAACAAATAATCTAAGTATTGAATTTCAGCAATTGGTCGTAAACCTCTCATTGCCATTCCAATTCCTTGACCTAAAATTGTAGCTTCACGTATTCCAGCATCTGCTACACGATATTCTCCGTATTTTTCTTGCATTCCTTCCAAACCTTGGTTAACATCACCAATAGTTCCGGCATCTTCTCCAAAAATTAAAGTTTCAGGATGTTTCTCAAAAATAGCGTCAAAGTTATCACGTAAAACTAAACGAGCATCTACATCTTCTGCACTTGCGTCATAAGTTGGTTGAACTTCTTTTACTGAAGCTACATTTTTATCAGATTGAGAAAATAAATGTGAACTGAATTTTGGTTGGATCTTATTGGTATAAGTAGTAATCCAAGCTGCCAATTGAGTCTTTCCGCTTTCTTTTACAATTAAGCGCAATACTTTTCGAGCAGTTGTTAAGATTTCTTTACGAATGGGCTCTTTGATTGAAGCTAAATCGTTTGAGTATTTTTCGATAAATATTTTATTTGGACTTGAAGCAGCAATTGTGTTTAAAAGACTAACTAATTCTTGTTGTTCTGCTTTAAAAGGAGCTGTAAAAGAAATCCAAGCTGCTTTTTTACCTTCTAAAACTTCTTTTTTAGATGCGTTGTCAATTTCAATTATTTCTTCTTCAGTTGCAATATTATTAGCAATCATCCAAAGTCGCATTTGTGCTAAACAGTCATATTCTGCTTCCCATGCTAAACGGTCAGTATCTTTATATCTTTCATGACTTCCAGAAGTAGAATGCCCTTGTGGTTGTGTTAACTCATTGACATGAATTAAAACTGGTACATGTTCTGTACGTGCTATTTTAGAAGCTTTTTGGTATGTTTCTACTAATGCTGGATAATCCCAACCTTTAACACGTAAAATTTCATATCCATTTGTACCTTCTTCACGTTGAAAACCTTTTAAAATTTCAGAAATGTTTTCTTTTGTAGTTTGATGACGCGCATGAACCGAAATACCATATTCATCATCCCAAACACTCATTACCATTGGTACTTGTAAAACTCCAGCAGCATTAATGGTTTCAAAAAATAACCCTTCAGAAGTTGAAGCATTACCAATTGTTCCCCAAGCTACTTCATTTCCTTCATTTGAAAATTGAGTGTGCTTTTCTAACCCTTTTACGTTTCTAAATATTTTTGAAGCTTGTGCTAAGCCTAATAAACGTGGCATTTGACCAGCAGTAGGTGAAATGTCGGCACTTGAATTTTTTTGAGCCGTTAAATTGTTCCAATTTCCTTTTTCATCTAAACTATGAGTTGCAAAATGTCCTCCCATTTGTCTACCAGCACTCATTGGATCAAAATTAATATCAGTATGACCATACAATCCTGCGAAAAATTGCTCAATATTCATGGCTCCAATTGCCATCATAAAAGTTTGATCGCGGTAATAACCAGAACGGAAATCGCCATTTTGAAAAGCTTTAGCTAAAGCAAGTTGTGGAACTTCTTTTCCATCACCAAAGATTCCAAATTTTGCTTTACCAGTTAAAACTTCTCTACGTCCTAAAAGACTACATTCTCTACTAATTGTAGCAATTTTGTAATCGTTTAATACTTCTTTTTTAAAATCTTCAAAAGATAAAACTTCTTTAGTCGCAGTTTTGCTCATAGTATGAAATATTTGATATTTTACAAATGTAATTAATTAGTAGATATAAAGCAATATCAAACAATTGGGTTAATTAATAATTATCATTTGTTCATTAAATACATTAAGAATATGATAATTAAATCATTGTAATTGTTTGTTTTGTTGATAAAAATATAATTATTTAAGGAATTACTTGTTTAAAACCAACGTCTTGTGAATAGAGAAATTAATGTTTTTGGGGTTAATGTAACTATAAAACGAATTTTTTCACCATAATTATTAGTATTTAATTCATATCCATTTGATGAATACACCGGTAAGAATAATTCGAAATAATCAGGTACTAAATTTAAGTGAATTCCGGAGTCGTATACGAATTTTGTTGGTGCGAATTTGTTTTTTAATAAGCCCATGTCTCCATAAACCTGAATCCAATTCCAAACATTAAATGATGCATTAAAAGTGGTCATCCATTGATTAGCATAGCGGGTATCTAATTTAGATTTAAATCCACCTTCAGCGTAAACATATTCTTGACTAAAAATACCAGTTGATTCACTTCTACCTAAATAGCTGTGTTCAAACATGTAATCAGTAGGGCGATCTAAACCAAAACTAAAAAATTCTGAAGTTGTACTTCTGTAAAGAAAAGTTCCTACATATAATCTTAAACTTAATCTTCTGTTATTATCAAATAATTTTCGATAATGAATTTCGGTTGAAATTTTACCAAAAGAGTTAGCGACCTGTAAATCAGTTGTTAAGCTATAATGTTTTGTGGCTTCTGATTGAAAATTTCCATATTTAAAATTAAATAGATTATAATTTTCAGTGTTTTTATCAAGTAAAAAATCAGTTTTTTCTCTGTTTATATATAATTGCTTTAATTGAACAAATTCAGTTTTATTTGTCCTAAAATCTTTATCTCTGAAGAGTAATTGAACTGTTGGATTTAAATTAGTATAGGCTGCATTTTCTGCATAATGAAACTGACTACCAGAAACGATATATCTTATTCTGTATAACCTTCCTTCATCTCTAACATTTTGTTCAACTATACCATTAAATTTTCCTACCAATGTTCCTGTTTTTGGAGAATAAAAAGGTGTAACACTAAATGTAAATGGTTTGTTTAACATTGATTTATTGTTTAATCGCATTCCAAAAGCTAAACCATCATAAATATTAAATTCAAATTCAGGAACATAAAAAACCTGATTATAATATGGTTCTTCTAAATCCTTGTAAAAATTAAATTTTATAGGTCTATTGTTAAAAAAGAAGCCTTTTAGTGATTTCCAATTATTTCTTAAATTATATTCTGGAACTTCATTTAAATAATTTAAAGCAATTTTGTCAGCACCATTTCTTTCAAAAACAAATGTTGAGTCGGTTTTTATATTATCTAACCAAAATTTACCTACGATACTGTCATTTTTTAATTGATATAATGAAATAGGAACATTAGTTTTGGTTTTATTTACAATATTAACCGTTAGTTTTTCATTTGTTTTTGAAACTTTTCCAAATTTATAATCTATAAGTTTCCTAGAGTTTATAAGTGTTTCGAAAAACCAATCAATTTTTTTTGTGGAATTTTGGTTTAAGATATATTCAAAATCATATTTACTAGTTTGAATATGGTTGTTTAACGCTACAAATTCTTTAATTGACTGTAGGACAATTTCATTTTCTAAATAACTATCTAAATATTTAAAAGACAGACCAGCTTTATATTTGTTTGCAATTCTTTCATTAAACTTAATAAGGCGATCTTTTCTTTCTGCTAATGGTTGGTCTAAATTTTTTCTTGCCATTAGCATGTATAAATAGTTGTACTGCTGGTTAAAATCTAAATTAATTAAATTATAAGATTTTAAAATTTTAAATCTAGACAAGCTTCCCATCATTTTTAAATCGGCATTATATTCATCAATATATTGCATCATTAGAAAGGTTTGAATTCCATCATAAATCCAGTTTTCTTTTCTGTGATTTAAGTTTAAGTTTTCATTTAAATAAGCATTAATATATGTTTTTAAAAACATTAATTCAAATAAGTTTTCATCTGAAAAAGGGCTTAAAAATGCAGGCAATTGGCTTAAACCATAAAATGGTTCTTTATTGTAATCTTCTTGAGAAACTAAAATTTTTGAAGAATTTGAGGGACCAATTTTTTCATGAACAAATCGGGTTATTCTATCAATTATTAGGGTTTTTTGAATATCATTAAGTCTTGTTTTGTTAATGCTCGAACTTACTTCAATATATTCATTTTTATAGATTGTTGATTCTGACTCAGGGCTTATTATAAGGATTAAATCTTTTTTGTTTTCACCTACTAAATTATAAGTTGCATATTTATCAGATTTTGTTTCTTCAATAGTGTTTAAATTTGATGCAAATGAATATTTTAACGGAATATCTAAACTAACACTAATGTTTGACGAGGCGTTGAAAATATCTTCTAAATTAACGTTACTTTGTTTAACAAACTTTCCGTTTTGATATATAGCAGGGTTTAAAAAACAATTCTTAAAATAAAGTTTACCTTCATTATTAAATCCATATCTTGAAAATTTTTCATTAGGTAATTTTATACTGTATAATAAATTTAATTTTTGGCTAGAATTAGGAAGGATAGGAGTTTCAAGCTCAATTTCAATAATATCTATTTGCTTTTCGTTTCTTTTCCAATAAAGAGTATTAAAATTATTATCAATTATATTTTTTATATCTGTAAACCCTCTGTCTTCATCACTTGCTAAGTGAAAAGATCTTATGAACTCATCAGAAAACCTATTTCCTAACAATGAATTTTTAGAAGAAAATGAATGATTCCAATCATTTAAAACAATTGTATAAATCGTGTCTTTTGATGAATTAAAATAAATTAAATTTTGCTGAACATCAACTTTATGTTCTTCTACATTAATTCTCATTTTAAAATCAGAACTATGTTGAGCCAAACAAATTATTGGTACAAGAATGAGTAGATATATATAATAATTTGGTTTCAAATGGGGTTTTTACTTAAGAGTACAATTTTATGAAAAAGTTGCGTCAATCCATTCATAATTGTAAGTTAAATTTTAAAAATAAATAAAGATTTCCCCCTTTTTTGTTAATTACTCTTAAATAATGAGGTTTTCCGTATGAATTATGTATTTTTGAATAAAAAAAGAAAATTATGCTCCAAAAATTACTTTCAGTATTAACATTACTTTTATTTAATTTTTCTTTTTCACAAGTTTATATAAATGAAATTGATGCAGATAATTCAGGTTTTGATACAACAGAATTTGTCGAATTAAAGTCTACCTCGGCTAATTTACCCTTAGACGGTTATGTTTTAGTTTTTTATAATGAAACAAATAATTTAAGTTATTTTGCTATTGATTTAGATGGGTTTACTACAGATATCAATGGAATTATTCATTTTGGAAACTCAGCAGTTTCTCCCCCTCCTTCATCAGCAGCTATATTTACTAATAGTACAATTCAAAATGGACCTGATGTTGTAGCAATTTATTTAGGAAATGACACTGATTTCCCTGTAAACACTCCAGCAACAACCTCAAATTTAATTGATGCTATTGCTTATTCAACAAGTTCAACACAACCTACAACTTTAATGGCTGCTTTAGGAATTCCAGCAACTAAATTCACTAATGAAACAACAACACATCCTCGTTCTTCTCAGCGTAAAAATGATGGCACATGGGAATCTAAAACTCCAACTCCAGGCGCAAACAATGATGGTTCAGGTGTGGTTTTAAATTATATTTCGGTATCTGTTCCACAAGTATCCTATAATGAAGGGGAGAGTTTTTATGTAACATTTAATACTAGCTCTGTTGTAACTGGATCAAACCTTGTAATTAACTTTTCTATTGTTAATGGTAATTTTATGGTTAATGATTACACATCAGCTACTGATTTAACAGCTGTAATCCCAGTTGGTTTTGATTCTGCATCTGCCTTAATAGTACTTAATGATGACAGTACTGATGAGGGAGATGAAGAAATGTTAATTGATTTACAATCGGTTCCATCTGAATATGTCATAAATAATGACAATATAATTGTTAGGATTTATGATAATGATTTTCAATTCCAAAACTTTGGAAAACCTACAACTCCTACTTATGGAATAGTTTCAAGTACTGCTCCCGTTGGATATTATGATTCATTAAATGGATTATCTGGTTCCACATTAAAGCAAGCCGTTCAAGATATTATTGCTGAGTTTGGAGTAGTTAGATTACATAGTTATGCGGATATATGGGAAATATTAAACACAGCCGATAGAAATCCTGAGAATAATAATCAAGTTTGGGCTTTATACAGAGAAGAGCCAATGGCTAAGTTAGACCAACAAAACTCAAGTAGTATTATAGGAAAATGGAATCGTGAACATATTTTTGCTCAATCTCGTGGTGGTTTTGAAACCGCTATGGGAGATACTGCTGATGGAATAAGTGTTTATACAAATACTAGTGCAGTAACAACTGTTGACGGAGTTTCAGACGCACACCATATACGTGTTGCAAATGGTCAAGAAAACTCATCTCGAAATAATAAAAACTATTCTAATGTTGCAAGTGCAACGGATTATAATGGACCAACAGGAACTTTAGGTTCTTGGAAAGGAGATGTTGCAAGAGCTTTGTTTTATATGGCGGTTAGATTTAATGGTCTAAATGTAGTTAATGGAAGTCCGAGTGAATACCTATCAGATGGTTTTACGCCTTCTGGAAATATTGGAGATTTAGCAACTTTATTATCATGGCATCAACAAGATCCTCCAGATGATTTTGAAATGAATAGAAACAATTATATTTATACTTGGCAAAATAACCGAAACCCTTTTATTGATAATCCATGTCTTGTGGATATCATTTTTGGATCAAATTTTGGACAAACTTTCCCTTGTAATACATTATCAAATCAAGATGTTTTTACTGCATCTGTATTGGTTTATCCAAACCCAACATCTGATTATGTAATTTTATCAGGTATAAACGGTACTGCTAAAGCAGAAATTTACACAATTACTGGTCAAAAAGTAAAAGAAGTTAACTTTGAAAATGAAGTTAGAATTCCTTTAGAGCTTCAATCAGGAATGTATTTGATAGAAATCTCAAATGACACTAACAGAACAACTAAGAAAATTATAGTGAGATAATTAAAATAGGATATTAAACAAAAAAGCCGAGAATTAAGTTTCTCGGCTTTTTTGTTTTTATTTAAAATATGAAAAGGTTTCGTTGTTTTCAATTTTTAACAAACTTTCATAAATCAATTTAATTACATTTTCAACATCATCTCTGTGAACCATTTCCACAGTAGTGTGCATATAACGAAGTGGTAAAGAAATTAATGCAGAAGCAACACCGCCATTACTATAAGCAAAAGCATCAGTATCTGTACCAGTAGCTCTTGAAGATGCGTTACGTTGAAACGGAATTTTGTTTTCTTCTGCTGTGTCTACAATCATTTCACGTAATTTATTTTGAGTGGCCGGAGCATATGCAATAACAGGACCGTTCCCCATTTTTAAATCGCCTTCAATTTTTTTATCAATCATTGGAGTAGTGGTATCATGGCAAACATCTGTAACAATAGCAACATTTGGTTTAATAGTTTGAGTAATCATTTCTGCGCCTCTTAAACCAATTTCTTCTTGTACTGAGTTTACAATGTATAAACCAAATGGTAATTTCTTTTTGTTTTCTTTTAATAAACGAGCAACTTCAGCAATCATAAATCCACCCATTCTATTGTCAATCGCTCTACAAATGAATTTATTTTCGTTTAAAATTTCAAAAGTATCAGGATAAGTTATAACACAACCTACATGAACTCCCATTTTTTCAACTTCCTCTTTAGTGTTACATCCACAGTCAATAAAGATGTTGTCTATTCTAGCTGGTTCTTCTTTAGATTTATTTCTGGTATGAATGGCAGGCCAACCAAAAACTCCTTTTACAATTCCTTTTTTAGTATGAATATGAACTCTTTTAGAAGGAGCAATCATATGGTCACTTCCTCCATTTCTAATAACATAAATAAAACCATCATCAGAAATGTAATTTACATACCATGCAATTTCATCAGCATGGCCTTCAATAACAACTTTAAAAGGAGCGTCAGGATTTATCACTCCTACAGCAGTCCCATATGTATCTGTAATAAATGTATCAACATATGGTTTTAAATAATCCATCCATAATTTTTGCCCTTCTGCTTCATATCCAGTCGGAGATGCATTGTTTAAATATTTTTCTAAAAAAGTTAAAGAATCTTTTTTCAGTATAGTTTTTGAACTCATAATATTTTAAATTTTTGCTAAATTATGAAAATGCATTTATACTTATATAATAATTAAGTATTTTTGAGTTATAATTAATCTAACTAAAGATTTAAATGAGAAATTATACCTTATATTTAATACTACTTTTTTCATTATCTATAAAAGGACAAGTTCAAGACACTTTAAAAGTAACAGCCCAAGATTCAGCTGTTTTATATTCAATAGAACTTAAAGAAAT
Source organism: Flavobacterium sp. N2270 (assembly GCF_025947225.1). Classification (NCBI taxonomy): domain Bacteria; kingdom Pseudomonadati; phylum Bacteroidota; class Flavobacteriia; order Flavobacteriales; family Flavobacteriaceae; genus Flavobacterium; species Flavobacterium sp. N2270. Next base: position 1,877,823 of record NZ_CP110005.1, read on the forward strand.
CGTCGTTACAAAAAATGGAGTTAAAGTTTTAAGTGATGAGCAAAAAAAAGTATTAATTTTAAAAAGGAGAGTATATAAGGTCTATCCATATGCGAAATTAACAGCAGAAAAGTTAATGCAGATTAATGAAACTATGGCTAAGCTTAAAACCAATAAAGAAAAAAAGAAATACTTTAAGCTAGTTGAAAATTATTTACAAGAAGAATTTGAACCAAAACTTAAAAAGTTGTCCCGAAAAGACGGACAAATTTTAGTTAAATTAATCAATAGGCAAACTGGTTCAACTACTTTTGATTTAATTAAAGATTACAAAAGTGGCTGGAAAGCATTTTGGTCAAGTAATACGGCAAAACTTTTCAATATTAATTTGAAAACAAAGTATGAACCATTCGAAGTTTCAGAAGATTTTTACATAGAATCTATATTAGTAACAGCTTTTAAAGAAAGACATCTTGCGCCACAACCTTCAGCAAAAGAAATCGATTTAAAGAAATTAGCTGCAACATGGAGAGCAAAAAATGAAAAAGCAAAACTTAAAAAAGAAGAATTATAGAATTCTGATTTAAATAATTTAGTAGCTTATTCCCGCTTTCCGCTGTATCTTTTATTATTTTCAGGGAAAATTAATAAAAGGATGCCGCTACACTCGGGGCTATGGCGGGTTTGTTTGAGTTGTAAATTGTTTATTTGTATACTATATATAAAGTATTAAAGTTGTTTTTTAAAACAATTTCATTTAATTTTTGTGTTTGAAACATGAATTTTCTTCTTGAATCTGTTTCTTGAACTTGTATTTAAAACTAGAGATTAGCATTTAAAACTTGTATTTGTTCTTGCACTTAAAATTTAAAATTGATTTTTTTGATTTGTAAGTATCTTGTAATCAAAGGATAGAAAAATACTTTAAAAAATAGATTAAAAAAGGTTTGCGGGAATGAGAAAAGGTGCTACTTTTGCACCCGCATTCAAAGGCAAGTTCATTACATTTATTGATAAGTTAACTTAGGGTTAACGGCTGGTAAAAAAGAAAATTTTTTTTCAAAAAAAGTTTGCCAGAGTCAAAAAAGGTTTTACCTTTGCAGCCCGCAATTGTGGCGACGTTCTGAGAATTATTGAGTAAGTGGATAAGAAATAAAAAATTTAATTTTTTTTTCAAAAACACTTGTGAGATTAAAAAGAAGTTGTACTTTTGCACCCGCTTTGAGAAACAAGCGATAATAAAAAGAATGACACGTTCATAGACATATTGGATTGACAGCACGATTTAGATCTTCGGATTTAGATTGTAAAAAATAAGAGAGTAAGACTTAAGAGATTAAGAAATAAACCTAGCCTTTATCGTACAATATTAAAAACACTACGATGAAGAGTTTGATCCTGGCTCAGGATGAACGCTAGCGGCAGGCCTAACACATGCAAGTCGAGGGGTAGAGTTAGCTTGCTAACTTGAGACCGGCGCACGGGTGCGTAACGCGTATGCAATCTACCTTATACAGGGGAATAGCCCAGAGAAATTTGGATTAATGCCCCATAGTATTATTGAATGGCATCATTTGATAATTAAAGTTCCAACGGTATAAGATGAGCATGCGTCCCATTAGTTAGTTGGTAAGGTAACGGCTTACCAAGACTATGATGGGTAGGGGTCCTGAGAGGGAGATCCCCCACACTGGTACTGAGACACGGACCAGACTCCTACGGGAGGCAGCAGTGAGGAATATTGGACAATGGGCGCAAGCCTGATCCAGCCATGCCGCGTGCAGGAAGACGGTCCTATGGATTGTAAACTGCTTTTATACAGGAAGAAACACCTCTACGTGTAGAGGCTTGACGGTACTGTAAGAATAAGGATCGGCTAACTCCGTGCCAGCAGCCGCGGTAATACGGAGGATCCAAGCGTTATCCGGAATCATTGGGTTTAAAGGGTCCGTAGGCGGCCTTATAAGTCAGTGGTGAAATCTCCTAGCTCAACTAGGAAACTGCCATTGATACTGTAGGGCTTGAATTATTAGGAAGTAACTAGAATATGTAGTGTAGCGGTGAAATGCTTAGATATTACATGGAATACCAATTGCGAAGGCAGGTTACTACTAATTGATTGACGCTGATGGACGAAAGCGTGGGTAGCGAACAGGATTAGATACCCTGGTAGTCCACGCCGTAAACGATGGATACTAGCTGTTCGGAGCAATCTGAGTGGCTAAGCGAAAGTGATAAGTATCCCACCTGGGGAGTACGAACGCAAGTTTGAAACTCAAAGGAATTGACGGGGGCCCGCACAAGCGGTGGAGCATGTGGTTTAATTCGATGATACGCGAGGAACCTTACCAAGGCTTAAATGGGAAACGACAGATTTGGAAACAGATTTTTCTTCGGACGTTTTTCAAGGTGCTGCATGGTTGTCGTCAGCTCGTGCCGTGAGGTGTCAGGTTAAGTCCTATAACGAGCGCAACCCCTGTCGTTAGTTGCCAGCGAGTCATGTCGGGAACTCTAACGAGACTGCCAGTGTAAACTGTGAGGAAGGTGGGGATGACGTCAAATCATCACGGCCCTTACGCCTTGGGCCACACACGTGCTACAATGGACGGTACAGAGAGCAGCTACTGGGTGACCAGATGCGAATCTTCAAAACCGTTCTCAGTTCGGATCGAAGTCTGCAACTCGACTTCGTGAAGCTGGAATCGCTAGTAATCGGATATCAGCCATGATCCGGTGAATACGTTCCCGGGCCTTGTACACACCGCCCGTCAAGCCATGGAAGCTGGGGGTACCTGAAGTCGGTGACCGCAAGGAGCTGCCTAGGGTAAAACTGGTAACTAGGGCTAAGTCGTAACAAGGTAGCCGTACCGGAAGGTGCGGCTGGAACACCTCCTTTCTAGAGAAAGATAAAGAATAGGTTCTTTATTGATTGGGGATTACTCTCGCTGTTAGTTCAAATAATACAATATAAGTAAAAAACAGAGTCTCGTAGCTCAGCTGGTTAGAGTACTACACTGATAATGTAGGGGTCGGCAGTTCGAGTCTGCCCGGGACTACTTTTTTAACTTATAAGGAAATTCTAGAAGTTGGGATTCACAATTCATAATTCTGAATTCATAATTTTGGATTTAAAATTGGGGGATTAGCTCAGCTGGCTAGAGCGCTTGCCTTGCACGCAAGAGGTCATCGGTTCGACTCCGATATTCTCCACAACGGCTATACGTTAAAACTGGCATTATTGTCAGTGGCGACGCGCCACAAGTTCATTGACATATTGAGAAAAGAAAATATATTAAATATATAGAAAGCACAAATTTTTGGGTATTCTACTTATGTAGGATATTTAATAAAACAAGTACAATAAGCAAAATAAGGGCGTATGGGGAATGCCTAGGCTCTCAGAGGCGATGAAGGACGTGATAAGCTGCGAAAAGCTACGGGGATCGGCACACACGAATTGATCCGTAGATATCCGAATGGGGCAACCCGGCATGTTGAAGACATGTCACTCCGATAGGAGAGTAAACCCGCTGAACTGAAACATCTAAGTAGGCGGAGGAGAAGAAAACAAAAGTGATTCCGTAAGTAGTGGCGAGCGAACGCGGATTAGCCCAAACCAATGTTGTTACGGCAATATTGGGGTTGTAGGACCACGACATTTCATGCGGATTGAATTAGAATAACCTGGAAAGGTTAACCATAGAGGGTGATAGTCCCGTATAAGTAAGAGAAGATATGAATAGTGGTATCCTGAGTAGTGCGGGGCACGTGAAACCCTGTATGAATCTGGCGGGACCATCCGCTAAGGCTAAATACTCCTGAGAGACCGATAGTGAACCAGTACCGTGAGGGAAAGGTGAAAAGAACCGTGAATAACGGAGTGAAATAGATCCTGAAACCATACGCTTACAAGCGGTCGGAGCCCTTAAGTGGGGTGACGGCGTGCCTTTTGCATAATGAGCCTACGAGTTAACGTTGCTGGCAAGGATAAGTGGTTAAGCCATGGATCCGTAGCGAAAGCGAGTCTGAATAGGGCGCTTTAGTCAGTAGTGTTAGACGCGAAACCGTGTGATCTACCCATGGGCAGGTTGAAGCTTTGTTAACCCAAAGTGGAGGACCGAACCCGTTGACGTTGAAAAGTCTTGGGATGACCTGTGGGTAGGGGTGAAAGGCCAATCAAACTCGGAAATAGCTCGTACTCCCCGAAATGCATTTAGGTGCAGCGATGAAATATAGTTATATAGAGGTAGAGCTACTGATTGGATGCGGGGGTTTCACCACCTACCAATTCCTGACAAACTCCGAATGCTATATAATGGTCCTCATCAGTGAGGGCATGGGTGCTAAGGTCCATGTCCGAGAGGGAAAGAACCCAGACCATCAGCTAAGGTCCCCAAATGTATGCTAAGTTGAAATAACGCGGTTTGTCTGCTTAGACAGCTAGGATGTTGGCTTGGAAGCAGCCATTCATTTAAAGAGTGCGTAACAGCTCACTAGTCGAGCGGACGAGCATGGATAATAATCGGGCATAAGTATACTACCGAAGCTATGGATTTGTAATTTATTACAAGTGGTAGGGGAGCATTCTAAACTGGGTCGAAGGTGTGATGTGAGTCATGCTGGACTGTTTAGAAAAGAAAATGTAGGCATAAGTAACGATAATGCGGGCGAGAAACCCGCACACCGAAAAACTAAGGTTTCCACAGCTATGCTAATCAGCTGTGGGTTAGTCTGGTCCTAACGCGAACCCGAAAGGGGTAGTGGATGGCCAACGGGTTAATATTCCCGTACTACTTATAATTGTGATGGAATGACGGAGTGATGAAAGCACCGCGAACTGACGGAATAGTTCGTTGAAGATTGTAGCTATAGAGACTGTAGGCAAATCCGCAGATTCTGGCAAAGATCGATAGTACTCGGAGTCTTCGGACAAAGGGATAGTGTGCCTAAGGGCTTCCAAGAAAAGTTTCTAAACTTAGATTATAAGTACCAGTACCGTAAACCGACACAGGTAGTTGGGGAGAGAATCCTAAGGTGCTCGAGAGATTCATGGCTAAGGAATTAGGCAAAATAGACCCGTAACTTCGGGAGAAGGGTCGCCACGCAAATGCGTGGCCGCAGTGAAAAGATCCAGGCGACTGTTTATCAAAAACACAGGGCTCTGCAAAATCGTAAGATGAAGTATAGGGCCTGACACCTGCCCGGTGCTTGAAGGTTAAGTGGAGATGTTATCTTCGGAGAAGCATTGAAATGAAGCCCAAGTAAACGGCGGCCGTAACTATAACGGTCCTAAGGTAGCGAAATTCCTTGTCGGGTAAGTTCCGACCTGCACGAATGGTGTAACGATCTGGATACTGTCTCAGCCATGAGCTCGGTGAAATTGTAGTAGCGGTGAAGATGCCGCTTACCCGCAGTGGGACGAAAAGACCCTGTGCACCTTTACTATAGCTTAGTATTGACCTTGGATAAGTGATGTGTAGGATAGGTTGGAGACTGTGAAGTGGCGTCGCTAGGCGTTGTGGAGTCATTGTTGAAATACAACCCTTTGCTTATCTAGGGCCTAACCCCGTTTTTCGGGGGACATTGCTTGGTGGGTAGTTTGACTGGGGTGGTCGCCTCCAAAAGAGTAACGGAGGCTTCTAAAGGTTCCCTCAGCACGCTTGGTAACCGTGCGTAGAGTGCAATGGTATAAGGGAGCTTGACTGAGAGACATACAGGTCGATCAGGTACGAAAGTAGAGCATAGTGATCCGGTGGTTCCGCATGGAAGGGCCATCGCTCAAAGGATAAAAGGTACGCCGGGGATAACAGGCTGATCTCCCCCAAGAGCTCATATCGACGGGGGGGTTTGGCACCTCGATGTCGGCTCGTCACATCCTGGGGCTGGAGAAGGTCCCAAGGGTTGGGCTGTTCGCCCATTAAAGTGGCACGCGAGCTGGGTTCAGAACGTCGTGAGACAGTTCGGTCTCTATCTACTGTGGGCGCAAGAAATTTGAGTGGATCTGATTCTAGTACGAGAGGACCGAATTGGACAAACCGCTGGTGTATCTGTTGTTCCGCCAGGAGCACTGCAGAGTAGCTACGTTTGGAAGGGATAAGCGCTGAAAGCATATAAGCGCGAAACCCACCACAAGATGAGATTTCTTTTAAGGGTCCTAGAAGATGACTAGGTTGATAGGCTATAGATGTAAAGGCAGTAATGTCATAGTCAAGTAGTACTAATAACCCGTAAGCTTATGTACATTTTCCTCCCACTTCGGTGGGAGGGAGAAACTTTCTATACAAACATGATTTTCTTGTCTCAGTATGTTAAGATATTATTCAATGGATAATTAACAATTAATAATTGATAATTAAACTTGAAAAAATTGCCTAAAGCAATTTAACCTCTTAAGGTGGTTATTGCAGCGGGGCTCACCTCTTCCCATTCCGAACAGAGAAGTTAAGCCCGCTTGCGCAGATGGTACTGCAATCCTGTGGGAGAGTATGACACCGCCTTTCTTTTAAAAACCCTATCCTAACCGGATGGGGTTTTTTGTTTTATATGGGGTTTAGAAATGAGGAATCTCATTAAATTACTTGAATTTATTCTGTTTAGCTACTGGTGTGACCCTTCCTTGCGTCAGGGTGACAAAGAAACACATTAATTATTATACCAAACGAAATAGATATTGCGTTCTAAGAGGCTTTAAATGTGTTGTGGTTTGGTGTTATGATTTAATAATTGGATTTAGTATTTGTTTTGTTGGATTGAAAAAGGCGAACCGTTTTAATTGCTCGCCTGTGATTTTTTATTTACTTTGTGGGTGCAGATTGCAAATCCTCACAATCAGGGTTTATAAGATTTACCATGAAACACATTCTACTTTTGCTTTATTATTCTCTAAAATAACCTTAAATGCAGTTTTAGCATTTGCTCCAAAACTATCTGAAACACTATTTATAGACTTAATATCCCATGTGTTTACTATACTATAAACTTCGTCATCAAATATTTTTATATCTGACAATTCAATTTTTCTCATATGACTTCTATATTCAACTTTATCTATTTTATTCCAAAAACTCTCTTTTAACTCACCAGTTTGAATATTATACTCTTGTATAAAATAAATTGTATCTTTTTGAAAATCAAAAAAATCTATCTTTGTTGTTAACTTATTCTTATTCTGATAAAATAAATCTGGATATGCACCACATTTGTTTTTTTTAGAACTATTTTTTATTACTAAAAATATATCATTATTACTGGTTACTTTTTGTGTAACAGAACAACTAAATAATAAAATAGTTAATAACATTATAATTTTATTTTTCATTTTTAATATTTATAAGGCGTTTGTCTTCTTCTATTAATTGAATTTCCATTTGAATTTCCATTTGAATCATAAAACCTACTTTCACGAGTACCTGGAAACAATATGCTAGGTCCAGCAGGGTTGCCATTTGGGTCTGCAGCATAACTTGTTCTTAAAGGAAGATTGTTTTCTGATCGTAATTGATTTTCAACATGGGTAGAATAAATCTCTGCTTTAGGGATTGGGGTAAAACCTCCATTCGCATTTGGTACACTAAACCATCGGCTTTGGTCTAAAGTACCACTCCATGAATCCTTAATATGAGCTAATTCATGACCTAAACTAATAAAAGTAGGTCTTTGATTATTGTTTCCAGGTTGGTTGTCAGGAGCTCCATTGGTATTACTTGAATTCCACTTTACAAAACTTCCATCAAAACCAGCTTTATTTTCATTAGAAGACAAAATTTCAACATTGTTGTTTAGGTCACCAGCTAATGAAGTTACTAAGTTATTTCCTACAATTCCGCCACTCATTAAACTATTTAATGCATTAGTTAAATCTGCTACAAATTGGTCTCCTCCTTGATATGCTGAACCATTGCTTGAATCAAAAAATGAGTAATTACCATTATTGTTCTGTCCCCAATACAGTTTTTGAATATTAGTTGAATTATTAACCCCCCTACTTCTTAAAACGACATGAATACTATCTCCAGCTATTTCTCTATACTGGATTGGACTATTAGCAGAAAAAGCATAAGTACTTACGCCTAAGTATTTCTCAGAGAATCTATCGATTTTGTTAAAACGACCGATTGTAGGGTCATAATCTCTCCATTCATAAGCATAAGTATTCTTTCCTAATTCCTCTTCAAACTCTTGACCTTGGTATTTATACTTGTAATCAAACATTATATTGCTAATTTATAATAAAATTTTGTTTGATGCAATGATTTTGCGTGAGGGATAGCAGCGGCATCCTTTTATGAAATGGTAATGGAATAAAAGATATAGCGCATAGCCCGACCGTAATGGAATGGAGGGCACGCCGCATAAACTATATTTTTTTAAAGAAATTGTGTAATATTATTGTTGATGTTGATATTTCCTATTATCTTTGGCTTACATTCAAAAATTCCGGAAAACATGTTTGAATTTCAACAGTATTTAGGTTTTTTACTTTTCTTAACCATTTTAACAATAGGTTTTTGGTTGATGATATTTTTAGTAGGGTTTGTTCAATATTGGTTGGGCGGTTCTATTATTGAGTTAATTAAAGAGAAGAAAGCTAAAAGACAACAGGATAAAGAAGAATAATTTTTTTCTTTATAATAAAAAAGTCCCAATTTAAATTGGGACTTTTTTTGTTTTACATGAATTCAGCATCTCCGCCGGCATCTTCTCTTTTTTGATTTTCTCTTTCGTTTTTCTTTTTGTTAAAACGGTACGTAAAGGCTAATGTTATTTGACGTTGTCTCCATTGAAATTCTGTGTATGAGTTTACAGCATCAAGTTCTGAATTGAATCTTCTTTTTCTTGTATTGAATAAATCGCTTACGTTTAATGAAATTGATCCTTTGTCTTTTAAGATGTCTTTACTAAATGCAAGGTTTACAGATGTCATGTCTAAACGCTTACCTTGAGCTGTTGTTTGAGGAGCTCTATAAGTTACATTTGTTTGCCAATCTATTTCATAAGGTAGTGTTATTTTTGACGAGGCTCTTGTAAACCATGTTGTTGCTACGTTGTCAAAATTTTGAACTACATTATTTCCTAAATAATCAGTGTATGAATAATCTCCATCGTTTTCAACTCTAAAAACATTTAAGTTTCCGTTTAATTTCCACCATTTATAAGGTGAGTAGTTTACATTGAATTCGAAACCTGCTCTATATTCTTTTGAAAGGTTAATAGGTGTACTTAGAATTACTGGAATACCATCTACTTCTAACCCTGATTCTTTTTTAATAAATTCAAACGATTGATCTGTTATGTTTACGTATACAGATGAGTTTAAAGTTAATTTACTCCATCTTTTAAGGTAACCTAAGTCTATTGCATTTGTATATGATGGATCTAAATCGGGATTTCCTTGAAATATGTTAATATTACTAGAGTAAGAAGAGAATGGATTCAGGAATCTTCCTCTTGGTCTGTTAATTCTTTTACTGTAACTTAAACTTAAGCTATTAGATTCTGAAATTTCATAATTAATAGTAGCTGAAGGGAAAAAGTTATTGTATTTTTTATTATTATAATCATTTGCTGTTAAAGAATTAACATCGATGTTACTATCTTCAAAGCGCATTCCTAAGAAATAAGAAAACTTGTTTATTTTATTTCCATATTGTGCATATAAAGCATTAATGTCTTCATTGTACTCTAGAGTATTTGAATAAGCTGTATTTGGTTCAATTTCAAATACGGTTAAGTTTTTTTGGAAACTACCTCTATAACCTGCTTCAAAACGACCATTTTCGCCAATTGGTAATACATAATCAGCTTGAAATAGATTACGTTGCTGTTTTTGATTGTTTAATGTAGTTTCTGTAAATAGGGAACTATTGTCTCCCACAATTTGGTCTGTAATAATTGAGCTTTCGTTATCTCTGTTTTGAGATATTGCGATATCTACTGTTAATTTATGGTCTTCTTTTTTGAAGTTTTTTGTAAAGTTAGTAGCATATTCAAAGCTGAAATCGTTTCCTCTTTCGTCGTTAAATCTATTTCTTACAAATGTAGGAGTAAAGGTATTGTCATAATTATAGAAGTAAACATCGTCTGGATTTTTACTTCTTCCTTCTGTAAAAGTTAAGGAATTTGTCCAAGTTGTAGATTTGTTTAAGAATAAATCAATTCCGAAATTAGCATTGTAACCTTCGTTTAATCTTTCGTTAGTTCTTCTTTCATTAATGAAAGCACTTGTTGTACCATCATTATTAAAATATTCAGAATCTGTTAATGAGTTTCCTGGAGAATTTCTATAATTATATCCAAAGTTTGAGAATAAATTAAAATTATCTGATCTATAGTTTAAGTTTGTACTTGCACCATATGATTCTGGATCACTTACAGAAAGTACTACAGAGCCATTTATACCTTGTGCTTTTCCTTTTCTTAAAACAATATTTATAATTCCTCCACTTCCTTCAGCATCATAACGAGCTGATGGATTTGTAATTACTTCTACTTTTTCTACAGCATCTGCTGGTAAAAGTTTTAATGCATCGGCAATATTTATTCCTGCTAAACCAGAAGGTTTGCCGTCAATTAAAATTCTAACATTTTCATTTCCTCTAAGAGCAATGGTTCCATCTGGGTCAACTGTTACCGAAGGTACATTATCTAAAACATCACTTACGGTTCCTCCTTTAACTGTCATGTCTTTACCAACATTATAAACTCTTTTATCTAGCTTAATTTCTACAGTTGATCTTTCTGCTACAACAACAACATCATTTAATTGTGCAATATCTTCTTCTAAAAATACTGTTCCTAAGTTAGTATCACTAGTTATTTTTTTGTTTTTTACTGATACAGTTTTAAATGAAATAAATTCATATCTAACATTATATTCACCTGCATTAACTTCAAAACTAAATTTACCGTCAATATCTGTAATTCCTCCCGTAAGTATTTCAGGTTTTTTAGCATTTTGAAGTACAACCGTTGCATATTCTAAAGGAATATTTGTACCTTTTTCTAAAATTGTACCAGAGATAGTCACTTTTTTTACTTCTGGTCTTTGTTGTGCAAAACTTAAACTTGTAAAGATTAGTAAGCTTAACGCAATAAAATTTTTAATGTTTGACATGATTCTTATTTATATGATTTCAATTTAGATTGCAAAAATACCCTTTGGTTTAATGACGAAATCACAATACTTTGTTAAAAGAGTTATAAAATTTCCTTCATCTTATCAGTTGGTCTAGCAACTACAGCTTTATTTCCATTTATAATTATTGGTCTTTCAATTAATTTTGGGTTTTCAATCATTGCGTTAATAATTTCATCATCAGTTAATTGCTTGTTTTTGTAATTTTCAATCCAAATTTTTTCTTTAGTTCGAACTAATTCAATTGGTTTATAATTTAACTTTTTAAGTATTGATTGTAACTCTTCTTTAGTTAATGTTTCATCGAGGTATTTTATGGTTTTAAATTCTAAGTTTAAACTATCTAAAAATGAAACTCCTTCTCTTGATTTAGAACATCTTGGGTTGTGATAAATTGTGATCATAATTTTTATTTTTTACAAAGAAAGAAAAAATAGTAGATTGAAGAAAAGAATTAACTTTGTACTAACTAAATATACTATTATGTTTATTGAACAATTAAAAAATAAAAAACCAAACCTTTGGCTGTATTTGCCATTACCTTTATCATTTATTGGTTTAATGGTTTGGAATTATATAGAATCAGACGGAGTTGATACTGCAATTATGATTCAACAAACCATACAAATGATTGGTGTTAATGGAACTTTTTTAATGATAATTACTCCATTGTCAATTGCGTGTTTGTTTTTGTTGTTTTGGGTTAAATATGTTCAAAATCAATCTATTACTATGTTAACCACTTCTAGAAAAAAAATTGATTGGAAAAGAATTTTCTTTTCATTTTCGCTTTGGAGTTTAATAAGCATTATAATGGTTTTAGGATCTTATTATCTGAATCCTGAGAATTTTGTATTGAATTTTAGGCTGAATAAATTTTTAGTTTTTTTAGTAATTGCTATTATATTCATTCCTTTACAAACAAGTTTTGAAGAATATTTATTTAGAGGCCATATGATGCAAGGAATTGGTTTAGCAACTAATAACCGATTAATTCCTTTAATTGTAACTTCAGTTTTGTTTGGACTTATGCATATTGCTAATCCAGAAGTTGGTAAAATGGGTTACATTATAATGGTTTATTACATAGGAACCGGATTTTTTTTAGGTCTTATTACACTTATGGATGAAGGTTTAGAGTTGGCTCTTGGTTTTCATGCTGCAAATAATTTAATTGGCGCTTTATTGGTAACGGCTGATTGGACTGCTTTTCAAACGCATTCAATTTTTAAGGATATAGCTGAACCCGCTGCAGGTTTTGATATAATTTTACCTGTTTTTATAGTTTTTCCAATATTGATTTTACTATTTGCTAAAAAGTATAAATGGAATAATTGGAGTAAAAAGTTAACCGGAAATTTAAATATAGATAATGTTACAGAAAACACTAACGTATAAAAACGTTCACAATCGCTTTAAATTTAATGGAGTTCATTTAAATTTTAAACAAATTAAAAGAGTAGCTGTTAGTTATATTAAAGAAGGTGATGAATATGAAAAAGTTATTTTTAAGTTTCTTTTAAATTGGTTAGACGAAAAACCATATATTGAAGTACAAACATCAGGAACAACAGGAAAACCTAAAATAATTAAAATTGAAAAACAATTCGTTGTTGCTTCTGCACTTTCAACTGGCGATTTTTTAAATTTGAAACCAGGTGATTCCGCATTATTGTGTTTATCTGCGGATTATATTGCAGGAAAATTAATGCTGGTTAGAGCTTTAATTTTAGGATTAGAATTAGATGCAGTTGAACTTTCAAGTACTCCGTTAAAATCTATTACTAAAAATTATGACTTTGTAGCAATGGTTCCTATGCAAGTAGAAGATTCTATTGCTCAATTACATCAAATTAAAACATTAATTATTGGCGGTGCTCAAGTAAACTCTGTTTTAATAGACAAACTAAAAAATGCAACAACAACTATTTTTGAAACGTATGGAATGACCGAAACCGTATCTCATGTGGCAATGAAACGCATTGAAAATAATTGTTTTGAAGCGTTACCAAATGTCGTTTTTTCAATAGATGACAGAAATTGTTTAATTGTTGATGCGCCTAAAGTTGCTAAAAAAACTATCATTACAAACGATTTAGTTGAATTAATTTCTGATAAGAAATTTATTTGGAAAGGAAGATTTGATAATATTATAAATAGTGGAGGAATAAAATTTTCACCAGAAGAAATAGAATTTAAATTGCAAGAAAAAATTAAAAACCGCTTTTTTATAGGTTCACAAGAAGATAAAAAGTTAGGACAAAAAGTAATTTTAGTTATCGAATCGGATATTGACTTAAATTTAAGCGCAAATATATTTGAACACTTATCAAAATATGAAACTCCTAAAAACGTGTATTATATTGATAAGTTTATAGAAACATCAACTAATAAAATTAATAGAAAAGCTACTTTACAAAAAATAAAGGTTGTCTAAAAAGTGCAGAAACTTTTAAACTAAACGTGCAATAAACCTATTTATGAATTCAATTTAAATAGGTTTATTATTTTGATTTCCAAAATAAATTCTTTTTAGACAACCTCAATTATTGATACTCTAAGTTATTAAAAATAAATTAATTAAAGTTTTTTTTAACATTAAATTGTAATAAAAAAGAAGACTACATGTCTTCTTTAATACTTATATAAAACTTGTTGTCATAAATTTGGTAGCTTTTAGATTTTTTCAGCTTTTTTAATTTTACTTCTTGCGGACTTGTTGTAGGAAATAAACGAATTGTTTTTTTATCATATTCAAAATCAATTGGCATATTAAAGTCTTCATTTACATTGGTCCAATAATAAGTTAAATTATCTCCGTTAATTTTATATGTTAATTCTGGAATTTTTGTTGTTTTTAAATACTGATTAAAAACGGGTTTAAGGTTCATTCCTGTTTCTTCATTAAAAAAAGCAATAACCATATCGGTATCGATAATTTGCTTTTTAAAAGTTTCAGAATACTTTAAAATTATTTTCCACCATTTTTCATCATCGTTTACAACATGACGCAATGTATTTAGTAAAAGAGAACCTTTGTAATACATATCGCCACTTCCTTCATTATTAACACCAAATTGACCAATAATTGGTCGGTCATTTGCTACGTTTTTGGCTTGACCATTAATATATTTCATTGCAGGTTCGTACCCTTTCATACATTCAATAAAAACAGTTTCACTATAAGTTGTAAATCCTTCATGAATCCACATATCGGCAATATCTTTACTTGTAATACTATTTCCAAACCATTCGTGACCCGTTTCATGAATCGTTATATAATCGAAGAACATTCCAACTCCAGTTCCTGATAAATCGAAGCCCATATAACCTTTCTTATATTTATTACCATAGGCAACTGCACTTTGGTGTTCCATACCTAAATAAGGTGTTTCTACAAGCTTATAACCATCTTCCCAAAATGGATATTTTCCAAATTTTGTTTGAAAGCAATTCATCATTGGTTTTACATCTTCCTCAAAATGTTTACGTGCTTTTTCCTCATTTTCACGAAGCACATAATAATCTAAATCTAAATCGTCTAGTTTGTCATGAATATGTACATAATCAGCAATATTTACAGTAATTGTATAGTTGTTAATTGGATTAATAACCTCCCAATCCCAACGTGTAAAACCGTTTCCTAAATCTTCTGAACCTTTAAATCTTCCGTTAGAAACATTCATTAAGCCGTTTGGTACAGCAACTCTTACTGAAGCACCATTATTTGGTTCGTCTGTTTGAGAATCTTTAACAGGAAACCACAAACTAGCACCAGTTCCTTGAACCGCAACTGCAATATGATGGTTTTTATTACTGTCTTTTTTAAATACAAATCCGCCATCCCAAGGTGCATTTTTAGCCACTTTTGGTTTACCAGAATAATAAAAACGCACTTTTTCAGAAGTATTTTGCTTTAATTCATTTGGAAAACTGATAAATACAGCATCAAAGTCTCTTTTATAAGTAAGTTTTTGCTTGTTCCAAATAATAGAATCTATTTTCATATTGTCAAATAAATCCAATTGAATTTTTGAAGTATTTTCTACAACTTTGAAACTAATATCGTTATAACCAACAATAGTTCTTTCTTCTGGGTTTATTTTGATATTTAAATCGTAGCGAAGTACGTCAAAGCAAGTACGCTCAAAACGCATTCCACCTTGAAGAGAATCTCTACGTGTGAATTTTTGTGCTGTAATTTCGACGATACCCAAAAAAAGGAATCCGATAATAAGTAGTTTTTTCATTTTTATATTTTCTAAAGTAAATATAAGTAGTTGATTTATATGTTTTGTTACTATTTCGTTAAAAAACTAAAATTCAGCTTTTTTTAAAATAGTAATTCTTTCTTTATTTATAGGATGTTCAAACGTAATTTCTTCAGCATGAAGATGTAATCTATCTGCTTTAGTTCCGTACAAATCATCACCAATTATTGGACAATTTAAGCCTAATTTATGTGAAGCATGTACTCGTAATTGATGCGTTCTGCCGGTAATAGGAAAGAAGTGAATGCGTGTTTTGTTGTTTTCTCTACTAATTACTTCAAATTTTGTTCTTGCCGATTTTCCGTGTTCGTAACAAACCAATTGATTAGGACGATTGTCTAAATCTACTCGTAAAGGTAAATCAATAAAACCTTCATTTTGAAGAACAATTCCATCTAAAATTGCCACATATCTTTTTTGAACGGTTCGTTTTATAAACTGACTTTGTAGGTTTTTATACACTTCTTCCGATTTTGCAATGAGCATTAATCCTGAAGTAGACATGTCTAATCGGTGAACAATTAACGGTCCGGTTGCATTAGGATATAGTTCTTTAACTCTTTGGTAAACTGAATCTTTTACATTTTTCCCAGGAACAGATAAAAATTCATGTGGTTTATGAATTACTGCTAAATAATTATCTTCAAATACAATTTCTATATTTTGATGCTCTGCAGTATTATTTAAAAACGGATTTTCATCCATTTCAATATCCAAGAGCATGTGTTTCAAAATTGGTTCACATTTGCCAGTACAAGCAGGGTAAAATTGTTTATGTTTTCTAATTTCTGATTTTGGAGATTCTCCCCACCAAAATTCAGCCATTGCAACTGGTTTTAAATTATTTTGAAACGCATAATGCAATAATTTAGGAGCAGCGCATTCTCCTGCACCAGCTGGCGGATTGTTCTCGAATATTTCACCTAAACTTTTTGAGTTTTTATATTGATTCAAAAAAGCATAATTATCAAATAATTGTTGTTGTAATTGAGCAGATTTGATTCTTCTAGTTTCTTTTTTAGCATTTATTTCATTGGTAAATAAGTTTACTTCTTTCTCAGCATCAGCAATTTTGTATTCCCAATATTTTGTCATTTTTTTAAACAGAATCTTTTCTAACTGGCTTTCTTTATTGAGTTCTTCAATATTACAATTCGGATTTGTTCGTTTTTCTGTTCGAAGTTCCTTTTGCAATTTCATCACCTTTTTTTGACGATTTAAGTCAATTTCAGCTTCGTTTTGAATGTTTTTTAGTGTTTCAAGTGCTTCTAAATATTTTAAATCTTGTTCTAAAACCTCAATTTCTTTGGTAATTTGATTTAATTTATTTTCCCCAATTTTATAAAATCCGTTTTCATCCAACATGTCATAAACTGTTGGAACAAATTTTTTATGATGATTGGAATCTGCTAATTTTCCAGAAAACGCAGCTAAATAACCTAATTCTCCTTTTGAATTTTCGCACACTAAAACACCAAACATTTTTCCAATTACTAATCCTTTTTGAGTTTCATCTAACCCGAAATTATGTTCAAAATCGGTTTGATTTTCAAGGTAATTTTGCAATTCTTGAGAAGCAATTTTACTCAATTCATTGGGTTCGTAATAGAATGGAAATGTAAATTTTTCTGGTAAATTAATACCTGAAATATTGGTTTTAAAATGTTGAAAAAAATCATTCATGGAATTATAAATAAAATAAGCCATTCTAATAGAACAGCTTATTTATCTTTTATAAAATACTATTTAATTTATTCTGTTTTTTCAGTTGTTTCTGATTTTTTATCTGAGCAACATGCTTTTTTAGCTTCTTTTTTGCAATCTGCTCCACATGATTTCGCCTCTTTATCTGTACAATTTTCTTTTTTGCAATCTCCTTTGCAAGATTTAGTATCAGCAGAACATGCTTTTTTATTTTCTCCAGAGCACTCTTTAGCCTCTTTACCTTTTTCAGCACAACATGCTTTTTTACTTTCAGTTGAATCTTTAACAATTTCTGTTGCAACTTCTTCAGATGGAGTAGATTTTGCATCATTACATGAAATTGTAAAAATGCTAAATAATACAATTGCTAAAATTCCTTTTAATAGTTTCATAATTTGATATTTTAAGATTTAAAAATTTTGTTTTTTATTATTTTAAACTTGAATAACCCCAAGATTAAAAGGCTTTTCAATAGGAGCGTGGTTGGCCGCTTCAATTCCCATTGAAAGCCAAGTCCTTGTTTCTAACGGATCAATAATTCCATCCGTCCATAAACGCGAAGCTGCATAATAAGGTGAAACTTGTTCATCATAACGAGCTTTAATTTTGTCAAATAATTCTTTTTCAACTTGCTCATCAACTACTTTTCCTTGTTTTTTTAAGGTTGCAGCCTCAATTTGAACCAGTACTTTAGCCGCTGAGTTTCCACTCATAACTGCTAATTCTGCACTTGGCCAAGCAAATATTAATCTTGGATCGTATGCTTTTCCGCACATTGCATAGTTTCCTGCTCCGTATGAATTTCCAATAATTACTGTGAATTTTGGTACAACAGAATTAGAAACAGCATTTACCATTTTAGCACCATCTTTTATGATTCCGCCATGTTCTGATTTACTACCTACCATAAAACCAGTTACATCTTGTAAAAAGACCAAGGGAATTTTCTTTTGGTTACAATTGGCAATAAAACGAGTCGCTTTATCAGCAGAATCAGAATAAATAACACCACCAAATTGCATTTCGCTTGGTTTTGTTTTTGCAGCCGTTGTTTTTACGATTTTTCTTTGATTAGCTACAATTCCAACCGCCCAACCGTCTATACGAGCGTAACCCGTAATAATTGTTTGTCCGTAACCCGCTTTATATTCTTCAAATTCAGAATTGTCAACCATTCGATGAATGATTTCCATCATGTCATATTGTTCATTACGCGCTTTTGGAAGAATTCCGTAAATTTCTTTTGGATCTAATTTTGGTTTCACCGCTTTCACTCGATTATAACCTGCTTTATCGAAATCACCAATTTTACCTACAACACTTTTAATTCGGTCTAAAGCTGCTGCATCGTCTTTCGCCTTAAAGTCGGTAACTCCAGAAATTTCGCAATGCGTAGTTGCTCCACCAAGAGTTTCATTATCTATACTTTCACCAATGGCAGCTTTAACTAAATAACTTCCGGCAAGGAAAATACTTCCAGTTTTATCAACAATCATTGCTTCATCACTCATGATAGGTAAATAAGCACCACCAGCAACACAACTACCCATTACAGCAGCAATTTGGGTAATTCCCATACTACTCATTACAGCGTTATTTCTAAAAATACGTCCGAAATGTTCTTTATCTGGAAAAATTTCATCTTGTAATGGTAAATAAACACCTGCAGAATCTACCAAATAAATGATTGGTAATCTATTTTCAATAGCAATTTCTTGCGCTCTTAAATTTTTTTTTCCTGTAATTGGAAACCAAGCACCCGCTTTAACAGTTGCATCATTAGCAACTACAATGCATTGTTTTCCAGAAACATATCCAATTTTAACAACAACACCTCCTGACGGACAACCACCATGTTCTTTATACATTCCTTCTCCAACAAATGCACCAATTTCTATACTTTTAGATTTTTCATCTAATAAATAATCGATACGTTCACGAGCCGTCATTTTACCTTCTGCATGTAATTTATCGATACGTTTTTGTCCGCCACCCAATTTTACTTGAGCAAAACGACGTTTTAAATCGGAAACTAATAATTTATTATAATCTTCGTTTTTATTAAATTCTAAGTCCATATGTTGTTTGTGTCATTAATTTTGTTCGCTAAAATACAATATTCAATTGCAATATTCAAGTTGAAGTTTATTCTTCTTCTCGTTGTCCCATGAGCATTAAATATGCTTTTAAAAATTGATCGATTTCTCCATTCATGACTCCATCAACATCACTTGTTTCATAGCCTGAACGAACATCTTTGATTAATTTATAAGGATGCATTACATAATTACGAATTTGAGAACCCCATTCAATTTTCATTTTTCCTGCTTCAATATCTGCTCTTTGAGCTAATTGTTTTTTTAATTCAATTTCATACAATTGCGATTTTAGCATTTGCATAGCTCTGTTACGATTATCGTGTTGTGAACGGGTTTCAGAGCATTGAATTTGAATTCCAGTTGGTTTGTGAACTAATTGCACTTTGGTTTCCACCTTATTTACATTTTGCCCACCAGCACCACTTGATCGTGCAGTTGTTATTTCAATATCGGCAGGATTAATTTCAATTTCAATAGTATCATCAACCAAAGGATAAACATAAACTGAAGCAAATGAAGTATGACGTTTAGCATTACTGTCAAAAGGGGAAATTCTTACCAATCGATGCACACCGTTTTCGCCTTTTAGGTATCCAAAAGCAAAATCGCCTTCTATTTCTAAAGTAACGGTTTTAATTCCGGCAACATCACCTTCTTGGTAATTCAATTCTTTGATTTTGTAACCTTGTTTTTCAGCCCACATTAAATACATGCGCATTAGCATTGAAGCCCAATCACAACTTTCTGTTCCGCCAGCACCAGCAGTAATTTGAAGTACAGCACTTAAACTGTCTCCTTCATCAGAAAGCATGTTACGAAACTCAATATCTTCAATATGTAAAGTAGTTTTATTGAATAACTCTTCAACTTCTTCTTCACTAATTTCACCTTCTTTTAGAAAGTCCATCATTATTTGAAGTTCTTCAACATATTCATTAGCTTTATTGAAATCTTCGACCCATTTTTTCTTTGATCGTAAATTCCTAATAATTATTTCTGCCTCTTTTGCATTATCCCAAAAGTCAGGTGCAAACGTTTTTTCTTCTTCGTTTGATATTTCTATAAGTTTTTTATCGATGTCAAAGATACCTCCTTAACGCACCAAGGCGCTCTATAATATCCTTTACTTGTTCTGTAGTAATCATATTATTTTTGTAGTTTTACACCACAAAAATAGACATTCCTTTTAATATTATGGAAATTAATTTAATAAGTGATACGGTTACAAAGCCAACTCCAGAAATGCTTACTACAATGTTTAATGCAAAAGTAGGAGATGATGTATTTAAGCAAGATCCAACTGTAAATGAACTTGAAGCAAAAGTTGCTGAAATGTTTGGTATGGAAGCAGCACTTTTTTTCCCTTCGGGAACCATGGCAAATCAAACAGCAATTAGAGTTCATACACGACCTGGAGATGAAGTAATTTGTGATAAATGGTCGCATATATTTTTATATGAAGGTGGAGGAGTAGCCGCAAATAGTGGCGTTTCTTGCCATTTAGTTGATGGAGATAGAGGGATGATTACGCCCGAATTAGTAAAAAGTGTAATTAGCGATCCTGGTTTTTATCATGCTCCTTTAACAAAAATGGTAAGTATAGAAAATACTACTAATAAAGGTGGAGGTGCTTGTTATGAAATGGAGAATTTAAAAGCAATTAAAGAAGTTTGTATTCAAAATAACTTAATTTATCATTTAGATGGAGCTCGATTATGGAATGCTTTAGTAGCTAAAAATCAAGATCCAAAAGAATACGGACAAATTTTTGATACTATTTCGGTTTGTTTGTCAAAAGGACTAGGAGCACCAGTTGGTTCGGTATTAATTGGTACAAAAGCACATATAAATAGAGCAATTAGAGTTAGAAAACTTTTTGGAGGAAATATGCGTCAAGCTGGATATTTGGCTGCAGCCGGAATTTATGCACTTGACAATAATATTCAACGACTTGAACAAGACCATAGAAAAGCAAAAGAACTTGGAGACTTGTTAAAAACTTTATCATGGGTTGATAAAGTAGAAGATGTTGAAACGAATATTTTGATTTTTCAGTTAAAAAAAAATGTTGACGAATCTAAATTCATGGAATTATTAAAGCAAAAAAATATTTTAATAAGTTCAATGGGGCAAGGTAAATTAAGGATGGTAACTCATTTAGATTATAAAGAAGTGATGCATACTTATGTTCTAGAGGCTCTGTCTAAAATTGAAATATAAAAAAAGCAACTCATAGAGTTGCTTTTTTTATTTAAACATATCCATTCCAGGAATATTCGGCATACCTTCTTTGGCAACAGCCGCTAGTTCTGTCTCATTTACATTAGTCGCTTTTTCAATTGCTTTATTTAAGATGTTAATTAAATAGTCTTCCAACATTTCTTTATCCTCTAATAAACTATCATCAATTGAAATATTTGTGATTTTTCTATTCGCCGTTAAAGTTACTTCAATAAGATTATCGCTACTTTTTTCATCTATAAGTACCGAATCTAAACGTTTTTTAGTTTCTTCCACTTTTTGTTGGGTTTCTTTAATTTTACCCATCATACCCATAATATCTCCAAACATATTTTGTTTAATTTTTTTATTCATGCAAAAATATTAAATTAGCTTTTAAATACAAATGATAACTTCATGAAAAAATATACCTATTTCGCATTAATTTCTCTTATTTTTGCAAGCTCTTGTAAAGAAAAAAAAGTAAAAATGAACGAAGAAATTAAAGCTCCAATTGCTCAAATAAAACCTCATAATTTAGAAAAACACGGAGAAGTTAGAGTTGACGACTACTACTGGTTAAATGATAGAGAAAACAAAGAAGTAATTGATTATTTGAATAAAGAGAATGAGTATTATCAAAAAATGACGGCTCATACTAAACAATTTCAAGACGATTTGTTTAAAGAAATGAAAGCTCGTATTAAAGAAGATGATTCATCTGTGCCTTATTTTTATAATGGGTATTATTATATAACGAGATTCGAAACAGGGAAAGATTATCCTATTTATTCGAGAAAGAAAGGTTCTTTAGAAGCAAAAGAAGAAATTATGTTCGATTGTAATGAAATGGCAAAAGGACAATCGTATTTTAATTTAAGCGGAATAAATGTTAGTGAAGATAATAAGTATGCTGCTTTTGGTGTCGATTTAGTTTCAAGAAGACAATATACAATTCAAATAAAAAACCTTCAAACTGGTGAAATTTTATCTGAAAAAATTGAAAATACAACTGGAGGTTCAACTTGGGCGAGTGATAATAAAACATTGTTTTACACGCTAAAAGATGCAAAAACATTACGATCTGATAAAATATACAAACATAAATTAGGTGATTCAACTTCTAAAGATAAATTAATTTATCATGAAAAAGACGATACTTTTTACACCTTTGTTTATAAAGAAAAATCAAGAAAATATTTAGTAATTGGATCTACAAGTACCTTAACTTCAGAATATCAAATTCTTGAATCAAATAAACCAGACGGAGAATTTAGGTATTTTCAAAAAAGAGTTAGAGGTTTAGAGTACTCAATTAGTCATTATAATGACAGTTTTTATGTAGTTACAAATAAAGATAAAGCAACTAATTTTAAATTGATGAAAACGTCTGAAAAGACAACATCAATGGAAAATTGGGTTGAGTTAATTCCGCACAGAAAAGATGTATTATTAGAAGGGATAGATATTTTTAAAAAATTCTTAGTGGTTGAAGAACGTTCAAACGGTTTAAATAAAATTCAAATTCGACCATGGGATAATTCAGAAACCTACTATTTACCTTTCGAAAGCGAAACTTATACAGCTTATACAACTTCGAATGTTGATTTTGATACAGATGTTCTTCGATATGGTTATCAATCTTTAGCGACACCTTCTTCTGTAATTGATTTTAATATGGTCACTAAAGAAAAAACTGTTTTAAAAGAACAAGAGGTTTTAGGAGGTAAATTTGATAAAAGCAATTACAAAGAAGAAAGAATTTGGGCTACAGCCGAAGATGGAACAAAAATTCCAATTTCAATGGTGTACAGAAAAGGTATGAAGAAAAACGGTTCAAATCCATTTTTACTTTATGCTTATGGCTCATACGGATCAACAATTGACCCATATTTTTCAACAACAAGATTAAGTCTTTTAGATAGAGGTTTTATATTTGCGATTGCTCATGTAAGAGGAGGAGAGTATTTAGGAAGAGAATGGTATGAAAACGGAAAATTATTAAAAAAGAAAAATACATTTACTGATTTTATTGATTGTTCAAAATATGTAATTAGGAAAGAATATACTTCAAAAAATCATTTATATGCCGAAGGAGGATCTGCTGGAGGTTTATTAATGGGGGCAATAGTTAATATGGCACCAGAGTTATATAACGGAGTTATTGCGCAAGTTCCTTTTGTTGATGTTGTTACAACTATGTTGGACGATTCAATTCCATTAACAACAGGAGAATATGACGAATGGGGAAATCCTAATGATAAAGAATATTATGATTATATGTTGTCTTATTCACCATATGATAATGTAAAAGCACAAGCTTATCCAAACATGTACGTTTCAACTGGTTTGCATGATTCTCAAGTACAATATTGGGAACCAGCAAAATGGGTTGCAAAACTTCGTGCAAAAAAAACAGATAAAAATTTATTGTTTTTAGATACGAACATGGAAGCTGGTCATGGTGGTGCTTCTGGAAGGTTTGAAGCACTTAAAGAAGTAGCTAAAGAATTTTCTTTTTTATTAGATTTAGAAAAAATTAAGAAATAGTTAAAGTTTTTTTGTTAAATTTGCAAGGTTTTGGGGTAAAATAAAACCAACACTAAGCCTCATATTAATATTGTTTTTATGAAAGAAGAAATAAAAGCCTACAATAATGTTTTAGAGTTAATAGGAAATACACCACTTATTAAACTTAATAATATTACTCAAGGCTTATCTGGTAATTTTTATGCAAAAGTAGAAGCTTTTAATCCAGGTCATTCAACAAAAGATAGAATTGCATTATATATTATTGAAGAAGCTGAAAAAAGAGGAATTCTTAAACCAGGAGATACAATTATAGAAACTACATCAGGAAATACTGGTTTTAGTTTAGCTATGGTAAGTATTATAAAAGGTTATGACTGTATTTTAGCAGTAAGTTCAAAATCATCTGCAGATAAAATAGATATGCTTCGCACAATGGGAGCTAAAGTTTATGTTTGCCCAGCTAATGTTTCAGCAGATGATGAGCGTTCATACTACAATGTTGCTAAAAGATTGCACGAAGAAACTAAAGGATCAGTATATATAAATCAATACTTTAACGATTTAAATGTAGATGCTCATTACAACTCTACAGGTCCTGAAATTTGGGAACAAACAAATGGAAAAATTACTCATTTAGTAGCTTGTAGTGGAACTGGAGGAACTATTTCTGGGACTGCTAGATTTTTAAAAGAACAAAATCCAGATATTCAAATTTTGGGAGTTGATGCATTTGGTTCTGTTTTGAAAAAATATCATGAAACAAAGGAATTTGATAATGAAGAAATTTATCCTTATCGTATTGAAGGATTAGGTAAAAATTTAATTCCAACTGCTACTGATTTTGATATTATCGATAACTTTATGAAAGTCTCAGATGAAGATAGTGCACATACTGCAAGAGAATTAGCAAAAAAAGAAGGCTTGTTTGTGGGTTATACATCTGGAGCAGCTTTCCAAGCTATAAAGCAATATGAAGAAGCAGGTACATTTAATGAAAATAGTAATGTTGTTGTTATTTTTCCTGATCATGGTTCTAGATACATGAGTAAAATTTACAGCGACGATTGGATGAGTGAACAAGGATTCTTTGATACTAAGAATAAAGAAGAAGCTCAAAAAATTGAAATTATAAAATAATAAAAAAAGGGATATTTAAAATATCCCTTTTTTTATATAGGAAAATAATTATATGCACGCATACTATTTGATAATTCTTTACTATATTTGACAAACAAAATTTTAAATTATGGAAAAGCCAACTTTAAATTCTCTGCTAAATACAACCTATCCAATAATAATTGCACCTATGTTTTTAGTATCCAATACTAAAATGGTTATTGAAGGAATGAAAAGTGGTGTTGCGGCTTGTATTCCTGCATTGAATTATAGAACTCTTGAAGAACTAAAAGAAGCTATATATGAGCTAAAAGCAGCAAAGGTTCCAGGTGGAAGTTTTGGTTTTAATTTAATCGTGAATAAATCAAATATTAAGTATAAAGAACAATTACGAATTCTATGTGAAGAAGGTGTTGACTTTATCATTACTTCCTTAGGTAGTCCTGAAGAAACAATAAATGAAGCTCATAAAGCAGGTATAAAAGTGTTTTGTGACGTTACCGACTTAAAGTTTGCTAAAAAAGTGGAAGAATTAGGTGCTGATGCAATTATTGCTGTTAATAATGAAGCAGGTGGTCATAGAGGAAATATTGCTCCAGAAGTATTAATTAAACAACTTAATGAAGGAACCTCTTTACCTGTCATATCTGCAGGTGGAGTAGGAAATAAGCAAGAATTAGAAAAAATGTTATCATATGGAGCAATTGGAGTTTCTATTGGAAGTCCATTCATAGCATCTGTTGAGGCAGGAGTTTCTGACGAATACAAACAAGCTTGTGTTGATTATGGTGCAAAAGACATTGTTATGACCGAACGTATTTCGGGAACACCATGTACAGTTATTAATACACCTTATGTGCAAAAAATTGGAACAAAACAAACATGGTTAGAGAATCTTTTGAATAAGAATAAAAGTTTAAAAAAATGGGTTAAAATGATCCGTTTTATGATTGGGACTAGTGCAGTAACAAAAGCTGCTACGCAAGCCACTTATAAAACGGTTTGGGTTGCTGGACCAAGTATTCAACATTCTACAGAAATAGGTACTGTAAAAAGTATTGTAGAGAAATTTGTGAAATAAATGACACAAAAAAAGCCTCAATATTTATTGAGGCTTTTTCTTTAAAAATTTATCTAAACCAGTTTCTTACTTTTTGAATTTGTCTTCCAAAGAAAGTACGTTTTTTTTCATAGACAACAATTCCAAATAATAAATCGCCTAAATCAGCTTCTATCATTTCAATTTTGAAATTATTTTTTTTAATTTCAGAAAGAGTAATTTTTTTCTCAATAGTTTCATAGCCAACATATTGAAATTGCAAGGTAAAGTTGTTTTCTATTTCTATTTCAAAATTTCCATCAAAATCACTTGTCGTTCGGATAGTAGTTTCTTTTAAAACAATATTAACACCAGGTAATGTACCAAGTTTATCATAAACAACACCTTTTATTTTATGTGGTAAGTTTGATTTTATGATTGTATCGTTAACTGAAATACTTTTAGTATCAGTTTGAATAGTATCTTGTTTGATTTGAGCAAAAGCATTTTGAGTTCCTATTCCAATAAAACTAATTGCAGTTGTGAAAATAACAGACCAATAAGATGATTTTTTATTTTGAACAATTAAATTTCTATTTAATTGGGTGTTTAAAAAGCGTCCGCATGTATTTTTCTCTTTATTTAAATGCAGAATAATTTCTTTATCGGTTGCTTTTGTAAAGTCAAAAACAATTTTTTTACAAGAACCGCAAAATCTTCCTTTTTCTTCAGGAGTCATTGCTTCCCAATTTTCATGGCAAGGTTCTGGAATATAAATATTTACTTTTTTAGACATTAATTACTCAACAGTTATTTCAAAAACTTTATCCCAATTTTTACCTGTAACAAAAACCGTTTTTGTTTTAGGATTATACGCTATTCCATTTAAAACATCAATATCTGGATGTTGTGTAACTTTACTTTTTAAATCACTTAAGTTGATGATGTTTTCAACAGCTCCATTTTTAGGATTGATTATTGCAATTGCATCACGACCGTAAACATTAGCCCATATTTTACCGTCAATCCATTCAAGTTCGTTTACGGCTTCAATTTTACTAGCATTGGTATAAATATTTATATAATCAATTTCTTCTAAGGTTTCTGGATCTAAAATGTATATTTTTTCTGTTCCATTACTCATGTAAAGGTTTTTACCATCATTAGTTAAACCCCAACCTTCCATATTTTTAAAATACTTGAATGTCTTTGTTTTTTCAAAAGTATCAGCGTTATACACATAACCTTCGTTGTTTTTATAAGTCAGCTGATACACTTTATTATTCAAAATAGTAATTCCTTCACCAAAATATTGCATACCAAGTTCTACTTTTTTATAAACTTCACCTGTTTTATAATTGGTTTTACGCAAACTAGAAATTCCTCTTTTTCCAGTTCCGCTTCCAGCACCGTTTCCTGTTCCTTCAATTAAAGTATCTCTATAAAATTCAAATCCTTGTGTGTAGGCTGCAATATCGTGAGGATAGGTATTGATTATTTTATAAGTCAATAATTTAGGAGCATCTTGAGCCACAACCGTAAAATTTGTTTCAATTTCAGCAGTATCGTTTTCAAAATACACTTTGGCTTTTATAAGATGCCAGCCTAATTTTTCGTTTTCAAAACTATAATGCAATTTGTTGTTTCCAACGCTTGTTCCAATAGATTTATTATTTAAAATATAGTTTACCGAATCTATTTTCTTTGCTTTTTCGTTTTTTAAAACAAAATCGGCTGACTCATTTGGCTGATAAACTTGTTTTAAAACAGAAGTATCAATAGAAAATAAATTATTTTTTTCATTTTTATCGCCCTCACAAGAACCGATTAGTAAACTTAATGTTATGATAGTTAGTGACTTAATATGTAACATGTTTTTTATAATTTGATAACACAATATACAACGAATTTTAAAACAAACAATTGCCTTGCAAAAATATAAAATGTTTGTATATTTGCACCGGCAAGTCCTACACGACCAGCTCCTGCAGAATCCCCCAGGGTGGGAACGCAGCAAGGGTAAGCGGTTGTAGCGGTGCGATGTAGGTCGCTTGCCATTTTTTTTAAATATTTGATCTCCCTTTGCGGAGATTTTTTATTTTTATACCAATTCCTTTTCTATGAAATTACATTGGCAAATTGTTCGTTTAGAATTAAAAGAAACATTTTCAATTAGTTATGGAGATTATTCTTTTAGAGAAGCATTAATTGTTTCCTTAAGTTCTCATAATGAAAAAGGTTATGGTGAATGTTCATCTATAGATTATTATAATATTAATCTTACTGATTTTGTTCAAAAGCTAACACAAATTCAAACTAAAATAGAACAAGAATCGATTAATCATCCTACTGAATTTTATCTTTTCTTAGAATCTTTAAACTTGCATTCTTTTTTGCGTTCGGCTTTAGATTGTGCCTATTGGGATTTATTTGGAAAACTAGAAAAGAAAAGTTTTTTAGAACTGAATTCTATTTCTTATCATAAATTACCTGAATCGTCTATAACAATAAGTATAGATTCGATTGAAAATCAAATTAAAAAGATAGAAAAATCGACCTGGAACAATTTTAAAGTAAAATGCAATCATTTTAATGAATTGGAATTAAGTTCATTACTTGGTTTAGACAAAAACATTGCATTAGATGCAAATTGTAGTTTTTCAATTGAAGATTGTCATTTTATTGAAAAGAGTGAATTTTCAAGTCAATTTACTTATATAGAACAACCATTGGAAATCAATAGTTTTAATACTCTTAATGCGAATACATATCCAAATTGGATGGCCGATGAAGATTGTCAAGACGAAACTTCCATTTCAAAATTAAAAAACCATTACAGTACTTTAAATTTGAAATTGGTTAAAATTGGCGGATTAACTCCAGCATTACAATTTATTAAGACAGCCAAAGTAAATGATTTTAAAATTATGATAGGCTGTATGACCGAATCTACAGTTGGAATTTCAGCTGGAATTGCTTTAACTCCATTTGTTGATTATGTTGATTTAGATGGCGCTAATTTAATTTCTAACGATATTGCTTTTGGAAGTTTTATAAATAATGGAAAAGTTATTATTTCAGAAAAACCGGGCTTAGGAATTTCTATTAAATAGTTTTATAAAGTCTTTAAAAGACTGTATTTTTACATCATAATTTTTTTTAATGAGCAAAGTAATATTTATAACAGGCGCTTCTTCTGGAATAGGAAAAGCAATTGGCGAGTTTTTACATCATAAGAACTTTAAAGTATATGGAACGAGTAGAAACCCTGAACGAATTGAAAACTCACTCTTTCCATTAGTTAAGCTTGATGTTCGAAATGTTGAATCTATTCAATTGGCTGTTGCCGAAATTTTATCTAAAGAAGATAGAATTGACGTTGTGATTAATAATGCTGGTGTTGGGATAACCGGACCATTAGAAGAAATTCCAACTGAAGAAATTAAAAATAACTTCGAAACCAATCTTTTTGGACCTATTGAAGTAATGAAAGCTGTTTTACCACAAATGCGCAAGCAAAAAAAAGGTTTAATTATTAATATTACTTCTATTGCAGGCTATATGGGATTACCTTATAGAAGTGTTTATTCTGCTTCAAAAGGAGCTTTAGAGTTAATTACAGAAGCACTAAGCATGGAAGTAAAAGAATTTGGAATAAACATTACAAACGTTGCTCCAGGAGATTTTGCAACAAATATTGCTGCGGGAAGATATCATGCACCACTTGTAAAAGGATCTGATTATGAAAAATCATATGGAACTACTTTACAAATGATGGATGAACATGTAGATGGCGGAAGTAATCCAAATGACATGGCAGAAGCTATTTTTAAAGTGATTAATGCTCAAAATCCTAAAATACATTATAAAGTAGGAGCTTTTA
This sequence comes from Flavobacterium sp. N2270, assembly GCF_025947225.1. NCBI lineage: Bacteria > Pseudomonadati > Bacteroidota > Flavobacteriia > Flavobacteriales > Flavobacteriaceae > Flavobacterium > Flavobacterium sp. N2270. Next base: position 1,907,800 of record NZ_CP110005.1, read on the forward strand.
TGCAAAAGTTTTCTATTGTATTAAAAAGAATTTTACCTGATACTGTTTATGAAAAGATGCTAATGAACCATTATAAGTTGTAAGAAAATGAAAAAAAGATTACTTTATTCCTTGTTTTTTATTTCAAGTATCATTTTTGCTCAAGAAGCTCCAAATGATTCTATTTCTAAATCTAAAGTTATTTTTGATTTTGCGGGAGGTCTTTCTAGTAGAATTGGAAAGGCTGAAAAGACTAATGATTTTATTTTGGATAATAAGATTAACGCTTCTAGAAATGCTTATTTTATAGAGTCTTCTTTATTATTTCAAATAGCTCCAAATTCCGAACATTATTTTGGTTTTAAATACAATAATTTTTTTGATTATATAAATCAAAATAAGTTGTCTATTTCTTTTTATGGAGTTTCTTATTTGTATTCTAAAGAATTTAAATCAAAAGACAATTTTAATTTAGATTTCTCATTGGGTTACATTTCTTATAGAGATAAAGAATATTTTTTTGATGGATATACGATAAAAGGTGGAAATATTGGAGTTAGATCAAGTGTTTCTTATCTTTTAAAAATTACTGAAGGTGTATATTCTGGTCCAAAATTAGGTTTGCAATTTGGTAGTATTAAAGATTTTACTGTAGAGAATAAAACAAATAGTTCACAATCTATAAACCTTAAAGGTGTTTCAGAAAGTGTTTCTAACTTTGATTTCGGATTGGTATTAAGAATAAGTTTATAATTCTTTTTATTATTAATATTACTTTTGAAATTGTATTTTTGCAAAACAAACAACACACATAAACTTAAATAAAAGAAAATGAAATTTTTTATTGACACAGCTAATTTAGAGCAAATTAAAGAAGCGCAAGCTTTAGGAGTATTAGACGGAGTTACTACAAATCCATCATTAATGGCTAAAGAAGGTATTACAGGTAAAAATAACATATTAAAACATTATGTCGATATTTGTAACATTGTAGATGGAGATGTTAGTGCTGAGGTTAATGCTATGGATCTTGAAGGAATGATTAGAGAAGGTGAGGAGTTGGCAGATTTACACGAGCAAATTGTAGTAAAATTACCAATGACTGCTGAAGGTATTAAGGCTTGTAAATATTTTTCTGATAAAGGAATTAAAACAAATGTTACCTTGATTTTTTCTGCAGGACAAGCTTTATTAGCGGCAAAAGCAGGAGCAACTTATTGTTCACCATTCTTAGGAAGGTTAGATGATATTTCAACTGATGGTTTAAACTTAATTGATGAAATTCGTCAAATTTATGATAACTATGCTTTTGAAACTCAAATATTAGCTGCTTCTGTTCGTCATACAATGCACGTAGTTAATTGTGCTAAAATTGGAGCAGATGTTATGACTGGCCCATTATCGTCTATTCAAGGGTTATTAAAACACCCTTTAACAGACATTGGTATTGCTCAGTTTATTGCTGATTTTGAAAAAGGAAATAAGTAATTTCAAATTACATATAAAAAAAGAGCCATTTCATTGAAATGGCTCTTTTTTTATATGCTTTATAATTATTTTAAATCATTTTCAAAATTTACGTCAAATAAATTTGAAAAACCTTTTTTAATGGTTCCATTTTTATCAAGAATGATAGTTCTATGAATTTTTGTTATAACCCAAAGTTTTTTAATATCTTGAAAATTTGTTGATTTTAATTCAGTAATATCAGTTAAATTATTGTTTTTTAAAGTTTTCTTCCAATTTTCATTTGTATCATCAACATTTATAGCTATGAAATTTACTTCAGGAAATTTCTTTTTAAACTCTCTAACTCGCTTGTGAGCAGACTTTAAATGGGAGTCAGCATGCGAAGTCCAAAAGAAAATGACTGTTTCTTTATTTGAAGTTAAGTCATCAAGTAATATTGGTTTTAAATCTTTATCAATTAATTCAACATTCGGAAGTTTTTTACCAATATTTAAATTTTTAACGGAGTTATATATTTCTGTAACTTCTTTTTGTTGCTCTTTATCGGTAGATAATTTTAAATATTTATCAATAAAGGTTTTGTTATTGTACATGTTTTGATCTTCTAATAAATACATGTATGCAATATTATTTAAAACAGCATTTTTAGTTTTTTGATTTTTTATAAGCGTGTCAGCAATGCTTAATTTAATGATATTATTCTCTAAAGACATCTCATCAAAAGCACCTTTGTTTTTATCATAAGATACATTACTCAACATTATGTTTACATATTTTATAAAAGGAGAAAAATTGGTAAACTGAATATTATTATAATCAATTTTTTTTCTGTAATCATAAAATTCTTTTGGTAAAAGACTTGAAACATCATCGCCAGTTTTAAATTTATGAGCGTAAGGATATAATTCTTTCTTGTAATAATGATTAAAATCGATACCCGCTTCTGCAATTACGTCAAAACCTTCACTCCAGCCAATTTCTGTTTTTCTTTTTAAATAATTAGACTTTCTAATTCTATATGTAGAATCAACATTTTTTGTAAAAGATTTATAATCTCTATCTAAAACATCATATAATTCAGATCTTTCTTGTTCATTTTTTAAATATAAATCAATTAAAAAATTATTTTTTTCATCTCCTCTTCCGCAAAAAGCTATAGAATTATCAAAATCTAATGAGTTTAAGCGAACCATAATGCTATCATTCTTATCAAAATAAACATATTGATATTCAGGTAGATGTTTAAAAGTGTATAGACCTGGTGTAAGCGAATCAAATTTATGTAAAAAACGATTATCCTTATCTAAGAAAATTGTGTCTATGACTTTATCATCTTTTAAAAATAAGACAAAATTATTTTGAGGGTTAATAATTTCACCGCCAAAATAGGCCTCAAAATTATCTCCATCAAAAGTTCTTTCACAAGACGTTAATGATAAAAAGAAAACCGGTAAAGAAATTAAAAAGTATTTTTTAAACATGTAGGGCTATTTTTCTAAAACAAAAATATTAGTTTATAATGAGAGTGCTTGTTAATGGAGCGTTAAATTAATTGTAAATAATAATCCCAAAACTGCACTATTTTTTCTACTTTTGCAACAATTTAAAAATAAATTCTAAATTAATGTTAACAGTTTCAAATTTATCTGTTCAGTTTGGTAAGCGAATTTTGTTTGATGAAGTAAATGTTACTTTTACTCAAGGAAATTGCTACGGAATAATTGGCGCAAATGGTGCAGGAAAATCAACTTTTTTAAAAATCCTTTCTGGAGATATTGATCCTACTTCGGGTAGAGTAATCTTAGAACCAGGAAAACGTATGTCGGTTTTAAATCAAAACCATAATATGTTTGATGAGCATACAGTTTTAGACACAGTTTTAATGGGAAACAAAGTATTACATGCTATTAAAACAGAAATGGATGCTTTATATTTAGATTATACTGATGAAAATGCAGACAGAATTGGAGAGCTTCAACTTCAGTTTGATGAAATGAACGGATGGAATGCAGAAAGTGATGCGGGTTCAATGTTATCCAATTTAGGTATTTCAGCAGACATGCATTATACTTTAATGGGAGATTTAGAAGGAAAAATGAAGGTTCGTGTTTTACTTGCACAAGCTTTATTTGGTAATCCAGATGTTCTTATTATGGATGAGCCGACCAATGATTTGGATTTTGAAACAATTACTTGGTTAGAAAATTTCTTAGCAAATTATGAAAATACGGTTTTAGTAGTTTCTCATGACCGTCACTTTTTAGATTCAGTTTGTACACACGTTTCAGATATTGACTTTGGTAAAATTAATCATTACTCTGGTAATTATACTTTTTGGTATGAATCTAGTCAATTAGCTGCAAAACAAAAAGCACAACAAAATAAGAAAGCGGAAGAAAAGAAAGCTGAACTTGAAGAATTTATTCGTCGTTTTAGTGCCAATGTTGCAAAGTCTAAACAAGCAACATCTCGTAAAAAAATGATTGAAAAACTAAATCTTGATGAAATTAAGCCATCAAGTAGAAGATATCCTGCAATTATTTTTGAAACTGAAAGAGAAGCGGGTGATCAAATTTTAAATGTACAAAATTTAAGTGCTAGTATTGAAGGAGAAACATTGTTTAAAAATGTAGACCTAAATATGGCAAAAGGTGATAAGGTTGTTGTTTTTTCTAAAGACTCAAGAGCTACAACTGCATTTTATGAAATTTTAAATAATAACATGAAAGCAGATTCTGGTACTTTTGATTGGGGAATTACAACTACACAGTCTTATTTGCCTAGTGAAAATCACGATTTCTTTAAATCGGACTTAAACCTAGTAGATTGGTTACGCCAATGGGTAAAAACTGAAGAAGAGCGTGATGAGGTTTATGTACGTGGATTTTTAGGTAAGATGATATTTTCTGGTGAAGAAGCATTAAAAAAGTGTAATGTTTTATCTGGTGGAGAAAAAGTACGTTGCATGTTATCTAGAATGATGATGATGCGTGCTAATGTTTTAATGTTAGACGAACCAACAAATCACTTAGACTTAGAGTCAATTACAGCATTTAATAATTCTTTGAAAAATTTTAAAGGATCTGTTTTGTTTACAACTCATGACCATGAATTTGCTCAAACTGTTGCAAATAGAGTTTTAGAAATTACTCCAAATGGTGTTATTGATAGGTATACTACTTTTGATGAATATCTAGAAGATGATAAAATAAAAGAATTAAGAAAGAAAATGTATACAGTATAAATCATACTAAACAATACAAATAAAAAAAATCCCTGCATTGCAGGGATTTTTTTATTTATTATTCACAATTATTTGCTCATATTTTTCATTTCCTTTTCAATCATATCATAAAACTGATCGATTTTAGGCATAATGATAATTTTTGTTCTTCTGTTTTTAGCTCTATTAGCTGGAGAATCATTGTCTACTAATGGAATATAAGAACTTCTACCTGCAGGAATTAATTGTTTTGGGCTTACACCTAAATCAGATTGTAAAACTCTTACAATTGAAGTTGCTCTTTTAACAGATAAATCCCAGTTGTCTAATAATACCCCTCCTTTATATGGTACGTTGTCAGTGTGACTTTCTACCATACATTCAAAATCAGGCTTACTGTTAATTACTTTTGCAACTTTAGCTAAAACTCCTTTAGCTTTATCACTAACGTCATAACTTCCCGATTTAAATAATAAGTTATCAGCAATAGAAATCATAATAACTCCTTTTTCTACATTAATGTTAATGTCTGGATCATCCATACCAACATCTTTCTTTAAACTGGTAACTAAAGCTAAAGTTACACTGTCTTTTTTAGTTAAAGCATCTTGTAATCTTGAAATTTTAAGATCTTTTTCTTTAAGACTTTCTAATGATTTTTCTAGGTTTTCAGCACCCTTAGTAGTAAGAGTAGTTAAATTCCCCATGTTGTTAATTAAATCAGAATTGTTCTTTTTCAAGAAATCAATTTGATTGGCTAAAGCTTCTCTTTCGGTTAAACAAGTGTTTAACTTAACGGTTGCAGTGTTTAATAAATCTTGAGTAGCTTTTTGTTTTGCTTCTAAATCTGTAAATTTCTTCTTAGAAACACAAGACGTCATTGAAAACGATAATACCAAAAGGGATAGGACGATTTTTTTCATAAATCAAAATTATTATTTTAAGCAAAATTAATAACAAGATTCGTGCCTAAAAAATATAAAAACACAAACTATTGTTAAATTATTTTATCAAAATGTGTTCTTTTTTTTATAAAGTACTGAAAAATAATTGATTTCGTTTTAAAATAATTTTCTTTTTGAGTGTTTTTTCTTTTGTTAAGGAAATAAAATAAACGTTTATAGAAGTAAAAATGGGCTTTTAATATTGAAAATATGTGTTTAAAGTTTCCTTGAATTAAAAATCGAATACCAGCAATACCGTCCAAGATAAGTCTAAAAAATAAAATAGGGAATAATTTATTTGTTGGAAGGTTTTTTGTTAACATCCATAAAGAATTCCTAAAATTTAAAAAGGTCTTTTGTGGACTTCCTACGTTTAAAGTTGCACCACCAACGTGATAAACTACTGATTTATAATTATATATTATTCTGTAACCTTCGTTAAAAGCTCTCCAACACAAATCTATTTCTTCTTGATGGGCAAAAAAATCGGCATCAAAACCATTTAATTTATGAAACACTTCTTTTCTAATGAAAAAGCAAGCACCACTTGCCCAAAATATTTCGGTAGTATCATTGTATTGACTGTTGTCTTTTTCAATTGTTTCAAAAATTCGTCCTCTACAAAACGGAAATCCGTATTTATCAATAAATCCTCCTGCTGCTCCGGCATATTCAAAATAATCTTTATTGTTATATGCTAAGATTTTTGGTTGAATAATCCCCACTTTAGAATCATTATTAAAAGTAGAAAGAATAGGTTGTAACCAATTTTCGGTAACTTCAATATCTGAATTTACTAATGCATAATAAGGTTCTTCTACATTTTCAAGAGCAATATTATATCCTTTAGCAAAACCAAAATTACCTGTGTTCTGAATAATTTTCACAGATGGAAATTCATTTTGAAGCACTTCAATAGAGCCATCTGTAGAAGCATTGTCTGCAACATAAACGGTTGCTTCAGCAGAAAATTGAATAACTGAAGGAAGAAATTCTCTTAAAAGTTTTTCTCCGTTCCAATTTAAAATGACTACAGCTATTTTTTTCATTTTTCTTTTAATTCTTAATGCTAATTTCTGGTAATTCTTTCAAAAACGAATATTTTTCATTTTCAAAATCCATTTCGCAAAAGTAATGATTTAGTCCGTTGGTAACCATTAAATATTGAGCATTTAAAATTAAATTATAACGCGCAATTTGATCAAAAGTTTTTTGGTCAATTTTAATTTCTGGAGCTTTACATTCAATTAATAAAAAAATAGAACCATCAGAATTGAACACAACAATATCATATCGTTTATTCATTCCACTAACTTTGACTATTTTTTCAACGTTTATTAATGATTTTGGATATTTTTTTTCATCAATTAAAAATTCAACTACATGTTGTCTAACCCATTCTTCTGGAGTAAGAAGAATAAATTTTTTTCTAATCTTATCAAAAATAGACACTTTATTTTCACTATTTTTGAATCGGAAAGAATATTTTGGAAAATTTAATGGTTGCATAAGCCAAAATTACTCAAAATTTACAAACTGCCAACTAATTACTGAACACTGCAAACTGATCATGGACGAAGTCATTCAAATTACAAAAGATATAAAATCTGGAAACATTAAGCCTATCTATTTTTTTATGGGTGAAGAACCTTATTATATAGATAAGTTGACAGAGTTTATTGAAGATAATGTATTGCAAGAGCATGAACGCGATTTTAATCAGACTGTTATTTATGGAAGAGACACAAGTATTGAAGATATAGTTTCAACAGCAAAGCGTTTTCCAATGATGGCCGATAGACAAGTTGTAATTGTTAAAGAAGCTCAAGAATTATCTCGAACTATTGATAAAATTGATTCATATATTGAAAATCCGCAACCTACTACCGTTTTAGTTTTTGCATATAAATACAAAACATTAGATAAACGTAAAAAAATAACTAAAACACTTGCTAAGGCAGGAGTTGTTTATGAAAGTAAAAAACTTTATGAAAATCAAGTGGGTGATTGGATTAAAAGAACATTATCTGGTAAAGGTTATAGTATTGAGCCAAAGGCAGCTGCGATGTTGGTAGAATTCTTAGGAAATGATTTGTCAAAGATAAGTAATGAATTAGATAAATTAAAAATTATCCTTCCCAAAGGTCATACGTTTACACCGCATGATATTGAAGAAAATATAGGAATTAGTAAAGATTATAATAATTTTGAACTCCGAAAAGCTATAGGCGAGAAAGACCAAATAAAAGCATATAAAATTGCTGAATATTTTTCTCAAAATCCAAAAGACAATCCTATTGTTGTTACTACAGGAATGGTTTTTGGATTCTTTTCTCAATTATTGCAATATCATGGATTAAAAGATAAATCTAAACAAAACGTTGCTTCTGTTTTAAGAGTAAATCCTTTTTTTGTAAAAGATTTTGAAGTTGGTTTTCGTAATTATCCTATGAAAAAAGTAAGCGCAATAATAACCACTTTACGAGATGTAGACTTAAAAAGTAAAGGTGTTAATTCTAACTCTATCCCGCAGAGAGATTTACTACAGGAAATGTTAGTTAAGATTTTTAATTAAATCTTCTGTAATACAAAAGATATTCTTTTTGTATATTTGTTGTCCTCAAATTTTAATTTTTAAACAATGGGAATGAATAAAAATACAGTGTTAGCTTGGGCTACTTTTATAATGATTTTAATGGGATTTTTATTAATTGGACTTGGAATATATAGATATGCAGATGTGGCAGGTTGGGGATTCTCGGCCGTAGGAGTTGGTTTCTTTGCTATTGCATGGGTTTTCAATGCATTAAAAGGAAGAGTTTAAATAAATTAACAATTATATTTTAACAAATAATAAGTTTAACAAATCAACAAAAAATAATGTCAGACGATAAAAAAGTAATATTTTCAATGTCTAAAGTAAACAAGATTTACTCTAGTACAAACAAACAAGTTTTAAAAGATATCTATTTAAGCTTTTTTTATGGAGCAAAAATTGGTATTCTAGGTTTAAACGGTTCTGGTAAATCTTCATTATTAAAAATTATTGCTGGCTTAGATAAAAACTATCAAGGAGATGTTGTTTTTGCACCAAATTATACCGTAGGATATTTAGAACAAGAACCACAATTAGACGAAACAAAAACAGTTATTGACATTGTAAAAGAAGGAGCTGCAGAAATTTATGCACTTTTAGACGAATTCAATAAAATTAATGACAGTTTTGGACTTCCAGAAGTTTATGAAGATGCAGATAAAATGCAAAAACTTATGGACCGTCAAGCAGAACTGCAAGATAAAATTGATGCAGCTGGTGCTTGGGAAATAGATAATAAATTGGAAGTTGCTATGGATGCACTTCGTACTCCAGAAGCAGATACTCCAATAAATGTACTTTCTGGTGGAGAAAAACGTAGAGTAGCCTTATGTCGTTTACTTTTACAACAGCCTGATGTTTTATTACTTGATGAGCCAACCAATCACTTGGATGCAGAATCAGTACTTTGGTTAGAACAACATTTACAACAATACGCAGGAACAGTAATTGCTGTAACACACGATAGATATTTCTTAGATAATGTAGCAGGTTGGATTCTTGAGTTAGATAGAGGTGAAGGTATTCCTTGGAAAGGAAATTATTCTTCTTGGTTAGACCAAAAATCTAAACGAATGGAGCAAGAAGAAAAAACGGCTTCAAAACGTAGAAAAACACTTGAACGTGAGTTGGATTGGGTTCGTCAAGGAGCAAAAGGTAGACAAACAAAACAAAAAGCACGTCTTCAAAATTATGACAAGCTTCTAAATGAAGATCAAAAGGCATTAGACGAAAAATTAGAAATTTATATTCCAAACGGGCCTCGTTTAGGTACAAATGTAATAGAAGCTAAAAATGTTGCAAAAGCATTTGGAGATAAATTATTATATGATGACTTGAATTTCACTTTGCCACAAGCAGGAATAGTTGGAATTATTGGACCTAATGGTGCTGGTAAATCAACTATTTTTAAAATGATTATGGGCGAGCAACAACCAGATGGTGGAACTTTTTCTATTGGAGAAACAGTTAAAATAGCTTATGTAGACCAAACGCATTCAAATATTGATCCTGAAAAATCAATTTATGATAATTTTTGTGATGGACAAGAATTAATGATGATGGGAGGAAGACAAGTAAATTCTCGTGCTTATCTTTCACGTTTTAATTTTGGTGGAAGTGATCAAAATAAAAAAGTATCTACTTTATCAGGTGGAGAAAGAAATCGACTTCATTTGGCAATGACACTTAAAGAAGAAGGAAATGTTCTTTTGCTAGATGAGCCAACAAATGATTTAGATATTAATACGTTAAGAGCTTTAGAAGAAGGATTGGAAAATTTTGCAGGATGTGCAGTTATTATTTCCCATGATAGATGGTTTTTAGATAGAGTTTGTACTCATATTTTAGCCTTTGAAGGAGATTCTCAAGTTTATTGTTTTGAAGGAAGTTTCTCTGAGTATGAAGAAAATAAGAAAAAAAGACTTGGTAAAGACGTAACTCCTACAAGAATTAAATACAAGAAATTAATTAGAAATTAAATAAAAAAAATCCTGATTTTATCAGGATTTTTTTTATTTTTAATTCTCTCAAAAAAACATCATATTTGAGAATAAGTAATGACAAGAACTAAGCTATTTACACTATTCATTTTAAGTTTAATTTTTTCTATAAATTCTTTTTCACAAGAAATAGAATTTACTTCAAAAGATATTAAAGAACTATTATCCAAATCTGGAAATCATTTTCTAAATCTGGAAAGTGATAAGTCATTACAATATGCCAATAAAGCACTAGAATATTCAATACAAATAAACGAAAACGAATTAATCGCTAAATCTTATAACCTAATAGGTTTAAATTTTGCAGATTTTTCAGATGAAAAAAAAGCAATTGAATATTATAAAAAAGGTTTAGATTATGCCAATAAAACTAGTAATGATACTATAAAATGTTGGTTGTCTAATAATATTGCTAATTTATACAGTTATCATAAAATTGATTTTAAAGAAAGTATAAAGTATTATAAAATAGGACTTGATTATTCTGTTAAGTTGAATGATGTTTATGAAATAACTTTTAATAAGTTAAATATGGTAACCGCTTATTTCTCAATGGGTGATTATCAAAGCGGAATTGTATATTTAAATGAAGTAAAAAAATATGTAGATAACAAAGGAGATATAGAGGCTAAAATTACTTTAAACTCTCTTTATGCAGATTATTACAATCAATTAAACCAAGACATTAAAGCAGAGCAATACTATTTAAAAGCATTAGAATATTGCTTTCAAAATAAAGTTGGGTTTATTAATTCTCATGTTTCAAATACTTTTAAAGATATTTCTAATTTTTATTTTAAGAAAAAAGACTTTGTTAAAGCATATGACTTTCTTCATAAACATGATTCACTGCAGGATCTTATTTATAGCGAAGAAAGAACTAAAGAAGTTAAAATAGCCGGACAAGAAATAGAAAAAAACGAAGCAAAAAGAATAATTGAAAAAATTGAAGCAGAAAAAGTTATTCAAGAAGAAAAGTTATTCAACACTAAAGTTATACTTTTTTTGTTTTTCATCATTTTTACCATTCTTTTTTTATTACTTTTTATTTTAATCAAAAATAATAAGAATAAGAGAGATTCAAATTTAAGATTAAAACTTGCTAATGAAGAACTAAAACTTGCAAAAGAAAGAGCTGAAGAAGCTTCAAATATTAAAACCCAATTTATTTCTAACATTAGTCATGAGTTAAGAACACCTTTATATGGTGTTATTGGAATGACAGAAATTATTGAAGAAGAACATAAAGAATTAAGAGAAAGTCAGCATTTAAAATCACTTAAGTTTTCAGCAAAATATTTACTAGCTTTAGTAAATGATATTTTAAAAGTATATAAAATTGAAGAACAAAAAATAGTATTAGAAAACACCTTGTTTAATTTAGAAGATGAATTAGAAACTATAGTAAATTCATTACATATTATCGCAAAAACAAATAATAACAAAATTACGATTGAAATTGATAAAAGTATTCCTGAATTTTTATTTGGTGATAAAATTAGACTTTCTCAAATTCTAATAAACTTATTAAGTAATTCTTTAAAGTTTACAAATAATGGCGAGATTAAAGTTATAGCTAAAGCCGAAAATTATAATGAGAGTAATTTAAATTTAATTTTAGAAGTAATTGATAATGGTATAGGTATTCCAAAAGAGTTTCATGAAACAATTTTTGAAAAATTTGTTCAAATTGACCGAAGAAATGATGATTATCAAGGTACAGGACTAGGTTTAACTATTGTAAAAAAACTGGTAGATTTATTTAATGGTACAATTCAGCTTAAAAGTGAAATAGGTATTGGTACAACTTTTACCTTAAACCTTCCATTTCAATCTGGAGTAGACAAAACAATTGAGATGATAAATTCTCAAGAAGTAGATTTGTCTAATTATTCTAATTATAAGATATTAATTGTTGAAGATAATAAAATCAATCAAGTTGTTACAAAGCGCTTACTTGAAAATCATAAATTTATTTGTACCATTGTCGAAGACGGTTTTAGTGCTATTGAAGTTTTAAAAACCGAAGAATTTGATGCCATTTTAATGGATATTAATATGCCAAAAATTAATGGATTCGAAACTTCAAAAATTATTAGAAGTAATGGTATTAAAATTCCTATTATTGCCGTTACAGCATTTGATAGACAGGAAATTGAAGAAAAAATGATAGATGCAGATATAAATGATGTAATCGTAAAACCATTTGAGCCAGCTAAGTTATTCCAAATGATTTATAGACTTATCAATGATAAATCTTTAAATAATTCCAAGGATAAAAAAAATAGAGAAAACGATTAATAAAAAAGCAACCAATTTTTGTAATGAATCAATCGTTACTTTTTTAACTAATTTATTTCCAAAATACGCTCCTAGAAAGGCTGAAATTGTCGCTACAAATACAAGAAAATAATTTAACATATCTTTTTGCTCAATAATAGTATCTGCATAAACACTTAGTCTTGAAATATCTATAATGCACGCAATAACAACTCCAGTTGCTATAAAAGCTTCTTTTGAAAGGTTTGCTCTAATTAAGAATGCACTTCTCAAAGCACCTTGATGTCCGGAAAGCCCACCAAAATAACCGCTTAAAACGCCACCAAAAGGCAAATATTTACTGTCGAATTGTAAGTTTTTTAATTTTGGTATAATGTCTAGTAAGGCAAAGAAAATTAACAATAAACCAATAACTACTTTTAAAGGTTCAATATAAAATTGTTTACCAAATAATATGTAATCAAAAAGAGGAGTAAGGCCAGTTAAGTGTTTTAAAGTATAAGCTCCTAAAAAAGCGAACAGAATTGCTGGAATACCGAATGAAACAATAACTTTATAATTGGCATATTTTCCTAGTAAAGCCAACTTGAATAAATTGTTTAAAAAATGAACAATTGCAGTTAATGTAATTGCAATTTCAACAGGAAAAAAAAGAGCAAAAAAAGGAAGTAAAATAGTTCCAAGGCCAAATCCTGAAAATAAGGTTAATCCTGAAGCTAATAATGAGACAAAGCAAATGATTAAATAGTCCATATAATGAAGTATTATATTAGTTTAAATTATTAACCAAGCTCCTTTAATAAATGTCAATTTTGACCCTTTTATAAAATCATCAATTTTCATTTTTCGTGTTGCTTTTTTGTTTGTTAACTCAATAAAATAGACTTGAGGATTAATAAACCCTGGTAGATAATACCAAAACCTAAATCTTTTTATTTTATGTGATTTCGATAAAAATTTTAACTCTTCTAAGTCTGATATTTTAACAGTGTCCTTTTGGTTCATTCTGTAATTAATTCTTTCAATATCAGACATACTAACTATTTCTTCTTTAGTTTTCTTTGGATTGGATTTTTCTGTACCAACAAAAAGTTGAGGATATACAATTCCTTCACTGAAAATTCCATATAAGTTTAAATTTGTACCCCAAATAGTCAATATTTTGTCGTTAAACTTAAAATTGTTTTTATTCAAAACTTCAATTGATTTTTTGTATCGTGGAATTGTATTCTTCACATAAGCTGTGTCAAAAAACTTTATAGATTGGTAGTTTTCAACCTCACCCTGATTTCGAAAATTAGACTCTTTTTGTGCAATTATTGAATTACTAATAATTAAAAAATAAATTAATATATTTTTCATTGAGTTTTAAAAATCTAACTAATTATCTAATACCAACGCTTTTTATTCTTCTTTGAAGCTTCTGATTTTCTTGAATTATTATTTTTCTTTTTATTTCTTAAATCAGGTTTAGAACCTTCTTTTGCAGCTTCATTGTTCCATGGATAAGGATGATCTTTAACTTCCTTAACCTTCATTCTAATTAATCGCTCAATTTCTGTTAGATAAACTCTTTCGTCTTTTCCGCAAAAAGTAAGTGCAATGCCTGAGTTTCCAGCTCTACCGGTTCTTCCAATTCTATGAACATAGGTTTCAGATATATTAGGTAAATCAAAATTAATCACATAAGGTAAATTATCAATATCAATTCCTCTTGCTGCAATATCAGTAGCTACTAATATAGAAATTTCTTGATTTTTAAATTGATCTAAAACGTCTTGTCTAGAAGTTTGAGATTTATCGCCATGAATTGCGGCGCAAGTAACACCTTGTTTTGTTAATGTTTTTACAACATTATCAGCACCATGTTTTGTTCTGGTAAAAACAAGTGCATTTTTAATTCCATCATTTCTAATAATGTGGTATAATAACTTTCGTTTATCTCCTTTTTCAACAAAATAAACTTTTTGAGTTACATTATCAGCTGTACTCGAAACAGGATCAGTTATAATATATTTTGGTCTTGTTAAAAATGCATCGGCAAGCTCTCTAACTGCAATTGGCATAGTTGCAGAAAACATAAGTGTTTGTCTGTTTTCGGGAGTTAATTTAATAATTTTCTTTACATCATTAATAAAACCCATATCTAGCATTTGATCTGCTTCGTCTAAAACCAAATGGTGTAAATGGTTTAAATCTACAAATCCTTGCTTGTGTAAATCTAATAATCTTCCCGGTGTAGCAATTAATACATCAACACCTTTTTTTAATTGGTCCACTTGTGGATTTTGATTAACGCCTCCATAAATAACCATCGATTTAATATTGGTATATTTTCCGTAATCATTAAAACTATCGCAAATTTGATGGGCTAATTCTCTTGTGGGAGTAACAACAAGCGTTCTAATTCTTTTCGCTTTTTTTGCAGAACCTACAACTTTATGAATATAATTAATAATAGGAATAGCAAAAGCACCTGTTTTACCAGTTCCTGTTTGTGCACAAGCAACTAAATCCTGACCTTTTAATACTTCCGGAATGGCTTGTTCCTGTATTGAAGTAGGAGCAGCATAACCTAAATCATTTAAAGCTTCTTGTATTGGGTTTATTAAATTTAATTCGTTAAAAGTCATTTTGTATATTTTTGTAAAGTAATGAAAGTTAGTAATTTAAATTAACTTTTCATATTTGTATTTTTTATTTATTGATGTTTTGTTGACTTTATATTAATTACGATTTCATAAAATCAGTAATCATATAAGCTATCAGTTTTCCTGTTAAATGGTTGTTATTACTTTCGTCTAATGTTGGTGCACCTTCACAAATATGAATGTATGAAGCATTTTTATTTGAAGCAAAATGATGAATAAATTGTCTTGCTTGTTGCACGCTAAATCCGCTTAAAGTCATAGCACTGGTATGAATTCCAGGAATTGCATCTAAGTCTATTTCAATTCCAAATGGATCGTTTTTAACAAACTGTAAAGCTTCATCTAATTGGTTTTCATATGTTTTTTCTTTACGAATTTCAATTTCTTCATAGGTTGCAAACTTAACTCTTGAAGCAATTTCTTTAATTGTATGCTGAACTCCTTTAGAAATATAACTTTCATGTAATCCAAATATGAAATATTTCTTTAAAAAACCTTCTTCATACGCATAGCTAAATCCATTACCAGAATGTCTTCCTTCAAGAATTCTAAAATCGGTATGAGGATCAAAATTTACAGCATTTACAGGTTTTCCTTTTGCAAGAGCAAGGCCTTTAATATTTCCGTAAGCATTATTATGTCCGCCTCCTATAATTATTGGTTTTTTTCCCGCTTTAATGATTTGATGAATGACATGAGATACTTCTTTGTCAATTTTTTCAACTAAACTGAATAATTGTTTTCTTTCCTCTTTATTTGAGGCATCTAAGTTTTCAGCTAAAGTCATTTCATTCTCAACATTTAGTTCGCCAAGTAGTATAAGATTACTTCCTTTACAAAATTTATTATGTTGAATGTTTACTAAACTTTTTAAAGTTGAATCAAATGCAGTTGATGTTCCTGCTCTTCCTCTGTTAGCTCTTACGCCAATATCTTCAGGAATTCCTAATAAAACATATTGAGCTGAAGAATCTTTAATGAAGTTAAAAGCATCAACATCTGGTGGAATAAGTTGAATTTTTTCGCCAAATTTTATTTCCCCGCTTCGGTGTTGAGTTATTTTTGCAAGCTCTTTTGCTGTGAATAATTTTATACTTTCCATTGATTAAAAAATTGCAATCAAAAATACTATTTTAAAATAACTTTAGTTCAAAATGGGAAAAATAGTTTTTTATTGTATTTTTGTTATCAATTTAACCAAATATCTATATTTTCAATGGAAAACAAGCAAAACAATTCAGGATTAAAAGCAGCAGTAGTAGTTCTAGGATTATTATTATTAGGAAGTGGAGCTTATATTTATAAAATGACTTCAGATAATAAAGAAACGGTAACAACTTTAACCTCAGAAAAAGAAACTTTAGCAAATGATTTAAAAGCTAAAATTGCAGAATATGAAACTTTGATTGCTGAAGATAATGCGTTAAAAGCTGATTTTGAAGCTCAAAAAGAAGAAATGGAAAAACTTTTGGTTTCTTTAGAAAAGTCTAAAGGAGATGCTGCAGCAATGGCTAAATATAAAAATGAATATTTTCGTTTAAAAAGAGATATGGATAACTTGGTTGCTGAAAATAAGTTGTTAAAAGAACAAAATGTTGTTTTAACATCTAGTTTAGACAGTACTAATGTTGTTTTATCAGATGCTAAAAAATTCAACGATACTTTAGTTTCTCAAAATGATAATTTATCTAAAACTGTTGAAAAAGGGTCTAAACTTTCTGTTTTAAACTTAAATGTTTTAGCAGTTAAGGAGAGAAGTTCTGGTAAACAAATTGAAACTGACAAAGCAAGTAGAGCAGATAAATTAAAAATTAGTTTTTTAATTGCAGAAAATCAAATTGCTAAATCAGGAGATAGAACGTACTATGTTCAAGTAATTGATGCTAAAAATAATATTTTAGGAGATAAAGAAACAATTGCTATGAGTGATGATTTAACTTTAACATATACTTTTATTGCTAAAGTTAAGTATGAAAACAAAACAGTGCAAGTAAAACAAGAAGTTGCAGGAAAAGATTTTCAGCCGGGTTCTTATTTTGTAAATGTATTTAATGCAAAAGGAGAAATGGTTTCTAAAACAAGTTTTTCTTTAAGATAATAATTCACAAATAATTGAATAAAAAAGAGCGACATTTGTCGCTCTTTTTTTATGATATTAACTTTCCGTTTATCATTACTTTTTCAATTAAATTGCTACCAAATTCATAAGGTAGTTGATAATAAGTAGTAATTGGTTTTGTGATAATAATATTGGCTTTTTTACCTTTAGTAATACTTCCATGAGTGTTAGAAATTCCCATTGCGTATGCACCATTAATTGTTGCTGCGTTTATAGCTTCTTCAGGAGTCATTTTCATTTTAATACAAGCTGTTGCTACTACAAAATTCATGTTACCAGATGGAGTAGTACCCGGATTATAATCGGTAGCTAAAGCAATGGGTAAACCTGCATTCATCATTTTTCTAGCTGGGGTATAAGGAATGCTAATAAAATAAGAACAACTTGGTAATGCAACAGGCATGGTGTTGCTGTTTTTTAAAACTTCAATATCTTCATCGTTAACAATTTCTAAATGGTCTACACTTAGTGCTCCATTTTCTACACAAGCTTTAATACCTTCAATTGCTGTAAATTGATTAACGTGTATTTTTGGAATTAAACCGTATTTTTTTCCAGCTTTCATAATTTTTATAGTTTCTTCAACAGAAAAATATCCAGTTTCTAAAAATGCATCAATATAATCGGCAAGATTTTCTTCTGCTATTTTTGGTAGCATTTCATTAATAATTAAATCAATATATGCAGCATGATTATCTTTGTACTCACTAGGAAATGCATGAGCTCCAAGAAAAGTAGCTTTTATAGGTAAAGTATAGTTTTCTTTTAAACGTTTTATTACGCGAAGCATTTTTAATTCACCTTCAACTGTTAATCCGTAACCCGATTTTATTTCAACAGCACCAGTTCCTTGTTGCATTACTTCTTCTAAACGAATTTTAGATTGCTCGTAAATTTCGTCTTCAGAAGCTTCATTTAATTTCTTAGCCGAATTTAAAATCCCGCCACCTCTATTAAATATTTCTTCATAGGATAACCCGTTAATTCGGTCTACAAATTCTTGAATTCTGTTTCCAGCATACACAATATGAGTGTGACTGTCTATCCAAGTGGGTAAAATAACTTTTCCAGTAGCGTCAATAATTGAAGCGTTTTCAATTTTCGGACAAACATCCATTGAACCAAAATCAATTATAATATCATTCTCAACCAATAAAAAAGCATCTTTTATGATTGGTAATGTTGCCATTTCTTTTCCAGAAACCTTATCAATTGAAGTTTCTCTAACTTGAAGTAATTCTTTTATGTTGGTGAATAATGTTTTCATATTTTATAAAATATTTTGGTAAAAATAAGTTCCATTTTTAAAAACTCCTATCTTTATAGTAAATTTTACAGATTTGAGACGATTAAAATATAAAAAAGGAAGAAGAGTTCAGCCCACTCCATTAGAATATACGGGTATATATACGGACAAAGATACAGAAATGCAATTGTTTGTGTATACTGAAAATGAAGTAGAAGAATTTCAGGATGTTTCAATTGAAGATATTTTAAATAATAAATCTTCAACAGCTAATAATTGGTTAAATATACACGGTTTAAAGGATGTTGAGTTAATTAGAGATTTGTCAGAACATTTAAATATCAATAGTATTATTGTATCTGATGTTCTAAATATTTCAAGAGGAACACGCTTAGAAGAACTAGATGATACTCTTTTTTTTAGTATTAAATCAATACTTCCTACTGAAGATAAAGCGAATATTTCTATAGAACAAATTAGTTTTGTTTTACAAGAAGGATTAATTGTTTCATTTCAAGAAAAAAGAGGTGATTTTTTTACACATATACGAGAACGTTTAAGAACAAATTCTGGTTTGGTTCGTAAAAAAAAGACAGATTATCTATTATACCTTATGCTTGATGCAATTATTGAAAATTTCTACATAACTATTGATAATAAAGAAATTGAAATAGAAAAGTTAGTTGCATTATCAAAGACAACTTCTAATCCTTCTATAATGGAAGAAATTGAAAAAAATAGAGAAGTTTTTCATTTTCTTAAAAGAGCAATTGTACCACTAAGAGATGCTTTATTTACTATAAAAACTATAAATGAAGATGATGAGTTTAATAGTATAGAATCGTCTAATTTTGTGTTTTTTGGACGTTTACACCAAAAGACAATTGAATTATTAGATCAAGTAGATTATGATTTACACACTTTAGACAGTGCGAGTAATTTTTTCTATACTACTCAAAGCCATAAAATGAATGAGGTAATGAAAACTTTAACAATAGTATCAGCAGTTTTTATGCCTATTACATTTATAGCAGGAATATACGGAATGAACTTTGATAGAATTCCTGAACTCCATGCTAAAAACGGTTATTTTGTTGTGTTAGGAGTTATGTTTTTTATTGTTTTATCTATGCTTTATTATTTCAAAAAAAAGAACTGGTTTTAGTTTAATATAAAATCTTTTATTTTTGAAATTACTTTTTCATCTCCTAATACTTTTCTATGTCCTAAAGAAGTAGTAAGTAGTAATTCACTGTTTTTTAATGTTTTATCAATATTTACAGATGCTGTATAAGGAACATCTTCATCGTCTTTGTCATGAATTACAAGTACAGGAACATCAACATCTTTTGCAGCATTACTTCCTGAGTAATCTTCCATTTTTTCTTGAAAATTTTCTTCAAAAGAAGTTTTCATTAATTCTGCAACTTTTGGTTTTATACCTAATTTATTAACAAAATCGTGTAAAATATCATCAATACTATCTCCACTCCCTATAACTATTGCTTTATCTACTTTTAAACCTTGTTTGATAGAGTTTAAAACCGACATTCCTCCAAGTGAATGACCTATTGCAACATCAAATTTTCCGTGTATCCTTTCTAGTTCTAATATACTTGCAATAAATTCAATCATTAAAGTTGTTGAACCAGGAGATTTTCCATGTGCTGGAGCATCAAAACTAATGGTTGTATAGCCCATTTCAGTTAGTTGATCTGCTATTTTTACCAATTGTGTTCCTCTACCTGACCAACCATGAACTAGTAATGCTTTTTTGTTACCAGTTCCATATTTATAAACCATTATTTTTTTAGAAATTTCAGGAATAAATAATAGCTCTTGTTCGGAATTAGTATCCATTTCAAATTCTCTTTTTGGAATTTTATATTTTATAGGAGTGGCAAACAATTTTTTTGCAAACTTTACAGTTAATGAAGTAGAAATTTTTTGTAAAGATTGAGCAATAAATAATACTATTGAAGGAATTGAATCACTTGAAATATTCTTTTGTCTTTTTGACATTTCTTTTTTTTTTGCAAATTTATAAAATGATTTGCTTGTGTTTATTAAACTTATCTTAAATTTATATTGGCAACATTATTGCAATAAATTTAAATATAATTAACTTTGTAAAAAACATTAAACTATGAATCTTAAATTAAAATTTTTACTTGTATTTCTTTTAGCCATTGTATTTTCGTGTGCTAAGAACCCTTTTACTGGTAAAAGTACTATGGCACTTGTTCCTAATAGTCAAATTTTTCCTTCCTCTTTTCAGCAATATGGAGAATTTTTATCTGAAAATAAAGTATTAAAAGGAACTTCAGATGCTAAAAGAATAGAGCTTATTGGTATGAAAATCAAAACAGCTTCAGAAAGATGGTTAAATGCTAATGGTCATGCTGATTATTTAGACGGTTATGAGTGGGAATATAATTTAGTTCAAAGTGATGAATTAAATGCATGGTGTATGCCAGGTGGGAAAATTGTTTTTTATACAGGAATTTTACCAGTTTGTAAAGATGATGCTGGTATTGCCGCTGTAATGGGGCATGAAGTTGCTCATGCATTAGCAAATCATGGTCAGCAAAGAATGAGTGCAGGTATGTTACAACAATTAGGTGCTGTTGGTACTCAAGTTGCTGTAGGTAATAAGGATCCGCAAACACAAGCTTTAATTATGCAAGCCTATGGTGTTGGTTCTCAAGTAGGAGGTATGTTGCCATTTAGCAGAAGTCATGAAAGTGAAGCAGATAGAATAGGTTTGACGTTAATGGCAATTGCAGGTTACGATCCAATTAATGCTGTAAAAGTATGGGAGAGAATGTCGGCACTTTCTAATGGTCAATCTACGCCAGAAATTTTAAGTACTCATCCAAGTAATCAAACAAGAATTAAAGAATTAACTGCTTTAATTCCTCAGGCTAAAGTTGAAGCTGCAAAATTTGGTGTAACTTTTAAATAGGTTTTATATTAAAATATTATATTTGAATCCCGCTATGGCGGGATTTTTTAATTTAAATACACTATGAATTTAGAAAAAGGAAATAAAAAATTAGGTAACGCATGGGCGTTTTATGATTGGGCAAATTCAGTATATAACTTGGTCATTTCATCAGCTATTTTTCCAATTTATTATGGAGCTTTATTCAAAATAAAAGGAATATCATCTGTACATTTTTTAGGTTTTGAAGTGAAAAACACGGCATTAATTAGTTTTGTTACTGCTTTTGCTTTTTTAATTGTAGCCTTCATGTCTCCGTTGCTTTCTGGAATTGCTGATTTTGCAGGAAATAAGAAGCGATTTATGCAGTTTTTTTGTTATTTGGGCGCATTATCATGTATTGGATTGTCCTTTTTTACATTAGAGAATTTATATTTTGGAATTTTATGTTTCTTTTTTGGTTTAATAGGTTTTTGGGGGAGTTTAGTGTTTTATAATTCTTATTTACCTGATATCGCTTTTACTGATGATCAAGATAGATTAAGTGCAAAAGGATATTCATTAGGTTATATTGGTAGTGTTATTTTACTATTATTTAATTTAGCTATGGTTATGAAACCAGAATGGTTTGGAATAACAGGAGAAGATGCTGCAATGAAAGCTATGCAATATTCATTTGTTTCTGTTGGAATTTGGTGGATAGTTTTTAGTCAATATACATTCTATTATTTACCTAAAAACACAGTCAAAAATAAAGTTACTAAAAATGTTGTTTTTAATGGATATAAGGAGTTAAAGAAAGTTTGGCATCAATTAGAAGAGAATATTATTTTAAAAAAATATTTAAAGAGTTTCTTTGTTTATTCTATGGCTGTTCAAACGGTTATGTTGGTTGCAACTTATTTTGGTGAACAAGAAATTCTATGGGAGTCTGATAGTCAGCGAACATCAGGGTTAATAATTAGTATTTTGGTAATTCAATTAGTTGCTGTTCTTGGCGCTGTACTAACTTCAAAATTATCTGAAAAAATAGGAAATATCAAAACTCTAATAATTATTAATTCAATTTGGGTTATAATTTGTATTTGCGCATTCTTTGTAACTCTTCCTGTTCATTTTTATATAACCGCAGGTTTTGTTGGTTTAGTAATGGGTGGAATTCAATCACTTTCACGCTCTACTTATTCAAAATTATTGCCTGAAACAAAAGATTCAACTTCATTTTTTAGTTTTTATGATGTTGCCGAAAAAATTGGGATAGTTATAGGTATGGGAATTTTTGCAACTATAGATCAAATATCTGGTTCGATGAGAAATGCAATTGTATTTTTAGCCTTGTTTTTTATTGCGGGTGTATTTTTATTGTTCAATGTTCAAAAAACATTAAATAAAATATAAATAATTTATATATTTGAAATCTAATAAAATACTTCTTTATGAAAACTATAAAATCAATTTTTTCAGTACTAGTTTTAACATTGTCTTTTACAATACTTACTTCTTGTGATGTTGAACCTTTAGATAATGCAATAGATGTTAACAATGGAGGTGGTTCAGGAACTGTTGTAACAAGTTTTACTGCAAAAGTAAATGGAGCTGATTTTGTTGCAAGTTCAGAATCAATCATTGGAGATTATTCACCTTCTTCTTTTGGTAATGAGCTAGTAATATCTGGTTCTACTTCTACTGGGAAAAACATTAGTATTACTGTTATTAATCCAGCTGTAGCTACTTTTCCTGCGAGTTTTAATGTTAACAATTTAACTTTATTACAATATTTAGATTCTTCTTTGGGTACAAATGGTGGTTTTACTTCGTATAATCAAACAACCGATGTTTCTACAGGAACAGTAACTATAACTCACTTTGATACCGTAAATAATAAAGTTTCAGGTACATTTAGCTTTACAGCTTATAATTCAACAGATACAAGTACTAGATCAATAACTAATGGTGTTTTTAACAACATTTCATTTGATAATTCTGTTAACTAGTTTTAAGTTAATGTTAAAATCATATCCCGATATTTATATCGGGATTTTTTATGGCATAAAACTTGACCTTATAATGTGTAGAAATTGATGTTTTTATGTGTTTTGACATTGATAGACAGTTATTTATGTAAATCAATTAAAAATTTTATTTCTCACAAAAATTATGTTTAATGACAAAATGACTTTAAAATAGATATGTCTAATCAAAAAATACTTACGCTTGACAATTTGTCACTGCAAGAAATAAATTCAGAAGCTGAATTAATTCCTCTTTTAACACCAGAGGATGAGGAAGAAATGAATAAAGAAGAATTGCCTTTAGATTTACCAATACTTTCGTTAAGAAATATGGTTTTATTTCCTGGAGTTGTAATACCTATTACTGCTGGAAGAGATAAATCAATAAAATTAATAAACGACGCTAATGCAAGTGGTAAAGTTATAGGTGTTGTTGCTCAAATTGATGAAAGTGTTGAAGAGCCTACACCAAACGATGTTCATAAAATAGGAACGGTTGCACGTATTATTCGTGTTTTAAAAATGCCAGATGGTAATACAACAGTTATACTTCAAGGTAAAAAAAGGTTTGAAATAGATACTTTTACCCAAGAAGAACCTTATATGAAAGCAACAATAAAAGAAGTTGCCGAAGATAGACCAGAAAATAATGATATTGAGTTTAATTCTATTGTCGATTCTATTAAAGAGTTAGCAATAGAAATAATAAAGGAAAGTCCAAATATCCCATCAGAAGCTACATTTGCGATTAAAAATATCGAATCAAATCCGTTTTTAATCAATTTTGTTTCTTCAAACATGAACCTTTCTGTTATTGATAAACAAAATCTGTTATCAATTCATAATTTAAAAGAAAGAGCATTGGAAACGTTGCGCTTCATGAATTTAGAATTACAAAAATTAGAACTTAAAAACGATATTCAGTCTAAAGTTCGTTTTGATTTAGATCAACAACAACGTGAATATTTCTTGCAACAGCAAATGAAAACTATCCAAGAAGAGTTGGGTGGTGTTTCTCATGATGCAGAAATAGATGAAATGCGTGAGAAAGCAAAGTCTAAAAAATGGGATAAAAAAACGGGGGAACATTTTAATAAAGAATTGTCAAAATTACAACGAACAAACCCAAATTCGCCTGATTTTGGGATTCAACGTAATTATCTTGAATTGTTCTTGGAATTACCTTGGAATGAATTTTCAAAAGATAATTTTGACTTAAAACGCGCTCAAAAAATATTAGATAGAGATCATCACGGTTTAGATGATGTTAAAAAACGTATTATAGAACATTTAGCAGTTCTTAAATTGCGTAACGATATGAAATCGCCTATTATTTGTTTATATGGTCCTCCAGGAGTTGGTAAAACATCTATTGGAAAATCAATTGCAGAAGCATTAGGTAGAGAATATGTTAGAATTTCATTAGGTGGTTTACGTGATGAAGCAGAAATAAGAGGACATAGAAAAACATACATTGGTGCAATGCCAGGAAGAATTATTCAATCTATTAAGAAAGCAAAAACTTCAAATCCGGTTTTTGTTTTAGATGAAATTGATAAATTATCAACCAGTCATAATGGAGATCCATCTTCTGCATTATTAGAAGTTTTAGATCCAGAACAAAATGCTGATTTTCACGATAATTTCCTAGAAATGGGTTATGATTTATCTAAAGTAATGTTTATTGCTACATCAAATAGTTTATCAACCATTCAGCCTGCTTTACGCGACAGAATGGAAATTATTAACATGTCTGGTTATACTATTGAAGAAAAAGTAGAAATTGCTAAAAAACATTTGTTACCAAAGCAATTAAAAGAACATGGTTTAAAACCTACGGACTTACAAATTGACAAAAAACAATTAGAAAAAATTGTAGTAGGATATACACGTGAATCTGGAGTGAGAGGATTAGAAAAGAAAATTGCTCAAATGGTTCGACACGCTGCTAAATCTATTGCAATGGAGGAGGAGTATAATGTAAAAGTTACAAATGAAGATATTATCAATGTTCTTAAAGCTCCGCGACTAGAAAGAGATAAGTATGAGAATAATGATGTTGCTGGTGTAGTAACTGGTTTAGCATGGACTTCTGTAGGAGGTGATATTTTATTTATAGAATCTTCTGTTTCTAAAGGTAAAGGTACAATGAGTATGACAGGTAATTTAGGAACTGTAATGAAGGAATCGGTTACAATTGCTTTAGAATATATTCGTTCGAATGCTGATTCACTTTCAATAGCTCCAGAAGTTTTAACATCAAATAATATACATATTCACGTTCCATCTGGTGCTACACCAAAAGACGGACCAAGTGCTGGTATTGCAATGTTAACTTCTATGGTATCTACATTCACTCAGAAAAAAGTAAAAAAAGGGTTGGCAATGACTGGTGAGATTACTTTAAGAGGCAAAGTATTGCCTGTAGGTGGAATTAAAGAAAAAATTCTAGCAGCAAAAAGAGCAAACATTAAAGAAATTATTCTTTGTGAAGAAAATAAAAGCGATATTGAGGAAATTAATCCCGATTATTTAAAAGGACTTACGTTTCATTATGTAAATAGAATGAGCGAAGTTATTGATATTGCTATCACAGATCAAAAAGTAAAAAATGCTAAAAAACTTAGTTAATTATTAAACTTATAATATTCAAAATTCCAACTAAAATATTTAGTTGGAATTTGTTTTTTATATATTGCTTTATAATTTTATCTTCGCACATGCGTTATAGCTTTTAGAATTACATTTAAATGAACAAAAAACTGTTGCTGTTTACTCTTTTGCTTATTTCTTCCACAATTATGGGGCAAATAGGTGGTAAGTATGTATATCAGTTTTTAAATTTAGTTCAATCTCCACGTCAAGCGGCTTTAGGAGGAAAAACAGTTACAGTGGTAGACTATGATGTGAATCAAGTATTCTATAACCCAGCAACTATTAATGGTAAAATGCATAATAGATTAGCTGTTAATTATAGTAATTACTATGGGGAAGTAACTTACGGTACTGCTGCTTATGCTTATACCTGGGACAGACATCTTCAAACTTTTCACGCAGGTGTTAGTTATGTAAACTATGGAACTTTTGAAGGAAGAGATGAATTAGGTAACTTAACTTCTGACTTTACTGGTAGTGAAGCTGCTCTTTCTTTAGGTTATGCTTATAATATTCCTTGGACAGATATGTTTATAGGTGCTAATGTAAAACTAATTTCTTCAACTTTAGAAACGTATAATTCATGGGGAACTGCAGTAGACTTAGGTTTTCTTTATGTAGATTATAAAAATGATATTAATTATGGATTATCAGTTCGAAATTTAGGATTTCAAATAAAACCATATGCAGATACAAATGAAAAATTACCTTTATCTATTGATGCAGGAATTTCTCAGTTAATGGAAAATGTTCCTATTCGTTGGCACTTAACATTAGAAAATTTACAACAATGGAATATTGCTTTTTCAAACCCTAATAGAGGAGAATCTACTTTAGATGGAGAAACTAAAGAAGAGAAAGTATCTTTTTTTAATAATGCATTACGCCATGTAATTGTTGGAGCAGAGCTTTTCCCTGAAAAAGGGTTTAATATTCGACTTGGATATAATTTTAGAAGAGGCGAAGAGCTTAGAATAGTAGATCAAAGAAATTTTTCTGGAATATCAGCTGGTTTCGGATTAAGATTTAATAAAATACGAATAGATTATTCTTATTCAAAATATACAGTTGCGGCAAACACAAGTTTGTTTGGTATAATGATTAATTTAGATTAAAATTGAAAAAAATTACAATTGCAATAGACGGATTTTCGTCAACAGGAAAAAGTACTTTAGCTAAACAGTTGGCAAAGGAATTAGGTTATGCATATGTCGATACAGGAGCAATGTATCGTGCTGTAACCTATTTTGCAATGAAAAATAATTGGGTTTCTGAAACTAACCTAAATACTATTGAAGTAATTAAAAATTTATCAAATATAAATTTAGAATTTCGTTTTAATGAGCAATTAGGTTTTGCTGAGATGTTTTTAAATAATGTAAATGTAGAAAACGAAATCCGTACAATTGAAGTTTCAAGATGTGTAAGTAAAATAGCTGAAATTTCCGAAGTTAGGACAATCTTGGTTAAGCAACAACAACAAATGGGTAAAAATAAAGCGGTAGTAATGGACGGAAGAGATATTGGAACCGTTGTTTTTCCAGATGCTGAACTTAAATTATTCATGACCGCTTCAGCACAAACAAGAGCGCAACGCCGTTTTGATGAATTAGTAGAAAAGGGACAAATGATTACTTTCGAAGATGTTTTGCAAAATGTTCAAGAAAGAGATTATATAGATACGCACAGAGACGATTCTCCATTAGTTAAAGCTTCAGATGCAATAGAAATAGATAATTCTTCAATGTCTAAAGACGAACAGTTTAACCTAGTTTTATTAATGGTAAACGAGAAATTAAACCTATAATAATTTCATCTAATTTTTCTTTACTTAAGTTTTTGTAAATCAAAAATATAGTAGTACCTTTGCGCACCTTTTGGCGGTATTGGGTTTCCAATAAGGTTTAAACTATATAATTTAACGCTTCTGTTGTTGTCAAAACCGATATAAACCTATTGAATAACACAGAATACAAATTTTTTATCAGCATGTCTGAAATTAATAAAGAACAAGAAGAGTTTTTAGCAAATTTTAACTGGCATAATTACCAAGAAGGTATTGATGTTGTAGATGACAAAAACTTACAAGAATTTGAAGATTTAGTAACAAAAACTTTTATCTCTACTGATGATGCAGAAGTAGTAGAAGGTGTAGTAGTAAGAATCACTGATAGAGATGCTATCGTTGATATCAATGCTAAATCTGAAGGTGTAATTTCTTTAAACGAATTCCGTTACAATCCAAACTTAAAAGTTGGAGATAAGGTAGAAGTGCTTATCGATGTTCGTGAAGACAAAACAGGTCAATTAGTATTATCTCACAGAAAAGCGAGAACTATTAAAGCTTGGGATAGAGTTATTGCTGCTCATGAGTCTGGAGAAATCGTTAATGGTTTCGTTAAATGTAGAACTAAAGGTGGAATGATCGTTGATGTATTTGGTATTGAAGCTTTCTTACCAGGTTCTCAAATTGACGTTAAACCAATTAGAGATTACGATCAATATGTAAACAAAACTATGGAGTTTAAAGTTGTTAAAATCAACCACGAATTCAAAAACGTAGTAGTTTCTCATAAAGCGCTTATTGAAGCGGATATTGAAATCCAGAAAAAAGAAATCATTGGTCAATTAGAAAAAGGACAAGTATTAGAAGGTGTTGTTAAAAACATTACTTCTTATGGTGTGTTTATTGACTTAGGTGGTGTAGATGGATTAATCCATATTACAGACTTATCTTGGTCAAGAATCAATCACCCAAGTGAGGTTCTTGAATTAGATCAAAAATTAAACGTAGTAATCCTTGATTTCGATGATGAGAAAACAAGAATTCAATTAGGTTTAAAACAATTAAATGCTCATCCATGGGATGCTTTAGATACTAATTTAGCTATTGGTGATAAAGTAAAAGGTAAAGTAGTTGTTTTAGCTGATTATGGTGCGTTTATCGAAGTTGCAGAAGGTGTTGAAGGTTTAATTCACGTTTCTGAAATGTCATGGTCTACTCATTTACGTTCAGCTCAAGATTTCATGAAAATTGGAGATGAGGTTGAAGCAGTTGTTTTAACTTTAGATAGAGATGACCGTAAAATGTCATTAGGTATCAAACAATTAACTCAAGATCCTTGGACTGATATTACAGCTAAATACCCAGTTGGTTCTAACCATAATGGTATTGTAAGAAACTTTACAAACTTTGGTGTATTTGTTGAATTAGAAGAAGGAATTGACGGATTAGTTTATATTTCTGATTTATCTTGGACTAAGAAAATCAAGCATCCATCTGAATTTGTAAACGTTGGAGACAAAATGGATGTTGTGGTATTAGAATTAGATGTTGAAGGACGTAAATTATCTTTAGGTCACAAACAAACTACTGCTAACCCATGGGATAAGTATGAAGATGCATTTGCTGAAGGTACTATTCATAACGGAGAAATTTCTGAAATTGTAGACAAAGGTGCTACAGTTGAATTTGGAGATGATATCGTTGCTTTCATTCCTACTCGTCACCTTGAAAAAGAAGATGGTAAGAAATTGAAAAAAGGAGAGTCTGCTGACTTTAAAGTTATTGAATTCAATAAAGAATTCAAAAGAGTAGTTGCTTCTCATACTGCTATCTTCCGTGAAGAAGAAGAAAAACATGTAAAAGCTGCTGTTGAATCTTCTTCATCATCAAACAATAATGTAGAGAAATCTACTTTAGGAGATATCGATGCATTAGCTGAATTAAAAGCGAAAATGGAAAAAGGTGAAAAATAATCACTAGATTCTTTTCATTTTGAACTCGTTTCAGAATCTATACTAAAAAATCCTGTTTCTTAATTGAAACGGGATTTTTTATTGCAAAAAAAATTGTTAAAACGTTTTTTTTTTTTCTTTACATAAATTTTTTAGATATGAAAAAACTTTACTTTTTATTCCTTTTTGTTTTTAGTTTTATAGCTAATGCGCAGATTATTAATATACCTGATGCTAATTTTAAAGCCGCTTTGTTGAGTGCAAATACAAATAATATTGCTTCAACAGAAACTCCTAATAGTAATGGATTAGTAACTTCATTTAATACTATTGATACAAATGGTGATGGAGAAATTCAAGTTACTGAAGCACAGGTGATTAAATTGTTAAAAGTAGAGTTTTTATCAATTTCAGACTTAACAGGAATTGAAGCTTTTGTTAATCTTGAAGCATTATGGTGTGGTTATAATCAATTGACAAGTTTAAATTTATTGAATAATTCTAATACTAAATATTTAAACTGTAAGGTTAATAATATTAATTCTTTAAATATTTCAAGTTTAACAAATTTAGAGTCGTTTTATTGTAGTGATAATCAATTAACTAGTATTGATTTAAGTTTTTATTCTAATTTAAGAAATTTAGATTTGGGAAATAATCAATTGTCAATTATAAATTTGAGTCAAAACCCTTTATTGTTTAAATTTTATATAAATGATAATAACTTAACAAGTTTAGATGTTAGTTTTAATACGGGTCTTAAAGATTTAAGAGCTCAGAATAACCTACTAGTAAATGTAACCTTGGGTTCTAATAATATTTTAGAAGTATTGGGTCTTGGTTATAATCAGTTAACGTTTATAGACTTAACTCAACTACCTGCGCTTAAAGGATTAGATTTAGAACAGAATCAGCTTTCAAGTCTAAACTTAACACAAAATATAAATTTGGAATATTTATATGTAAATGATAATAACTTAACAAGTTTAAATACATCACAAAATACTAATATTTATTACTTAGCTGCAAATAGCAATCAAATAACAAATATTGATGTAACTCAAAATGTAGCATTAAGATTTTTGTATTTATCATTTAATCAAATAGCAAATATTGATGTTACACAAAACACTATTTTAGAAGAATTTTCTATAATTGAAAATTTATTAACTAATATAAACTTAACACAAAACCTTAATTTAATAGCATTTTCAGGGAATACTAATCAGTTTTCAAATTTAGATTTTTCGCAAAATTCTAATTTACAATACTTGTGGTGTAACGAGAATGAATTAACAACATTAGATGTAACAGCTAATAGTGCTTTAATAACATTAAATTGTATGGATAACACACCAATGGAGACTTTGTTTATGAAAAATAATAACGCAATAGCTTGGACATATTTAAATTTTTCAGGCAATCCTAATTTAGAATTTGTTTGTTGTGATGATGATGATTTAGCAATTGTACAACAAAAAATTATAGATTATAGTTATACAACATGTCAAGTTTCAAATTTAAGTTGTGATTATCCTACTTTATATGAAGTTTCGGGTAATGTTCAGTATGATTATTTTGAAAATGGATGTAATGGTGATATTGACGATTTAATTGTTCCAAATGTTAAGTATGAAATATTTGATGGTACAAGTACTGTTATAACTTCAGGTAATCAATTAGGAAATTATTATATACCATTAGGAACAGGAAATTACACTATTACTCCGGTAATAGAAAACCCAAATTACTTTACTATTTCACCAACTAATTTTACAGTAAATTTTCCTACAGACGCAAGTCCTTTTGAGCAAAATGTATGTTTAACTTGGAATGGTTTAGAATATTACGATGATTTAGAAGTTACAATTTTGCCTACAACTCCAGCAAGACCAGGGTTTGAGGCAAAATATAAAGTTATTGTTAGAAATAAAGGTTTTGATGAAACAAATGGTACAGTTACACTATCATATGATAATTCTATTTTAACTTATGTTTCTTCTGCTCCAGTTTTTAATTCATCAAATACAAATACTATTAGTTGGGATTTTTATTCCTTACCTTTTTTAACCTTAGAATTTGATGTTGTTTTTAATTTAAATAGCCCATCAGATAGTCCAGCCGTTAATATTGATGATGAACTACATTTTACTGCAAATGTAATTCATGATTGGACTGATTATACTCCGGCTGACAATACATTTACATTAGATCAAACTGTTGTAGGTTCTTATGATCCAAACGATAAAACGTGTTTACAAGGAGAAACAGAAGAAGTTAGTATAGTAGGTGAATATGTGCATTATATGATTCGTTTTGAAAATACAGGTACTTTTGCTGCTCAAACTGTTCGTATCGAAGATATTATTGATACTTCTAAGTTTGATATTTCAACTTTAATTCCGTTACAGGCAAGTCATTCATTTTATACAAAAATAAATGGAAACCTTGTTGAGTTTGTTTTTGACAATATTAATCTAGATTACAATGCTCCAAATAATGGTGGTTATATAGCTTTTAAAATTAAATTATTACCAACATTAACTATTGGTGATACTTTTTCAAACAGTTCTAATATTTATTTTGATGCTAATCCTGCAATAATTACAAATACTTATACAACTACAATTGTAGCTGCTTTAGCAAATCAATCTTTTAGTGAAAATGAATTTACTATCTACCCAAATCCAGCAAGTTCTATTTTAAATATTCAATCTAAAAATAATTTAGAAATTCAATCAGTTGAAATTTATAATATATTAGGTCAAATTGTTTTAGCTGTTTCAAATAATACAAATGCTATTGATGTTTCTAGTTTAACATCTGGTACTTACTTTATAAAGGTTAATACTGAAAATGGTTCTTTAAACACGAGATTTGTAAAAGAATAGACTTATTTTTATAAAATATTTTAAAAGTCCTGATGAAAATCAGGACTTTTTTTATACCAAATTTTGTTGTTTAATTATTATATCGTAATATTGCAATATAATAATTTAATTATGGGAGCTTCAAAATCAGATTTTTTTACAGATGAGCAAAATACAATGGCAAATGTCTTTAAAGCGTTGTCTCATCCTGCGCGTATTGCTATTATTCAATATCTTTTAAAAGTAGATTCATGCATTTGTGGTGATATTGTAAACGAATTGCCATTGGCTCAGCCTACAATTTCCCAACATTTAAAAGAATTAAAAAACGCAAACATTATAAAAGGTACTATTGAAGGGACAGCTATTTGTTATTGCTTAAATCCCGAAACTATTTCTATGTTTGAAAGCTATTTTGGTAGTATTTCATCACAATTACAAAATAAATGTTGCTAATTACTTTTTAATAATCACTAATTACTAAAAAAATGAAATTATCAGAAATAAAAAAAGCTCTGCAAAAGCTAGAAACAATCGCTTTTCAATTACCAAATGGCGAATTAGTTTCCAATCATTTTCATGTTACCGAAGTGGGTAAAGTAGCTAAAAACTTTATCGATTGTGGTGGAACGATTCGCAATGAAGAAGTTGCTAATTTTCAATTGTGGGAAGCAAATGATTATGACCACAGACTACATCCAGAGAAATTAGCTTCTATTATTAAATTGTCAGAAGAAAAACTACAAATACCAGATTTAGAAATTGAGGTTGAATACCAAATGAAAGATACCATTGGTAAATTTAATTTAGATTTTGACGGAACAAATTTTCTATTAATTTCAAAATTAACCGATTGTTTGGCAAAAGATAAATGCGGAATTCCAGCAGAAAAAACAAAAGTTAAAATAGGTGAGTGGAAACAAAAAGAGACTTCATGTAATCCAAACTCAGGTTGTTGTTAATATGGAAAATATAAAAAAAGAGCATTGGGAAAAAGTCTTTTCAACAAAGCTTGAAAACGAGGTAAGCTGGTTTCAAGAAAATCCAGAAACTTCAATTCAATTAATTCAAGCTTGTAAATTGCCAAAAACGGCTAAAATAATTGATATTGGAGGAGGTGATAGTTATTTAATTGACAATTTAATTGCTTTAGGTTATACTAATTTATATTTATTGGATATTTCTCAAAGTGCAATTAACCGCATTCAAAAAAGGCTAGGAGCTAATAAAGATAAAGTAACTTTTATTGTGTCAGACGTTTTAGACTTCAAACCAATAGAAAAATTTGATGCTTGGCACGATAG
Organism: Flavobacterium sp. N2270; assembly: GCF_025947225.1. Classification (NCBI taxonomy): domain Bacteria; kingdom Pseudomonadati; phylum Bacteroidota; class Flavobacteriia; order Flavobacteriales; family Flavobacteriaceae; genus Flavobacterium; species Flavobacterium sp. N2270. The sequence continues at coordinate 1,941,831 of NZ_CP110005.1, forward strand.
AGCTTCGTTTCATTTTTTAACAAATAAAGAAGATATTTTGAAATATAAATCTATAGTTTTTAATGCTTTAAACTCTAATGCAAATTTTGTTTTAGGAACGTTTTCTACAGAAGGACCTTTAAAATGTAGTGGATTAGATATTTCTCAATATTCTGTTGAAAAAATATTAGATCTTTTTGAAGATACTTTTGAAATGGAAAACTGCTTTACAGAAGATCATAAAACTCCTTTTGAAACTACGCAAAACTTTATTTTTAGTCACTTTAAAAAAATATAATATGTATTCAAAATTAAAAGAAACAATTGAAGAAATTAGTAATATAGAAGTTTCTCAAGAACGAAAAGATGTTTTACAACCTTTAGTTGATTTTATAGAGCAAAAAAGTAAAGAGAATGCTACTATTCGACTAAATTTTATTTGCACTCATAATTCTAGAAGAAGTCATTTAACGCAAGTTTGGGCGCAAGCAATGGCTTTGCATTTTAATATTAAAAATGTTTTCTGCTTTTCCGGAGGAACAGAAGCTACTGCAATGTTTCCAAAAGTTGCTGAGACATTACAAAATCAAGGGTTTCAAATTCAAAAGTTGAGTGAATCTGGAAATCCAGTTTATGCTGTAAAATACAACGAAAACGCTCATCCTATCATCTGTTTTTCAAAAAAATATGATGATGTATTTAATCCAGAATCAAATTTTGCTGCTATCATGACTTGTTCGCAAGCAGATGGTGGTTGTCCATTTATTGCTGGAGCAGAAAAAAGAATTCCTATTACTTATGAAGATCCAAAAGCTTTTGACGGAACCAATTTAATGGATGAAAAATATGCTGAAAGAAGTTTAGAAATTGCTTCAGAAATGTTCTATGTTTTTTCTCAAATAAAAAAATAAATATGAAAACTATTAAAATTTTAGGAACAGGTTGTGCAAAATGTAAAGCAACTGAACAAGCTGTAAGAAATGTAATTGCAATAAATAATATTGATGCAACCGTTGAAAAAGTGGAAGATATTCAAAAAATAATGGAATATAACATCATGTCAACTCCAGCTGTAGTAGTGGATGAAATTGTTAAAATTAAAGGAAGAGTTCCAAGTGAAACCGAAATTTTAGAAGCACTTAAGTAATTATGTTTGACTGGTTGCAAAATTTTTCCGATTGGTTAATTTATTCGTTTTTTGACATTGCTCAAGGAAGTAAATTAGGTGATGCACTCAATTTTTTTGTGTATGACACGATTAAGATTTTAATCTTATTGTTTCTTATTACCTTTATAATGGGAATTGTAAATTCTTATTTTCCAGTGGATAAAATCAGAAATTACCTTTCTCGAAATAAACTTTTTGGATTAGAATATCTTTTTGCCTCTACATTTGGGGCTATAACTCCTTTTTGTTCTTGTAGCTCAGTTCCTTTATTTATAGGATTTGTAAAAGGTGGAATTCCATTAGGAGTCACGTTTGCTTTTTTAATCACTTCTCCATTAGTTAATGAAGTGGCAATTGCACTTTTTATTGGAATGTTTGGACTAAAAGCCACAATTTTATATGTTTCAAGTGGAATTATTTTAGGAACGATAGGTGGTTTTGTTTTAGGGAAATTAAATCTCGAAAAACATTTGTCACCTTGGGTACAACAGGTTTTGCTTAATGCTGAAAAAGAAAGTGATTTAGAAATAGAAAAACAATCTTTTGTTCAACGATTGCCATTGATTTTTAGAGAATCTATGGGAATCATAAGAAGCGTTTTACTTTACGTTGTAATCGGAATCGGAATTGGTGCTTTAATGCATGGATTTATACCAACAGGCTTTTTTGAAAACTATATTAGTAAAGAAAATCCTTTTGCTGTTCCGTTAGCTGTACTATTTGGAGTTCCAATGTATAGTAATGCAGCAGGAGTTTTACCAATTATTCAAGTGTTTGTACAAAAAGGAATTCCTATTGGAACTGCAATTGCGTTTATGATGGCAGTTGTAGGTTTATCAATACCAGAAGCGACTTTACTTAAGAAAGTAATGACTTGGAAGTTAATTGCTATTTTCTTTTCTGTGATTGCGTTTTTTATTATTATCTCGGGTTATTTATTTAATATTATTTTATAGTTATGAATTCAAAAACACAACTTTTCTTAGAACTTTGGATTGAATCTAGAACTAGATTTACGAATCAATTGGCAACTTTAAAACAAGAAGATTTAATCAAAAAGTTAGATCCTTCAGTAAATAGTGTTGGTTTTCTTATTCGTCATATTGGTGATGTAGAATTACTTTTTGCTAAAAATGTTTTTGGAGCAAAAGAAGTTAAAGTTATTGCAAAAACAGTTATCGATAAAAAAGATACAGGTGAATGGATTAATCTTCAAGAGTTGAAAGACTATGTTGCTCATTCTTTTGAATCTTTAAAATCAATTGTTGAAATGCAGAATGATAAAGATTGGGAAACAACTATTTCTACAAATGAATTTGGAACAAAAACTAAAGCAGAAGCTTTTGGAAGAATTGTTTCTCATACAGCCTATCATGCTGGGCAAATGGCAATTATTACTAAATATGGAAAAAATTAAATAAATGAAAAAAAATGTATTACTATTTTTATTAATAATTACTTTATTTTCTTGTAAAAAAGAAGCATCAGAAGTAGTTCAAACGGTAACTGAAAATGCTGCAACGACAGAAATTCAATTGATTCAGTTTCACACAGAACATCGTTGTGTAACTTGTAATAATATTGAAAAATTAAGTAAGGAAACGATTCAAGGAAACGATAAAATTTCTTTCGTGATTTATAATTTGGATGATGAAAAGAATGTTGCAATTTCTGAACAATTTCAAGCAACAGGAACTTCTTTATACTTGTATAATTCGACTACAAAAAACACGAAAGACTTAACCGAAATGGCTTTTATGTATGCTAAAAATGAAGGTAACAAGTTTAAAAGTGAACTTGAAAAAGAAATTATAGCGTTTAAATAAGTATGGATTTTATTCAAACATTTGCCGAAAATAAAGATTTTCCAATTCTTGCCGCTTTTGCTTTGGGATTACTCACAGCCATTGCTCCTTGTCCGTTAGCAACTAATATTACTGCAACTGCTTTTATTGCAAAAACCATCAATAAAAAGAAAAAAGTGGTCTTGAGTGGTTTGCTTTACACATTAGGAAGAATGTTTTCGTACACTTCAATTGGTGCTTTAATTTATTTTGGAGCAAGTAAATTTCAAGTGGCCAAAATATTTCAAGGAAATGGTGAAAAATACATTGGCTATGTGTTGATAATTATTGGTTTGATAATATTAGATGTAATTAAATTGAATTTTATAAAAGGATTTAATTTTACTGAAAAATTATCAGAAACCTTTAAAACAAAAGGATTATTGGGTTCGTTTTTGTTGGGAGCTTTGTTTGCTATGGCATTTTGTCCTTATAGTGGAGCCTTGTTTTTTGCAATGTTAATTCCTATGACATTAGCTTCAAGCGAAGGTTTATTATTGCCGGTATTTTTTTCTATCGGGACAGGTTTGCCGGTAATTTTCTTTGCATTTGTAATTGCATTCAGCATGGAAAAACTAGGGAATTATTTTAAAATGATTACCAAAATTGAAAAAATAATGCGAGTTATTGCAGCTTTAACATTTATCATTACAGGATTATATTATATCAATATTTACTTAAAATTAATTTAAAAGAATGAAAAAAAGATTAGGATTTTTAGATAAATATTTAACGCTTTGGATATTTTTAGCCATGTTAATTGGTGTAGGAATCGGTTATTTTATTCCAAATTCAGCAAATTTTATTAATTCATTTTCTTCTGAAACTACCAATATTCCTCTAGCGATTGGATTAATTTTAATGATGTATCCGCCATTAACAAAAATTGATTTTTCAAAAGTTCCATTGATGTTCGAAAAACCGAAGTTACTTGGGATTTCATTTATAATTACTTGGATAGTTGGTCCGTTTTTAATGTTTTTATTGGCGACTTTTTTCTTGAAAGATTATCCAGAATACATGACTGGTTTAATCATCATCGGAATTGCTCCTTGTATTGCCATGGTTATTGTTTGGAATGAATTAGCAGAAGGAAACCGTGAATTAACAGCAGGGTTAATTGGATTAAACAGTTTGTTTCAAGTTTTTTTTTTTAGTATTTACGCTTATTTTTATTTGGAAGTAATGTTGCCTTTATTTGGAATACAAGGTTTAGAATTAGACATTACAGTAGCTGAAATAGCAAAAACGGTTGGTATTTATTTAGGATTCCCGTTTGCGTTAGCTGTTGCTAGTCGTTATTTTATTAAAAAATATGTTGGTGATAAATGGTTTAATCACAAATTTATTCCGTTTGTTTCTCCAATTACATTGATTGCTTTATTGTTTACAATTGTAGTGATGTTTAGTTTAAAAGGAGAAATGATTGTTGATTTACCTTTTGATGTTATTAGAATAGCAATTCCATTAGTAATTTTCTTTACAATAATGTTTTTCTTAATGTTTTTTGTAGCGAAAAAAAATGGAGCAAATTATCGTGATGCTGTAGCGTTATCATTCACAGCTTCTGGTAATAATTTCGAATTAGCGATTGCTGTTGCAATTGGTGTTTTCGGAATTAATAGCGGACAAGCTTTTGCTGGAGTTGTTGGTCCGTTAGTAGAAGTTCCTGCTTTGATTATACTAGTAAATGTAGCTTTTTGGTTGAAGAAAAAGTTTTATAAATAAAAAAGGCTCTTTTAAAAGAGCCTTTTTTATTTCATATTTAGTAAATAATTACTCTTTAATTACTTTTATTGTTTTTGCCCCATTTTCATTTTCTAAAACTAAAATATACAAACCATTAGAATAGTTTTCCATGTTAATTTGAGATGTATTAGAACTATTGTCATTTAATTTTACGTCTAATAATTGACCTAAAACAGAATAAATACTTATTTTAGAATAGTTGTAATTATCAATAGTTAATATGTCTCTAACCGGATTAGGATAGTAACTAATAGAGTTAAATACATTTTCATTTGTTCCCAATGTAGTTGTAATATTAAAAACATAAGGAGTTTGGTAGTTTGTATTTGTAGGTGTTGTACTTGAAATTTTTAAAAAGTAATCACCAGGTGTAAGTAATCTAGTTAAATTTAATGTAGATCCTGTATTATTTTGAGAAGTACCAATAGGAGTTCCTGAACTATTTAAAATAGTAGTATTCATTGAGCCTGTAACAATATTACTAACAGAAACTACAGCATTCATGTTATCAGTTATAGTAAATTTATAAAAATCATCATCTATAGTTGTTCCGGTAGCTTGTACAGTTGTAAATCCTCTATATTCAGTATTTGTATCAATAGAATAAGCTAATTCTTTTACATTTGGTTCATCTAAACCTTGCATTACATAGTAATATTGACTTGGAAGCGCCGTATGATTTTCAACACCAATCGAGGTGTAATAAAAATATTTTATAGGGTAAGTTAATCCTGTTCCGGTAAAATAATTATCCATTTTCGCAGCAGCTTCAGTTACAACTCCATCAGATGAGGAACCGTTAACTCTTCCTATGACACTTGAAAAATCAATTAAATGGTCTATTGTTTTTTGATTTAATCCAATAATATTATCTCCGATTGTTCCATTGCAGTTAACATCTATATTCCAATAATCTTGACCAAATAAGTGTTCATTCATATTACTAGAGTTATTTATTTCAATTCCTCCAAATAAATATCTACTAGGTTCACCACTATAGTAATAGGTAATTTTTAAATCTCTTAAAGCTTCTGCGTGAGTTTCCATTCCAATAATCCAACCCAATCCAATATCACTTGCGTTACTTCCTCCATGTGGTGTTCCAAGTGTTAAAAATTTAGCAACATGGTGCATTCCGTCAGGTTGCCAATTATTTGAGTTTTGAATATATTCTCTTGAAGCTAAGCCACCCATACTGTGACCAACAAGAATTACTTTATCTTTTCCTGTTAGTGCTAAAACGCGTTCTACAGCTTTTTTAACAGCTACTCCTTGTTTTGTTACAGCAGATTGATTACTGTAAACTGAAGTTCCTATTGAGCCATTAATATTTACATCAAAATTTACATAGTAATAATCGCCATTCTGTAATGTAGTGGTTTCAAATGCTGCAATATCTGCACCAGAAGTTGGATAAAAGTTTTTATTTGCTAAATTATGATTTCCGTCTGCACTTAAACAAAAATCAAATCTTCCACCAAAAGTAAAGCCATATTGAGAATCCAAATAATTAGATGTTGAATTCCAAGTTTCTGAACTTGAATTTAATCCATGAATAAAAATTATAGGATAGGGTATTTTACTAGAAACTACTCTTTCGTTCTGGTTTTTAAATGGAGTTTTCATTGCTACAATAAGCGTATCATTTGAAAAATTTAAAAACTCTAATACAGGATTCCTAGGTTTAAATTGATCATTTTGCGCATTTGCAAAAGTTATGGCTAATAAAAAAGATAAAATGTAAAAAGTAGTTTTTTTCATAAAAATTTATTTATAAATTACTACGCAATATATAAATAAATTGTTAATTTTTTTACATTTTCTTAATTATGGAAGATAAAATTGACGTTTATTGATTATTTATCTATAGAACCTAAAACTCTTTTCATAAAATCATTTAATGCTGTTTTTTTATCTTTCCCTTCTTTTATCATTTTATGTACTTCAAGAGCTCCGTACATGTTAGATATTAATTCACCAATTACATCTAATTCTTCATCTTTCAAAGAAGATACTTCAGTTAAGTTTTCTAAAACTTCTATGGTTTCAATCAAATAATCTTGATCGTTGTCTTCAATAAATTGAGTTAGTTGTTTTATTACAGGTAATTTCATTTTTAGGTTATTAGTTTATGCATTTAAAAGATTAAAAGGCTTGAGTTACATTTAACCTCATAACCTTTTAAACTTTTACCCCTTTTATTATATTACTTCGTTTACTAATTCAGTTAATATTTCTAACTTATTAGTTTGCGTTTGATTTACTAATTTTCCGTTTTTGAATGTTGCAAAAGTTGGTAAATTATCAACTGTTGCTAGCTTTCTTGATTCAGGAAATTTTTCAGCATCAACCATTAAGAATGGAATACTTTCGTTTTGAGAAGCCAACATTTTGAATTTTGGTTTCATAATACGACAATTTCCACACCAAGTTGCAGAAAATTGTACTACTACTGTATCATTTGAAGCAACAACCTCTGCTAAATTATCTTGTTCTATTTCTGTAAACATAGTTTTAAAATTTCAATTTCAATATCAAAAATCAATGGCAATTTTAAATTTATAATTGCCATTGAAATTAATATTAATTTCTGTTATTGATTAGTGAGAAGCTAAATAAGCAGCAGTACTATTTCTGTCAGCACTCATTGCATCTTTTCCTTCTTCCCAGTTTGCTGGACAAACTTCACCTTTGGTTTGAACGTGTGTATAAGCATCTATTAAACGTAAATATTCGTTTACATTTCTACCTAATGGCATATCGTTTACACTTTCGTGGAAAATTTTTCCTTCTTCATCAATTAAATAAGTAGCTCTAAAAGTTACATTTGAACCTTCTAAAATTTCATCGTTTAATTCTTCATCAAAAACCCATTCAGCTTCTAAAATATCTAAGTTAGCAGCTAAGTTACGAGTTGTATCAGCAATTAAAGGATATGTTACACCTTCAATACCACCATTATCTTTTGCAGTATTTAACCAAGCAAAGTGAACTTCGTTTGTGTCACAAGAAGCACCTATTACCATAGTATTTCTTTTTTCAAATTCACCTAAAGCAGCTTGAAAAGCATGTAATTCTGTTGGACAAACAAAAGTAAAATCTTTTGGATACCAAAATAAAACAACTTTCTTTTTGTTATTTACTGCTTCTTCTAATACGTTAATTCTTAAATTATCTCCCATTGAAGAGATTGCGTCAACTGTAATGTTTGGGAATTTTTTTCCTACTAATGCCATTGTGTTTATTTTTTATTAATTATTAAAGTTCTACTACAAAATTACAAAATCAAGTATTAATAAAAAGATACTGTTATGTTTTCTTTTTATTAAGATATAGATAATAGTTATGATAAAATTTCTTGTTAAAAGAATATAATGTAGTGTTGTATTTTATACATTTATATTAGTGCTAAAACGACAAAACCACCAAAAAGGTGGTTTTGTATATAAAAAAATATTTGTTTTATTATTTTTTATCAAATCGATCGGCATTCATAATTTTTGTCCAAACCTTTATAAAGTCTTTTACAAATTTTTCTTTAGAATCATCTTGCGCATAAACTTCAGCATAAGCTCTCAAAATAGAATTTGAACCAAAAACTAAATCTACACGCGTAGCTGTCCATTTTGTTTGTCCTGTCTTTCTATCATTGATATTGTATAGGTTTTGTCCTATTGGTTTCCAAACGTTATTCATGTCAGTTAAATTTACAAAAAAATCGTTTGTTAGAGTTCCAATTTTGTCTGTAAAAACACCATGCTTTGTTCCACTATAATTTGTACCTAAAACTCTCATTCCACCAAGTAAAACAGTCATTTCAGGAGCAGTTAATCCTAATAATTGAGCTTTGTCAAGCATTAACTCTTCTGGTTTAACAGCATATTCTTTTTTCATGAAGTTTCTAAAAGCATCGTTAGTTGGTTCTAATTCTGCAAATGATTCAGCATCTGTCATTTCCTCAGTTGCATCACCACGACCTTGTAAAAATGGTACTTTTATATTTATACCAGCATTATGAGCTGCTTTTTCTACCGCAGCAGTTCCTCCAAGAACAATCAAATCGGCCAAGCTAACTTTTGTAGTTAATTGAGATTGAATTTCGGTTAATTTATTTAAAACTTTTTGTAAACGTTCAGGTTCATTACCTGTCCAGTCTTTTTGAGGAGCTAATCTTATTCTAGCACCATTTGCACCACCTCTAAAATCTGAACCTCTAAAAGTTCTAGCACTATCCCAAGCTGTGTTTATTAATTCAGCACTAGTTAAGCCACTATTTAATAATTTTGATTTTAATTCTTCAATTTCAGCCTCTGATAAACTATAATCAACTTTAGGAATTGGATCTTGCCAAATTAAATTTTCTTTAGGTACATCAGCTCCTAAATACCTTTCTTTGGGACCTAAATCACGATGTGTTAACTTAAACCAAGCTTTTGCAAAAACTTCTGTAAAGTAATCTGGATTTTTATAAAATTTTTCAGAAATTTCTCTGTAGATAGGGTCCATTTTCATAGCCATATCTGCATCGGTCATGATTGGATTATTTCTTTTATTAGAATCAAATGCATCAATAGGTTTATCTTCTTCTTTAATGTTAATTGGTTCCCATTGCCAAGCACCAGCAGGACTTTTCTTTAATTCCCATTCGTAAGTGAACAATAAATAAAAGTATTCGTTATCCCAACGTGTTGGATTTGTTGTCCAAGCACCTTCTATTCCACTAGTAATAGTATCAGGTCCATTTCCGTTTCCTTTTGGGTTGTGCCAACCTAAACCTTGCTCTTCAACATTTGCAGCTTCTGGTTCTTTACCTAATTTTGAAGCATCACCATTACCATGCGCTTTTCCTACCGTGTGTCCACCAGCTGTTAAAGCAACGGTTTCTTCATCATTCATTGCCATACGCTTAAAAGTTGTGCGTACATCAATAGCTGTTTTTAATGGATCTGGTTTTCCGTCTACTCCTTCAGGATTTACATAAATTAATCCCATTTGTACAGCAGCTAATGGATTATCTAAAGACTCTCTATTTTCTTCACTATCGTATCTGTTTTTTGTTTCCGCTAACCACTCTTTTTCTGAGCCCCAATAAATGTCTTTTTCTGGATGCCAAATATCTTCACGACCACCTGCAAAACCAAATGTTTTTAAACCCATTGATTCATAAGCCATATTTCCAGCTAAAATCATTAAATCAGCCCATGAAATTTTATTACCATATTTCTTTTTAATTGGCCATAAAAGTCTTCTAGCTTTATCTAAACTTACATTGTCAGGCCAACTGTTTAAAGGAGCAAAACGTTGATTGCCTGTATTGCTTCCTCCACGACCATCAGAGACTCTATATGTTCCTGCTGAATGCCATGCCATACGAATCATTAATCCACCATAATGACCCCAATCTGCTGGCCACCATTCTTGACTATCCGTCATAAGTTTTTTTAAGTCTGCTTTTAAAGCTTCTAAATCTAATTTTTTAAATTCCTCAGCATAATTGAATTTTTCTCCTAAAGGATTTGTTTTTGTGTCGTGTTGATGAAGTATATCTAAATTTAAAGCTTCAGGCCACCAATCCTGATTAACTGTAGTTGGTTTTACATTATCTTCTTTTTGATGAAAAGGGCATTTTCCGTTACTGTTAGAATGTTCCATGATTTATGTATTTTGTTGATTATCAATTTATTGTTATACAAAAATACAATAAAAAAAACCACTACTTAATTTAAGTAATGGTTAATTTTTATCTTGAAATAGATAATATCTATTATTTTTTAATTTTCAATACCTGAAACTAATTGTTTTATTTTAATATTAAATGCAGCAAAAATTAATGTCATAACTGGACTTAATAAATTAAAGAATGCATATGGAAGGTAGTCAAAAGTGTCTACACCTAATGTTCCTGATTGGTAGGCACCACAAGTATTCCATGGAATTAATACTGATGTTACAGTTCCTGAGTCTTCTAAAGTTCTACTTAAATTTTCAGGGGCAAGTCCTTTATCTTTATATGCTTTAGCAAACATTTTTCCAGGAACTACAATTGCTAAATATTGATCAGAAGCAGTAATATTTAAGGCTAGACAGCTACCTACTGTTGCTGCAAATAAACCAAATACTGATTTCGCCATTTTTAATAAAGTTTGACTAATCCTTGCCAATGCGCCAATTGCATCCATAATTCCTCCAAAAACCATTGCACAAAGAATTAACCAAATTGTACCCAGCATTTTTTGCATTCCTCCAGATTTGAATAATTCTTTTAGAGTTTCATTTTCAGTTGGTATTACTGAATCTATTGTAATGGCATTTAAAACTCCTTTGTATGCATTTGCAAAATTTAAACTTTTACCACCTGATAGCATTAGTACAATTTCAGGTTGAAAAATAATTGCAAAAATACCAGCTAATAAAGTTCCTATCAGTAAAGCAACTAAAGGTTCTGTTTTTTTAACAATCATTCCTATAACTATTATAGGTACTAAAAATAACCAAGGTGTTATATTGAATGATTTTTCAATATCTATAAGTAAGCTCGAAGAATCTGCTATACCTTTAGTTTCAACAGTTAAACCTAAAATGATAAATAATATAAATGAAATAATAAAAGTAGGAGTTGTTGTTAGAGCCATATATTTGATATGAGTAAACAAATCAGTACCAGCCATTGCGGGGGCTAAATTTGTTGTGTCAGACATAGGTGATAATTTATCTCCAAAATAAGCTCCTGATATTACAGCACCAGCTACCATACCAAGAGGAAATCCTAGGGCTCCTCCAATTCCAATTAATGCAATACCAACAGTTGCTGAAGTAGTCCAAGAACTACCTGTTGCAATTGAAATTACTGCACAAATAATTAAAGTTGCTGGTAAGAATACTGCAGGACTCAAAATTTGTAAACCGTAATAAATCATAGAAGGAATTATACCACTAATTAACCAGGTACCAGCAAGTGCACCTACCATTAGTAGTATTAAAATTGCACCAGTTGTAGACTTAATGTTTTCTGCGACTTCATCCATCATTTTCTGAAAAGAAACTTTGTTAAAAAAGCCAATAATTGCAGCAACAGCAGCGCCAAGTAATAAAATGAACTGGTTACTTCCGCCCAGCGCACTGTCGCCAAAGATGTAAACATTGTAGCCTAACATTGTTATTAACGCGAAAACAGGAATTAATGCTTCCCAAATATTTAACTCTTTATTTGAATTTATTTTAGTATCCATTTATTTTTTTTTTGAAGATGCAATATAGAAAAAAAAATCCGCTTAAGAATTTCTTAAACGGACTTTATAACTATACTATTTATTAAAGAATATTTAATTCTTTCATGCATTGATTCATCATTTGATAGGTTCTTTCAATATCATTATCTAAACCAATTGAAAAACGAATTAAACCATCTGTTAATCCCATTTCGGCTTGTTCTTCCATTGGAATTTCAGATGACGTAGATGATCCTGGCGCACTAAACAATGTTTTATAAAAACCTAAGCTTACTGCTAAGTATCCTAAATTACGTTCTTGCATTAATTCCATTAATGCATTTGCTTTGTCTAACGAACCTACATCAATTGTCATCATTCCTCCAAAACCATACTCTGGATTAATCATGTTTTTATATAATTGATGACTTGGATGACTTTTTAAACCAGGATAAACTGTTTTAAGGCCATCTTTTTCAAATTTTTCAGCTAAATAAGCTGCATTATTACTGTGTTGTTTGATACGTAAATGTAACGTTCTTAAATTTTTCATTACTGAAGCTGAACGCATACTGTCCATAGTTGGCCCTAATAACATACTTGCCCCTGAATTTACATTTTTTAAATCGTTAATAAATTCTTGAGAAGCACAAACTACACCTCCAACAGTATCACTACTTCCGTTAATGTATTTTGTAAGGGAATGAATTACGATATCTGCACCTAATTTAATTGGAGAAACTGATAATGGAGAGAATGTATTGTCAACTACTAATTTAAGATTGTGTTTTTTTGCAATTTTAGAAAGGTTAGAGATATCAGCAACTTCTAGAAGAGGATTACTTACAGTTTCACAATATAAAACTTTAGTGTTAGGAGTAATAGCAGCTTCAACAATATCTAACTTTGTAATATCAACAAAAGTAGTTTTAACTCCCATTCTAGGTGCAAAATTCTTCAAGAAAGCATAAGTTCCTCCATAAATAGTTCTACTAGAAACAATATGATCACCATTTCCACATAATTGTAATAGAGTAGGAGTAATAGCTCCCATTCCTGAAGCGGCAACATTTGCAGATTCTGTTCCTTCCATTGCAGCAAGTGCTTTATCTAAATATAAATTACTTGGTGAAGAATGACGTGAATATAAATAACAACCTTCTGCATTACCTTCAAATGTGTCAAACATTGTTTTTGCAGAAAGAAATGTGTAAGTTGAAGAATCTGAAATAGAAGGGTTAACTCCCCCAAATTCACCAAAGTATTGTAAATCTTGGATATTGTCAGCTGGATTGAATTTACTCATAATAAGTTGTATTATTTAATGTTTAAATTACATCAAATATCAATAAATTTAAATTAAGTTTCAATCTTATTTGTGTATTATAGTTTTTAAAACTAAATTAAATTATAAAAATAGTTTTTTTGTCTGTGTAATTTGTTAAATTTGATCTTCAATAAAAAAATTTGCAAGATGAAATTAGATGCAATTGATAAGAAACTTTTGGAAATGCTTCAAAAGGATACTAAAAAAACCACAAAAGAACTTTCTGATAAGTTAAATCTTTCTGTTACAGCAGTATATGAAAGGGTGAAAAAATTAGAACGAGAAGGTGTTATTAAAAATTACATTGCTTTATTGGATAGGTCAAAGGTAAGTAAAAACTTTGTTGTTTTTTGTCATGTTAAGCTTTCGCAACACAATATTGACTTAATCAAGCATTTTGAAAAGCAAATAATGAAGTTAGATGAAGTTTTAGAATGTTTTCATGTTAGTGGTGATTATGACTATATTTTAAAAATCTTTGTAGAAGACATGGAAGCTTACAGAGAATTTATGGTGACTAAATTAACAACTATTAAAGACATAGGCAGTACACACAGTACTTTTATGATAGGTGAAGTGAAAAATACAACAGCATTTAAATTAAGTTAGTACAAATTGTTTTTTTACAAATATTACTAATTCGTTTAAACAAAAATCATTATTTTTGCAACTGCAAAATAAACACACAAAATATATATTATGAGTCAATTTGATGTTACTATTATAGGTTCTGGTCCTGGTGGATATGTTTCAGCTATTCGTTGTGCACAATTAGGATTAAAAACTGCCATTATTGAAAAATATTCCACTTTAGGTGGAACATGTCTAAATGTTGGATGTATTCCTTCAAAAGCTATGTTAGCTTCTTCTCATCATTATGATGAAATGAAACATTTTGCAGATCACGGAATTGAAGTTTCTGGTGATGTAAAAGTGAATCTTCAAAAAATGATTGATAGAAAACAAACTGTTGTTGATCAAACTTCTGGTGGTGTTAAATATTTAATGGATAAAAATAAAATTACTGTTTTTGAAGGTGTTGGTTCATTTGAAAGCACTACTTCTGTTAAAGTAACAAAAAAGGATGGTTCATCTGAAATTATTGAATCTAAAAACATCATTATAGCTACAGGTTCAAAACCTTCTAATTTACCTTTTATAACTTTAGATAAAGAAAGAGTAATTACCTCTACTGAAGCATTAAAATTACCAGAAATCCCTAAGCATTTAGTAATTATTGGTGGCGGAGTTATTGGTATTGAACTTGGACAAGTTTATTTACGTTTAGGAGCACAAGTTTCTGTAGTAGAATATATGGATAGAATTATTCCAGGAATGGATAGTTCATTATCTAAAGAATTAACAAAAGTATTGAAGAAACAAGGAATGAAATTCTATGTTTCTCATAAAGTACAATCTGTAGAAAGAAAAGGAAACACAGTAACTGTTCAGGCAGAAGATAAAAAAGGTGAGTTAGTTACTTTAGAAGGTGATTATGCTTTAGTTTCTGTTGGTCGTCGTCCTTATACTGCAGGATTAAATGCTGATAAAGCTGGAGTTAAAATTACTGATAGAGGAATGGTTGAAGTTAACGATCATTTACAAACAAATATTCCAAATATTTATGCAATTGGAGATGTTGTTCGTGGAGCGATGTTAGCACACAAAGCGGAGGAAGAAGGAGCAATGGTTGCTGAAATTATAGCTGGACAAAAACCTCATATCGATTATAATTTAATTCCAGGTGTTGTGTATACTTGGCCAGAAGTTGCTGCAGTAGGGCAAACAGAAGAGCAATTAAAAGAATCGGGTGTTGCATATAAAGCAGGAAGTTTCCCTTTCAAAGCTTTAGGTAGAGCAAGAGCAGGTGGAGATATTGATGGTTTTGTAAAAATATTAGCAGATGCTAAGACTGATGAAGTTTTAGGAGTGCATATGATTGGTGCTCGTTGTGCCGATTTAATTGCAGAAGCTGTCGTAGCAATGGAATTTAGAGCTAGCGCTGAAGATATTTCAAGAATGTCACACGCACACCCTACGTTTGCAGAAGCAATTAAAGAAGCGGCTTTAGCAGCAACCGATAATAGAGCTTTACACGTATAAAAACTTGATAAATAGTATAAAAAAAATCTCACTTAGGTGGGATTTTTTATTTTTATTTAATTCTAGTTATTTTTTTAAATTTTCTATGTAGTACATAAAAAAATAACATTTAAATTTAACTTTATGATTATATTTTATTATTAATTTCACTTTTTTGTTTTTTAAAAAGCTATTAACTAAAGTTAAAAAAAGCATAAAAACAACACACTATACATTTTTTCTGTAATAGTTCTTAATTTTGCAAAAAAAAGAAAAATGTATTTAAAAAAGAAAAATATATTTACGGTTATTGTAGCTTTTAGTTTTGCTTCATTGTACTCACAAGTTGGTATTGGTACAACAAGCCCTGATGCTTCTTCAATACTAGATATAAAAAGCGCAAATGCTGGTTTATTAATACCAAGAGTTAGTCTAAGATCAACTACTGATGTTATTACAATTGCAAATCCAGCGACGAGTTTATTAGTTTATAATACCTCAAGTGTTTCAGATGTAACTCCTGGTTTTTATTATTGGGATACATATTGGAAAGCATTTAAAGAAAATGCTCCTTCGTTTGATTCATCAAATAGCTGGAATTTAACTGGAAATACATTATCTACGGGAAATGAATATTTAGGTACAAATAATTTTAATTCTTTAGTATTTAAAGTTAATAATATTCAAGTTGGCAAATTTCATCCAAATGGAGGAATTTCATTAGGACAAGGTGCAGTTGCAAATGATAATAGTTCAATTGCAATAGGTCGTAATGCTTCTGCATTAACAAGTAATGAGGCTATTGCACTAGGTTATTCAGCTAACTCTTCTGGTTATCAATCGGTTGCATTAGGTTATAATGCATTAGCAAGTAATAATAGTACTGTTTCTATTGGAAAAGATTCAAAGTCTTCTGGATATCAATCAATGGCTTTAGGTTTCCAGGCTTCATCAACTAATAATAGTAATGTTTCTATAGGTAATGACGCAAAGTCTTCTGGTTATTTATCATTTAGTATTGGTACAGGGGCAAATTCTACAAACAATAATGCTCTAGCTGTTGGTAACAATTCAACTGCTACCGGACAACAATCAACTGCTTTAGGAACAGAATCAACTGCTTCAGGACAAAATGCAACTGCAATTGGTTATCAAGCAACTGCTACACAATCAAATTCAATTATATTAGGAAATTCTTCAAATAGCAATAATAAAGTTGGAATTGGAACAAACACTCCAGACGAAAGATTGCATATTGCAGGTTCTATAAAAATTGTAGATGGAACGCAAGGCGTAGGTAAAGTTTTAACTTCAGATGCTAATGGTAAAGCAAGTTGGGCAGATAGTAATACAACAAAATCTTATGGAGAACTTTATAGAAATTCTAGTACAGCCCTTACATCTGGAGCAATAGCTTTTAATTCAACAGGGGCAAATTATGAGATGAACAGTATGAGTACACCAAATATTCAAGTTAAAACTACAGGTTTATATAGGGTTTCTTACACAATTTCAATTAAGAAAACTTCTGGTGGTACTGCTATAAATCCTGAATTCTACTTAACTAATTATGGAACGGAAATTCCTGGAACAAGAACTTATGCAACACTTACTAATGGAGATACAAGAACTGTTTCAATGGTAAAATTGGTTAATTTAAATGCATATCAGGCAGTTTCGGTTTACTCTTCACTAGCTGATTCAAATACAAATTTATTATCTGGTTGTAATTTAGTTGTAGAGTTCATAAAATAGATTCTTTTAAATATTGTATTTTTGAATTTCAAAATTATAATTCTTTGAGAACATCTATAATTAAGCATATTCATACAACAGAAAAATTTAAAAAACAACTTCTCCATTGGTCTAACCAATTTAGAGAAGTTGTTTTTTTAGATTCAAATAATTACAAACAAGATTATTCTAACTATGATTTAATTGTTGCTGTAGATGCTTTTACATCTATTAAAACCGATTATATAAATGCTTTTGAAGATTTAAAGCAATATCAATCGAATGCAAAAGATTGGCTGTTTGGCTATTTATCATATGATTTAAAAAACGATATAGAAGATTTAAAATCTCAAAATTCTGATAGTTTAGAATTTCCAGATTTATATTTTTTTCAGCCCAAAAAACTATTTCTTTTAAAAGGAAACCAATTAGAAATTCAATACTTAAATATGGTTGATGATGAGGTTGATGAAGATTTTGAAGAGATTACTTCAATAGAATTTTCACCTTTTTCAACTTTGCAAGAAATCAAAATAGAACAACGTATTTCTAAAGAAAACTATATTTCTAAAGTTTCAAAAATGTTAGAACATATTCATAAAGGTGATATTTATGAAGCTAATTTTTGCATGGAATTTTTTGCAAACAAAACACAAATTAATCCATTAGAAACGTACATTAAATTAAATAATATTTCAGAACCACCATTTGCTGTTTATTTTAAAAATGATAAGCAGTATTTGCTATCGGCTTCGCCAGAACGTTATTTGCGCAAAGAAAGCGCAAAAGTGATTTCTCAACCTATAAAAGGAACTGCAAAAAGAAGTTTAAATGCAATTGAAGATGAAAAACTGAAAGAAGAACTTGGTTTGAATGAAAAAGAACGTTCAGAAAACATTATGATTGTAGATTTAGTTCGAAATGATTTATCACAAACAGCAACTAAAGGAAGTGTAAAAGTAGAAGAGCTTTGCGGTTTATATACTTTTAAGCAGGTTCATCAAATGATTTCTACAGTGGTTTCTGAAGTAGATTTTACAACAGCACCAATTGAAATTTTGCGAAGCACTTTTCCAATGGGAAGCATGACAGGAGCACCAAAGATTTCGGCAATGAAAATCATCGAAAAACTAGAAGAAACCAAAAGAGGTCTATATAGTGGAGCTGTAGGTTATTTTACACCAGAAGGTGATTTCGATTTCAATGTAGTAATTCGTAGTATTTTATATAATGAAAAGAATCAATATTTATCATTTTCTGTTGGAAGTGCTATTACATCATTATCAAACCCAGAAATGGAATATGATGAATGTTTGTTGAAAGCTAAAGCGATGTTTGAAGTGCTGCAATCTAAATAATTATTTTACTTTTGAAAATGCTACAAAAATTACAAAATCATATTAATATCAATTTTCCCCATTTAAAAGGAAAGAAATTACTGTTGGCAACAAGCGGAGGAATTGATAGTATGGTTTTATTGTCTTTATTTCATAAATTAAAATTGGATATTACTGTTGCACATTGCAACTTTAGTTTGCGTGATACCGAAAGTGATGCCGATGAAGCATTCGTAAAAGCAACTTGTGAAGCATTAGAAATTCCTTACTATATTCAAAAATTTGATACAAATCAATACGCATTAGATCATAAACTTTCCATTCAATTAGCGGCTCGAAAATTACGTTATGATTGGTTTTCTGAACTTTTAACCGATAAAAAATTAGATTATGTTTTAACGGCTCATCATTTGGATGACGAAATTGAGACGTTTTTAATTAATCTAACTCGTGGAACTGGTTTAGAAGGTTTAACCGGAATTCCATTTCAAAATGATAAAATAATTCGTCCTTTGTTACAATTTTCTAGAGAACAAATTGAAACTTTTGCGAAAGAAAACCATATCAAATGGAGAGAAGATTCAAGTAATGCTTCTAACAAATATTTGCGAAATAAATTACGACACGATGTTGTTCCTGTTTTGAAAGAGTTGAATCCAAGTTTCATGCATTCATTTCAAAACACTTTAAATCATTTAAAACAAGCTAATAATTTACTTGCTGAAGTTTCAAATGAAGTCTATCAAAAAATAGTCAATTCAAACAATGATGTTATTGAAATTGATTTACCTAAGTTATTAGAATATGAAAATTACAAAGGATATTTGTTTCAATGGTTAAAAAAATATGATTTTACTTCTTGGGAAGATATTTATAATCTAGTAAATGCTCAATCGGGTAAACAAGTTTTTTCAGAAACACACATTATTTTAAAAGATAGAAATAAATTGATTCTTTTTTCAAAAAAAGAGAAGAGCGAAAATCAAGAATATTTCCTTAATAAAAACCAAAAAACTCTTAAAGTTCCCTTAAATATTAAGGTAAGTAAGGTAGATAACACTTCTAATACATCTAACAATACTATATTTGTAGATGAAGATAAGATTCAGTTTCCTTTAGTTATTAGAAAATGGCATGAAGGTGATTTCTTTTATCCTTCTCGAATGAAAGGAAAGAAGAAGTTGAGTAAGTATTTTAAAGACGAAAAATATTCGTTAATAGATAAAGAAAAACAATGGTTGCTTACTTCAAATAATGATATAGTTTGGATAATTGGTAAACGTGACGACGAACGATTTTTAGCAAACGATAAAACGATTAATATTTTAAAGATAGAAATATAAAATGAAAAAATTAATAGCCCTTTTTGTCCTTTTATTTTCCTTTGTAGGAAATACTCAAATATTAGATCCAGTAAAATGGACTACTAAAGTTGTTCAAAAATCAGATACAGAATTTGAGTTGGTTATGGATGCTGTAATTGAACCAGAATGGCACATGTATTCACAATTTACACCAGAAGGAGGTTCTTTACCTATGATTTTTGAATATAAAAATAAAAAAGGGAATTATGCTCTTGTTGGTAAAACAAATGAAAGTGCATATAAAAAATCGTTTAACGATATATTCGAAGTAGAGGAATATTATTTTGCAAAAAAAGCACAATTTAAACAAATAATTAAGGTAACAAATACTTCTTTAAAGGAAGTAAAAGTGTATGTAGAGTACCAAGTTTGTAAAGAACAATGTATTCAACAAGATAAAACGTTTACCTTTAAATTACCAGCAATAAAAGCAACAGAAAAAGTTGAAGAAATTGCAAATGAAGAACCAAATAATGAAATTATTTCTTTAGAAACTAGTTCAAATGATACGGTTTTAACAACTACTGAAACTAAAGTTGAAAAAATAGCTAATGCAACTGCTAAAGTAACTTCTACTGCTGAACCAAAGGAAGAAGAACAAAAAGGACTATGGACTATTTTCTTTTTAGCTTTTTTTGGTGGTTTTGCAGCTTTGTTAACTCCTTGTGTATTTCCAATGATTCCAATGACAGTTAGTTTTTTTACTAAACAAAGTAAAACTAAAGCTGAAGGAAAACGTAATGCAATTTTATACGGAATTTCAATTATCTTAATCTATGTTTTATTAGGTTCATTAGTAACTGGAATTTTTGGTGCTGATGCTTTAAATGCGTTATCAACTAACGTTTGGTTTAATGTAATATTCTTTGGTCTATTAGTGTTTTTCGCTACTTCATTCTTAGGAGCATTTGAAATTGTATTACCAAATTCATGGGCCAATAAAGTCGACAAACAAGCTGATAGAGGTGGCCTTGTTGGAATTTTATTCATGGCTTTAGCCCTGGCAATTGTATCTTTTTCGTGTACTGGACCTATTGTTGGAACGTTATTAGTTGAAGCAGCTTCAAAAGGAGGAATTGCACCAATTGTTGGAATGGTTGGTTTTTCTTTAGCGTTAGCTTTACCATTTATGTTATTTGCAATGTTCCCAGGTTGGATGAATTCATTACCAAAATCGGGAGGATGGTTAAATACGGTTAAAGTTTCACTTGGATTTTTAGAGTTAGCTTTGGCTTTTAAATTTTTATCCAATGCAGATTTAGTTGTGCAAGGTCATTATTTAGAAAGAGAATTATTCTTAATTATATGGATTGTGATTTTTGGAGCTTGGGCTTTATATTTGTTCGGAAAATTGATGTTACCACACGATAGTCCAATTACACATTTATCTGTAGGAAGATTATATATGGCAATTCTAGTTTCTATGTTCACTTTATATTTAATCCCTGGACTTTGGGGAGCACCTTTAAAATTAATTTCAGGGTTTCCACCACCAATGACTTATAGTGAAAGTCCAAATGGAGTAGGTTATAAGTTTGAAGGAAATGTAGGAGAAATTTCTGCTTTACCAGAACACGCACACAAAGGACCACACGGAATTGTTGCTTTTCATGATTACGAAAAAGGTTTAGCTTACGCGAAAGAAATTGGAAAACCAATATTATTAGACTTTACAGGATATGCTTGTGTAAACTGTAGAAAAATGGAAGATTTTGTTTGGTCAACATCAGAAATTTTACCCATGTTGAAAGAAGAGTTTGTTTTAATTTCATTATATGTTGACTCAAAAGAAGAATTACCAAAAGCAGAGCAATATGTTTCTCCAGCAACAGGAAAAGAAATTGTAACTGTTGGAAATAAATGGAGCGATTATCAAATTACACGTTACAAAAATAATGCACAACCTTATTATATTATTCTAGATGATGAAGGAAAAGATTTAACAAAACAAGTGGGTTATACACCAGATGTTGAAGAATATAAAGCTTGGTTAAATGAAGGTTTAGCAGCTTTTAAAAAGAAATAATATTTATAAATAAAAATCCCAATCATTAATTTGATTGGGATTTTTTTTAATCTGTTTCTTCTAAAGAAAATATTTCTTCAACTGGTTTTTCAAAATATCGTGCTAATTTTAAAGCTAATAGAGTAGAAGGAACATATTTTCCTTTTTCCATAGCGTTTATGGTTTGTCTGCTGACTTCTATTTGTTTAGCCAATTCTTCTTGTGAAATATTTTTGATGGCTCGTAATACTTTTAAATTATTCGTCATCTTGATTGGTTTTATTTAGTTTATAAATTTTGTATTGAAATCGAATGATGAAGAATATTAATAACGTAAACATATTATAAAATAACACATTCAAATAGGGCATTCCGTATATAAATAATGTAAAAAATAGTATTAAACCATAATTAAAATAGGTTGCCCAAACTAAACTTTCATATCTAATTTTCGATATCATTTCATCTTCCTCTTTAAGTTTAGAGAATCCAATAAAAATTGCACCTAGAATCATTCCAAAAGTTAACAATTCATCTGAAATGCTATTGGTAATTATAGTAAAGAAACCTGGAACTTCACCAATTGTTTCCTGATAAATTGCAAAAACTTTTATTGTTAAATAATCATCTAATGATAAATTAAAAACAGAACTTGAAATTATTAAAATTAGACTTGGAACAAATAAAATCCAACCGAAAGTTTTAAACTTGTTTGGAAAAAGAAAATGTGTTTTCATAAAAATGGTTTTAAATTTATTTTTCAAATGTAAAGTTTATTTTACATATTGACAAATAAATTTAACAAAAAGTAAATTAAAATTGTCTTTATTCTGTTTACTAAGTCTTTAAAAAAGCTTTTTGGTTTATTAGTTATTATGAAAATTACTTGTGAATTATAGCCCTGATTGCAACGGCATCCTTTTTTGTTTTCTTTTAAAACAAAAAAGATATAGTAGAAAGCAGGAGAGTTTTTGATGTGAAAACAACTGTTATGCCTCTAAAATAAAAAATATTATTCCACTCTTTTTTCAATATAATCTGAATTTAATAGATACAAAGCTCCCATATACTGAAGGTCGAACGAAACTAAATCACCCACTTGATATTTCTTTTCAGAATTACTAATATCAATTACGGTCATGTCTGAACTAGAATCAATAATTGTAATTGAATTATCCGTTGGTGTTAAATATTGAGGTTGCATATCTAATAAACCAAAATCTAAAATGGCCCTTAATGATGTTTCACTTAAATCGGTATTTTTATCAATTTCATAAGTATGACCCGCTACATTTTCACCTAATTCACCTGTAGGATTGTTTGGTTTTTCAGTTATTTCTATAATTTCAGCATATAATTTAAACACATCATTATGCATTCCTTCAATCGTTTCACCTGTAAATAAATCTTTGGCAAAAAATAAAGCTTCACCTATTCTAAAATGATTTACTGCTAATGGGCGAGCATTTTTTAACATTAAAGGAATGGCAACTGAAGTTCCTCCTGAAACCCATGGTATTTTTACATTGAATTTTGCTTCAATTAATTGTTTGTATAAACTTAATTGAATTAGTTTATCTTGAGTTGGCATTACACCGCTTAAACAGTTTAAGTTGGTTCCAATTCCTCTTATTTCAATATTTGGTAAACTAAAAACTTGTTCATAAAAATTAAGTAATTCTTCACCTAAAACACCTTCACGTAAATCGCCCATTTCTATCATAATAATGATTCCGTGAGTTTTATTTTGAAGTTTTGCTTCTTCTGAAAGCATTTGAATCGTATAAATTTCTGTATTAAAACTTACATCGGCATATTGTACAATTTTTGAAATATTTCTTTTAGAAGGTGGTTTTATATATACTGTTTTAATATTCGGATTTAGTTTTTTTATCTTTTTCAGATTACTAATTCTCGAATCGTGCATTTCAGTTACTCCTAATTCTATGATTTCTTTTAGGTAAATCGTATTCCCACACAATAATTTTGTAACAACTCCCCATTCAATATTTCGTTCTTTAAAGAGCGTATCAAGAAAAGTGTAGTTCTCTTTTAATTTTTGTCGGTATAATTTTAAAAATGCCATTATTTTATAATTTTTCGTGGAATAGTTTTCGAAATTCGAGTTAATAATTCATAGTTGAGCATATTACTTAAATCACTAAACGATGCTACTGATAAAGATAAGCTTTCTTGGTTTCCTATTAACACAACTTCATCTCCTTTTTTTACATTATCAATTTCTGTAACATCAATTGTTAGCATATTCATATTAATAGTTCCAATAACTCCACAACGTTTTCCGTTGATTAAAACTCTTCCTTGGTTGCTTAAAGAACGACTATATCCGTGTGAATATCCAAGAGGAATCGTAGCAATTTTCATATTATCTTTAGCCATATAACTGGTTCCGTAACCAATAAATTCCCCAGATTTTACTCGCTTAACACTCATTATTTCACTTTTCCAACTGATAACGCGCTGTAGAGGATCTATTTTCTTTTTTTTAGAATTTAAATAGCTGACTAAGACTTCTGTACTTGGCCAAAAACCATATTGAATGATTCCGATTCTAACTAAATCCATTCTAGTTTCTGGAAACATCATCGAAGCCGCAGAACACGCAGAATGCTTAATTTCGGGCTTAATTCCTAAAGATTTAAATATTTCTTCTGCTTTGTTAAATATTTCTATTTGTTTGGTAACTCTATAATAATTGGCAATACTTTCTGCTCCAGCATAATGCGTGCAAAGCCCCTTAAAATGTAAATATTCTTTTTCTTTAATTAAATATTGAGCCACTTTTGAAATGTTTTTTAAATCAAATCCAGTTCTATTCATACCAGTTTCAACCTCAATATGAATAATTGCTTTTTTCTTTAATTTTTTAGCAATTTTTGTAGCTTTTGCTAATCGATAACGTTCAAAAACAAAAAACTCAATTTGGTTTTCTATTACCCAATCTAAATCATCATCGGCAACAAAACCCATAATTAAAATGGTAACTTTTTTTTCTAAAGTATCAAATATAATTTTAGCTTCTTCCACATCAAAAACAGAAAAATGCGTAATTCCATTAGAATAAGCCATTTCGGCAAATTCTTTTAATCCATGGCCGTATGCATTTCCTTTTACAACAGAAGATAAAATGACTTTTTTGCCAAAAGTCTTTCTTAGGAAGTCAATGTTTTCTTTGTGAGCTGACGGATTAATTTCTATAACCGAATTTTTATGCATGTAAAATTTCTTTTGTAATTTGATAAAATAGAGTAGAACCTGTTTTAATAATTTCATCTGGAAAATCATAATCAGGATTGTGTAATGAAGGTGTGTTTTCTCCAGAACCTAATCCTAACATAGCTCCTTTAAAATTTTGAGTAAATAACCCAAAATCTTCACCAAAAGTAAAAGGAAGCTCTTTTTCTAGAATATTCAAATTAAGATTTGAAGCCGATTTTCTAATGAAATTTACAGCTTCACTATTATTTTCATTCGCTTGAAAGCTTTCTGTCCAATTGATTTTTGTTCTCAAATTAAATTTAGTGGCAATTTTGTTTACATTTTCTTCCAAATTTGATTCTATAATTCTCATTTGAGCATTACTATTGCTTCTAACTGTAAAATGAACTTCACCATAACCAGCAGAAACACCATAAGCTTTTTCGCCCATATTAATATGAATAGGAGTGATGAGACAATACTTTTTAGAAGAAACGTCAGTATTGATTTTGGAATTAAAAACCTGAATAATTTCGGCTATAGCCAATGAAGGATTAATTCCGTTTTCAGGTTCACCTGCGTGAGAAGTTTTTCCGTTTAAATGAATAATCATACTGTTAACAGCACAAGTAAACGTGTTTTCTTTTACAATTATTTGATGTTTCTTAAATCCAGGGAGATTGTGTAAAGCAAACGCAAAATCAGGTTTTATAGCATCAAAATTGGAGTCATTTAAAACTCTTTTGGCACCATTTCCGTCTTCTTCTGCAGGTTGAAACAAAAGCATTACTGTTCCTTTTTCTAAAGGATTTTCATGCAATGTTTTTGCCATTCCACACAAAATAGCCATATGACCATCATGACCACATTTATGAGAAATTCCTTCGTAAATTGACTTATAATCAAACTCATTGATTTCTTGAATAGGTAAAGCATCTAATTCACATCGAAATAAGATTGTTTTTCCGTCTTTTTTTCCTTTGTAAATAGCCAAAATACCATTTCCGCCAAGATTAGTAGTCACTTGATTGGGTTTGTATTTCGCAAGAAAATCTAAAATTCTTTGAGCAGTTTTAAATTCATTTCCCGAAACTTCAGGATGTTTATGTAATTCTTGTCTTAATTGAATAAGTTCTTCCAAAATATTTTATTTCGTTAAACGCATTTCCAAATATTTATTGGTAAAACCTAAACTTTCATACAAACCTTTAGCAGGATTATTTGGCTCTACGTGTAAAGCAATATTTCCTTTGGCAGTATCAATTGCTTTTTGCATTAATTTTTTACCAAAACCTTTTCCACGTTGACTATTATCTACTGCAATGTAAACTAAAATATTTTCTGGAATAAAGTCTTTCATTCCAGTGTTGTTTAAAATTACTACACCCACAATTTTTTCATTATCTAAACCAACGATTATATTTCCTCCTTTAGCAGGATTCATAGCATAATCAATGCATTTTAAAATATCTTCTACTTTATCTCCATATTCTTCCAAGTGTGTGAATAGAAAATTTGCAATAGTTTGATGTGAATATGTTTTGTCTTCTCCAGTAGCTGGATTAATGATTTTGAATTCCATTGTTATTTTTTTTATAATGATAATTTGATAATAGTATGAACGTGATTAAAGATACGCTAATTCCGAATATATTTGCATCTAAATGTTCAGGTAAATTTATATTAAAGGGTAATTTATTATTTGAAAGAATAAGTCCAATCGTTGTTGAACCACCAAGTAACATACTCCAAAAAGCAGCAATTGGATTGCTTTTTTTCCAGAATAAAGCTCCTAAAACAGGTACAAATAATCCAGAAACCATAAAAGCGTAGGAGTAAAGCATGAGCTCTAAAACGTTTTGCATTTGTGAAGCTAACAATATAGCAAATACACCTACTGAAAGTGTTACAATCTGAGATAAACGTAATAATTTTTTCTGTGTTAATTCTTTTTTATAGAACTTAGAAATAATATCTGTAACAATATTTCCAGAAGCAGCCATTAGACAACTATCAGCAGTAGATAAAATTGCAGAAAAATATGAAGAAAGCATTAATCCCATTAAACCAACGGGAAGAATAGTACTTAATAAAATAGGCAATCCCATTTCACTATCCATTGTTGAGGCATTGGTAATTCCTTCAAACATTCCTTGTGTAGCAGCTACTTTGGCTAACATTCCAAGAATTACTCCCATAAAAGCCATTATTGGCCATTCAAATAAACCAGCAATAAACCAAGCTTTTTTGGCTTCCTTTTCGTCTTTACAAGCGTAAATTCGTTGGTATAAAGTCATTCCGATAAACCAAATTGGAATTATAGTAACAGACCAATTTAAAAGTTGGTGCCAAGAAACATTAGTTAAGGATAAATATTCAGGAGCTAACGTTGCTTTGATGACATCATAACCACCAACTGCGTTATAAGCAATCGGTATTCCAATAAAAACCAAACCAGCAATTAAAATTATCCATTGAATGGTATCCGTATAAATAACCGCCTTTAAACCACCAACAGCCGTATAAATAACTGCAATTGCTCCCATAACTACTAAAGCCCATTGCAAATCTAATCCATCAATTGTTGCAGAAGCTAATTTGGCTCCAGCTAAAACTTGTGAACTAGTAAATCCAATGTAACCAATAGCAGAAATAACTCCGGCCAATAAAGCTACTTTTCCGTTATAAAAATGATTGAAAATTTGAGGAAAGGTGAAAAATTTATGTTGATGACCTAATTTACTTACTTTAGGAATTAAAAATACAGCACTTAACCAAGCACCAATTAAACCCGTAAACAACATCCATGAACCTGAAATTCCCATAGTGAAACCTAATCCACCTAAACCAATTGAAAAACCACCACCAACATCTGTTGCCACAACGGATAAACCAATGTGCCAACTGCTCATGTTTCGTCCACTAACGTAAAAATCTTCGGAGGAAGTGTTTTTTTTGTAAAAATAAAAGCCTACACCTAGCATTGCTAACATGTAAACCACAAAGATTATATAATCTATGGTGTGCATTTTATTGTTTTAAATATTTTTTTGACTGACATGGAATTTTTCCAAAGCATGACGTAGCGAACTACAAATCGAATGATTAGAATGAAAGATTTTAATTCAAAAATCTTATATATAATGGTTAGATAAACGATTATATGAAATCAAATAACGAGGGCAAAGGTACAAAAAATGATTTGGAAAGCCCAATTGAGGTGTTATGCTTTGATTCTCTTTTAGTTAAGATTTTAAATTTTCTATTTTATAATTAAAATAATTTTTTACATTTGTACCTATATAAGCCAATTTTAAAAGTATACGCCATGTTAATTAAAGTATTTGGAAGCGCCGTTTTTGGCGTTGAAGCCACGACTATTACTGTAGAAGTAAATATCGACAAAGGAATAGGCTACCACTTGGTAGGATTACCAGATTCCGCAATTAAAGAAAGTAGTTACCGAATTGCTGCTGCTCTTAAAAATAACAATTATAATCTTCCTGGAAAAAAAATCACGATAAATATGGCTCCTGCCGATTTGCGTAAAGAAGGCTCTGCTTATGATTTAACTTTAGCTATAGGAATTTTAGTAGCTTCTGGACAAATTAAAGCGGAAGATGTCGCTAATTATATTATAATGGGCGAATTATCTTTAGATGGAAGTTTACAACCTATTAAAGGCGCTTTATCTATTGCTATTAAGGCAAAAGAGGAAGGATTTAAAGGAATAATGTTACCTATTCAAAATGTAAAAGAAGCTGCAATTGTGGAAGGAATTGATGTATATGGAATTGAAAACGTTTTACAAGTAATTGATTTTTTTGAAGGTAGAGGAAACCTAGAACCAACCATAATTGATTCTTCAGAGGAATTTAATAAAACGTTAGAATTTCCAGAACATGATTTTGCGGATGTGAAAGGACAAGAAAGCATTAAACGTTGCATGGAAATTGCTGCTGCTGGTGGGCATAATATAATTTTAATTGGTCCGCCTGGTTCGGGAAAAACGATGTTAGCCAAGCGTTTGCCAAGTATTTTGCCACCAATGACAATGAAAGAAGCTTTGGAAACAACCAAAATTCATTCAGTTGCAGGTAAAACAAAAGAAGGAGGTTTAATGGCTCAACGACCATTTCGAAGTCCACATCATACCGCAAGTTCTGTTTCACTTGTAGGAGGAGGGAGTTATCCTCAACCTGGCGAAATTTCGTTAGCGCATAATGGTGTTTTATTTTTAGATGAATTGCCAGAATTTAAACGAGAAGTTTTAGAAGTAATGCGTCAACCTTTAGAAGATAGGGAAGTTACGATTGCAAGAGCAAAATTTACGATTACTTATCCATCTTCATTTATGTTAGTTGCCAGTATGAATCCAAGTCCAGGTGGATATTTTAATGATCCGAATGCTCCAGTTTCATCTTCACCTATGGAAATGCAACGGTATTTAAGTAAGATTTCTGGTCCTTTATTAGACAGAATTGATATTCATATTGAAGTTACTCCGGTTCCTTTTGAAAAACTTACAGAAACAAGAAAAGCTGAAAGTAGTGTTATAATTAGAGAACGCGTTTCAAAAGCAAGACAATTGCAATCAATCCGATTTGAATCGTTTGAAAATATTCATTATAACGCCCAAATGGGTTCAAAGCAAATTCGAGAATTTTGTGAACTTGACGAAACTTCTTTACAATTATTAAAAACAGCTATGGAGCGATTGAATTTATCTGCTAGGGCTTATGATAGAATTTTAAAAGTTGCTCGTACAATTGCCGATTTAGAAGCAAGCCATACTGTTATGTCACATCATATAGCAGAAGCTATTCAGTATAGAAGTTTAGATAGAGAAGGTTGGTTAGGATAATTATATAAAAAACGCCTCTATTATTTACTAGAGGCGTTTTAATAAGTATGAACAGTTGTTTAATTCATTTTTACAACAATAAATTCACTTCTTCTGTTTTGTTGATGTTCAGCTTCAGAACATTTAACGCCATCAGCGCATTTATTGATTAATTGTGTTTCTCCATAACCTTTAGATGTTAAGCGTTTACGGTCAATTCCATTTTGAATTATATATTCCATTGTTGATTTAGCTCTTCTGTCAGATAATAACTCATTGTATTTATGGGTTTGTCTACTATCTGTATGAGATCTAATTGAGATATGAATATTAGGATATTCTTTCATTACCTCAATTATTTTTTGTAAATCTTTTTCAGCACTTGGTCTTATATCCCATTTATCTAAGTCAAAATATATAATACTAATATTAAATATTTTAGCCAAATCTGTTCCTTCTTCAATTGGGAATACGTTTCTTTCTAACTCAATATTTAATTCGGTTATACCGCTTTCTTGTTGAGGTGGGAACGATTTTTCCGCTGCGTCATATTCTTCTTTAATAGCTCTTACATAATATTTTTTATTACAATCGATGTTAAATGAATAATTTGCATTTTCATCTGAAGTTGTTTCTTCTAACTGATTCATATCTTCGTCAAATAAAGTTACTTTAGAATTTGGTAATAATTCTTTAGTATCTAAATCAGTAATAAATCCAGTAATTTTTTGATTACATACTGTAAAAGTATAAATGTCATCAAAACCAATCCCTCCATCTCTATTTGAGGATAAAAAACCTGAATTATTATTGTTAATAATAAAACTAAAATCATCTTTAGGACTGTTAATAGGTTTTGCTAAATTCTCGGGTTTAGTAAACTTATTATTAATTATTTTAGATTCAAAAACATCAAGTCCGCCTAAACCTAAATGTCCATCTGAAGCAAAATATAAAATATTATCATGAGAAATAAATGGAAAACTTTCTCTTCCTTCAGTATTAATTATAGGGCCTAAATTTTCAGGATTTCCGTATGAGTTATTTCCGTTTATACTTACTTTGTAAATATCTGCACCACCATAACCACCAGGCATATCTGAAGAAAAATATAATGTTTTTTCATCAGTACTTAAACTTGGATGTCCTACACTATAATTATCATTATTAAAAGGTAATTCTATTATATTTCCCCATTCATTATCAGAAAACGTAGCTTTGTAAATTTTAATCCATGTTGTTTTATCGTCATCCTTACCTTTTTTCTTTAAATAATTATTTCGTGTAAAATACATGGTTTTACCATCTTTTGTAAAAACAGGAGACGATTCATTATATTTTGTATTAATAGTTTTTGAAAAATTTTCAGGTGTACCAATTTTATTGTTCTCATCTAATGTTGAAACATATAAATCGGTGTAATTTTGATTTGTCCAATCATGAACTTTGCTATATATAGCTCCTTCAGTTCTTGATGAGGTAAAAACAATTTTATTTCCAAAATAGCTAACACCATAGTCCATATATTCAGAATTTATATCAGTTTTTTTGAGAGTATATTTACCTGAGTTTTCTTCAATAGTTGCTAAATAATTTTTGTTTTTAGCAAATTCTTTTCCTCTTGAATCAGTAGTGTTTTTATTAAATAAATCTAAATATTTATTTGCATTTTCATAATCTTCTATTGACTTTAAAGATTGTGCGTATCTAAAATAATACTCAGGTTCAACGGTCTCATTTAATGCAAATAATTCTTTGTACCATTTTGCAGATTTATCTAATTCGCCATTAAAATAGTAAGAGTTTCCTAATTTCTTAAATAAATCGGTCGATTTATGTCCTTTTTCAGCTACTTTTTCATAAATTTCAATTGCATCTATGTATGAATATTTTTCATATTTTTTATCTGCTGAATTAAGTTTTGATGTTTGAGCAAATCCAGTAAACATCAAACCAATCAATAATATTGAGTATATTGTTTTCATAATTTTTTTGAATTAAAAGAATCTAGGTGAAGAAATTCTACTTTTATTTAAAAATTCATATCTCAAAAAGATTTCATGAGAACCAGAGTTGTAATTCGATAATTTTGTTGTTTCCATATCATATCCATATCCTATGAACCAAGAGTCTGATATTTGAAAGCCTACTAATCCGCTTACCGCAGCACTCCATCTATATGCTGCACCAAGAGTTAATTTATCGTTTATTAAAAAATTTGCAGTAATATCTGCTTGTAATGGAGCACCTTCCACTATTTTAGTTAAGAAAGCAGGTTTAAATTTTAAATTTGGACTAATATCAAATACGTGACCTCCAATTACATAATAATGCATTTTTTCCCTTGTAATTGCTACTTCATTGTCATCAAAATGCTTTGTTTCGAATAGATTAGGTACGGATACCCCAAAATAGGTGTTATCTGAAAACAAATAAATTCCAGCACCAACGTTTGGTGTAAATTCACTATCTAAATTTTGAAATTGAGGATCATTTTGATCATATATATTCAATTTGTTAACATCTAAATTGAATATGTTTGCCGTTCCTTTAAGACCGAATGATAATTTATAATTTTCAGACATTTGAATAAAATAAGCTAGATCAGCTGAGATTTGATTTTCAGTTGTTGGACCAATTTTATCATTAACAATTGAAAATCCTAGTCCAAAATTTGAATCTCCTATAGGCGTGTTTAATGAAACATTATTGGTTACCGGTGCTCCGTCTAATCCAACCCATTGATTTCGATGTAATAAGAAAACGCTTAGTGTTTCTCTAGAACCAGCATATGCTGGATTTACATTTACCGTATTATACATATACTGAGTATATTGTGAATCTTGTTGAGAAAAGCACAACATTTGCGATATAAGTAAAGCTATAAATATGATTTTTGTTTTCATGTGCTAATATTTTAATTGATAATTTTTAATGGAATAGCATTTATTTACTAACATATAAATATCCAGCTTTATCATGCGATTTATTTTCCTCATCTACATATTTTAAAATGTAATAATATGTTCCATCTGGTACTCCTTCATTTTTGTTTAAAGTTGATCTTCCTTCTGAACGGCCTCTAAATGCTCTTACATTATTGTCATAACCTTTAGTTTCATAAATTAATATTCCCCATTTATTATAAATTTCAACAGTATTATTTGGATAACAATCTATTCCATCTATGAAGAAGAAATCGTTTAATCCATCATTATTTGGTGACACTGCGTTGTAAATGGTTATATCACATGCTGGCAAAACTATACAATCATCGTTAATATTCAAATAAACTTCAAATATCATTGGACAATCATTATTTTCAGTTGTTACAATATATTGTAATGTATAATAACCAACAGGGATATTTGAAGGATTAAAAATATTATTATTTAATCCACCAGTCTGACTCAAATCAACCCATTCTCCATTTGTAGGAATTGAGTTACCTAATATAGTAAATAAATTTATAGGTTCATCTTGAGTACAAATAGCATATGGTATTGCATCAAATGGTTCTTCTACATTTACGTTTATTGTTTGTGTAAATATATCAGAATTTCCACAATTATCACTTACAAACCACTCTCTTACAATTACATATTCATAAATTGAAATGGTTGTAGTTTCTTCAGTAAAACTTACATTTGCTACGCCTGAACAGTTATCAATAAATTCTAAATTAGGTATTTCAGGTACACTTGAACAATTAACATTTAACTCTTCATCAATTGGGGTTATAATCGTAGGAGCTGTATTGTCGTATACTGTAATAGTTTGTGTATAACTATTGTTATTCCCACAGTCGTCAGTTATTGTCCATGTTCTTAATATTGTATAATTGCCAGCACAATTTCCTTCCTCAATATTTATAACATCATTTATTATGATATCAACTTCTGAATCACAATTATCACTAGCTTCAACTACTTCAGGACTTGGAATATCATCACAAGAAACAGAAATATCATCTGGTAATTCTGATATAAATATTGGTTCTGTTAAATCTTGCACGTTTATGGTTTGCGAAGCTGTAGAGAAGTTTCCACATGCATCTGTCGCAGTCCACGTTCTAGTGATTGAATATGATCCAGCACAATCTCCGTTAGTTGTAACATCATTATAAGTTAGAGTAAAGTCAGCACCACAATTATCAGTTGCAGTTGCTACAGCGAATACAGGAGTAGCCGGACAATTGATAGTTGAAGTAGCCGGAAGTGCTGCAATAACTGGTGCAGTATTATCTTGCACGTTTATGGTTTGCGAAGCTGTAGAGAAATTTCCACATGCATCTGTCGCAGTCCACGTTCTAGTGATTGAATATGATCCAGCACAATCTCCGTTGGTTGTAACATCATTATAAGTTAGAGTAAAGTCAGCACCACAATTATCAGTTGCAGTTGCTACAGCGAATACAGGAGTAGCCGGACAATTGATAGTTGAAGTAGCCGGAAGTGCTGCAATAACAGGTGCAGTATTATCTTGCACGTTTATGGTTTGCGAAGCTGTAGAGAAGTTTCCACATGCATCTGTCGCAGTCCACGTTCTAGTGATTGAATATGATCCAGCACAATCTCCGTTAGTTGTAACATCATTATAAGTTAGAGTAAAGTCAGCACCACAATTATCAGTTGCAGTTGCTACAGCGAATACAGGAGTAGCCGGACAATTGATAGTTGAAGTAGCCGGAAGTGCTGCAATAACTGGTGCAGTATTATCTTGCACGTTTATGGTTTGCGAAGCTGTAGAGAAATTTCCACATGCATCTGTCGCAGTCCACGTTCTAGTGATTGAATATGATCCAGCACAATCTCCGTTGGTTGTAACATCATTATAAGTTAGAGTAAAGTCAGCACCACAATTATCAGTTGCAGTTGCTACAGCGAATACAGGAGTAGCCGGACAATTGATAGTTGAAGTAGCCGGAAGTGCTGCAATAACAGGTGCAGTATTATCTTGCACGTTTATGGTTTGCGAAGCTGTAGAGAAATTTCCACATGCATCTGTCGCAGTCCACGTTCTAGTGATTGAATATGATCCAGCACAATCTCCGTTAGTTGTAACATCATTATAAGTTAGAGTAAAGTCAGCACCACAATTATCAGTTGCAGTTGCTACAGCGAATACAGGAGTAGCCGGACAATTGATAGTTGAAGTTGCCGGAAGTGCTGCAATAACAGGTGCAGTATTATCTTGCACGTTTATGGTTTGCGAAGCTGTAGAGAAGTTTCCACATGCATCTGTCGCAGTCCACGTTCTAGTGATTGAATATGATCCAGCACAATCTCCGTTAGTTGTAACATCATTATAAGTTAGAGTAAAGTCAGCACCACAATTATCAGTTGCAGTTGCTACAGCGAATACAGGAGTAGCCGGACAATTGATAGTTGAAGTAGCCGGAAGTGCTGCAATAGCTGGTGCAGTATTATCTTGCACGTTTATGGTTTGCGAAGCTGTAGAGAAGTTTCCACATGCATCTGTCGCAGTCCACGTTCTAGTGATTGAATATGATCCAGCACAATCTCCGTTAGTTGTAACATCATTATAAGTTAGAGTAAAGTCAGCACCACAATTATCAGTTGCAGTTGCTACAGCGAATACAGGAGTAGCCGGACAATTGATAGTTGAAGTAGCCGGAAGTGCTGCAATAACAGGTGCAGTATTATCTTGCACGTTTATGGTTTGCGAAGCTGTAGAGAAATTTCCACATGCATCTGTCGCAGTCCACGTTCTAGTGATTGAATATGATCCAGCACAATCTCCGTTGGTTGTAACATCATTATAAGTTAGAGTAAAGTCAGCACCACAATTATCAGTTGCAGTTGCTACAGCGAATACAGGAGTAGCCGGACAATTGATAGTTGAAGTAGCCGGAAGTGCTGCAATAACAGGTGCAGTATTATCTTGCACGTTTATGGTTTGCGAAGCTGTAGAGAAATTTCCACATGCATCTGTCGCAGTCCACGTTCTAGTGATTGAATATGATCCAGCACAATCTCCGTTAGTTGTAACATCATTATAAGTTAGAGTAAAGTCAGCACCACAATTATCAGTTGCAGTTGCTACAGCGAATACAGGAGTAGCCGGACAATTGATAGTTGAAGTTGCCGGAAGTGCTGCAATAACAGGTGCAGTATTATCTTGCACGTTTATGGTTTGCGAAGCTGTAGAGAAGTTTCCACATGCATCTGTCGCAGTCCACGTTCTAGTGATTGAATATGATCCAGCACAATCTCCGTTAGTTGTAACATCATTATAAGTTAGAGTAAAGTCAGCACCACAATTATCAGTTGCAGTTGCTACAGCGAATACAGGAGTAGCCGGACAATTGATAGTTGAAGTAGCCGGAAGTGCTGCAATAGCTGGTGCAGTATTATCTTGCACGTTTATGGTTTGCGAAGCTGTAGAGAAGTTTCCACATGCATCTGTCGCAGTCCACGTTCTAGTGATTGAATATGATCCAGCACAATCTCCGTTAGTTGTAACATCATTATAAGTTAGAGTAAAGTCAGCACCACAATTATCAGTTGCAGTTGCTACAGCGAATACAGGAGTAGCCGGACAATTGATAGTTGAAGTAGCCGGAAGTGCTGCAATAACAGGTGCAGTATTATCTTGCACGTTTATGGTTTGCGAAGCTGTAGAGAAATTTCCACATGCATCTGTCGCAGTCCACGTTCTAGTGATTGAATATGATCCAGCACAATCTCCGTTAGTTGTAACATCATTATAAGTTAGAGTAAAGTCAGCACCACAATTATCAGTTGCAGTTGCTACAGCGAATACAGGAGTAGCCGGACAATTGATAGTTGAAGTAGCCGGAAGTGCTGCAATAACTGGTGCAGTATTATCTTGCACGTTTATGGTTTGCGAAGCTGTAGAGAAATTTCCACATGCATCTGTCGCAGTCCACGTTCTAGTGATTGAATATGATCCAGCACAATCTCCGTTGGTTGTAACATCATTATAAGTTAGAGTAAAGTCAGCACCACAATTATCAGTTGCAGTTGCTACAGCGAATACAGGAGTAGCCGGACAATTGATAGTTGAAGTAGCCGGAAGTGCTGCAATAACAGGTGCAGTATTATCTTGCACGTTTATGGTTTGCGAAGCTGTAGAGAAGTTTCCACATGCATCTGTCGCAGTCCACGTTCTAGTGATTGAATATGATCCAGCACAATCTCCGTTAGTTGTAACATCATTATAAGTTAGAGTAAAGTCAGCACCACAATTATCAGTTGCAGTTGCTACAGCGAATACAGGAGTAGCCGGACAATTGATAGTTGAAGTAGCCGGAAGTGCTGCAATAACTGGTGCAGTATTATCTTGCACGTTTATGGTTTGCGAAGCTGTAGAGAAATTTCCACATGCATCTGTCGCAGTCCACGTTCTAGTGATTGAATATGATCCAGCACAATCTCCGTTGGTTGTAACATCATTATAAGTTAGAGTAAAGTCAGCACCACAATTATCAGTTGCAGTTGCTACAGCGAATACAGGAGTAGCCGGACAATTGATAGTTGAAGTAGCCGGAAGTGCTGCAATAACAGGTGCAGTATTATCTTGCACGTTTATGGTTTGCGAAGCTGTAGAGAAGTTTCCACATGCATCTGTCGCAGTCCACGTTCTAGTGATTGAATATGATCCAGCACAATCTCCGTTAGTTGTAACATCATTATAAGTTAGAGTAAAGTCAGCACCACAATTATCAGTTGCAGTTGCTACAGCGAATACAGGAGTAGCCGGACAATTGATAGTTGAAGTAGCCGGAAGTGCTGCAATAACTGGTGCAGTATTATCTTGCACGTTTATGGTTTGCGAAGCTGTAGAGAAATTTCCACATGCATCTGTCGCAGTCCACGTTCTAGTGATTGAATATGATCCAGCACAATCTCCGTTGGTTGTAACATCATTATAAGTTAGAGTAAAGTCAGCACCACAATTATCAGTTGCAGTTGCTACAGCGAATACAGGAGTAGCCGGACAATTGATAGTTGAAGTAGCCGGAAGTGCTGCAATAACAGGTGCAGTATTATCTTGCACGTTTATGGTTTGCGAAGCTGTAGAGAAATTTCCACATGCATCTGTCGCAGTCCACGTTCTAGTGATTGAATATGATCCAGCACAATCTCCGTTAGTTGTAACATCATTATAAGTTAGAGTAAAGTCAGCACCACAATTATCAGTTGCAGTTGCTACAGCGAATACAGGAGTAGCCGGACAATTGATAGTTGAAGTAGCCGGAAGTGCTGCAATAACTGGTGCGGTATTATCTTGCACGTTTATGGTTTGCGAAGCTGTAGAGAAGTTTCCACATGCATCTGTCGCAGTCCACGTTCTAGTGATTGAATATGATCCAGCACAATCTCCGTTGGTTGTAACATCATTATAAGTTAGAGTAAAGTCAGCACCACAATTATCAGTTGCAGTTGCTACAGCGAATACAGGAGTAGCCGGACAATTGATAGTTGAAGTAGCCGGAAGTGCTGCAATAACTGGTGCGGTATTATCTTGCACGTTTATGGTTTGCGAAGCTGTAGAGAAGTTTCCACATGCATCTGTCGCAGTCCACGTTCTAGTGATTGAATATGATCCAGCACAATCTCCGTTGGTTGTAACATCATTATAAGTTAGAGTAAAGTCAGCACCACAATTATCAGTTGCAGTTGCTACAGCGAATACAGGAGTAGCCGGACAATTGATAGTTGAAGTAGCCGGAAGTGCTGCAATAACTGGTGCGGTATTATCTTGCACGTTTATGGTTTGCGAAGCTGTAGAGAAGTTTCCACATGCATCTGTCGCAGTCCACGTTCTAGTGATTGAATATGATCCAGCACAATCTCCGTTAGTTGTAACATCATTATAAGTTAGAGTAAAGTCAGCACCACAATTATCAGTTGCAGTTGCTACAGCGAATACAGGAGTAGCCGGACAATTGATAGTTGAAGTTGCCGGAAGTGCTGCAATAACAGGTGCAGTATTGTCTATTTTTGTATTATATGTAACAGAATTACTGCTTCCACAACTATTTGTAACTGTTACTGTTATTACTGCATTACAGGTTCCAGAAGTAGAAGCAGTTTTAGTTAATGATTGTGAGCAATTATTTGTAGCTGTAGTCGCAGTAATTGCTGCTGCTTCAGCGCTAGAAACAGAAGAATAACATGAAGCTATACTACCTTTAGTGATAATTGGTGGACATGGAACACAGTAAGGAGGAGTTATTACATTTTGTGAAGAATTTGTACATGTAGAATTTTTGTAATCTAATCTTGTTGAACTAACTATTTGACTTCCACAAATATTTGCATTAGCTGTCAGTTGATACCTTAAGATTATTGTTTCTACATTTAAAAAATCAATATTCCATGAAATTACGTTACCCGCTAAACTATAAGTTCCTTTAGAAATTGAAATAGAGCCAGGAACTAATGTAAAATCATTACTAATTGTTTCAGTAGTAAATGGAGTTCCTGTAATTTGAGCTGCAACCCAAGATAGTTGAGTAAATATTTGAGTGTAAATTCCAGTTAAATTAGCTGCACTTTCTGTAAAAAAAGCACCACCAGATTGGACATTGTTTAAAGTATATTCTGCAGTGTTTTGATCTGAACCTGAAATTGCACCAAATAACCCAATTGCGAATATTTGATTATTATATACTGTACCAGATACAGTGGTTGTTTTTGCATTATTTGCTGCAGTAATTGTACTTTGAACACAAGATCCTCCAGTTCCAGAAGAACATGATGAGCCAGTTGGCCCAGTTCGGTTTGTAACTCCATCTGTTAAGAGTACGATACTTCTTGCAGTGACGCAATTAAATGTTCCATTTGCTGTTAACTCTGCATCAGCTTTTACAATACCGTCTTGATTATTAGTTGATCCATTAGCATTTAATCCATTTATAATAGATAACAATCCGTTTTTGCCAGAAGCAAGAGTAAGTCCTTGTCTAAGAGTAGCTGTAGTTCCAAAACTAACAATTCCAACTTTATTTAACCCTGTTGGATTATTTGCAGTCAAGAAAATATTATTTATAAAATCTGTGGCAGCGTCTTTTGCATAATCTATTGGAGTATTTGTATCTCCTTGTATATTATATCCCATACTTCCTGAAACATCAATAACTAACATAACTTCCAACGGTCTGTTAATTGGATTTGCCCCTTGAATCATTAATTCCACATCAATTAAGCTGCATGAATTTGGGTTTACTGTAACTGTTTTTGTTGGTGTAATTGTTTGTGTAAAACCAATAAAATTTGCGAAAATAAATAGTATAACAAAATATTTTTTGATACTAAGTAATTTAGGGGTTGATAAGAGTAAATATTTTTTCATCTTTAAATTATTTTAGACAGTTTGTCTGTTATAACAATTTGATATATTATGATTAATCTTCGGTTGATTTAATTATGAGAGTTTGTAAAATAGTATTTACTTCATACGCAGGGCATATATTAGAAACAGCATTTATTTTCGTACAACACCATTTATTAGTATTTGTTCCATTTGGGACAGTGATATGAACAAAAAACTTAACTTTTTGTCCTGGTGGAACTGATATTACACTTATTGGGTTAAGTTTTTTATCTAAAAATGTAGAGGTTACAATTACATTTTGTGAAGTGTTACTATTGTCTGGGTTTTGACATGAGTTGTTAATAATATTTGAGTTTAAAGTAAATGTATTTGTTACCGAACCATTGTTTGTTAAAATCATCGAGTAATAAGTCCCGTTTTGTGGAGCGCTTCTTACATTTCTATCCTTTTCTACATTTAAAGTTGCATTACATTGATTAGATTGACTATACGATATAGTAACATTAAATAGAATGATAAAAAAAGTAAGTTTCAAAATCATTTTTCTTTTGAAATTGCCTTCTTTTTTAAATGTTTTTTTTGGTTTCATAACATCCACTTTTTTAAAATAATTAATTTTTTTTTAAAAAGCAGTAAGTTGTAAAATGTTAGTTTTGGGGAGAAAAACTTTTTTTTGATTTGGGGGTTAAATCATAATTATAAACAAATAAATTTTTTCATTAATAATAAGTAAATTAGGTTTTACTTAATTATGATTAATTGTTTAAATCTTTTGCTAAATTACTAAAATGATGATAGTTACAAATACGTATTTATACCTATTTCGATAAACAGTAGTTAAATATCTATGAAATAACAGTAATTATGTTAAAAATTAATTTTTTATGTAAAAAAAAATAACTTTCTTTAAAGTAATTAAAATATTTTGTTATGAAAAACTTAATTATTGTTCGTCATTCTAAATCAAGTTGGGATTTACCTTTAAATGATATTGATAGACCATTATCAAAAAGAGGAATTCATGATGCTCATTTAATTTCATCTAAATTACACGATTTATTACCTAAGTCTTTTATTATTTGGAGTAGTAATGCAAAAAGAGCAAAAGAAACAGCTATGATTTTTTCTCAAAATCTTTTAATTTCATATGAAAATATTCAAATTGAAGAAGAACTTTACACTTTTGAAGTGAAAAAGTTAGAAGAATTCATAAAAAAATGTAAAAATACGTATGATAATCTAATTCTTTTTGGACATAATGAAGCTATTACAAATTTTGTTAATAAATTTGGGGATACTTTTATAGAAAATGTTCCAACATCAGGTGTAGTATTTATGCATTTTGATACAAATGATTGGAATGAACTAGAAAAAGGTAAAGTAAATAGATTTATTTTTCCAAGTCATTATAAACATGAACAATACAAATCCAAACAAATACATAGATAGAGAAAAAAGTTGGCTAACATTTAACGCTAGAGTATTACAAGAAGCAGGAGATTCTTCGGTACCACTTTTGGATAGACTTCGTTTTTAGGAATTTTTTCAAATAATCTTGACGAATTTTTTAGAGTACGTTATGCTGCTATTCGTAGAATGAACTTTGAAAATATAGATACCGAAAAAGTATTAAAAGGGATTAGTGCAGAAAAATTACTAAAAAAAATTACAGAAATTGTAATTGAGCATCAATCTGAAAGTTTACGTATTCTTGGTGAAATTGAGCAAAAATTAGAAAAAGAAAATATTTTCATAATTAATGAAAATGAAATTTCCAAAGAGCAAGAAGCTTTTATTAAAGACTATTTTACTCAAGTGGTTAGTCCTGCATTAGTAACAATAATGTTAAATGATTTAGATACTTTTCCTCTTTTAAAAGATACATCAGGTTATTTAGCAATAAAGCTAAAGATAAATTCTTTTGGAAAACAAAATGAGGTTAGGTACGCGGTTGTTGAAATTCCTACATCAATAAATAGGTTTGTAGTTTTACCTTCTAAAGATGAACATCAACATATAATTTTATTAGATGATGTTATTCGTTTAAACTTACATTCTATATTTAACGTTTTCAACTATACAAGTATTTCAGCGCACATGATAAAAATTACTAGAGATGCTCAATTAGAGTTTGATAGTGATTTAAGTAAAAGTTTTATTGAAAAAATATCTGACAGTGTTAAAGAACGTAGAGTAGGAGAACCCGTTCGTTTTGTTTACGACCAAGCTATTGATCAAGATACGTTAGATTTTTTCTTACATAGAATGCACATTAATAGTTCAGATAGTATAATTCCTGGTGGAAGATACCACAATAGAAGAGATTATATGAATTTTCCAAATCTTGGAAGATATGATTTGCTATATAAAAGAAATGTTCCGTTACCCGTTCCAGGTTTTGATTTAGACGGAAGTTTATTAGAAAAAATAAAAAAGAAAGATTATTTACTTTCAACACCTTATCAATCTTTTTCATATTTAATTAAGTTTTTAAGAGAAGCAGCAATTGATCCAAATGTAGTTTCCATAAAAATAACTTTATACCGATTAGCTAAGAATTCACAAATTGTAAGTTCACTAATTAACGCTGCTAAAAATGGAAAGAAAGTAACCGTACAAATTGAATTACAAGCTCGTTTTGACGAAGCAAATAACATTTCTTATTCTGAGCAAATGCAAACGGAAGGAATTG
The DNA here is from genome assembly GCF_025947225.1 of Flavobacterium sp. N2270. Classification (NCBI taxonomy): domain Bacteria; kingdom Pseudomonadati; phylum Bacteroidota; class Flavobacteriia; order Flavobacteriales; family Flavobacteriaceae; genus Flavobacterium; species Flavobacterium sp. N2270. Next base: position 1,984,708 of record NZ_CP110005.1, read on the forward strand.
AATTGATTTTTGGTGTAAAAGGATTAAAAGTACATAGTAAAATATGTGTAATTGAAAGAGTTGAAGAAGCCAAAGTAAAACGTTATGGATTTATTTCTACAGGAAATTTCAATGAAAATTCTGCAAAAATTTATACCGATGTTACCTTATTTACAGCTAATCAAGAAATATTAAAAGACACAGCTAAAGTTTTTGAATTTTTCGAAATTAATTACAAAGTACATCGATATAAACATTTATTTGTTTCTCCACATTATACAAGAATTAAGTTTAACAAACTTATTGAAAGAGAAATTTTAAATGCAAAATCAGGTAAAGAAGCTTATATTGGTTTAAAAATGAATAGTCTTTCTGATTTTAAATTAATTGACAGATTATATGAAGCAAGTAATGCAGGAGTAAAAATTCAACTTGTAATAAGAGGAATTTGTTGTATTATCCCAGGAGTTAAAGGAATGAGCGAAAATATTGAAGCAATTAGTATTGTAGATAATTACTTAGAACATTCTCGTATTTATATTTTTGGAAATGATGGAAATCCAGATGTTTACATTTCTTCTGCTGACTTTATGACACGTAATTTAGATGCCCGTGTTGAAGTTACTTGTCCAATTTATGATGAAGATATTAAACAAGAATTAATTGAAATTTTTAATATAAGTTGGAAAGCAAATGTTAAAGCTAGAATTCATTCTGAAAATTTAAAAAACGAATACCGAAGAAATGGCGATGAAAAACCATATAGAGCACAATTAGAAATGTATAATTATTATAGAAATAAACTAGAAGTCGTTACCGAAAAGGTATAATTAAAAGTTTAGAATAGTAATTCAACAAAAAAATAAATGATTACATTAAAAAAATATGCTGCAATTGATATAGGTTCCAACGCTATGCGTTTATTGGTGACCAATATTGTTGAGCAAAAAGGGCAACCTCCACAGTTTAATAAAAGTTCATTAGTTCGTGTGCCAATTCGTTTGGGTCAAGATGCATTTACTGTTGGAGAAATTTCAGATGAAAATATTCAACGAATGGTTGATGCTATGAAAGCTTTTAGCTTATTAATGAAGGTACATAAAGTTGAAAAATACAAAGCATGTGCCACTTCTGCAATGAGGGAAGCATATAATGGAACTGATATTGTATCGCTAATTAAAAAGAAAACCGATATTAAAATTGATATTATTGACGGTAGGAAAGAAGCTGCAATTATTTCGAGTTCCGACTTAAAACAATTTATCAATTCAGATAAGACGTATTTATATGTAGATGTTGGTGGTGGAAGTACCGAATTTTCAATTTTTAGTGAAGGTAAAATTGTTACTTCAAAATCATTCAAGAACGGAACGGTGCGATTATTAAATAATATGGTTTCTGAAATTGTTTGGGTAGAAATTGAAAAATGGATTAAAAATGCCGTTGCTCCTTATGAGGAAATTACTCTTATAGGTTCTGGAGGAAATATTAATAAATTATTCAAATTGTCAGAAAAACATCAGTCAAAACCTTTATCATACATGTATTTAAATGCTCAGTTTCAAAAGTTTAATTCTATGACTTATGAGCAAAGAATTACAGAACTTGGATTAAACCCTGATAGAGCAGATGTTATTATTCCTGCAACTCGTATTTATTTAAATGCAATGAAATGGAGTGGAGCAAGACAAATTTATGTTCCTAAAATAGGACTTTCAGATGGTATTGTAAAAGCTATGTATTTTGGTAAACTTTAAATTAAAAATAATTTTTAAAAAAAAATCCGACTCGTTTAAAAGTCGGATTTTTTATTTAGAATCTAATTCTTATAAGTGAATCACTTTGCCATAAGCATCAGCAACAGCTTCCATAACCGCTTCACTCATAGTAGGGTGAGGGTATAATAAGTTATGATTAATTAGTATATTAATAATATTCTATTTCTCTCGTTCTTTTGGACTTTTCTTTACCATCAACAATTTTAATAATTTCTATCCAATTGTTTTTATCATCATATTTATATTTGAAATCAATATTTTGAATTTTAGTTTTATTGTTGTCTTTAGTTATATATTGAAGTGAAACAATTTTATCGTTTTTATATGTATACTTTTTAACACTCTTTGAATCTGAAATATTATCACTACAGCAATGATATTCAATTATTCTGTTTTTTTTATCATAAACGTAAATAAAGGATGAAATCATACCTGATTCATAAATTTTTTTTACGGTAGTTTTATTGTCATTATATGTGTATAAAATTTGATGCAATAATATAGGTTTTTCATAATTATTTTTATTGGAATAATTATATTCTAACCTTTTTAATAGTCTATGTTTATCATCATATTCATAAGCTGAATTCTTAAATACAATAGATGTAGAATCATGAACACCATGTGACCAACCTCCATATTCATTTTTTTGCCAAGTTTCTGGAGTTTTTAATGTAGTATATTTTAATTTTCCGTTTTCATTGTAGTTGTTTATAAATTCTGTAATATTTCCATAATCATCAATTAGTTTTGTTCTTATAACTTTATTTTCTTTGTATTGTTTGATACTATGATTAAAATAATTTGAATTTAAATTTAAAGAAATTATATTTTCATTGGTGTAATTATCAAAATCCTCATAATAATGTTTATCATATGACACAAAGTTACTTAAAGAGTCTATTTCTTTTATTACCCTATTTTTTTCATCATATTGATAAGATATAGATTTATAAAAATCATCTTTTTTCACATACCAAATGTGCTTTACTATTTTGCCATTTTCATTGTAGAATCGCTCAAAATTTTCGTATCCATTTTGACTTCCGGAAAATGCACTATCATAGATAGTTAAGTTTAAACTATTAGGAATTAAAATCATAGAGTCACTATACTCATTAATTTCTATCTGTCTTGGGTTTTCTTTATTACTAATATCAAATACTTTCTCACGAACACGCTTAATGTTACCATAAATTGAATCTATATTTGAAACTTGTGATTTGACAGTTGAAGTAATAATTAGTAAAATTATTAAGAAATAGAGTTTCATATTTAATTTTTTAGAATAGCAAACATAAAAAAAATCCTCAACAAAACTGTCGAGGATTTCTATATTTCTAAATTCTAAATTTCTTATAAGTGAATCACTTCACCATAAGCATCAGCAACAGCTTCCATTACAGCCTCACTCATAGTTGGGTGAGGGTGAACTGCTTTTAATATTTCATGTCCTGTTGTTTCTAGTTTACGAGCTACAACTGCTTCAGCAATCATATCTGTTACACCAGCACCAATCATGTGGCAACCTAACCATTCTCCGTATTTTGCATCAAAAATAACTTTTACAAATCCGTCTGGTGTTCCAGCTGCTTTTGCTTTTCCTGATGCTGAAAAAGGAAATTTACCAATTTTTAATTCGTATCCTTTTTCTTTTGCTTGTTTTTCTGTCATACCTACTGAAGCAATTTCTGGAGTTGCATAAGTACAACCAGGAATGTTTCCATAATCTAATGGTTCAACGTGTAAACCTGCTAATTTTTCAACTAATAAGATTCCTTCAGCAGAAGCAACGTGTGCTAAAGCTTGACCTGGAGTAACATCTCCAATTGCATAATAACCAGGAATATTAGTTTGATAAAAATCGTTAACTAAGATTTTATCTCTATCTGTAGCAATTCCAACTTCTTCTAAACCAATGTTTTCAATATTAGTTTTAATTCCAACAGCAGAAAGTAAAATATCAGCTTCTAAAACTTCTTCTCCTTTTGAAGTTTTTACGAAAGCTTTAACTCCATTTCCAGAAGTATCAATTCGCTCAACTGAAGAGTTTGTCATTATTTTAATTCCAGCTTTCTTTAGTGAACGCTCAAATTGTTTTGAAATATCTTCATCTTCAACAGGAACTACATTTGGCATAAATTCAACAATAGTCACATCTGTACCCATTGCATTATAAAAATGTGCAAATTCTACACCAATTGCTCCAGAACCCACAACAATCATCGATTTTGGTTGTTCTGGTAAAGTCATTGCTTGGCGGTAACCAATTACTTTTTTACCATCTTGTGGTAAGTTAGGTAATTCACGAGAACGTGCACCAGTTGCAATAATAATGTTATCAGCAGAATATTCAGTTACTTTTCCATCAGCAGCTGTTACAGCAACTTTTTTCCCAGGTAATACTTTTCCAAAACCGTCAATAACATCAATTTTATTCTTTTTCATTAAGAATTGAACTCCTTTGCTCATCCCGTCAGCTACATTTCTTGAACGTGCAACAACAGCAGAAAAATCTTTATCTACGTTATCTACTTTTAGTCCGTAGTCTGAAGCATGTTTTAAATAATCAAATACTTGAGCAGATTTTAATAATGCTTTTGTTGGGATACAACCCCAATTTAAACAAATTCCACCTAAGTTTTCTTTTTCAATAACGGCTACTTTAAAACCTAATTGAGAGGCTCTAATTGCAGTAACATAACCACCAGGACCACTTCCTAAAACTATAATATCGTATTTCATAATCTATGATTTTCTCTAATTTATAATGCTTGCGAAATTAAACAATTAATTTAAAAGTTTCAATAACAATTTCAACTTTATGCGGAAACTGAAAATTGAGAATCGTATAATTTTCTATAATATCCATTTTCAATTTGCAAAAGTTCATTGTGTGAACCTTTTTCAACAATTTCACCTTTATCCATAACAATAATAGTATCTGCATTTACAATTGTAGCCAATCGATGTGCAATTACAATTGAAGTCCTACCTTTTGTTAAAATATCTGTTGCGTTTTGAATTAAATCTTCTGAATATGAATCAATAGAAGAAGTAGCTTCATCTAAAATTAATATACTTGGTTGGCTCACATAAGCTCTTAAAAACGCTATTAATTGTCTTTGACCTGATGATAACATTACACCACGTTCTTTTACATTATAATCGTATCCGTTTGGCAAACTCATAATGAAATTATGTACACCAATTGTTTTAGCGGCGTTTACAACATCATCTCTAGTAATTGATTCATTGTAAAGTGTAATGTTATTGTAAATTGTATCGGCAAATAAAAATACATCTTGTAAAACCACTGCAATTTGCTTGCGTAGACTTTCTAATTTATAGTCTTTAATATTGTGGTTTTCAATTGTAATGTTTCCTGAATTAATTTCGTAAAAACGATTCAATAAATTAATAATTGTCGATTTTCCAGCTCCAGTGCTTCCTACAATTGCTACAGTTTCTCCTTCTGAAACAGTAAATGAAATTCCTTTTAAAACTTCTTCATCTTTAATATAACTGAAACGAACATTATCAAATTCTATATTTCCTTTAAATGAATGTGCTGTTATTGTTCCTGTATTTTGAATTTGACTATCCGTGTCTAAAACTTCAAAAACACGTTCGGCAGCAATTATTCCCATTTGCATAACGTTAAATTTATCTGCAATTTGACGCAATGGATTGAATAACATTGAAATAAGCATTGTGTAGGCAAATAAATCTCCAAAAGTAGTTATAGTGTCGCCATTTAAGATATTAATTCCACCATACCATACAATTGTTCCAAGTGTTAATGAAGAAACAATATCGGCAATAGGGAAGAAGATGGAGTTATATAAAATGTTTTTAAGCCAAGCTTTGTTGTGTTTTTGATTGATTTCTTTGAATTTTTCAAGTTCAATAGCTTCTCTATTAAAGAGTTGAACGATTTTCATTCCAGTTAATCGCTCTTGGATAAATGTATTTAAATTTGAAACCTCATTTCTTACTTCGTTAAATGCAACTTTCATTTTCTTTTGAAAAATATTAGTAGCATAAATTAAAACCGGCATTGCAAGTAAAACGATTAAAGTTAATTTCCAGTTCATGTAAAGCATGATTCCAAGAATGACAATCATTTTTAGTAAATCACTTACTATCATAAAAAGTCCTTGACTAAATATACTTGCAATAGATTCTATATCTGAAACGGTTCTGGTTACAAGTTTTCCAACAGGCTCATTGTCAAAATATTTCATTTTAAACGATGTAATATGTTGGTATAATTTTAAACGAATATCTTTAATAATATCTTGTCCTAGCCAGTTTGCCCAATAGGTAAAGAAAAATTGTGACATTACTTCAAAAAGTAAAACAATAGCCATAATGATAATGTAAAAAAGTAAACCTCCTTTGTCATTATGCTGTAAGTAGTTATCAACTGTTTCTTTTAACAAGTAAGGCCTTGCTGCTGCAAATATGGATAATGAAATTGCCCAAACGATTACCCAATTGAACCTGTTTTGATAAGGTTTGGCATAAAAAAGTACTTGTTTTAAGGCTTTAGATTTTATAAATTTCATTTATATTTTTAATTGATAATTTTTAGTATTAAATACTAATTTATATAAGGATATTTTACTTTTACTAAATATAATCCGTGCGCAGGAACAGAAAATCCAGCTTTTCCTCGGTTTTTACTTTCTATAATTGCTCTAAAATCGTCTAAAGTAATTTTACCAATTCCTACATTAACTAAAGTTCCAACTATAGCGCGAACCATATTGCGTAAAAAACGATTAGCGGTAATTGTAAATACTAATTGATTTCCGTTTACTTTCCAATGTGCTTCGGTAATATCGCATAAAAAAGTGTTTACATCAGTATTGGTTTTTGAAAAGCATTCAAAATCTTCAAATTCGAATAAAATTTTACAAGCTTCATTCATTAAATCAACATTCAATTTGTTGAAATAATACCAACTTCCTTCATTTTGAAAAACGTCTTTAAACGTGTGGATGTAATATTCATAAGTTCTACTTGTTGCATCAAAACGTGTATGAGCATCTTCATGAACAGGAATAAAACGATAAACAACAATATTTTTACCTAAATAAGAGTTGAATTTACTTACCCAATAATCAGAATCAATTTCAATATCACAATCAAAATGAGCATACATTTGTTTGGCATGAACACCGCTATCAGTCCTTCCAGCACCAACAATTTGAATAGGTTGTTTGAATAATAAACTCAATGCTTTATCTAAAGTTTCTTGTACTGAAATTACATCAGGTTGAACCTGAAAACCATAAAAATCTTTTCCGTTGTATGCAAATTCAATAAAATACCTCAAGTTGAAAAATTGTAAGTTTTATAATGTGAAAGCAAAATTACGAAATTCAAGAGCAATGACAATTTCAATTTCAATAATTAATCTATTTTTGTGATATGATTAAGATATTACTACTTTCTGATACACATAGCCACATTGATGATGTGATTCTAAAATACGTCAATTTAGCTGATGAAGTTTGGCATGCTGGTGATATTGGTGACTTGACAATAACCGATAAAATAAAATCATTAAAACCATTACGAGCTGTTTTTGGAAATATTGATGATGCTAAAGCTCGAAAAGAGTTTCCATTAAATAATAGATTTATGTGCGAAGATGTTGATGTTTGGATTACTCATATTGGCGGATATCCTGATAAATACAATGTAAATGTAAGAGACGAAATTCGTCAAAATCCTCCCAAACTTTTTATTTGTGGTCACTCTCATATTTTAAAAGTTCAATTCGATAAGAAATTAAACTTGTTGCATATGAATCCGGGTGCGGCTGGGAAACATGGATTTCATCAAGTGCGAACTATGTTACGCTTTGAAATTGATAAAGATAAAATACAAAACCTTGAAGTAATTGAAATAGGGAAGAAGTAGCTTTGAGATTATATAAAAAAAAACAAAAAACCCGAAACTTTTGGTTTCGGGTTTTTCTACGCACTAATAAAACTAAGATGATAGGTTTAACGTAGTCGATCCACAGATTTTACGAGATCTTCGTCCTTTTTAATTGCTCTGTTAGCCAAAACAAGTAAAACGATAGAAATAGTAGGAAGAAACATCCCAATACCCTTCTCTGAAATTTGCATCTCTCCGGATAAGTTTAGTGTTCGAAAAACAAAAAATCCTAGTAAAATAAAGTTAAATATGATTGCCAATCTGTTTAAAACAAATTGTGTTTGTCTTTTTTTAAATAAAAATAAACTCAATGCAGCTAATGCAGAAATTCCTGCAAAAAAGGCTATATATAATATTGACTCATTAAAATAAACTATTTTAACTTCATTTTCTGTCCATAATGGAAAGAAAAAAGGAAGTACAGCAGTTATAATAATGCTACAAATTAAAAACAAGCTTTGAATACGTTGAATCATTTTTTTAATAAAATTGCAGAGCAAAAATATGTTTTCTTTTGTAAAAAAACTATTGTTTAATTCAATTTTATTCGTATTATTGCATAGAACTATCGTAAGTACTTCATACTACGATAGGTTACAACCCCAAAAAATCTTATCACAAAAATTTATTATTCTTATAAATAAATAATTCAAAATTTATCCATGTTTGATATTGAAGTCTTAAAAGAGATGAAACTCTCTGATTTGCAAGAAATTGCTAAAGTTGCTAAAGTAAAAAAGTACAGAACTCTTAAAAAAGACGAACTTGTTTACCAAATTTTAGATTTACAAGCTGCAAATCCTGAAACAGTAAAATCTGATGCAATTAAAACTGTAGTTAACCCGTCTGAAGATACTAAACCAAAACCTAAAAGAGCTCGTGTAGCTTCTAAAAAAATAGTTGCTTCTAAGACTGAAGCACCAATTAAAGAAGTTAAAACTCCTGTTGACAATAAGGTAAAATCTAAACCAATTAAAGCTCAAAAAGAAAAAATAACTACTTCATCTATTGAAAAACCAGTAATAGTTAAAGATGAAGTTGTTGAAAATAATGAAACTGAAGTTAAAAAACCTCAACCAAATATAAATCATAAGGCAAATCAAAATAACCCCAATCATCCAAGTTATAAAAAGAATAATCCTTCTTCACCAAATCCAAAACAAAATACAAAGTCTAACTTTAGAGAACCAGAATTTGAATTTGATGGAATTATAGAAAGTGAAGGAGTTTTAGAAATGATGCCAGATGGCTATGGATTTCTTCGATCTTCGGATTATAATTATTTATCCTCTCCAGATGATATTTATTTATCTCAATCTCAAATTAGATTATTTGGATTAAAAACAGGAGATACAGTTAAAGGAGTAGTGCGACCTCCAAAGGAAGGAGAAAAATACTTTCCTTTAGTTAGAGTCTCAAAAATTAACGGACATGATCCGCAAGAAGTAAGAGATAGAATTTCGTTTGAACACTTAACTCCAATATTTCCAAAAGAAAAATTCAATATAGCTGAAAAGCAAAGTACAGTTTCAACAAGAATTATCGATTTATTTTCTCCTATTGGTAAAGGACAAAGAGGTATGATTGTTGCCCAACCAAAAACAGGTAAAACAATATTACTAAAAGAAATTGCAAATGCAATTGCTGCAAATCATCCAGAAGTTTACTTAATAGTTTTACTTATTGATGAAAGACCTGAAGAGGTTACCGATATGCAAAGAAGTGTAAAAGGAGAAGTAATCGCTTCTACTTTTGACCGTGAACCTCAAGAACATGTTAAAATTGCTAATATTGTTTTAGAAAAAGCAAAACGTTTAACAGAATGTGGACATGATGTTGTTATTTTATTAGACTCTATTACACGTTTAGCAAGAGCATATAATACAGTTCAACCTGCATCGGGAAAAATATTAAGTGGAGGTGTTGATGCAAATGCATTACAAAAACCAAAACGTTTCTTTGGTGCTGCTCGTAATGTAGAGAATGGAGGTTCATTAAGTATTATTGCTACAGCTTTAACTGATACAGGTTCTAAAATGGATGAAGTTATCTTTGAAGAATTTAAAGGAACGGGTAATATGGAACTTCAATTAGATAGAAAAATTGCCAATAAGCGAATTTTCCCTGCAATTGATTTGGTTTCATCAAGTACTCGTAGAGATGATTTATTATTAGATGATAATACTATTCAAAGAATGTGGATTATGAGAAAGTATCTTGCCGATATGAATCCTATTGAAGCAATGGACTTTATTCATGATCGATTTAGAAAAACGGCAAATAATGAGGAATTTTTAATTTCCATGAATCAATAAATTCAAAATAAAAAATCCCAATCGAAAGATTGGGATTTTTTATTTTGAATTTATTTTTGAAACAATAATTTGACTTTTTTTTGTGAAGTATATTTCAAAACTATCTTTTATCTTTAAAATAAATACAGCACCATTTTCTAATTTAATAGATTCATTTAGAATTTTAACTTTAGCTTCTCCTTTATAGATGTAAAGTATTAAGAATTCATTTAAATTTTTTAAAGTAGTTTTTTGTTTAGAATTAGAACTTAAAACCTCAATTTTACAATTATAATTTTCATTTGACATTATATTAAAATCTGTACAAATTCCTTTAGCCGAAGTTTTCCATTCTCCTTTAAAGGAATCAGTACCAAATTTATTCATTATTTTAGAATACTGATGTTCATGAAAAATTTCAATTGAGCCATCTAAAATCATCAATTCTCTATTAATATTCGGTAAAGATGTGAAAATTGATTCTTTAAGCAAAACTTGAGCTGTACTTATCCTAAACCCAAAATTTTTTTCTTGGTATTTGGAATTTTCAGGGAAAATATATAATTCAGTTGTAGTACCGCCTTGCCAAGTTGTTGTAATAAGTTCTTTTTTAGAAATAATTTTATATTTCATTTCTGTAAACTTATAAAATAGGTTTGCCTAATAGGTATCTAAATTCACAATCAATCAACACTCTGTTGTTCATAGCTTGTCTTCCTAATAACATATGAAAACCCATTAACTTTCTATTAGTAAGCGTTACTTCAATTAGGTAAGAGTCTTTACCTAATAAGAGTTCAGTTTCAATTACATAACGCTCTTCCTTGGTTCCATTTGAACTTTTTATGATCCTTTTTTCAATAAATTTAGCTTCACAATTCACAATTAAATCTGGTCTAGATTTTAGTGGGTGTAAAGAAAATTTAACCCATTCTTCCCCATCTTTAATAAATTCAGTTAAATTGTCTGCATGTAATGCAGTTGTTTTAGCTCCAGAATCAACTTTAGCTTTTATTAATTCAATGCCTAATTGTGGTAAAGAACACCACTCTCTTGATCCAATAATTGTTTTACTCATATTATAAATGTCAATAAAAAACCTACTATTCAGTAGGTTTTTTAGCTTTTTTAATTGAAATTTTTAACTCTTTTGATTCATCATCTAAATCCATGAAAATTTCATCACCTTCATGAATTTTAGAAGTAATTATTTCTTCAGCAAGAGCGTCTTCTACATATTTTTGTATAGCTCTTTTTAAAGGTCTAGCTCCAAATTGCTTATCAAAACCTTTTTCTGCAATATAATCTTTTGCATTTTCAGATAAAGATAAATGATAGCCTAAATCTTTAACTCTTAAATAAAGTTTAGCCATTTCAATATCGATAATTTTATCAATATCTTCTTTTTCTAAAGCATTGAATACTACTACGTCATCAATTCTATTTAAAAATTCAGGAGCAAATGCTTTCTTAAGTGCATTTTCAATAATTCCTTTAGAATGATCATCTGCTTGTGCTGTTTTTGCAGACGTTCCAAAACCAACACCTTGACCGAAATCTTTTAATTGACGTGCTCCAACATTTGAAGTCATAATAATAATAGTATTTCTAAAATCTATTTTACGACCTAAACTGTCAGTTAAATGCCCGTCATCTAAAACTTGAAGCATCATATTAAATACATCTGGATGTGCTTTTTCAATTTCATCTAAAAGTACTACACTGTATGGTTTTCTTCTTACTTTTTCTGTTAATTGTCCGCCTTCTTCATAGCCTACATATCCTGGAGGTGCACCAACTAATCTAGAAATTGCAAATTTTTCCATGTATTCACTCATATCAATTCTAACTAAAGTGTCTTCAGAGTCGAATAATTCTTTAGCAATTACTTTAGCTAATTGTGTTTTTCCAACACCAGTTTGCCCTAAAAATATGAATGATCCAATGGGTTTGTTTGGATCTTTTAAACCTGCACGATTTCTTTGAATAGCTTTTGCAACTTTTTCAACAGCTTCATCTTGACCGATAACTTTTCCTTTAATTAATTCAGGTAAATGCGCCAATTTGTTACTTTCTGTTTGTGCAATTCTATTCACAGGAATTCCTGTCATCATTGATACTACATCAGCAACATTATCTTCGGTTACAGTAATTCTATTGCTTTTAGCGTCTTCTTCCCATTTTTCTTGAGCAATAGCTAGTTCCTTTTCAATTTTCTTTTCGTCGTCTCTGAGTTTTGCAGCTTCTTCATACTTCTGTTTTTTAACTACAGTAGTTTTTAATTCTCTTACATCTTCAAGTTGTCTCTCTAACTCAATGATTTGCTTTGGAACATCGATATTTGTAATGTGAACTCTTGAACCAGCTTCATCTAAAGCATCAATAGCTTTGTCTGGAAGGAAACGATCAGTCATGTATCTACTTGTCAATTTAACACAAGCTTCAATAGCTTCTGGGGTATAAGTAACTGTATGGTGTTCTTCGTATTTCCCTTTAATGTTATTAAGAATAGTAATTGTTTCTTCAATTGAAGTAGGTTCAATAATTACTTTTTGAAATCGTCTTTCTAAAGCTCCGTCTTTCTCTATATATTGACGGTATTCGTCTAAAGTTGTTGCTCCAACACATTGAATTTCTCCTCTTGCTAAAGCAGGTTTGAACATGTTTGATGCGTCTAGAGAGCCAGTTGCTCCACCAGCACCAACAATAGTGTGAATTTCATCAATAAATAAAATAATGTCGTCATTTTTCTCTAATTCATTCATTACAGCTTTCATGCGTTCTTCAAACTGTCCACGATATTTAGTTCCAGCAACTAAACTTGCTAAGTCTAATGTAACTACTCGCTTGTTAAATAAAACACGAGAAACTTTTCTTTGGGTAATTCGTAAAGCTAAGCCTTCTGCTATAGCAGATTTACCAACTCCAGGTTCACCTATTAAGAGTGGGTTGTTTTTCTTTCTTCTACTTAAAATTTGAGAAACTCTTTCAATTTCTTTTTCACGACCAACTACAGGATCAAGCTTACCTTGTTCGGCCATTTCTGTTAAATCTCTTCCAAAATTATCCAAAACGGGTGTTTTAGATTTTTTTGTACTTTTATTTCCGCTAGTTGGGTTGTTAAAACCAGCATCTTTTGGAGTTTCTTCTTGACTAGAATCATCGTTAAAAGATTCAGCTTTGGGAAGATTTTCTATATAGTCATTTTCGTTTGTCATCATTGTAGAATATTGGTCTTTAACGCTTTCGTAATCAATTTTAAGTTTATTAAGTAACTTAGTCGTAGGATCATTTTCGTTTCTTAAAATACAAAGTAATAAATGAGCTGTACTTATAAGTGTACTATTATAAAGTTTTGCTTCTAAAAAAGTAGTTTTTAAAGCTCTTTCAGCCTGCCTCGTTAAATGGAGGTTTTTTTTATCGTTGTTTTGAATATCAGTTGTGTTTGCAGGACTTAAAATTTCGACCTTATTTCTTAGGTGCATAAAATCAACAGCCATGTTATTTAAAATAGCCATAGCTTTACCTTGACCTTCTCTAAGTAAGCCCAGCATTAAGTGTTCTGTTCCTATAAAATCGTGTCCTAGCCTTAAAGCTTCTTCCTTACTATAAGAAATCACCTCTTTAACTCTTGGTGAAAAATTATCGTCCATCTTCTGTTTTGTTTATTGTAAAAGTAAAAAGAATTGCTTTAAATAAAGCAAAAAACGTACCTAAACTGTATTTATATGCTAATTGACAAAAAATAAATGAAAAATAAAAATCAAAAGTTTACTAATTGATATTATTTTTTGAAGATAAAATTGTTAATAAATCGTTTAAATTTCTAGTTTAAAATCACTTTGAAAACTAGAAAAATCCGTATATTGTCGCGTTTAAGAATGAATGATAATTTTAATATAAATAAATATATATGTCTGACGGAGAAAAGTTAATTTCGATTAACATTGAAGACGAAATGAAGTCAGCTTACATTGATTATTCAATGTCAGTTATTGTATCGAGAGCACTTCCAGATGTAAGAGATGGTTTGAAGCCTGTACATCGTAGAGTTTTATTTGGAATGCATGAATTAGGAGTTTTTTCAAATAGAGCTCATAAAAAATCAGCAAGAATTGTAGGAGAAGTGCTAGGAAAGTATCATCCACATGGAGATACTTCGGTTTATGATGCCATGGTTCGTATGGCTCAAGAATGGAGTTTGCGTTATATGATGGTTGATGGTCAAGGTAACTTTGGCTCAGTTGATGGTGATAGCCCGGCAGCGATGCGTTATACAGAGGCTCGTATGCGTAAAATATCGGAAGATATGATGGCTGATTTAGAGAAAGAAACAGTTGATTTTCAATTGAATTTTGATGATACTTTAGAAGAGCCAACAGTAATGCCAACCAAAATACCTACCTTATTAATTAATGGTGCATCTGGTATTGCAGTAGGTATGGCTACAAATATGGCTCCACATAACTTATCAGAGGTTATTGATGGTATTTTAGCTTATATTGATAATAACGATATTGAAATTGATGAGTTAATGACTCATATTAAAGCTCCCGATTTTCCAACTGGAGGAATTATTTATGGTTATGAAGGTGTTCGTGAAGCTTTTAAAACAGGTCGTGGACGTATTGTTATGCGTGCAAAAGCTCGTTTTGAAGAAAGTAATAATAGAGAAGCAATTATTGTAACGGAAATCCCTTATCAAGTGAATAAGGCCGATATGATAAAGAAAACAGCCGATTTAATTAACGATAAAAAAATTGAAGGTATTTCTACTATTCGTGATGAGTCAGATAGGAATGGAATGCGTATAGTTTATGAACTTAAACGCGACGCTGTACCAAATGTAGTTTTAAATACACTTTATAAATATACTCAACTTCAATCTTCATTTAGTGTAAATAATATTGCATTAGTAAATGGAAGACCACAAATGCTGAATCTAAAAGAATTGATTCATTATTTTGTTGAACATAGACATGATGTCGTAGTAAGAAGAGCACAATACGAATTAAGAAAAGCTGAAGAACGCGCTCATATTTTAGAAGGATTAATTATTGCTTCAGATAATATTGATGAAGTAATAGCGTTAATCCGTTCATCTAAAGATGGTGAAGAAGCAAGAGCTAAATTAATTGAAAGATTTAATTTATCTGAAATTCAAGCTCGTGCAATTGTTGAAATGCGTTTAAGACAATTAACAGGTCTTGAACAAGATAAACTTCGTGCAGAATACGAAGAAATTATGAAGTTAATTGCTCATTTAAAAGAGTTATTAGCAAGTAAAGAAATGAGAGCTCAGCTAATTAAAGATGAATTGGCTGAAGTAAAAGAAAAATACGGAGACGAAAGACGCTCTGTAATTGAATATGCTGGTGGAGATGTAAGTATTGAAGATTTAATTGCCGATGAACAAGTAGTTATTACTATTTCACATGCCGGTTATATCAAAAGAACTTCATTAACAGAATATAAAACACAAAATAGAGGAGGGGTTGGGCAAAAAAGTGCTGCTACAAGAGATCAAGATTTCTTAGAACACTTATTTGTAGCAACAAATCATCAATATTTAATGTTCTTTACTCAAAAAGGTAAATGTTATTGGATGCGTGTTTTTGAAATTCCGGAAGGAACAAAATCAAGTAAAGGTAGAGCAATTCAAAATCTTATAAATATTGAAAACGATGATAAAGTTAAAGCTTACATCTGTACACAAGATTTAAAAGATGAAGAATATGTAAATAATCACTTTGTGATTATGGCTACAAAACAAGGTCAGGTTAAGAAAACGCCACTTGAACAATATTCTCGTCCACGCCAAAATGGAATCAATGCTATTACTATTAAAGATAATGATGAGTTATTAGAAGCTAAATTAACAACAGGTAATAGTCATGTTTTACTTGCTGTTAAATCTGGTAAATTAGTTCGATTTGAAGAAAGTAAAACAAGACCAATGGGTAGAACAGCATCTGGAGTAAGAGGTATTACCTTAGCGAATGATAAAGATGAACTTATTGGAATGGTTGCAATTGATGAAAATGACATTAATGACTCTCAAATTTTAGTTGTAACTGAAAATGGATATGGTAAACGAACCAAATTAGTTGACGAAGATGGAGAAGATGTTTATCGTGTAACAAATCGAGGAGGGAAAGGTGTTAAAACTCTTAATTTAACCGAAAAAACAGGTTCTTTAATTTCAATTAATGGTGTTACAGATGAAGACGATTTAATGATTATCAATAAATCTGGTTTAACAATTAGGATGGAAATTTCTGACTTACGTGTTATGGGTAGAGCAACACAAGGAGTTCGTTTAATTAACATTAAAGGAAACGATTCAATCGCTGCTGTTACTAAAGTTCTTCGTGAAGAAGAAGATGAAGAAGTTACTGAAGACATTGAAGGAGAAGTTTTAGATGAAAATCAATCTGAAGAAGAAGCTTCTTCTGATGATGATTCTCAAGAATAAATAATAAAAAAATAAAAGCCCAAATTTTTTTGGGCTTTATGTTATAATCTAATTTTTAATACAATGAAAAAAATATTATTAAGTTTAGTACTGTTGTCATCAGTAGCTACTTTTGCTCAAAAAGATGAGTTAAAAACATTAAATAAAATATCTAGTAAGTCTAATATTTCAGAGAAAGATTACAAATCTTATCTTGATGCTTTATCAAGTTTAAAAGAAATTGCAACTTTAGATGCAGACAAAGATGAGTATACTTTTTATAATAGCTATTCACCAATAGTTCATGTAAGCTCTTTAGGACAAAAAATTAATTCAACAGTTTTACTTCAAATATTAAACGATGAGAATTATGCTTCATATTTAAAAATTGCAAACGATAGTTCAAATCCAAATTTTGAAAAAATTAGACAAGGAAATACAATTTTATTACCTCTTATAAGAGATTATGCCTTTAAAATGAATTCAGAATCTAATTTTGATAATGCAGCATTTTTTTTCTATAACATATATAAGTTAGATAAAAAAGACGGTCAAAGTTTAGAGAATGCTTCAATTTTAGCTGTTCAAGCTAAAAATTATAAAATGGCTGAAAAATATTATAGAGAATTATATGAGAGTGATTACACAGGTAGTGGAACATTTTATTATGCGACAAATAAAATGAATCAAGCTGAAGAAAAATTTTCAACAGCAAGAGAAAGAGATATTTTTATTAAAGCGGGTTCTCATACAATGCCTAGAGAAGAGAAAATTCTATCAAAAAAAGATGAATATATTAAAGCTGTTGCTATGTTAGCTGCTCAAAATGGAGATATTGATAACGCTAAGAAAGCTTATACTGAAGCAAAAAAATTCGATATAAAAGATGTTCCATTTTTATTAGACGAGGCAAATTTATACTATCAGTCAAAAGATTATGTTACTTATGAAAAACTATTAAATGATATTTTAGTATTTGAACCAAATAATGTAAATGTAAATACAAGTTTAGGTTATGCCGCTTTATTGCCTGAAGGTAAAATTGTTGAAGAAATAAATGCATCTACGGCTCCAAGTCAAAGAGCTAAGTACGATAAATTATTAGAAGAAAGAAAAGGTTTATTTAAAAAAGCACTTCCTTATTTTGAAAAAGCTTATAAATTTGATTCAGAAAATGTTGATATAAAAAACATTTTGAGAACCTGTTATGAAGCTCTAGGAATGAAAGATAAAGCTACTACAATAAAATAATATTATATAGTTTATAAAAAAAATCCCGCTTTTAGCGGGATTTTTTTTATATTATTTTTTTAATAACTCTTAGTTTGTGTGTATGTCTTCCTGTATCTACATTGTAAATTCCTAGATGATCTAATCTATCAATTCTAACTTTTCCAGAAGCATGAATAATATAATTGTCATTCATCATAATTCCTACATGTGTAATATTTCCTTCATCATTATCAAAAAAAGCTAAATCTCCAGGTTCACTTTCCTCAATAAAACTTAATGCATCACCTTGAGTTGCTTGTTGAGAAGCATCTCTTAAGAGTTTATAACCATTAATTTTATAAACCATTTGCGTAAAACCAGAACAATCTATTCCAAAAGGTGTTTTTCCTCCCCATAAATAGGGAGAGTTTAAATACATAAATGCGGTTTTAACAAGATTTTCTTTCTCCTTTTTACCACAAATTTTAATACCTTCAAAAGTATAATTTGATGTATTAATTTGTTCATTTTCTAAAAATGATAAAGAAGCACCTAATGAAATAGGGGTAAGCAAATTATTTGGAGTAGAAATGTATTCAATTAAATCGTTATTTAAAATAATTGGAGCATTATTTAAATAATTAAACTGCTCTTCGCCAATGATAGTATATTGTTTATTATCAATCCATCCAATATAATTATCAAATGCAATTTCAATTTTAGTCCATTTTTTTTCTTGTTCTAAAATTGTAAAGTGCTCTCCAAATAAAAGTTGAGAAACTTGCTCGCTTATATCTGAAGGTTCAAATCGAACAGGAACTATAGAAAGATTACAAATTCCGAACATTAAAAATAGTTATGAGTTAATAATTATGAGTTGTAAAATAAGTTTTACAACTCATAATTTATAATATTATGCTTTTTCAATTACAATTGCTGAAGCACCACCACCACCATTACAAATAGCAGCAGCTCCAATTTTGGCATTATTTTGTTCTAAAACATTAATTAAAGTTACAATAATTCTTGCTCCAGAGCACCCAAGAGGGTGACCTAAAGAAACAGCTCCACCGTTTACGTTAATTTTATCATTAGCTAATCCTAAAATTTTAGCATTAGCTAAACCTACTACAGAGAATGCTTCATTAAATTCAAAAAAGTCAACATCTGAAATAGATAAATTAGCTTTTTTTAGTGCAATTGGTAATGCTTTTGAAGGTGCGGTAGTAAACCAAACAGGTTCATGTGCAGCATCTGCATATGATTTTATATATGCTAAAGGTTTTAAACCTAACTCATTTGCTTTTTCTTCGCTCATTAATACTAATGCTGCTGCACCATCATTAATTGTTGAAGCATTAGCAGCAGTTACTGTTCCTTCTTTTGTAAAAACAGCATTAAGTGCAGGTATCTTATCTAATTTAACATTAGTATATTCTTCATCTCTAGATACAATAATTGCATCTCCACGTCTTTGAGGTACTTCAACAGGTACAATTTCTGAGTCAAACTTTCCAGCATCCCAAGCATTAGCAGATCTTTTATAAGATTGAATAGCAAAGTTGTCTTGGTCTTCTCTAGAAATTTTATGTTCAGAAGCGCATAAATCAGCTGCAACTCCCATTGCATTGTTATCATATGCGTCAACTAATCCGTCTTTTTGCATTCCATCAACAAGAGAAGTTGGTCCAAACTTTACTCCATTTCTCATATGTACATAGTGAGGAATAAGACTCATGTTTTCCATTCCACCAGCTACAATAACTTCTGCATCTCCACTCATAATAGCTTGTGCTCCTTGCATTACAGCTTTCATACCGCTAGCACAAACTTTGTTAATTGTTGTACAAGGTACTGTATTTGGTAATCCTGCGTAAATCGCTGCTTGTCTTGCCGGAGCTTGTCCGTTTCCTGCCTGAACAACATTACCCATTAAAACTTCATCAACTTTATTTGGGTCTAAATTAATTCTATTTAAAGCACCTTTTATTGCTGCTGCACCAAGTTTAGTTGCTGGAACAGTAGATAAAGCACCCATGAAACTTCCTATTGGAGTTCTAACAGCAGATACAATTACAACTTTCTTACTCATGTTTTCTTTTAATTTTAAATGTTATGCGAATTTACTATTTTTATTTTTAATCCTATAATTTTTTCATTGATTAAAGTTTTTTTGCAAAAAGTGATTGTTTAAGTGAATTTTTATTGATTTTTTTTAAAATGTATGTTATTGAATTAGAACTGTTTCAATGTTTTTTTGATTTTATTATTAAAAAAAAAGTAAAAAATGTTGTGATATATGAAGTGAAAGTGTACATTTGCAATCGCAAAAAAGGATAAGTTCTTTAATGCAAGAGATTGAGATAGGAGAGGTGCCAGAGTGGTAATGGAGCAGATTGCTAATCTGTCGACGGGCAACCGTCGCCAGGGTTCGAGTCCCTGTCTCTCCGCTTTTATTCTCGGGGTGTAGCGTAGCCCGGTCATCGCGCCTGCTTTGGGAGCAGGAGGTCGCAGGTTCGAATCCTGCCACCCCGACAAAAATGATTAATGGTTGCGTAGCTCAGCTGGATAGAGCAACTCACTTCTAATGAGTAGGTCCCAGGTTCGAATCCTGGCGCGATCACAGAATTAAACCGTATGATATTGCTAGTCAATAGATTACGGTTTTTTTGTGTCTTTTTTTGCCGAAAAAATGCCGAAAAAATCTCTCTTTTTTTACAGTAACTTCTCTTAATCTAAATTAATAATACGCTAATTTAGTTAGTAAATTTTATATTATTTTTTTTAATTTTAAATCTAAAAACAATATTTAAGTTAGATTAATAGTTCTTTAAATAGTACTTAATTAAATTTTTTAAGTAAAATTTTAATGTGTATTGGAATTATTGATATTTATTTTTTTTAAGTTTTTACTCTCAAAACTTAAGTAAAATTACGTTAAAAGTTCGTGAAGTACGTGAAAGGTACGTGAACCGTACGTGAAATTTAATTTATGTGGTACGTGAGTGGTACGTGAAAACAGTTTATTTGGTTCGCAAATGGTACGCGAATGGTACGTGAATGGTACGTGAATGGTACGTGAAAACAGTTAACTCATTTTTATCATAGTTAATACTTTATCTAATATAATTCTTACTTTTTGTTAATAACTCTTAATCAAATTGAGGTTTTCCACAATTTTTCTTGAGTTGCTTTTCGTAAGTTTGTGTACCACGTTTTATAACTATCCAGTTTAGTTGTAAAATTTTTAAAAAAAAGTTCAAATATTTTTAAGTATACATCATAAAAATGGCAAAAGCAGTAAAAGCAAAAAAAGAAAAATCAATTGAAGAAACACTATGGGATTCAGCTAATAAGCTAAGAGGAACAGTTGAGTCTTCAGAATACAAGCACGTAGTACTGGGATTAATATTCTTAAAGTTTGCCAGTGATAAATTTGAAGAACGTAGAAGAGAATTAATTGCAGACAAAAAAGAGGCATTCCTTGAAATGAAGGAATTCTATAACATGTCCAACATTTTTTATTTACCAGAAGAAGCACGTTGGACATTCATTATAGAAAATTCCAAACAAAACGATATTGCATTAAAAATTGATACGGCTTTACACACTATTGAAAAAAACAATCCAGCCTTAAAAGGAGCTTTACCCGATAATTACTTCTCTCGTTTAAATATGGACGTGAGTAAGTTAGCAGCTTTGTTGGACACTATAAACAACATTGACACTATAAAAGACAAACAAACAGATATTGTTGGACGTGTGTATGAATACTTCTTAAGCAAGTTTGCTTTAGCCGAAGGAAAAGGAAAAGGAGAGTTCTATACTCCAAAAAGTATTGTAAATCTTATTGCAGAAATGATTGAACCGTACAAAGGTGTCATTTATGATCCTGCTTGTGGTTCTGGTGGTATGTTTGTACAATCTATGAAGTTTATTGAAAACCATCATGGAGACAAAAAAGAGATTTCCATTTACGGACAAGAATATACGGCTACTACTTATAAACTAGCCAAAATGAACCTTGCTATTAGAGGAATAGCAGCTAATTTAGGTGATGTGCCTGCCGATACTTTTGGTAAAGACCAACACCCAGATTTGAAAGCCGATTTCATAATGGCAAACCCACCATTCAACCAAAAAGACTGGAGAGCAAGTGATGAACTAATAGACGACCCACGTTGGAGAGGCTATGATGTGCCACCAACAAGTAATGCTAATTATGCATGGATTTTAAACATGGTAGCTAAGCTGTCTGAAAATGGTGTAGCTGGTTTTATCTTGGCAAACGGTGCACTTTCTGGTGGTGGAGAAGAATATAAAATCAGAAGAAAACTAATTGAAAATGACATAGTGGAAGCCATTGTGATTTTACCTCAAAATATGTTTTATACGACTAACATTAGTGTTACGTTATGGATATTAAACAAAAACAAAAAGAAAGAACGGTTAAATTACCAGATACAACCAAAAAGTATAGAGATAGACAAAATGAGATATTATTCATGGATTTAAGACAAGTGGGTATCCCTTTTGAAAAAAAGTTTATTCAATTTTCTCCTGAAAATATTACAGAAATTACAGAAGCCTACCACAATTGGCAAACGGATGTAACAAAATACCAAGACGTTGCCGAATTTAGTTATGCAGCTTCAAAAGTGGAAGTAGTAGCCAAAGACTATTCGTTAGTACCAAGTAAATATATTGAATTTATAAACCGTGATGAAAACATCGATTTTGAAGATAAAATGAAAGGTTTACAAACCGAGTTTTCCGAACTATTGAAAGCAGAAGCGCAATCTAAAAACGATTTATTAACCGTGTTTAAAGAATTAGGTTATGAAGTCGAATTATAAACGCTTAGGAGATTATATTAATCCTATTAAAGTAAAAAATGTAAATCTCGAAGCAACCTTATTATTAGGTATCAATATCGATAAATTTTTCATGCCTTCAGTTGCAAATGTTATTGGAACTGATATGACTAATTATAAAATTGTTAAAAAAAATCAATTTGCCTGCAATAGAATGCACGTTGGGCGAGATTATAGAATTCCTATTGCATTGTCAGATAAAGAAGAACCATTTATGGTATCTCCTGCTTATGATGTTTTTGAAATTATTGATACAGATGTTTTGTTGCCAGAATATTTAATGATGTGGTTTTCGAGAAAAGAATTTGATAGGAATACTTGGTTTTATACTGATGCAGATGTTCGTGGTGGCTTGCCAATGAATGCATTTTTAGATTTAAAATTACCAATTCCTTCACTAGAAAAACAACAAGAAATTGTTAGAGAATACAATATCATTCAAAACCGTATTGCGCTAAATAATCAATTAATTACCAAATTAGAAGAAACTGCTCAAGCGATTTACAAGCATTGGTTTGTGGATTTTGAGTTTCCGTTTGTCACATCGAGCGGAGTCGAGATGCCTTATAAAAGTAATGGTGGGAAAATGGTTTGGTGTGAGGAGTTAGAAAAGGAGATTCCTGAGGGTTGGGAAATAGGAATTTTAGGTGATTACTGTACTAAAATTACAAAGGGTACAACACCCAAGCAAATGTTTACAGAAAAAAATGATATAGCATATGTGAAATACATCAAAGGTGAGTCACTTAAAGAAATGCATTTGTTTGATGTAGATAAAATATCTTTTATTGATTTTAATACTCATAAAGAATTGAATAGGTCAATTTTAGAAGAGAATGATATTTGTTATTCTATTGCAGGAACACTTGATAAATTTGCTATTGTAGATAAGTATATTTTGCCAGCTAACACAAATCAAGCAATTGCAATAATTAGAGTTGATGAAAAAAAAATAAATAGGTTTTATATTTTTGGTTTGTTCCTTAGTAATTGGCAAAAAGAATATTACAGTTTCAATATACAACAAGCTGTACAAGCAAATTTAAGTTTAGAAACAATATCCTCTTTACCTATTATTATTCCTATAAAGAAAGTAATAAATGATATTTCAATGATTGTCGAAAGTATATACACAAAAAAGCTAAATAAAGACATTGAGAATAGAAAACTAGTAGAAATAAAAGATTTGTTGCTTTCGAAATTAGCGACGATAGAAAAATAGAGAGAAAATATTAATTATAAAATTTAAAGTCATGCATGATCCTTCGGAATATATTAGAGGTATTCAACAAATATTAATCTCTGATAAAAAGAAAATTGGTTTTTTGTTTGGAGCAGGAAGTTCTTTATCTCAAAAAAGTGGCAAATCACTTACTGTTCCGGCAATTGGAAAAATGACAATAGAAATTGTTGAAGATTTAGAAAAAATAGAACCAAAATATAAAATTGCTTTAGATGAAATAAAAGAAGAATTAGGAGTTAAATATTTCAATATTGAAACAATATTATCGAACTTAGAATTAAAAGTTTCAATTATTGGAAAATCTAAATTAAATGGTCTTGAAAAAGTAGAATTTATAAAATTAATAACTGAAGTAAAAAAGAGTGTTAGAAAAAAAGTTAGTGTTCATCTTGATGTTGAAAATAAAATAGTGAATAAAGATGTAGTTAGTGAACTTGTACAAACGGATTTTGCAAATTGGATTGGACAAGCTGAAAGAAAATTTCCAATTGAAATTTTTACAACTAATTATGATTTTTTATTTGAACTAGGACTAGAACATAAAGAAATACCTTATTACGATGGTTTTTGTGGTAGTCTAAGAGCTTTTTATAATCCTGAATCAGTCGAAGATTTTTCATTTTTAACTAATCAAACTAAACTGTGGAAAATACATGGTTCTTTAGGTTGGCATTTTGATGAAGATACTGGAAAGATTCTAAGAGTTAGTCCTGATGATGATGATATATTGATTTATCCATCAACTTTAAAATATAAAGACTCTAAGAAACAACCGTATGAAAGTTTATTGGATAGGTTATCTAACTTTTTGAAACAGGATGATACAATTTTAATTACTTGTGGATATTCTTGGGGAGATGAACATATTAATTCCCGTATTATTTCAGCATTAAAAACTAATACAACTTCTCATGTAATTGGATTAATTTTTGATAAATATGATAGAATTAATGAACACTCGAATGTTACAAAAATTGGCTTAAATAATTCTAAAGTTTCAATATATGCTTCGAAAGAAGCTGTAATAGGTGGTAATTATGGAGAATGGATAATTAAAACAAAACCTAATCTAGATGATGAAATAGATTTATATTATAATATTGAAGAAACAGAAAACGGAGAATGGACTGGTAAAGGAGAATTTATTTTACCTGATTTTGGTAAACTTGTTATGTTTCTTAATTCTATAATTAGTGATAATGAAATCAAAAAGTTAGGGGAAAATGGCAAAAAATAAAATTACAGAAATCGGTGAAATAGATAGTATTAATGGAAATAGTATTTCTGTTAAGCTTTTTGATAATATAAAATCTGACATGCCTATTATTGATGGTATTGTTTACAGAGTTGGACAAATAGGTTCATTTGTTAGAATACCTTTAGGTTATGCAAATTTATATGGAATTGTGACCCAAATTGGCTCAGGAGCAATCCCAGAAAGTTTAAGAGAAGCAGTTGCAAAAGATTACGACCACTTAAAGAATACTAGATGGATTAATATTGTATTAGCTGGTGAACAAATTGGAAAAAAATTTGAAAGAGGTGTAACTCAATTTCCAACAACTGGAGATAAAGTACATTTGGTCACAATAAATGACTTAGATATCATATATGGTGGTTATGAAGATTCTAATTCAATAACTATTGGTAATATTAGTGTTTCTGAAAGTTTAGATGCTAAAATTGACTTAGATAAACTTATTTCAAGACATTGTGCAATTGTAGGTTCTACTGGAAGTGGAAAATCTAATTCAGTTTCTGTTTTGCTCCAATCAATTGCTAATAGAGAATTTCCTAGTTCGAGAATTTTAGTGATTGACCCACATGGAGAATATAATGATGCATTGTCAAAATACTCTAAAGTTATAGATGTAAACTCTAAAGATGATGACAATAAACTACAAATTCCTTTTTGGGCTTTACCATTTAATGAATTAATGAAAATATTCTCAGGAAATTTAACTGATCAGAACAGAGAATATATTAGAGAAAAAGTAGTAGAAGCTAAAATAAAGAGTGCCGTAGAAAATGAAATAGAAGTTACTAAAGAATCAATTACTGCAGATTCACCAATTCCTTTTAGTATTAATAAACTTTGGTTTGATTTAATTGATTTTGAAAAACAAACTTTTACCGATACTTCACGTACAAGTTTAAGCGCATTAATTACAGTTGGAAATGAGAATAGTTTAATATCTAATGAGTATACTCCAGCAGGTATGGGTAATAGTGCTCCATTTCTAAATCAAAAAGCTAAAGGACTCCTTAGTTTTTTAGATTCTATGAGAAACAAATTAAATGATAGTAGTTATAGTTTTTTATTTACACCTGGTAAATTTACACCTGATTTAGAAGGTAAGATTGAAGAAGATTTAGATAGCTTATTTTTTAAGTGGCTTGGCAATGAATTACCAATAACTATTTTAGACTTGTCAGGAATCCCAAGTGAAATTATGTCTTCAATTTCTGGTACACTTTTAAAAATTATTTATGATGGCTTATTTTGGGGTGTTAATACAAAAGTTGGAGGTAAAAATCAACCATTATTAATTGTTTTGGAAGAAGCACATAGTTATTTAAAATCTGGTGAACATTCTATTTCATCAAGAACAGTTCAAATGATTGCAAAAGAAGGAAGAAAATATGGAGTTGGATTATTACTTGTTACGCAAAGACCTTCTGAACTTGATGAAACCGTATTAAGTCAATGTGGAACAATGATTGCGTTACGAATGAACAATTCAAAAGATAGAGGACATATTAAATCAGCCGTTCAGGATGAATTACAGAGCATGGTAGATTTATTGCCTAGTTTAAGAACAGGTGAAGCACTTATATCTGGTGAAGCTGTTAAAATTCCGTCTAGAGTAAAGTTCTTTAAAATTGCTAATGCACCTAAAAGTTCAGATCCGAAAGCTTCTGAAAAATGGTCAGAAAGTATTGATGACGCACAAACTGAATATAAAAACTTAATAAAATCTTGGAGAAATAAAAATTATAAATTATGAGTTTACCTGAAATGAAACCTGTAAGTTCTTCTAATCTAGAAAGTATTGGATATGATGAACAAAATCAAGAAGTCTATGTTAGATTTTTAAATGGTAGTATTTATGTCTATAAAGGAGTTCCTGAACATGAATTTCAAAACTTAATAGAAGCTACTTCTTGTGGTTCTTATTTAAATAGTAATTTCAAGAATGTTTATCCATATGAAAGAATTGAATAATAATGATATATTTAAATCAAAAATTAAAAAGAGTTGAAATAAAAGAGTTTGAAATTGAAAATAAAGTAGTATTTAATTACTTTAATAATCAACCTTCAGAAGATAGAAATTCGAAATTGATTAAAGCCATATACATTGGTGTTTTGGCTTTAATGGAAGATAGAATTGCTTCATTTTTATCAAAAACAACAAATGAGCTAGGTACTGAACTTGAAAGTTTAAAGATGATTTTTGAAATGAAAAAAGAACTTTTCTATAAATCAACAATAAAAGGAGCATTGGCTGAAGATGATATAGCGGAGTTTTTAAATGAATTCTTTTTAAAGAAAAAAATTAAAGACAAAGCATTACTTACAGGAAATAAAGCAGGATATATTCCGAAAAATAAAACGGGTGATATTATTTGTGAAGTTGACGGAACTTCAGATTTAAAAATTGGTATTGAGTGTAAATTTGATAAGAGTATAAAACTTGGAGATATTGAAAATAATAATATTTTTATCCGAAAAACAGATACTGCATGGAGTCAATTAATTGAAACAAATGCAAATAGGAATTCCAAAGTGAGTATTATTGTTTTTGATATTTCAGTTGTAGATATTTCAATTTTGAAATTCTGTGATAATGTTGGATATATACCTGAAATTGGTTTTGTTGCAATTATTAATTCTCAAGCTGGAGATTATACTAATTTAGGAATAGCATATATGTTGGCTCGAGACATTGCTACAAAATCTAAAACAATTGAATTAGATAAAGATTTACTAGCGGTATTAGTTAATCGTATTATTAAAGATATTAATGAAATTGTAAAGATTAAAACTTTAGTTCAACAGAATATTGACACCAACAAAGAAATCTTAAAGCAAATTGAAAAATCAATTTTATTAGCCGAATTTAATCAGCAATATTTAAAATCATTCCTTGAATCAGGTACTTTAACTAAAAAGGATTTGCTTGATTTTTATTTAGGTGAGGATGTAAAAGATAAGTTTAAATTGGTTGAAAAAGATATTGAGAAATTATAATGCAAGAAATAAAACAACTCCTGTCAATCACAAAAACGCTCAAAGAAAAATACAAACGTAGCTTTTCTTTAGACGGTCGTTTAGTAGGTGATATTGGCGAAGTGTTGGCGGCAGAAAAGTATGGCTTAGAATTATTAAGCGAAAATGCTTTTAAACATGATGCAAAAGAAATAGCTACTTGTAGAATGGTTCAAATTAAATCGTCTTTTAAAAACAATAGTTACTTTCCATTTGGAGAAGATAAAATACCAGATTATTTTTTAAGTATCAATATTTTAGAAAATGGTGATATTGAAGAGCTGTTTAATGGTCCAGGAACATATATCTTAGAACATTATATAAAACCTAGAAAGTTAAAGCATTATAAAAACACATATTATACTTTGTCAAAAGGAGTTTTAAGAGAGTTAAATAAAGAGGTTTTAGAAAAAGATAAAATAAAATTATTAAATCAAGTGATATGAAATTCACAGAAGCACAATTAGAACAATCATTTATTGATTTACTCAAACAGGAGGATATGGTCCACCAAGTAGTTAATGATATTCGTAAAGTAGAATTTAATGGAGTGTCTGAACCACCAACTTTATACGGTCATATCACTTCCGAAAAAGTTTTAATTGATGCTGATATTATTGCATATTTAAAATCGCAATATACAAGTGAAAACATTACGGATAGCGAAATCCAAATGATTATTCGAGAATTTGAAAAGCTACCTGCTTCAGATTTATATGATTCAAATAAAACATTCATGGATAAGTTGAGTAACGGTTTTCTGTTAAAACGAGAAGATAGAGCTCAAAAGGATATTTACATACAATTAATAGACTATTCTGAAAAAGACAACAACCAATATAGAATTGTTAATCAATTAGCAATTAAGGGTTACGAAACGCGTATTCCAGACCTTATTTTATATATCAATGGTTTTCCATTAGTAGTTTTTGAATTTAAAACGGCTATTCAAGAAAATACAACACTAAACCACGCATACGTTCAAATAACAACACGTTATAAGCGAGATATTCCGGAGTTGTTTAAATACAATGCTTTTTGCGTTATAAGTGATGGAGTAAACACCAAAGCAGGTTCGTTTTTTGCTCCTTATGAGTTTTTCTATGCTTGGCGTAAGATTGAAGGAATGGTTAAAGAGGTAGATGGTATAGATGCTATGTTTACTTTAATTCAAGGAATGTTTAATCGTAATAGACTTCGTGACATCATTCAAAATTTTATTTATTTACCAGATAGCTCTAAAAGAAATGATAAAATAGTTTGTCGTTATCCACAATATTATGCAACAATTAAATTATTCGATAGTATTAAGCTAAACCAGAAACCTAATGGTAATGGTAAAGGCGGAACATACTTTGGAACAACAGGGTGTGGAAAGAGTTTTACGATGTTGTTTTTGAGTAGAGTGTTAATGCGTAGTGCTTATTTCAAAAGCCCTACCATTATAATTATTACAGACAGAACGGATCTTGATGATCAATTATCTGGACAGTTTACAAATGCAAAAGGTTTTATTGGTGATGAAACAATAATTAGTGTTGAATCAAGAGTAGAATTAAGAGAAAGATTAAAAGGAAGAAATAGTGGAGGAGTATTTTTAACTACTATCCATAAATTTACAGAAGACACACAATTACTTACAGATAGAACAAATGTAATTTGTATTTCAGATGAAGCACATCGTAGTCAAACAAATTTAGAACAAAAAGTAACACATGATGATGTAAGAGGAGTTAAGAAAACATACGGATTTGCAAAATACTTACACGACTCTTTGCCAAATGCTACTTATGTTGGTTTTACTGGAACACCTATTGACGCAACGATTGATGTATTTGGGGATATTGTGGATGAATATACAATGAGAG
Organism: Flavobacterium sp. N2270; assembly: GCF_025947225.1. Classification (NCBI taxonomy): domain Bacteria; kingdom Pseudomonadati; phylum Bacteroidota; class Flavobacteriia; order Flavobacteriales; family Flavobacteriaceae; genus Flavobacterium; species Flavobacterium sp. N2270. The sequence continues at coordinate 2,014,637 of NZ_CP110005.1, forward strand.
AGTCTGTAATTGATGAAATTACCGTTCGATTAGTGTACGAAGGTCGTGCTGCAAAAGTCATGTTACACAATGATAAACTGAAAGAAATAGAAGGGTATTACGAACAATGTGCTGAAGAAGGAAGTAATGAAAATCAAATTGAGGAAAGCAAAAAAGCAATGTCTCAAATGAATGTCATTTTAGGCGACCCTTCAAGGTTAAAAGCTGTTGCAGAAGATTTTGTAAAACATTATGATAGACGTATTGAAGAAAATTCAAGCGTTAGAGGTAAAGTAATGTTTGTTTGTAGTAGTAGAGAAATAGCATATGATTTATATAAAAATATTATTGAGTTAAGACCTGAATGGGGTGTAGAAAAAGAGGCAGAAAACATAGAGTTACTTACTGAAACAGAAAAACGTGAACTAAAAGCCATTGAAAGAGTTAAAATGGTAATGACACGTGGAAAAGATGATCCAAAAGAATTATATGATTTACTTGGAACAAAAGAATTTAGAAAAGGATTAGACCGTCAGTTTAAATTTGAAAACTCTAATTTTAAGATTGCTATTGTAGTAGATATGTGGTTAACAGGTTTTGATGTACCGTTTTTAGATGCTATTTATATTGACAAACCGCTTCAGAAACATAATTTAATTCAAACAATTTCCCGAGTAAACAGAAAATTTGAAGGAAAAGAAAAAGGATTGGTAGTAGATTATATTGGAATTAAAAAGCAAATGAATTTAGCTTTGGCTCAATATAATAACGGTGGAGAATCTAATATTGAAGAAGTAGAAAAATCAGTTATAATTGTAAAGAATCAGATTGATTTATTAGAAAAAATATTTCATAAATTTAATTCAGATGGTTATTTTACAGGTAGTCCTTTAGAACAATTACAAACTTTAAATAAAGGTGCTGAGTTTGTTCAAACTACCAAAGAAATAGAAAATCGTTTTATGAATATAGTAAAACGATTAAAAGCTGCTTTTGATATTTGTTCTGGTAGTGAACTAATCTCACAAGAAGAAAAAGATAAAATTTATTTCTTCATGGCAATTCGTTCCATAGTTTATAAACTAACAAGAGGAACTGCTCCAGACTCTGCTCAAATGAATGATAAAGTTAGAATTATGATTCAAGAAGCTATTGAGAGTGAAGGAGTAGAGGAAATATTTAAATTGGGTGAAGAGGAAGCTACTGAGGTAGATATTTTTTCAGAAGATTATTTGGCTAAATTAGATAAAATAAAATTGCCACATACTAAGTTTAAGCTGCTTCAAAAACTATTGCAGCAAGCTATTGATAAAATGAAAAAAGTCAATAAAGTTGCAGGAGTAGATTTCTCAAAAAGATTAGAATCAATAGTTTCTAAATATAACGAAAGAGAAGATACCGACATTCTTAGAAGTGAAGTTTTAGAAGACTTTACAAATGAAATTATTGACCTATATTATGCTTTACAAGAAGAAAATGAATCTTATAAAGAATTAGGAATTGACTTTGAAGAAAAAGCCTTTTACGATATTTTAAAGACGCTAACTATTAAATATGATTTTCCTTATCCTGAAGATAAATTAATACTGTTAGCTAAAAAAGTAAAAGAAGTTGTAGATGATAAAGCTAAATACACGGATTGGAGTAAACGGGATGATATAAAAGCAGAACTAAAAGTGGGTTTAATAATCTTATTAGCAGACAATGGTTATCCACCAATTGATAGAGATGAAGTTTATAAAGAAATCTTTGAACAAGCTGAGAATTTTAAGAAGTATAATTAATGGAAAACCCTTTCGAACTAATTTTAGAACGTTTAGATAGAATAGAGAATGAAATAAAAGAGTTGAAAGATAAAACCAATTTTACTCCTATTGAAAACGAATTAATGGACATCAACGAGGCGTCAAAATACTTAAAAATGTCAGTCCCTAAAATATACGGTAAAGTAGGTAGTAAAACCATACCGTATTATAAATTTGGGAGCAAACTATTTTTTAAAAAATCAGACTTAGATAAATACTTTTTTGATGTTAAACAGTTAATCAATATAGGTTTAGAGTTAACCAAAATTATAATAGATAAAAGTAAATTGGATAACAAAATTTAAAGAAATTACTTTAACGATGTAAGATTAATAACTGTCAATTTATAATAATCACAAGCAAATAAACTAAGCATTTTTTATAATAAATTACGGTTTCCCACATTTATATATGTTTTATTATTCGTATAATTGTATGTGTAAATTCATACATATACAGATAAAATCAAATTGATTTGTATGATTTTATTATATATATAAACAAGTTGTGCATAATTATGAAAAAAACTATGAGAATAACAATTTTAGCTCTGATATTGATTTCAAATATTGGATTTTCACAAAATGAATTGACTGAATTAAAATTTGACACCAAATATTTTGACGCAGTCGACAAATGGGTTGCATTTCCAAAAAAAGATACGGATTCAACTTACGCTTATGGATTCATTTATTTAGATAATCAAGCAGGTTTCACCTTTAATTACGAAACTAAATTTCAAATAAAAGAGCAAAAGCTAATAAATATAAAACGTGATTCAACAGTTGGATTTATGAAATATCGACTGGAACCAAATACAAGTTTGGTTTCTGTTTTGACCGACAATCAAATTTCTGCGCTGAATTTACCTAAAGAGCCTGAATGGTTATCGATTTATAAAGAAGGCTCTGAAAAAGTGGACTATTTAAAACAAGAAGGCTATCACTACAACCACGTTGGTGCTTGTGAACAAGCTCTAAAACCTTTGTTAAAAGCTTATGAAATTGAGCCTCATTTTGATGGACTTGAATTTGAATTAGCATATGCCTACAATCATTTAGGACAATTCGAAAAAGCAATTCCAATTTTGGAAAAAGCAATTGAAAACAACCCTAAAAACTACTACTTTTTTAGAGAATTAGGTTATTCGTATTTAGGTTTAAATAAAGTGGAAGACGCAGAAAAAACTTATCGAAAAGGAATTAAGATGTCCGATAATGATTTTGGAAAAAGTGAAATGTCAGTTAATATGGCTCAAGCTTATTTCAAACTCAAGAATAAAAAGAAATTTGATGAATGGGCTGAATTAACCAGAAAGTACTCAACTAAAGACAAAAGATATTTGCAATATATCGACCAATTTGAACAGAACTGGAATAAAAAATAACTATGCACAACAATGGCTATAAGTAATTGCTTGTTCTCGCATACTTCTGAAAATCCTCGCGGATTTTCAGTTTGGTGTGTACTTGCTAAGTTAAGTGCTAAATCACGCAACTACTCATAGCCCAACCGTTAACTGCAAGCGTAGAGCGACAGCAGACAAAACGGGGAAGCTGAAAACCGACCAGAGTAAGCAATAAAATTAAAAACAAAGAAAATGAGTAAAGGTATTTTATGGACAATCAAAATTGTTGTCATTCTTGTGGTAATAGTCTTTATGACCGCAGCTAAAGAAATTGGCATTCCAATTATTGTGAAAAACATTATTGGGTTTGCTATAATTTACGGAGTTTGGAAATACAATCCAGAAGAACCAAATGATAACAACAAAAATCAAGAACTAGATAAATCATAATGTTTAAAGACTATTATAAGCTTCTTGACATACCTCAAAATGCTTCTGACGAAGAAATAAAGAAAGCATTTAGAGAGCAAGCAATTAAATGGCACCCTGATAGAAATCAAGGAACGGACACGACATTGCGTATGCAAGAAATAAACGAAGCGTATTTAATTTTAAAAGACAAGGAAGCAAGAGCACGTTACGACATAGAATATGATAAGTTTAAACAATTTAAAGAAGAGAAGCGAGAAAAAGAAAATAAACAAGAAAAATCCGAAAATAGAGATTGGCAAAAGCAACAACAGCATTCTAAAAGGGAATATGAATATCAAGATTATAAAGTCGAAGATGATATACTCGCTAAATGGATGGAAAATGCAAAAAAACAAGCTGTGGATTTGGCCATTCAAACAATTAAGGATTTTAAAGGTGTAACAAAAGCCGCTGCAAATGGATGTATGAATGGAATTATTCAACTTGTAATTTGGGTTGTCGTAATAAATCTAATCTTCCTTTTAGTTCGTGCTTGTAATAATTAGTTATATGAGAATAAAAACAACTATGATTTTTGTAATTACTGTAAGTCGGACTTCGCAACAATTCTTAAATCATTCAGAATAACTAACATTAGATAAAATGACAAGAACGCCAGCAGGTAACAGGCGTTTGGCTCAATGGCGGGTTAAGTGCTCCGCAGACACATTTGTGGTAAAAATCGCCACCTTAGCGAAGCCGCAAAACGTTAGCGGTCAGGCTATCGCAGAATACTAAAAATCAACGTAAATGGATATTTTAAGTATCAATTTTAGAAAAGTAAAATCAAAAATTCTTATTGAAGATATAGAAAATGGAAAGTTCAATGCTTTGTCAAAAAAAAGTGAGAAACAATTATTGACTAAATTTGAAGATGCGCTATTTGCTGGAGACTTTTTAAGCTCAACAAATATCTCTATCGTATGTATTCATTTACAATTAGCTAATTTTTTTGACTTCATTAAAAAGAAAGGTATATTTAGGTATTCTAAATATACCAATGGTAAGTGTTTAATAAAAAATGTAGCTACAGTAATTCTCGAAAAATGCGAAGAAAATAACTTTTTTTCAGAAGAAAAAGAATATCTCAATTCAGTCATAAATTTTTCATCCGTTTACAATTTTTATCAAGCAATAGACAAAGTGATACTTTTAGAAATCAAAGCATTTGAAAAAAAATACTCTAAAGAGTCATTCATTAAAACTTTATTAGCTTCTGTAGATTATTTATTTATTTCTGATTATTATCCAGAAGATAAAGGCGTAATATCTGAAATAACAGGGAGAACAAAAGAAGAAATATCATCTGCTGTTTCTTATCTAATTTATTTTTACACAAATCGCATTAAAAATCAAAATATTAATACACAATTTGTTTCAGAAGAATTCTTAAAAAGCAATGAATTTCCAAAGCTAATAATATCTGCGTGTTATAATTTGGATTTTAGAGAATTTGAAATTTTAATTGACCATTTTAATTATTCTTGCATTTTAGAAAATGATAAACTTTTAATTACCCCCCCCCATGAAAATTTCGAAAAAGCAATTCGTTTGGGATATATAAGAACAGATTTACAGAAAATGACTGATAAAATTGAAACCTTTGATGCATTATCTTTCCAAAAATTAGTTGATGATTTGAGTGATAAAATAGATTTTGATTTTTTTGAATTAGCAAATGATTTTGGGTACGAAAGATACCGCGTTAAAATGCCTGAACCGCTTTTTGAAAAACTAATTGAAAATTTTATTCTACCTAACACACTGTTTGAAGAAGAAATTATTTACCTATCGTCAACATTTAAAGAACAACTGTTAACTTTTGAAGACCTTGAAAAAATTAATTTAAAAAAGAATTTAACTCTTGGAGAGTTTCTAAAAATTCAACGTGTTTTCATAATTTTTTATTTATTTTTTGCAAAAGGAATTTTTAAAATAGAGAAAATAAAAACAGATATTTTATTACGTTCTCTAATTCCGAGCTTTACAGAAGAAGATTTATACAATCTTTTACAAAAAGTATTTCCAATAGAAAAAATTGAGGATTTTTTAGATTTGGTTTGTTGGGATCCTGGAATGGATTACATTTTTGACTTACAATATCATCCAATTCTATACTTTGAAAAGAATTTTATAATCCCACTTTCCGTATTCACACATTCAAATTCGATTCGAAATGCATATGCTTCAGAGTATAAACGTAATAATAAAGAACTTTTGAGCGATGGCACAGTTGACCCTTTAGTTAACGCATTAATTTTATCTTTAAAAAAAGCTGGTATAGAATGTTACACGGAGATTAATTTAGGTACAACAGATATAGATGTTGTTGCAGTTTATGATAAAGTTTTATTTGTTTTTGAATGCAAACAATCCTTGCTTCCAGTTAGTATATTTGACTTAAGAACAACTTTTGACTACATAAAAAAAGCTGAAAAGCAAATAGATTTAATAAAGCAAGATTTTGACGAAGGAAACCTAATTAAAAAGATTGAACAAAAAACAAAAAAAAATATCGGTGAAATAACAAATATTCACGGAGCAATAATATTAAGTAATCGTCTATTTAATGGAAACATATTTAAATATGCTGTTAGAAACATTCATGAAATAACAAACATGATAAATAAAGGAGAAATTAGAACAGATAAAGGAGAATTCCATTTATGGCCAGAAAAAAAATTAACCTCGCAATTTCTAATTGATTATTTAGGTCTAAAAAATGAAGTTTATGACCTGCTCTTCAATTCACTCACGAGAAGAACATTAACTTATGATATGTTAAAACCGAATATTGAGTTTTCAACTTATTTTCTAGATATCAAATCATCATTAAGTAAAATGGAAGAATTTACAAATACATTAGAAAAAGTTGATCAAAGCCCGAAACGCTAACAGCCCACTTCGCCAATCTGCAAAGTGATATGCCTATATTATTAAATTTTGTTTCTCTAGTTTAGACATAATTATTTAAAATACGGAAATAAAAAAGCTGTCATTAATATATTCTATTATTATTAAAAATTAAATAAAATTTATATCAATTTGAAAGTTGTAAGAGAGAATGATAGATTTTGTAATATTCAAATGTTAAATCATTTTGGTGAAATTACCGAAAAGATAAAAATTGAGGCTGATGAAGTTATTAGTGTCGAATTTTATGGTGAAATTATCCAATTAAATAATGTTATAGTAGAATTTAGCATAGCTTATAATAAACTTAAAAAAAAATATAGATTAGAAAGTGAATCCCTTTTGGATGAAATTGTTTATAGATTGGATGTGGATAATTCTGATGTTGTTAAAAGTAATATAAAAGCATTGCTAGGCATAGCTTATAAAAAAATAAAGTCACTAAAATATAGGGACTAGCGTTTTTTCTTTTGCTATTGTTATCATAATAATCACTTATAAGACTCCAACACTTCTAAACACTTGTAAATCAAGATTTTATTAATATTTTAATGTAGAAAGTGTTGGAAATACCTTTTTAGCTTCCAACACCTTCATACACTATCCAACAGTTATTTATATAAATACTATTTATTAATATATTGATTTTTAAGTAAATACATTATTGTTTGATTAGTTTGAATATAAAAGATTAATAAATTAAACAAGATAATGTTTCAATCACGTTTTTAATTTCATCTGAAACATTTGTAAAGTTAACATCAATAACATAAGCAGAAGTATTAATTCCGTCTTTACCAGTTGAAAACCTATAACTAGCTTTAGTTTCTATAAATGATTTATCTTTTTTTAATGCTTCTTGAATAATAGACTTATTAGGAATTGATTCTTTATATTGAACATACCATTGTCGTTGAATTCTTGAATAAGTATTAGTAAAGTTAAAGTGAAGTTTATTTTCTTCAATTCTATAATGTTTATTAATTTCTAATCTATTTTCATTTGTTGTTTGAATAATAGTAAGAAAACAATCCCACCATTTATTTGTTATACTACTTGAAGAAATTTTATTTAACTGAAATTCAATACTTTTAACAAAGTGTTGAAGCATTTCATTATAAGTAAATGGGAAATGTATTTTTTTACTTAGAATTTCAAATGTAGCCATTAGAATTGCATAATTAGTAGAAATTCTACTTGGTGCTTTTTGTACTAAATCAGAAAGATATTCTTTATTTTTTCGATATAATTCTTTAAAATTATGCTTAAAAAGTTCTCTATAATTAAGTATCTCATTTCCAAATGAACTAATTCCTTTTGATGTTATATCTGACAATTCATTATAGCTATTTATTTCTTCTGTAGTAAACTCATTTTTATTCATATCAAGCCATAGCAACCTTGTTATTAAAGGTTCGTCGTCTGGATAGTAATTACTAGTTAAAATTAGTGATGATAAAATAGGAACGCTCTCAGTAGCAACACTACTTTCAATTTTACCTCTTTTATATCCATTTCTATCCCATATTCCTTTTAATATACCATCTAATTGTTTATCCCCATTTTTATATTCAGAAAATTGACATATTCCATTTGTAAACTGGGCAAATTCTCGAATATGAGCTTTTGCAGTTGAAACACCTGCTTCAACATTAATTGACGCTTGAGGTGTGCCATAAAAACTTTGACAACAGAGAGAAAGTTGATCTTTTCCAGATGAGGCTTTTCCTTGAAGAAATAGTATCGGAAAGCCATTAATTTCTTTTACAACGATGTCTTGAAATAAAGAACTAAATGTAAATAGAGTTGCTGTAATTGCATGGTTTCTATGAACTGTTAATAGTTTAATCAAATATGATTCTAAAGTAGTTTCAGCTTCTAATATTCTAAAATTTTTCTGTGGTTCATATTTGAACAAGTTATTTTTGTAAATTTTATTTGCTGATGGTATATAGAAAGATGTTTTATTATAACTAAATATACCATTAGAATCAATTTCTAAACTATTTCCATTACACAGATTTATATGGTTGTTCCAAACCCAAAATTTGTAATCGTTTTGCCAACCCAAACAATCAATTTTTTTTCCATTACCCATTTTATCAAATAAATAGGAGCGAAGCTGCTGAAAATCTTTAGGAGAACCTTTCCATTGGTAATTTCCATAAGATGTTATAATTTCATCAAGTTTCATCGGAGTGTTCAATCTATCAGAAGGTACATCAAAAATGTGTTCATGATTAAAAATATTAATTATTCGAATTAGTTTCATTGGAACCTTTTCATCAATCATATGCTGAATAATTTCCATTGAAAAATTAGAAACTGATTTAAAATGTTTGTCTTTTGAATTATTGTTACCAATCCATATTTGATTCTTAGCCATAAACAAATTATACTTTTCAATATCGTCAATAAAGTTACTTATAGGCTCATCAATATCTTGTGGTAGATTAATATTCTTGTATTTTTCATTTGATACTTCAGGCTTATTTATAACTTTATCTATAATTGTTTGAAAGTTGCTTGTTGTATTTTCAAGAAAGTAATCTGATAAGTCATTATATTTTTCTGGTAGTTTAATATTAATGATTTCTGGAAAAGTTGATGTTATTTTTTCAACTCCATTTACTCCACCAGTATCATTATCATAACATATAAGTAGTTGATTAGAAACATATTGAATTAATTTGATTTGAGTTTTAGTTAAAGTATGTGTTTCGCTTCTAAAACAAATTGCATTAAATCCTTTTGAGATTGCGACAAGTGTGTCTTTCTTACCTGCACAAATGATTAAGTGATCAACTTTTGAGTTTCTAATTTGCTCAAATCCAAAAATATCATCTGCTAGTAAACCATTACAAAATGACTTTTTAAGTGATGGTTGTTTGGGCACGTAAATTTCATGTCTTCCATTAATTTCATAACAAAAAGCAATTTCATTTTCTTTAATTTTAAAAGTTAATTTTTTGTTTTTCGCTTTACTAAAAAATGAATATTCACATATTGCTGAAACTTTGTAATTTTCTAATAATTTTATTGAAACACCAAATTTATTCCAAAATTCTAAATGCTTATCCGTAAATGATATTTTTGAAATATCATCAATTTCAAATGGAGTTTCTTCAATAGAATTATTATCTTGAATTGGTTTCTTCTTAACAATAGGAAAGGAGTTATCGTTATTAATAAACATGTCATCTTGAATAATTCTAAGAACCTGGTTAAAATTATTTTTACAATCTAAATTATATAATTCTGCAACTAAAGAAAAAGCATCTCCGTGTTTTCCTGTACTAAAACAATGATAGGTTTCTTCTTTTGAATTAATTTTAAAAGAGGGATTATTATCTTTAGTAAATGGACTAGAGATATTTGCTCTAGGAATTTCTTTAAGTTTTAAAAAATGTAGAATAATTTGTAATTGGTTGGTTTTAGATAATATTATATCTTTGGTAAGAATATTTTTGCTTTGCATGGTATAAGATATTAAAGTTAACTAAGCCATTACAATTTGCAGATTGTAATGGTTTTGTGTTATTATTAAAGAGGTTTTATTAAAATTTATTCATCTTTTGAAGTGAATCTAAAACATCTTTTTTCTTATATTTTACTTTTTTTCCTATGCGATAAGCTTGTATTAAGTCTTTTTGAGTCCACTTCCAAAGTGTCACTAGACTTATATCTAAAAGTTTTGCAGTTTCATTTCTGCTTAATAATATATTGTCTTCTTCAGAAGCTCCTACATTATTAAAATTCTTTAACGCTTCAGTTACACCTTCGTTTAATAACTGCTTTAAAAGATCAGTGCTGATACTTTCAATTTGAATAATTTTTTTGTTCATAAGAAATTTGTTTTATTTTTTTTTAATTTTCTTATGCCAAAACTAATTAAGTTTAATCTCATGTAATTACTCAGAATTACTCAAATGTTACTCATTTTTTTCTGAGTAATATTTAATTAGTTGTTCATTAAAAAAATCGAACATGTCGTCTTTAGTATATAAATTATTACTATTCATAATTTGCACCCTACTAAAACTTTTTAAATCTGTATTATTTAAAATAAACTCTCTATACTTTTTACTATCCTTGCTTCGAGGTAATAATGTCATATCTTTTTCCTGCAAAAAATGAAAAAGATAACTATAAAAGGCCGTGTCTTTTTTTGAAGGATAAATTTTAGTTATATAAATATAAAAACCTTCTCCTTCATTTTTAAAAATTATTTCTTTTTCATTAGTTAATTCTTTTTTGTTACTCAACTCATTAATTTGAACATTACAATATTGAATTATTTTTTTAAATGAGTATGCTTTTTTTAATTCTTGAAAAACTACTGATTTATTAAAAGAGTGGGTGGTAATATAAATTTCTATATCATCAAAATGTTCTTTTAATGAAAAGATTATGCTTTCCCTTAATGAAGAAAATCCAAATTCCTCATAATCAAAAAAAGCTATAATGAATTCTTCTTTATTTTTTAGGAACTTATCATACTTAGAAACTATTTTATTTCTTTTCTTTTTATAAAGTTTAATTTTCTCTTTATTACTTATGTTTAATTCTAATATATGATTGAAACTAATTATGAAATTATTTAATTTATGATCAGAAACAAATTCTATATAATCATAAATTTTTTTAAATAAATCATTTAACACTTTAGGATTTAATTGATAATACTTATAATCTAAAACAAATTCATCTCCTATTTCAAATTTATTCTCAACTCTTGATGTTTTTGCATATATTGATTCTGGATTTATATGAGGATAAACTATTTTTTTAACATATAAATGAGGAACATGTACATATAAACCTAACTGAACAACATATTTATGCTTTTCAATATCAGTTAACTTATTATAAATATTTTCATTTTCAATTAATTTATAATTACGTTCTTCTGGCTCTATTTTTGTAAAAAAATCATTATTCATCTATTCTAGTATTTCTTGTTTTGTCCAAAGCTCTTTTAGTTTCAATGCATGCTCTTTAGGTGTTATTTTAATATATTTTAAGAATTGTGTTTCTGTTTTATGTCCTGTTATGGCCATAATGTTTAAATTAGGTAATTTTCCATAAAGATTTGTAGCAAATGACCTTCTGCAAACATGTGAAGTTATCAATTCATATTTTGAATATAAACCATACTCTTTTCTGTTTTTATTTTTAATTTCAAATCCATTTTCAAAATAATCAGTATCCTCTTTTTTATTTTCCATTTTAGCACCTTCAACTTTTTCGGTAATACCAGCTTCTTTACAAACTTCTTTGACATATAGATTAAATTTTGCATCAGAAATTTTACGCGGTAACTCTCCATTACGTTTTTCTAAAATTTCTTTTACTTGAGGATGCATTGGAATGACAACATTGTGTTCGGTTTTAGTAGTTTCTATTTCTATGTAATCACCTTTGATATTAATTACTTTTAGTTTATTTAAAAAATCACTTATACGTAAGCCAGTCCTTAATCCTATAATAAAATTATCTCTTACATTATCATATTTTTCTGAATGTGAAAAATCTGTTGTATAGATTTTATAAATTTCATCTTCATTTAAGTAAACATCTTTAGTTTTGTTTGAAGTTGCAGCAAAATCAGAATGCTTATAATAATTGTTAATTGGTAAACCTTCTAGTTCTATATTTTTACACCAAAATTTAATAATACTAATATAACTTCCTATTGTATTATCTGTAAGTTTTTCAATTGTCCTAAAATATTTTAAAAAATCATTATAGAATACCATGTCTATATCTTTAAATCGTAATTTTCTATTTGAATAATTTTGATATACTTCAATTTTATTCATTACAACTGTATATCTATTAATTCTAGTAGGAGAAATTGCTTTACCTTTTGAGGTTCTTGTTGGAGCATCATCGATATATTTTTTTACCCAATTATAAAAATATACTTTATGAAGTTCGTCATTCGGTTTTCTATCAAAAAAATCATTTACTTTATTTTTAAGCCAACTACTATTTATTTCATTATTTGAATTATAATCAATATTATACTCTTCTAAAATATAATTTTTCAATTCTCGTAATTTTTTATTAGAGTAATCTTTATCTGAAGCTATAGAGGTATGTTTTACTTCTTCTTTAATTTTACTCCAATCTAAAAAATTTACGGTTAAACCTGTTCTTGTTTTTAAATCAATTCTGTTGCTATCCCAGAATCGTACGTAAATACTACATCTTTGAGATTTAGGTTTTGTAACGAAAAAACGTACTTTCATAATGATATTTTGTAATTATTTTAGCCGATATTTTGCCGAAAATTAGTTAATTTATCTTAATAATCAATAATTATACTTAATTATTATTTTTTAAATAATTCGTTAAGTGTTAATTTAAAAGGCTTTAAGGTGCTTTTTTGTTTTTTATGATTAAGTCCTTTATGATTCTGGCGCGATCACAAAAAAAGCCTTGCATTTGCAAGGCTTTTTTGTTTTATTTAGTTTTGTTGTTTGGACATGTAACTTTTTTTAATAGTTCTTTATTCTACACAATTTAAAAAGTCTATAAATATATTTTCTGGAAAGAAAGTTTGATTTAATAATTCCGATTTAATTTCTTTTTGAATAACAAAATCTTTTGCACCATTTGTAAATTGAATGCGCATTAAATTAATTGGATATTTTTTTAAATCATCATAATTACTATTTACAAATAAAAAATACCCATCAAGTATTCTAATATTGGTTTTTTCTTTTTCATTGTAAATAAGCGTATTACAAACTTCATCAGTATTGCTTACTAAGGTTACAATTTTTCCATTTGTTAGTTGAAAAACAATTCTTGACGTTTTATCTAAACAATTTGCAGGAATGAAATCTTTACTTGTTTGTATGAATTGTAAGTTTAATGTAGGTACTCCATTATTATTTATTAAAACAAAATGAATCATTTCTTTAGAGTTTCCATAAACTCTTTCATAAATTAATTTTTCTGGTAAAACTTTTACAAGAGTTGAGTCGGTTTTTTCTTCAAAATCATATTTGCAGTTTTTATTTTGTGCAAATGAAAATGTTCCTGCTAATAGTATAAATAATAAGTATTTCATATTTAAATTTTTTTGCAAATTAAAGCTATTTTTTTGTTTTCAATATTTGTGGTGAAAAATGCAAAAGTCGTACCACCATCTTTTATTTTGTATTTCTTTTTTAATTCTTCTACTTTAATAGGAAAATTTCTGGTTGAAATATTCATTTTTTTTCCAATAAGATGTTCTTTTACTTCACTCTTTTGTAAAGTAATGATGTTTTCAATTATAAATCTTCTTCCGGGAAACTCAATTAAAGTATTTGAAGTATATAGATGTGAGTTTTTGTGTAATTTTTGACAATCATAAATTTGAGAAATAGCATCAAACGAACCCGATTTTAGTATAGAAGCATTAGGTTCGTAAACATATTTTAAAGGTAAAGAAAATTCAACATTATATTCTTTTTGATGAATTGTTTCTACAAAAGTTTGTTTATCTTTTTCAATATTCACAGAAACTATTTTTACTATACCTTCATAACCTTTTGTTATTTCCCAGAGTAATTCTTTTACTTCATTTTGCACTGCAACTATATGTATTTTTTTTACGTGTTTCAGCTCTTCAATACCAGCTTGTAAATCGAGTAGTGGTGCAGTTTTTATAAGAATATTGTTTGATTTTGAAAAATATAAAGTCAGTAAATCAGGAACATTTGGTTCACAATCTTCAAACATAAATACTTTTCCTTTTTTTTCATTTCTTCTTGACGGATCTATATAAATCCAATCAAAAAAGTCATTACTTTCTTTTAAATAATCGGTGCTATTTTGATTAATACATTTAATATTGATAGCATTAAGTACATTAAAATTATAAGCAACTATTTTAGATAATTCTGAATTAATTTCACAATGTGTTACCGATTTTATTTTCTTAGAAAAATAATAATCATCTATACCAAATCCGCCACTTAAATCTATTAATGTATCTCCAGAAACAATTTCTAATTTGTATTTAGCTGTTACTTCAGATGAAGTTTGTTCGACCGAGATATTCGAAGGAAAGATAATATTTGATGTGGTATACCAAAGAGGAAGCTTTTCTTTTGACTTTTGTTTTGCTTTAATTTGGTTAATTATTGAAGTGTATTCAATTTCTGGAAACGGATTTTTAGATAACGCTAGTCGTGTAACGTCAGTATCTAAATTGGAATTGATAAATTCTTGAATTTTGGATGAAAGTAATTGTTTAAAATTCAATTTATATGTTTTTCGTTAATATCTTGATAATAAGATTTTCAGGAAAAAAACTCTTTCCTATAACTTTTAAGACAGTATAAGTAGGTATTGCTAAAATCATTCCTACAATCCCAAATAATACTCCAGAGATTATGATTACTAAAAATATTTCTAGAGGATGTGATTTTGTACTTTTAGAAAAAATTATTGGTTGATTAATGTTATTATCTATTAATTGAACAATAAACATACCTATAAGAACATATATTGTAGTAGGTATAGCATCATTAATAAAATCACCACTTATACCGCTAATAAGAATTAAAATTGCTGCAGCAAACATACCAATTAATGGACCTACATAGGGAATGATATTTAAAATGGCACATAAAAGTGCGATTGTAAAAGCATTTGAAACTCCAAAAATGATAAAAACAAGTCCGTTTAGAATAAAAATGATTAATAATTGAAGTAATAAACCAATAAAATATCTTGATAATAAATGTGTAATTTTATCTATGGAAGTTAAAACTTGATTTTTTTGATTTTTTGGAAGAATAGTTTTAAAAGTATCAAAAAAACGAGCTCTATCTTTCAATAAGAAAAAAGAAATAAAAAAGACAGATGCAACTCCCATACCAACATTTCCAAGTGTATTAATAAAGCTGTTGAAGAACTCGGGAATTAACTTAAAATTTAAAGATGATGTAATGTTTGTAGATTCTATAATTTTTAGAACGTCTATATTATAATTAGCTAAATATACAGTTAAGTTGTTAATTACATCTTCATAGTTTTTTTTCTAAAGAATTAATATTCAATAATGATAAGTTCTCTCCTTGATCAATAATTAACGGAACAAACATTAAGAAAAAGCCAGTAATTAATGCTAAAAATAAAAATAATGTGGTAATAACTGCGAGTGTGTTTTTAAACTTTAATTTGTTTTTTAGAAATAGGACTATTGGATTTGCAATTAGGGTAAAAACAATTGAAATAATAACATAAATTAAAACGGCAGAAATCTTATAAATTAAAAAACAAGTTAATAATATTACGAATATTATTGCAATAGTTTTTAAAAGCCCCTTAGTTAGTTCGTTTGAATTCATTTTCAAAAATAAGTAAAATATTATAATGAAAGCTGTTTTACAATCTCGTAAAGTGAAATTGACAATGAATTGGCAACATTCATACTGCTGTTTTTCCCAAACATAGCAATATGAGTAGTTATGTTCGCTAGTGCTAATAACTCTTTTGAAACACCATATATTTCGCTTCCTATAATTAAAATAATAGGTTTGTTTGTAATTTCAATCTTATCAATTGGAGTGCTTGAATCTGTAATTTCCAATGCAATAATTTGAAAATCTTTATTTTGAAGTTTACGAATTAGTTCGTTTTTTTCTCTAATAATTTCAAAAGGAATTGTTTTATGTGTATTTCGCGAAGTTTTATTTACTTTTCTTTCAGAAAGTATAAAATGTTCTCCAATAAAAATGATACTTTCAACTCCAAAAGCATCACAAATTCTAAAAATACTTCCTATGTTTTGTTGAAAATAAACTTCATCACAAACAACGGTTATAGGAAACTTTTGCTCTTTAAAATCGGTGTTATAATGATTTAATTGTTCCAATTTTTTATTTTCTAATTATTAAATACGTAATTAATAATATTTGCGCCCATTTTTAGAGCTTTTTCTCTTATTTCAATAGGGTCGTTGTGCACTTCAGTGTCTTCCCAACCGTCGCCTAAATCGCATTGAAAAGTATAAAGTAAAACCAATCGATTATTTACAAAAATTCCAAATGCTTGCGGACGTAGATTGTCGTGTTCGTGAATTTTTGGTAATCCGTTTGGAAAATTATAAGGTTTTTGAAAAATTTCGTGCGATATTGGAATTTCCTTTAATTCTTCGTTTGGAAAGACTTTTTTTATCTCTTTTCGAATGTATTCATCCATTCCATAATTATCGTCAATATGCAAAAAACCACCAGAATTCAAGTAATTTTTCAAGTTTTGGACATCATTTGGACTAAAAACAACGTTTCCATGACCTGTCATGTGAACAAATGGATAAGAGAAAATTTCAGCACTTCCTACTTCAACAGTTGCAATTTTAGTACTAATTTTAGTATTGATGTTTTGATTGCAAAACTTAACCAAATTAGGTAATGAAGTTGGATTTGCATACCAATCTCCGCCGCCAGAATATTTTACAACAGCGATATCCTGTGCAAACAAAAACGTGTGTACAAAAAGTAAAGTTATAAAAAGATAAAATTTATTCTTCATTTATGAGAGCAGTTGTATGACATGCCACTAATGCAGCGGTTTCTGTTCGTAATCTTGTAGTTCCTAAAGTTACCGGTTTGTACTTATTTTGAATAGCTAAGTTAATTTCTTTTGTTGAAAAATCGCCTTCCGGACCAATTAAAATAAGAATATCTTGTTTTGGTTGAATTTCATTTTTAAACGATTTTCTTTCTGTTTCTTCGCAATGAGCTATGAATTTATGAGCAGAAAACTCTTTTTTAATAAATTCTGAATACGAAATAGGTTCGTTAAGTATTGGAATATAAAAATGTAAAGATTGTTTCATTGCGGCTTGAATAATTTTCTCACCACGATCTTTTTTATATACTTTTCGTTCAGAATGATCGCAAATAATAGGTGTAATTTCGTTGATGCCAATTTCGGTAGCTTTTTCTAAAAACCATTCAATTCTATCATTATTTTTTGTTGGCGCAACAGCAATATGTAAATTGTAATTATTGGGTTCAAAAAACTGAGTTTCTTTAATTTGAACTTCACATTTTCTTTCAGAAGCAATGGTAATTTCAGATATAAAAAGAAATCCTAATCCATTGGTAATATGAATGTTATTACCTTCTTTTTTTCGTAAAACCTTAATAATATGTTTGCTTTCTTCTTTATCGAAAGTAAAAATAGTATCGTTTTGTTTTAATTCAGAATTATAAAATAGTTGCATAATAATTAAAATTCAATTCGTGCTTTTGAAACTACATTTGCTTCGCTAAAATTTTGTTCAAGATAATTATAATAGCCTACAATTCCTATCATTGCAGCGTTGTCAGTTGTGTATTCAAATTTTGGAATATGTGTTTTCCAACCGTATTTATTTTCTGCTTCTTTCAATGTTTTTCTTATACCAGAATTAGCTGAAACTCCACCGCCAATTGCAATTCTATTAATTCCCGTTTCCTCAACAGCTTTTGTTAATTTATCCATTAAAATATTGATAATTGTATGTTGAATAGAAGCACAAATATCATTTCTATTTTCTTCAATAAAATTTGGGTTTTCTTTAACTTGTTTTTGAACAAAATATAAAATTTGAGTTTTTAATCCGCTAAAGCTAAAATTCAAACCGTCTACTTTTGGTTTAGTAAAGGGAAAAGCTTTTGGATTTCCTTCATTTGCATATTTATCAATTAATGGTCCTCCTGGATAAGGAAGTCCAAGTATCTTTGCGCTTTTATCAAAAGCTTCACCCACAGCATCATCAGTAGTTTCTCCAATAATTTTCATATCAAAAAAACTATTCACTTGAACAATTTGAGTATGTCCGCCACTTATGGTTAATGCTAAAAATGGAAATTCTGGTTTATCATAACCTTCTTCGTCAATAAAATGGGCTAAAATATGGGCTTTCATGTGGTTAATTGCAATTAGTGGAATTTCTAATGCCATGCTCATAGATTTTGCAAAAGAACCACCAACAAGCAACGAACCCATTAATCCTGGACCTTGAGTAAAAGCAATACAATTTAATTGTTCTTTAGTAATGCCTGCTTTTTTTAAAGCAACATCAACCACTGGGACAATATTTTGCTGATGTGCTCTTGAAGCAAGTTCTGGAACTACACCCCCATATTGTTCATGAATAGGTTGACCTGCAACAACATTTGAGAGCACTTTATCGTTTAATAAAACCGCTGCAGATGTATCATCGCAAGAACTTTCAATGGCTAAAGTGTAAATTTTATTGTTATTCATATAAAAAGGCACGAAATTTGACTTAAAAGTTATTTAGTATCGTACAAAAAACCTTATTTTTGTTCAATTACCAAAGCACAAATTTAAAATAAAATAGAGTATCAAAAAATTTAAAAAAATATTCCTCCGAATTATTGTCGGAATTTTAATTTTACTACTTCTTCTGAGTATCGTTTTGTCGTTGCCATTTGTGCAAACTTATTTTGGTAAATATGCTACAAATGAATTAAATAAAGCATATGGAACAGATATAACTATTAAAAATTTAACAATTACCCCATTTGGTACTGTTAAATTAGGAAATATTCTTGTTAGAGATCATCATAAAGATACTCTTTTTTATATTGATAGGTTAAATAGTTCAATTTTAGATTTTAAGAAACTTTATGATAGTGGTCATCCTTACTTAGGCGATGTTGTTCTTGATGGTTTAGATTGTAAGTTAACTCAGTATAAAGGTGAAAAAGACACCAATTTAGATCGATTTATTGATGCTTTTGATGATGGTTCACCTTCTTCTGGTAGATTTAGAATGAAAGCTTCTTCAATGACTATTTTTAGAAGTAGATTTAGGTACACGGATAATAATTTAGAAACTCCTAAAATAATTGATTTTAGTCAGTTAAATGGTTTAATTGAAGACTTTTATATTAAAGGGCCAAATGTTTATACGAACATTAATAAACTTTCATTTAAAGATTACAGAGGTCTTTTTGTTGAAAACTTAAAATCGAAATTTACTTATACAAAATCTAACATATTATTAGAAAACCTAAATGCTACAACTCAAGAATCTGAAATGATTGGTAGAGTTGAGTTAAAATATAAGAGAGAAGATTTTTCTGACTTTAATAATAAAGTTGTTTTTGACGCTGAATTTGATAAAGCCATAATTGCTTCAAACGATTTAAATTATTTTTATAATGAATTTGGTAAGGACAATAAGTTTTTTATTGACACACATCTTTTAGGTACCTTAAATAATTTTACAACTCATAATTTAAAATTAACAGATAAATATCATTCAGAAATTACCGGAAACGTTACGTTTAAATATCTTTTTGATAAGACACAATCGTTTTACATTAAAGGAAATTTTGACAATTTATCATCAAGTTATGAGAAGTTAAATCACATTTTACCTCGAATTTTAGGCGATAACTTACCTTCTAACTTAATAAAACTTGGAAACATTGACTTAAACGGAAATGTTGAGCTTACAAGTACATATATAAATTCGAAAGTATATTTAACTTCTTTTCTGGGAGCCATTGATGCAGATTTATCGCTTCAAAATATTGATAATATTGACAATGCTTCTTATCAAGGACATATTGAATTAGAGAATTTTAATGTTGGAAATTTCTTAAATCAAAACGATTTAGGTGCTGCGACTTTACAAGTTGATGTTGATGGAAAAGGATTCAACACAAAATATTTAAACACTAAAATTAAAGGAAAAATAGATAAATTGTACTATAACAAATACAATTATTCAAATATTGAAGTGGATGGAACTATGAAAATGCCTTATTTTAAAGGATATTTAAATAGTAATGATCCAAATTTACGTTTAGATTTTAACGGATTAGTCGATTTAAGTTCGAAAGTTAAAAACTACAATTTTAAAACTCAAATTGATTATATTGATTTAGCTGCATTACATTTTTCAACAATTGACACCATATCAATATTTAAAGGGAATGTAACTTTAGATGCAAAAGGAAATACTTTTGATGATTTGGAAGGTGTTTTAAATGTAAATGGCGCTTCTTATTTAAATACAAAAGAACATTATGTTTTTGATGAATTTCAACTAACATCAAGCTTTGATAATGATAAGGTAAGAACAATTACTGTTAATTCGCCAGATATAATTACAGGAAAAGTAGTTGGTAAATATAAAATTGATGAAGTTAAAAAGATACTAGAAAATGCTGTTGGTAGTTTATATGCAAACTATACTCCAAATGAACTAAAATCGGGTCAATACTTAGATTTTGAATTTTCAATTTACAATAAAATTATTGATATATTTATTCCAGATGTTTCAATTTCCGAAAACACAAAGTTTAAAGGTAAAATTAATGCTGATGAAGGAAAGTTTGAATTTGATTTCAATGCTCCAGAAGTTATTGCTTTTGAAAATTATTTTAATAATATAAAAATCGATATAGATAATAAGAATCCTTTATACAACACTTATATAGAAATGGATTCTATTAGAAATAAGAATTATAAAATTGCCGATTTCAGCCTTATTAATGTAACAATGAATGACACATTATTTGTAAGAACTGAGTTTAAAGGTGGAAAAAAAAGCGATGATAAATTTGATTTAAACCTTTATCATACTATTGACGAAAATAAAAATTCGGTTGTAGGTTTCAAAAAATCAGAACTTAATTTCAAAGATTATATTTGGTTTATAAATGAAAATGAAGAAAAAGAAAACAAAATTGTTTTTGATAAAAAATTATCCAATTTTGATTTCCGAAACTTTACTTTGTCACATAATAACCAAAAAATGAACTTTTATGGAAAGCTAAAAGATTCAACTTACAAAGATTTTAATTTAACATTTAAAGATATTGATATCAATAAAATTACGCCTTCTGTTGATAGTTTAAAGTTTGATGGAAACTTAAACGGAATGATTAAATATGTACAAAACAACACAATATATAAACCAGAATCTCAGCTTACAATTGATAATTTACAAATAAACAATATTGCTTTAGGAAATTTAGATTTTAACATTAAAGGAAATAAAGATTTTAATAAGTTTTTTATTGATTCAAAATTAAAGCAAGATGAAGATGAACGTTTTACTTTACAAGGTGATTTAAATTATTTTGAAAAAGAAACGGAACTTAATTTAGAAGCTGGATTTGATAAGTTTGACATAAGTGCTTTCGGACCTTTACTAAGTTCAATTTTATCTGATGTGAGAGGAAATGCAACCGGTAAAGCTACAATAGGTGGTTCTTTAATTGATCCTGAAATAGATGGTCGTTTATATTTAAATAATTCAGGAGTTAAAGTTCCTTATTTAAATGTAAATTATGACTTTGAAAAAAATGCAATTATAGATGTTACTGAACATCAATTTATTTTTAGAAATATTGAAATTACTGATACTAAGCATAAAACAAAAGGTGTTTTACATGGTAATGTAAGACATGATGTTTTTGCCGATTGGGAAATAGATTTAGAAATTAAATCAAATAATTTACTAGCCTTAGATACTAAAGATAGTGAAGATGCTTATTATTTTGGTACTGCATTTATGAATGGTTTTGCATCGGTAAAAGGACCAACAAATGCTCTTGTTATTAAAGTTAATGGTGCTTCAGAAAAAGGAACCGAAATAAAAATCCCAGTGAGCGATTCAGAGTCAATGGGAGATAATTCTTTTTTAAATTTTGTAAAAGCAAAAGATAAATACAGTTTAAAAGGAGAAAAAGCAATTGAAAAGAATAAATATCAAGGAATAGAACTAGAACTAGATTTTGATGTAGATACAAATGCTAATATTGAAATTATTTTAGATAGAGATTCAGGACATTCAATGAACGGAAGTGGCTATGGCTCAATGCATATTGAAATTAACACTTTAGGTAAATTCCTCATGTACGGAGATTTTATTGTTGAAGAAGGGGAGTATAATTTTAAATATGGAGGTTTAATAGATAAAAAATTTAATGTTAAAAAAGGAGGAACTATTCGCTGGGAAGGTGAACCTTTAGGTGCAAACTTAGATTTAGAAGCGATTTATACTACAGAAGCTAATCCTGCATTATTATTAGAAAGCGCAACTTTTAATAAAAAAGTAATTACAAATGTTTCTATTCTTTTAAATGGAACAATAAGTAATCCAGAACCCGATTTTAATATTGATTTCCCTAATGTAAGTTCGGTTCTAAAGAGCGAAATAGATTATCGATTACAAAATAAAGATACAAGACAAACTCAAGCAATGGCTTTACTTTCAACAGGCTCTTTTATGACTGCCGAAAATGCTGGTAATGTTGCTTATGGTCCTTTGTTTGAACGTGTAAGTGCTATTTTAAGCGATATTTTTGCTGATGAAGATAGTATGCTTAAATTTGGGTTAGATTACAGTCAAGGAGATAGAGTTAATCAAATATCAGACAGAGTAGGTGTTACATTAAACACTCAAATTAATGATAAAATTTCAATTAATGGAAAAGTAGGAGTTCCTGTAGGTGGTGTCTCTCAATCTGTTTTGGTAGGAAATCTTGAAATTCAGATGAAGCTTAACGAAGATGGTACACTTCAAGCTCATGTTTTTAATCGTGAAAATGATTTAAATTATAATATTGGAGGAAATATTGGTTACACACAAGGAATTGGATTAACCTATAGTATAGATTTTGATACATTTGGTGAAATGTTAAAAAAAATATTTAAAAAGAAAGATAAGCAAACTAATTCTGATTCTAATTCTTCAAATCAATCTTCAGACTCTGAACTTTCTCCTGATTATATGAATTGGACACAAGAAACAAGAAAAAAACCTATTCCTGAAGCTGAAAAAGAAAAGGAACCATTAAAAGTTCCTGAGATTGAGTAGTTGTTTTTCATTTCCTTTTTTTAAATTTACATATATAAAATACTATGTCAACAAATATTAATAAAATTGCTGTATTAACTTCTGGAGGAGATTCTCCAGGAATGAATGCTGCAATTCGTGCAGTTGTAAGAACTTGCGCGTATCATAATGTCAATTGTTTAGGAGTCTATAGAGGTTATCAAGGAATGATTGAAGGCGATTTTAAAGAAATGGGACCTCGTTCAGTCAATAATATTATCAATAAAGGTGGAACTATCTTAAAATCTGCCCGATCAAAAGATTTTATGACTGCTGAAGGTAGAAAAAAAGCATACAATCATTTAAAAAAAGCTAATGTTGATGCACTCGTTGTAATTGGTGGTGATGGTTCTTTTACAGGAGCTGAAATTTTTAATAAAGAATTCAATTTCCCAGTAATAGGAATTCCAGGAACTATCGATAATGATATCTTTGGAACAAGCCACACTCTTGGATACGATACTGCCTTAAATACTGTAGTTGATGTTATTGATAAAATTAGGGATACAGCTAGTTCTCATAACCGACTTTTCTTTGTTGAAGTCATGGGAAGAGATGCAGGTCATATTGCCTTAAATACAGGTATTGGAGCAGGTGCAGAAGAGATTCTTATTCCTGAGGAAGATTTAGGTTTAGATCGACTTTTAGAATCATTAAAGCGCAGTAAAGAATCAGGAAAATCATCAAGTATCGTAGTCGTTTCTGAAGGTGATAAAACAGGTAAAAACGTTTTCGAACTAAAAGATTATGTAGAAGAACATATGCCAGAATATGATGTTAGGGTTTCTGTTTTAGGTCATATGCAACGTGGCGGAGCGCCATCATGTTTTGATAGAGTTTTAGCCTCAAGGCTTGGAGTTAAAGCAGTCGAAGCATTATTAGAGGGGAAATCTAACTTTATGGCAGGAATATTAAGCGACAAAATAGTCTTAACTCCTTTAGAACAAGCCATTAAGGGTCATTTCGAAATAGATAAAGAATTAATTAGAGTGTCAGACATAATGTCTACATAATTTCATTGTATAATTGCTAAGATAAACACACAACTAATCAAGCAAATTAACAATTAAAAAAAATTAAAATGTCAAAAATTAAATTAGGAATAAACGGATTTGGAAGAATAGGAAGACTTGTTTTAAGAGAAACTATAAATAGAGATAATATTGAAGTAGTTGCTATCAATGATTTATTAGATGTAGATCATTTAGCTTATTTACTAAAATACGATTCTGTACATGGAAAATTTGCTGGTGAAGTTGAAGTAAAAGAAGGAAAATTATATGTAAATAATAAACATATTAGAGTAACTGCTGAAAAAGATCCAAACAACTTAAAATGGAATGAAGTAGGAACCGATATTGTTGCCGAATGTACAGGAATTTTTACTACTTTAGAAAAAGCACAATATCATATTAATGGTGGTGCAAAAAAAGTAGTTATTTCTGCTCCATCTGCAGATGCTCCTATGTTTGTAATGGGTGTAAATCACGAAAGTGTAAAAGCTACTGATACCATTGTTTCTAATGCTTCTTGTACTACAAATTGTTTGGCACCTTTAGCAAAAGTAATCAATGATAATTTCGGAATTGTGGAAGCTTTAATGACAACTATTCATGCAACAACTGCAACACAATTAACGGTTGACGGACCTTCTAAAAAAGATTTCCGTGGTGGTCGTTCTGCTTTACTAAATATTATTCCAGCTTCAACTGGTGCTGCAAAAGCAGTAGGAAAAGTAATTCCAGAATTGAACGGAAAATTAACAGGAATGGCAATGCGAGTTCCTACAGCTGATGTTTCTGTTGTAGATTTAACGGTTAAAGTGGCAAAAGAAACTACTTATGAAGAAATTATGGCAGTTATTAAGAAAACATCAGAAACTTCAATGAAAGGAATTTTGGGTTATACTGAAGAAGATGTAGTTTCTACTGATTTTAATTCTGACCCAAGAACTTCAATTGTTGATGCAAAAGCAGGAATTGGTTTAAATAGTACTTTTTTCAAAATAGTATCTTGGTATGATAATGAATATGGTTATTCAAGTAAATTAGTAGATTTATCTATTCACGTAGCAAATTTGAAATAAATGATATTATTAGTTGATAGTGGTTCTACAAAAGCGGATTGGACAGCAGTAGACAATAACGGAGGAACTCTTTTTGCTACGGCAACTTTAGGTTTAAATCCGTCAGTATTATCTGGTGATGAAATTATTGAACGTATAAGTACAAATGAATCAATATCAACTAATAAAAAAAATATAGAAAAGGTTTTCTTTTATGGTGCTGGTTGCGGTACCGAAAAAATGAAGATGTATTTAAAAGAATTGCTGCAAAACTATTTTCAAAATGCTGAAATTCAAGTATATGAAGATACTTATGCTGCGGTTTTTGGAACAACTCCAAAAGGAGAAAAGGCGATAGTTTGTATTCTTGGAACAGGTTCTAATTGTAGTTATTTTGATGGAGAAAAATTACATCAAAAAATCACTTCTTTAGGTTATATTGTTATGGATGATTGTAGCGGTAATCGTTTTGGAAGACATATTATTCGTGGTTATTATTTCAATGAAATGCCAATTTATTTGAGAGAAAAACTAGAACAACAATATAATTTAGATGCCGATTTTATTAAAAATAAATTATACAAAGAACCTAATCCAAATGCATTTCTAGCTTCTTTTGCAAAGTTTTTAATAGAACATAAAAATACTTCTTTTTGTAAAAAATATATTAACGAAGAAATTCAATTATTCATTGAACATAATATTTTACAATTTGAAAATGCTAAAGAAGTTCCTATTCACTTTATTGGTTCAATAGCTTATTATTTAAAAGAAGAATTAACCGAAGCATTACATTCTCACGGATTACAAATAGGTAATGTTTATGTAAAACCTATGGAAGGCTTAATTAATTATCATATTTTAAATTCATAAAAAAATGAATAGAAAAATGGAAATCGCAGTAATTGCACACGATGGTAAAAAAGCTGATATGGTGCAGTTTTTGAATAAAAATAAACATATTCTTATTGAAGAAAATATTAAGTTAATTGCAACAGGAACCACTGGAGGAAAGGTAGAATCAGTAGGAATTAAAGTTAAAAAAATGCTTTCAGGTCCGCAAGGTGGCGATGCACAAATTGCAGCTAGAGTAGCAGAGGGCAAAACAAAAATGGTTTTGTTTTTTAAAGATCCAAATTCTAGCCATGCTCACGAACCCGATATTTCTATGCTTATTCGTATTTGTGATGTGCATAATGTTCCATTGGCTACAA
Organism: Flavobacterium sp. N2270; assembly: GCF_025947225.1. Lineage (NCBI taxonomy): Bacteria > Pseudomonadati > Bacteroidota > Flavobacteriia > Flavobacteriales > Flavobacteriaceae > Flavobacterium > Flavobacterium sp. N2270. Next base: position 2,041,311 of record NZ_CP110005.1, read on the forward strand.
ACGAGGCTACAGCACAAATGTTAATGAATGCCTTGTTAATGGATTAATTTTAAGTTTTAATATTTACAATAAAAAGGCGATTCTTCTAAATTGAAGAATCGCCTTTTTATTTTTTGTTATATCGACTACTTACAAGCTATCATTGAAATTTCAACGTTTACATTTTTAGGTAAACAAGCCACTTCAACCGTTTCTCTTGCAGGAGCTGTTTTTTCATCAAAATAAGCGCCATAAACAGCATTAATTCTGGCAAAATTATTCATGTCGCTAATAAAGATAGTAGCTTTAAAAACATCGCTAAAATTCATTTCAGCCGCTTCTAAAACTGCTTTCATATTTTCCATTACCATTTTAGTTTCATTTTCTATAGTATCTAAAACTAACTCGTTTGTTTTTGGATCAATAGCAATTTGTCCAGAGGTGTATAATGTATTGTTTACCAAAACCGCTTGGTTATAGGGGCCAATAGGAGCTGGTGCATTTTTGGTGAAAATTATTTTTTTCATGATGTGTATAAATAAGTAGTTAGCTAAATTTTTATTGAAAAACTCTATCTGGTAATTGACGTTTATCCCATTTAATATCACTTAAAACTGAAGAAGTAATTCCTATAAAGAATCCCCAATATGTATTTGTACCATATGGAACCCAATTTAAACTCATTCTCCAACTTTCTAAATCTCGTTCAAAACGTAATTGTGTAAATGTTACTCCTTGTTGTTTAAAGTCATATCCTGAAGAAAATCCAACTTTCCATCTTGGTGCTAATTCAATATTTCCAGACATCATTAACGAATTTGAAGAAATTTCATTTTGCCTGTTACTATTATTATAAGTCACAGAATAAGCTAAACGTAAGTCCCATGGTAATTCTGTATTGTACCATTTGTTTTCTTTTGTTTCACCTTTATTATCTTCATCATTTTTGTCAAATAAGCTTTGTTTACTATTACTTAAGTCTACACCTGTGCCAAATAAATCATCTCCTCTACCGCCATTTTGTTGGGTTTGCTCTGATTTTTTTGTATCATTACTAGAAAAACTATAATTTAATGTCATATTTGCACTAGTCATTCTAAACAAACTACCTCCATTATCGATATTCCAAGTATCTATTCTATTTCCAGAATTGTCAATAGCATAAGGATCTAATGTAGTTGCAAAATTAACATTCATTTTATTTTTAAAGAATTGCGTTCCACCGCTAACTCGCATTGGAGACCAAGCTGTAGAATCAGCATTTATATTATAATCTGCAGAAAAGTTTAAGTTATTCAATAACATTACTTTTTTAGGCATTCCGTTCTTACTTTCTTTATCAGTAACTTTTGCTTCAAATGTATTACTTAAAGAGAATCCTAAAATATTTGAATTACTTTGACTTGGTGATCCAAATATTCCACCTTCAAATCTAGTATATTCTTGATAAGTGTTTCCTGTTGCATCAATTGCATATGTATCGTAATATTTTTCAAAACTTGGAGTATAACCATAAGAAACGTTTGGTCTCATTACATGTCTTATAGCTTGAATTTTTTTCTCTTCTCCAAAATTAAAAGTACCATATATAGTAGTACCAATACTCGAGGTAAAGTTGTATGTTCTAAAAGCATCAAAACCTTTAATGTCATCTGTAATAACTTCGTTATCAGTTGAACTAAAATATTTATTTATGGTATTAAAAGTCCAAACTTCATTATAATTTGCACTAGTAGTAACACTAAAATATTTAAATATTTTAAAATTGGTGCTAATAGGAATTGTATGTTGAAAACCCGATTTTGCATCTCTGAACATTTGAGGTTTGAAGAATAAAGAATCATTTGTACTTATCCTATTTTCTCCTCTCAAATTATATTGAAAGTTAATGTTTTTAATAAAACCTTTTTTTATTCCGTCTTTTGGAGCAAATGGAAATATTCTATCTACACTTGCTTGAAGAGTAGGTAAGGTCATATTTATAATTTCAGTATTTGTATTTTGGTTGTGAGTAGCAGATAATGATAAGTTTACTTGTGGAACAGTTTGAAACGTTTTTTGATATGAAATAGATGAACTCATATTATTGTTCAAACTAGATCCAATATTAGCTAAACTTACTGACTGTCTATAGTATTGACTACTACCTAAGTTAACAGATGCAGAAAACCTAGAATTAGCAGCCGCTTTTGAATCTTGAGCATGTGACCATTGAATGTTATATTGTTTAGATTTAACATAATCATCAAAACCTCTTTCACTTTGTATGTTATTTTCAAATCTAAAGTTTAATCTTCCATTAAACTTATAACGTTTTGCATAACTACTTTCAGCACGAAGTGCGTAACTTCCATTAGTATAATAATCACCTAAAACTGCTAAATCATAATAATCACTTAATGCAAAGTAATAACCAGCATTTTGAAGAAAGTAACCTTGTTTATTAGATTGCCCAGGAGTTGGTAAAATAAAACCAGAAGTGTTCTCTTCTGTCATAGGAAAATATGCAAAAGGTAATCCAATAGGAGTAGGAACATCAGCAATTACAAGATTTGTTAATCCTGCAACAACTTTTTCTTGGGTACAAATTTTACTTTTCTAATTAAAAAATAATATTCAGGATCATCTATGTTTTTTGAAGTGGTGATTCTTGCATTTTTCATAAAATAAACCGAATCATTTTCTCTTTTAGAAATCTCAGCTTTTATGTTTAATTCACCTTGCTTGGTTCTAGAGTTCCAAACCAAAGCTTTCTTAGTTTTAAAGTTAAAACGAATAGAATCAGGTTCAATTATATTATTACCCTGTTTAAAAATAGGATATTGTGTGTAATTTCCTGCACTGTCTTTTATTCGTCCCGCATAAACTTCGCTTTTTTCATAATCTAAAACAATAATTCCAGATTTTAACTCAATGTCGGTATAATAAAGTTCGGCTTGATTATATAAAGTAAGCTGTTTTTTAACCTGATCCATTTTTTCATAATCTAGAGCTTTTCTTTTAACAATACCCTCAAGAATATTTTTTTGTTTTTTTACAGAATCTTTTTCAATAGAAACTTTAGCTTCTTCTGTTCCTATTTTAGTTACGCTAAATGTTTCATTTTTAGGAGTTTCCTGAGAATATGCAGGAATAATTCCAATTATTAGAAAAAATGCGGATAAAACGATATGAAATAACTTTGTGTGCAATGCTAATAATAGTATTTTTGTAAAAATTTGGCTCACTTTTTGAAGTGTCAAACTTACAATATATTTTTTTGCAAAAATAAGATTTTAATATAATTATAACGATGTTACTAAAAACTAATAATATGAATTTTTTGAAAAATCACTTTTTAAAGATATTTCTTTTAAGTATTTCTTTCATTTTTTCAAACCAAATTAATGCTCAATCTAAATCAAAATTTAAAATTGTTTTAGATGCTGGGCATGGTGGAAAAGATTATGGAACAGTTTATCATGGAAATATTGAAAAGAAAATTGCACTAGCAACTACTTTAAAGGTGGGTGATTTATTAGATAAAGACTCAGAAATTGAAATTGTTTATTCCAGAAAGACTGATGTTTTTGTAGAACTAAAAGATAGAGCGAATAATGCTAATAAAGCCGATGCCGATTTATTTGTTTCCATTCATTGTAATGGAGTAAAAAACTTTGGACCTTATGGTACAGAAACTTTTGTAATGGGTTTAACACGTAGTACTACTAATTTAGATGTGGCAAAAAGTGAAAACTCGGTAATTCTATTAGAAAAGGATTATAAAGAAAAATATAACGGTTTTGATCCTAATAAACCAGAAACTCTTATTGGACTTAAGATTCTTCAAGAGGAATATTTAAATCAAAGTATAGATTTAGCTGCAAAAGTGCAATCAAACTTTACAAATACTTTAAACAGAAAAGATAGAGGTGTTAAACAAGCTCCATTATGGGTTTTAGATGCTTCTTATATGCCAAGTGTACTTATTGAAATAGGATTTATCTCAAATGTTGAAGAAGGAAATTTTTTAAATTCAGATGACGGACAGGATAAAGTTGCAAAAGCAATTGCTGATGCTATCTTTTCTTATAAAAAGGAATATTTTAACCCAAGTTCATCTTCAAGTATTGTTGTTGAGACTAAAAAAGAAGTTGAAAAAGTTGTAAATGAAGAAAAACCAGTGGTAAAAACAGTACCTAACAAAGGAATTGTGTTTAAAGTTCAAATTTCAGCTAGTGGAACAAAACTAGAAACATCTTCATCTAATTTTAAAGGTTTAGATAATATTTCTAGAGAGCAATCGGGTAAATTATATAAATACTTTTATGGAATTGAAAATAATTACAATGATGCAAAATTAAGGTTAACAGAAGCAAAAGATAAAGGTTATAGCTCTGCATTTTTAGTTGCTTATAAAGATGGAGTAAAAATAAGCGTTTCAGACGCAATAAAATAAAATATTGTTTATTTTTGTTAAAAATAGAAAATTTTGAAATTAACTAGAGAAATTAAAACAGCCATATTGGTTATATCATCCATCTTATTGTTTTTTTGGGGATATAGTTTTTTAAAAGGTAAAAATTTATTTGATACAAATAAAAAATTGTACGTGGTTTATGAAAACGTTGCGGGACTAGAATCTTCTGCACCTGTTACTTTAAATGGACTAAAAATTGGTAAAGTAAATAGTATTTCCATTAATCCTGATGGTAAATTATTAGTAGAACTTCAAATCTCTACCGATTTTCCAATTTCAAAATCGAGTATCGCAGAAATTTATGACTCTGGTTTAGTTGGTGGAAGACAAATTTCAATCAATTTAAATCTAGAAGATAAAAGCGAAGCTGCTTCGGGTGATTATTTAAAAGCTTCTTCAAAATTAGGTTTAACCGATGCACTTGCTGTTCAAATTGAACCACTTAAAGATAAAATTGAAAAACTTTTAGAAAATGCTAATATACTATTTGAAAATGTAAATGACATTTTAGACGAAAAAGCAAAAGCTAATCTTCAAAATACAATTTCAGAATTAAATTCTACAATGACCGAATTTAGTGGCGCTTCTAAAAACCTTAATCAATTATTAGCTACAAATAAATCTAAATTAGATCATACGTTTACAAGTTTAGATAAAACAGTTTCTAATTTTGAAGTAATTTCAGATTCATTAGCCAATGCAAACCTTGGAAAAACAGTTAAAAATTTAGAAAAAACATTAGCAAATGTTGACAAACTTTTAGCTGATATGGAACAAGGAAATGGTACAATGGGTAAATTAATGAAAGACGAAGCTATGTACAATAATTTTACAAAAGCTTCAAGTGAATTAGAATTACTTTTACAAGATTTAAGATTAAACCCTACACGTTATATAAATGTTTCTGTATTTGGTAAAAAAAATAAACCATATGTAGAACCAACTGAAACTAAAAAAGACTAATTTATTATATATTATGAGTTATTTAGATAATATTTTATTTGCTGTAATTTTAGTAATTGGAGCTGGTTATTTTGCAAATAATGTAAAAAAGCTAATTAGAAACATCAAGCTTGGTCAAGATGTAAATAGAAAAGACAATTCTTCTGAAAGATGGAAGAATATGGCTATGATTGCACTTGGACAATCTAAAATGATAAAAAGACCAATTGCTGGTGTATTACATATTATAGTATACGTTGGTTTTATAATAATTAATATTGAAGTTTTAGAAATTGTTATCGATGGATTATTTGGTACACATAGAGTATTCTCTTCTTTAGGAATTGTTTATGATGTATTAATAGGTTCATTTGAAATACTTGCCTTTTTAGTACTTGTAGCGGTTGTTGTTTTCTGGTTGAGAAGAAACGTTATAAAGTTAAAACGTTTTACAAATCCTGAAATGAAAGGTTATGCTACAAACGACGGTAATATTATTTTATATTTTGAAATGGTATTAATGTCATTGTTTTTAATAATGAATGCTGCCGATTTACATTTACAATTTGTTGAAGGCGGCTTTAGCCATTATCATCAAGCGGGAAGTTTCCCAATTTCTCAATTTATTGCACCTATTTTTAATGGAATGAGTAATAATGTTGTTTTCTTAATTGAAAGAGGAGCATGGTGGTTGCATATTTCTGGTATTTTAGTATTCTTGAACTATTTATATTTTTCTAAACATTTACACATATTATTAGCTTTCCCAAATACTTATTTTGCAGATTTAAATGCAAAAGGAAAATTAGATAATTTAGAAAGTGTTACTAAAGAAGTAAAAATGATGATGGATCCAACCGCAGATCCTTTTGCAGCTCCTGCAAATCCAGATGCTATTCCTGCAAAATTTGGAGCTTCAGACGTGCAAGATTTAAATTGGGTACAATTATTAAACGCTTATACATGTACAGAATGTGGTCGTTGTACTTCATCTTGTCCGGCAAATCAAACAGGTAAAAAACTTTCTCCTCGAAAAATCATGATGGATACACGTGATCGATTAGAAGAAGTTGGTAAAAATATTGATGCAAACAAAGGAATATTTGTAGATGATGGAAGATCATTATTAAATGATTTCATTTCTCCTGAGGAACTTTGGGCTTGTACAACTTGTAATGCTTGTGTTGAAGAATGTCCTGTAAATATTAGTCCATTGTCAATTATTATGGATATGCGACGTTATTTAGTAATGGAGCAAAGTGCAGCACCAACCGAACTAAACAGTATGATGACTAATATTGAAAATAACGGTGCTCCTTGGCAATACAACCAAATGGATCGTTTAAACTGGAAATCAGAAGATTAAATCGAAATAACTACAACACAACTACAATGAAAAAAGAAGAAATTGAAAGCAAATTGCAAGCAATATCTGAAAATGGAGAATCTTTAAGTCCTATTTTAGCAGAAGGAATTAAAAACTATTTAATAGATATAGATGGAACAATTTGTGACGATATTCCTAATGAAGAGCCTGAAAGAATGGCAACTGCTCAAGTTTATCCTGATGCATTAAAAACACTTAATAAATGGTATGATGAAGGTCATATAATTTGCTTTTTTACATCAAGAACTGAAGCACATAGAGAGGTTACTGAAAACTGGTTAAACAAGCATGGATTTAAATTTCATGGAATGGTTATGGGAAAACCAAGAGGTGGAAATTACCATTGGATTGATAATCATTTGGTTAAAGCAACAAGATATAGAGGTAAATTCACCGATTTAGTAGATAAAGAAGTTACGATTCAAGTATTTGATGACGAACATCACGAATAAAAACATTAACAGATTAACAAAAAAATATGGCTGAAAATTTAATTGTGCCAACTATGGCAGAAATGATGGCGGAAGGAAAACAACCAGAAATTTTATTTTGGGTTGGTTCTGCTGGTAGTTTCGACGATAGAGCAAAAAAAATAACAAGAGCATTTGTTAAAATACTCAATAATGCCAATGTTAATTTTGCAGTTTTAGGAATAGAGGAAAGTTGTACTGGTGATGTTGCAAAACGAGCTGGAAACGAATTTTTATTTCAAATGCAAGCGATGATGAACATTGAAATACTAAATGCTTATGAAGTAAAAAAAATAGTCACCTGTGATCCACATTCTTTTAATTGTTTAAAAAATGAATATCCTGGTTTAGGAGGTACTTATGAAGTAATGCATCATACACAATTTATTAATCAATTAATAGATGAAGGTCGTTTAAATATTAATAGAGATACTTATAAAGATAAACGTATAACATTTCATGACCCATGTTATTTAGGACGTGCTAATAATGAGTATAATGCCCCTAGAGATATTTTAAAACTTACTAATGCAAATGTCGTAGAAATGAAAAGGAGTAAAAACTCGGCATTATGTTGTGGTGCAGGAGGAGCGCAAATGTTTAAAGAACCAGAAAAAGGAGACATGGACATAAATGTACTTAGAACTGAAGATGCATTAGAAACTCAACCAAACATTATAGCCACAGGTTGTCCATATTGTAATACTATGATGACTGACGGAGTTAAGTTCAAAGAAAAAGAAGCAGAAGTTAAAGTATTAGACATTGCTGAATTAATAGCTAATGCTCAAGATTTATAATAGTATGAAAACAATATTTTTTCTATTATTGATAACTCAAATTTCATTTGCACAAAAAAAAGATGCTATCATTTCTAAAATTGCTGAAGAAACTTGTGATTGTATTCAAAAGAAGAAAATGAATCAAGAAACAGATTCTTATGAAGACTATAAAATGGCTTTAGGAGTATGCATGTTAGATAGTTATCAAAACCATAGCTCTAAATTTAGTAATAGAGATAAAGTTGATTTGACCAACCATGAAGAAATGAGATCTTTTGGAGAAGAGATTGGTATTAAAATGGTTAAATTTTGTCCAAACTTTATGTTAGAAGTTGGCGAAAAAAAAATAACTTATGACAATGGTTCAGCAAATAAGAATAAAACTTATAAAGAAGAAGTAGAAGAAGAAGAATTAGATCCTTTTGTTACAGGAACAGTTTTTCAAATTAAAGCAGATCAATTTATTTCTTTTTCTATTAAAGAAACATCTGGTAAAACTGATGAATTTATTTTGCTTAATAATTTTAATAATTCATTTTTGCTAACCGAAAAATTACTAAAACCAAATGATATTGTTGATGTTTATTACTATGAAACAGAATTATTTGACGCAAAAATTAATAAATATATTACCTATAAAGTTGTAACAGACATCATTAAAAAATAACTAAAGAAACTATCTATGAAAAAAATTATCCTATTATTATTAATTACTCAATCAGTATTTGCTCAAAAATTATCAAAAGAACAATTAATTACTAAGATTTCTGAAGGAACTTGTGAGTGTATTACAAAAAAAGAAATTACTAAAGAAAATCTTGAACTAACTTTAGGCCTTTGCATGCTAGAAGATTTTAATAAATATGAAAAAGATATTGAAAAATACTACGGTAAAAATGTAATTTCTGACGATAGTAAAATGGAAGCTCTAGGTAGAGATGTAGGTGTTCAAATGGCTACAAAATGTCCTTCTTTTTTAAAATTAATTATGGATAGTGTAGGAGATGATGATGGTGATGATGAAGAAATTGAGGCAGTTGAAGAAATTGAACCATCTGTTGTAGGTAAATATTTTCAAGCAAAATCTGAGCAATTTGTTACTTTCTCAATAAAAGAAGCTTCTGGTAAAACGGTTGAATTTATTTTATTAAATAATTTCGATAATTCATTTTTATTGACTGAAAATATATTAAAATCAAATGATGAAATTGAGGTTTTTTACTATGAATTAGAAATGTTTGATGCAAAAATTAAAAAATTTGTTACTTATAAAATAGTTTCAGATATTATAAAAAAATAATAATGTTAGTAGAGTTTTCAACATTACCTACTCATTCTCGAATTTGGATTTATCAATCAGATAGAAAATTTTCTGAAGTAGAAATTTCTGAAATTGAGGAAAGTTTAAAATCATTTATAGAATCTTGGTCTGCACATGGTCAAAGTTTAGAAGCTTCGTATTTATTAAAATACGAAAGATTTATAATCATTGCTGTAAATCAAGATGTACAAGCTGTAACAGGTTGTTCTATAGATGCTTCTGTTCAATTTATTCAATCATTGGAACAAAAATACAAGGTAGATTTAATGGATAGAATGAATGTAACTTTTAAAACAGGTGAATACATTGCTTATAAATCACTAATCGATTTTAAGAAAATGGCTAAAGCAAAATCTGTTTCTCCTTCAACTATTGTTTACAATAATTTGGTAAATACTATTGAAGAGTGGCAAGATTTTTGGGAAGTACCTGCTAGCGAAAGTTGGCATAATAGGTTTTTTTAAATTTGTAACATAAAAATTTAAAAATCATCATTATAACCTAATGATGATTTTTTTTAATATAATATTAGTATGAGATATATCATAATAGCACTGCTTTTTACTTCATTTATTTTTTCTCAGGATAACTCTACTATTACCCAAGAAAAATGGGTTGATAGTGTATATAATCAATTTTCTTTTGAAGAGAAAGTTGGGCAATTATTCATGGTTGCAGCTTATTCTAATAAAAATGAAGCACATAACAAATCTATTGATGATTTAATTTCTAAGTATAAAATTGGAGGATTAATCTTTTTTCAAGGCGGACCTGTTCGTCAAGCTAATTTAACAAATAGATATCAAGCACAATCTAAAGTTCCTTTATTTATAGGTATTGATGCAGAATGGGGTTTAAGCATGCGATTAGATTCTACTTATCGTTATCCATGGAACATGACACTTGGTGCTGTACAAAATTTGAGTCTTATTGAGAAAATGGGACAACAAATGGGTCAACAATCAAAACGTATGGGAATCCATTTTAATTTTGCACCTGTTGTAGATATTAACACTAATCCAAAAAATCCTATCATTGGTAATCGCTCATTTGGTGAAGATAAGTTTAATGTTGCAGAACGCGCAGTTGCTTTAATGAAAGGCTTTCAAAGCGAAGGTTTATTTGCTACAGCCAAACATTTTCCTGGTCATGGAGATACTTCTTCAGATTCTCATCATACATTACCTGTTGTTAAATTTGATAAAAAACGTATTGACGAAGTTGAACTATATCCGTATAAAGAGCTAATTAAGAATGGTTTATCGAGTATAATGGTTGCTCATTTAGATATTCCAAGTTTAGAACCTCGAAAAGGATATCCTACTTCAATTTCTTATAATGTTGTAACTGATATTTTACAAAATGAACTCGGATTTGAAGGTTTAATCTTCACAGATGCCTTAAATATGAAAGGTGCAAGTAATTTTAAACAACCTGGTGATATCGATTTAGAAGCTTTTTTAGCTGGAAACGATATTTTGCTTTTTGCTGAAAATGTTCCATTAGCAGTTGAAAAATTTAAAGTTGCTTTTAACGAAGGAAAATTATCTGAAGAACGAATTGCTTTTTCGGTTAAAAAAATTTTAAATTATAAATATAAAGCAGGATTAAATAATTATAAACCTGTTGAAATTAATAATCTTGTTGAAGATTTAAATAAACCTGAGTTTGATGCTTTAAATTTCGATTTATATGAAAATGCTATTACTGTTCTTACCAATAAAGAAAAAATAATTCCTATTAAGAAAATAGAAAAAGAGAAAATAGCTTATGTAAGTATTGGTAATGATTATTCAGATACTTTTATAAATTCATTAAATAAATATACTGATGTAACTGAAATAAAATCAGATAATTTAGATGAATTATTAGTTCTTTTAGAAGATTATACGAAAGTTGTTATTAGTTATCAAAAAGCTGACGGTGCTTGGAAAAATCACGATTTAAGTTTTAAAGAATTACTTTGGATTGATAGAATTTCAAAACAAAATAAAACAATTGTTACTTTTTTTACAAAACCTTATTCGCTATTAAATATTAAGAATTTTTCTGGAATTGAAAGTATTATTTTAGCTTATCAAAATAACGATTTTGCTCAAATTTCTGCTGCAGATATTATCTTTGGTTCTAAAAGTGCTAAAGGAAAATTACCTGTTTCTATAAATGATGACTTTGAAGTAAATGATGGAATTATAACTCAAAATTTAAACAGATTGGCTTTTGGAGTTCCAGAAAATGTGGGAATGAATTCTAAAATTCTTTCAAAAATTGATACTATTGCTAATTATGCTATTTCTAATAAAATGACACCTGGCGCACAAATTATTGTAGCTAGAAAAGGAGTGGTAGTTTATCAAAAATCTTTTGGTTACATGACTTATGAAAATAAAGATAAAGTAGAAAATACAAACTTGTATGACGTTGCTTCATTAACAAAAATTTTGTCAACGTTACCAAATTTAATGGTTCAATATGAAAAGGGTAAAATTAAGTTAGATACGAAGTTAAGTACGATGTTACCAATATTTAAAAAAACTAATAAAGAAAACATCACTTTTTTAGATTTACTAACACATCAAGCAAGACTTAAACCATGGGAACCTTTCTATAAAGCAACATTAGATAGTCTTGGTTTTCCTTCTGATAAATATTACAAAAAATCATTTTCAGATGAATTTCCAATTCAGGTTTCTGAAAACTTATTTTTAAGAAGAGATTATAATGATACAATTATGAAGGTAATTGCTGATAGTGATTTGTTACCTAAGAAAGAATATAAATACAGCGACTTTTCATTTATTTTAATGAAAGAATATTTAGAAAGAATTACTTCAAAAAAATTAGACGTATTAGCTGAAGATAATTTTTACTCTTATTTAGGAGCAAATTCAATGATGTACAATCCGTTGAGAAAATTTGATATGCGTTATATTGCTCCTACAGAAATTGATAATTATTACAGACATACAACTGTGCAAGGTTATGTTCACGATATGGGAGCCGCTATGCAAGGTGGTGTTTCTGGTCATGCAGGTTTATTTTCAAATGCACTTGATGTTGCAAAAATGATGCAAATGTATTTACAAAAAGGTTCTTATGGTGGACACCAATTCTTTACTGAGGAAACTTTAAATGCATTTAATAAATGTTATTTCTGTAAAGAAGGAAATAGAAGAGGACTAGGGTTTGATAAACCTCAACTTGGAGAAGCTGGTCCTACTTGTGGCTGTGTTTCTTTAACAAGTTTTGGTCATACTGGATTTACAGGAACTATAGCTTGGGCTGATCCAGAAAAAGAAATTGTTTACATCTTTTTGTCAAATAGAACTTATCCAGAAGCTAAAACGAATAATTTATCTCGAAATAATATTAGAGAAAAAATTCAAGAAGTTATTTATGAAGCTATAACAGATTAATATTTAATAAAAAAAGTACTATGACTTCAAAAGCACAATCACCTCAAGAATATTTAAATGAAGTGCCAACAGACAGGTTGCCAGCTGTTGAAAAACTTAGAAAAACAATTTTGGATAATTTACCAAAGGGTTTTGAAGAAGGAATGAGCTACGGAATGATTGGTTATTATGTTCCTCATAGTATTTATCCAAATGGATATCATTGTGATACAAAATTGCCATTACCTTTTATGAGTTTTGCTTCTCAAAAAAACAGTATCAATTTTTATCACATGGGAATTTATGCCAATAAAGAACTTTATGATTGGTTTGTTTCTCAATATCCAAACTATTCTAAGAAGAAACTAGATATGGGTAAAAGTTGCATGCGTTTTAAAAAAGAAGAAGATATTCCGTTTCAATTAATTGCTGAGTTGGTTCAAAAAATTTCAGTTCAAGATTGGATAACAACTTACGAATCGGCATTTAAAAAATAATTTAACTATTATTTAGACTTCGTTTTCGTTTTAAAGAATTATTTTTAGAAAAAATTAAAAAGAAATGAAAATTGCAATTGTTTGTTATCCAACATTTGGCGGAAGTGGAGTAGTAGCTACCGAGTTAGGTTCTGAATTAGCCAAAAGAGGACACGAAATTCATTTTATAACTTACAGTCAGCCAGTACGTTTGGCTTTATTGAATAAGAATATCTTTTATCATGAAGTACACGTTCCTGAATATCCACTTTTTCATTATCAACCTTATGAATTAGCGCTTTCTAGTAAATTGGTAGACATGGTTAAACTTCACTCTATCGATGTTTTACATGTGCATTATGCTATTCCACATGCCTATGCAGGTTATATGGCTAAACAAATGCTTGCAGAAGAAGGAATTAATCTACCAATGATTACTACTTTACACGGAACTGATATTACTTTAGTAGGAAATCACCCATTTTATAAGCCAGCAGTTACATTTAGTATCAATAATTCAGATTATGTAACGAGTGTTTCAGAAAGTTTAAAAGATGATACCTACAGGTTGTTTGATATCAAAAAGGAAATTCAAGTTATTCCAAATTTTATTGAGATTACTAAAGATGCAATAGACGAAACATCACCTTGTCATAGATCGTTAATGGCAACAGAAGACGAAAAAATTATAACACATATATCCAACTTTAGAAAAGTAAAAAGAATTGATGATGTTGTAAAGATATTTTTTGAAATCCAAAAAACAATTCCTTCAAAATTAATGATGGTTGGTGAAGGTCCTGAAAAAGAAACAGCCGAAAGATTATGTGAAGAACTAGGAATTATGAATAAAGTCATTTTCTTCGGAAACAGTAATGAAATTGATAAAATATTATGTTATTCTGATTTATTTTTATTACCATCAGAAACAGAAAGTTTTGGACTTGCAGCATTAGAAGCAATGTCTTGTGGAGTTCCTGTAATATCAAGTAATTCTGGCGGTTTGCCAGAAGTAAATAGAGAAGGAGTTACCGGCTATTTAAGTAATGTTGGAGATATTGAGAGTATGAGTAAAAATGCAACTTCCATTTTATCTAATAATGCTAAACTGCTACAATTTAAACAAAATGCATTAAATGAAGCATCAAAATTTGATATAAAAAATATATTACCTATTTACGAAGATTTGTATTTTAAAGCAATAAAAGAGAAAGTTTAATGAAACATATATTTATTATTTTATCAATAACACTTTTAAGTTGTTCATCTGGAAAGGATAAATCTAATGTTAAATATAAAGTATTACATTCAGGTCAAAATGCTTCTATTGAAAACAAAGAATTTATTTTAATAGAAAATAATGATGATTATATTGCTGCAATAGAAAAATTAAATGTTGATGAATCTGATTATGAAAATTTATTAAATGTAGATTTTAAATCAAATAACGTTTGCATTTTATTTCTTGGAGAGAGAAGTAATGGCGGCTATTCAATAGAAGTGGATTATATAAAGAAAAAAGAAAATGCATTATATATAAAAACAAAAGAAATTACTCCACAAAAACATTCAAATGTTATAATGGTAATTACTCACCCTTATTGTTTAATATCACTACCAAAAAATAAAAATATTGTTATAAAATAAAAAAGTCCCACAATTGGGACTTTTTTATTTTATAACAAGTGTTTAGAATCTATATCTAACACCTAAGGCTATATCTGGGCCAAAATTATCATTATAATCAGCATAATCACCCCCAAAATATATTTCTGGTCTAAAGTCTAACGATAATTGTAATGGAAAATCAAATAAATATTCAATTCCTATATCACCAGCTGCGAAAACGAAGGAACCGCTTCCATCTCCATAATCTTTATCAACACTCCAAGAACCCACACCACCACCAGCACCAGCATACCAATTAAATCCTCCGTCAATATTCCAAACCCATTGGTACAATCCAGCTAATTTAAAAGCATCAACATGCTGACTATTTCTCCATCCTAAATCAAATTCTAAACGATTATTTTTTGACAAACCTCTTTGATAAGATACTTCTCCACCAAAACCATCATTATCACCTAATCTTAAACCAATTGCGTTTTTTGAAATCTCTTGCGCATTTGCACTAAATACTAATCCAAATAGTAAAAAGGCAGATAAAATTTTTGTTTTCATAATAGTTTTATTTTTTACAAATTTACATAATAAGAACAACAAAAGTAGCTTTTTATTGTATAAAATAGTTTGTTAAATATTCATTTTGTACTTGAGTAGAAGTTGTAGGAACACCTAATTGATCTGCTATAAGTTGAGAAATTGAATAAGAAATTGTAGTATTTGTATGAAATACTCCAATTCCATCTGCAATATATTGTAAAGAAGTTAATACATCCTGATTAGTAATTATAGGAATGTTAATTCCACTAATAGTTGTTGATATTGTTACATTTAAAATAATTTTTGTAATCTTAATATTACTGTATATATCAGTATTTGGAGATGTAAATTGAGCAATATTTTCACCTGCTATTGATTTTAAAGTATAATTAATTGTTACAGGATAGCTATTAATAGTTTCGTTAATTACACCCGTTTTTGTTGAAAGTGTTTCATTATTTGAAGCATTTGCTTTAAAAATAATAAAATCAACTAAACTTAAATCTAAATTAATAGGTAATTGACCATTTCCAAGGGATAAATCTCCAGAAAGAAGTAATTTATTTTGAGATTTTCTAACACCATTGTTTTTTAGTGAAGAAGAATAAAATCCGGTAGCTAAATTATTTTCAGTTTCAATTTTTTTATAAGTTTTTGAGCCTATTATAGTGTCTTTTGAAATGAATAAAGAATCTTTTGTGATGGTTCCGCTATTATCAACATCATAGACCCAATAATTTCCAATAGTTATAGGTAATTCAAAATTTGTTTGATTATTTAAGTTATCGTCATAATCATTAGAGCATGACATTAATGTTATTAATAGACCGCTTAAAAAGTATATGTTTTTCATAAAAATTATTTTTAGCTAATATACTCAATATTTTAAATTTTGTTTGTTAGTTACTATTTTATATAAACATTTTACTTAATTTATTTAAGTACATTTGTTATATTAAAATAATATAGATCATAATGTCAGGTAATACTTTTGGAAAACTATTTAAACTAACAACTTTTGGTGAATCTCACGGTAATGCAATTGGTGGAATAATTGATGGTTGTCCTTCAGGAATAAAAATTGATTTTGAAGCAATTCAAATTGAAATGCAACGTAGAAAACCAGGTCAATCTTCAATTGTAACACAAAGAAAAGAAGAAGATGAAGTAATTTTTCATTCGGGTATTTTTGAAGGAATTACAACAGGAACTCCTATTGGTTTTTCAATATTAAATACTAATCAAAAATCTAAAGATTATTCAGATATTAAAGATACCTATCGTCCTAGTCATGCTGATTATGTTTACGATAAAAAATACGGAATAAGAGATTATAGAGGTGGTGGAAGAAGTTCTGCAAGAGAAACAGCCTGTAGAGTGGTTGGTGGTGCAATAGCCAAACAAGTTATCCCAAATATTAAAATTAATGCATTTGTATCTTCTGTAGGTGAAATATTTATAGATAAACCCTATCAAGATTTAGATTTTTCAAAAATTGAGGATAACTCCGTTCGTTGTCCTGATGAAGCAACTGCTTTAAAAATGGAAAATTTTATCAAAGAAATAAAGAAACAAGGCGATTCAGTTGGAGGAACTGTCACTTGTGTAATTCAAAATGTTCCAATTGGTCTAGGAGAACCTGTTTTTGATAAATTGCACGCAGAACTTGGTAAAGCAATGCTTTCTATTAATGCAGTTAAAGGTTTTGAATACGGAAGTGGTTTCTGTGGTTCTAAAATGAAAGGTAGCGATCATAATGATTTATATAATTCAGACGGAACTACTAAATCTAATTTATCTGGTGGAATTCAAGGAGGAATTAGCAACGGTATGGATATTTATTTTAGAGTAGCTTTTAAACCTGTAGCAACTTTAATTCAAAAACAACAAGTTTTAGATATTAAAGGAAATATAATAGAACAACAAGGTAAAGGAAGACACGACCCATGTGTTGTTCCTAGAGCTGTTCCAATAGTTGAAGCAATGGCTGCATTGGTGATAACTGATGCGTTTATTTTAAACAAAAAGTAAGAATATTATTATTTATTGAATAATGATAATTTCGATATTTTAATTAAAAATAAAATTTAAATTCAATAAATTTTATTTTTTTTGATGTAAAATATATTTTTAATGCCAATTATTGACAGTTTTTTATATTTTATATAATTATCTATTGTACAGATTTTTATATTCGTTTTCGATTTAATTTTGTTTAAATTCTAAACTATAAAATATGAAAAAAATTACTTTAACGAAGAGTTTCAAAAAGTTTGTTATTCTTTCAATTTGCTTTCTAAGCAGTTTCTCATTTTATGCCCAAAATGATTATTATTCAATAATTTCGGGAACAAGTACTTCTCAAAATGGTAGAGCGCCTCAAGGAGCAAGAAATATTACAAGAAGTATTTGGTTAATTACGGCTGCTGAAATGACTGCAGCTGGATTTACCAGTGGGCAAGATATTTCAGGAATTGGCTTTACATATCAGACGGGACAAGATGTTACTACTACTGGAAATGCAATATTTTATATGCAAAATACTACAAATACTACAAACTCAAAAAGTACTACCTGGGCTACTGCAATCTCAGGAATGACAACTGTTAGTAATGCGCCTATTACACTTCCAACAGCTGCTGGAGAATTTGATTATTCTTTCTCAGGAGGTTCAACTTTTACTTATACAGGAGGAGGTCTTTATATTGCTTTTGATTATCAAAATTTAACTAACCCATTATCAAGTTTAAACACAGCATATTGTAATACTACATTAACTAATGGATTAAAAGGGGCTATGTCTGCAGCTGGAAGTACTACAGCTCCAACAACGACCACTGCTTCTAGTTTTAGACCAGAAACAAGATTAGGTATACCAGTTTCTTGTGCTAGACCTACAAGTGTTAAGTATGTTAATGGTGGTAATACTTTAACAAGTGCAACTTTATCATGGAATCCTGCTGGTGGAGCAAATGTTGATATTGAATATGGATTATATGGTTATACACAAGGAAGTGGTATTAATAGTTTTGCAAACGTTTCTTCTCCATACTCTTTAAGTGGTCTTACAGCTAATACAGTTTATGACTTTTATGTTAGAACAAATTGCGGTACTGGCTATAGTGTTTGGAATGGACCTTATGCTTTCTCAACTTTATTTGATGCTGCAAATGTTCCTTATAATACAAGCTTTGAACATGAGATTTTACCTTTTGTAGGTTGGACAACTCCAAATGTAACTCCTGTAGCTGGTGATTGGTCTATTGGATATTACGGAGCTGGAGCACTTGTTCAAGAAGGTAATTCATCTGTCGTTTCTGTTACTCCTGCGGCCGCGGCGGCAAATAATTGGATGTTTTCTAGAGGTGTTAACTTGGTTGCTGGAGAACAAGCTACAATTACTTATTATTTAAGTAATTACCAAAGTGGTACAACTGCAACAGGGAATTATCAATTAACTGTAGGAAATGCTCAAAATTCTGCAGCTCAAACTACAATTTTAGCAGATGAAACTGGTGTTTCAGTTGCTGCATTTACTTTAAAAACATTTACTTTCACACCTTCTACTTCTGGAGTTTATTATTTTGGATTTAGAAATTATACACCTTTAAATGCTGCGGGTACTCATGCTATTATTGTTGATAATTTTACTGTTGATCAAACGTTATCTAATAATAGTTTTGTAGAATCTCAATTTAAAGTTTATCCTAATCCGGTTAAAGATATTTTATCTGTAGAAAACGATCTTAATACAGTTTCTAAATTAACTATTTCAGATATAAATGGAAGAGTTGTAAAGGTTATTGAAATTGATTCAGATAGAGTTAATGTAAACATTTCTGAATTACAAAGAGGTGTTTATATTGCTCAATTTGTTTCTGACCAAGGAAGCTTTACAAAGAAAATTATAAAAGAGTAATTAAAAATTTATTTAAAAAAGAAAACGACCAATTTATTGGTCGTTTTCTTTTTTCTTTTTGTCTGTATTCATTAAAAGCATTACTGCTCCAACAAGCCCAAGAATTACTAATGAAAATATTACTATCATAATAAAAGCACCATTTCCCCAGTTTACTAAAGGTATAAATAAATTTTTCATAGTTGTTACTTTAATTTTAACAAATGTATAATCATAAAAGTACTCTAAAAATGATAATTATCATAAAAATTTTGCTTTCAATTCTGGAGTCGGAATCATACAGGCTTCTTTTTTGCCGTACCATTTATAACGATTTTTTGCAATATAATCGTAAACAATATTCTTAATGCTATTTGGAATAAAGTTTAAATAACCTAATAAAGAGTAAATTCCGGATAAGTTTTTAGCAATTGTAAGAGCTGCTTCAGCTTTATACGAATAGGATAATCCAGGTTCGTAAAGAATTATAGAATCAATTTTTGAAGTATCAACTCCAATGTGTTTTATGATTTTCTGTCCTAATTCAGATTGAATGGCAACAAATCTAAAAATATCTTTTTTATCGTGCTTATAAATAAATTGTACTGATGCATCACATAAATTACAAACGCCATCAAATAGAATTATTTTTTTATCAACTGGTAAATTTTCAATTTCCATAATGTATTATTTGTTATTTAGGTTGAACGTATTCTAATTCGTCTAAACTTACTTTTGAAGTAAAAATACCATAATTTACTGTTGCTTTCTTCTTTTCAATTTTATCAATTGTTCCTACGGCTTTTCCATCGTTCATTCGAACTCTATCTCCAACTTTTAAAATTACTTTTGGTTTATTTTCTTCTTCAATTTTGGCTTTTATTTTCTTTTCTTTTTTCTCTTTTCGAATCTCTTCAACTTTAACTTTTATTTCTTCGATAACAACCTTTTCAACTTTTTCTTTTACCTTTTTTTCTTTTGGTGTAAGTTTTTTACGTTTTGAATTTTCTATTTCAACCATTTTCAAAACTTCAGACATCAAGGTCTTCTTGTTTTTAGAATTAAAATACTTTTCAGAAAGATCATCAATTTTTTGACCTAAATAAACTAAACGCTGATTGGCATCATAAACTTCTTGATAACGCTCTAATTTTTCTTGAATTTTTGCATTAATGTTTTCCATTTTTTGGCTTTCTTCTCTCGCCTTTATTTCTTCTTCTTTAAGGTTTTGGGAAGTCTTTTCTAATTTAGAACGTTCTTTTTGTAAAGTAGCAATGGTTTTATCAAAACGTACTTTCCCTTTTTCAATTTTTTTCTTAGCTCTGTTTATTAAACCAAATGGAATTCCGTTTTTTTGAGCAACTTCAAATGTAAATGAACTTCCGGCCTGACCTAAATGCAATTTATACATAGGTTCTAACGATTTTTCGTCAAATTGCATGTTGGCATTTATAGCATAAGGTAATTCGTTTGCTAATATTTTTAAATTGCTATAATGTGTTGTAATGATTCCAAAAGCTTCACGAGCATAAAACTCTTCTAAAAATGTTTCTGCTAAAGCTCCACCTAATTCAGGATCAGAACCTGTACCGAATTCGTCAATTAAAAATAACGTTTTTGAATTACACTTTTTTAAGAAGTAATTCATGTTTTTTAATCGGTAACTATAAGTACTTAAGTGATTTTCAATTGATTGATTATCGCCAATATCAGTTAGAATTCTATCGAATAAAAAAGTTTCACTTCGTTCGTGAACCGGTATTAAAATTCCGCATTGCAACATTAATTGTAATAAACCAATGGTTTTAAGCGTAATACTTTTTCCTCCAGCATTTGGTCCTGAAATTACAATAATTCTACCTTCGTTATTTAATTCAATTGTTTGTGGATAAGTGACAGCATTCTTTGCCTTATTGTTTAAATATAAAATAGGGTGGAAGGCTTCTCTAAAAAACAAACGTTTTTCATTTGTAATTGTAGGTAATATTCCATTAATCGTGTTTGCATATTTAGCTTTTGCAGCAATTACATCTATATCGCTTAAAAACTCTTGATAATCGCTTAATGTTTCTCTAAAAGGTCTGATTTCATTAGTTAAACGTTTTAAAATACGTACAATTTCTTCACGTTCTTCATATTCTAATGCATTTAACTCTCTCGAATATCTTAATGTAGCTTCAGGTTCAATATAAGCAATACTTCCTGTTTTTGAATTTCCTAAAATACTTCCTTTTACTTTTTTTCGGTACATGGCTAAAACGGCCAAAACTCTACGATTTTCAACTACAGTTTCTTTAATATCATCTAAGTATCCAGCTGCATTATATTGGCTTAAAGCCATTCCAAAACTTTGATTGATTTTTCCACGAACCAATTGAATACTTTTTCGAATGTGTAATAAATCGGGAGAAGCATTATTTTTTAATTCGCCATATTTATCAAAAACAGCATCAATTTTTTCTAAAATGTATTTGCATTGTTCAACTTCGGCAGATTTATGATATAATGTTGGATAATAGTCTTGGAATTTCTTTAAAAAACGAAGTAATTGAATAGCAGTATCAGTTATTCCTGCAATTTTTTTAAAACTTATTTGCTCTAAAAAACTATCTTCAATTTTAAGAAATTTCAATTCATATGAAATGACCTCAAAGCCATGATTAGGAATTGCATTATTATTGGTAAATGAAGCTACATATTCTGAAGTATGTTGTAACTCATTTAATAAGGTTTCTTTGTCCTTAAAAGGTACAATTTGAAGTGCTTTTTCAATACCAATTTCAGTATTACATTTACTAGAAATGGTTTCTAAAATGGTATTAAATTCTAAATCCTGAAGTGTTTTATTGGTAACTGAAATCATGTGTTCTTTTTCAAAGTGGTAAAGTTACAAAGTATAAAGTTTTAAAGTAATTATATTTGCAATAAAAATGATTATGAACATACATCCATCTTGGCAAAATGCCCTTTCAAAAGAGTTAGAGAAACCTTATTTTCTTCAATTAATGGAATATGTTGATGATGAGTACGAAAAAAATATTTGTTTTCCACCAAAAGAACTGATTTTTAATGCTTTTAATTTATGCTCTTTTGATGATTTGAAAGTTGTAATTATTGGTCAAGATCCTTATCATGGAACTGGCGAGGCAAATGGATTGTGCTTTTCGGTGAATGATAATGTGAAAATTCCACCTTCTTTAAGAAATATTTTTGCTGAAATTAATTCAGATTTAGAACGTATTATGTTGCCAACATCGGGTAATTTAGAACATTGGGCAAAGCAAGGTGTGTTGTTACTAAATGCTACTTTAACGGTAAGGAAAGATGAAGCAAACAGTCATAAACATTTAGATTGGCAAAAATTTACAGATGCTGTGATTCAAACCATTTCAAATGAAAAAGAACATGTTGTTTTTTTACTTTGGGGAAGTTTTGCTCAAAAGAAAATAAAGTTCATTGATGAAAATAAACACTTTGTTTTACAATCTGGCCACCCATCTCCTTTAAGTGCAAACCGAGGTTTTTGGTTTGGAAATAAACATTTCAGCAAATCGAATGATTTTTTAATAAAAAATAAAAAGACACCAATAACATGGTAATTATAAATTTTTAGCCATTTGATTTATGAATTTTAATTGGCTTTCAATTTGTTTTTCTTCATTTTGCTTTTTTAAATCTTCTATACTATTAAAAAAATCAGAATTTAGACTTAAAAAATCAATATTAAAGTGGCTGTCTTCTGTAATAAGTAGCTTATTGTTATTATTGTCTGATATTATATTCATTTTATAATTAAATTTCTTTCCTTCCAAATATTTTCCTTCTAGAACATTTATGATTGATTTTTTTTGTTTATCAGATATATATGAAAAAATATATTTTATGTAGAATAATTCGTTTTTGTAAAAATGAAATTCACATTTAACTCTTTCGTTCGCAAATTTTAATCTGTAGAATAAAATAGACATTTCGTTAATAACATGATTTTCAATTATATAGATAGGTTCTCCGTATATTTTTTTAGTTTGTGAAATTGTGTATTTAAATGTAACCGTTGAATCTTCAAGGATATTTTTATTTGTATTTTGGTTATATACTGCTAGCGATGTTGCATTTAACAATTTAACATAGGTAGCAATGTTTGTAGTATATTTATCAATTAATTGTCTGTAATAATACCTTGAAAAGTAATATTCTTTTTGTTTAAAAAAAAGTTTTTTTACTCGTTTTGTTAAATTCATTTAAGATTGAAGGTTATGCTTGTATTGATTAAGTACAATGTAAATTTGGATCAATTCAAAGGTATTTAAGAAATATAGTTATTACATATAGTAATTCTATAATTTTTCTTAAAAAAGTTAATTGAAAGTAAGTTCTCCTAATATTTCTTCTTTCATGAATGGACCACCTGGAAATTTTGCAGTATAATCTAAGTTTAACCATATTTTTCCACGTTCATCGATATGGTAATGAATTTCTTTATTTTTACTTTCTTCAACAAATAAAACTTCTTTAATTAGGTAAACTGCAGTTTCTAAATCGTTTTTATCGCCAATAAGCATTTCAGGATACATGTGTCCACCTGTGTGGATTATTCTTGGGGTTCCACCAATAGCTTTTATACAAGCTGACATTAGTATAGCATGATCATCACAATCGCCTGAAAAATGTTGAATACTTTCAGATGCAGCGGCTATGTACTCTTGACCTTTTGGATCATTTACATAATTCCAGCGTTGTTTTATTTCTTTAAAAACAGCAAAACACTGAATTAGCTTTCTGTCTTTTGCATGGCCTTTGATGTCTTTAAAGTGTTTTGTGGTTGCATATAATGCAAAATTTCGAACTTTTGGATTGGTAAAATTTACGGCATCAATAATTTTTGATTTATTAGGGAATGGCAATAATTTAGAAATAATTAAATCTTGTGGATGTGGATCTTCTTGCATTGAATATATCATGGAACGATAATCTTCAAAAACGCGTTGAAAGCCATATTCTCCAAATAATGTTCCGTAAATAAGTGTAATTATATAGAAAAATATACAAATTACAATTATTGTTTTTAATGTTCTTAAAATGAGTTGAATAAGAATTAATATTCCTATAAAAATAAAAATTCGATCTAAGTTTATTGGCCAATTAAATTCAATAATATTATGATGAACAATTAAAAAAGTAGGTATTGCAATAAGAATGTTTAATAAAAAAATTACAATACTATCCCATGGCTTTGGCAAAGAAAGCTTTTCCTTAAGTTTTGTAAAAGAAATGGGATCAATTTTAACCATTGTGTTTAAAACGATAAAAATAAGTAATTATTTAGCTATAGTTTCAAACGGAACTCTTTTTTCAATAATATTTAACGTATATAATTGTTCTTGTACTTTATTAAGTGTTTTTTTATCGATTTGTTTTTGTGACCAATGGGTTAAAGACAACCATTCTTGTATATCTTCAATTTTCTGATTGTATTTTGAAGCTAACATTCTATCGATACTTGGAATCATTTTAAATTCTGAAGTTGTAGTATTTATAATTTCTAATATTTGTTCAATTACATGAGGTTTTTCTTCTAAAATTTCATTTCGTACAGCAATTACAAAACAAGGCCATGGAGTAGGACAGTCAGCAATTTTTCTAAATGTTCCATTATCTACTAAAGGTTTAGTCATAAAACGTTCCCACATGAAATAATCTGCTTTTTCATTAGTTAAAGCTTCAACAGCGCCGTCTATAGTATTTACAACTTCAAATTGAAGATTATTAGTATCCCAATTATTGTTTTGTGCGTTTACATAACTCATTAAATGTGAGCCGGATCCAAAACGAGAAATAGCTGCTTTTGTGTTTTCTAGATCAGAAATTTTTTCAAATTTTGAATTAGCTGCAACATGAATTCCCCAAATAAGTGGACTTTTTACATAAACCTGAACAATTTTTGTCTCATTTCCAGCAATAATATCTTTTACAATTCCTTCAGTTAGAATTACTGCAATGTCTGTTTCTTTATCGCGAAGCATTTGGCACATTTTGCCTGTTCCTTCAGGGACATCTATCCATTGTAAATCAATTCCAACTTCTTCAAAATCACCATCAACTATGCACATTTGCCAAGGCAAATTGAAATGTTCTGGTACGCCTGCTATTTTTATTGTTTTCATGTCATTGAGAGGAACGAGGGATTCTCATTCCGATTTTTATTACTAATTACTTTTTTATAATGACTTAATAGGATTCACCATTTGCCACCATTTCCATGACGCTCCGTGTTGATCTAAATAATCTTCTATGAATTTCATACCACATTTATTCAAAACATGATTAGAAGCACCGTTTTCGGCATGAGTATAAGCATTCATTACATCAATATTCATTTCATTAAAACCATGATCTAACCACGCATTTGTTGCTTCTGTAGCAAATCCTTTATTCCAAAATTTTTCGTTTAAACGATAACCGTAATCATAGAAATTTGTATTTCCATTTTCTACGTGGTCATCGATATATTTAATTCCTGTCCAACCAATTAACTCACCAGTTTCTTTAATTATTGTTGAGAAGCGTCCAATTTTATTTCTTTGATACTGTTTACGAACCATATCAATGTAAGAATGAATCTCATCAATAGTTGTAAACGGTTTTTGCCAAAGATAAATATGAACATTTGGGTTAGAATCCATATCAAATAAAGCTTCTGCATCTTCATGACGCATTTCTCGCATTATAAGTCTTTCAGTTTCAAGAATTAAATTCATTTATCTGCATTTTAAATTTGAAATTATAATTCGATACCCATCTGGATCTAAAATCATTTTTCCGTTTTCATTCCAATAAGGATTTTTCGCTTTAATGAAAGAAATATTATGTTTTTGAACAGTATCAAGTAATTGATTGTATTCGTTTATTTTTTCAGGATAAAATACAATAATATCATCTTCATTATAATTAAACTCAACAACTTCATTTGATGTTGTAAACTCTAAATGCCAATCTGTATTAGGTTTTCCTATGAAAAATCCATCATATAAATTGTGGTTTTCAAAACTACCTAAGACTTCAAAACCTAAAACTTTAGTGTAAAAGGTTTTTATTTTTTCTAAATCATTTGTATGTCTGGCAATTCTAAATTTCATTTATTTTGAATCTAATTTTTTTTGCAATTTTTTCAACATTTCAAGTTGTTCAGCTTGACTTTTTATTAGCATTTGAATTTGTTCTTCTAGTAATAAATCAACTTTTTGATGTAAACTTCTTAATTCTAATTCAGCTTTCAGATTAATTAAATAATCATTTTCGCTTCGTTTCCTGTCTTTTTCTTCCTGACGGTTTTGGCTCATCATAATAATTGGAGCCTGAAGTGCAGCAATACAAGATAAAATCAAATTCATTAAAATGAAAGGATAAGGGTCAAATCGTAAAGATAGTATAGCAACAGTATTGAATAGAATCCATATAAATAAAATAATTGCAAATAATATTATAAATTTCCAACTTCCTCCAAAACTAGCTACTTTGTCTGAAATTTTTTGACCTTTTGTTATTACTTCTTCTGGTTGATGTAATAAATTATCAACCATTAGTTTCTCTTCTTCAAACGTTTGTTTTACAATGTTTTGAAGTTTTAACAATTGCTCTTTTTCAGAGTTTAGTAAATTTTTTGAGGATTTATCCATTGCTATTTTATTTAGAAAACAGATTAATGAAATTGGAGATTTTAAAATTATATCAGTTTCTTAGATCTAAATTTTTACTTTTATTCAGCTAATTTATCTAAAGCATAAGCAATTAATTCATCAACAGCTTTGTATGGATCAGCGCTAAAATTTCCTGTTGCTCTGTTAGCAATAATGGCATTTAAAGATAAACATTCGTGACCTAGTAATTTTCCTAAACCATAAATGGCTCCAGTTTCCATTTCTAAATTGGTCATTTTTGTACCTTTATAGTTAAAACTGTCCATTTTTCTATTTAAATCATTGTCTTGAATTTCTAAACGCAATACTCTTCCTTGTGGTCCATAAAAACCTCCAGCGGTTCCTGTAAAACCTTTGTAAATTTTATCGCTTTCAAATATTTTTTCTAACTTTTCACTTCCTTTAATTACATAAGGACGTCCTTTTCTTAAATCCCAATTGGTTTGATTAATGAATGCATCTTCAATTTCAATTTCAGAAATATCATCAATTAAATAGGAGCGAAGCATGTTATCTAAACCTAATCCGTATTGACTCATTACAAAGCTATCGCAAGGAATATCTGCTTGCAAAGAACCTGAAGTACCTATACGAACAATGTTTAACGATGTTAAGTTTTGCTTTGGTTTACGCGTCTCTAAGTCGATATTAACTAAAGCATCTAATTCGTTCATTACTATATCAATATTGTCTGGACCAATTCCGGTTGACATGACTGACATCCTTTTGCCTTTATAAATTCCTGTTTGAGTTTTGAATTCTCTTTTTTGAGTAGAAAATTCAATAGAATCAAAATGTTTAGTTATTTTTTCTACACGATTTTGATCTCCTACAAAGATAATATCATGTGCAATGTTTTCTGGTTTTAAATTCAAATGGTAAACACTTCCATCTGGATTTAATATTAATTCTGATGATTTAATCATTTTTATTTATTTTAATTATTCTTATCCTCCAACACGCTTGGTTTTAAAACCTTTATCTTGAAGAATTTTCATTATTTTATCTCTATAATCACCTTGAATGATGATTTCACCTTCTTTAAAGCTTCCGCCAACAGCTAATTTGCTTTTAATTTCTTTTGCTAAAAGTTTAAAATCTTCATCTTCTCCTTCGTAACCAGAAATTATAGTGGTTGGTTTTCCTTTTCTCTTTTCGTATTTACAAATCATAGGTTCTTTTTGAACGAATAATTCGTGTTCAGAATCGACAACAACTTCAGGTTCGTTTGAAGGTTCATGATCTGGAAATAGTTTTTTTAATTGTTCGCTTAAGTCCATTTTTTTTTGAACGCGGATTTAACAGATTCGCTTACGCGAAACGCTGATTAATACTGATTTTTTTATACTGTTTTCAAATATTTTCTTTAATGTAAAATGCTATTTGAACGCTGATTACACGGATTTGCAAATGCGAATCGCTTGTTTACAGATTTTTTCTTTGTTTTCTTTTATTTTCAAATATTTTTCTTCTGAATTCAGGCTTTTTTCCAAAATTCAATAACAAACCTACTTCACAGTCTGTACCTCTCAAATAGTTGAGAAGTTGATTTTCGAATGCTTCTACTATACATTCGGCTGCTTTTAATTCTAGTATTACGGTATTGTTTACAATAATATCTGCATAATAATCTCCTACGTTTTCCCCTTTATAATAAACTTTAATCTTTTCATTAGAAGTTACTTCTAATCCTTTATTCTTTAATTCAATGAGTAGAGCGTTTTGGTAAACTTTTTCAAGAAAACCATAGCCTAGTTCATTATAAACGTCGTAGAATGTTTTTAAAATAAACGATGTTAATTCGTTATGTAATAAGTGCATATAATAATTATTAAAATCTGTAAAATCTGCGTTTTACGAAGTAAATCCGTTTTATCCGCGTCCTATTTGGCGTATATTTTTTGTTTAATCTGTGTTCAACACTAAAAAGCAAAAAGACATCAAGATAAACTCAATGTCTTTTCTTTATATTATAAAATTAAAATTATTTTTTTATCAATCCTAATTCTACTAATCTTTCATGTAAAAATTCTCCAGCAGTAATGTCTTCAAATCCTTTCGGATTATTTTCATCAATACATTCTGGCAAACAGTTTAACGACATATCGCTAACTGGATGCATGAAAAACGGAATAGAAAAACGAGATGTTCCCCATAATTCCCTTGGTGGGTTAACCACTTGGTGAATCGTAGATTTTAATTTGTTGTTCGTATGTCTCGATAACATATCACCAACATTAATCATCATTTCATCTGGTTCTGCAATAGCGTCAATCCAATCACCGTTATGGTTTTGTACCTGTAATCCTTTTCCTTGAGCACCCATTAATAAAGTAATCAAGTTAATGTCTCCATGAGCAGCAGCTCTTACAGCTCCTTCTTTAGGTTCATCAGTGATAGGTGGGTAGTGAATAGGACGTAAAATACTATTTCCGTCTTTTATGTACTTATCAAAGTAAAATTCATCTAAACCAATATGAATGGCCAATGCTCTTAAAACATAAACACCAGTTTTTTCAATCAATTGATACGCTTCTTTACCTACAGAATTGAATTTAGGTAATTCTTTAACTTCAACATTATCAGGATATTCTCCTGCATATTTTGAACCTTCAGAAACATATTGTCCAAAGTGCCAAAACTCTTTTAAATCTCCCGCAGAACGACCTTTAGCATGTTCTTTTCCAAAAGAAACATAACCTCTTTGTCCGCCAATACCAGGAATTTCATACTTTTCTTTAGTTTCTAATGGTAAATTGAAGAAATTTCTAACTTCACTATACAAATCTTCAACTAATTTGTCATCTAAAAAATGACCTTTTAATGCTACGAAACCAATTTCTTCGTAGGCTTTTCCGATTTCATTTACAAATTTTTGTTTACGTGCCGGATCATCCGACAGGAAATCACGTAAGTCAACACTAGGAATTTTTTGCATTATATTACATTTTGTTAATAACTTACAATAGGTTTAATACCTACTTAGAACAAAAGTAATTAAATATTTTTAATTGAAAATATGAAAGTTGTTAACATTATAAAAATCTAGTTTAAAGCTGTTTATATTTATTCATATTTTTTTTATAACAATACGCTTTGAAAATGTTATTTTTCATACATTTGGTACCAAATTAAAAGCACTCATTTTATGAATTTTGACAGACAAGATTTAACAAACGAACAGTTATTAGATTTATATAAAAAACTATTAAAGCCAAGGCTTATTGAAGAAAAAATGTTGATTCTTTTACGTCAAGGTAAGGTTTCTAAATGGTTTTCAGGAATAGGGCAAGAAGCAATATCAGTTGGTATTACTTCGGTTTTAGATAAAGATGAGTACATTTTACCAATGCACCGTAATTTAGGTGTATTTACTACAAGAGAGATTCCATTACATCGTTTATTTTCGCAATGGCAAGGTAAAAAGACTGGTTTTACTAAAGGTAGAGACAGAAGTTTTCACTTTGGAACACAAGAATTTAAGTTGGTTGGAATGATATCGCATTTAGGTCCGCAATTAGGTGTTGCTGACGGAATTGCTTTAGCCAATAAATTAAAGAAAAACGGAAAAGTAACCGCAGTATTTACTGGTGAAGGAGCAACTTCAGAAGGAGATTTTCATGAAGCCTTAAATATTGCTGCGGTATGGGATTTACCTGTGTTATTTGTAATTGAAAACAATGGTTACGGACTTTCAACTCCAACAAACGAACAATATCGTTGTGAAAACTTGGCCGATAAAGGTGTAGGTTTTGGTATGGAAAGCCATATAGTTGACGGAAACAATATATTAGAAGTAGTAAATTTAATTTCTAAATTAAAAGCTTCTATGGTCGAAAATCCTCGTCCGGTTTTACTAGAGTTTAAAACGTTTAGAATGCGAGGACACGAAGAGGCGAGTGGTACTAAATATGTTCCGCAAGAGTTAATGGACATGTGGGCTGAAAAAGATCCAATTGAAAACTTTAAAGAATTCTTACTTAGAACAAATGTTTTAAACGAAGAAACAGATACACAATACAGAGCAGAAATAAAAGCAGAAATAGACGAACATTGGGTAATTACTCAAGGTGAACCAGATGTTATTGCTGATTTAACTGAAGAGTTAAATGACATGTATGAACCTTATGATTTTGAGGAATTTACACATTCTAAAGAAGTTGAAAACATACGTGTAGTTGATGCCATTTCTAACGCATTAAGACAATCAATGGAACGTCATGATAACTTGGTTATTATGGGTCAAGATATTGCAGAATACGGTGGTGCTTTTAAAATTACAGATGGTTTTGTAGACGCTTTTGGAAAAGAAAGAGTTCGTAATACACCAATTTGTGAAAGTGCTGTGGTTTCTGCAGCAAACGGACTTTCAATTAACGGTCATAAAGCCATTATGGAAATGCAATTTGGAGATTTCGTTTCTACAGGTTTTAACCCAATTGTAAACTTATTAGCAAAACAACATTACCGTTGGAATGAAAAAGCCGATGTAGTAGTGCGTATGCCTTGTGGTGGTGGAACTCAAGCAGGACCGTTCCATTCACAAACAAACGAAGCTTGGTTTACAAAAACACCAGGTTTAAAAGTAGTGTATCCTGCCTTTCCTTATGATGTAAAAGGTTTGTTGAATACTGCCATTAACGATCCTAATCCGGTTATGTTTTTTGAGCACAAACAATTATATAGAAGTGTGTACCAAGATGTTCCTGTAGATTATTATACCATTCCTTTTGGAAAAGCCTCTTTAATTAAAGAAGGAAATGACGTTACGGTTATTTCATTTGGTGCAGGAGTACATTGGGCTTTGGATACATTGAATAAAAACCCTGAAATTTCAGCTGATTTAATCGATTTAAGAACCTTACAGCCTTTAGATGTTGAAACTATTTACGCTTCGGTTAAGAAAACCAATAAAGTAATTATTTTAACAGAAGATACCTTGTTTGGTGGTGTTGCAAGTGATATTTCGGCAATGATAATGGAAAATTGCTTCGAACATTTAGATGCTCCAGTAAAAAGAGTTGGAAGTTTAGAAACGGCTATTCCTTTTGTAAAAGCACTAGAAGATCAATATTTACCAAAAAATCGTTTTGAAAATGAATTGAAAGATTTATTGGCGTATTAATTTATTTTACAGTGTTTATAACATTGAGCTTGTCGAAATGTTTTTTTAGAAGGTCTTCGACAAGCTCATACAAACAACCGGTTGACTAATTACACCAAACGTTTTTTGATATTATAATAAAAAAGAGCTTTCCTTTAGGAAGCTCTTTTTTATTACCTGATATTTTAGTTGTTAAAAACTAAGCTTAAAACAGGTGTTTCTACCTAGTTCTTGTGCGTATTTTTTTATTAAATTTGAAAAATATATGTTTTACCTGACTTAATAGTAAGTATACAGAAGTTACCAGCAATTTGAAAAAAAACCTAGAATGGATAGAATAACAGAAAGTTTAATTAAAGAATTATTATTAAACCAAGAATTAAAGTCAAAAGGAGAATCAAAAGATTTTGAAAAGTTGGTAAATTATACAATTGTATCGAACGAATACAATAAGACTTTTGATATTGAAAATCTCACAATTGGTGAAGGAAATGACACTGGAGTTGATGGTTTAGCAATAATTGTAAATGGTCAATTAATTGACTCAAAAGAAGAAGTTGATGATTTGATTGAAAAAAATAATTTTTTAGATGTTGAGTTCATTTTTACGCAATCAAAAACATCTTCTAAATTTTCTGGTGCAGATATAAACACTTTTTTCTTTGGTGTTTTGGACTTTTTCTCAAACAAACCAAAGTTAGTTAGAAATGAAAGTATATTAAAGTACGTTGAAATAACAAATCATATATACGATAATGCACCGAAATTCAAAACTAATCCAATATTAAAATTATACTATGTAACAACTGGAAAATGGACTGAAGACCAAAATTTAAAAGGAATTATAGAAAATGGAATTGAGTCATTAGAAGAAACAAATCTATTTGAAAAAATAAATTTCACACCTTATGGAGCAAGAGAATTATCGATTGCTTATCGTAAAACTAAAGAATCCATTAGTACAACTATAAATTTCAACAATCGTATAACAATGCCTGAAATTAATGGTATTTCTCAAGCTTATATTGGTTTGTTACCTTATGAAGAATTTATCAAAATAGTTTCTGATGACGAAGGAAGTTTATTAAGCGTGTTTGAAGATAATGTAAGAGACTTTCAAGGGGAAAATAATGATGTAAATGGTGGTATATCTTCGACATTGAACAACAATGATTCAGAAATTTTTAGCGTACTTAATAACGGTGTAACCATAGTTGCCAGTTCTATTTCTCCAACAGGTAATCAGTTTACTATTACTGATTATCAAATTGTAAATGGTTGTCAAACAAGTAATGTTTTGTACAACAACAAAGATTCAGAAAATATAAATAAAGTAAATATTCCAATCAAGTTGATTGCGACAACTGATGATGATATTAAAACTAGAATTACACTTGCAACAAATAATCAAACACCTATAAAGAAAGAACAGCTTGCTTCTTTAACCCAATTTCAGAGAAGTTTAGAACAGTATTATAATTCATTTACTGGAGATTCTAAAATATATTATGAAAGAAGGTCCAAACAGTATAATACCGATAATAATGTTTTAAAATCAAGAATTATTACTGTTCCTTATCAAATCAAGTCATTTGCTGGAATGTTCCTTGACGAACCTCATAATGTTACAAGCTATTTTGGATTAATTGTTAGGAGATTAAACGAAGGTAGAATGCAAATATTTAATTCCGAACACCTTTATTCACCTTACTATACAAGTGCATTTGCATATTATAAATTAGAAACATTTTTCAGAAAAGGTAATATAGATACTTCATACAGAAAAGTTAAGTTTCATATTTTAATGCTATTTAGAATTCTAAATTCAAAAGAGCCACTACCTCTTTTCAACAGTAAGAAAATGGATAAATACTGTGATGATTTGTTGAAAATACTTAATGATGATGAAAAGGCAATTAAAGCATTTCAAAAATGCGTAGAAATAATTGACAATTCTGATTTTGACAAAACAGATAAACAAGATGTTAAATTAGTGTCTAAAACAAAAATATTACTTGATTATGTAAATTCGAATAAATAAAAAACTGGTGGTTACAACTTGTATAAAACATAGCTATTATAGGCTTTCTGAGAGTTTTTTGCTTATTTATTAAGTCTGCCAAATTTTTATTTTTGTATATTTAGAAGTTAAAAGATAAATAGAAAAAATAAAAATTCGGCTCGTTCTAAATCCGAAAAGTTAGCGTTTATTTATTCGCTACGTTTCATACACAAAACCTTTAAACATCGTCACTTTTACTATATTTGAAAAACCAACCTAATCAATGCCAAAATATTCTATTTTACTTTTTATAGTTGTATGTTTTTCTTGTCAAAAGAGAATATCAAAAGACACTAAAGTTGCCATACAACCTTATACAGGTTTTTCAGAAGTTAAAACAGACTCTTTAGCGCAATTAGTTGAAGACTTTTATAAGGTTTCCGTTGAAGTTTTAGAAACAAAAGAAATGTACAAATCGGCATTTATTAATACAAAATCACCTCGTTATAGAGCAGACAGTATCATTAAATTTCAGCGTAAAGATTTAAACAAATATGATTTTATTCTTGGTTTGACCAATAAAGATATTTCTACTACAAAAAGAGATAAAAATGGAGCTGTAAAAGAACCCAAATACAAATACCAAGATTGGGGAATAATGGGACTGGCGTATTGTCCGGGTAACAGTTGTATCATTTCTTCCTTTCGTTTAAAACATAAAAACGAAGTAAAATATTTTACTAGATTGAAGAAAGTCACCATTCACGAATTTGGACATAATTTAGGCTTACCGCATTGTCCTGATAAAAAATGTGTGATGACTGATGCTGTTGAAAGTATAAAAACTATTGATAATGCAGAATTAAGCTTGTGTAAAAGGTGTGATTCAAAATTGAATTAAAATAATTTATTCATACAAACCTAATCGATTCTTTAAGTAATTGATTTCACTAAGAAGTTGATTTTCTTTTTCTTGTAAGTTTAAAATAATTTCAATTCCTTCTTTATTGATGTTTAAATCGTTATGTAAACGTATTATTTTTTCAATATAAGCTAATTGATTTTTATCTAGATATTTATGTTCTTGATGTACTATGGTTTCAATAAGTCCAAATTCTTCCAAATCATGTATTAAATTGATTTCAATTTGACATTCTTTACAAAATACATCTACAATAATTAATTCTTGTGTTTCCATATTTTTATTTTTTGGCAGCTTTAGCTAATTCATTAAATAATTCTAATTCCTTCTCGGAAAGATTAGTTGGAATGGTAATATTATAGGTTACATACAAATCGCCAAATTGATTTTCTTTTTTGTAAACAGGAAAACCTTTACCTTTTAAACGTACTTTTGTTCCGTTTTGCGTACCAGCAGCTACTTTTAATTTCAATTTTGATTGATTAAAATCTAAAATGGTAACATCACCACCTAAAACAGCAGTATATAAATCTAAATCGTGTGAAATAAATAAATCATTACCTACACGTTTAAATTGAGTTGTATTTACAATTGAAAAAGTAATATATAAATCACCATTCGGACCTTTATTAACTCCTGGTCCGCCATAACCGTTAATTTTAATAGTTTGTTGATCTTCAATTCCTGCAGGAACGGTTATTCTAATACTTTTTCCGTTTACCGAAAATTCTTTTTTATGAGTAGTATAAGCTTCTTTTATGTCAATTTGTAATTGCGCCTGAATATCATGTCCACGATATTTGCCTTGAGTTCTTCCTCCAGCACCTTGATTCCCAAACATTGAAGAAAAATAATCTGAAAAATCTTCGCCACTAAAACTTCCACCTCCATAGGATTGTTGCCCTGCGTTTTGCTGTTGCCTTTGTTGTTGGTATTTTTCGTATTCTTCACCATGTTCCCAATCTTTTCCATACTTATCGTATTTCTTTCTTTTTTCGGGATTGCTCAGCACTTCATTAGCTTCGTTAAGCTGTTGAAACTTTGCTTGGGCCTCTTTATCGTTAGGATTAATATCAGGATGTAATTTTCGAGCTAATTTTCTGTAGGCTTTTTTTATTTCATCACTAGTAGCATTTTTAGTTATGCCAAGAACTTTGTAGTAATCAATAAATTCCATAAAATATATTTAACATTTTTAGCGTTAAATTGCTTTTATAAAGTTACAAAAAAAGTTGTAACTTACTTTAAGATAGCTATAACTTTTCAGATTTTATTTAATGATAAATAACTAGTTATAAATCATTAAAATATAATTGATTTAATATTTTCCATTCAACAATTCACCACCAATAGCTGATTTTGCTTCAATTCCGATTTTCTTCATCATTTCATAAGTCGTACAAACGGCTGCAGAAGTCACCGGAATTCCACATTCAGCCTGAATTAAATCAATAGCTTCTAAAGAAGGCATTTGCACACAAGCAGAAACCACTAAAACATCTATTCCTGTTAAATCCAATTGTTTGTAGATTTCCAAAAGATTCAGAGGGTTTTGAGCTGCAACTTCTAAATTATCTGGAATTTCAAGCGCAATACTTTCTTTTACTTCAATTCCTTGGTGTTCGATATAATCTACCACCATATCCGTTAACGGACGCATATAAGGCGTTATGATTGATATTTTTTTAGCACCTAATACTTTTAAACCATTAATCAATGCTCCTGCAGAAGTTACAATAGGAGTAGGGAAGTCATTTGCAACCGTTTCCTGGTGTAAATTTACTTCCGAAACACAATGATATCCTCGTCCCATACTCATAATAGCTACCAAACAAGCATAACCCATTACATCTACATGTGCATCAGATAATTCTTGAGCACATTTTAAACTCATAGCATCCATGGCTTCTAATTCTTCTTTGGTCACTTTTTTCATGCGCATTCTACTGCTATGAAAAGTAAAACGTTCTGGAAGTATTGTTTCTCTTGAACGGAATATTGCTGGAATTTCGGTTTCCATTGTCACATTCGAAGATGGAACTATTTGACCTATTCTGTATTTTTTCATACTAAATCTCTTTAACCGTATTTACAATTGTTCCAATGTTTTGAACCGTACATTCTACCACATCACCGTCTTTTAACCATTCCTGTGGGTTTCTACCAGCACCAACACCAGCTGGCGTTCCAGTTGCAATAATGTCTCCTGCTTCCAATGTAAAAACCGTACTTAAATCTTCAATTAAATCATTAATATTAAACAACATAAATTGCGTGTTTGAATTTTGCTTTTCAACACCATTAACTGTCAATGATAAATTTAAATTATGCGGATTTTCTATTTCGTCTTTAGTCACTAAAATTGGTCCCATAGGCGCAAAAGTATCTTGTCCTTTAGAAACAATCCATTGCCCAGAACGACGACAATCACGTGCAGAAATATCATTGATTACGGTATAACCAAAAATATAGTCCATAGCATCTGCTTTAGGAACATATTTTCCTTTTTTACCAATAACAACAGCTAATTCCACTTCCCAATCTAATTGGTTCGTTAATTTTCTGTTCAATAAGATTTCAGTATTAGTTGCTGTAACCGTTGTAGGAGGTTTTGAAAAAATTACTGGTTGCTGTGGTAATTCGTTAGAAGTATCTAATGTTCTAGCACTTTCTGCAACGTGTTCTGTATAATTTAAACCAATTCCAATGATGTTTTTTCTTGGGTAAGGAATAGGCGCTAAAATGGTAATTTCGTCCATTGCATAGCTAATTTGATTCAATTGTTTTTCAGTAGTATCTTCAATTAAATCATTTATTTCAGCAATTACTTCAAATCCCATGTCAATTAATTCTAACATGTCATTTGGTAAAGGAAAATTGGATACATCTCCAAAATCTTCCATATCAATAACTTGTTTGTTGTGAATAAATCCTAATCTTGGTTCTGAAGTTTCTGTTTTATACGTAAGTAGTTTCATTATTTTTAAGTTTCAAAGTTGCTAAGTAGCAAAGTTTTTTAAAATTTTTGTAATTGATTTTTGAGCTTGAAATTGTTATTGTATTTTTTGAAATCCGTTATTATCAGTATAAGCTTGTTCTTGGTACAAACCTAATTTTTCTATAACTGGTAAATCGTTGAACGAAAATAAAACTGCATCTTCCGTATCGGAAAGATTTACATGTTCGTGATTCATCCATGAAGGAACGCAGAAAATATCTCTTTCTTTCCAATCAAATCTTTTTCCGTCAATGATAGAATAGCCTATTCCTTTCGCACATTGGTACACGAATGAACCTGTATGTTTGTGTGCTTTCGTGTGTTCGCTTGGTCGTAATAATTGAATGGAAGCACCCATAGTTTGCATTACATGTCCGCCAGAAAGTGGATTTGAATATTGCATTATTATTCCGTCATAAGGAGAACCTTCGTTTACTTTTGCAGCTTCTAATAAAGCAGGATATACTTTTGACCAAGAATATTTAAAAAGAGGCGAGTAGGGTTTGTCCCAAACTACATCTGCAGGAACTACACCAGCACCTCCATAAGATAATGGAGAATAATTGATTGGTTTAACCAATGGTTGTGTACCATCAAAAACAGCATAATCATTTGCTTCTAATGCATTTACTAATGGAATATCTAATCCATCTTGCCAAATGCATGTTTTTCCGCTTTCTTCCACACCATGTTCGTGCCAAGTAGAATTGGGAGTAATCACGAAATCATTCACTTCAAGCATTATTTTATTTCCATCTACGACGGTATATCCACCAGAACCTTCCATAATGAAACGCAGGGCAGAAGCTTTATGTCTGTGAGCAGAAGTAAATTCGCCCGGACGAGTAACTTGAATTCCGGTATATAACCAACCTACAGCAGCAGAAACATCTTTACGTTTATCATTTACCAAATACACAACGCGCCTTCCTGCTTGTTCTGGAGTAACTAATTCAGAAGATTTTAAAACTAAAGGTCGTAAATCTTCATATTTCCATAACATTGGAATAGAAGATGGTTTTGGTTCCCAAGGTTCAATGTCGTTGGCAACTGTCCAAAGTGCACCAGCGCCTAGATTTTCTAAATCTTTATAGTAAGCTTCAAGTTCTGGTGTGGCTTGTACTCGAGCTCTTCCGTATTGATCGTCAGATTGATTTTGGTTCATAATTTTATGTCATAAAGTCTAAAGTCCATAGTCTAAAAAGTGATTGGGTTACTTTTCACTTTCGACTTTCCACTTTCGACTATTTATTATTGAATTCTTCGTGACTATTAACAAAGGTAATATTTTTTGTTGGTGCTGTATTTACGCGTAAATCGAAAATATCAAATCGATTGTAATGTCCTAAAATATCGTGCATTTGCTTCGGTTGGATGCATTTAGCCAAATCAATATCTGCATAAATCATTCCCTCTTTGTCAATTAATGGTTCACCAATAACAGCACCATTTGGACCAATAAATCCAGAAAATGCAGAGTTTTTACGCGTTAGTAATTCTTCTACATTTGGAACATCGGGTTTCAATGCATCCATAATTTCTTGAGAAATAGTAGAACAAGAAACTATTGTAAATAATTTTCCTTCAAAAGAATGAGCAGCCGCACGAATCTTAATTGCTTCAGCCATATTATAATCTGGTGGAGCAACAGGAAGCGAAATATAATTGGCAATATGAATCAATTCTCCTTGAGTAAGTAATGTATATCGAGCTAAAGTATTTGTGTTTTCTCCACAAGCTAAAGTTCCAATTGGTCCCACTTCTGTATCGTACACTTTTAAAGAAGAACCATCTCCAGAAGACCAGGTTAGCTTTTCGGCCCATGTTGGTACTAATTTCCTATGCTTTCCAATGATAACACCTTTGTTGTCAATAATTAAATTGGTATTATAAATTTCACCGTAGCTTTTACCACGTTCGTTAATTCCAATTACAATTTGAATATCATTGTCTTTTGCAGCCAAGCAAAGCCTTTTAATATCTGGACCATTTACGTCCACTGAAGCTTTATATAATTCTTCGTACCATTTACTTCCTTGAACAGGAGTCATAATCCAGTTCCAATAAGGATAACCTGCTACAAATACTTCAGGGAAAGCAATAAGCTTTGCCCCATTTTTTGATGCTTCTTTTACAAAAGTAATGGCTTTATCAATAGTTTTTTCAACGTTTAAGAAAACAGGTGAAGTTTGTACTGTTGCTGCTTTAAATTTTTTAAATTCCATAGTTTATTAATTACGAATTTGAAATTACGAATTATGAATTGAAAACGAGATTAACTTGTAATTCATAATTTGTAATTCATAATTTTGTTTTTCATTTCTCCATTAAAAGGTTCTGCTTTAATGTTGTTTCTATCTTCAGCGAAAGCAACATTAACAAGCGTAACTTCTCCTTCTAAACAGGTCTTTCCATTTTCATCTTCAAATTGAAAACCGCAAAGTATAGAAGATCCACCAAGGTTTTTAACCCAGAGCTTTTTAGTAAGAATATCGCCTAAACGAGCTGCTTTTTTAAATTGTACTTTTAAATCAACGGTTGGAATACCATTGGTTTCATGCATTTTAGAAAATGGTCGATCTAAGGCTTCTTCAAACCAGTCTTCTACCAAACAATTTAACATTTCTAAAAATCGTGGGTAGAAGACAATTCCAGCATAATCTACATGTTGGAAACGTATTTTTTCTTGTTTTATAAAGTAATTACTCATTTTTTGGTATTTTAAATAAACAAACTAATCTCTCTTTTAAAGACATCAACAGGTGTTCCGTGTTCATGACTTAATAAAGTGTAAGTATAATTTTTATTCTTTTTAATATAATTAAGCGTTAACATTGGATCAATAACAACGTCTTTTTCTCCAAGAACTAAATACATATTTGGATTGTATTCTCCATGAACATGACCTGTCATATCTGGTTCAAAACTTCTTGAATGTAATGCCGGGTTGAATAATACAGCACTAAGATTTAGTTCTTTAGCAATTTCATGTGCAAAATATCCACCCATGGAAGAACCAATAATTAAGTCTGGCTTAAACGCTATAATTTTGGTTTTTAAAATTTGATAAATATTTGGTTCATAATAATCAATATAAGGGTCAAACACATCAGAAATTGAGTGGAGCCAATCGTTTTTTGGTCCTAAATTATTAGATTCTAATCCATGTAAATAAACAATTCTCATAAACTATATATTCTTATTTTATTTTAAAATTGTTCCACTTTTGCTTTCTTCCAAAAATATAAAAATTCCTTTGGAACAGTTTCTTCATGTAATAAACTACCGCTTTCTAATTCAGGGAATGTTTGTGCGAATGTTTCTACATTATTTCTGTCTATTCTTGTTGTTACTGCATCTCTTGTTACATCATCTGGATGAGCTAATCCGGCAGAAGCCATTAAATCCATTGCACTTTTTACAGTTTCGTGTTGAAAACGTGCTACTCGAATACTTTTATCTTCAGGAATTAACCCTTTCATTAAATTAAGATTTTGTGTTGCAACACCAGTAGGACAAGTATTTGCATGACATTCTAATGCTTGAATACAACCTAAAGCAAACATCATTCCTCTGGCAGAATTACATAAATCGGCACCTAATGATAAGCATCTAATAATATCAAAACCAGTAACTACTTTTCCGCTTGCAATTATTTTGATTTGATCTTTAATTCCAAAACCTTTTAAACAGTCATGAACAAAAGCAACAGCATCGCGTAATGGCATTCCTACATGATCTGAATATTCTTGTGGAGCCGCACCAGTTCCACCTTCGCCACCATCAACAGTAATGAAATCAAAATAAGTTTTTGTTTCTACCATGGCTTTACAGATAGAAATAAATTCGGACTTATTACCAATGCATATTTTCATTCCAACAGGTTTTCCACCAGATTTTGTACGTAATAATTTTATAAAATCCATCAATTCTAAAGGATTTGTAAAAGCTGAATGTGTAGGAGGAGAAACAATATCGTTTCCTTTTTCAACCAAACGAATTGCTGCAATTTCATCGGTAACTTTTTCTTTTGGTAAAATTCCACCATGACCTGGTTTTGCACCTTGTGAGAATTTAATTTCTACCATTTTTACATTATCTAAAATAGCTCTTTTTTCATATTGATCTACGTTAAAAGTTCCGTCGTTATTTCGACAACTAAAATAACCCGTTCCAATATTCCAAACTACATCACCACCTTGAAGATGATAAGGAGAAAGTCCGCCTTCACCAGTATTGTGGTAAAACCCACCTTGTTTTGCGCCATTATTTAAAGCTAAAATGGCATTTTTACTTAATGAACCAAAACTCATTGCACTAATGTTAAATAAGCTAGCATCGTATGGTTTTTCGCATTGAGAAGAACCAATTCTAACTTTTGGATTTTTCTCTATATCTGAAAAAGAAATAGAACGAATACTATGATTGATCCATTCGTAACCATCTTTATAAACATCTAGTTGTGTTCCAAAAGGTATAGTATCTACTTCTTTTTTGCTACGATGATAAACAATATCACGTTGTAAACGATTAAAAGGTTTTCCTTCTGTATCTGTTTCAATAAAATATTGACGCATTTCTGGACCAATTGCAGATAAAATATATCGTAGCCTTCCTAATAGTGGAAAATTTCTTCTGATTGTTCTATCTGAAAAATACATATCATACAATCCCATAAGAATTAATGGAATTAAAATTAGCAGTATAAAACTAAATTTCCAATTGACATATATTAATATTCCAGTAAATGTGAGTAATGTAAAACTTATTACTAAAAACGTTTTTCTCATTTTTATTGTTATTTTAGATTCTGAAACAAGTTCAGAATGACAATTTTATGTATGTTTTAATTTAAATCGTTGAATTTTTCCTGTTTCCGTTTTTGGTAAGCAATCTAAAAAGTTAATTACTCTAGGATATTTATAAGGAGCTGCAGTTTCTTTGAACCAATTTTGAATTTCAATTTTTAATTCGTCAGAAGCTTTAGATTTGTCTTTTAGAACAATATTTGCACAAACTAACATTCCTCTATTTTCATCTGGAAGTCCAACTACAGCACACTCTAAAATAGATTCATGTGTTAAAAGTACAGATTCCACTTCAATAGCCGCAATATTATATCCAGAAGAAATAATCATATCGTCTCCACGTGCAACAAACCAAAAATAGCCATCTTCATCTTGTTTAAAAATATCTCCAGTTATATTCCATCCGTTTTGAACGTATTCTTTTTGTTTTTCTTCTCTATTTAAGTATTTACAACCTGTAATTCCTTTCACGGCCAATTTTCCAGGAGTATTTCTTGATACTTCGTTTCCATTATCATCTACTATTTTTGCTTCGTAACCGGTTATTGGCAAACCAGTTGAACCAGGCTTCATGTTTTCTGCATTAGAGGAAATAAAAATATGTAATAATTCCGTTGCACCAATTCCGTCAATAATTTTTAAACCTGTTGCATTGTACCAATCTTCCCATACTGCAATTGGCAAAGTTTCTCCTGCAGAAACACATTTTCTTAGACTTGAAACATCATATTCATTTAATTTAGTTGTTAATATGCGCCAAGCAGTAGGAGCAGTGAAACAAATTGTGATTTTGAAATCTTGAATCGCTTTTAAAAGTAAATCGGGACTTGGTTTTTCCAATAAAAAAGTAGAAGCACCAAAGTACATTGGGAATAAAACCAAACCTCCTAACCCAAAAGTAAATCCCAATGGCGGACTTCCAATGAAAATGTCTTTAGATGTTGGTTGTAAAGAGTAATTTGGAAAAGCTTCGCAAATGTTTAAAATATCGCTATGAAAATGTGCTGTCATTTTAGGAATTCCTGTTGTACCAGAAGTGAAACCAATTAATGCAACATCATTATATTTTGAGTTATAATTAG
Source organism: Flavobacterium sp. N2270 (assembly GCF_025947225.1). Taxonomy (NCBI): domain Bacteria; kingdom Pseudomonadati; phylum Bacteroidota; class Flavobacteriia; order Flavobacteriales; family Flavobacteriaceae; genus Flavobacterium; species Flavobacterium sp. N2270. The sequence continues at coordinate 2,085,196 of NZ_CP110005.1, forward strand.
TAAAAGTGGTCGATTTTGAAGCCATTTTTGCTTCTAAATCACTATTTCTGTAGAAACTTTTGTGTTTTAAATGTTTCGATTCAACTAGATTCATTTCTTCTGCTAAATCACTATCACAAAGAGCAATTGAAATTTCAGCGCAATCAATTATCGTTGTTAATTCTTTGGAACGAAGTAGAGGCATAGTTGCCACAACAATTCCTCCAGCTTTAATTATTGCAAACCAACAAGCAACCATCATAGGATTATTTGCTGAGCGCAATAAAACACGATTTCCAGAAACCAAACCTAAATCATCAATTAAAACATGTGCAATTTGATTGGCTTTTTCATGTAAATTTTTATAAGTCCAAGTTTCTTCGAATGTATGAATACAGATTTTATCACCATTTCCGTTTTGAATATGGAAATCCAACAAGCGTTCGACACAATTAAGCATTTCAGTTTGCTTAAATTGAGATAACTCTAATAAATAGTCAGGTTGTAATTCTTTACTTGGTAAATGTTTATATGTAAAATTATCTTTATACATAATTACTTAATTTCATGACTTTCAGGTTTCAGTGCTTTTTTCATTCCTTCTATCATTTTTCTTTCACTTCCTTTTAAAGGATATAAATGAGAAGTGCCTGTCATATATTGCTTTGGAATATCAGAAGCTCTATAATCTTCGTATGCTTGCGAGTTTCTAACAAAATTAGGATCTAGTAATAAAGGTCTTCCTAAAGCTACTAAATCAGCTCTTCCGTTAAGTATAATGGTATTTATTTGGTCAATATCTTGAATATAACCGGTTGTAATTGTAGGAATATGAACGGTATTTCGAACTGCATCTGAAAATGGAGTTTGCCACATTCTACCTATTTGAGGGTTTTGATGTGCAACTGTATTCCCAGTAGAAATATTGATAATATCTGCTCCAGCTTCTTTAAAAGCAGTTGCAATTATAAATACATCTTCTTCTGAAATTCCGTTTTCAGCCCAATCAGTAGCGGATATTCTAACCGACATTGGCTTATCTTTTGGAAATGCATTTCGCATTGCTTTAAATACACGCATTGGGAATTTTAAACGATTTTCTACACTTCCGCCAAATTCATCAGTACGAATATTAGTCAGTGGTGAAAGGAAAGAAGCCAATAAAAATCCATGATGCGCTTGTAATTCAATCATATCAAAACCGGCTTCGTTTGCATTTATAGTAGCTTGAACGAATTGTTCTGTAATGGTATTCATGTCTTCCAAAGTCATTTCCTTTGGAGTCGGAGAATTTTCATTGAACGCAATTGGAGAAGCAGAAATCAAATTCCATTTATCTTGCAAATCTACGGTTTCCCAAGGTTTTTTTGTTGCGCCTTTTCGTCCTGAATGTCCTAATTGAATTCCGATTTTAGCAGATGAATTTTGATGAATAAAATTGGTTATTTTTTTCCATTCAACTATTTGATTTTTAGAATAAATACCTGTACAACCTAAAGTAATTCTTCCAGTTTCTGAAACAGCAGTCATTTCAGCAATTATTAAACCTAAACCACCAATTGCTCTGTTTCCATAATGCATTAAATGCCAATCATTCACTAGTCCGTTTTCTGCAGAATATTGTCCCATGGCACTCATGACAATTCTGTTTTGTAATTCTAAATCACGTAGTTTAAATTTTGAAAAAGCTGCTGGCACCTCGACTGCGCTCGGTGTGACATCTTGATTAATATCATTAAATTCTTTTAATACTTTATTCGTATAAGATTTATCTCGAATGCTTAAATTTTCAAAGGTTACTTTTTTAGAACGCGTCATGCATCCAAATGAAAATTGATAAAATGGATGCTGCATGTGTCTGTCCATGTTTTCAAACCAATCTAACGATACATTTGCTGCATATTGAATCATTTCAACACGATTTCTTCTCGCTTTTTCATAGTTTTCAAAAGCAACAGGAAAATTATTTGGATTTTCTACAATAGCATCTGAAAGCGCAATAGCACATTCCATTGCCAATTTAGTTCCAGAACCAATAGAGTAGTGGGCAGTTGCTTTAGCATCTCCTAATAAAACAATATTGTCTTTGTACCATTTACCGTTTGTAACGTGCGGAAATTGACGCCAATGCGATTTATTGGTAATTAAACCATGTCCGTCAAGTTCTTCTTTGAATATTTCTTGTAATTTTTGAGTAGTATCTTCTTCTTTAAACGTATCAAAACCGAAGTTTTCCCAAGTTTGTGGACTACATTCGAAAATCCACGTACTCATTCCTTCTTCGTATTGATAGGTGTGTGCAACAAATGCACCTTTGGGAGTAGATCTAAAGAAATAAGTAAATGCATCTAATGGTTTAGTAGAGCCCATCCAAACGAATTTATTTTTTTTCAATTCTACTTTTGTTTCAAAATCTGACTCAAATTGTGTGCGAATAGAACTTCCAATTCCATCACAAGCAACGATGATATCACTATCTTTAAATTGGTTTAAATTGGTTATGTTTGCTTCAAAATGCAAGTTTACACCTTCTTCCTTGCAACGTTGATAAAGCAATTGTAAAAGTGTTTTTCGAGAACATCCACAAAAACCATTTCCTGCAACACTTACTTGTTCTCCATCACGAGCTACAACAATATCGTCCCAATATGCAAATTTGCTTCTAATTAATTCGTAAGATTCCGTATCACGAGTTAAAAACTCTCCTAAAGTTTCATCTGAAAAAACTACACCAAAACCAAAACTATCATCTGGTTTGTTTTGTTCGTATACGTCTATTTCGCAACTTGGCATTGCTTTTTTGGTTAATATAGAAAAATATAAACCTCCTGGACCACCACCTATTACTGTTATTTTCATTTTATATATTTTAAGAACATTGATTTTCAGCTCGCATGAAATCAAAAGCTCCTTTACGTAAATTAATATTATATTCTAAATATGCTTTTAAACAAGCTAAGAAGTTAGACCAGCCAAATGAATTACCGGAAAGCCATTTTAACCCTTCCTTATCATTTGACATGCCTGTTTCTCTAATAGAAACTAAAGTAGAACCATTTGCTTGAGATTCTAACGAAATTTCTACAAACAGTTCTTTTACTTCAGAATTCCAATAATAAGATATGTATTTATTGACTTCAATTTTACCAACCCTAACAGAGTAATCCATATCAAATTCAGGGAAATTCCAAATTAGCACTTTGCCTTCTTCCATCAATCCAGAACTTTTTGAGATAAAGTAGTTAGACATTTTTTCAGGATTTACGATTGCTTCAAATACTACGTCAATAGGTTTTGAAATTTGTAAAGCAACTTTAATTTCTAACATATCGTTTTTCATTTTTATCCTCTTTTAATTGAAAATAATTCACCCATTTTAGCATAATTTGAACCTGCCAAACGAGCAACTGGTTTGTATTTGTCTAAATTAATTCTATTTCCTTCCATTAAAATTTCATCATTGATGTGCATGGTTATAATTTTACCAATTACAATACAAGCACCACCATTTTTATGATCTTCTAAAAAATAATGATGTACCATTTCACATTCAAAATGGACATAACTTTCCTTAACGCGTTTTGGTTTAATGAAAATAGAATCAATAGGAGTGAGGTTCGCTAATTGAAACTCATCAACATCAGAATTAACGCTTTGAGCTGTCATATTCATTTGTTCGACTGTTTCTTCAGTAACTAAATTGACAACAAACTGCTTATTTGCAAGTACGTTATTCAGAGTGTCTTTATTTTTATTTCCAGTACGAACCGTAGAAAACATTAAATGAGGTGGATCTTCACCAACTGCATTAAAAAAAGAAAATGGCGCCAGATTATTAATTCCGTTTTCATCAACAGTTGATACCCAGCCTATTGGTCTTGGGATTATTGTTCCAGTAAGGAGTTTGTATAAAACCGAACCTTCAGTTGTTAAGCTATCAAATTGCATAAAATATTGTCTTGTTTCTACAAATTAACTAAAATAATTAAAATATAAGTATAGATATTTAGATTAATTATCTTTGAAAGAGCGAACTATACTTATTTAAAATTCTAATTTAGTTAATAAACGCAAATTATTGCATTATGTTTAATTTATTTTATTAATAATTATCATATTTAAAAAAATATTATTCAAAAAATAAGATTTTAATTTAATTTTATTGCAAAATTAGTATATTTATGCAAAAATTATATACATGGAGATTTTAGCTTGTCCAAAATGCCAAAGTGATACTATTGTAAAAAGCGGAATTATTAAAGATAGACAACGCTATTTGTGTAAGTCTTGCAATTATTATTTTACAGTTAATAAACTTGGTAAAAAAATTGATGATTATTATGTTACTAAGGCATTACAGTTATATTTAGAAGGTTTAAGTTATAGAGAAATAGAACGCATTTTAGGTGTTTCACACGTGTCTATTAGTAATTGGGTTAAAGAATTTAAGATAAAAAAACCACCACATCCTAATTACCACCCTACATATAAGATATTTAAGCATAATGAATTAGTAGATTATCTTCAAAGTAAAGAAAAATTATCTGGAGCAGGAATGATAATTACAGAGTTAGGAGACAAGTTTATGCTAATAAAATGGGAACGTTTTAAAGACTAGCTATACTATTTTACATAAATATATACTAAAATTTTTTTCGTTAACATAATTTTAGAATTTGGTACTGTTAAAAAAGAATAACTAACCAATTATTATAAATTATGAAAAAACTAACACTTATTGCTGGATTACTTTTTTCAGCTTTAACATTTTCTCAAGGTTCTCCAGATTATGGTGGAGGATTGAAAGTTAATATTAATGAAGATGGTTCTAAGTATTTTAGAGTTATTTCATGGGCTCAATTTTGGGCACAAAATAACTCAGATCGTCCTTTAGATGCTAATGGAAATGAACAGTCTGATACAAACTTTAGTATTAGAAGAGCTCGTGTTTTAATGTATGCTCAAATTAGCAAAGACTTTATGATTTTAACGCATTTTGGTTTAAATAGCTTAAATGGCGATAATATGAGTCCGACTGGAACCAAAGACGCTTCACAACTGTTTTTTCATGATGTTTGGGCACAATATAGTTTAGGAAAAAATCATGCAATTGGAGGTGGTTTGCACTACTGGAATGGAATTTCACGTTTAAATAACCAAAGTACTCTCAATATCATGACCTTAGATAACCAACGTCAAGCTTGGGCAACTTTAGGTTTGTCTGATCAATTTGCAAGACATATGGGAGTTTATCTAAAAGGAGCTTTAGGAAAATTCCAATACCGTGTTTCTGTTAATGATGCAGTAACTAATAATTTACAAGCTACTGCGACACCAGTAAATGGAGGAGCTGCAACATACACAGGTAGAAGATTATTGGGTTCTAAAGATGCAGGAAGAACTTATGCAGGTTATTTTGAATATGGTTTTTTAGATAATGAAAGTAATTTTTTACCATATAAAGTGGGAAGTTATTTAGGAACCAAAAAAGTATTTAATGTAGGTGCTGGTTTTTTTGCACATCCAAGTGGATCAGTAGTTGCTGATGCTTTAGGTAATTTAAAAGGAGAAGATGTAAAAATATTTGCTTTAGATGCTTTTTATGATGCTCCAATTGGAAGTAATGGAGGAGCTTTAACTGCTTATGCGTTATATCAAAATAACGATTACGGTAAAGATTTTACATTGGGCACAACTTATGAAACAGGTTCTTTACTACATGGACATGTAGGTTATGTTATACCTATGAAAATGAAGACTAAATTTCAACCATATCTTTCTTTTGACAGCAGAAAAATTGATGCTTTAAATGATAACGCCTCTCAATTTGGTGTAGGTGCAAATATGTTTTTAAGCGGTCATAATGCAAAATTAACATTAGAATATCAATCTTTAAAATATGCTACAAGTGATGCGGTAAATACGTTAACACTTCAAGCTATGATTTATCTATAATAATCAATCAATAAAACTATTTATATTATGAGTGAAAAACAAGAAAAAGCTACGGCTTATTGGAAGGAAAATCTTCGATACCTTCTAATATTATTGAGTATTTGGTTTGCTGTTTCGTTTGGAGCAGGAATATTATTCAAAGATGTATTAAACGAAATAAAACTTGGAGGTTTTCCTTTAGGATTTTGGTTTGCTCAACAAGGTTCAATTTATGTGTTTGTCGTATTAATTTTTGTCTATGTACGATTGATGAACAAATTAGACAAAAAATACGGATTTGACGAATAATTAATTATAACAAACTAAAATAAAATATCATGGATGTACTTACTTGGACCTACATAATCGTAGGAATTACATTTTCTTTATATATTGGAATTGCAATCTGGTCTCGTGCTGGATCAACCAAAGAATTTTATGTTGCTGGTGGAGGAATTTCGCCTTTAGCTAATGGAATGGCAACCGCTGCCGATTGGATGTCAGCTGCTTCATTTATATCAATGGCCGGAATTATTTCTTTTGCAGGGTATGACGGTGCGGTTTATTTAATGGGGTGGACTGGAGGATATGTGCTTTTAGCATTATTGTTAGCGCCTTATTTAAGAAAATTTGGAAAATTTACAGTACCTGATTTTATAGGTGAGAGATATTACTCAAATACAGCTAGGACTGTTGCTGTAATATGTGCTTTAATTGTTTCATTTACATACGTGGCTGGACAAATGCGAGGAGTTGGACTTGTTTTCTCAAGATTCTTAGAAGTAGATATCAATACAGGTGTTGTAATTGGAATGGTTATCGTTCTTTTTTATGCAGTATTAGGAGGAATGAAAGGTATTACTTATACGCAAGTAGCACAATATTGTGTTTTGATTTTTGCTTTTATGGTTCCTGCAATCTTTATCTCTATTCAAATGACTGGTAATGTTATTCCACAATTAGGAATGGGTGGCACAGTTGTAGGTGATGGAAATGTTTATTTATTAGATAAATTAAACGGGCTTTCAACTGAACTAGGCTTTGCTGAATATACAAATGGTTCAAAATCAATGATTGATGTTTTTGCAATCACTTTAGCTCTAATGGTTGGAACGGCGGGTTTACCTCACGTAATTGTTCGTTTCTTTACGGTTAAAAAAGTTAAAGACGCACGTAAATCGGCAGGATGGGCTTTATTGTTAATTGCTATTTTATATACAACTGCTCCAGCAGTTTCAGTATTTGCAAAAACTAATTTAATTGAAACAATTAGTAATAAAGATTATACTTCAATGCCAGCTTGGTTTACCAACTGGGAAAAAACAGGATTATTAAAATTTGAAGATAAAAACGGGGACGGAAAAATTCAATATTATAATGATAAATCTAAAAACGCTGAATTTATTGCTGCTCAAGATGCTAAAGGTTATAAAGGTAGTGAATTAACTATTGATAATGATATAATGGTATTGGCTAATCCTGAAATTGCTCAGTTGCCAAACTGGATTATTGCCTTAGTTGCTGCAGGAGCTTTAGCTGCGGCATTATCAACTGCTGCAGGTTTATTATTGGTAATTTCGTCGTCAGTTTCTCATGATTTAATTAAAAAAATGGTTAACCCAAATATCTCTGAAAAAGGAGAATTATGGGCTGCACGTGGAGCTGCCGCTGTAGCGGTTATTATAGCAGGTTATTTTGGAATTAACCCTCCAGGATTTGTGGCTGCCGTTGTTGCATTAGCTTTTGGTTTAGCGGCTGCATCTTTCTTCCCAGCTATTATTTTAGGTATTTTTCATAAAAAAATGAATAAAGAAGGAGCAATTGCGGGAATGGTTATTGGTCTCTTATTAATGCTTTTTTATATGTTAAAATTCAAATTTGGAATTTTTGATGGTGGAAAAGAGGCTGTTGAAGGATTAAAAGCAAGTTGGTGGTTTGGAATTTCACCAGAAGGTTTTGGTACTATTGCAATGATTGTTAACTTTATAGTTGCATTTGTTGTAAATAGTTTTACACCTGCACCTCCTCAAGATGTGCAAGAAATAGTAGAAAATATTAGAATTCCTTCAGGAGCAGGAGAAGCTACTGGACACTAATTTTTTAATTATTTTAATTTACTACTCTGCTCTTGTTTTTCGGGAGCAGAGTTTGTATTTTTAAAAAGTTATAATTTTAAGTTAATGAAAAAGAGGCATCAACAAAAACTAGTAGTTTTATCTTTATTATTATTAGTGTTATTTAATTTACCTATTATTTTATTATTTGATAGTTCAGATTCTTTATTTGGGCTACCTATTATTTATGTTTATATTTTTTCTGTTTGGCTTTTTTTAGTGTTAATTTCCTTAATTATTGTAGAACGATATTATGAATAGTGCTTTATTACTTTTAGTATTATTAGTTTATCTAGGTTTTCTTTTTTTTATTGCTCATTGGGCAGAAAAAAAAGACAATATAAAATGGACCAATAATTCTTATATATATTCACTCTCTTTAGCAGTTTATTGCACTGCTTGGACTTACTATGGTAGTATTGGTGTTGCGGCAAATTCAGGATTAAATTATTTACCTATTTATATAGGACCTATAATTATTATTCCTGCATGGATTATTGTTTTAAAAAAAATAATTAGAATTTCAAGAGTAAATAAAATTTCAAGTATTGCCGATTTTATATCATTGCGCTATGGAAATAGTCGATTTTTAGGTGCAATTGTAACTGTAGTTTGTTTAGCTGGAATTTTACCTTATATTGCTTTACAATTAAAAGCAATATCAGAAACTTTTCATATTGTTACAAAAACAAACTCTTCGTCATTAATTTTTAATGATACTACAACTTATGTTGCCATTGCATTAGCATTATTTGCATCTTATTATGGAACTCGTTATGTAGATGCTTCCGAAAAAAGAAAAGGAATTGTAACTGCTGTTGCTATTGAAAGTATTTTAAAGTTAGTTTTCTTTATTGTTGTTGGAGTTTATGTTACTTTTTTTGTTTTTGATGGTTATGATGATATTTACACAAAAGCTTCATTATTAGAAAATTTTGCTGAAAAGAATACAATTGGTGGTTTAGATCAAGGGTTGAATTGGTTTTTTTTAAGCATGGTTTCGCTTTTCGCAATATTTTTATTGCCAAGACAATTCCATATGACTGTTGTTGAGAATAATAGAGAACGTCATTTGAAAACTGCAATTTGGTTGTTCCCTTTATATCTATTGCTTTTTAATTTATTTGTATATCCAATAGCTTGGGGAGGAAATGTTTTGTTTGAAGGGCAAAAAGTAAACGCTGATACTTATTCATTGTTAATTCCTCAATATTTTAATAATACATTTCTAACAGTTTTAGTTTTCCTTGGTGGTTTTTCAGCTGCAATTTCAATGATTGTAGTTTCAAGTATTAGTCTTTCAACAATGTTGAGTAATAACCTTTTGATTCCATATACTTTTTTAGGAAAATTAAAAAATGAAGAACAAATTATTAATAATAAGAAAATTGTTAATATTAGAAAAATCGGAATTTTTTCATTAATTATTGGTGCTTATTTTATATATAGATTTTTTGCATTAGATTATAGCTTAGTGTCAATAGGATTAATTTCATTTGTAATTATTGCACAATTAGCACCTTCATTTTTTGGAGCTATTTTTTGGAGAAGAGGTTCTAGAATGGGCGCTATTTATAGTATTTTAATAGGTTTTTTAGTTTGTGTTTATACATTGTTAATTCCTTATGCAATAGGACTTACAAACAATAACAGTTCATTTATTGCTGAAGGATTTTTGCAAATTGAATTATTAAAACCTTTTCAATTATTTGGTTTAGATTATTTAGAGCCTGTACCTCATGCGTTGTTTTGGAGTTTATTATTCAATACAATTACTTATTTTGCCGTTTCTGTTAGTTTTAAAGGTAATTATCGTGAGAGAAATTATGCAGAAATGTATGTAGACATTGAAAAATACAGTACAAACCATGAGAATGCTTTTGTATGGAAAGGAACAGCCTACACAAGCGATATCGAGAAGGTTTTAGTTCGATTTTTAGGTGAAGAAAGAACCAAAAGAGCCTTAAATATTTTTAATGTAAAATATAATGTCGATAAAAATCAGGAATTAGCCGATGCTAGATTGGTTAAGTTTGCTGAAAATTTATTAACAGGGCATATTGGTACTGCGTCAGCAAGGATATTAATTTCAAGTGTAGTAAAAGAAGAAAAAATTACCTTACCTGAAGTTTTAAAAATATTGGAAGAATCAAAGGAAAATATTATTGTAAACAAAAAACTAACTGAAACATCAAATGAATTAAAGGAAATTACCTTGCAATTACAAAATGCAAACAGTAATTTATTAGTTAAAGACAAACAAAAAGATGAATTTTTAGATACGGTAACTCATGAACTTAGAACGCCAATAACAGCAATTAAAGCCGCAAGTGAAATTTTACATGATGATGAAGATATTCCAGAAGAATTAAAAAAACAATTTCTACAAAATATAATTTCAGAATCTGATCGACTGAATCGTTTAATTGATAAAATATTAGACTTAGAAAAATTTGAAACAGGAAAGCAAACAATAAGTCCAACAAAGAATAATTTAGTTGAAACTATTGAAAAATCAATTGAACCGTTAAATCAACTTATTAAAAATAAGAACATTAGTGTTTTTGTTGAAAGTAAACAAAAAGTAAATGCTTATTTTGATAACGATAGAATTATTCAGGTAATTACTAATTTAATTTCAAATGCAATAAAGTTTTGTCCAGAGAAAGACGGAATAATTATTGTTCAAATTATTGATAAAGGAGATTTTATTCAAACTTCTGTATTTGATAACGGAAAAGGTATTAATCCTAAAGATTTTGATGCTATTTTTGAAAAGTTTTATCAATCAACAAATCAAAATATAAAAAAACCAATTGGTAGCGGTTTAGGATTGGCAATATGCAAACAAATTATTGAACATCATAAAGGTAAAATTTGGGCTCAAACAATAGAAAAAGGGGCCTGTATCATATTTACTTTACCGAAAAATAAAAACATTGAAAATATATAATACATGAAAAAGATATTAATTGTAGATGATGAACCAAATATCGTAATGTCGCTTGAGTATACTTTTAAAAAAAATAATTATGACGTTTTTATTGCTCGAGACGGACAAGAGGCTTTAGATATTTTAAAAACAAATTTTCCTGATGTAATTATTTTAGATGTCATGATGCCTTTAGTAGATGGTTTTGCAACATTAGAACAAATCAAGAAAGATCAAAAATTGAAGCACACTAAAGTTATGTTTCTATCTGCAAAAAATAAAGAAAGTGATATAGAAAAAGGGTTATCATTAGGTGCTGATGCTTATTTAACTAAACCATTTTCAATAAAAAAAGTAGTAGATAAAGTAGCAGAATTACTCTTAGTGTAAAACTATTATATATACCTATTTAGCAATATTGTTATAAAATGTATTGTTTAATTTTTTACATTTACTAAGTATAAAAATTAAATAAATCAGATGAATTATAACGAATTGTATTTAAAAAGTGTTAAATCACCAGAAACTTTTTGGAAAGAACAAGCAAAAACACTAAAATGGTATAAAAAACCAGATTCAATTCTTTCTCAAGGAAATGATAATTACCCTTTGTGGTTTAAAGATGGTGAATTAAATGCATGTTATTTATCTATTGATAAACACATAGAAGATGGTTTTGGTGACCAAATTGCTATAATATATGATTCTCCAGTAACTCAAACTGTTAAAAAGTATACATATAACGATGTAAAAACAGAAGTAGCTAAACTTGCTGGCGGATTATTATCTATAGGTTTAAAAAAAGGAAATACAGCTGTAATTTATATGCCAATGATACCTCAAGCAGCATTTGCAATGTTAGCTTGTGCAAGAATTGGAGTTACACATTCGGTGGTTTTCGGTGGTTTTGCACCCCATGAACTTGCAATTAGAATTGATGATTGTAAACCAAAAGTTATTCTAACAGCTTCTTCAGGAATTGAGATTGATCGATTAATTGCTTACAAACCTTTAGTTGATGAAGCTATACAATTAGCAGAACATAAACCAAAAAAAGTTGTTGTTTTTAATAGAAAATTAGGAGCAAAAGTGCCGTTTAAAAAATATGATATCGATTATGATGCTCTAGTATTCGGTTCTGAGGAAGCCGAATGTATTCCGGTAAATTCAATCCATCCGCTTTATATTTTATATACATCAGGTACAACAGGTAAACCAAAAGGAATTGTTAGAGATACAGGAGGTTATGTAACAGCACTTAAATTTTCAATGCAACATATTTATGATGTAAAAGAAGAAGATGTTTTTTGGGCTGCTTCAGATGTTGGTTGGGTTGTAGGCCATAGTTATATTGTTTATGGGCCTTTAATTAATAGAAGTACAACTATAATTTTTGAAGGTAAACCTATTCGTACGCCAGATGCAAGTACTTTTTGGAGAGTTATCTCAGAACATAAAGTAAATGTTATGTTTACTGCACCAACAGCAATTAGAGCTATAAAAAAAGAGGACCCAAATGGAGAGTTTATTAAACAATTTGATTTATCTTCTCTTAGAATTCAGTTTCTAGCAGGCGAAAGATGTGATGTTGCAACTTTAGAATGGTATAGAGAACATATACCAATTCCTGCAATTGATCATTGGTGGCAAACAGAATCAGGTTGGCCAATGATTGCAAATATGATGGGAGTGGAGTATTTGCCAATTAAACCCGGATCTGCTGGGAAGGCTGTTTCTGGTTATGATATTAGAATTTTTAACGAAAACGGTGAAGAATTACGACCAAATGAAGAAGGTTATGTAGTTATTAAATTACCATTACCTCCAGGAACTTTAATGGATTTATGGAATGATAATGAACGCTTTAAAGCTGGATATTTAAATAAATTCCCTGGATATTATTTTTCAGGTGATGGAGGTTTTAAAGACGATGAAAATTATATCTATATTACAGGTAGAGTAGATGACGTTATAAATGTTGCAGGCCATAGGCTTTCAACTGCCGAAATGGAAGAAATTGTAGCTTCGCACCAATCTGTTGCTGAGTGTGCTGTTATAGGAATTAATGACGAATTAAAAGGACAAATTCCATTAGGATTAGTAGTTTGTAAATCAGGTACTGAAATTGAACATTTTCAATTACAATATGAAATTGTTCAATTAGTTAGAGATCAAATTGGTGCTGTAGCTTCTTTACGAGATATTATTATAGTAGAACGTTTACCAAAAACACGTTCAGGTAAAATTTTGCGAAAAATGATGAGAAGTATTGTAGATGGTGAAACTTTTCAAATTCCTTCAACTATTGATGATGAAAATATTATTGATGAATTAATTGAGTGTTTTAAATCATCGAATATAGGTTCTTACAAATAAATATATACCTATTTAGCAAAAAACATTATATTCTTATAAATAGAATAGTTATCTTTATACTAAACAATTAAACCAAAGCAAAAAAATAAAACTAAAATGAGTTACTATAAAATAAAAGATTTAGAAAATTATTTTAAAATGTATAAAAAATCGGTGAGAGAACCCAGAAAGTTTTGGGATAAAATTGCCGATGAAGAGTTTACATGGTATCAAAAATGGGATAAAACCTTTGAATTTGATATGGAAGAAGCAAAATTTAAATGGTTTTTAAATGCAAAAGTAAACATAACAAAAAACTGTATCGACAGACATCTTAATAAGAGAGGAGATAAAACCGCTATTATTTTTGAGCCTAATGACCCTAAAGAAGAAGCTCAACACATATCTTATAAAGACTTGTATGCAAAAGTTGCTAAAATGGCAAATGTTTTACAAGATCAAGGAATTAAAAAAGGAGATAGAGTTTGTATTTATTTACCCATGATTCCTGATTTAGCAATTTCAGTACTAGCATGTGCAAGAATCGGAGCTATTCACTCTGTAGTTTTTGCAGGCTTTTCTGCTTCAGCTGTAGCTGCAAGAATAAACGATAGTGAATGTAAAATGGTAATTACTTCTGACGGTGGTTTTAGAGGAAATAAAACAATTGATTTAAAAGGAATTGTTGATGAAGCATTAAAAAGTTGTACAACGATAGAAACTGTTTTAGTAGCAAAAAGGACTAATTCAGAAATTTCAATGAAAGAAGGTCGTGATATATGGTTGCAGCCTTTATTAGATAATGCAATTGCCAATCATGTAGCAGCCGTTATGGATGCAGAAGACCCATTATTTATTCTTTATACTTCTGGGTCAACAGGAAAACCAAAAGGGATGGTTCATACAACTGCAGGTTACATGGTAAACACGGCTTATACTTTTAAAAATGTATTTAATTATGAAGAAAACGATGTATATTGGTGTACAGCTGATATAGGTTGGATAACCGGACATTCATATATTTTATACGGACCACTTTTAAATGGGGCAACCACAGTTATTTTTGAAGGAGTGCCTTCATATCCTGATTATAGCCGTTTTTGGAAAGTTATAAACAAACACAAAGTTAGTCAATTCTATACAGCTCCCACAGCAATACGTGCTTTAGCAAAAGAAAATATTGATTATGTTCAAAAATTTAAGTTAGATTCGTTAAAAGTTATTGGTTCTGTTGGTGAACCAATTAATGAAGAAGCTTGGCACTGGTATAATGATCATGTAGGAGGAAAACGTTGTCCATTAGTTGATACTTGGTGGCAAACAGAAACTGGTGCAATAATGATTTCTCCATTACCTTTTGTTACTCCAACAAAACCAACATACGCATCATTACCTTTACCAGGTATTCAACCCGTTTTAATGGATGAATTGCGCAATGAAATTGAAGGAAATCAAGTAACAGGAAGTTTGTGTATAAAGTTTCCATGGCCATCAATGGCAAGAACTATTTGGGGCGATCATCAACGATATAAAGAAACTTATTTTACAGCTTATCCAGGTAAATATTTTACGGGTGATGGTGCACTTCGTGACGAAGTAGGTTACTATAGAATTACAGGTAGAGTAGATGATGTAATAATTGTTTCTGGTCATAATTTAGGAACTGCACCAATTGAAGATGCTATTAATGAACACCCAGCAGTTGCTGAGAGTGCAATTGTAGGTTTTCCACATGATGTAAAAGGAAATGCATTATATGGATATGTGATTTTAAAAGAAACAGGTGAAGGTCGTGATAGAGATAATTTAGCAAAAGAAATAAATCAAATGATTTCAGATCAAATTGGGCCAATTGCAAAATTAGATAAAATTCAGTTTGTAACTGGTTTACCTAAAACACGATCTGGAAAAATTATGCGTAGAATTTTAAGAAAAATAGCCGAAGGTGATTTCTCTAATTTTGGAGATATTTCAACTTTATTAAATCCTGAAATAGTGGATGAAATTAAGAGTAATAAGCTATAGTTATTGGTTTTTTTGGTTAAATTAGCTGTTTCAGAGATGAAACAGCTTTTTTTATATATCTAATTTGCGTTTCAATTTTAAGAATAATAATGCTGTAATAAAAGAATCACCACTTGCCGTATGCCTGTCCGATTTTCTAATTTTATAAATATCACATAATTCGTCTAAAGAATAATGTTCTTCTTGCGGTAAATACTTCAGTTTTTGATACATAACATCAGTATCCATCACTTGATTTTTTAATTTTCCTACTTCTAATCTATCTAGTGCTTGATTAATCATTTCAATATCAAAAGCTACATGGTGACCAACTAAAGTGGCATTTTTAATAAAATCTAAAAATCTAATAACAGCTTCGGCTTCAACTATTTTTTCTTCTTTTCCTTCTTTTAAAATTCCATGAATGGGTACAGACTCTCGTTTAAAATAATCTTGTATTAAAAAAACTTCCATAAAATCATTTACTACAATTTGGTTGTTTTCAATAGCAACTGCACCAATTGATAGTATTTTATCGGTACTATAATCTAGGCCTGTGGTTTCACAATCAAAAACCACATAACGATTATTTTTATTTTGATGATCATCAAAATAAGCCAAGTAAGTTTCCCAAAATTTAGGATAATCTTTAACTATTTTTTTAAACCAATTAAACGACATATTAAGTAAAATAAGTTAATTGAAATCGGTTTTTTATGATTTCTTGAATATCTGAAATGGGTTGAAAACCATTTTTAAGTTTTACTTTATCTAATTTAGATAACTCATTCAAGTTTAAATATCTACCATCAGATTCATTTTTTAAACCTTCTTCCGTTCTAAATTTTAATAAATCGGCAAAAGTTTCAGCACAAGCTTCATAAGTTGTTGCATTTTGAGGTTCTAATTCGGCAAGTTTAGAATATCTTGAGATTGTATTATTTATATTTTTTATTCCTTTACTTAGAGATAATATTCTTGCTGCATCAATTAAAGGCATTAATGCTCTTCCTTTGATATCAAAATTATCTTTATGCTCTCCATCACTTTCTACTAAAAACTGTCTAAAAAAACCTAAAGGTGGTGGATTTTTTAATGCATCAGCACCTAAAAAGGCAAAAAATAATTGATTATCTAATGTTTCTTCTTGAATTGTTTTTGTTATCTCATCAACTAAAGCTTCATTTCCATAAACAAAATCATAATCAAAGAAAATAGTACACATTAAAATTCCTTTTTCACCAGGAGCATTTATCCATCCTTTAAATTGGTTTTGCCAATCGGTAACAGATTTACACCATAAAGGGTTACTGGCCATCATTTTAGCAGGACAATATTCGTAACCTATCTGATTTAGTATGTCTGTAACATATTCTGATAATTGGAGAAAATATCTTTTAACTGAATCGTATTTTTCTTCTGGAACATCTTCAAAAACTAAAGCATTGTCTTGATCAGTCATTAAAAGTTGTTCTTTTCTGCCTTGACTACCAATGTTTAACCATGCAAATTGAGTTGGAGGAGGAGTTCCTATTTTTTCAATAGTCAATTCAATAGCACGCTTTGTAATTGCTAAATTAATCTCGCCAACAATTGAAGAAATATGATTTATAGGAACATTTTTATCTAATGAATGTTGAATTAAATCGGTTAGTTTCTCTCTAACATCTTTTAAATCAGTTGAGTTTTGTGCTCTTTTTGATTCCTTTAATAATACACCAGGATTATTTGCTTGAGCTACAATGATATCGTGTTCTGTAATTATTCCAGTAATTTCAGAATCGACTGATCCATCCTGAGTTACACATAAATGAGAAACATTATTTTTAAGCATCATAATTTGAGCTTCTGCGATAGATAGATTATCGGCAACAGTAATAACCGGTGACGACATAATTTTATCAATAGTTACATCAATTCCAAATAAACCAGTAGCAATTTTAGCACGTAAATCTTTATCGGTTACAATTCCTATTGGTTTTCTATTATTGTGTATAATAATACTTCCTATTTTACTACTTGCCATAGTTTGCGCAACATATCTAACAATGTCATTTGGTGAAGCTGTAATAGGGTTTGCAGTATATTTTATAGGTTGATAATACTGAATTTCAGCATTTTGGTCGCTATAAATAACATTTTCAGATATTAATTTACCTTTATTATTTTTATCGTAAGGATTTCTTGTATTTGAAGCAAAACTTTCTAATAAAAAGCTTAAAACATTAGAATTTGAAGCTACTAAAGGCTTAAAAGTATCTATCGGAATTGCATAAACAATACTTTCCTCTCGAGCTTTTGCGTTCATTAAATAATTATCCTTTGCAAAAAAAGGGCGCAAACCTAAAATATCACCTTCATCACATTTATCAATAAGTATTTCATCAGCATCTGAAGTTACTGATAATCCAATAGCACCAGAGGCTACTACATAAAAATATTCATGCGTATTTTCGTTAATTTTAAAAAGTGTTTCATTTTTTTCTAAATAAATAACTCTAACACTTTTTGCAATATTCAATAAATTCACATATTCTATACTAGAAAAAGGGTGGTATTGTTTTAGAAAGTCTGTAATTCTTTCTGCAATTGGATTTTTCATAATGAGACAAGATATTCAACGAAATTACAAATTCTTTTTCATATATTTAAAAATATTCTATTTTACATAATGTATATTATAGTTCAAAAATAAAATATAAAAAATAGGTTAAAAAAAGGTTGTATAAAAAAGTAATTAGCTCTAATTTTGTATTCCTTATAAATAAAGCCTTATGGAAAATAGATATGCACTAAAATTAATTGAAAAGATTCAAAAAAATTTGATTAAAAATGAATTTGAAGTTGAATCAATAGTTACTGATTTAAAAAAAGTTAGAGAGTATTCTTTAGAAGAACAAAATCCTATAGTTACTAAAGCTCTTCGTTTAGCATATGAACATTTAGAAAACAATAATGCTTTTTTTATAGGTATTCCAGATGATGAACCTCTTGATGAAGAAACTGAAACAACTACAATTATTTCTAAAGAAAATGATTTAGAGAGTTTTGAGTACTTTTTATCGTTATTAACTGATTTATCTAAGAAAAATAATTTATTAGATTTAAAAGAATATAATAATGCATTTATAGCATTTTAATTATGTTCTATTTTACATAATATAAATCGGTACCATGTACCGATTTTTTTATATATACTTTAACGTATTTATAATAGTTTACCCCTTAATTTTGTATTGCAAATTTACCCAAATGGAAAAACCTAAAAAATCAAGATTTAAACTTTTACACCAGTATTATAAATATACAGGTTTCTATCGCTTTATTTGGACAAATACTAAAAAGGCAATCATTCCTTTAGTTATTGTAATAGCCATTTTGCTTTATATTAATTATAAAGTAATGAGTATAAATGAAATGATGGCTTATATAACTCAGAATTTTAGTGATTTATCTATATTTTCGGTATTTTTTGTTTCTGAAAGTTTTCTTGGATTATTACCTCCAGATATTTTTATTGCTTGGACAAAAAGTACTTCATCACCTCTACTCTATTTATCTATTTTAGCTATTCTTTCTTATTTTGGTGGTGTAATAGCTTATTTTATGGGAAGGAGTTTATTGCTTATTCCTTTAATTAATGAGTATTTTGAAGGCAAAATGTCTAAACATATAAAAAATATGCAAAAATGGGGTGGTTTTTTAATTGCTGTAGGGGCTTTACTTCCCTTACCTTTTGCAATGGCTTGTTTAGCAGCTGGAATGATTAACTTTTCTAAAAAACACTTTTTCTTATTTGCATCTCTTCGTGTATTTCGTTTTGTTATATATGGATTTGCTATTTATTCTGCTTTATCATGATAAAATTTTTTAAAATTATTGCAATCTTAGAAGGATTTTCTTATCTTTTTTTATTTGCTAACATGTTTATTACAAAAAATATAAATTTAGATTTGTATAAAACAATATTATTCCCATTAGGTATGGCTCATGGGGTTTTATTTATTGCATATTTAATTTTAGCTTTATTAGTTAAATTTAAAATTAAATGGACCGTTAATACATTCTTAATTGTATGTATTGCCTCTTTAATACCATTTGCAACTTTTTATGTAGAAAAAAAATACTTAAAAGATATAAATTAAAATAAATGAAAATAAATGAAAATATTTAATTGGGCATATTCTATTTTAAAAGATTTAAACTTTAGTGATGATATAGCTTCATATATTAATCTCACGATAAATATTGTCCTATTAATAGTTATTGCATATATTTTAGATATTATTTGTAAAAAAATATTAATTATTATTCTTGCAATTGTTGCAGCAAGAACAAAATCTTCTTTTGATGACTTTTTAGTTGCAAATAAAACGGCTAAATATGTTGCACATTTAATTCCTCTATTATTTGTATATAAAACGGTACCAGTAATTTTAAAACAATTTACCTATTGGGAAGATTTTTTTGAAAAAGGTATTAAAACATACATTATATTATTATCGCTTTGGATTACACGAAGTATTTTTAATGCTTTACGTGATTATTTAAAACATAAACCTAGATTTAGTGATAAACCAATTGATAGTTATATTCAAGTAATTATGATTATGCTTTGGATACTTGGTGTTGTTTCATTTATTACGATATTATTTGATATTAATAAGAATACTTTCCTAGCTACTTTTGGATCTATTTCAGCAATTATTATTTTAGTTTTTAGAGACACAATACTTGGTTTTGTTGCAAGTATTTCAGTTTCTGTAAATGATATGGTTCGTATTGGTGATTGGATTACTATGGAGAAATTTGGTGCCGATGGAGATGTAATAGAAATTAATTTAGCTACTGTTAAGGTTAGAAATTTTGACAATACAACCACAACAATTCCAACATATAGTTTAATTTCTGATTCTTTCAAAAATTGGCAGGGAATGCAAATTTCAGATGGAAGAAGAATTAAACGTCATATTCTACTAAAACCTAGTTCTGTTCGTTTTATAAAAGATCAAGAACTTGATAGTTTTAAAAAAATTCAATTTTTGACTTCATATATTGAACATAGAAAGGCAGAAATTGATAATTATAATCAAGTAAATGAATTTGATAAGTCAAATATATTAAATGGAAGAAACTTAACTAATTTAGGTTTATTTAGAAAATATATAACACAATATATTCAGTTTCATACCGGAATTAATAACGATATGTTATTGATGGTTCGTCATTTACAGCCTACTGAAAAAGGAATTCCACTAGAAATATATTGTTTTTCTAAAGATAAAACTTGGGAAAATTATGAACATATAATGGCTGATATTTTTGATCATATACTTGCTTCAGTTCAATATTTTGATTTAGAAGTTTTTGAATTAGCAAACACTACATTAGATTAAAAAATTAACATTTCGTTATTAATAACTTAATAAATATCCTTCAGTTTACTGAAGGATATTTTTTATCTTTAATAAACAAATTAAAACTGTTTCTATGAAAACTAAAGATGAATCTATATTAGAAATAAGAGGAAATTCTATTGGTACAATTACTGAAAGCTCTAGTTTAGAAGAAAAATTTCAAAACCAAACCTTGCGTCCTATTCTAAAATTTCAAAATGATTTATTTATTGAAGTTTTTAAAAATTATGCAACTAAGCAAAAAAGTGTTTTTTTTACACTTTCTCCTGAAAAGAAAATGAATTATATTGAGAATGCAATTCAACGTGACATTAAGTTTAGAAATTCTTTAAAAGGTATTGTTATGGGAATGTTTACAATTATCGAATACAAAGAATACATTCAAAACTCATCAAATATTAACAAAAGAATGATGAACTTATTAATTGAACGATTAAAAAGTCAAATTCAATTGTTTGAAGAATAATAAAACATGATTGAATTAGAATTAAATTTATTAGAAGAAAAAATATATAACATTTGTAATTTAAAAATTTCAAATGTTATTCATCAAATTGAAAGTAAAGAATATTTTGCTTGTTCATTTTATTTAAATGAAAACAAGATTATTTTTAGAAAAGGTAAAATTACTCCCAAAAAAACAGGCCAATTTGTTGCATTTTGGAAAAGAAGTGATTTAGGGCCAATTGAACCTTATTTTGAACACGATGATTTCGATTTTTTTATAGTTAACTGTTCTTCAGAAGATAATTTTGGTCAATTTATATTTCCAAAAAAAATATTAACTCAAAAAGGTATTATCTCTACAGATAATAAAGAAGGAAAACGTGCATTTAGAGTTTATCCTACTTGGGAAAAAACAACAAACAAACAAGCTGAAAAAACACAATCTTGGCAAAAAGATTATTTTGTATTATTTACCAACAATATAGATTTTAAGCTTGTAAAGAGATTGTATCTTAAATAATACTTTCTCCATTTAAATTAGTCGTTAAAACATCGCTCATGTAGTTAAAAAATGGTCTCATTGCTTTAAATGATTCTAAAACTTCAACTTCAAAATTTGGTGATAAAACTTCTTTATCTGTAAATTTTCTAACGACTAAAAATTGTTTTTTACGAATCAAATCAATATTTGGATGCGTTTTATCAAAATCTCTTGGAGCTGTTTTTAATTCTTCACCCTCAAGTATACCAAAATACTTTTTAAATGAAGCATGCTTAATAATTTCACGCAATTCAGAGGCATCAAGTGCAATTTCTTTTCTTATACGCAATAAATCATCTTTATTGGGCTCCCAAAAACCACCACCTACAAAACTTGCACCTGGTTCAATGTGTAAATAATAGCCACCACGAAGCATTGGCTTTGTTCTAGAAAAACCAACACTAAAATGATTTTTATAAGGTAATTTATTTTTAGAAAAACGAACATCTCTATATATTCTAAAAATTTGAATTCGCTCAATACTATCTATTTTACCTAGTGATTTCCCTATTTCATTAAAAAACTCTTTTACTTTTTGATGTTCATTATCAAATTTTTTCTTGTTTTCAGTAAACCATTCTCGGTTATTATTTTCTTTTAATAGTGAAAGGAATTCTAGATTACTTTTTGATAGCATTTTTTTATTTAAAGATACAAAAGTTTAAGAATAGTATTGTGTTTTTTTAAAATATGAAATAAATAATTTATCAAAATATACAGATTATCAGTAAAATATATTTTTTCAAAAGAACTAAGTTTGATTAACTACTGTTAGCTAAATTATAAATGTATAATCAAAATAAAATTTTATGAAAGCAAAATTATTTTTTATTTTATTTACTTGTAATATTCTTAATGCTCAAGTTATTGATGTAATTACAGGTTTAAGTGCCTCAGGAATGTCAAATTTAGCAGTACACAACAATTATATTTACTTTAATTCTTTTGTTGAAAAGAAAATATATCGATTTGATCATACACATACAACTCCAATTATTGAATTAATTTATACGTTTAATGAAAATCCTAACTTTATGTATGTAAATAATGATATTTTATATGTTGGAGTAGAAAGTCCTTATAAGACTTATAAAATAGATTTATTAAGTTCTACTTTACAACCTTTACAAATAGCTACTATTGCAGGTCCAATGGCTCAGATTAATAATAATTTGTTTATAGGTCAATATGTTGCAGGAAAAATTTCAAAATTAAATTTATCTACAAATATTGTAACAGATGTTTTATTAGGATTTAAACCTAATTTCTTTTCAATGAGTGGTAATGAAATATATTTTACATCAAATTATACTAACCAACTTTATAAATTTGATTCTAATACTAATACTACAGAAACAATTTTATCTAATTTAGATTATGTTTCAGGAATCGTTTTTAAAAATAATTTTTTATATGTATGTGAAAGTATGAGTAATTCAATTTCATTTTATAAACAACCCAATTACGACTTTGGTAACCTTCTACAGTTACCATTAAACTCATGGCCAAACGGAAATTTAATAGTGGGCGATTATTTATTCTTTATACAAACAAGTGCTGGAAAAATTTCTAAATTTCAATTAGAATCTACATTATCAAGCAACGTTTTCAATGAAAATATTAATAAAGTTACTGTTTATCCTAACCCTTCTAATGGAATATTTAATCTAAAAAGTAATAATGAACTAAAAAACGCAAAAGTTTATGATTTAAAAGGTAATTTAATTATTAATTCAAAAATAGAGAATAATAAAATTAATCTTTCAAATTTTTCAAATGGTAGTTATGTACTTGAAATTGACGAACAATTAACTAAAATGACAATTATAAAGAAATAACTATTTATTTAATCGGTTTGATATATACTCTATTTCAGTTTTTCCATGAGGTTTAGGTTTTCCATCTAATCCTAAATTTACCATAATAATATTCTCAATTGTAATTATCGCTTCCCTAGTCATCATGTTTCTAACTTCGCAATTAAGTACAAGTGATGTAGTTCCAAATTTAATAACTTCTAATCCTATTTCAATAATATCACCTTGTTTTGCAGCACTCATAAAGTTTATTTCACTCATAAATTTGGTTACTACTTTTGGGTTTTCTAATTGCACAATAGAGTACAAAGCCGCTTCTTCATCTACCCAAGCCAATAATCTACCTCCAAATAAAGTTCCGTTTGCATTTAAATCCTCAGGCTTAACCCATTTTCTTGTGTGAAATTTCATAGTTTTTATTTTTTATTAAAAGTAATAAAAATCAAAATAGAATATTATTTTAAACAAATTGTTTTTCTTATAATTAAATTACTTTTCTCTATTCTTTAAGACATTTACCACATCATTCAATTGAAAACCTTTTGCTTGTAATAAAATTAAGTAATGAAACAATAAATCGGCGCTTTCAGATAAAAATAAATCGTCGTTATTGTCTTTTGCTTCTATGACTACTTCAACCGCTTCTTCACCCACTTTTTGAGCAATTTTATTCATTCCTTTTGCAAATAAACTGGCAACATAACTCTTTTCAGAATCAGCATTTTCTTTTCTATTCTGAATAGTTTTTTCCAATTTGGAAATGAACCCAAAACTTTGATTATTAGCTTCTTGCCAACAAGTATCTAAACCTGTATGACAAGTTGGTCCTGCTGGATTTACTTGTACTAAAAGTGTATCGTTATCACAATCATTTTTAATAGAAACCAAATTTAAAAAGTTGCCACTCTCCTCGCCTTTTGTCCATAATCTGTTTTTAGAACGACTGAAAAATGTCACTTTATTGGTTTCTAAAGTTTTATCTAAAGCTTCTTGATTCATGTAACCCAACATTAAAACATTTTTAGTTTCATTGTCTTGAATAATTGCTGGAATTAATCCGTCGTTATTTTTTGTAAAATCTATTTTCATCTATTTTTATTTAAAGATTGAATGATTTAAAATTGAAAAATTATTTTGATAATTAACTTTTAATCTTAAATCCGTACTTCTATATTTTGTTCTTTTAAATATTGTTTTAATTCAGGAATTTCAATTTCTTGGAAATGAAAAACACTCGCAGCCAAAGCAGCATCAGCTTTTCCATTGATAAAAGCATCAACAAAATGTTCTTTAGTTCCTGCTCCGCCTGATGCAATAATTGGAATATTAACTAAAGTTGAAAGTTTAGCTAAAGCTTCATTGGCAAATCCGTTTTTGGTTCCGTCGTTATTCATAGAAGTGAATAAAATTTCACCTGCTCCTCTTTTTTCCACTTCAATTGCCCAATCAAATAGGTTTAATTCGGTTGGAACTTTACCTCCTACTAAATGTACTATCCATTCACTATCAATCTCCTTAGCATCAATTGCTACAACTACACATTGACTTCCAAATTCTTGCGCTAATTCGTTAATTAAATTAGGATTTTTAACGGCTGAAGAGTTGATAGAAACCTTATCCGCTCCATTTTTTAATAAAATTGAAACATCTTCAACAGAACTAATTCCTCCGCCAACGGTAAACGGAATATTAATAGCTTTTGCTACATTTCTAACCAAATCGACTAAAGTTTTTCTTCTTTCTTCAGTTGCTGAAATGTCTAGAAAAACCAATTCATCTGCTCCTTCTTCTGAATATTTTTTAGCCAATTCAACAGGATCACCTGCATCTTTTAAATCCACAAAATTGACACCTTTTACAGTTCTTCCATTTTTGATGTCTAAACATGGAATTATTCTTTTTGTCAGCATTTTTATTGGTTTAAAATGAAATTTTCTAATTGTTTTAAGGAAATTCTTCCTTCATAAATGGCTTTACCAATGATTGTTCCTTCACAACCTAATTCGGATAATTTGGGTAATTCATCAAAAGTTGAAATTCCACCAGAAGCGATTAGTTTTACATTTTCGCATAAAGTCAAAATTTCTTGATATAAATCAAAACTTGGTCCTTCAAGCATTCCGTCTTTAGCAATATCTGTACAAATTACATATGAAATTCCATCTTTTTGATAGTTCTGTATAAACGGAATAACTTCTTCGTTACTTTCTTCTAACCAACCTGAAACCGCTATTTTTCTATTATTGGCATCTGCACCAAGAATTATCTTTTCTGTTCCATATTGGTTAATCCATTCTTTGAATAAAGGCGGATTTTTAACAGCAATACTTCCTCCTGTTATTTGATTTGCACCACTTTCAAAAGCAATTTTTAAATCCTCATCGGTTTTTAAACCGCCACCAAAATCAATTTTTAGTTTGGTTTTAGTCGCAATTTGTTCTAATACTTTATGATTGATGATTCTACTTGATTTTGCACCGTCTAAATCTACTAAATGTAAATATTGTATTCCTGCGTCTTCAAAAGATTTGGCAACTTCTAAAGGGTTTTCGTTGTATATTTTTTTGGTATTATAATCGCCTTTCGACAAGCGAACACATTTTCCGTCTATAATATCTATTGCTGGTATAATTCTCATTTTTTTTTATTTAAAGATTTAAAGATTGAAGCATTTAAAAATTATTTTTTCAATCTTTTAATTATTTAATCTTTCAATTCTAGGAAATTCTTCAAAATTTGTTCTCCGAAAGCACCACTTTTTTCTGGGTGAAATTGTACACCATAGAAATTATTTTTTTGTAAAGCTGAAGCATATTCCATTTCATAATTTGTTGTTGCAATCATTTCTAAACATTTTGGAGCATAAAAACTATGCACTAAATACATGAATTCATGTTCTTTAATATCTTGAAATAAAGCTGATTTTAAATTATAAATAGTATTCCAACCCATTTGAGGAACTTTTACTTTATTTGAAAATTTTAGTATATCTACATCAAAAATTCCTAGACCTTTTGTATCCCCTTCTTCAGAACTTTTGCACATCAATTGCATTCCTAAACAAATGCCTAAAATAGGTTGCTTTAACTTTGGAATTAATTTGTCTAAACCAGATTCAGTTAGCTTTTTCATGGCACTACTCGCTTCTCCAACACCAGGAAAAATAACTTTATCTGCAGATTGAATAAAAGCAACATCATTTGTCAAAACTCCTTCAAAACCTAATCGATCTAAAGCAAATTGAATGCTTTGGATATTTCCGGCTCCGTAATCTATAATTGCAATTTTCATTATAACATTCCTTTTGTAGATGGTAAAATCAATTTTTCAGTATCGCGTTTTACGGCTACTTTTATGGCTTTTGCAAATGCTTTAAAAATTGCTTCAATTTTGTGGTGTTCGTTGGTTCCCTCAGCTTTAATGTTTAAATTGGCTTTTGCACCATCGGTAAACGATTTGAAAAAATGAAAAAACATTTCGGTTGGCATTTTTCCAATCATTTCTCGTTTGAATTCCGTTTCCCAAACCAACCAATTTCTTCCTCCAAAATCAATAGCAACTTGTGCTAAACAATCGTCCATTGGTAAACAAAATCCGTAGCGTTCAATTCCTAATTTATTTCCCAATGCTTTTGCAAAAACTTCTCCTAAAGCTATTGCTGTATCTTCAATGGTGTGGTGTTCATCTACTTCTAAATCTCCTGTAACTTGAATATCTAAATCCATTTGACCGTGACGCGCAATTTGGTCTAACATGTGGTCGAAAAAAGCAATTCCTGTATCAATTTTGCTTTTTCCCGTTCCGTCTAAATTAACCGTAATTACAATATCTGTTTCATTTGTTTTACGAATAATAGAAGCCGAACGCTCTTCTAATTTTAAAAACTCATAAATTGTCTTCCAAGAAGTTGTAGTTAATGCAATTGTAGACGCTAATTCTTCTAAAGAAGATGCAATTTCGCTTTCACCAAGGTTATCTTCGTTTTTAATAAAAATAGCTTTAGAACCTAAGTTTTTAGCCAATTCAACATCAGTAATCCTATCGCCTAATACAAATGAATTAGATAAATCATAGGCTGGATTATTCAAATATTTGGTCAACATTCCAGTTCTAGGTTTACGAGTTGGCGCATTGTCTTCTGGGAAACTTTTATCGATAAAAATTTCATTAAATGTAACTCCTTCATTTTCAAACGCTTTTACAATAAAATTTTGCGCTGGCCAAAAAGTATCTTCTGGAAAACTAGTTGTTCCTAAACCATCTTGATTGGTTACCATTGCCAATTCGAAATCTAATTCATTATTAATTTTAGCTAAATATTGAAATGCATTTGGATAAAACTCTAATTTAGACAAACAGTCTAATTGGTAATTTTTTGGTTCTAAAACAATTGTTCCATCTCTATCTATAAATAATACTTTTTTAGCCATTTTAAAATGATTTTATAGTTTCGATTAAATTTAAGTTTTCTTCTTTAGTTCCAATAGTAATTCGTAAACAATTCTCGCATAAAGGCTGATTTGATCTGTTTCGTATAACAATTCCGTTCACTAAAAACTGTTGATAACGCTTGTCTGCATTGTCTACTTTGATTAAAATAAAATTAGCATCTGTAGGATATATTTTTTCGATGAATGAAAAATTTAATAATTCTTCGATTAATTTATCTCTTTCGTTTAAAATTTTCTTAACCTGTGGTTTGAAAGTTCCTTGTAATAATTTTCTAATAGCATTTTCCTGTGAAGAAATATTTATGTTATAAGGAGGTTTTATCTTATTTAAAACATCTAAAATAGATTTTGATGCATATAAAATACCAACACGCAAACCAGCCATAGCATAAGCTTTAGATAAGGTTTGTGTAATAATTAAATTTGGAAAATCGTTTAATTCACTTAACCAGCTTCTATTTTTTGAAAAATCAATATAAGCTTCGTCAATTATTACTAAACCATTAAAATTATTTAAAATTTTAAGTACTGATTCGTCTGAAAATGAGTTTCCAGTTGGGTTATTTGGAGAACATAAAAAAATAATTTTAGTGTTTTTATCTACTGCATTTAAAATAGTATCTACATTAGGTTGAAAATCATTAGTTAATAGAACTTCTCTGTTTTCGATAGCATTTATATTCGCTAAAACATCATACATACCATATGTTGGAGGTAATGTAATAACATTATCTCTATTAGGCTCGCAAAATGCTCTAAAAACCAAATCTAATACTTCATCGCTTCCATTTCCAAGTAGAATATTTTCAACATAAACGTCTTTTATAGCAGCAATTTCAGCTTTTAAATCTTTTTGTTGGGGATCAGGATAACGGTTAAAACCGTTTGAATATGGGTTCTCATTAGCATCTAAGTATATCATTTCTTGTGTGAAATTTTCAAATTCATCTCGTGCAGAAGAATATGGTTTCATTTTCTTTATATTATCTCTTATTAATTTTTCTATATTCATATTTTTTTGTTTTAACCACATAGACACAATAGATTTATTATGTTCTTATTAGAAGCTTCGCTTTTGATAGTTTACATAGTAATGTTTTAAATAATCTATGCTTCTATGTGTTTATTAATTATTTTTTAATCTCAATGTCACCGCATTTTTATGTGCTTGTAATCCTTCAGCTTCTGCCATTAATTCAATAGGATTTCCAATTTTTTGGATTCCTTTTTGGGATATTTTTTGGAATGTCATTGCTTTTTGAAAACTGTCTAAATTCACACCACTATAACTTTTTGAATAACCGTTAGTTGGTAATGTGTGATTGGTTCCAGATGCGTAATCTCCTGCACTTTCGGGTGTATAATTACCAATAAACACTGAACCTGCATTTTCAATTCCGTTTATAAAATAATCTTCTTTTTTCGAACAAACAATAAAATGTTCTGGAGCATATTCATTGATTAAATCTAATGCAATTTGTTCATTATCAACATATATTAACTTAGAATTATTAATTGCCACTTGAGCGATTTCTTTTCTAGGCAAAACTTCTAATTGCTTGTAAATTTCTTCTTCAACGTCATTTAACATGTTTTTTGAAATCGTTACTAAAATAACTTGACTGTCTTTTCCGTGCTCCGCTTGACTCAATAAATCAGACGCAACATAAGAAGGAACAGCAGTTTCATCAGCAAAGACTAACAATTCACTTGGTCCGGCCGGCATATCAATAGCTACTCCGTTTTGAGAAGCAAATTGTTTTGCGATAGTTACAAACTGATTTCCTGGTCCGAATATTTTATACACTTGGGGAATGGTTTCTGTTCCAAACGTCATTCCTGCAATAGCTTGAATTCCACCAACTTTATAAATTTTAGAAATTCCACATAAATTTGCAGTATACAAAATTGCTGGATTTATATTTCCGTTTTTATCAGGTGGTGTACATAATATAATTTCCTTACAACCAGCAATTGTAGCAGGAATAACTAACATTAAAACGGTTGAGAATAAAGGTGCAGAACCACCAGGAATATACAAACCTACTTTTTGAATCGGTCTTTTCTCTTGCCAACATGAAACCCCTTCCGTAGTTTCAACTTCAATTTTTGTTGTTTTTTGAGCAAAGTGAAATTTATAAATGCTATTTTTTGCTAACTCAATTGCTTCTTTTAATTCAACAGAAACTTCCTTCTTAGCTTTTTCAATTTCTTCATTTGTTACAAGAATATTTTTGATTTCAATTCCGTCAAAAAGATTTGTGTATTTTGAAACAGCAATATCTCCTTTTTGTTGTACTTCTTTAAAAATTTGTTTTACTGTTTCTTCAACATCAGTAAAAGATTGTGTTGGTCTTTTTAAAATTTCTGACCAATTTTCTGGTTGTGGGTTGTATATTTTGTTCATTTTGTTTTTTGTTTAACACATAGAAACATAGTTTTATTCTATATGTTTTTTAAGACGTTTCACTTATTTATAGATAGCATAATAAAGTTTAATTATTCATTTACAAAACCATTTTTTCTATTGGGCAAACCAAAATTCCTTCGGCTCCAGCTTCTTTCAGTTGATCAATTACATCCCAAAAGGTATCTTCGTCAATTACAGAATGTACACTGCTCCAGCCTTCTTCTGCTAAGGGCATAACTGTTGGGCTTTTTAAAACTGGCAAAATGTTACTAATTTCGTCAATTTTATCATTTGGAACATTCATTAAAATGTATTTTGATTTTTTTGAACGTAAAACGGATTGAATTCTGAATTGTAATTTTGATAAAAGCGCTTTAGATTCAGAAGATATTTGTGGAGAAACTGCTAAAACTGCTTCACTTTTTAAGATAACTTCAACTTCTTTTAAACCGTTTTTGAATAAAGTACTTCCGCTAGAAACAATATCAACAATTGCATCAGATAAACCAATGTTTGGCGCAATCTCAACCGAACCTGAAATTTGGTGAATATCAACGGTCATTCCTTTAGAAGTAAAGAAATCTATAACTGTTTTAGGATAAGACGTTGCAACACGTAATCCATTTAAATCATTTAAAGATTTGTAATCAAACGCTTTAGGAACAGCGACAGAAACTTTACATTTTGAAAAACCTAATTTTTCAGCAACTTGGATTCCTTGGCCTTTTTCTACCAATAGATTATCGCCCATAATAGCAATATCTACAACTCCATCAATTAGATATTGAGGAATATCTGAATTTCTAAGAAAATAAACTTCTAAAGGAAAGTTTGAAGCGGTTACTTTTAACTGGTCGTTTCCGTTATAAACAGAAATACCTGAATCTTTTAAGAGTTGAAGACTTTCTTCGTAAAGTCGTCCTGATTTTTGAATTGCAATTTTTAAGATACTCATTTTGTTTTGAAAATTATTGAGTATACCTAATAGCTAATTTCTAAGAAAGAAAAAACCCGTTTGATATACTCAAACGGGTTTATAATTATTTTGGTTTATTACACAAAAACATCATTGCCTAGCTTGAGCTTGGTTTAAATGATGATGATGATGTAATTGATTTGTAAACATTTTTATTTGTGTTTTAATAACAGTGCAAATATAAAGACATAAAAATTGAATAAACAAATTATTTTTAAATTTTATGTTTTGTTTAAGCTAATTGCACACCGAAAAAGTGACCAACTAAGGCTGTTAAAACCATTGCAATCGTACCCCAAAAAGTAACTCTAATCACTGCTTTTAGAATGCTTGAACCACCTGTTTTTGCTGCTAAAGCTCCTAATAAAGCTAAAAATAAAATAGCTGTACCATACAACCAAAATTCCATAGATTTAATTGGTAAAAATAAAGTTACTAAAAAAGGCAAAGCTCCACCAATAGTAAATGCAGCTCCTGAAGCTAGTGCTGCTTGTAATGGATTTGCTTGACTAATTTCATTAATTCCTAATTCATCTCTAACATGCGCTCCTAATGCATCGTGTTCGGTTAATTCTAAGGCAACTTGCATTGCAGTTTCTTTTTTTAAACCTCTCTCTTCATAGATATCAGCTAAACGTTGTAATTCGAGTTCAGGCATTTGTTCTAATTCAATTTTTTCTCTTTCTATGTCTGCTTTTTCTACATCAGTTTGAGAACTTACTGAAACGTACTCACCTGCAGCCATTGATAAAGCTCCAGCTACTAATCCAGCTAAAGTTGCTAATATAACTGGTTCACGAAATTCACTTGCTGCTGCAACACCAATAGCAATACTTGAGGTTGAAAGTATTCCGTCATTAGCACCTAAAACAGCTGCTCTTAACCAATTGCTTTTGTGAATGTAATGATTGTCTAAATAGTCATCTGCTTGATTTTCCATAGTTTAAATGCTATCAAATACACCTTTTGTAAGTATTTTTGAGTTTTTGTTTACTTTATTACTTTCAATAATTTCTATAGAATCGGCGGACTTCTCTCCTACTTTGACTTCCGTTTTTTCAAAGGTATAATCAGCTTTAGAATTATTTTTAACTAAAAGTACATAATTTTTATCATTTTCAGTAATTAAAGCATCAGTTGGAATAGCTAAACCTTTCTTTGAATCTGTCAAAATGGTTGCTTCTACGAACATTCCAGTTAATAATCGTTGTTTAATAGCATCATCTAAGTGTCCGTGAATCATGATTGTTCTGTCGTTTCCTTCAATAGATTTTCCTACCAAAACTACTTTTGCCTTGAATTCTTCTTTTGAAGCTTGTGGAACTGTAAAAACAATATTTTGATTTTCTTTAACTTGAAGAATGTCTTTTTCAAAAACAGCTAATTCAACATGTAAATGATCTGTATCTACAATTTCTAAAATAATATCTGAAGGAGCCATAAACATTCCCACATTTGCATTCATAACCGTTACATCACCAGCAATTGGTGCATAAATTGTAATAGTTGAAGTTAAATTTCCTTTCTGCACTTGAGCTGGAGAAATGTTTAATACTTGTAGTTTCTTTTTTAAACTTTGGTACATTCCATTAGCTCTTTTGTAATCACTTTCTGCTTTTAGATAGTTTTTTTGGGAAGTGATTTTTTCATCATACAAGGTTTTTTGTCTTTCAAATTCAGATTTTAAATAACTGATTTGTTCAGCCACTTCTAAATAATCTTTCTGAATATCAATGAATTCCGTGTTTTCAAGAGTGACTAAAGCTTGTCCTTTTTTGATTTTATCACCAATTAATAAATGGGTTGATTTGATATAACCACCTAAAAATGAAGTGATTTTAACTCTATTTTCTGGTGGAACATCAATTTTTCCTGTAGCTTTTACACCAACATTAAAGTCTTGTTCCATTGGAGAACCAATTTCCATTTTCATGGTTTGAAATTGTGCTGCCGAAATTGAAATTTCGTCTTCATTTTTTGCAACAGTTTCTTCTGTGGCTTCTTGTTTACAAGCCATTAAGAGTAATCCTGATAGAAATATATATAGTAGCTTTTTCATTTGTTTTTGTTTTATTTTTGTAACTAATTAAGGATCTGTTTTCTGAAATCTGAAAATCTGAAAATCTATTCTAAAGTTATGTATTGTAAATTTAATTGTGTTAAGTTGTATTGTAACAGCGTTTCTAAATAATCCATTTGAATGGAAGTTGCATTTTCTAAACTCATTATGTATTGAAAAAAGTCAATTTCTCCATGTTTGTAGCTCATGTCAGCCACTTTTATGATTTCTTCGGATAATTTCTTTCCATATTGATTATAATAATTGATTCCTTCTTGAAATTTTTCTAAAGTTTGTTTCTGTTGGCTTAAATGTGCTTCGATTTTAAACATTTCGTTTTCTTTTTGAGCTTCCCAACTTTGTAATTCAATTTTAGCCACTTTGTTTTTAGCTACATTTCCGTTAAAGAATAAAGGAATAGAAACTCCTACTTGAAATCCATATAAAGAAGAAGATAAACCTGTGTTTTTTCCTTGAAAATATTCTAAATGCAAATCGGGTAATGCTTGTTGTTTTTGAAAGGATATTTGTTTCTTATAAATATCTGTAACATTCTCATAATATGAATTGTATAATTCTTTATTATTAGTATTACTTAAATTGTTTTCTGCTTTTAATTCTGTTGAAGAAATTACTAATTTTTCCTCTGTTTGCACTAAAGATTTAAGCTTGTCATAAAACCCAATTTTGTCCTTTTTAATTTGAATTAATTTGGTGTTAATTTGACGAAATTTAGCTTGAGCTGTAATTTTTTCTAAATAATTACTTTCTCCTAATTCGAATCTTCTATCACTTGCATTTGAAAAATTTTGATACAAACTATCTAAATAATTGTATAATTTTTCTTGATGTTGTACAAATACGATTTGATTATAAACTGTAGAAATTTCACGAGTCAATTGACTTTTCTGTAAATTCAAATTTGAGTTTTCTTTCTCATATTCAGCTTGTAATACTTTCTTGTGCGCTCCATAAACCGTAGGAAAGGCAAAACTTTGTTGCACTCCAAAAACTTTTAATGGTTCGTTATTCACCGCTAAATTATTTTGATCATAACTATAATAAATATTAGTTTTGTCAATAGAATAAGCCATTTTTATAGATGCTTTTGCTTTATCTACTTGCAATTGCATTGCTTTGATATTGTTGTTATTCGAAATTCCTTTTGCTACTAAACTATCCAATTCAGGGTTGTTGTTTTGAGCAAATCCGAAACCTGTAAACATGAAAAACAAAATGATATTAGTTCCTGGTGTATGTTTTTTGAATTTTGGTTTTTTAAATTCTTTGGTGTCCATAATTTTATATAAAATAGGTAAAACTAACATTGTTAATAAAGTTGCTGTGAATAAACCACCAATTACAACCGTTGCTAAAGGTCTTTGTACTTCTGCTCCAGCTGATGACGAAATTGCCATTGGTAAAAATCCTAAAGCAGCAGCAGCAGCTGTTAATAATACTGGTCGTAATCTATCTGTTGTACCTTTTAGAATTAATTCATCTATGTTTTTCATTCCTTCATGTTTTAATTCTTTGAAATGTTCAATTAATACAATTCCGTTTAAAACAGCTATTCCAAATAAAGCGATAAATCCAACTCCAGCAGAAATACTGAAAGGTAAATCGCGAATCCATAAAAATAAAACACCACCAACTGCAGATAAAGGAATCGCAGAATACACCATTAAAGCCTCTTTTACAGAACCAAAAGCAAAATATAATAAGATAAATATCAAGAATAAAGCTATTGGAACAGCGATTAATAGACGAGCTTTGGCACTTTGAAGGTTTTCAAACTGTCCACCATAAGTGACTCTGTAACCTGTTGGTAATTTAATTTTAGTATCTACAATATTTTGAATATCATCCACAACACTTTGTAAATCTCGATTTCTAACGTTAATTCCAACAACAATTCTTCTGTTGGTATTATCTCTTGAAATTTTGGCTGGACCAGTTGTGTATTCAATATTTGCTAATTCTTGCAACGGAATTTGTTGCCCATTTAGAGCCGAAACATATAAATTTTGAACATCTTGAATTCCAGAACGATTTTCTTTATCTAGACGAATTACCATGTCGAAACGTTTTTCACCTTCGAACACATTTCCAACCGTTTTTCCTGCGAAAGCTAAAGATAAAACATCATTTAAATCCGCTATATTCATTCCAAATTGAGCAATTTTCATTCTGTCATACGTTAC
This sequence comes from Flavobacterium sp. N2270, assembly GCF_025947225.1. NCBI lineage: Bacteria > Pseudomonadati > Bacteroidota > Flavobacteriia > Flavobacteriales > Flavobacteriaceae > Flavobacterium > Flavobacterium sp. N2270. The sequence continues at coordinate 2,120,836 of NZ_CP110005.1, forward strand.
AGCCATTTGCGGTAAACCTTCTGTTTTTTCGATAATAATATCCGAAGCACCTTCTACATATTTAATCGCTTTGGCAATTTCGTCTGCTTTTCGGGCTAAGACTTCTAAATCATCCCCAAAAACTTTTACAGCAACATCTGAACGTGTTCCAGAAATTAGTTCGTTAAAACGCATCTCTATAGGTTGCGTAAATTCGATTTCCATATTTGGAATCTTCTTTTCGATGGCTTCTTTGATTTTATCGGCTAATTCGTCTTTTGAATCAGCTGAAACCCATTCTGATTTTGGTTTTAATTTTACAATTACATCACTTTCTTCCATACTCATTGGATCTGTTGGAACTTCTGCAGCTCCTATCCTACTGACTACTTGATCAACTTCTGGAAAGTTTTTTAATATGATTTGTTCGATTTTTGTTGTTGTTTCAATGGTTTTAGTTAATGATGTTCCTGTTTTTAAAACCGGTTGAATTACGAAATCACCTTCATCTAAGGTTGGGATAAATTCACCACCCATCGTCATAAATAAAGTTATAGCTAAAGCCAATAAACCTAAAGCACCATATAACACCTTTTTTGTATTAGCTATTGCCCAAGTAATTACAGGTAAATACCAAGAATTCAATTTATTAATTAATTTATTGGAAAGTGAATTTGGATTTTCAGCAGTTGGTTTTAAAAATAATGATGAAACCACTGGAACATAAGTGAAACAGAATAACATAGCTCCAACTAAAGCAAAACTGAAGGTCATTGCCATAGGTTTAAACATTTTTCCTTCAACACCAGAAAGTGATAGAATTGGAATAAATACAATTAAGATGATTAATTGACCAAAAACAGCCGAATTCATCATTTTTGAAGCACTTTTATACGTTATTTCATCAATTTGAACTTGTCTGTCTTCTTTAGATAGTCCAACTAAATGTTTGGATTTATGAGCGATTTGAAAAGCTATAAACTCGACTATAATTACTGCTCCATCGATTATAATTCCAAAATCAATTGCACCTAAACTCATTAAGTTGGCATCAATTCCGAAAATATTCATAAAAGAAATTGCAAAAAGTAAACATAATGGAATAACCGAAGCTACAACTAATCCTGAACGCCAATTTCCTAATAATAAAACCACTACGAAAATTACAATCAAACAACCTAGAATAAGGTTTTCAGCTACTGTAAAAGTTGTTTTTCCAACTAATTCACTTCTTTCTAAAAATCCGTTGATATAAACACCTTTTGGTAATGTTTTTTCAATTTCTATAACTCTTGCTTTTACATCATCAATAACTTGCTTAGAGTTTCCTCCTTTTAGCATCATTACTTGACCTAAAACTTTTTCACCTTCTCCATTTCCTGTGATGGCTCCAAAACGATTAGCAGAACCATAATGAACATTTGCTACATTTTTTACATAAATTGGATTTCCATTTACATTTTTTACGACAATATTATTGATATCTTCAATCGATTTTACTTTTCCTTCTCCACGAATGAAATAACTTTGATTCGTTTTTTCTATATATGCTCCACCAGCAATACTGTTATTACTTTCTAAAGCTGTGAAAACATCATTGATTGAAATATCCATTGCTTTAAGAGCTGAAGGTGTTATTGCAACTTCATATTGTTTTAGATATCCACCCCAAGTATTGATTTCCACAACTCCATTTATACCCGATAATTGACGTTTAACTACCCAATCTTGTAAGGTTCTTAAATCGGTTACCGAATATTCATCTTTATATTCTGGTTTAACTTCTAAAGTATATTGATAAATTTCTCCTAAACCTGTTGTAATTGGTCCCATTTCTGGAGTTCCAAAACCATCTGGAATTTTTTCTGAAGCTGATTTTATTTTTTCGGCAATTAGTTGTCTTGGTAAATACGTTCCCATTTCGTCAGTAAAAACTATTGTTACTACTGATAAACCAAATTTTGAAATAGAACGAATTTCTTCCACTCCAGGTAAATTGGCCATTTCTAATTCAACCGGATAGGTAATATATTGTTCAATATCTTGAGTAGAAAGATTTTGAGAAGTTGTGATGACTTGAATTTGGTTATTGGTAACATCAGGAACTGCACCAATAGATATTTGAGTAATAGAATACACTCCAAAACCCGCAATTCCTAAAATAAATAATAAAACTATGAATTTATTTTTTAAGCTAAAAGCTATGATTTTTTCTAACATTATGAGTAAATTGAAAAATTACTGAATAGTACTTATCTCTTTTTCAGACAAATACAATTAAAAAGATAGAAATTAATTAAAATCTCTAAACAATAAAATGTTAGGCTATTTTTGGTGGAAGCCAAATTGAAGTAAATAAGTTTGATTTAAAGTAATTCTTATAAAAAAAATCTTTTTTTACTGAAATTAAAGTTTTAATAATTTCAAGTTGAAAGCTTAAAACAGGAAAAGTAAATAATACATTCGTAGTATTATCAAATGTTTTAAAAGGTAAGTTTTGGTGTTCAGCTTGATTGTTTTCTGAACTTTTTGAATAATGAAACTTTATAAAATCTATAAAAGAAGTTGATTTTGTAGCCACTTCATTTTTATGTTCGTTATAGTGTTCTATTAAATTTGGAATTTTCAAGAATTGCCCTATTGATGTGTTGGCACACAAAAATATTGTTATTAGAAAAATGGCAATTACTTTATTCATCCTGTAAAATTAGTAAAAAAAATTACTTTACTATGTAACTTAAATCACACAAATATAAGCTAGTTATCTTTAAGAAAGATTAAGAGTTACTTAATTTATTCTTTAGGAAAACTTAAGATTATAGTAGTTCCTTTATTTAATTGTGATTCTATGTTTATTGTTATGTTTAATAATTCGCAAAGTCTTTTTACTATTGATAATCCTAAACCAGTTCCTTTAATATTAGGGTGATTTAAACTTTCTGATCTAAAAAAAGAATTGAAAACTTTATCTTTATCTTCTTCTGAAATTCCTATTCCTTCATCAGTAATACTGCATGTTATAATATTACCTTCATTATACAGCTTAACAATAACATTTGAGCAGTCTTCAGAGTATTTTAAAGCATTTGAAAAGATATTACTCAGTATTATGGAAACCAAATTATAATCGGATTGAATATAAAAATCTTCCTCAAATTCATTACTAATTTTACATTGTTTATCTTTTATTTTTTGAGAAAAACGTGCAGATGTATCTAATAAAAGCGCATTTAATAATATGCTTTCCGATTTAATATTTTGTTTTTCGTTTTCAAAACGAGCTAATAATAACAATTGATCAACTAAAATATTTAATCGATCTACTTCTTTAATACAGAAATTTATTTTTGATTCATATTCCTGTTTTTCACGTGGTTTTCTTATTAAAACTTCAAGAGTACCTTTAATTACCGCTAGAGGAGTTCGTAATTCATGAGAAGCGTCTGATGTAAATTTTTTTTCACGTTCAACAGCTTTTTCGATACGATCTAACAGTTCGTTAATTTGAGTGGAAAGTTGGTATAACTCGTCTTTGTTTTGAGGTAATGGAATACGTTTTGATAAATTGTCTTTTGTAATAGAATTTGCAGTTGAAGTAATTAAATTGATTGGTTTTATACTTCTGCCAGCAAAAAAGCGAGCAATAATGAAAAGTACAATTAGAATAATTGGAAAAGAAATCAATAACACTTTTTGAAGAATAACTACAATATCAAAATCATCAATTGACATGGCTACAATAACATAAGCAATAACTTTATTATTTTGAATTATTGGTTTTTGAATTTGTCTTACAGGTTCATTATTTAAGGTTGTATTAAAAAAAGTGTTATTTTTATTATCATTTTGTAAAACAAGGTTAAGGTTGTTTAAGTTAGGTGATTTATCAATTAATTCTTTATTATTATCAAAAAATTGAACAAATACAGGATTTATATGAACGGTATTATGTTCTCTTGCAGCCCATTCATCAACTTGAATTAAATAGGTTTCATGAGAATCTATTTTTACATCGTCTATATGCTTTTCTAATTCAATATAAATTTCATCATTTATATGCTTATTTACACTTAGTCTAACAATATAAAAAATAAATAAAAAAACAAATGCAATAAGAACAGCTCCACTTACAATGTAATTGAAAGCAATTCTATTTTTAAATGAAAAAGAAAAATAATTAGTCATTTGCGATGTAGCCAACTCCTCTTATGGTTTTTATAAGTTCTTGTTCTTTAGTTAAATTTAGTTTTTTTCTAATGGCATTCATGAAAACATCAATTACACCTGTATCATATTCAAAATGAATATTCCAAACATCTTCTATTATAGCATTTCTCGTGCAAACTTTGCCTTTATTTTTAATTAAATAACTTAAAAGCTCAAACTCTCTTTGTGTTAAATTTACCTCATTATCATCTATAAAAGCCTGAAACAACCCTTTATTTAATGTAATGTTTCCAAGTTTTAAAATAGTATTTTCTTTTTTTTCTCTAAAATGAATTTTTATACGCTCTAAAAGTTCATCAAAACTAAACGGCTTTTTAATATAATCGTTTGCACCTGCTTTTAATCCTTCAATAGTTTCCTGAACAGTGTCTCTTGCTGTTAAAAAAAGAATTGGTACTAAATTATTTTGAGCGCGTATTGCTTTACAAACTTCTAATCCACTCATTTTTGGTAACATCCAGTCTAGTAGAATCAAATCAATATTAGAATGTAGAGCCTTTTCTAATCCATCTGTACCATTATTTGCAGTACTTACCGTAAAGTTTTCTTCTTCTAAACCTTGTTTTAAAAAGTTTGAAATACCAATTTCATCTTCAACGATTAGAATGTGCATGATTATAATGTTATTGTTCTACAAATTTAAGTCCGAAAGTTACAATATTTGCATTTAACCCATCATTTCTATCATAATGGCTCAATCGTAAATCAATATTTTTTAATCCGAATTTTAGTATTTTAAAAGACGTAAAAATATCAGTATACCCTATTCCAATACCATATTGATTGGCATTAAAAGTAGATAAATCATAATCGGAAGTATAGTATTTTTCAGTTGATAAATGTGTTTCAAAAGGGGCAAAATATTTAGATTTATCTTGAGCATAATATCTATATGAAGGGTAAACAGTAAATTTATCAGTCACTTTAACAGGTAGTTCAATACTAGCAGTGTGTGCTGTAACTCCCCAATTATCCCAATAATATCTATAATATGTTCTAACTGTTACTCTTTCATTTAAATAATAATTTAAACGACCACCAACCGGTATTTTAAATCGAGAATTAGGTAAACGTTCTATATCGTCAGCTAATTGATATACACCTTGGTTTTGAGTTGTTGTATAAACAGGAATATACTGTGCATCTCCAATATAATAATTGGCTTTATCGGCAAAATATACTCTTTGATAAGGAGTTGAAAGCATTCCTTGTTGAGATAAAATATCAAAAAATAATGAAAACTGCATTTTTTTAGTAGCTACTTGAGAAAAACCAAAAGAGGCAGAATATGAATTTCTATTGGTTCCGTTCCAACTTGAAAAATCAGAAGGTAAGTAACTTGTAGTAGGATTACCGTTTTGATCTAAAACTGTAATTCCACTAAAATATCCATTATTTTGGAAATTGGAACCGTATTTTGAATATTCACTTAATTCCGTAGGATAAATTGGTCTCCATTGATCTAAATAAACATTTCCTTTAATTGATATTTCAGAATTTTTATCATTAAATAGTTTTGTAATTCCACCACCAAAACCAATTGAGGTATAATCGTATTCATTTGAAAAAGCAACATCTGCATTCCAAATAAAATTTCTATCATCACTACTATGACTATAGTTTGCAACTACAGACGCATAAACATCTGATGCAGAAGCTCCTGAACTAGCTTGCCAAGGTGTACCTGTAGGGCCAGTTGCTGAATCTCTGTCATCATCATCGTCATCGTCACCGCCACCAGAGGCTCCAGAAGCATTAAAAGGGTTAATATTACTCGAAGAGGCTGAAGTGTATGCAGAAAGTCCAACATCGATAGTTAAAACATCGTCATCGTTCATTGGTATTGCTACTACAATATTTGAAGCTAAATCTGTTAAGTCTTCAGTACCTATTCCACCTGAAACAGCAGAATGAATACCATCTTGTTTATAGTAACTTAGTAAAAAATCTACTTCTGTGCTCTCTAAAACACGTTTTTTGTATGTAACCGTAGTTGAATCTGTTTCTTGTGCAAAAGAAAAGATTGAAACAAACAGAACTAAAAAGGATAATTTATATTTCATTTAATTCTAATTTATTAATTACAGCCGCAACCACCGCCTGTTTTTCCACCATTTGCTCCTGCAGCAGCTTCTCTATAGACTTGAAACGTAGTTTCATATCGCTCAGAACTTCTGGCTGATAATTTCATATCAGGGTCGTTAATGTATTGCTTGTCGTATTCTTTTACAGAATTGCATGAAAAAAATGCAGTACAAATACTACACAATAGAATTATTTTTTTCATTTTATAGGGTATTAATTATTTTTTAAATCGATATGTTTTGAAACATGAATAGCTCCTTTATCATCAACAATAATGCATTCAATTCCATTTAATTGGTTTACTAAATCTAGTCCTACTTCTATTCCCATTACAAAAATGGATGTTGCTAAAGCATCGGCTAGTTCTGTTTTTTTGGCAAATACAGAAACGCTAACAATTCCGCTTGACGGATATCCTGTTCGTGGATCTATAATGTGTGAATATCTCGTTCCATTAAAAGTTACATACTTTTCATAACTTCCAGAAGTTTCTACAGCACTATCTACTAAAGGAAAAGTAGCAAACACTTTGTTTTTATTCATTGGGTTTATAATTCCTACAGTCCAAGGCGAACCATCTAATTGATTACCCCAAGTATTAATATCTCCTGAAACGTTTACAACACCTGCTTTACAACCTTTTTCTTGTAATAAATCTTTTATTTTATCGGCAATATAACCTTGGCCTATTCCGCCTAAACCCAACTTCATTCCTTTATTTTTAAGGAAAACAGTAGTGTCTTTACTGTTAAAAATGATGTTTTGATACCCCACTTTTGCTACCGAATTTTTAATTTCTTCTTCTGTAGGCATTTGCTTCATGCTTCCGTCGAATTTCCATATCCTATCCATAGAGGCATAACTAATATCAAAAGCACCATTAGTAAGTTTAGAAATCTTTACAGCTCTTTCCAATAAATCAAAAACTTCAAAATCAACTTTTACAGGTTGAATTCCTGCATTTTGATTAATTTTAGAAACTTGAGTAGTAGGAATCCAATCTGAAATTAAATGTTCTATTCTTTTTACTTCTCCAATAGCTTCTTTACAAAAGAAATTTCCCTCAACAGTATCTTTACTAATCACCGTAATTTCAAACGGACTTCCTAATACGGAATATTTTTTCTTATGAACAATTTGCCCAAAAGAAGTAATAGAGCTAATTAGTAAAAGACATAATAAATTTTTCATTATTTTTATTTTTCTACAGCATGAATCATTTTAATGTATTCTTCAGGAGAAACATTTTTATAACCCATTTTGCTTAAAATTTTACCCGATTTATCTAAGATAACAACTAAAGGAAAACTTCCTTCTACATTATATTTCTCGGCTAATTTTCTGTTTTTTTCTGTTTGACTATCTTCTAGTTGATTTGCTTTTTTTCTAGGAAAATCAGCTTTAACAATAATCCAGTTTGCATTTGCTTCTTTTTTAAAAGCTTCTGATTGCCAAATATTTCTATCTAATTTTATACACGGAGCACACCAATCAGAACCTGAAAAAACAAGTATAATATTTTTGTTTTCTTCATTTGCCAGTTGTTTTGCTTCTTCAAAGTCAAATTTCCAATCTTGGGAATAAACTAATGAACTAAATAAAACTGTAGCTATTAATAAAATATTTTTCATTGTTTCTAAATTTAGAAGTACAAATTAACACTTTTTTTAAGATGATTAAAGCCAAGAATTTGAAATTTAAGTAAAACTTAAGTAAACTATTTTACTATTTGAGGAAAACCGTAATTATTAAGGCTTTCTTTTTTTTATTTTTGTAAGAAATTTAATAATTCAAACTAGGATTTTTATTATATTTGAGAAATAATAATTCGTTATTCTATAATCTTAATTTTTAAAATATGCCAACTATTCAGCAAATCGTTAAGGAAATTAGAAAAACTCTATCAAGTTTTGATATTACAAAGGGAATAGAGTTGTCTGACAATGAAGCTAAGACTAGAATGTATTTAGTGGAACCTTTTTTTGAATCTTTAAGATACAATAGAGGATTTGAAAATAGTAACTTAGTTCCTGAATATGATGCTGATTTTGCAAGTTTAAAAGGTAAAAAAGTAGATTATGCGATATTGTTTAGGAATAAACCAGAAATTATTGTTGAAGTAAAAAAGTGTAGTGTAAAATTAAATGATAAGCATCTTGCTCAATTAAATGAATATTTTAATAATACAAATGATTGTAAAATTGGTATATTAACCAATGGAATTCAATATGAATTTTATTGTAGAAATAATAATGGTAATAATAATGGATTACACCCTACCCCTTTTTATGTTTTTGATTGGGAAAATATTGATGGTAGTCAATTAGAAAAATTAGCTGAATTTTATGTTACTGAAATTAACACCAAAGATATTATAGATTCAGCTCAGGATTCTTTTTTCATGGAAGGATTTGAAGAAGCTCTTTTTAAAGAACTCGTAAAGCCTTCAACTGAATTTGTAAAAGCTGTTTTTTCACATATGAATGGCAAGAGATTAACCGAGAATATTGAAAAACAAATTAGAGATTTAATAAATTCCGTTTCTATTAAATCAGCTTTAGATCGATTGATTATAGAGGAATCATCAAATGCAAATTCAGGAATCATTACAACAGATGATGAACTAAAAGTTTATCATGTTATAAAAACAATTCTTGCTCAACATAAACAAATTGAAACTAATTCTGTTGGTTATAAAGATTTTAAAGGAAAGTTTTCAATAATTCTTGATGACAATCAAAAGAAAAAAGTATGTGATTTATATATAACTCCAACAAGTCATAAGATTGATATTGATGGAGAAAAAATTGAAATTCCTGATATTGATAGTATTGTAAAGTTAAAAAAGAGACTAATAGATAAAGCATTATCACTGTTATAATTACATTCTTAAACGTTAAACCAAACCATTATACTTTCTCACAAACCATTCCGTAGCTAATGTAATGGCTAACAAAATTAAAAGCCATTTTAAGTCAATTAGTGGAGATTTTTGTACTACTTGCTTAGCAATTGGCTTGTATTGTTCGTCTTTGATTAAAACGTCTATTAAACGCTCAATTTGATTAGGATGATAGACATTACCATTGGTATTCTTAGCCAATTGTGTCAGTTGGTCTTTATTTGGGTTTACAAATTGTTTTTCGCTGTTGTAGTCCAAAACTTCAAAACTTCCGTTAAACACCTCTTTTTGTTTCGTTTCTCTAACTGTAAACGAATAGTTTCCTGCTTCTAAATCGTTAAATACAACTTCAAAATCTGTGTTGGTTTTAATAAAATTGTATTTCAATGCTTTTTTAGTTGATTGGTTTACCAATGTTATTTCCAAAAGTGCATCAGCATCAAATTCATAGTTTTTATTGAAATATTGTGCTTTAATACTAATGTTTTCGCCTGTATTATAAAAGTTTTCATGTTGTACAACCAAATTCTTTTTAACATCGTTTGAAATCAAATACTGAATGGTTTTATCCATAAACAAATCGAAATCTTTAAAATCATTCTTTGCTAAATAGGTTTCGCTTCTCCATTTCCAAAGGTTTTCTCCAAATAAATATGAAGTTCGTTGTTTGTTTACTTCGGTAAAAGCCAATAAAGGCGTTTCTAAAGTAACATTTCGAACACGAGCAAAAAGCAATGTTTCTATTTTAGTTTTTGGAACAATGGAAACAAATTTATTTTCTAATGGAGAAAAGTTTTCAAAGCCAATATTCTGTTGAGAAAAGTTGGTAAATGATGAATTAAAATTGGCTGAGTAATTTTCAGTTTGATTGGTGCTTTGAAAAGTAAAGTCGTCTTGGTTTTTATTTAAAAAAGTAAAATCGGTATGCTTTCCTGTTAGGATAAAACAATTTGAATTCCTGTTTTTTATGTAATTAAAAACCGATTGAAATTTAGAATTGGGTTGATAAATTATAAATAAATTAAATTCATCTAATGATTTGATTTCTTTAATATTAACCACATTTACTTTACGCTGTTCATTAACTTCGATACTTCTTTTTAACACACTAATATCTGGATGATTAATATCGGTAATTAAAGCAATTTCACTACGCTGATCTAAAATTTCAACCGCAAAATATTTAGAGTTATTGGTTTTGTTTTTTTCTGTAGATAAAGGTGAAATTACTGCTGTATATTTTTGAATTCCAACTTTAGTTGCAGGCAATAAAGCATTTACTGTAATTGTTCTTTTCTCTTTGGTAAATCGTACTTTTTCTTTAAATACAACCTGATTTCCCTGCAGGATTGAAAACGTAGTTTCAACCGCTTGGTTTCCGTTGTATTGCAAAAAGATTTCGACAGGAAATTTATTTCTTAAAAAAGCGTATTTATTCACGTTGATTTGCGCTACTTTTAAATCAACTACAGTTGTTGTATCACCTAATATTATTGGGTTTACCGAAATATTTTCAGGAAAAGCATACACATAATCGTTTCCTTGTGTTTGATTTCCATCAGTAAATAAAACAACAGGATATTTCTTGTTGCGATACAATTGCTTTAGTTCTTTAGCAACGTTATCAATACGTGTTTGCTTTCCTTTAAAATCAGGATTTTCAGACGATTTTAAACCTTCATCAAAAGTATACGCTTGAACAGCATATTTATCGTCAAGATCTTTGTTTTTAAGAATTACGTTGAATAATTCGGTTACTTTAGAAGTATTCTCTAATTCTGCAATAGAGCTAGAATTATCAGCAATTATAGGTAGAGGAATTTTCTCAATTTCGTTAATTTTTCTACTGATTATAGGGTTTATAAGCAATAGCAGAATTGTAAAAATGGAAATAAAACGTAAAAAAGCCAAAAACAACGTCACTTTTGACCTGTTTTTGGCTTTGTATATATATTGATAAAACGACAATAATGCAGAGATTACTACTGAAAGTACTAGAAGCAAGATTGTGGTTTTGGTCATCCTATTAAGTTAACATTCCTCCATCTACATTAATAACTTGTCCGGTTACATAAGCACTCATATCTGAAGCTAAGAACACACAAACATTTGCAATATCTTCTGGAGTACCACCTCTTTTTAACGGAATAGATTCTCTCCAACCTTTTACAGTGTCTTCGTTTAATTTTGCAGTCATTTCAGTTTCAATAAAACCAGGAGCAATAGCGTTTGAACGAATATTTCTAGAGCCTAATTCTAAAGCGATTGATTTAGTAAAACCAATCATACCTGCTTTAGAAGCTGCATAATTTGCTTGTCCAGCGTTACCCTTCACTCCTACTACACTACTCATATTAATGATAGAGCCTTTACGGTTTTTCAACATTATTTTTTGTACTGCTTTAGTCATGTTAAATACCGACTTTAAGTTGATTTCGATAACCGCATCAAAATCTTCCTCGCTCATACGCATTAACAAGTTATCTTTTGTAACACCCGCATTATTAATTAAAATATCGATAGTTCCAAATTCAGCAATTACATCATCAATTAATTTTTGAGCTTCGTTGAAATCTGCTGCATTTGATTTAAATCCTTTAGCTTTAACACCTAAAGCATTTAATTCATTTTCTAAAGCTGTTGCTGATTCTACAGATGAACTGTATGTAAATGCAACATTAGCACCTTGTTGTGCAAAAACTTCTGCAATACCTTTGCCAATACCTCTACTAGCACCAGTAATAATAGCAACTTTACCTTCTAATAATTTCATAAAATGTATATTCGTTTAGTTTGTTTCAATTAAAGTTCAAATATAGGAATATTTTAATCTTTTAAAAATAGTAAGTTTTAGATTAAACCTTTTTTATTAGTTTTGGTCTTAAGAACAATGTATAATTAATGACGCAAATAAAACGTAATTTTAATTCTGTTTACAACGAATACCATCTTTTGGTATATAATGTTGCGCTTAATTATGTTCAAAATATTGAAGATGCTGAAGAAATTACTCAGGATGTATTCTTAAAAGTACACGAATCATTATCTGACTTTAAAGAAAACTCATCGCTCAAAACATGGTTATATCGTATAACTATAAATCAATCTTTAGATTTTATAAAAAAGAAAAACAGTAAAAAAAGATTTTTTATCTTTGGAAAAAAGAGTCAAAATGAATTTGAATTAATAAATATTTCCAATTTTGAACATCCTGGAATACTCCTAGAACAACAAGAAGATGCTAAAGTATTGTTTCTAGTAATTAATTCTTTGCCAGTAAATCAGAAAACGGCATTTATTCTTTCAAAAGTTGATGGATTAAGTAATCCTGAAGTATCTGAAATTATGGAAATAAGTATTTCTGCGGTTGAATCTTTAATTTTTAGAGCAAAAAAAGAATTAAAAGAAAAATTATCAAATAAATTTGAAGAATATCGCAAGAATAAATAATTTATTTCGTCTAAAATAATGAAAGTTAAAACTGAAATACAATGGAAAAAGATAGATGGATTGAAAATGTATTAAATAGTACAAATGGAATTACTAAAGTAAGTCCAAACGATCAATTATTTTCTAAAATACAGTCAAGAATAAACGATCAAAAACCTGCAGAAACATATGTGAAATGGTTAATTGCAGCATCAATTGTTGTACTTATTTCGTTAAATACAACTTATATATTACAAAAAAATTCTACTAACAAACAGAATAATGACAATATTACTTCTTTAGTAAAAACTGCCAATAATCAATTATACTAATTAAGATGACAAAAAGTAAATTATTAACTTTTGCAGTTATAGTCTTGTTTCTTATAAATATTTCTACGTTATCTTTTTTATTTTTTAAAGAACCAAGAACAGATAATAGGCCTAATCAAAGACCAAGACCTAATCCTAGTGAAGTAGTTATTCACGAATTGGATTTTGACGAGCAACAAATTGAAAAATATAGGGTTTTAATTGAAAAACATTCTACTCAAATTAACGATTTAGATCAAAAAATAAATGAAACTAAAAATAAACTTTATTTAGAATTAGCTTCAAATGAAAATAATTCAAAAAAAGATTCTATTTTAAATGTATTAAACAACTATAAATCTGAGGTTGAATTGGCTCATTATAATCATTTTTTAGATATTAAAAATCTTTGTAAACCAGAACAATTAAATAATTATAATACGTTAATTTTAGAGTTATCAAATATTTTTGCTCCTAAACCTATGCATCATAGAACTAATGATTAAAATTATTTATTCATTAGTTATTATATTTTCAATTCAATTAAACGCTCAGCAATCTTCTGATAGTTTATATTTAAATGTTAATGTATTATTTGATGGAAATCCATTACAATTAGATTCTAATTATATTTCAAAAACAAAAGACACTTTAAGTTTCTCAACAGTTAAATTCTACTTATCATCAGTTGAATTTCATTTTAGTGATAATTCAACTTATAAAGAAGTAAAGAGTTATCATTTAATAGATGTTACCAAACCAAAATCCACAGCACTTTCTTTTTCAAAAACTAATTTTAAAGACAAAACACTAAAATCAGTTCAATTTAATATTGGTGTGGATAGCTTAATGAGTGTTTCGGGAGCAATGAAAGACGATCTAGATCCAACAAAAGGAATGTATTGGGCTTGGCAAAGTGGTTATATTAATATGAAAATTGAAGGAAAAAGCTCGAGTTGTTTAACTCGGAAAAATAAGTTTCAGTTTCATATTGGTGGTTATATATATCCAAACTACGCAATACGAAAAGTTATCGTACCATCTATTAATCAAAAAGATAACAACAAAATAGCATTAGCTATGGACTTAGGGAAGTTGTTTTCTAAAATTCAGTTAAAAGAAAATAATACTATAATGATTCCTGGGAAAGATGCAATGCAGTTAGCCGATTTAAGTAGTCAAATTTTCTTTATGCAATGAGAAAAAGTTTTTTATACAGTTGTGTTATATTGATAATATGTATTATTTCATTTGGATATGTTTTTTATGACCCTACTCCTATTTATTTAGAAATTCCAAAAAAATGGCCAAAACCTACTTATGATTTTAGCAAAAATCCATTAACGGAAGAAGGTTTTCAATTGGGTAGAAGTTTATTTTACGATCCTATTATTTCTAGAGATAACACTATTTCATGTGCCAGTTGTCATTTGCAACAAACAGGTTTTACACATGTAGATCATGATTTAAGCCACGGAATTGAAGGTAAAATAGGAACTAGAAACTCTGCAACTTTAATGAATTTAGCTTGGAATACTCATTTCATGTGGGATGGAGCTGTAAATCATTTAGAAATACAACCTCTTGCTCCTATTGAAAGTGAAGTTGAAATGGATGAAACGCTAGAAAATATTGTCTCTAAGCTTCAACAAAACGAAAAATATGTACAAATGTTTGAAAAAGCATTTGGAACTAAAAAAATTACAGGACAGTTAACTTTAAAAGCCTTAGCTCAATTTGTAGTAATGCTTAAAACAGATAATTCTAAATACGATAAAGTCATTCGTAAAGAAGCAAATTTTACTACACAAGAGCATAATGGTTATTCTTTATTTAAACAACATTGCGCATCTTGTCATCAAGAGCCATTATTTACAAATAATAGTTTTGAAAATAACGGATTAGCTATAGATAGTACGTTAAATGATTTTGGAAGAATGAAAATTACAAATAATTCAAAAGATAAATTAAAATTTAAAGTACCAACTTTAAGAAATATACAATTTACCTTTCCATACATGCACGATGGTCGATTTAATACCTTAACAGAAGTTGTAAAACATTATAATTCTGGAATACATAAAAATGAAACATTAAGTTCTAAATTATTAAAACCAATGAATTTATCCGATAATGATAGAGTTGATTTAGTTGCTTTTTTAAAAACGTTAACAGATGAAGAATTTTTATTTAATACAAGGTTTTCTTACCCAAGAGAAAATAATTGAGAAGTTATGCAAGAAATAAAAATTATTGTCGTCTAAATATTTATAACCAAAAACTTCAAACAATGAAAAAGGTAACATTATTATTTGCACTCATTGCAATCTCTTTTAACTCTTGTGCTCAAGAAAAAAAAGAAGAACGAAAAATGCCAACAGTAGATGAAATTTTTACTCAAATGGATAGTAATAAAGATAACAAGTTGTCTAAAAAAGAAATAAAAGGTCCACTTAAAGATGACTTTTCTAAGGTAGACATCAATAAAGATGGCTTTATTAGTAAAGAAGAATTAAAAAAAGCACCAAAACCAGAAAGAAAAGGTCCGCCAGAAAGACAAGAAAAATAGTATTATTATAACTAAAGTTAATAATCATGAAAAAAATAGTTATGAATATAAAATTAAGTTTCATAATAATATTAACTGCTTCCACTAGTTTATTCATTTCTTGTAATAACGATAATGAAAAAGATGAAGTAGTTACTACTGGAACTTTAGATCCAGCTTACGCCGAATTTGATCCTGACGAAACAGATATTTATTTATATGGTACAAATGTAGTTATTGAAACTACCGGTAGACCAAATCATACAACAACTTATTGGGGAACATCACACCCTTTATATTTAAGTGAACCAACTGTACAAATGACTGCAGGTGGAGCAACTTTAATTACAGGTTACGATGCATCAGGTTCATTAACAGTTCCTCAAAACCCAACTTTTGCGAGTTCAACAACGGCAACTTCATTAAATCATGTTGGAATTGCTGTAAGTGGTGCAGCCATTTTTAATGATTCTGAAGGTAATGGACCTTTATCATCAGCTGCAGGAAGTCTTGATTGGTGTGGAGCTCACATTGGCCCATCGGTTTATCATTACCATTTAGAACCTAAAGCTTTTTCTTATGATGATGAAAATTTAGTTGGAGTTATTTCTGATGGTTTTTTTATTTATGGAAGAAAATGTCATTCAACTGGAACCTATCCAACTGATTTAGATGCGTCTCACGGACATACATCTACTACACAACATTCAACTACAGCAAAATATCATTATCATGTTGAAAATGAAGTATATTCTACAACAGGAAGTTATATAGTGTTTAAAGGTCCATACAAAGGAACACCAAATGCTTTTAACTAGAATAATATATATATCATTTATAATTAGTCTTTTTGGTTGTAATAATAATTCAAATAATAATTCAAATAATAATTCTTACAACCAAAAAGATTATTTTTCCATTATTGTACCAAAAGATAATTTAAAATTAAATACTTCAGAGGGAAATTGGTATTATAAAAATATTCCTTTCACGGGAAAAACGATTGTAAATTATCCAAATAATAAAATTCAAGAGGAAATTCTTTATTTTAAAGGTAAAAAAAATGGAGTTTCATCAAAGTATTTTATTAATGGAACTATTCAAAAAAAATCATTTTATAAGAATAATCAATTAGATGGAATTGTAAAAACTTGGTGGGAAAATGGCAATTTAGCATCTGAATCCATTTATAAAAATGGTACTAGAAATGGCATACAAAAATCTTGGCATCCCAATGGACAAATGTCACGATTGAACACTTTAAAAAATGGAATTGAAGAAGGTCTACAGCAAGCTTGGTTAGATAACGGAAAAATATATGTAAACTGTGAAATGAAAAATGGTAGAACTTTTGGGCTTAAAAGAGCTATTCTTTGTTATGAATTAAAAGATGAAAAAGTACAATACGATGAAGAATAATGTTTTAATACTAGTTAGTTTAATTTTATTAATTGGTTGTAAAAAATTAGAACAAGAAAAAGTTCTTAGTAGAGTTGAAACTTTACCTTTTTATGATGAAGCAACATTTACTCCAAAATGGTTTGCAAATGATAATGATTCTTTAAAATATTTCCATAAAATAGCAGATTTTAATCTAATTAACCAAGACGGTGAAACCATTTCTAATAAAACATTTTATAACAAAATTTATATCACAGATTTCTTTTTCACTACTTGTCCAGGAATTTGTCCAAAAATGACAGCAAGTATGATGGATTTACAAAAGGAATATATAAATGATGATGAAGTAATGCTTCTCTCTCATTCTGTAACTCCAGAAATCGATTCTGTTCCAACTTTAAAAGAATATGCCTTAAAGAATGAAATAGTTTCCTCAAAATGGCATTTGGTAACCGGAAATCGTAAAGAAATTTATGATTTAGGTAGAAAATCTTATTTCGTAGAAGAAGATTTGGGAAAAGAAAAAACAGCTAATGATTTTCTTCATACTGAAAATTTTGTTTTAGTAGATAAGAACAAACACATTAGAGGAATTTATAACGGTCTTAATTCAAATGATATAATTCAATTAATTACTGATGTTAAAACATTAAAAAAAGAAAAATAATTTTATGAAAAAACAATTACTTTGTTTATATATCCTTTTTGCCCTAGGACTAAACGCACAAACAAACCCTGCAATAACGAGTTGGCTCCAAAACACAACAACAACAGGAACTTATTACCAATCTGGAAATTCTACTCCAATTTCTAATGGTATTTTAGTAAATTGTCAACAAGTAAGATATGGAACAGATTGGGTGTATATTAATGCAACCGGAATCCCAGCTTATCCCACTGGTATTTTTACTGGAGATGGAAACACAAATGTAGCAGGCAATCAAAATGCAATTTACAGGCTTCCATTAAATCCAACTCAAAATACAGGAACTCCTACTGCAACTTCTGCAGGAAATTGTGGAATTTTCATAAATGGTGTTTCATTATTTGATTACCGAGATGGGGTTGCTTGGAATAATTCTACAAACGCTTTATGTGGTGGACCAGGTAACCCAACATGCCCAGGTGGACCAGCAGCAACACAAACTTGGAACAGAGATGCAGTACCTGCTGAAAAACTAGGTTTTGATTGTGCAAAAGGTCATCCAGCTGGTACAAATTATCATCATCATCAAAATCCAAGTGCTTTTAAATATGATAGTACAACTTCTAACTCATATTCTAATATCTGTAATTTATATGATTCTGAAGGTCTGTATACTATTAATCCATCTCAACATTCTCCATTAATAGGTTATGCTTATGATGGTTTTCCAATTTATGGCGCTTATGCTTATACAAATACTAATGGTACTGGTGCAATTACAAGAATGAAATCGGGATACCAATTAAGTACGAATACAACAAGAACAAATGGACCTCCTGTTAATTCAACTTATTTTAATGGTTATTTTAGAGAAGATTATGTATTTGTTTCACATCCTTCAGATCCTACTTATTTAGATGAACACAATGGTAGGTTTTGCATAACTCCAGAATATCCAGCAGGTATATATTGTTATTTTGCGACAGTAAATGCAGATAATTCATCTGCATATCCATATGTTATTGGACCAACTTACTATGGAAATGTAACCGGAGGAAAAGTTACAACAGTACCTACTGGTGTTACTACCTATGTTTTAAATTCAGATGATTTTACTTTAGAAAAAAAGAGTATAAAAATTTTCCCAAATCCTTCTCAAGATTTTATAACTATTCAAACTGATTTTGTCGAAACAGATTATAAAGTAGAATTAATAAATGAATTAGGACAAGTTATTAAAAGTTCAAAAATTTTACAGGGAACAACAATGTGCTCAATTGAATTAGATACTGTATACAATGGTGTGTATTTTATTAAAGTAACTTTAAGAGAACATTCTAAAACTCATAAAATTATAGTAAACAAGTAATAATAATAAATTAGGATTAGAATTAGTTTAATTAGTTGTGAAAAGAGTTTATCAAATATTTTGATTGACTCTTTTTTTTTTAAATTAATTCAAACATTAAATACTAAAAATCAACACATTAACTGATAATAAAAAAATAAAAGATTAATGTTATCAAAATATTAAATATTTAGCGCAAGAATTAAATTAAAGTTTCGTCTAAAAGAAATAAGACTAAAAATTTATTATAATGAAAAAAATTACATTATTTCTGTTCTTTTGCGCTAATTTATCTTTTGGGCAAACATTTTATGATGAAAATACTATTCAAGATATTAGAATTGTTTTTTCTCAAAGCAACTGGGATGCACTATTAGATGCTGCAGAAGCATCAGATGCTTATGTCCAAGCTACATCTGTAACCATTAATGGTACTTTAATTGAAAACGTTGGAGTAAAATATAAAGGGAATAGTTCGTATAACGCAAGTTATAATAAAAACCCTTTTCATATTGAATTAGATACTTATCAAGATCAAGATTATCAAGGTTATACAGATATAAAACTAAATAATGTTATTTATGATCCATCATTTGTTAGAGAAACGGTAGCATATAATATTACTAGAAAATATATGCATGCTCCACTATCTAATTATGCTAATGTATATGTAAATGGAACATTAATAGGGTTGTATACAAATGTTGAATCAATCTCTAAAAAATTTGTAGATAGTCATTTTGGTTCAAAAACAAATGCTTTTTTTAATTGTAGTCCTCCTGCAGGAGCAGGTCCTTCTACAACTAATTTACCAAATCTTGCATATTTAGGAACTAATAGTACAAGTTATGAATCAGCTTATGAAATGAAATCAGATACGGGTTGGGATGATTTAATTAATTTAACTAACACATTAAGTAATAATGTAACAAATATTGAAACAATTTTAGATGTTGATAGAGCTTTATGGATGTTAGCATTAGATAATGTAATGGTTAACTTAGATAGTTATATTGGACAATTTAAACAAAATTATTATTTGTATAAAGATGATAATGGACGTTTTAATCCTATAAAATGGGACTTTAATATGTGTTTTGGAACATTCAATATGACAGGAAGTAGTGGCTCTAGTGGAACTTTAACTACAACTACATCAAAAAGACAGTTATCTCATACTTTACATTCAACAGAGTCTAGCTGGCCATTAGTACAAAAATTACTCGCTGTTCCTACTTATAAGAAAAAATACTTAGCGCATTATAAAACGATCTTAACAGAAAATTTTTCTAACAATAGTTATTATGCAACTGCACAAGCATTTCAAACATTGATTAGTGCTTCAGTTTCAGCAGACCCTAATAAATTTTATACCACTGCGCAATTTACAAGTAACATGACAACAGATGTTTCTGTTGGAATGAATACAGCACCAGGTTTAAGTAATTTAATGCCTGGGCGTGTAACCTACTTAAGTGCATTAAGCGATTTTACAGCTACACAACCTACTATTTCAAATGTTACAACATCTAATAACAATCCTATGATTGGAAATAATGTTAACTTTAACGCAACAGTTACAAACGTAACGGGTAGTTCTGTATATCTAGGATATAGAACTGATGCATTATTACCTTTTAATAAAATTACTTTATATGATGATGGTGCACATAATGATGGTGTTGCTGGTGATAACATTTATGGTAACTCGATTACAATTTCAAGTGTAACAACTCAATATTATATTTATGGAGAAAATACAACAATTGGAAAATTTTCTCCTGAAAGAGCAGAACATGAGTATTATACTTTAACGGCCACTTATCCTACTATTACACCTGGTGATTTAGTTGTGAACGAGATTATGGCTCAAAATACAAATACAGTTACTGATCCTCATGGAGATTATAGCGATTGGTTTGAGTTATATAACAATTCAACTAACACTATTAGTCTTGATTATTTATATGCTACAGATGATCCAACAAATTTATTAAAATGGCAATTTCCCTCAGGACTTACAATAGCGCCAAATAGTTACTTAATTGTATGGGCAGATGAAGATTTAAATCAAGATGGTATCCATGCAGACTTTAAGTTTTCAGCAGCTGGAGAAAGTTGCATACTTTCTTATTCAGATGGTACAATCGTAGATAGTGTAACATTTGGAGTTCAAACGGCAAATATGGGTTATGCAAGAATTCCTAATGGAACAGGAAATTTTGTAATACAAGCACCTACTTATAATGCTAATAATGAGTCATTATCTATCTCAAGTGAAGTTTTTAATCAATCATTAATTACTTATCCTAACCCAACATCAGGAAATTTAACTATTGAAAATAGTCAATTTAATATTGAAAAAGTGGAAATTTTTAATTTACAAGGCCAACTTTTATATTCTAATAAATATGAAAATTCTAATTTATTGAATTTAGATTTTTCAAGTTATTCAAACGGAATGTATTTAGTAGTAATCAATTCAAATACTAACATAAAAATCATTAAAAACTAATTAAAATGAAATACAAAACATTATTACTTATTGCAATAACATCACTTTTATTATCATGTTCAAAAGATGAAGGTTATGGAGGATTAGCTACAATTACTGGAAAAGTATATGGAAAAGATTATAATTCAAACGGTGTATTAGTTAGTGAAAATTACCTTGGTGGAGCAAAAGTTTATATTGGTGTGCACGGAAGTTCAACTCCATTTGATGATATCGATACTTCATATGATGGAACTTTTAGATTTGAATATTTACAAAAAGGAACTTACGACATTTGGGTTTTTGG
The DNA here is from genome assembly GCF_025947225.1 of Flavobacterium sp. N2270. Lineage (NCBI taxonomy): Bacteria > Pseudomonadati > Bacteroidota > Flavobacteriia > Flavobacteriales > Flavobacteriaceae > Flavobacterium > Flavobacterium sp. N2270. The sequence continues at coordinate 2,142,513 of NZ_CP110005.1, forward strand.
TGATTGTGATTCTTGTAGTTGGGATCAAACCTATGTTTTGCAAACTGTAGAAATTTCTTCAAAAAAATCTTCTGTAACAATGGAAGATTTAATAATTACATTTTAATAAAAGATGTTTAATAAATTTAAAAATAACTTAAATTCAATAAGTCCAGTTTCTTTAAGAGAGCTAGACTCTGTTGCATTACTTAACAGAGTTGATAGTAAGTATACTTTAACAGAAGAAAATTTAAATAATATTCTTCCATGTTTAGTAAACAACTATAACGTACTTGAAATTGATGGAATGAGAGTTTTTACCTATGAAAACAATTATTTTGACACCCCAAATTTATTGTTTTTTAGAGATCATCATAACGGATATGCTAAAAGAATTAAAGTTAGAAGCAGAAGATATGTAGAGTCTAATCTTTGTTTTTTTGAAATTAAAAAAAAAGAAAAAATATCTAGAACAAACAAATTTAGAGAACGTTTGCCTAATATTCTTTCTGAAATTAATGCAGATAGAAAAGAAGTAATACAAAGCTTCATTCGTAAAGAAATATCTGACATTAAATTAATTCTAAAAAACAATTTTAGTAGAATTACATTAGTTAATAAAAATTTTACAGAGCGAGTTACGATCGATTTAAACCTACATTTTCAAGATGGTGATCAAGAAGTTAAATTAGATAATGTAGCTATTGTAGAAGTTAAACAATCTAAGACATCAATTGCATCTCCAATAACAACTTACTTTAAAGAGAATACAATTAGACAACAAAGTATAAGTAAATACATATATGGTGTAGCATCCTTAATGCCCGAAATCAAAAAAAATAATTTTTTACCCATAATCAAAAAAATAAATAATTTAACCTAATGGAAAACGAAGAACTAGTAACATCAGCATTCAGTATAAGTGATTTTTCAAATAGAGCTTTAATAGATTTTATTGCAATTATTATATTAGTAGGATTCATTTATTATCCAAAACATAAAAACAAAGACTTCATTTTTAACTTCGTTTTATTCAACGTTGTTAATTTCATGATTTGTAGTTTGCTTGGAGCAGTAAAAATTAAAATTGGGTTTGCTTTTGGATTGTTTGCAATGTTTTCAATTATTAGATATAGAACCATTGCAATTTCAATTAAAGATATGGGTTACTTCTTTGGCTGCGTAGCACTTGGAATGATCAACTCGTTAGCTTCTGTTGAAGATGGTTTTACTTTATTAATCATATGTAACGCTGTAATTCTATTATTAACATTCTTACTTGAACGTTTAGATTTTCTAAAAAACGAAAATTCAAAACTAATTGTTTATGATAATGTAGAGTTAATAAAACCAGAAAATAAGTTGTTATTATTAGATGATTTAAAATTTAGAACTGGTTTAAATATTCATAAAGTAGAAGTGCTTACAATAGATTATTTAAAAGATGTAGCTCAAATTAAGGCTTATTATTTTTCTAAAGAAAGTTTAAATTTAATTCCAAATTCAACTGATAATGATGATTAATAAGAAAATTATAGGTCTTTTTTTAATTTTCTTTACTTCTGTAATTTATAGTCAAAGTTATACTGATACGCAAGGAAGGTTTATTTCTTCGGTAGATTATAAAATTACTAAAAAATTAAAAATTTCAGGTGAATATAGATATTCATTACAGAATGATTTTGCCGTGTTTAGATCAAGTGCAGGAGAAATTGGTTTAAAATACGATTTTACAAAACGATTAAATGTTTTAGGCGGTTATCGATTCACAACTTCTTTTGAAGAAGACAACCATCGTTTTTTTGTTGGAATTAAATACAATAAAAAATGGAACGACTTTAAAGCGGCTATAACATCAAAATATCAATTTTCTACTAATAGTTTTGATTCGGACTTTATGCAGTATTATAAAGAACCCGTTCATATGCTTAGAGAAGAAATAAGTTTAGATTATGATATTCCAAATACGAAAGCTTCAGTATTTATTGCTTCTGAAATATTTTTGAAAATGGACAGTCAGCCTTATTTAAAATGGAATAGAATGCGTTATTCAATTGGTGGAGAATACAGATTGAAGTATGGTACCACAGTTGGTCTTTCGGGTTTTTATGACGATAAAGTGAATCCGCAAAAAAATGATAGGATTGTACTTGTTACAAAACTGAACGTTTCAATTGATGGTTTTCTTAAAAAGCTAAAAAAGAATAAGAAGAAAGCGTTGAAAAAGGAAAATGAACAAAATGAAGAAATTGAAGAATAAAAAAAAGCGAAACATTTGTTTCGCTTTTTTTTATCTGATAGTTTAAGATTAACCTAAAACTTCTTTTACTTTTTTACCAATTTCAGCTGGAGAATCTACAACGTGAATTCCGTTTTCTCTCATAATACGTTTCTTAGCTTCAGCTGTATCATCAGATCCTCCTACAATTGCACCTGCGTGACCCATTGTACGACCTGCTGGAGCAGTTTCACCTGCAATAAAACCAACAACTGGTTTTCTGTTTCCGTCCGCTTTAACCCATTTAGCAGCATCAGCTTCTAATTGACCACCAATTTCACCTATCATTACGATGATTTCAGTTTCTGGATCGTTCATTAATAATTCAACAGCTTCTTTAGTTGTAGTTCCAATGATTGGATCTCCACCAATTCCGATAGCTGTAGTAACTCCTAATCCTTGTTTTGCAACTTGATCAGCAGCTTCATAAGTTAAAGTACCTGATTTAGAAACGATACCTACTGTTCCTTTTTTGAAAACAAAACCTGGCATAATACCAACTTTAGCTTCACCTGGAGTAATAACACCTGGACAGTTAGGACCTACTAAACGACAATCTCTATCTTGTACATAAGCGTAAGCTTTAATCATATCAGCAACAGGGATTCCCTCTGTGATACAAATAATAACTTTAATTCCTGCATCAGCAGCTTCCATAATTGCATCGGCAGCAAAAGCTGGAGGTACAAATAAAATAGAAGTATCAGCTCCTGCTTGATCAACTGCATCTTTTACAGTATTAAAAACAGGAAGGTCTAAATGTGTTTGACCACCTTTACCTGGAGTAACTCCACCTACAACATTTGTTCCGTATTCAATCATTTGAGTAGCGTGGAAAGTTCCTTCGCTACCTGTAAATCCTTGAACAATTATTTTTGAATCTTTATTTACTAAAACACTCATGATATGATTATTATAATTATATTTTTATTTGTGATGCAAAAGTAAGATTTTTGATAAAAAAACGATACCTTTTTTACTTTTATTTTATGCTGGTTGGCTAATTTGATAACCTTTTATTAATTTATTTCCTGAAAACTCCCAAATAACAATAATTTTTGCAATATGCATTAATTCTTTAGGGTTTTCTATGGTTGCAACTTTATGGTTATAATGAACAGTTACTAAATCATCTTCGGCGATTAAATGCTCAATCTCAATAATTGATTTATGATAATTTTGACTTAATTCTTTGCCTAAATTTATTATTCCCTCTTTTTCTAAAATTAAAGTTCCTTCAGAACTATCCCAATGAAGAATAACATCATCATGTAGTATTTTATTTAATGCATTTACATCTCTAATACCATCTGAAATATAAAACTCTTTAAGTAGTTCTTTTTTTGCCATAATTACTTTAATTTATTTAGAATCTCAGGAATTCGTTTAATATTTACTAACTGCTTTAGCTTTTCTCTAGATTCTTCAATAGGAGTACCAAAATAGGTCTTCCCTCCTTCTATAGATTTTGTCACCCCAGTTTGCCCTAGTATTATTGCTTTTTCTCCAATTGAAATTCCGCTTGTTGTTCCTACTTGCCCCCAAATAGTAACTTCATTTTCAATCACAACACAACCCGCAATTCCTGTTTGAGCAGCAATTAAACATTTCTTACCAATAATTGTATCATGACCAACATGAACCTGATTGTCTATTTTTGTTCCTTCTCCAATAGTAGTATCTCCAGTAACTCCTTTATCAATAGTACATAAAGCTCCTATTCCAACATTATCTTCTATGACTACTCTTCCGTTTGATAAAAGTTGGTCATACCCTTCCGGACGTTTTTTATAATAAAAAGCATCAGCGCCAAGAATTGTTCCGGCTTGTATAACTACATTATTACCAATTATCGTATTGTCATAAATAGTAACATTTGGATGAATAATACAATTTGTGCCAATTGATACATTATTACCAATGAAGCAATTAGGTTGAATTATCGACCCTTCTCCTACTTTAGATGATTCAGAAATTGAAACATTTGAAGGTTGAAAAGGTCTAAAGTGTTTTGTTAATGTGTTAAAATCTCTAAAAGGATCATCTGAAATTAGTAAAGCTTTACCTTTTGGACATTCTACTTCTTTATTAATTAAAATAATTGTAGCTGCCGATTGTAATGCTTTGTCATAATATTTTGGATGATCAACAAAAACGATATCTCCAGGTGTAACCACATGAATTTCATTCATACCTTCAACCGGAAAATCATCATTACCAACATAATTAGCACTAATTATATTTGCAATATCTTTAAGAGTTTGTTTTGAAGAAAATTTCATATAAAATTATTCTTTTACTCGCTCCATATAATTACCAGAAGCAGTATCAATTTTAATTTTATCTCCTTCATTTATAAACAAAGGCACATTAACACTAGCGCCTGTTTCAACAGTTGCAGGTTTTGTAGCATTTGTTGCTGTATTTCCTTTCAAACCTGGTTCAGTATATGTTACTTCAAGAACAATTGAAGCTGGCATATCTACTGATAAAGGTAAATCAGTTTCAGTGTTTATTTGTAGTAATACATTTGTTCCTTCTTTTAATAAATCTGGAGCATCTAAAACACTTCTTTGTAAAGTAATTTGTTCGTAGTTATCTACGTTCATAAAGTGAAATGTTTCACCTTCTGCATATAAAAATTGATAGGTATGCGTTTCTACACGAACAACATCAATTTTATGCCCTGCTGAAAAGGTATTGTCTAATACTTTTCCATTACTAACTGATTTTAATTTTGTTCTTACAAAAGCAGGTCCTTTTCCTGGTTTAACGTGTAAAAATTCAATAATTTTATATATATCGTGATTATATTTAATACATAATCCGTTTCTAATATCTGAAGTACTTGCCATTTTATTTATTTTATTTAAATTTTAATATATTTAAAGTCTATCCAATTCCTGAATAACCTTTCATAATTCCTCTTGAAGAATTTTTTATGAAATCTAAAATTTCATCTCTTTCGTTAGTTGCTTCCATTTCAGCTTCAATGATACTAACTGCTTGAGAAGTATTGTAATTTTTTTGATATAAAATTCTGTATATATCTTGAACTTCTCTAATCTTTTCAGTTGTAAAACCTCTTCTTCTTAATCCTACAGAGTTTATACCAACGTAAGATAAAGGTTCTTTTGCTGCTTTTGTAAAGGGTGGAACATCTTTACGGACTAAAGAACCACCAGAAATCATTGCATGTTCTCCAATACTAATAAATTGATGAACAGCTGCTAAACCTCCAATAATAGCAAAGTTACCTACGGTTACATGACCAGCTAATGCAACGCCATTTACAATAATTGCATTATTACCAATATTACAGTCGTGTGCTATATGGGCTGTAGCCATAATTAAACAATTTTGACCGATTACTGTTTTCCCAGAAGCTGAAGTTCCTCTGTTAATTGTAACACATTCTCTTACAGTTGTATTATCTCCTATAATTGCTAAAGAATCTTCTCCACCAAATTTTAAGTCTTGAGGAACTGCAGCAATTACTGCACCTGGAAAAATGTTACAATTCTTACCAATTCTTGCTCCTTCCATTATTGTTACATTAGAACCTATCCAAGTTCCTTCACCAATTTCAACATTATTATGAATAGTTGTAAAAGGATCTATAACCACATTTCGAGCAATTTTCGCTCCAGGATGTACATATGCTAACGGTTGATTCATAAAATATTATTTTTTTGCTATTTGTGCCATTAATTCGGCTTGTGCAACTAATTTACCGTTTGCATAAGCATAAGCTTGCATATGGCATATTCCACGTCTAATAGGTGTTATTAAATCACATTTAAATACTAATGTATCACCAGGTAATACTTTTTGTTTGAATTTAACATTATCAATTTTCATGAAGAATGTTAAATAATTTTCAGGATCTGGTACAGAACTTAAAATTAAAATACCTCCTGTTTGAGCCATTGCTTCTACAATTAAAACCCCAGGCATTACTGGAGCTCCAGGAAAATGTCCCACGAAGAAATCTTCATTCATAGTTACATTTTTCAACCCAACTACATGACTGTCTGACATTTCTAAAATTCTATCAACTAATAAAAACGGTGGACGGTGAGGCAACATAGACATAATTTTTGTTATGTCCATTAATGGTTCTTTATGTAAATCGTATACAGGAATTTGGTTTCTCTGTTCTGCTTTAATTATTTTTGAAAGATGTTTTGCAAATTGTGTATTAATCGAATGACCTGGTTTATTTGCAATAACTTTTCCTTGAATTTTAATACCTACTAAAGCTAAATCTCCAATAACATCTAGCAATTTATGACGAGCAGCTTCATTTGGAAAGTGTAAAGTAAGATTGTCTAAAATTCCGTTTTCTTTTACAGAAATTTTATCTTTATTAAAAGCTTTTTTTAAGTTCTCCATGGTTTCAGGAGAAATTTCTTTATCTACATAAACTATTGCATTATTTAAATCACCACCTTTAATTAGACCATGTTGCAATAAGCTTTCTAATTCATGTAAAAAGCTAAAAGTTCTACAATCAGCAATTTCAGTTTTAAATTCTGAAATTGAATTCATTGTTGCATTTTGAGTTCCTAAAATTTTAGTTCCAAAATCAACCATTGCTGTAACACTATATTCATCACTTGGAATAATAGTTATTTCACTTCCGGTTGTTTCATCTTTATATGAAATAACTTCTTTAACAACATAAACATTTCTTTCAGCACATTGCTCTTCAATACCTACTTTTTCAATGGCTTCAACAAAGTACTTTGATGACCCATCCATAATAGGAGGCTCAGAAGCGTTTAATTCTATAATTACATTGTCAACATCACAACCTACAAAAGCAGCTAAAACATGCTCTGAAGTTTGAATATTAACTCCGCCTTTTTCAAGGTTAGTTCCTCTTTGTGTGTTTACTACATAGTTTGCATCAGCTTCAATAACTGGTTGACCTTCAAGATCAACTCTAATAAATGTAAAACCGTTGTTAACTGGTGCAGGTTTAAATGTCATTATAACATCTTGTCCTGTGTGTAATCCTACTCCTGTAAGAGTTATTTCACTTGCGATGGTTTTTTGCTTAACCATAAGAATTAATTATTTTTTTTAAATTCGTTAATATCTGAAACTATTTTAGGTAAATTTTTAAAATGAACATATGATTTAGCAAAATCTCCATAATTAAATGCTGGAGAACCTTGAACTACTTCATTATCTGGTAGATTTTTACCAATTCCTGATTGCGCTTGTACTTTTACTCCATTTCCGATCGTTAAATGCCCCGCAATTCCTACCTGTCCGCCAATCATGCAATTTTTTCCAATTTTTGTAGAACCTGCAATTCCTGTTTGAGCAGCAATAACCGTATTTTCGTCAATATCTACATTATGTGCTACTTGTATGTGATTGTCTAATTTTACTCCGTTTCTAATAAATGTAGAACCTAATGTCGCTCTATCAATAGTAGTGTTTGCACCTATTTCAACATCATTTTCTATAATTACATTACCTATTTGTGGTACTTTTTTAAATGTACCGTCTTGTTGTGGTGCAAAACCAAATCCGTCTGAACCAATAATTGTTCCTGAATGAATAGTACAATTGTTACCAATTTCAGTTTCTGAATAAATTCGTACACCAGCAAAAAAGATACAATCATTACCTATAGTTACATTATCGCCAATAAAACTATTAGGATAAATTTTTACATTAGTACCTATTTTTACATTTTTACCAATGTAACAAAAACTACCTAAATATAGTCCTTCACCATAAGTAACATTTTCTGAAATCATTGATGGCTGTTCAATACCTGATTTCATTAGCTTTACCTGATTGTAATATTCTAATAATTTAGAAAAAGATTTATATGCATCTTCAACCTTAATTAAAGTTGTAGTTATTTCTTGTTCTGGTACAAAAGTATTGCTAACAATCGTTATAGTTGCTTTTGTAGAGTATATGTAATTGATATACTTAGGATTAGCTAAAAAAGTTAATGATCCTTCTGTGCCTTCTTCTATTTTCGCTAATTTAAAAACTTCAGCATTAGGATTCCCTACTACTTTACCTTCTAATATACCTGCTATTTGTTCTGCTGTAAATTTCATCTTGACAAAAATATAAAATTAAATTAAATACTTAGACTTCCAATACTACTTTTGGAAAACATATAAAATATTTTGTAACAGGTTTAGATAATGCTTTTAAATTTAATTGATCAGAAGCTTCTACTACATCTTCCACTTTTTTGTTCTTTTTTAGTATTCGTATAGGTTCATCATTTTTATTATAAGCCTGATTTTTTATTTTTCCTTTAAACACAAAATAAGCCGCTTCTTTTTCAGATAAACTATGTTTTTTCATGTATAATTCTATATAACCTAATAATCTCTCTTTGTTAGGTTTATCATCTCCCATCTGAATTTTTAGTAGATCTCTGTTTAATGTCATTTTACACAAAGAACTTAATACAAAATCATCGTGAAATTGCCATTCTTTTATTGCTCCCATCACATCATAATCATCCAATAATGCAAATTTTTCAAGTATTGAATTATTGAAATCTATTAATGAAATTTTATTATTTAAGAAGAATTTTAACGGCTGACTACAATTTAAAATAATTCCTTTTTGAGATAATTCTTTTGCTCTTTTTAAGATTTTTGTCAATATTAATTCAGCAACTACTCCAGTTTTATGTAAATAAACTTGCCAATACATTAATCTTCTTGCTACTAAAAACATTTCTACCGAATAAATCCCTTTTTCCTCAATAACTAAGCAGTCATCCTGAACATTCATCATTTGAATTAATCGTTCACTGTTGATGTTTCCTTCAGCAACTCCACTATAAAAACTATCGCGACGCAAATAATCCATTCTATCCATATCTAATTGACTCGAAATTAATTGCAACATGAATTTTCTATGATATTCACCTTTAAAAACTTGTATCGCTAAATCTAATTGCCCATTAAATTCAACATTTAATTCTTGCATGAAAAGTAATGATAATTCTTCATGATGCACTTCTTCAACAATACTTTTTTCCATTGCATGACTGTATGGGCCGTGGCCTATATCATGTAAAAGTATAGCTACATAAAGGGCATTTTCCTCATCATCTGAAATATCAACTCCTTTAAAGCGCAATGTTTGTACAGCTTTTTGCATAATATGCATACAACCTATCGCATGATGAAAACGCGTATGATGTGCGCCAGGATAAACCAAATAAGTCATTCCCATTTGAGAAATTCTTCGCAAACGCTGAAAATATCTATGCTGAATTAAATCGTAAATTAGAGTGTTAGGAATGGTTATGAAACCATAAATTGGATCGTTAAAAATTTTGAGTTTATTGGTTTGGCTCACAAGTTTAAATTTTGATTAACAAATGTAATTAAAATTAACAGATTTTTTATGAACTATTAAATATTCATTTTTTTAAGTATATACATAAATTTTATACTAATTTTAATACATTCATCGTTGAAGAAATAGTAACTTGCAGACAAATTAGTACAAAATGAATAAAATAAAAATACTTTGGGTTGATGATGAAATTGACTTATTAAAGCCTCATATATTATTTCTAGAAAAGAAAAACTACGACGTTACTACTTGTAATAACGGACAAGATGCAATTGAACTATTTGAAGAAAATAATTTTGATGTTGTTTTTTTAGATGAAAATATGCCCGGTTTAAGTGGTCTCGAAACTTTATCAGAATTAAAAGAAAAAAAATCTTCTGTTCCTGTAATAATGATTACTAAAAGTGAAGAAGAATATATTATGGAAGAAGCTATTGGCTCTAAAATAGCAGATTACTTAATAAAACCAGTAAACCCTAATCAAATACTCTTAAGTTTAAAAAAGAACTTAGATCATTCTCGATTAGTCTCTGAAAAAACGACTTTAGACTACCAAAAAGAATTTCGTAAAATAGCTATGGATATGGCTATGGTCAATTCTTTTGAAGATTGGGCAGATTTATACAAAAGACTGATTTATTGGGAAATGGAACTTGAAAATATCGAAGACCAAAGCATGGTTGAAATATTGGAAAGTCAAAAAGTCGAAGCTAATCATCAATTTGGAAAGTTTATTGAAAAAAACTACGAAGATTGGTTTGTTGAAAACAACAATAAACCAGTACTTTCACATAAACTTTTTGGAGAATTAGTTGCGCCTGAAATTCGTAAGAAAGACAAACCAATTCTATTTGTAGTTATAGATAATTTGAGATATGACCAATGGAAAGCTTTTGAAAACATTGTAAACAATCATTACAAATTAGAAAAAGAGACTAGTTATTACGCAATGTTACCAACCGCTACTCAATATGCTCGTAATGCAATATTTTCTGGTTTAACTCCTTTGGAAATGGAGAAAAAATTTCCGCAATATTGGAAAAATGACCCAGATGAAGGCGGAAAAAATTTATATGAAGGTGAGTTTTTAACGGAACAACTAAAACGTTTAGGTTTAGATATTAAACAAGAATATTATAAGATTACTAATTTTAGAGATGGAAAAAAATTAGCAGACAACTTCAAAGGATTAAAAGATAATGATTTAACTACAATTGTTTATAATTTTGTAGATATGCTTTCACATGCCAAAACCGAAATGGAAGTTGTAAAGGAATTAGCTTCAGATGACAAAGCTTATCGCTCATTAACAGTAAGTTGGTTTAAAAATTCGCCTTTATTGGATATGATTCAGCAAGCCCAAAAAATGGGTTTCAAATTAATTTTAACTACCGATCATGGAACGATTAATTGTAAAAATCCGTCTAAAGTAATTGGCGACAAAAATACAAGTTTAAACCTTCGTTATAAAACTGGTAGAAGTTTAACCTATGAAAACAAAGATGTTTATGCAGTTAAAGATCCTAAAAAAATAGGTTTACCTGCATTAAATATGAGTAGTTCGTTTATTTTTGCAAAAAATGACTATTTCTTAGCTTATGTTAACAATTACAATCATTATGTAAGTTATTATAGAAATACTTATCAACATGGTGGAATTTCATTAGAAGAAATGATCGTTCCTTTTTTAGTTTTAGAACCAAAATAAAAATAAATGCAAATAGTTTTTTCTTTAGACGAAATACAAAGCGTTGTAAAACAATTGCTTAATACAAATGGATTAAAAAAAGTGATTACATTTCATGCAGAAATGGGTGTTGGAAAAACAACATTTATTAAAGAAATTGTAAAACAATTAGACGTTAATGATAATTCGAGCAGCCCAACTTTTTCATTGGTAAACGAATACGAAACTTCGACAGGAGAAGTTATTTATCACTTTGATTTATATCGTTTAAACAACGAAGAAGAAGCATATGATATGGGAATTGATGAGTATTTTTATTCTGGAAATTGGTGTTTAATAGAATGGCCAGAAAAAACGCCAAACTTAATTCCAATTGATCATGCTGCAATTCACTTAAAAATTGTAGAAAATGGAAAAAGAGAATTAACGTTAATAAATTAATCTATAATTTGTTATTTTTAAGCACTTGCAAATTGTAAGATTATTTCCTAAATTGGCTAAACATAACTAAAAACCAACTATGTCAACGTACAGTCCTTTTTCAAAAATGCAATTACTTCCACAGGAAGAAAAGTTAGAAATTGCACGACATAAAAGCGAATTATTTATTGGTGTTCCAAAAGAGACTTCCTATCAAGAACGACGTATTTGCTTAACACCTGATGCCGTTAGTTCATTGGTAAATCATGGTCATAGAGTTATGATTGAAGCGGGGGCTGGAGAGAGTTCAAGTTTTTCTGATAAAGAATATAGTGAAGCGGGTGCAGAAGTAACAAACGATACAAATAAAGTTTTTGGCTGCCCAATGATTTTAAAAGTAGAACCTCCTACTCTCGTTGAAGTTGAGATGATGAACCCGCAAACAATTGTAATTTCAGCTATCCAATTAAAAACACAGAAAAAAGAATATTTTGAGGCATTGGCCATAAAAAGAATTACTGCAATAGCATTTGAATTCATAAAAGACGAAGATGGTTCTTATCCAGCTGTAAAGTCATTATCAGAAATAGCAGGAATTGCTTCAATTCATATCGCTGCAGAGCTAATGATTAATCAAAACATAGGTAAAGGTTTACTTTTTGGCAATATTACTGGAGTTCCACCTACAGAAGTTGTAATTCTTGGTGCAGGAACCGTTGCCGAATTTGCAGCACGAACTGCAATAGGATTAGGCGCAAATGTAAAAGTATTTGACAATTCAATTACAAAATTAAGACGATTACAAAACAATTTAAACCAAAGAATATTTACTTCAACCATACAAGAAAAAAGCCTTTTAAAAGCATTACGCAGATGTGATGTAGCTATTGGAGCAATGAGAGGAAAAAATAGAACTCCTATTATAGTTACCGAAACTATGGTTGAAAACATGAAAAAAGGAGCTGTAATAGTAGATGTAAGTATAGATACTGGTGGATGTTTTGAATCTTCTGAAATAACAACACATGAAAAACCAACATTCATAAAAAACGATGTAATTCATTATTGTGTCCCTAATATTCCATCAAGATATTCTAAAACAGCTTCAATGTCAATTAGTAATATTATTTCACCTTTTTTATTAGACATTGCTGAAGATGGAGGTATTGAAAGTGCAATTCGTTGTAATAGAGGTTTAAAAAACGGAATTTATTTCTATCATGGTCTATTAACAAATAAATCTATTGGAGATTGGTTTAACATTGAATACAGAGATATTAATTTATTAGTTTTTTAAAGTAAATACTCTTACTAAGTCAATAAAACATTAAATTTGTCGAAAATTTTTTAAAATGAAATTCAAGTTTAGATTAGCCTATTACCTATTCGGATTAATGTTAGGTGGCTTTTTTGTAGTATATTTTTTAGGAGCAAAAGCAGATGCCAAAGGGGTTGAGTTTTGCTACTTACCAAACTGTAGAGCTTTAAAAGATATGAGAAGTAAATCATTTCATTATTCTGAAGCTGCGAAAAATACTTTAAATGAAGGTTGGGTAACAATTGAAGATGTTAAAGCGAGTATGCAATATGGTGATATAGATTTTGGAAAAAGTAATATTCCATCAAAAAACGGAAAAATATATGTTATCGAAGGTAAAACAGCTCAAAATGAAGCAATTATATTAACAGTAGCAAACAGTACTACTAAGGCAACTTTAGAGTCAATAGAAAAAAAATAATTTTTTATTTAAAAACACTTGTAAATATAAATAATGGGTGTATATTTGCACTCGCAATACGGTAATAGTAAAGCAGTTTATTGGGGCGATTAGCTCAGCTGGTTCAGAGCACCTCGTTTACACCGAGGGGGTCGGGGGTTCGAACCCCTCATCGCCCACTTCAATTTCTAAAAAAATCCTACAGAAATGTAGGATTTTTTTATTTTAATTTACTTTGATTTTCTTTATATTTGAAATTTAAGATAAATCAAAATGAAAACAACTCCAGAACATGACGAACGAATTGCAAAAATGACTTTTGCCTCTGTTTATCCACATTATGTAACAAAAGTCCAGAAAAAAGGTCGAACAATAGATGAATTACATCAAGTTATCGAATGGCTTACTGGTTTTAATAACCAAAAACTACAAGAACTAATTGATGATGAGGCTACTTTTGAAGCTTTCTTCCAAAATGCAAATTTAAATATAAATGCACAACTTATTAAAGGCGTTATTTGTGGTTATAGAATTGAAGAAATTGATAATGATTTAACCAGACAAACTAGATATTTAGACAAACTAGTTGATGAATTAGCAAAAGGAAAAAAAATGGAGAAAATATTGAGAAACAAATAAAACTAAGGAACCCATATTAAAACAACACATTCAAAATATCGGAATGTTGCTTTATAAGCATCTTGACATTTACAGGTATTTTTTTCCTTGTATGTTACTTGATTTTTCTTCTGAACCAATAAGTAAGATTTACACGAGAGAATCAATTTAGAGAATATAAATTACCATTTATAAACTTAAGGATATAAAAAACTAAAGATATAAAAAACTAAATATAATTTAAACTTTGAAAGATAAAATAAGAATTATCATTAGCGTATTGTTTCCTGTAATAATGATTTTATTCAGGTACTCAAAGTATATTAATTATTTAGGCGTACTTTTACTCTTATCATTATTAATCCTTGATTTTATTAATTTAAATAAAATTAAGAATTCAAAGTCTTCTTTAATTCATTATTTATCTTGGATAATTATTTCAGCTACTATAATTTATTTAAGAAATATTGAACTAACAATATATTCACAATTAGTTTTAATTTTTATATTTAAAACTACCATACTCTTTTTATCGTTATTAAAATACAGAAGTTTTTATGTTACTAAGTCTTTTTTAGGAAAAATATGGATTCTAAGCCTATTTTTATATTTAATTGAACTTATCTTAAATTCAACACATACAACAGCAGAACTATGTTTAAAACTAGCAATCCTTACATCAATCGAATCAATATTAATAATAATGTTCAATAATAAGTTGAAAATATATCAAAAAAACTTCCTAAATATTTTTTGGAATAAAATTTCAAAAACAAATAACTAAATTTAGTATTAACAAAAAAAAATCCCTCAACTGAGGGATTTTGCGTTTTATAATTTTCTTCTACTTCTTTCTTTCTTAATTAAATCGAGCTCACGGCTTGTTTGTCCGGCTACAGAAGTATTTTCTTCGGCTCTACGAATTAAATATGGCATAACATCTCTAACTGGTCCAAATGGAAGGTATTTTGCCACATTATAACCTTGTTCCGCTAAATTATAACTAATATTATCACTCATTCCATATAATTGACCGAAAAAGATTCTGTTCTCGTTTTTAGTAATTCCTTTTTCTTCACACAATTCCATCAATCGATATGAACTATTTTCATTATGAGTTCCTGCAAAAATGTACATTTTATCAATATTATCAACCATATAAACAATTGCTGCATCATAATTTTCATCAGTAGCTTGTTTAGTTGCGCATATTGGCGATTTATATCCTTTATCTTCTGCTCTAGCATTTTCCTTTTCCATATAGGCTCCACGAACAATTTTCATACCAATGAAGAATCCATCTTTATTAGCTCTGTCATGAAGGTTTTTCAAGTAGTCTAATCTATCCCAACGATACATTTGTAGCGTATTATATACTATTGCTCTTTGTTTATTGTATTTACGCATCATTTCTTCAACCAAATCATCTGCAGCATCTTGCATCCAGCTTTCTTCAGCATCAATTAATAATGCAACATCTTTATCGTGCGCAATTTTACACACTTTATCAAAACGAGCAACTACTCTATTCCATTCTTCTTTTTCTTTCTCATTCAACTCTGCTCCAGATCCTACTTTTTCATATAAAGCAATTCTACCAAATCCAGTAGGTTTAAAAACTGCAAATGGAATTGCCATACGTTCTTTAGCAAAATCAACTGTTTTTAAAATCATTTCTAAAGCAGCATCAAATTGAGCTTCTTCTTCTTTTCCTTCTACAGAATAATCTAAAACAGATGAAACTCCTTTAGTATACATTTTATCAACAACCGAAAGACAATCATGTTCATTTATTCCGCCACAAAAATGATCAAAAACAGTAGAACGAATTAATCCTTCAACTGGTAAATGTGCTTTCAATGCAAAATTTGTAACAGCTGTACCAATTTTTACAAGAGGTTGACTTTCAATTAATTTGAATAAAAAATAAGCTCTTTCTAACTCGGTATCACTTTTAAGTGAAAAAGCAACTTCTGTATTGTTAAAGATTTTCTCCATGAGATTTTGACTAAATTGTTATGCAAATATACTGTAGTCTTCTCTATTTTTAAATAAAAAATACCTTATTTTGCATGAAATTGAAAACAATAACAATGCAAACTATTCAAGCACACAATTATAAAATATTATTTGACGATTTAGGTTATGAGTTTCTTGCCAAATCAATAACACCACAATTGTATTCAAAAATATTTATAATTGTAGATGAGAATACTTCAAACGAATGTCTACCTCGATTTTTAGCGAATTTTGCTACAGAAGTAGCTATTGAAATTATTGAATTAGAAGCTGGTGAAGCACATAAAAATATTGAAACTTGTTTAGGCATTTGGAATAGTTTAACCGAATTAGAAGGAGATAGAAAAAGTATTATCATAAACCTTGGAGGTGGTGTGATTACAGATATTGGCGGCTTTGTTGCTTGTACATTTAAAAGAGGTATCGATTTCATAAATGTTCCTACTACTCTTTTAGCTATGGTTGATGCATCAATAGGTGGGAAAAATGGAGTTGATTTAGGAAACTTAAAAAACCAGATTGGAATAATTAGAGAACCAAAAGCAGTGTTAATCGATACACATTTTCTGAGTACTTTATCTGCAAGAGAAATGCGTTCTGGATTAGCAGAAATGCTTAAGCATGGTTTAATTTACGATAAACTATATTGGAATAAATTTAAACACCTAAATAACTTAAGTACTGATGATTTGAATAGTTTAATTCATGAATCAGTTCAAATAAAAAACATAATAGTTTCTGAAGACTTAACCGAAAATGGAATAAGAAAATCTTTAAATTTCGGACACACTTTAGGTCATGCAATAGAAAGCTATTTATTGGAACATCCTAATAAAAAATCATTACTCCATGGTGAAGCTATTGCCATAGGAATGATTTTAGAAAGTTATATTTCTAAAGAAAAAAATCTTATTTCTGAAATTGAATATTTAGAAATAAAAGAACTAATTAATTCGCTTTATGACAAGGTTGAATTTAATGAAACTGACATTCAAAAAGTAATTGAATTATTAATTTTTGACAAGAAAAATGAATTTGGCACCATTCAATTTGCGCTTTTAGATGGAATAGGTAAAATTAAAATCAATCAAACAGCTGATAATGAATTAATTATAAAATCTTTTATAAATTATAAAAACTAAAAAAAAATAATCTAATTCATTCCAATCGGTAATAATATTTTTTAAATTTGCAGTAATGAAAAAACCACATTTACTTCAAAATTTAACGACAAGCTTTTCTTTTCAGAAAAACAGCTATTCAATACATCATAATAGTTGTTCCTTTAATGAAAGTATTTTTGTATTTGATTTATTTGAATTGTTAAAAGCATTTAACGAAAAACTTTTAATAATATTTTCTAACATAAGACTTTGAAAATTAATTGTTTATAAAATTAAAACAATTAATAAATTTCAAAAATATTACTCAAAAAATGAATACAAAATATTTCGATTTAATCAATCAAACTTTCTATTTTCCTCAAGAAGAATTTACCTTAAATAAAGACAATCTTGAATTTCATAAAATTGATTTAATGAAACTAGTAGAACAATATGGTACACCTTTAAAGTTTACTTATTTACCTCAAATTTCAAACAACATCAATAAAGCAAAAGGATGGTTTAGAAAAGCAATGGAAAAACATAAGTACGAAGGTAAGTATCACTATTGCTATTGCACTAAAAGCTCTCATTTCCAGTTTATTATGAATGAGGCTTTTAAAAATAATATTCATATTGAAACATCTTCTGCGGTTGACATTAATATTGTTGAAAGTCTTTTAGAAGAAGGAAAAATCAATAAAAATACGTTTGTTATTTGTAATGGTTTTAAGAGAGATGCTTACGTAGAAAATATTGCTAGAATTGTTAATAATGGACACAAGAATACAATTCCAATTATTGATAATTACGAGGAATTAGACTTATTACAAGAGCAAATTGATGGTAAATTCAAAATCGGAATTAGAATTGCCGCAGAAGAAGAACCAAAATTTGAATTTTATACTTCTCGTTTAGGTATTGGATATAGAAATATTGTTCCTTTTTACAGAAAACAAATACAAGAAAATAAACAAGTTGAGCTTAAAATGCTTCACTTCTTTATTAATACAGGAATTCGTGATACTGCTTATTATTGGAACGAATTACTAAAATGTTTAAAAGTTTATATTGCACTAAAGAAAGAGTGCCCAACATTAGATAGTTTAAATATTGGAGGTGGTTTTCCTATTAAAAATTCACTTGCATTTGAATATGATTATCAATACATGATTGATGAAATTATTAATCAAATAAAAATAGCTTGTGATGAAGCTGAAGTACCTGTTCCAAATATTTTTACAGAATTTGGTTCATTTACAGTAGGTGAAAGCGGAGGTGCTATTTATCAAGTATTATATCAAAAACAACAAAATGATAGAGAAAAATGGAACATGATTGATTCTTCATTCATTACTACTCTACCTGATACTTGGGCAATTAACAAAAGATTTGTAATGTTAGCCATTAACAGATGGAATGATACATATGAAAGAGTGCTATTAGGCGGTATGACTTGTGATAGTGACGATTATTACAACTCAGAACAAAACATGAATGCCGTTTATTTACCAAAATATAACAAGGAAAAACCTTTATACATAGGTTTTTTCAATACTGGAGCTTATCAAGAAACAATTGGTGGTTTTGGCGGTTTACATCACTGTTTAATTCCTCAACCAAAACATATTTTAATCGATAGGGATGAAAATGGTATTTTAGCAACAGAAGTTTTCTCTGAACAGCAAAAAGCTGAAGACATTATGAATATATTAGGTTACAAAAAGAAATAATATACAAATACAGAATTTTTTTCAATTAAATAAAATAACAATGAGCAAAGGTCCAATTAGTCAATTTATAGAAAATAATTTTCTTCACTTCAATTCAGCAGCTTTAGTTGATGCGGCAAAAGGATATGAAGAACACTTATTAGATAATGGTAAAATGCTAATTTCGCTTGCAGGCGCAATGAGTACAGCTGAATTAGGAAAATCATTAGCTGAAATGATTCGTCAAGATAAAGTACACGTAATATCATGTACTGGAGCTAATTTAGAAGAAGATATTATGAACTTAGTTGCTCATAATTCATATAAAAGAATTCCTAACTATAGAGATTTAACACCTCAAGAAGAATGGGATTTACTAGAAAACCATTACAATCGTGTAACAGATACTTGTATTCCTGAAGAAGAAGCTTTTAGAAGATTACAACAACATTTAATTGATATTTGGAAAAAAGCTGAAAGTGAAGGTAAACGATATTTTCCACATGAATTCATGTACCAAATGATTAATTCAGGTGTTTTAGAACAATATTATGAAATTGATCCTAAAGATTCTTGGATGGTTGCTGCTGCTGAAAAAAACTTACCTATTGTTGTTCCAGGTTGGGAAGATAGTACAATGGGAAATATTTTTGCTTCTTATTGTATTAAAGGAGAATTAAATGTTTCTACAACTAAAAGCGGTATTGAATACATGATGTGGTTAGCAGATTGGTACCCAAAAAACTCTGGTGGAAAAGGATTAGGTTTTTTCCAAGTTGGAGGAGGAATTGCTGGAGATTTCCCAATTTGTGTAGTACCAATGCTTTATCAAGACATGGAAATGCACGATATTCCATTCTGGAGTTACTTCTGTCAAGTTTCTGATTCTACAACAAGTTATGGTTCATACTCTGGCGCAGTTCCAAATGAGAAGATTACTTGGGGAAAATTAGATATAACAACTCCTAAATTCATAGTAGAATCTGATGCAACGATCGTAGTTCCGTTGATTTTTGCTCATGTTTTAGGTTGGTAAAAAAAATGAAAAAAAATTAAATTATAATTTGATTTTTTCAATAAGGATGTTACTTTTGATAAAAAATAAAGATTAAATTTTACCCAATGAAAAGAATTATTGTTGATTACGCAAAATTAACAAATGAAATCTTAACCTTGCTAGTTGAGAAGTTTCCTGATGGATATGAAGATTCAGATATCATACGATTCAAGAACATTAAAAATGAAACAGTTGAGGCTGTTGAAGTACGTACTGAAGACACTATTTTTCTAGTAAAAGTAAGTACCAAATTAGCTGACAGAATAGAAAACTACGAAGATGATGAAGATGATGATAACACAGGTGATGACTCATTAGACTCTTTAAATGATTTAGAGATTGCTGATGAATCTGATTCTGATGAAGATTAAAAATAAAAAAGCTCCAATTTATTGGAGCTTTTTTATTTTACAAATATCTTTCCTTAATAATATCTAAATGATGCTTTTCGTGGCCTTGAATAATAACACCAAGTGCTCTAACAGACACCGAAGAATTTGATGCTATACCAAGTCTTTTCATTTGTTTACTTGAAAAACTTTTAAAAAGGCATATAGTAGAGTTTCTTACCATTTTATATTCTTCAATTAAGCTTGAAGTACTCCTCTCACCTGCCAAAGCTTCAATAACATAATCATTTTCTTCAAAACCAGGTAAATCAGTTTTATCATTTCTTGCAATTCTAAGCGCCCTATATGCAAATATCCTTTCAGTGTCAATTAAATGTAAAAAAATATCCTTAACCGTCCATTTTCCCTCAGAATAACGATAATTTAGTTTATCTCTGGGTATAGTTTTGAAAAATTCTACAACAAGAGTTGATTGTTGTATTAAACCATCAATTATTGACAAATGATTATTTGCAATTGTTACATAGTTCGCATAAAATGGAGCAAACTCATTTTCATTAAATTCTATCATAATTATAAATATAATAAAAAATCCCGGGAATACCGGGATTTTACAATTACATTTCTTTAAAAATGGTATGCATTAACCTTTTTTTATCGTTTATGCTCTCTTCAAGTGATATCATTGTTTCTGTTCTATAAACACCTTCAATATCATCAATCATGAAAATAACTTCTTTTGCATGTTTTGTATCTCTTGCTCTAATTTTACAGAAAATATTAAATTTACCTGTTGTTATGTGAGCAACTGTTACATACGGTATTTGATCAATCCTTTCTAATACAAATTTTGTTTGTGACGTATTGTGCAAGAAAACACCAACATAAGCTATAAAAGAATAACCTAATTTTTCATAATCTAAAGTTAACGAAGAGCCTTGAATAATTCCAGCTTCTTCCATTTTTTTTACTCTAACATGTACAGTTCCTGCAGAAATAAGCAATTTTTTTGCAATATCCGTAAAAGGAACTCTTGTGTTATCAATTAACATGTCTAAAATTTGATGATCCACTTCATCTAATCGAAACTTACTCATAAAGTATAAAATAATAAATATTTAAAATTCTAATTGAAAGTGCAAATTTATTAAAGAATTAATAATCCATTACTATATTTTAACAAATTATTTAGATAAAAATCCGCTTTTTCTTGTTTTTTTGGTAAATTTCCATATGAAGAACTAAAAAACATTCCTTCACAATCATATTCAACATGTCCATAAGAATTTTCTAAATTATCTATTTGTGTTATTTCTGCTACAAAATCAATCTTTCCATTTACTAACACTTCTTTATATTGCGCTGCAAAGTTAATTAATTTTTCTTCTGAATTCTTAATAATTTTGACGTTTTTGTAAATAAAATCGAAATAATTCTTAATGTTTTGAGGTATTATTAAATATTCTTTAATTTCAGAGTCAAAATTAGTTTCCCTACTTACTCCTAACAAAGAAGAAATTAACGATATGAATACAAATTTTCTAACTTCATCTCTTTGATAATCATTTGCATAATGTCCTGCCTCAAATAAAATCGTTGGTGTTCCTTGAGATGTAAAGTAATCTCCAATACAGTTTATATTAAAAGCATCATCAAACCTTCCTATTTGATTAGGAATAACCAATTGCAATTCCTTATTAATCATATTAATGATTTTAATAGCTTTAAAACGAGTTTCGTTAAAATCACACTCAACATTATAAGAAGGTGCTAAAAAAGACATTGTAGCAGGTAATTTAGTACCTTCAGTACCAAATATAGTGCGCTGATCATGTAAATTATAGCAATAATCTGGATTAAAACTAAGATATAATTCTCTTAACAACTTACTTTCAGGTTGTGTAATGTTAAATGCATCTCTATTTAAGTCAATTTCATTAGCATTAACCCTTGTATAAGCTTCTGCTCCATCAGGATTTAAAATAGGAATACATAATAAAGTATATTTTTCTTTAATTTTTAATACTAATTCATCATCAGAATTCAAGAAATTAAAAAAATCCAACAATCCTTTTGTTGTTGTAGATTCATTCCCGTGCATTTGAGACCACATGAATATTTTGATTTTTCCTGTTCCAAATTGAACGCTGTAGATATTTTTATCTTGAACTGATTTTCCTTCAATTGAAATTTTAAAATTGGAATTTAATAAGCTTAATTCATTTTCAATATGAGAATTTGTAACATATCGTCCTGATAAATTCTTGTTTAAATATTCGTTGGCTAATTGCAAAAACATACTCTATATTATTATGTTACAAATGTAAACAACTATCTATTTACAAATGTAAACAAATAAATGTACTGTTTTGTTTACTTTTGTAAACACGTTACCATTACGTATTAGCATCTTTACCTATTTGTACAATTACATTTGTAATACAAAATATTATCACTATAGATAATATTAAAAATCAGTTAGTTATATATCCTTATATAAAGTAAACAATTAAACGTTTAGTCTATTTATATAAGTTTAATTGTTTATTTGAAAACTTATATTTACATTTGTAAACCTTAATTTGAATAATTACAATTTACAATGGTAAACACAGATGATTTCATTAAACGACTAGAAGAAATACTAGAATATTACGGTTTATCTGCTTCTGGATTTGCAGATAAGATTAGTGTACAACGTTCTAGTTTGTCTCACCTACTCTCTGGAAGAAACAAACCGAGTTTAGATTTCATTATGAAAATTATTGAAGAATTTCCTGAAGTAGATTTATATTGGATTTTAAATGGTAAAGGAACATTCCCAAAATCAGAACATAAAATAATTGAAAATAGTTCTCCTACTCCAATTTCTAAAACTGAAAATATTGTAGAAAAATCAAATGCTTCAAATTCGGATTTATTTTCTCAAAATATAGAAAGTGAAAATACTGCCGTAAAAAATAATTTAGAAGAAAAAAATTCAAATACGCAGATTTTTCCACAAACACAAAATTCGTCCAATATTGAACGAATTGTTATTTTTTATAAAAATGGAAGTTTTAAAGAATATCACCCTGAATAATCTCTAAAAAAAAACGCTCTACTATATAATTAGTAAAGCGTTTTAAATTCTACTTTAAGAATAATTTATTTTCGAAGTAAGTAAACTGCTGCAACTCCTGCTTCTGCTCTAGAATCAACTGGAGCAACATCACCAGATGCAGTTGGGATATTAAAAGTTAACACTTTACCACCACCATTAGCTCTTTCTGCTACATAAATTACATTTGTTACATAATCGTAAGCAACATCAACCGGATTTCCTAAAGTTGAGCTCGCTCCATAGATTCTTTTTTGGTTACTCATAGCAATAGTTCCCATATTTGAAGTAGAATTAAGTACAGTTGTAAAATTATTTATCACAATTAGGCCTCCGTCAGTTGCATCAGCAGCACTTGCAACGTCTGTTAAAATCATTACATCATCATTTGCAGAATAAGTAATTCCATGAGTACGTGTTAAACCTTCAATAGTTACACGTTTAGTTGGCATAATAGTTCCAGAAGCTAATGAGAAAAAATTCTCAAAAACCAATATATCGCTAGTTAAATCGGCAACAGCATATAAAGTTGTTCCTTCAGCGTGAATTCCCCAAATTTTAAAATCTAAAGTATATTCGTTTATTAAATTATAACCTGATGTTGTTTTTTGATAAACAAGAAATTTATTTGTATCGTTATTAATAGTTGCTTGATCTTGAGTAACAATTATTTTATCTCCAGAAATAGCAATTTCTCTAGCATTTGTAAAATCCATATTCGAACTAAAATTAGATAACATTAAATTATCTGTATTGGTTTCAACCCCATTTTTTAGTCCTGAATAAGTTTCTAAACGATTATTTGTTCTTGATGCAAGTATAACTTCATCAGAAAATGAATTGTAATAAATTCCATCATTATCTGTTCCGTTTACAGAAAATGAAAAAATAGATGAATTTGTTGATAATAAATCAACAAAGGAAATTTTACCTGTTGTATTACTTGAAGTAACTAATTTTAATTCAGGATTAGATTGTGATGACATTGAATCATCATCTGTACAAGAAACAGCTATTAATGATAATAAAGTTCCTAAAGCAAGCATTTTTTTCATAATTTAAGTTTTTTAGATTGTTATTAAAAACTCATTTACGAGAAAAATGAAATCTTGGTTTTAAAATTTATAATTATTTTTTTGGAACATAACTATTTTCTGGAATTTTACCAATAACACCTTTAAAATTGGCTTGTAATAGTGGTAAATCTTTTTCAATATCTCCTGTTGGATAAAAGGGTTTGTGATAAACTACTTCTTTATTAGCATAATCAAAAGCTACAGGAACAATTGGTACATTTGCTTTTAAAGCTATGTAATAAAAACCTGTTTTCCATTCTTCTACTTTTTTACGAGTTCCTTCAGGAGCAATGGCTAATCTAAACACTTCATTTTCTTCAAAAATTTTAGCAATAGCATCTACTTTATTTTCCTTTTTTTGTCGGTTTAAAGCTTTTCCGCCTGTCCATTTAAAAAAATATCCAAATGGAAAAACAAATAATTCTTTTTTGGCAACATAATTAATATCTAATTCTAAAATAGCTCTAGAAAAAATACCCAAGAAAAAATCCCACCAACTTGTGTGAGGTACTGCAATAACAATACATTTAGTAATATTTTTTTCAATAGTTCCTACAACCTTCCAACCAAGCAGTTTGCAAAAGATTAAAGTATATATGTATTTTTTCATTTTGTTCTTTTAATTGGTGTAAAAATAGAATTATATTTACAAATAGAAAAAATACAATGCTTAAAAAGTGGTTAAGTTATATACTTCCTATTACTATATATGAGAAAAAATCTCAAATAAGTAAGAATTTAGAAGTAACCTGGAATAATGGCAAATTGGTCATTGATTCTGAAAACACGAATTATTCATACGGAAGTCTGCAAAAAGTACTACGTAACGGATTGTATTCTATTGGTAAAGAAAGAATTCAAAACATGAATTCTATTTTAGTTCTTGGTGTTGCTGGCGGAAGTGTAATTAAAACGCTTGTGGATGAATTTCAATTCAAAGGTAAAATTACTGGAGTTGAAATTGATGAAGAAATTACTACTATTGCAAACCAATATTTTAAATTGAATGAAATAACGAACTACACTCCTATTATTGCCGATGCAAATGAATTTGTTAAAAGTACAACTGAAAATTTTGATTTAATTATCATTGATATTTTTCAGGATGCAACTATGCCCGACTTTTTATTTAAAAATGAATTTATCAATAATACTAAACAATTGCTTCAAATTAATGGATTTATTTTATTTAATACTATGAACTTAGATGAAAAAGGAATTGATAAAAACAAACAGTTCATCGGTGCTTTTGAAACCTCAAGTTATATAATTAAAGAGTTTAAAAATATTGAAGTTTTTAATGAGTTGATTTTGGTTGAAAAGATTGATTAGAATTATAAATTTAGTCTTTCTATTTTATTAGTTATAGAAAATTCTTTCATTTCGTTTTCTAAATTAGTAAAATCTTCTTTTTTAATTTTTTTAGTGATTTCACCTTTTTTCAGAACTAAAATTTCATCACAATTATCATTTAAAGTCGAAAAAATATGTGAAGAAATAATAACAGTTTTATTTAGTCTTTTTAATTCATGAATAATTGCCGTAATAATCATATTACTTTGAATATCAACACCATTAAAAGGTTCGTCTAAAATAAATAATTCGTTTTTTTGAAGTAAAATTGAAGTTAACGCTAATTTTTTCTTCATTCCGGTAGAATATGTTACTGCATATTGATCTAATGGCAAGTCAAAAATATTTTTATCATCAAAATCTAAATTCTCAACTTTTCGAGCAGTACATAATAATTGTAAATATTCTCGACCAGTTATTTTAGAAAAGAAAAATGATTCTGTTTGTAAAAAACCTAATTTCTCTTTCATTATTCCATATTCGCAAGTAACTTCTCCTTGAAATGATTCTAAACCAGCTAAACATTTAAAAAAAGTTGTCTTTCCTGATCCGTTTTCACCAACAATTCCATACACTTTTCCTTTTTCGAAGGATAAATTCAGATTATTAAGAACTTCATTTTTCCCAAAAGACTTTGAAAGGTTTTTAATTTCAATCATTTTAAAAAGGTATTTAATTTTTTAACCGATTCAAGATATAAATATGGAATAACTAATATTAAAATGGGCGGAAACCAAGCTAAAAAAGCAAGTATTACACCTTCTCTAATGGTTATTTTATCTGGAAAAGCAGCATATTTTGCTAACATGGCTGTAAGAATAAATAAATAACTCAAACACAAAATCCCTATTATTAATGCGTATTCTGTTGGAAAAAAAATCAACAGATTTATAATTATTGGCAAACATAATATTGATGAATAAAGTACTATTATTCTAAATTTATACCGAATAAATTCTTTTGCATTCATTGAATAAATCCAAACAAAATACTTATTTTCTGGTTCTGTGTAAAAAAGTAAACATGTAAATTGTATTAGTAAAAAGGAAAAAATACCTAAACCAAAATTATTTACTTTGATAGCCATAAAACATATGAAAAATGCAAAAATATTGACTAAAAATGTTTTTCTAAAACCAATGCAAAACTCAAAAGGATATTTATAAAAAGGTGTTTTTAGAGTGAATTTAGCCTTGCTATTAAAATTTACAAAAGCAAACAAAAAACTTATTATTACTAATAAAAAACTGAATATCAATTCTTTATAATAAATCAAAAAAAATAAAAAAGGAATTGCTATTAGGAAATTTTCTAAAAGTCTAATCTTTATAAAATCTGCTTTTGTAAAAACACTTTTTAAAAAATTAATTTTACTTTCTTGAGCAATTTTAACGATAAAACTTAACGAAAGAAATGTATAAATTACAGGAGCATATTCAACATCATTAAATAATTTTATAGACAATTGATAAAATAAAAAAACACTTGCTAAATAAACAAGTATTGGGTTTATACCAAATTCAATTAAATGACGATTGGTCATTTTGTATTGTAATTTAAAGTATTCTTTTATCATTTTTTTCAATTTTAAATTTCTGCTTTTTCATAAAACGAATAAAATAGAAAACTTACAATTATTAATCTAACATAAGTAATTATTGGCTTTAAAATCAATCCAAAAGTATATTTTAGATAAAAATCGGTTTGATTTACCCAACTTTCATGATAATTTTCTACAATGTATGCACCAACATATGAAGTGAACAAAAACTGAAATACTTGAGTAATGATATAAAGAATAATAAAAAACTTTATCCATTTTAAATAATCAACATTCGGTTTAATTATCTTTAGGAAGAAATAAAAAGATAAAATATTTGAAATATTGAAAAGTATATCGGTAAACCAAAACTTAAATTTATTATCAAAATTTGTTAGAATAAGTAGATTTTCAAACAAAATTTCAACAGAATATGCAAAACCAGAAATAGCTAACCAAGCAGATAATCCAAATGCAACTAAGAGATAATCTTTTTTAAGATAATTATTTTCCATAATAATTTTTTTCTAAACTTTTCATCGATTTCACTCTTTTACTATACAATCTATTTTTCTTAATTTTCCATTTTTCGTTTACAAAATAATAGTAATATCCTTGCTTTTCTAACATTTCAAATTCAAAGAAATTAAGGTTTGATGATTTAAAATAATAAATTATATCACTATAGCCAACAAATGAAATTTGAAGTTTTTCAAATTTATTTTTTGAAAATTTTACTACTCCTAAAGAATTTGTAGTTTTTCCTTCGATAAAATCATTTCCAATAAATGTTACACAATTGGCGCCTTGAATTGGACCATATCTATCAACTATTTTGAATTCAATAGAATCATTAGGCTTTTCGAGTTCTTTTAATAAAATATATTCTGGTTTTTCATTTGGTTGAATATCACTATTCAGTATTAAATATTTCCCTTCTTTTATCCATTTACCTTTTGTTTGTCCATTTCCAGCTAATCCGGCATACCAATCAAATATAAAAGTACTATCAGGTTTAATTGTAATTGATTCAAAAACATCATAACCACCATCCCAAGAATATTTTCCATAAATATTATTTCTTTTTAAAGAGCAATTTAAAAATAGTAATGAACTTAAAAATAGTGCAATTGTTTTCATTTTTTATTAACATAATTATTTTTTAAACTTAAACCATTTTCCTAGCCTTCTCTAAATCTTCTGGAGTATCAATTCCTATACTTCCGTGTGCTGTTTCAACCATTTTTATGCGCTTTCCATATTCTAAATAACGAAGTTGTTCTAGTTTTTCAGAAGCTTCTAAAGAAAGCATAGGTAAACTGTAAAAATCCAATAAAGCTTGTTTTCTAAACGCATAAATTCCAATATGTTTCATGTAACGAACACCTACATTTTCTTCTCTTGGAAAAGGAATTACCGAGCGCGAAAAATATAAGGCAAAATTTTGTTGGTCTACTATAACTTTTACGTTATTCGGACTGTTAATTTCTTCTTTATCAGTAATTTGAAACATTAATGAAGCTAAGTCTACTTTTTTATCGCTATCTTTTTTGAAAACCTCAATTAATTCTTCCAATGGTTTTTTATCGATAAAAGGTTCATCGCCTTGTACATTTACCACAACATCAACGTCAATATTTTCAACTGCTTCCGCTATTCTATCGCTTCCACTTTCATGTTCTTTTATACTCATTATTGCTTTTCCGTTATGGGCAATAATTTCTTTATATATTAAGGTAGAATCTGTAACTACAAAAACATCGTCAAATAAATTTGTAGCAATTGCAGCTTCATACGTTCTCACAATTACAGATTTTCCACCTAAATCTTGCATTAATTTAGCAGGAAAACGTGTAGATGCATAACGAGCTGGAATAACGGCGATGATTTTCATGTGACTTTGTCTGTTTTAAAATGCTAAGATAAAATGTTTTTGTTTTTTATTGTTCAAAATATTCATCTTTAAATCCTATTAAGTATAATTTTTCTTTAGCACGAGTAATTGCAGTGTATAACCAACGAATATAATCTTTATCAATACCATTTGGTAAATATGGTTGTTCGACAAAAACAGTGTGCCATTGTCCTCCTTGGGATTTATGACAGGTCATAGCATACGAAAACTTTACTTGTAACGCATTAAATTGAGGATTATTTTTAACGTTTAAGAACTTTTTATACTGACTTTCGCCTTCATAATCTTTCATTACTTCATTATATAAAGTATTGGATTCATCATACGTTAATGATGGGGATTCGCTTGTAATAGTGTCTAATAAAAGTTCCACTTCAAACGGAATTTGGTTGGGATAATCAATCATTCTGATTTTTACAGAAGCAAATCGGAAACCATACAATTCTCTAATTTTGAAGATTTCTAAAACCTCAATAATATCTCCATTTGCAATGAAATCGGTATCTTTTGAATCTTTTAACCAAAAATAATTGTTTTTTACCACCATTAATAAATCGCCCGCAGACAATTCTGATTCTCTTGATAAAATGGTAGTTCGAATTTGGTGATTGTATTGATTGGCTCTTTTATTAGAACGAACAATAAAAGCAGTTTCTTCTGGTCCATTTTTATCAAATGAATCATAAATTGCATCTTGAATATCGTAACCATCTTGTAAGCGAACAATATCTTTAAAATCTTTTAATGAAAATTTAAAAGCATCATAAAAATGAGACTTTAATAATTCTCGAAGTTCTGTAGCATTATACAAAATACCGGAAAACTCTTCTTGACGCATTACTTCGTCTAGTTCAATTCCATAAACTTCTTTATCAAAATGCATTGATAATGTTTCGTTATTCAATGCTGGACTAACTTCCATATTTACCGGCGGAAGTTGCGCCGTATCACCTATAAAAATAATTTTACAATTTTGACCTGCATCGACATAAAACATTAAATCATCTAAAAGCGAACCGTTTTCATAGAGTTTAGTTTCCTGATAAGAGTCAGAAATCATTGAAGATTCATCTACAATAAAAATAGTGTTTTTAAACTTATTAGGTTGTAATGTAAAAGAAACACCACCCGACTTACTTTTCTTCGGAAAATAAATACGCTTGTGTATTGTAAAAGCAGGTTTTTGCGAATAATTACTAATTACTTTTGCGGCTCGACCTGTTGGAGCTAAAAGCACATATTTTTTATCGGCTTTTTGAAGATAATTGACCAAAGTAGAAATGATCGTGGTTTTACCTGTTCCAGCATAACCTTTGAGTACAAATAGTTCATCTTTGTTATTACTAATGACAAATTCTGCAATTTTTTGAAAAAAAATATCCTGTTTTAATGTAGGATTAAAAGGAAATTTATCTCGTAACGTTTTGTAAAACAATGCAGAAGTCATTTTAAGATGTTTAGGCTTATAGATTTTTTCAAATATACAGATGATTTTTAGAAGAATTTCTTTTAAGAAGAAAAAAAAATTGTAGATTTGCGTACCTATTAAACTAAAAAATATATACTATTTATGTTAGAACTTGCTATTTATTTAGTCGTTTTGATTGTATTAGTCTTCGGATTAGTAAAATTGATTGATAAATTTGTCTCTCCAAAAGGAAGAACTATTGTTTCTGTTGTATTGTGGATTGTTTCATTATTCTTAGGATATTTAATTTATTCTTCTGTAATGAAGCCTATCGAATTTGAAAAAGCAAAAGCTGATCGTTATGAAATGGCTGTTAATAAATTGCTTGACATCAAAAAAGCACAATCTGGTTATAAAACTGTTTATGGTAAATATGCAGATACTTTTGAAGAGTTGATTCGTTTTATTGAAAACGAAAAATTCTCAATTGTTTCTCGTAAAGATACTATCGTAATTGATGCTGTAAAAAATGCTGCTTTTGGTATAACTACAGACGGAACCGGTGAAGGAGGTTTCTTTAAAGATATTGTAAAAATTGATACTTTAGGAACTGTTAGTGTAAAAGATTCGTTATTTAAAAATACTAATCGCTACAAAAACATGAAAGAAGTTAAAATTGGTGATTTAGTAGTTCCTATTTCTTTGAAAACGTCTAGTATTATTAGAAATGAAACTAAAGTTTCTACTTTTCAATGTATTATTGACAAAAACTTATTATTATCTGATTTAGATCAAGATTTAGTAGCAAGTGAAAATAAAGTAGAAGGAATTGATAAAATTAACGGTGACCAAATTATTTTAGGTTCTTTAGAAGAAGCTTCAGTAACAGGTAACTGGCCTAAAAAATATGGTAGTAACGAATAACGATATTACACAAAAGAATTATAAAAAGTTGTCCATTCAAATTTCTTTGAGTGGACTTTCTTTTTGTGTCTTTGACCTTCTTACAAATACAGTTTTATCTGTTCAGTCTGTTGTATTTACTAAAAATAGTATTATTGAAGAAGCTCTTTGGAAAGTATTTATTGATTACCCTATTCTTACTCAAAATTATGATGAAGTTATTGTTTTACATGATAACAACTTAAATACATTTGTTCCAAAATCATTATTTGACGAAAAATATTTAGGAAGTTATTTACAATATAATGTTAAGGTTTTTGAAACTGATTTATTTAATTTTGATACAATTTCATCAAATGAAATGAATAACGTTTATGTTCCATATGTAAACATCAACAACTTCTTATTAGACCAATACAGTTCATTTAATTACAAGCATAAAAATTCTATTTTAGTAGAACGTTTATTAAATTTGAACAATTCTTTACACGAAAAAGAAGTTTATATTCATTTTCAGTCTAATTATTTTGAAATTATTGTGCTAAAAGGAAATAAATTAATCTTTTTTAACTCATTTGAATACAGTTCGCCTGAAGATTTTATTTATTACATTTTATTTACTTTTGAACAACTTCAATTGAATCCAGAATCTATTTCAGTAAAAATTTTAGGAACAATTTCTAAAGATTCTGACTATTTTATAATAGCATATAAATACATTAGAAATTGTAATTTATTTGACACTTTTATTTTACCATCTACATTTGGTAAATCAGAAGATGAAATAAGAAATCATTTTATCCTTTTTCACGCATGAGAATAATATCTGGAAAATACAAAGGCAGACGTTTAACTGCTCCAAAAAAATTACCCGTTCGCCCTACAACTGACATGGCAAAAGAAGCTTTGTTTAATATTTTAAACAATCATTTTAATTTTACCGAATTAAAAATTCTTGAGCTTTTTGCAGGAACTGGAAACATTAGTTATGAATTTGCATCTAGAGGAAGCGCTCCTATTACTTGTGTTGATGGTGATTTTGGTTGTGTAAGTTATATAAAAAAGATATCAACAGAATTTGACTTTGATATTACAGCTATAAAAAGTGATGCTTTTAAGTTTTTAGAGCGTTGTAAAAGTTCATTCGATATCGTTTTTGCTGATCCACCTTATGGGTTAACACAACAGCAATTTGAAAATATTTCTACTTTAGTTTTTGAGAACAATTTGTTAGATGAAGAAGGAATGTTAATTATTGAACATTCAAAAGATACAAAACTTGAAAAAATGCCGTACTTTTCATTTGCAAAAAGTTATGGTGGAACCACTTTTTCGTTTTTTGAGTTTGAAGTTTCAGATGAAGAAGAGTAATTAACTTTCAAAAATTAAACTGTCAGAACTAGCTCCTAAATCTTTTAGAATTCTTAATATATCTTGAACAAAATCAGTTGGGCCACAAACATAAAAATGTTGACTAAAATCCGCTATGTTTTCAATAAGAAAATTTCTGTCAATTCGTTTTCCTTTAAAACCCACAACACCTTCTCTGGTTAAAACATGAAGAATATCTTGCTTAAACATTCTGTTTAATTCATTAAAAGCAATAATATCTAAAGACGTTTTATTTACAAAAATAAGCTTATTTCCTCTAAGTTTATTTCTCTTATATAAATCCCTAAAAATGGCTAAAAATGGAGTAATTCCAGTTCCTGCAGCGATAAAAATACCTGGCTTTTCAAAGTGAATAGCGCCAAAAATATCATGCAAAATTAATTCGTCGCCTTTGTTTATTCCGGCTAATTTATTGGTAACTCCTTTATGTTCATTGTATATTTTTACAATAAATTCAAGATCTTTTGTTTCTTTTTGATTAGTAAAAGTAAAAGGACGTAATTCATTTTTCCATTCAGGTTCGTTAATAGAAATATTTACTGCTTGTCCAGGAATAAAATCAAAATCTTTAGGTTTTTCAACTACAAAACGTTTTACATCATGGTTAATGAAGTTAGATTCAATTACTTTAACGATATGATTACTCATAAAAAAGATTTAAAATTAAAAAAAGCAGACCTATAAGCCGGATTCTGTATTCCAATAAATTGAAACCCTTATCATTTATCTAGATTTTACATTACTGTAAAACTCAAGCTGCCTACCCTTCAGCATCGAACGAGTCGCCCTTATTTTAGCGAACTAAAAATTGCTGATATACTTGACATTTCACCGCATAGAGTTTACCTGGTTTCACTACAGCATTACCTGTACATACTTTCTGTTGCACTTGTCCTCACCTCTCGGCGGATGGGCGTTACCCATTATGCTACTCTTTGGTGTCCGGACTTTCCTCCCTTTCGATGAATCGAAACGACGATAAGGCGGTCTGCTTTGCAAATTTAAAATTTAGAATTCACATTAATGCTATTTCTCTCATATTATTTGTGAATAACTTTTAGTAATCTTTTAATTCTACTATTTTACAATCTTTAAATTAAATCTATATTTGTAGAACAATAGAAATAATGGAACAGTTTATAGTATCAGCCAGAAAATATCGTCCGCAAACATTTAAAGATGTTGTGGGGCAACGTGCTATAACAAATACTCTATTAAATGCTATTGAAACCAATCATTTAGCACAAGCACTTTTATTTACAGGACCAAGAGGTGTTGGTAAAACAACTTGTGCGCGTATTCTAGCTCGTAAAATTAACCAAGAAGGTTATGATGATCCTTTAGAAGATTTTTCATTTAATGTTTTTGAATTAGATGCAGCTTCAAATAATGGTGTTGATGATATTAGAAGTATTATTGACCAAGTGAGAATACCTCCTCAAACTGGAAAATACAAAGTTTATATTATTGACGAGGTTCATATGCTTTCATCAGCAGCTTTTAATGCTTTTCTTAAAACATTAGAAGAGCCACCAAAACATGCTATTTTTATTTTAGCGACTACTGAAAAACATAAGATTATACCAACGATACTTTCGAGATGTCAAATATTTGATTTTAAGAGAATTACGGTTAATGACGCTAAAGAACATTTAGCCGAAATAGCAAATGAACAAGGTGTAACTTTTGAAGATGATGCTTTGCATATTATTGCTCAAAAAGCAGATGGTGCAATGCGTGATGCTTTATCTATTTTTGATAGAGTGGTTTCTTATTGCGGAAATAACCTTACTAGGCAAGCAGTTACTGAAAATTTAAATGTTTTAGATTTTGAATATTATATCAAAATAACAGATTTGTTATTAGAAAATAAAATTCCAGAATTGCTTATTTCTTATAATGATATCTTAGCCAAAGGTTTTGATGGACATCATTTTATTGCTGGTTTAGCCTCGCATTTTAGAGATTTATTGGTATGCCAAAATCCTGCAACATTAGTGCTTTTAGAATCTGGTGAGCAAGCAAGATTATTGTATCAACAACAATCTGTTAAAGCTTCTCAATCATTTTTACTTCAAGGAATTGAATTGGCTAATGATTGTGACTTGAAATTCAAACAAAGTCAAAATCAACGCTTATTAGTTGAATTATGCTTAATGCAAATTGCCTCTATCAACTTTGATGGAGAAAAAAAAAAGCTAAATCCTATATAATTCCTGCTACATATTTTAGAAATAGTTCTTATTCTATTGTAGAACAGACTTCTAAAGTTGTGAAAAATGAAGAAATCCCTATTCAACCAATTATTGTATCTAATATAGTTGAAGAAGTTAAACAACCTATTTTAGATAAAACTAATATCACTCCTGAAAATAAAAATAAGTCTGAAACAAAAATTTCGGCTTTATCTTTATCAAGTATTAAAGCTAAAAAGGAGTTAGAAGCAAAACAACTTATTCATACTAAACACGATGGAGAATTACCTACAGAAACTTTCTCTGAAACTAACATGTTATTATTGTGGAATAAATTTGCTGCACGTTTAGCTGACCAAAACAAAAGGCTAATGGCAACTTATATGCTAATGAGTAAACCAACTCTAAATTGTCCTATAATAACGATTGAACTTCCAAATGAAAGTACAAAAATAGAATTTGAAGCCGGAAATAATGAACTTTTAGGCTATTTAAGAGGAAAGCTTCATAACCATGACATTACAATTGAAGTAATAGTAAATGAGACGGTAGAAACAAAATATGCTTTTACTCCAGATGATAAGTATGAGAAGCTCAAAAGTATAAACCCTACAATGGAATTACTAAGGAAAGTTTTTGATTTAGATGTATAATAAATAATAGAGCTCTGAATTATCAGAGCTCTATTATTACAACTAACTTTAAAAATATACTATTTTTTTATAAACATATTCGTATAATATTTTCTTCCTTCTTGATCCATTCGAATAGAAATACCATAATGTGTATAATCTCCTTCTAAATTTGCTTTATGACCAGTACTCGCAATCCATGCATTAAGAGCAGCTTGTGGTGTAGAAAACCCAAATGCTACATTTTCTCCAACTCTATAAGCACCTAAAACTTGTTGTAAATTTGTTTTTCTTTCTGTAAAACCATCGTGATTTACAGAATTTGTTGCAATCATATAAGAATTATGTTCTTCTGATTTATACGAAATATGTTCGATAATTTCTAAAGGACTTAAATTATTATCAACTCTATATGTGTTGACTAAATCTAATAATTCTAATTCAATTGAATCGTGAGAATACGATTTCTGAGTTTCTGTTACAGTAGGTGTTGAAACAGATTCTGAATCAGAAGAACAAGAAGTTAAGGTAAATGTTGAAAAAATTAGGGCAAAAAGGATAAATTTTGTGTTTTTCATAATCGTCATCATTTAATGT
This sequence comes from Flavobacterium sp. N2270, assembly GCF_025947225.1. Classification (NCBI taxonomy): domain Bacteria; kingdom Pseudomonadati; phylum Bacteroidota; class Flavobacteriia; order Flavobacteriales; family Flavobacteriaceae; genus Flavobacterium; species Flavobacterium sp. N2270. The sequence goes on from NZ_CP110005.1 coordinate 2,178,924, forward strand.
CTTTTTGTAATTTCAGTAATCAATAAATCGATTAACTGTTTGATTTTCAAGACAAATGTACAACAACTACGATAACATGCAAATATATTCGATGAAATGCATAAAATTTTAACACTTATTTAAAAAACTGACTATCAAGGAGATAACCTAAAGATATTCCAATCGTAATTTTCTGACAATTTATAAACTATTCTATCATGAAGTCTATTTGGACGACCTTGCCAAAATTCAACTTCTATAGGTTTTATAATAAATCCACCCCAATGATTAGGTCTTGGTATAGGTTTTCCTTCAAATTTTTGTTCTAATTCTTTTAATTCATTTTCAAGAAAGTCTCTATTTGGAATAACTTCACTTTGTGAGGATGCTAAGGCGCCGAGTTTACTTCCATCTGGTCTAGAATCGAAATAATTATCTGATATAATTTCTGAAGTTTTTTCAGCAATTCCTTTAATAATAACTTGTCGTTCTAAGGATGTCCAGAAAAAAGACAAACAAACATTTGGATTGTTTAAAATAGCCTTCCCTTTTTGAGAATTATAATTTGTATAGAATATGAAGCCTTCTTCATTATATTTTTTCAATAGCACTACTCTACTTTTTGGAAATCCATCTAAACCTATTGTAGAAACAGTCATTGCATTAACTTCATCAACTCCTCCAAAATCTTCTACTTCATGAAACCATTTATGGAATAAATTAATTGGATCTTCAGGAATTGAAGTCTCAACTAATTCACTTTTTTCGTATGATTTTCTATATTTTCCTAAATCTTTCATGATTAATTATGTTTTGATTTTTAATTAACTAAAATTAAATTGCTTTCCATCATTAGCTAAAAGGATTGGTTTAAAAATACTTTCTCCTTCTTTTTTAAATAAAGAAATATCTCCATAACGTGTAGAATAATGTCCCATTAGCAAAGTACCAACATTGGCTTTTTTAGCAATTAATGCAGCTTCTTTTGCTGTTGAATGCATTGTTTTAGATGCCAAATGATTTTCAGATTCTAAAAATGTTGATTCGTGATATAAAACATCTACATTTTTAATTATTGGAATAATTGATTCATTATAAAGTGTATCGCTACAAAAAGCATAACTTTTTTCTTTTTCTGGGCTAAAAGTAAGTTCTTCGTTTTTTATTTCTTTACCATTTTCTAAAGTAATATTTCCTCCGTTTTTAATTTTTGCAAAATAACATTTTTCAATATTATATTCTTCAACTGCTTCAATATTTAACTTGCGATGTGTATTTTTTTCTTTAAAAAGATAACCATTTGTATAAACTCTATGTTTTAAAGGAATTGTTTTAACTGTTACATTATCATCTTCAAAAACTAAAACACTTTCGTTACTTTCTAATTCATGAAAATATAAATTATATCCTGTGTAAGAATTTGATAATTTTAATTGTAGTAAAATGATTTCTTTAATTCCTTTTGGACCATAAACATGCAGGTCGTTTTCTCTATTTAACAAAGTAAAAGTTGAGATTAAACCTATTAATCCGTAAAAATGATCGCCGTGTAAATGAGAAATGAAAATTCTATTTATGCGCGAAAATTTAATTTTATGTTTTCTAAGTTGTACTTGAGTTCCTTCTCCACAATCTATTAAAAACATTTGATTTTTAATTTCAAGTACTTGAGAAGTGGGATTGGTAATTGTTCTTGGAGTAGCTGCATAACAGCCTAATATAGTAAGTTTCATTTTTTTTAATTGATAATTGATAATTGACAATTATCAATTTTAAAATCCTAAATCACGCTCAATTTCATCCATTTCAATCATATCATGTGCTTCAAGTACTGAAGGAACAACAATAATTGAACTTGTAACTTTATTAAAATCGATATTATCTGCAACAATAACTAAAGATTTTTTTGCTTTAATATGCTTTTTTGAAAGTTCTTTAAATATATCTAAATCTTTTTCTTTAATAGAACTATCATGACTAATATCTAAAATAAGGTTTTGAGAAGCATAAGTAGAATATTGACTTGAAATATTTTCTACAAAAGCTTTAACATCTCCTTTAGTTTCTTTTATAATCGTTGTATGACCTTTTTGCTCTACTTTCATAATATTTAATCTATTGAAGCTAATTTATGAATAATTATTTAATTTTTGATGCCAATAAGTAAATAACTGCCATTCGTATAGCAACACCATTTTCAACTTGGTTTAAAATTACCGATTGTGAAGAATCTGCAACGTCTGAAGTAATTTCAACACCTCTATTTATTGGACCAGGATGCATAATAACCACTTCCTTATTTAAGGAATCTAATAATTCTTTTGTAACCCCATATTGTTGCGCATATTCTCTTGTAGAAGGAAAATAATTAACATCTAATCGCTCGTTTTGAACGCGAAGCATATTTGCCACATCTGCCCATTCAAGCGCTTTTCTTAAGTTTGGTTCAACTTTAACACCTAAAGACTCTATATGTTTAGGTAAAAGTGTTTTTGGTCCGCAGACTTTAACCTCTGCTCCTTGCATTTGAAGTGCAAATATATTAGATAAAGCAACTCTTGAATGCAAAATATCACCTACAATTACCACTTTTTTTCCTGCTACTTCTCCCAAACTTTCTCTAATTGTATAACTATCTAGTAAAGCTTGTGTAGGATGTTCATGAGCACCATCTCCAGCGTTAATAATACTTGCGTTAACATTTTGAGATAAAAAATGAGCTGCTCCCGGATTGCTATGTCGCATAACAACCATATCTACTTTCATAGAAAGTATGTTATTTACAGTATCTATTAAAGTTTCCCCTTTTTTAACTGAAGATTGTGCTGCCGAAAAACTAATGACGTCTGCAGAAAGTCTTTTTTGAGCTAATTCAAATGATAATTTAGTTCTTGTACTGTTTTCGAAAAAAATATTAGCAATTGTAATATCTCTTAGCGAAGGAACTTTTTTAATAGGTCTGTTGATTACTTCTTTAAAATGATCGGCAGTTTCAAAAATTAAATCAATATCATCTTTTGTGATGTATTTTATTCCTATTAAATGATTTACAGATAAAGTTTTCATTTATGTTGTGTGTTGTTGTGTCTTATTTTATTACTTCGATTAAAACCAAATCTTCTCCTTCATTTTCTTTCCATTTTACAATAACTCTTTCGTTGTTAATTGCATCGACTTGTCTTCCTCTATAATCGGGTTGTATGGGTAAATGACGACTAAATCGTCTATCAATCAAAGTTAAAAGCTCAATTTCAGAAGGCCTTCCAAAAGATTGAATTGCTGTTAATGCTGCTCTAATACTTCTTCCTGTATAAAGTACATCATCGATAAACACTACTTTTTTATCTTCCACTACAAAATCAATTTCAGTTTTATTAGCTTCTAATGTTTTATCGCCTCTTCTAAAATCATCCCTAAAAAAGGTAATATCCAAATAGCCAACTTGGATAGATTTTATACCATACTCCTCTTTTAATAATGAAGATAAGCGTTGCGCTAAATATTTTCCTCTTGGTTGAATTCCTATTAAAATAGTATTTGAAAAGTCTAAATGATTTTCTATTAATTGGCAAGCCAAACGATGTAGAATGATATTGACTTCTTTTGCAGTTAGCAATACTTTTTGACTCATTTGTAGTTGTGTTGGTTCAGCAAATTTAAAAATTTATTTCGCTATAATGGATATTTACTAAAAAAATAAAGCCGATTCTATTTAAAGAATCGGCTTTACTTAATATTAATAAAAGAAAAGGATTATTTAGACCATTCTTTAATACTGTCGTTATTCATTTTTTCATAATCTTTATTTCCGGCTTTAATTGCTCCTTCTAAAGAATATTTTGCAGTTTGAATTGCTCCTTTTTTATCACCTAATTTTGCTTGAATTAGAGATTTTAATCTTAAATACCAAAATGGTACTTCTTTATCTGAAGGAGTTAATGAAATGGCATTATTTACCCATAATAAAGCTTTTGTCATTTCTTTATCTGACTCATAATAATATTTTGCAGCTGAAAAATAATCTCCAACTGAAGGACCAGCTAGTGCTTTTTCAATACTATTCATCGCAATTTCTTGAGTAGGAACTGTAAATGGAACAGATACTAATGTTCGTTCCCAAGAAATTTCTAATGCACCAGAATCATTCGTTAAGTTGTTTAATGAAATAGTAAACGACTCAACAGGTTTATTCAAAGTTTCTGGCTTTACATTAACTTTTAATGCAACTTTTTTATCATCCCATTCTTGAGGTAATCCCCAATTGTTAGTATCTGTATAAAAAATTACATCCCAACTATCTGCTTTAGGAAGTGTAAATAAAGCATATGTTCCTTTTTTTAATTCACTTTTACCAAACATAACATTTTCACTAAAAGTTACTGTTGTGTTTTCATTTGCACCTGTTCTCCAATATTTTCCATAAGGAACTAGTTCTCCATAAACAGTTCTCCCTTTTGCACTTGGACGTGAATAATTAACTTCAACTGTAGTTAATCCAACAACTTGTTCAATTTTTGATGACGGACTCGCTTGTGGTGTTTTTACTTGTGCTGTAATTGAAATCCCTGCCATTAATAATGATGCTAATACTATCTTTTTCATTTTTATTGTTTTTTAATTCAACGAAATTAATAATTTCTTACTTGTTAAATGTTAATAAAATCTAAAACAATATTTTTGTTTAACTTTTTTTTTATTTAATTAAACAAAATTGTATATTTACCAAAAAAAATGAAAATTTACACTTTAAGCTCCAAACAAAACTTACCAATCTCTTTAGATGAGGCTTGGGTTTTTTTATCCAATCCTAGAAATCTAAAAACAATAACTCCAGATTATATGGGTTTTGAAATACTTTCTGGGGCAGATAGGCCAATGTATCCAGGACAACTTATTCAATATATTGTAACTCCTGTTCTAGGAATTAAAACTAAATGGGTTACTGAAATTACTCACGTTGTAGATAAAAAATTTTTTGTAGATGAACAACGTTTTGGACCATATGCATTATGGCATCATAAACATTTTTTAAAAGAAATCGATGGTGGTGTTGAAATGGAAGATATTGTAGATTATAAAGTTCCAATGGGAATTTTAGGCCAAATAGTGCATCCATTTATCGTTCAACCTAAACTAAATGAAATCTTCGAATACAGAAGAAAAAAACTAATTGAATTATTTGGAGAATTTAAATAATTTACATTATGAAAAACATACTATTAATTGGAGGTTCATACGGAATTGGTTTAGCGTTAGCCAAAGAACTTCAAGAAAAAAATAACGTATTTATTGCTAGTAGAACAAATGAAGAATTGGTTAATTTAAAAGTTACACATATACCTTTTGATGTTTCTACAGATTCGTTAGATACTTCAAAGTTACCAGAAGTAATAGATGGTTTAGTCTATTTACCAGGAAGCATTAATCTAAGACCTTTTAAAGGATTAAAAATTGAAGCCTTTGAAAGTGATTTACAAATTAATTTTATCGGAATGGTGAAGGTTATTCAAGCTCTTTTACCTAATTTAATAGCTTCAAACCAATCTAGCATTGTTTTGTTTAGTAGTGTTGCTGCAAGTATGGGAATGCCTTTTCATACAAGTGTTGCGGCTTCAAAAGGTGCTATTGAAGGTTTTGCTAAAGCTTTAGCTGCTGAATATGCTCCGAAAATTAGAGTGAACGTAATTGCTCCATCTTTAACAGATACTCCTTTAGCGGATAAATTTTTAAATAATGATGTAAAAAAAGAAAAATCATCAGAACGTCATCCGTTAAAACGATTTGGACAACCTGAAGATATTGCTCAAATGGCTATTTTTTTATTGAGCGATAATAGCAGTTGGATGAGTGGTCAAATTTTACACGTTGATGGTGGAATGTCTACGCTATTGGTTAATGGATAATTAGATTTTTGTAATTGAACTTGATTTTTGTAATTGAAATTGTAATTGAATATGAATATATTTTGGTTTAGAAGAGATTTAAGAATAGAAGATAATCTAGGCCTTTTTCATGCTTTGAATGATGAGGAAGAAGTATTACCTATATTTATTTTTGACGAAAAAATTTTATCTGAATTACCAAAAGATGATGCTCGTGTATCTTTTATACATGAATTATTATCTAAAATTCAAATCAAACTTCAAGAAAACGGAAAATCTCTAGCTGTTTTTCATGGTGAACCAAAAGCGATTTTCGAGAAGTTAATTCAAGAAAATAAGATAAAAACGGTTTATACCAATCACGATTATGAGCCTTATGCTAGAAAACGTGATAAGGAAATAAATCAATTATTTAAAGATAATAATGTAGAATTCAAAACTAGTAAAGATCAAGTCATTTTTGAAAAAAGTGAAGTTGTAAAAGATGATGGTGACCCTTATGTAGTGTACACTCCTTATTCAAAAAAATGGAAAGAAGCTCTTTCTAAAATCAAATTAAAGCATTACAATTCTGAAGATAAGTTAGATAAAATAACCAATCACTCCTACCCTTTTTTAAGTTTAAGAGAAATAGGTTTTGAAATTTCTGAAATTAAAGTAACTCCTTTTGATATCAGCGATAAAGTGATTTTAAACTATGAAGAAACTCGAAATTTTCCGGCTCAAAACGGAACTTCAATGTTAGGAACTCATTTACGTTTTGGAGCTGTTTCAATTCGAAAAATGGTAAATCATGCAGCAACTTTTCAAAATGAAACGTTTTTAAAAGAATTAATTTGGAGAGAGTTTTTCATGCAAATTTTATGGCATTTTCCTTATACTGTAAATTCGAGTTTTAGACCAAAATACGATGCCATTCAATGGAAAAATAATGAAGAATTATTTGAAAAATGGTGTCAAGGAAAAACGGGTTACCCAATGGTAGACGCTGGAATGAGAGAACTAAATAAAACAGGTCACATGCACAATCGCGTACGAATGGTTGTAGCCAGTTTTCTATGTAAACATTTATTAATCGATTGGAAATGGGGAGAAACTTATTTCGCTCAAAAACTATTAGATTATGAACAATCGAGTAATGTTGGGAATTGGCAATGGGCAGCAGGTTCAGGTGTTGATGCAGCTCCTTATTTCAGAATATTTAATCCAACGGAACAAATAAAAAAGTTTGATAAAGAGTTGAAATACATTAAAAAATGGATTCCAGAACTGGAAAATTCATCTTATCCTAAACCAATAGTTGACCATAAAGAAGCAAGAGAGCTTTGCTTAAATGTGTATAAAGAAGCTGTTGGTTAAAGTGTTAAAAATGCTATAAAAGAGAAGAATGAATATTGTTTGGTTTAAAAGAGATTTACGATTAACAGATAATGAGGCTCTTTATAACGCCATTTCGTCTGGGCGAAAAGTGCTTTTACTTTACATTTTTGAGCCTTCCCTTTTAAAAGATATTCATTACAGTCAAAGGCATTTTGATTTTATAAAACAATCATTAGAAAGTTTACAAAAAGATCTTATTCAATATCATACTCAAATTTTAATTGTAGAAGGCGAAGCAAATACAATTTTCAAAAAACTTAAAGAAGTTATTTCAATTCACGCAATTTATTCTCATCAAGAAACTGGAATAAAAGTTACTTATGATAGGGATGTTCAAATGAAGTTGTTTTTTGATAAACATAAAATTCCATGGTATGAATCTATAAATAATGGAGTAATTAGAGGCATAAAAAACAGAAAAAAATGGAAAGAGGATTGGTATGATTATATGGATAAAGATTGCCTTCCGCTAAACGCAAATGGTAGAACTTTCATGAAATACAAGGATATTGAAGAAATCGAAAATCAATTCAATAAACCGTCATTAAAAACAGATAAGAATTCTCCATTTCAAAAAGGGGGAACTCCAACAGGTCTGCGTTATATAAATTCTTTTTTCAATGAAAGAATTACGAATTATTCCAAATACATTTCAAAACCCGAAAAAGCACGAATGAGTTGTAGTCGATTGTCTCCTTACATTGCATGGGGAAATTTATCAATACGTCAAGTTTGTAATGAAGCTAGGAAATATTCACAAAAAGGAATTAACAAAAGACAAATTTCTAATTTTGTATCTCGTTTACGTTGGCAAGCACATTTCATTCAGAAATTTGAAATGGAAAGTGAAATGGAATTTATTTCTGTAAATAAAGGATATCGTAATCTAGATCAACCTGTTAATCCTTTTTATCATAATTCTTGGACAGAAGGAAAAACAGGAATTCCTATTGTAGATGCATGTATGCGGTGTTTAAATACTACTGGATATTTGAACTTCAGAATGAGGGCGTTGGTTGTTTCATTTTACACTCACAATTTGTGGCAACCTTGGCAGAATTGTTCTCCACATTTAGCGCAACAATTTTTAGATTTTGAGCCAGGAATACATTACCCTCAAATACAAATGCAAGCTGGAGTAACTGGAGTGAATACTTTAAGAGTTTATAACCCGGTTAAAAACTCCATTGAACACGATGAAGAAGGTGTTTTTATAAAAAAATGGGTTCCAGAACTAGCTGAAATTCCATTAGCATTTATTCATGAACCTTGGAAATTAACTCAAATGGAGCAAGAATTATATAGTTTTAAATTGGGTATACACTACCCTTATCCAATAGTAGATTTAGAAAAAAGCAGAAAATATTCTAGTGATATTTTATGGGGATTGCGAAAAAAATCAGTTGTAAAAAAAGACAGTAAACGAATTTTAGATAAACACACAAACCCTAATTAATTTTTATTTCAAATTCCTTATGATTTCAGCGCTCAATTCATTAAAGTCTCTAACAATTGTATTTGCTTTTGATAAATCTTGAAATTTTGAATGTAAACTATCGTAACCTACACAATAAATGTTAGCTCCTACTGCAGCTTCAATTCCGTTGGTACTGTCTTCAATAACAATACAATTTTCTATTGGAGCTACCGACAAACTAGCTGCATGTTCAAAAATAGCAGGATGTGGTTTAGATTTCGGAAAATCTTCACCAGAAACTTTATGCGTAAAATATTGATTTAAATTAAACCGATTAAAAACTCGATCAATAGTAAGTTTTGATGCAGATGAGGCCAGAATTAATTGAAAATTATTAGCATGTAAATCTTTTATTAAATCCTCTACTCCATCAATTAAAAATAAATCTTCTTTAGTGTCAAAAGCATCATTAAAAATACTTCTTTTTCTTTGAATTAAATCTTCAACATCTTTTGCTAAATTAAACTGACTCTTTAATTTTTGAAAAACATTTCTTGTGGAATTCCCAGTTAAAGTATGATAAAGAGTATCTGTAACAACAATATTTAGTTCTTCAAAGTGTTTAAAATAAGCATATTTATGAACGGGTTCAGTATCAACTATTACACCATCCATATCGAAAATTACAGTTTTAATCATGAGTATTTCAGAGTTTTTTCAAAGGTAGAATTTGAATATGTATTAATCAATTAAAAAAAGAGAAAATCTAATTAAACCTTTTTCTATATCTTTAGTCTTAAATAAAAAACAAGTTGCAAGACGATAAAGATTTAATTGAATTACTACTAAATTCTAAAACCCAAAATGAAGGGTTTAAAAAACTTGTACAATTATATCAAAAACCTTTATATTATCATATTAGAAATATTGTCTTGAATCATGATGATACTGATGATGTTTTGCAAAATACTTTTATAAAAGTATTTACTAATATTTCAAAATTTAAAGGTGAAAGTAAACTTTATTCTTGGATTTATAGAATTGCTACAAATGAATCGCTTACTTTTCTTCAACAAAAAGCTAAAAAAAGTGGGATTTCAAATGAAGAAGTACAACAAAGAGAGTTAATGAAACTGGAAAGTGATGTGTATTTTGAAGGAAGCGAAATTGAACTGAAACTTCAAAAAGCAATAGCTATATTACCAGAAAAACAGCAACTTGTATTTAAAATGAAATATTTTGAAGAAATGAAATATGAAGAAATGTCTGAAGTTTTAGACACATCTGTGGGAGCTTTAAAATCAAGTTATCATATAGCTGTCAAGAAAATTGAAGAAATTTTAAAAACCAATTAAACCTTTTAATAAAAAAACTGTCTTATTAATATGAAAAACATTGATTTAAATACAACTAAAATAAAATCGGGATTTAAAGCTCCAGATGATTATTTTGAAAAATTTGAAGCAAGAATTTTAGATAAAATTCCGGTTCAAGAAACTAAAGTTGTTTCTTTATTTCATAGAAAACAACTTTGGATAAGTAGCATAGCAGCAGTTTTATTATTAGCTATTGCAATTCCATCTTATTTCAATTCTATACAAACTACTACTTCATTAGATAGTTCAAATATTGAAAATTATTTATCTTATCAATCCAACTTTACCAATTTTGATATTATTGAAAATTTAGATGATAACGATATAAAAGAATTAGAAAATTCGCTTTCAATTAATTCTCAAGAAGATGTTGAAGCTTATTTATTAGATACTCAAAATTTAGATTTCTACTTAAACGAATAAACTATGAAAAAAATAATAATACTATCGGTACTTCTTTTATTTACTGTTCTTAGTTTTGGACAGGATTATAAAGAAAAAAGAGAAAAAATAAAAGCTCTTAAAATAGCATATATTACAGAACAATTAGATTTAACTACTGATGAAGCTCAAAAATTTTGGCCTATATATAATGCAAATGATGAAAAACAATTTGAATTGCGTCATAAAAAAATGCGTTCAATAATTAATAAATTTGAAAATGGTAGTTTAGAGAAATTATCTGAAAAAGAAGCTGCTTCTTTAATTGATCAAGTTGAAAACATTGAAGATGAACTTCATGACTATAAAAAGAAGTACATAAAAGATTTAAAAACGGTTATTTCAGCTAAGAAAATAATAAAACTTAAAAAAGCTGAAGATGAATTTAACCGAAAATTAATGAAACAATATAAAGGAAAAAAATAAAAAAAGAGCGACAATTATTGTCGCTCTTTTTTATTGGAAGTCTAATCTTATTATTCTGTTTTTACCTGTTGCAATTGCTGATTTTTGATTAATAAACCTAAGAGTCAATAGATCATTATCTTCTAGCATTTTTACCCACGTTTTTCCTTTATCGTAAGAATAGTGTAATCCTGTTCCACCTACGCAAACTATTTCATTTCCTTTTTTACCCGGAACAAATTGTATACATGAAGCGTATCCAAAACCTTCATTTTGAGCAATTAAGTTCCAAGATTTTCCACCATCAATAGTTATGGCTTTGTTAGATGAATTATCCTTTTGATTTTCATAATCTCCACCTGCAATAACTCCTATCTTTTCATCATAAAAATCGGCTGTAAAAATACCCGTCATAGCTTTACCTTGAATAATTGGTGTTTCATAAACATTCCAAGAAATGCCTTTATCTTTACTAACAAAAACTCTTGATTTTATTCCTCCAGAAACCATAAAAATAGTATTTCCTCTTAAAATTAAATTAGTATTACTTGCGGCAAAAGCCGCTTCACCTTCAATTACTTTTGGAAGTTTGTCGCAAGGAATTTTTTGCCAAGAATTTCCACCATCATTTGTAATAATTACGTTTAAACAATTATCAATTGGATCTCCCATTGCAATTCCAAAGTTATCATCTAAAAATTGCATACTATCATAAAATACATTTTCGTGTTTCTCTTCGTAAACTAACTTAATTGCTTTATTTTTCTTATTTATTTTATAAAGTAAAGCCGGATTTGCAACACTTAAAATAAAAACATTTTCAGTTGTATGAGCAATACTTCTAAACTCAGGTCTTAAAGAATCTATTTCAACAAAACCATTATTTCTTACTTGATTTATTAAATCAATTGAAGCATATATTCCATTATTTCCAGTATACCAAAGTGTATTATTATCTATTAAAATTGCTCTACTACTCAAAGGCTCTTCATGTATTACTTTTACGTTTACTTTTTGAAAAAAAGAGGGGAAATCATTTTTTTTCGAACAAGAAAACAAGAATAAAAAACAAAATCCCAAAATAAATTTAACCTTCATAACCAATAGTATTTACTGCTAAAATACAATTTATCTTTAATTTTCATATGGATATAAAAATAAAGTTGGCACAGTAATTGGTTATTTATTATCAAATAGAATGTTTAACTTAAAACATACAATTATGAAAACGAAAATACTACTTAGCCTTTTATTGGCATTTATATTACCAATGAGTAATTATGCACAAGATAAAACTACAGTTAGAGCAAATAGTTCTGATATTAGTGATAATTTAGATTTAAGAGCAATTGCATCAGTTTTTGGTGAAGCAAAAGATTTAGAAGATTTTGAAAATAGAATAAATGATCCTAAAACTCAGTTATCTAATTTAGATTTAAACAATGATAATTATGTAGATTATTTAAGAGTTATAGAATCTGTTGAAGGAGATGCGCATTTAATCATTATTCAATCTGTATTAGATAAAGATACTTACCAAGATGTTGCAACTATTGAAGTGGAAAGAGATAATAAAAATAATGTTCAAGTTCAAGTAGTTGGAAATGTATATATGTATGGAGAAAATTATATTTATGAACCCGTTTATGTAAATAGACCAATTATTTATAATGTTTTTTGGGTAAGAAATTACCGTCCATATTCTTCAATTTGGTATTGGAACTATTATCCAAGTTATTACTATAACTGGAACCCGTTTCCTATATTTAGATACAGAAATCATATTAGCTTACATATTAACTTTGGCCATACCTATCATTATGTTAACTATAGAAGTTGTCATAGAGCTTACGGAATGTATTCAACAAGAAGAAGTTATGCTTATGAAACAAGACATCCTAATAGATCTTTTTCTCATAGAAATAATGGATATTCAAACCGACATGAGTTAGACAACAACAGACCTATTAGAAACGTTAGACCAAGAAGTGAAATGGCTTCAAATGAACCAAGAAATAGTTCTCCAAGAGCAAACACATCTACTCCTAGGACTAATACACCAAGAGGAAATGTAGAGCCTAGAACAAGTAGTCCAAGAAATAGTTCACCTAGAGAAACAACATCGCCAAGAGGAACTAACTCACCTAGAGGAACAACTTCTCAGATAAATTCTACACCTAGAGGAAATGTAGAGCCTAGAAGTAATTCACCAAAAGCGACTTCTTCACCTAGAACGAATAATTCAAATGGATATAATGCTCCAAGAAGTCAGTCTCAACCTAAAAGTGTAAGTAATCCAAGAAGTACTTCACAACCTAGAGCAACTTCACCAAGGTCAAGTAATACTAAAAATAGTACACGTTCTTCAAGTTCATCTTCAAATAGAAATTCAAGTGGAACAAGATCTAGTAGTTCTAGAAGTAACGGAAGAAACAACTAATATAAAGTCCTGCTAAATGCAGGACTTTTTGATTTTATTTATATCTTTGCAGGCTGATTAAAAGAAAAAATGAGATTACACAGAAATTTAGTTTTTACAGTTATTGATTCATTATTAGCCATTTTTAACGATGGAGAATATGCAGATAAAGTGGTATCAAGAGCTTTAAAAAAAGACAAACGTTGGGGAAGCAACGATAGAAAATTTGTTGCAGAAACAATTTATGAAATTGTTAGATGGAGAAGACTATATGCTGAAATTGCAGAAGTCAAAGAGCCTTATGATAGAGACAATATTTGGAGAATATTTGCCGTTTGGGCAGTTTTAAGAGGAATTAAACTTCCAGATTGGAAATATTTTGAAAATACTCCTGAAAGAAAAATAAAAGGTCGTTTTGATGAATTATCTAAAACAAGAAAATTTAAAGAGTCTATCCCTGATTGGATGGACGAATTAGGTATTAAAGAACTTGGAGAAGAAATTTGGACCAAAGAATTATCTGCTCAAAACCAACAAGCAGAAGTTATTTTAAGAGTAAATACTCTAAAAACAACTAGAGATGTTGTTCATTCTATTTTAATGGATTTAGATATTGAAACTCATGCGGTAGAAGGTTATGATGATGCATTAGTACTTAATGAAAGAGCTAATGTTTTCATGACTCAAGCTTTTAAAGACGGTATGTTTGAAGTTCAAGATGCCTCATCTCAATTAGTTGCTTACTTTTTAGATGTTAAACCAGGAATGAGAGTTGTAGACACTTGTGCTGGTGCTGGTGGAAAAACATTACATTTAGCTTCTTTAATGGAAAATAAAGGGCAATTAATTGCAATGGATTTATATGAAAGTAAATTAAAGCAATTAAAATTAAGAGCAAAAAGAAACGGTGCTTTTAATATAGAGCCCAGAGTTATTGAAGGTTCAAAATCGATAAAAAAATTACACGGAACTGCTGACAGAGTATTAATTGACGCTCCTTGTAGTGGACTAGGTGTAATGAAAAGAAACCCAGATAGCAAATGGAAGTTACAACCCGAGTTTATAGATAATATTAGAAAAGTACAAGCTGAAGTATTAGAAAACTATTCTAAAATTGTAAAACCAGGTGGTAAAATGGTATATGCAACATGTTCAATTTTACCTTCTGAAAATGAAGAGCAAGTTAAACATTTCTTAACTACAGAATCAGGGAAAAACTTTACTTTCGTTAAAGACAAGAAAGTTTTAGCTTATGAAAGCGGTTTTGATGGATTTTATATGGCATTATTAGAACGTAAAAAATAAAATTATGAATAAGAAAATTACATTGTTATTTTTATTGAGTATTTCAATAAGTTTTGCACAAATTCCTGCTGGTTATTATGATACTGCAACAGGAAGTGGTTATACTTTAAAAACACAGTTAAGTACAATTATATCTAACGGATATATAAATAATGAATATGCAGGATTATATGTTACTTATTTAACTTCAGATACAGATTTATATTACGAAAATGATGGTTCGTTATTAGATATGTATACTGAAAACCCTACAGGAACAGAATGTTATTTTACATATGGAACTAATCAAGATGATGGTTCTGGCGGAACTTCTGAATGTCAAAAATACAATAGAGAGCATATTATTCCTCAATCTGTTTTTGGTTCTGTAGATCCAATGAAATCAGATGCTCATTTCGTTGTTCCTTCTGATAAATATGTAAATGCTCAAAGAGATAACTTTCCTTTTGGTAAAGTTCAAACTGCTTCAAATACCTATTCAAATGGATCTAAAAAAGGGAATAATTTAAATTCAGGCTATTCTGCAGGTTACTCAGGTACTGTTTTTGAACCAATTGATGAGTTTAAAGGAGATATCGCAAGAATGTACTTTTATTTTATTACTCGCTACGAAAGTCAAGTAGCAGGTTGGTCATATGATATGTTTAATAACACTTCAAATCAAGTTTTAAATAATACTTTTTTAAATATATTATTAACTTGGCATTTAAATGATCCTGTTAGCGCAAGAGAAATAGGTAGAAACAATGCAATATATGCTAGACAAGGTAACAGAAATCCATTTATTGATCATCCAGAATATGTTTGTGAAATATACACAACTCAATGTGCAACTTTAAGTTCAGAAAGTTTTGCAACCACAAATAATATTTCTATTTATCCAAACCCAACTTCAAATGGATCTTTTTCTATTTCAAGTTCTATAGAATTAAATTCAATTACTATTTATAATGTAAACGGACAAATTATTCAAGAAATTAAAAACCCGTCTACAATAAGTAACGAAACTTATAATGTAAACAACCTTTCAACAGGTTTTTATTTAGTGCAGTTAGGTTCTGAAAATGGAACTGTTACTAAAAAGGTTATTGTAAACTAAATTTATACTTTTAGTAAATAAAAAAGCATCAAAACTTTCGGTTTTTGATGCTTTTTTTTATCAATAAACTAATTAAAAATTCTTAATGACAATTTGCTTCACTTTGTACAAATAAACTCATAGTACTTGGAGAAATATATGGAATATTAAGACCTAAACCTCTAATTATAAATAAAACACCAATACATACTGCTAAAAAAGGAATTATTTTTTGTATTTTATTTCGAATAGGTGTAGAAACAAAATTTGTTATTAAAACAACCATACTCATCATTGGTACCGTTCCTAGTCCGAATAAAATCATATAAAAAATACTATATTCTATACTTGGCATTGCTAACGCGCCAAACAGTGCAACATATACCATTCCACAAGGTAAATATCCATTTAATAAACCAATAGTAAAAAACGATTTATATGAACGATTTTTAAATTGGCTTCCTAAACTTGATTTTACTTTTGAAATAACTTTATAAATTGGTTTAGAAAAATTATAACTTGCTAATACTCTTTCAGGAACTACTGAAAAAACAATCATTAGTATTCCAACAATTATTGATAATTGTTGTTGTAAACCAGCAAGAAAAAAACCTTTTCCAAGTAAACCAAATAATAACCCTAATGATCCATAAGCTGTTAATCTACCAATATTATAAAGTAACAGTTGTGTTATTTTTTTTGCTTCATTATTTCTGTCAACTGGAAGCATCATGGCAATAGGTCCGCACATACCAATACAATGAAAGCTACTAATTAAACCAAATATGACTGCTGTGTATAACATCTAAAATTAATAATAAATAGATTCTTTATTTAAGTAACTAAAATTATCATATTCCCAATCTATAGAAATGTCCCAAAGACCGCTTACCAAGTTACTTTTAGGTATGAGCAAATTTGAAGAAGATAATGAAATTGGCATCTCAAAATCTAACTTTTGGCTAGACGGTCTATATAAGGACACTTTACCTTTAATATTTTTAAAATCAAATTCTTTAGGAAAACTAACAATCAATCCTTCTTGAGTTTTAGTAACAACAACTTTATGCTCTAATTTATTAGCAGATTGTTGCTTTTCAATATCACCTTGAACTTGTTGCTCTTTTTTATAATAATCTTCAGTTACCAATTCATTATCATACTTTGAATCTGATTGTACTTTAAAAACAAAATATAGTATGAATGTTATGAATAACCCAAAAGCAATTACGATACCTGTTCCCCAATTTATTTTCATTTTTTTATTTTATTAATTAAAGCTTCTTGGGCTTAAAAAATTAGATTTAGTTGTTTCAAGAAGTTCGTTTCTATTATAAACTTCAATTTTAACTTTAGTTTTATCACTTTCAAGGAATGAAGGATTTATTTCTATAAACAATGTTCCTTGAGACATTTCTCCCTTAAGGACTTTAATTGTTGAAGAACCGACAGTTTTGATAGTTCCTTTAGGTGAAGTTAATTTAAAATAAACACTGTCAAAGTCTTTAACAGTTTTATTTACAATTTTATAAGTATATATATTACTAATATTTTCACCTTTGTGTTCAAACAATTGACCTGGTAATCGTAAAACTGTTGCTTCTACATCACTTCTTAAAAACAATAAGCTAATTAGAATTCCGACTAAAATAGTTAAAACACCAATATAGCCTTTCATTCTAGTTGTTAATTTAAATTTCTCTTTATTAACAATTTCATCTTCACTTGCATAACGAATTAAACCTTTAGGCAAACCAACTTTTTCCATAATTGTATCGCACTCATCAATACAAGCTGTACAATTTATACATTCAAGTTGTGTACCATTACGAATATCAATACCAGTAGGACAAACTACTACACACTGATTACAATCTATACAATCCCCTTTTCCGGTTTCTGCTCTATTTTCTCTTTTATCCCATTTTGCTCTCCCTATTTCACCTTCGCCTCTTACATGATCATAAGTAACATTAATTGACTTATTATCTAATAGTACTCCTTGCATTCTACCATAAGGACATGCAATAATACAAACCTGTTCTCTAAACCATGCAAAAACAAAATAAAAAACACTTGTAAATACTAATAAAGCAATAAGTGTACTTAGATTTTCTAACGGTCCTTCAAAAATATATTCTAATAATTGGTCGCTACCTATTAAATAAGCTAAAAATACATTTGCAATTATAAAAGAAAAAAGAAAAAATATTAACCATTTACTAACTCTTTTTCTAATCTTATCAGCATTCCATTCTTGTTTTTCTAAACGCATTTGAGCACCTCTATCTCCATCAATCCAAAATTCAATACGTCTAAATACCATTTCTAAGAAGATAGTTTGAGGACAAAACCATCCACAAAAAATTCTTCCAAATGCAACTGTAAAAAGAGTCAAACCAACAACTCCAACAATCATTGATAATACAAATAAGTAAAAATCTTGCGGCCAAAAAGGAAAACCAAATATATTAAACCTTCGTTCTAATACATTAAACATTAAAAACTGATTTCCATTTATTTTAATAAAAGGAGCAGATATTAAAAATGCTAATAAAATATAACTTAATAGTTTTCTTTTATCATAAAATTTTCCTGAAGGCTTTTTAGGAAAAATAAAATTTCTTTTACCTTCTTCATTTATTGTTGCAATTGAGTCTCTAAAACTCTCATCTACCATCTTTGACATAATCTTGCTATTTATATTAAAAAAGGTTTTAAGCAGCAACTTAAAACCTTTTTTTTTTAATTTGTTACTGTAGAATCAACAACAGTTACATTTGCTGCTTCATCATTTGTTGCACCACCATCTTCTTTATAAATAACTGCCTCAGGTTCAGTCGGTTTTGGATCTTTAGGATTTGTACCTTGAAGAGAAAGAACATAGCTAGCTACTTTTTGCATCTCAGTAGGTTTTAATTGATCTTTCCAAGATATCATACCTTTTCCAGAACGTCCTCCCTCTGAAAGAGTATTAAATACATTTTTAATTCCTCCACCTAATATCCAATATTCATCTGTTAAATTTGGACCAATTGCTCCACCTCCATCAGCTCTATGGCATGCAACACAATTTGTTGTAAATAAAGCCTTACCTTCAGCTAACGATGGTTCATCTGTTAATAAAGTAACACTTTCTTTATCCATTAAATCAGGTGCCGTTTTAAGATATTCTTGAATTTCTTTTTCTGCTAAAGCAACTTCAGTTTCATACTCTTCTGCTTGAGAATAATCTCCGTAAATTTCAAAACGAACAAAATAAACTATTGCAAAAACAATACAAGAATAGAATAAATATACCCACCAAGGTGGCAATACATTATCTAACTCTTTAATACCGTCATAGTCATGGTCTAACATTACATCTGCTTCTTGTTCAATAGCTTTAGATCGTGTTAGTTTTTTAACTAATTTTTGATAGAAATCACTTTCTGTAAAAGGTAAAGTTTGAGCCTCTTTAAGTTTTTGTTTTTGTTCTTCAGTTAATAATTGATAAGTAACTTTATCAACTGCACTTATAACAATTTCTATGGCTACTAATAGGAATAAAAAAACACCTAAAAATAATGAAACCATTGGATATTCTATAAAAGCTGGTTTTTCTCCTGAATCAATAAAGTACTCCATTCCTGCAAAAACTGCAGCAAATATTAATGGAACCCTAACGTATGAAGGAATTATGTTTTTCATTTTAATCAATTTTAATGTTGTATATAACTTTTCCTTATCAAAACAACCTCTTCTCTTGTTTATAAGAGGTTGTTTTACTTTTAATCTTCTTTAAATGGTAATTCACTTAATTCTTTAATCTTATCCTTACTATAGGTCATGGCCCAAATAAAGAAAGATATAAATACGATAAAGAAAAGAACTAATGATATTATAGGATAGATATCAATTCCCATAATAGTTTCCATATTGTGTTTTACAAATTTTAACATAGTTATGAGTTTTAATTATTCTGTTTTTTTAACTTTAATATCAGTCCCTAAACGTTGTAAGTACGAAATTAAAGCAACAATTTCTCTATCTTTCATTGGAACAAATTCCTCTCCTCTAGCGGCTGCCGCTTTTTTACTTGCTTCATATGATTTTACAAAATCTGGATCATTACTCAAGTTTTTCTCAATTTGAGCAGATTGGGCATCCATATTTTTTCGAGCATTTGCAATGTCTTCTTTAGTATATGGAACTCCTAATGTCACCATTACTTCCATTTTTTTCTCAATATGTTCATGATCCATTGCTTTATTATCATACATCCATTTATACCCAGGCATAATTGAGTTTGTAGATGTACTTTGAGGATCCCACATATGATTAAAGTGCCAATTATCATTATACTTACCTCCAACTCTCATTAAATCTGGCCCTGTTCTTTTAGAACCCCATAAGAACGGATGATCATATACATATTCGCCAGATTTTGAGTATTCCCCATATCTCTTAACTTCTGAACGGAATGGTCTAATCATTTGAGAGTGACAATTATTACAACCTTCTCTTATATATAAATCTCTTCCTTCTAACTCTAATGGAGTATATGGTTTAACACTTGTAATTGTTGGAATATTAGATTTCACAACTAACATTGGTACAATTTGAACAATACCCCCAACAGCAACAGCTAACGTAGTTAATAATGTAAACTGAACAGGTCTTCTTTCTAACCATGAATGCCATGATTCTCCTTTTAGTTGTCTATTTGAAATTTTAGCTAATGCAGGAGCTTCTGCTAATTCATCTTCTACTGGAGATCCAGCCATTACAGTTCTAGCAATGTTATAAACTAATACTAAAATACCAACAAAATATAATGTTCCTCCAATTGCTCTCATAGCATACATTGGCATAATTTCAGTCACAGTTTCAAGGAAATTTCCATAAACTAATGAACCATCTGGGTTAAATTGTTTCCACATAGAAGCTTGAGTAAACCCAGCAACATACATAGGAAGTGTATATAAAATGATACCTAAAGTACCAATCCAAAAGTGGAAATTTGCTAATCCTGTTGAAAATAATTTAGTTTTAGTCATTCGAGGTATTAACCAATAAATCATACCGAATGCCATAAAACCATTCCACGCTAAAGTACCAACGTGAACGTGTGCAACGATCCAATCTGTAAAGTGAGCAATGGCATTTACATTTTTAAGAGATAACATTGGTCCTTCAAAAGTTGACATACCATAACCAGTAATTGCAACTACGTAGAATTTTAAAACAGGATCCGTTCTTACTTTATCCCAAGCACCTCTTAATGTTAATAATCCATTAATCATACCTCCCCAAGATGGAGCTATCAACATAATTGAGAATATAACACCTAAATTTTGTGCCCAATCTGGTAATGCTGAATATAATAAATGGTGTGGTCCTGCCCAAATATAAATGAAGATTAATGACCAAAAGTGAATAATTGATAATCTGTAAGAATATACTGGTCTATTTGCTGCTTTAGGTACAAAATAATACATCAATCCAAGAATTGGTGTTGTAAGGAAGAAAGCTACAGCATTATGCCCATACCACCATTGAACTAAAGCATCTTGAACACCTGCATAAACTGAATATGATTTAAACGCAGAAACTGGAATTTCAATATTATTAAAAATATGAAGCAAAGCTACCGCAATAAAAGTTGCTAGATAGAACCAAATAGCTACGTAAATATGTCTTTCTCTTCTTTTAATAATTGTACCAATCATGTTAACACCAAAAGCAACCCAGATAAGTGCAATTGCAATATCAAAAGGCCATTCTAATTCGGCATACTCTTTTGATGAAGTATAACCTAAAGGCAAGGTAATTGCTGCTCCAAGAATTATAAGTTGCCAACCCCAAAAATTTAGTTGGCTTAAGAAGTTACTGTACATTCTTGTTTTTAATAACCTTTGCATAGAATAATAAGCTCCTGCAAATACAGAATTTCCTACAAAGGCAAAAATTACTGCATTAGTATGCAATGGTCGTAATCTACCATAACTTAACCATGGAATACCATCGGTCATGTTTGGAAACAAATAAAAGAAAGCTACTATGAGCCCTACAAGCATTCCTATTACACCAAATGCTATTGATGCGTATAGAAAGTTTCTGACAATTTTGTTATCGTAATAAAATTGTTCTTTCTCCATAATTAATTAGTTTTATTTTTATCGGACTTTTTTAAATTATTCTTTACTAACTCGTCATCAAATAACATTCTGACTGATGGCGTATAATCGTCGTCATACTGACCTGACCTAACTGCTTTTATAAAAGCAAACAGAAAAACGACTGCAACTACTATACTTACTGTGATTAATATATAAATAACACTCATACCTTAAATTTATGTTAACAAAGTTACTCTTAGCTGAATTGAAATAATATGACAAATATCATATCTATAAAAATATTAATTATTTTCTTTTATTGCATAATAATTACTCATAATTGTTACAAAACTAACTACAGTTATTGAACTTAATGGCATTATAATAGCTGCAACAAGTGGTGATAGCTGACCAGTAATGGCAAATGTTAATCCTATGATATTATAAAGTAATGATAATCCAAAACTCATGTAAATTGTTTTCATTGCGTTTTTAGAATATTCTAAATAATATTCTAGTTTTGAAAACTGAGAAGCATCCATTATTCCATCGCAAGCTGGAGAGAATACATTTACATTTTCAGAAAGCGAAATACCTACATTACTTTGCGCTAAAGCTCCGGCGTCATTTAATCCATCACCAATCATCATAACATTCTTTCCTTTTTCTTGAAGATTTTTAATAAACTCTAGTTTTTGCTCTGGCTTTTGATTAAAGATAAGTTCTGTTCCATTAGGTAGTAATTCTTCAAGATTCTCTTTTTCTCCTTCATTATCTCCTGAAAGAATTTTTAGTTCATAATTAGCGCTTAATTTTTCAAATAATTCTACAATCCCGTTTCTATATTGGTTATCAAAAACAAAATATCCTTTATATTCATTTTCTATTTTAATGTGTACTTTAGTTTGTTTAGAATCTTTTTCTTCTAAAGTATTTACTAAACTTGACGAACCTATACTTATTTTAACTCCGTTAATTATTGAAATAATTCCTTTGCCGGTAATTTCTTCAAAAGCATCTAAATTAATTTTTTGAATTTCAGGTAGAAAATCATAAATCTTTCTACTCAAAGGATGATTAGAACCACGAATTGTATTTTTAATATATGTAATTTCAGTTTCAGACAATTCTATACCTAAATATTGAATTGCTGATTTAGAGTTTGATGTAATCGTTCCTGTTTTATCAAAAACTATAGTATCTACTTTAGCTAATTGTTCTATAACCATAGCATTTTTTAAATACATTTTTTGTTTTCCCATGATGCGTAAAACATTACCTAAGGTAAAAGGTGCTGTTAAAGCTAATGCACAAGGACAAGCAACAATTAAAACTGCTGTTAACACATTAAAAGCTGTTGAAACGTCAATAAATAACCAAAATACAAATACGACAATAGCTAATATTAATAATAATGGTGTAAAATAACGGCTCACTTTATCGGTAATACTTTTATGTTTTTGATCTATTTTTTTCTGAAAAACATCATTACTCCATAATTGCGTTAAATAACTTTGAGAAACCGAAAATAAAACTTCAAGCTCTACTACTTTTCCTATGATTTTTCCTCCAGCATATACTTTATCACCCGATTTTTTTTCAATTGGAATAGCTTCCCCAGTAACAAAACTATAATCAATTGAAGCATTTTCAGAAATTAAAATTCCATCAACCGGAATTAGCTCTTGATTACGAATCAGCAACCTATCTCCTTTTTCAATATCATAAACTTGTACTGGAATTTCTTTCCCATCATTAGTTAACTTAGTAATTGCAATAGGGAAATACGATTTATAGTCGCGTTCAAACGAAAGAAAACTATAGGTTTTTTGTTGAAATAATTTTCCAAGCAACATAAAGAAAACTAAGCCTGTTAAACTATCAAAGAAACCTTGCCCGTAATCAAAAATAATATCAACCGTACTTCTTACAAACATTACTATAATTCCTAAAGCAATAGGAATATCTATATTTAATACCTTAGATTTTATACTTTTATAAGCAGATACATAATAATCGCTTGCTGCATATAAAAATGAAGGTAGCGATAATGTAAAAATTAGCCAACGAAAGAAACCTCTGTATTGATTGATCCAAAATTCTTCAACTTCAAAATATTCTGGAAAAGATAAAAGCATGATATTTCCAAAACAGAAAAAAGCTACTCCTAATTTATAAATTAAACTACGATCTACATTTTTCTTTCCTGTTTCATAATTATCTAAACTAATATAAGGCTCATAACCTATTGAACTTAATAGATAAACAATATCTTTTAAGGAGGTTTTTGTTGGATTATAAGTGATTCTGACTTTCTTTTCAGGAAAATTTACCTGAGAAGTTATTATACCTTCTTGAAGCTTTTGTAAATTTTCCAAAATCCAAATACACGAACTACAGTGTATATGAGGAATGAAAAGTGAAACAATATTTGTTGTTTCTTCTTGAAATTCAAGAAGTTTTGAAATAATTTTTTCATCATCTAAAAAATCATATTTTCCATTAATCTCTTGTGGAGTTGCACCGGGTGCATTCTCAAAATCATAATAACAAGACAAATCATTTTGACTAAAAATTTCGTAAACAGTTTTACAACCATTACAACAAAAACTTTTATCATCAAAAATAATTTCTTCTTTTTTACTAAATTCTAATCCACAATGGAAACAATTTTTTGCATCCATAATTTGCTCATTTTACCTGTAACAAAGGTTACAATTGTTAATAATTAATAATATGATATTTGTCATACTTTAATTATCTTTGAAAAATAGTAAAAAATAAACTCTTTTTATGAGTAATTGTGATCAATGTATCGTTAGAAAAGTTAGCGCTTTAAAAGCACTTAATAAAGAACAATTAGTTAAAATGGCTAATTGTAAAACTTCTTACACTATTAAAAAAGGAGAGCCTATATTTCAAGAAGGTGAAACTTTAAATGGTGTTTTTTGTATAAAAGATGGAGTTTGTAAATTATCTAAGTTAAGTTCTAACGGTAAAGAGCAAATTTTAAAATTAGTTAAACCAGGAGAATTACTCGGTCAACGATCAATGATTAGTGAAGAATCAGCTAACCTTTCAGCTGTTGCATTAGAAGATATGCAAGTTTGTTTTGTTCCTAGAAATGAAATAATTGGTTTTTTTAATGAAAATAACCAGTTTTCTATGAATATAATGCAATCAATATGTGGTGATTTAAAAGACGCCGATGATCATATGGTGAATATGGCTCAAAAAACAGTAAAACAAAGATTGGCCGAAACCTTATTATATTTGGAAGAAACTTTTGGTACAAACGATGATAAAACTCTAAAAATTCAACTTTCTAGAGAAGAACTTGCCGGAATGATTGGTACAGCTACGGAAAGTTGTATTAGACTTTTATCTGAACTAAATAAAAACCAATATATTGAGATAATTGGTAAAAAAATAGCCATTAAAGATAAAAGTAAGCTTAAAAGATTAGCAGAATAAAAAAAAGAGGTTTTATATAAAACCTCTTTTTTTATTCTATTGGACCAATCCATTGAGAAAATCCACCAACTAAGTTAAATGTATTTTCAAAACCTAATTGTTGCATTATACCACAAGCATTTGCACTTCTTGCACCTGCAGCACAATATACATAATAGTTTTTTGTTTTATCTAACTCATCAACTAAGTAAACAAATCCTTGGCCTTTATAAATATCAAAATTTAAAGAACCTGGAATTTTTCCATGATTAACTTCATCTTCAGTTCTTACATCAATAATAACTCCTTTTTCATCTGTTAAATATTGATTCCACCACTCTTGCTGTTGTAAATTCATTTAATTATTTTTTTTTCAAATGTATAACCAAAATAATAATTTAAAAAATTTAATATTTTTTTAACACACATTTGTATATACAATAAAAAGATTTATATACATTTGTATCTACAAATAATGTAGTGATGAATATTGAAGAAGAAATAAAAAGTACAATTAAATTAAGTATTTCAAAAAAAGTAATTCTTAACTTAACAGTAACAAAAAATTTTATAGGAGATCGATTCAATGAATTATTAAAACCTTATGGTATTTCTAGTGAGCAATATAATGTATTACGAATTTTAAGAGGCCAAAGAGGAAATCCTTTGAATATGCAAGATATTCAAGAGCGAATGGTAACTAAAAACAGTAACACTACTCGTTTAATTGATAAACTTTTGCTAAAAGAAATGGTCATTAGAAATACTTGTCCAGAAAATAGACGAAAAATAGAAATCCAAATTACAGAAAACGGTTTAAATATACTTTCAGAATTGGATGAAATCATCGAAAAATATGAATTGTTAATTACTAAAAAACTAACAAACGAAGAACTAGAAACATTAAATATATTATTAGAAAAAATCAGAAATTAATTATATGAACACATTTATAGAAAATCAAAATTGGCGCTATGCTACTAAAAAATTTGATGTAACAAAAAAAATATCAAATGAAAATTTAGAAATCTTAAAAGAAGCTATTCGACTAAGCACTTCTTCATACGGACTTCAACCATATAAAGTCTTAATTGTTGAAAATCCAGAAATAAGAGCGCAATTACAACCCGTTTCATGGGGACAAGCACAAATTACAGAAGCCTCTCACTTATTTGTTTTTGCCAATATTATTGATGTTCAAGATATTCACATAGATGAATATATTTCTAATATTGCAAACACAAGAGATTTAAATATTGAAGATTTAAAAGGTTATGCCGATTTTATGAAATCTAAAATAACACCTTTAGAAACCAATAAAAAAGCAATTTGGACATCTAAGCAAACGTATTTGGCTTTAGCTAATTTAATGAATGCTGCTGCTGAATTAAAAATTGATGTTACTCCAATGGAAGGCTTTGAACCTGAAAAATACAATGAAATTCTAGGACTAAATGAATTAGGATTAAACGCTTCTTTAGTGGCAACTATTGGTTATAGACATGAAGAAGATCAAACACAATATTTTACAAAAGTTAGAAAATCAAATACCGAATTATTCACAATTATTAAATAATTAATTAAAAATTAAAAAAATGAACAACTTAAAAACAATTGCATTATCGCTAGTAGCATTGGTTTCTTTTACTGTAAATGCACAAACTAAAAAAATTGACACTAAGAAAAGTAATATTCACTGGATTGGGAAAAAAGTTACTGGTCAACATGATGGAACTATCGCTTTAAAAGCTGGAGCTCTAGTATTTAAAGGAAATAAATTAGCTGGTGGAAACTTTATTGTAGATATGACTACAATTAATACTACTGATTTAGATGGTGGAATGAAAGAAAAATTAGATGGACATTTAAAATCTGATGATTTCTTTGGAACAGAAAAATTTAAAACAGCTAATCTAGTTTTTAAAACTATTGCAGATAAAGGAAATAACAATTATACAGTAACTGCAGATTTAACAATTAAAGGAATTACAAATCCAATTTCTTTTGATATGAATGTTAACGGTAAAGTTGCAACAACTAAGTTAATAGTAGACAGAACAAAATATGATATCAAATATAAATCTGGAAACTTCTTTGAAAATTTAGGAGACAAAACTATTTATGATGATTTCGAATTAGAAGTGACTTTAAACTTCTAATACTTTTCATTTGCTATGAAATAAAGAAAGTTCAAAATTAATTTTTTGGACTTTTTTTATATAAAGTTTGTTTTTAAAAATAAAGTTTACATATATTTGCATATCAATTTATCAATATGAACACATTTTTAAATAACACTTGGTGGTGGAATAACTTACGTCAAACGTCGTGAGCAAATCCTGCTATAGTATAATTTAATTCAAATACATAGAAAAGGCTTGTCAATCACGACAAGCCTTTTTTTATTGCCAAATTTTAAAAATTCAATTAATGAAAACCTATAAATTAAATACAAAATTCAAACAAATTCTAGCAGATACAATTACTCCTGTTAGTGTATATTTGAAAATACGCGATAAATTTCCAAACAGCATTTTATTAGAAAGTTCAGATTATCATGGAAATGAAAATAGCTTTTCTTACATCTGTTTCAATCCAATTGCTTCTATAAAAGTAGAAAATAATAAAATTGAAACTAATTTTCCTGATGGATTTTCTGAAATAATTCCAATAGATAAAAATGTTAATGTCGCGAATGAAATTGAACTGTTTTCAAAACAATTCATTACTGATGAAAATAATTTTAAATTCATCAATCAAGGTCTTTTTGGTTATATAGCTTATGATGCAATTCAACATTTTGAAAAAATAGAAATTGATCAAAAGTCATCTGAAAATAAAATTCCTGAAATTTATTATGCAGTTTATCAAAATATAATTGCGATAAACCATTTCAAAAATGAAGCTTATATTTTTTGTCATTCGTATGAAAACCAAAACAACATAGCTGAAATCCAACAATTATTACAAGCAAAGAACTTTGCTTCTTTTAACTTTACGAAAAAGGGTGAAGTAGTTTCAAACTTAACAGATGCTGATTTTAATAATTATGTGACTTTAGCAAAAAAACACTGCCAACGTGGAGATGTATTCCAATTGGTTTTATCTAGACGTTTTTCACAAAATTTTAAAGGTGATGAGTTTAATGTGTATCGTGCTTTAAGAAGTATAAATCCTTCTCCTTACCTGTTCTATTTTGATTATGGAAATTTCAAAATATTTGGGTCTTCGCCCGAAGCGCAACTGGTTATTAAAGATAATCATGCCGAAATTCACCCAATCGCTGGAACTTTTAAACGAACAGGAAATGATGAAGATGACGCTATTTTAGCTAAGAAATTAAACGAAGATAAAAAAGAAAACAGCGAACACGTTATGTTGGTCGATTTAGCCAGAAACGATTTAAGCAGAAGTTGTAACGAAGTGAAAGTCGAAAAATATAAAGAAGTCCAGTTTTTCTCTCACGTAATTCATTTAGTTTCTAAAGTAACCGGAAAATTAAAACCTAATCATCCTTTTATGGAATTGGTTGCTAAAACGTTTCCAGCTGGAACTTTATCTGGTGCTCCAAAACACAAAGCCATGCAATTAATCGAATCAATCGAAAAAACAAATCGTAGTTTTTATGGTGGAGCGATTGGATTTATGGATTTTGAAGGTAATTTCAATCACGCAATTATGATTAGAAGCTTTTTAAGTAAAAATCATACCTTACACTTTCAAGCTGGTGCTGGAATTGTAGCTGATTCATCAGAAGAAAACGAAACACAAGAAGTTTATAATAAATTAGGAGCTTTGCAAAAAGCCTTGGATTTAGCAGAAAATATTTAATAATTAAAAAATTTAATGATTTAAAGATTAGCTAATTTTTCAATCTTTTAATCCTTCAATCTTACAATAAAACAAAATATGAAAATAGTAGTCATAGACAATTACGATAGTTTTACTTATAATTTAGTCCATTATTTAGAAGATTTGAATGCAGAAGTTACTGTTTTCCGTAACGATGAATTTGAATTAGATGAATTAGAAAAATTCGATAAAATATTACTATCTCCAGGTCCAGGAATTCCTAGTGAAGCAGGTTTATTGAAAGATGTAATTAAAAAGTTTGCACCCACAAAAAGCATCTTTGGGGTTTGTTTAGGTTTACAAGCCATTGGTGAAGTCTTTGGTGGGACTTTAACCAACTTAGAAAAAGTCTATCATGGTGTAGCTACAAAAGTCACGCAAACTGAAGACGATTTTATTTTCAATGATTTACCAAAAGAAACCGAAGTAGGTCGTTATCATTCTTGGGTGGTTTCAACTGAAAACCTTCCAGAAGATTTAATCATAACTAGTGTCGATGAAAACGGTCAAATTATGTCGATGAAACATAAAACTTATGATGTTCGTGGTGTGCAATATCATCCTGAAAGTGTCTTAACTCCAAATGGCAAAAAAATATTAGAAAATTGGCTTAAGAATTAGTGCTCAGTGTTCAGTAGTTAGTGTCCAGTCAATAAAAAATAAAATTAGCATCGAGAGATGCTGAAATAAATTCAGCATAAATGAAAACCATATTAAATAGATTAATCAATCACGAAATACTTTCTAAAGCAGAAGCCAAAGAGGTATTAGTCAACATATCAGAAGGAAATTACAATCCAAGTCAAATATCAGCATTCTTAACTGTTTACATGATGCGAAGCATTACCATCGAAGAACTTTCGGGTTTTCGTGAAGCTTTGTTGGAATTGTGTATTCCGGTAGATTTCTCTGCATACAACACTATTGATTTATGCGGAACAGGTGGTGATGGAAAAGATACTTTCAACATCTCCACTTTAGCTTCATTCATAGTTGCTGGAGCAGGAATAAAAGTCGCAAAACATGGAAATTACGGAGTTTCCTCTATTTCGGGTTCCAGTAATGTAATGGAAAAAATGGGCGTTAAATTCACAAATAACATTGACTTTTTAACCAAATCTATCGAAGAAACGAACATCGCAATTCTTCATGCCCCTTTATTTCACCCAGCTATGAAAAATGTTGGACCAATTCGAAAAGAATTAGGAGTTAAAACCTTTTTTAACATGTTAGGTCCAATGGTAAATCCATCGTTTCCAAAGAATCAAATGGTCGGTGTTTTTAGCTTAGAGTTAGCTCGAATGTATGCTTATTTATACCAAAACACTTCAACTAATTATAGCATTTTACATGGATTAAGTGGTTTTGACGAAGTTTCCTTAACGGATGATGTAAAGATAATTTCAAACCATTCAGAGCAAATTTTAAAACCTGTAGATTTTAACTTTCAACCTATAAAATTAGAAAGTATAAAAGGTGGAACTACAATTGATGAAGCAGCCAAAATTTTCCATAATGTAATTTCAGGAAAAGGTTCTGTAGAACAAAACAATGTGGTTTGTGCCAATGCTGCTGTAGCGATACAGACTATAGAAAAATCAAATTATGAAGATGCTTTAGCCAAAGCACAAGAGAGTCTAATAAGTGGGAAAGCATTTGGAAAATTAAGCCAATTAATCGCAATAAGTCAATAAAATGAATATTTTAGATAAAATCATAACCGACAAAAAAAGAGAAGTTGATCTAAAGAAAAGCATCATTCCTGTTTCCCAATTGGAAGCTTCTGTTTTATTTAATGGTAGAACAAATTCAATGGCCAAATTGCTAAAAAACAGTTTGTCAGGAATTATAACAGAACACAAACGTCGATCTCCTTCAAAATCAGTGATTAACAACAATCATTCTGTGGAAGATGTAGTTTTGGGCTATCAAAATGCTGGTGCTTGTGGAATTTCAGTTTTAACAGATGGAAAATATTTTGGTGGAAGTTTAGATGATTTATTGTTAGCCAAAGCTTCTGTAAGCATTCCATTATTGCGAAAAGAATTTGTGATTGATGAATATCAAATACTTGAAGCCAAAGCCAATGGTGCTGATGTAATCTTATTAATTGCAGCTGTTTTAACTCGTAAAGAAATTAAAAAATTATCTGAATTCGCACAAAGTTTAGCTTTAGAAGTTTTATTAGAAGTGCATAATCATGAAGAATTAGAAAAGTCTATTATGCCCAGTTTAGACATGATTGGTGTCAACAATAGAAATCTAAAAACCTTTGAAGTAAGTTTGGATTATAGTAAAGAATTAGCCAATCAAATTCCAGATGATTTTGTAAAAGTTTCAGAAAGTGGCATAAGTTCTGTTGAAGCAGTAAAAGATTTGCAAAAATTTGGCTATCAAGGTTTTTTAATGGGAGAACATTTTATGAAAACCGATAATCCGGGCGTTGAAGCAAAAAAATTTATTCATCAACTAACTCGTTAAATATTTTAACCACATAGAAACATAGAACAAACTGAATAAGACTTTTTTAAGTCCAAAAATAGAATCACATAGTACTATGTAAACTTTGAAAAGTGTAACAACTTATCAACGGAATTAAAATCTATGTGCCTATGTGTTTTAAAAAAATAAGTATGAAAAACGTTAAACTAAAAATATGCGGCATGAAATATCCTGAAAACATTCAGGAAATTGCTGCTTTGAAACCTGATTATTTAGGGTTTATTTTTTGGGATCAATCTATACGAAAAATGGATTTTGAGACTTTACCTAAAATCCCTTTAAATATAAAAAAAGTAGGTGTTTTTGTCGATGAATCAATTCATGAAATTTTCTCAAAAATAAACCAGTTTAAACTTGATGCAGTTCAACTTCATGGAAATGAAAATATTATATTTTGTAAAAATGTAAAAAAAATTGGTATTGAAGTTATTAAATCTTTTTCAGTTGATAATGATTTCGACTTCAATTCAATTAAAGAATACGAACCTTTTGTTGATTACTTTCTTTTTGATACCAAAGGAAAATTACCTGGAGGAAACGGAATTTCTTTCGATTGGAAAGTCTTAGAAAATTACTCTTTTGAAAAGCCTTACTTTTTGAGTGGTGGAATTGGAATAACTGAAGTTGATGCAGTAAAAGACTTTTTAAAAACAGAAGCTTCAAAAAAATGTATTGCAATTGATGTAAACAGTCGATTTGAAACTAAACCAGGATATAAAAGTAAAATTAAACTCAAAAAATTTAAAAAATCACTTTATGAAATTGAAATATAACGTAGACGAAAACGGATTTTACGGAAAATTTGGTGGTGCTTTCATTCCTGAAATGCTCTTTCCAAATGTTGAAGAATTAAAAGAAAATTACCTAAAAATAATGACTGAACCTTCTTTTCAAGAAGAGTTTAATTCATTATTACAACAATATGTGGGTCGACCTACTCCACTCTATTTTGCAAAACGTTTATCTGAAAAATACAACACTAAAATTTATTTAAAACGAGAAGATTTATGCCATACAGGCGCTCATAAAGTAAACAACACAATTGGGCAAATTTTAATGGCAAAACGTTTAGGAAAAACTAGAATCATTGCCGAAACTGGTGCAGGTCAACATGGTGTAGCTACAGCAACCGTTTGTGCATTAATGGGTTTAGAGTGTATCGTTTACATGGGTGAAGTTGACATCAAACGTCAAGCTCCCAATGTGGCTCGAATGAAAATGTTGGGAGCAGAAGTTCGACCTGCAACTTCGGGGTCGAAAACATTAAAAGATGCTACAAACGAAGCCATTCGTGATTGGATTAACAATCCTGTAGACACTTTTTATATCATTGGCTCTGTTGTTGGTCCACATCCTTATCCTGATATGGTTGCGAAGTTTCAAAGTGTAATTTCTAAAGAGATTAAAATGCAATTACAAGAACAAGAAGGAAAAGAAAATCCAGATTATGTAATTGCTTGTGTAGGTGGCGGAAGTAACGCTGCTGGAGCTTTTTACGAATTTTTAGAAGACGAATCGGTAAAATTAATCGCTGTGGAAGCTGCTGGTCATGGAGTAGATTCAGGTGAAAGTGCAGCGACTTCTGTATTAGGAAAAATCGGAATTATTCACGGAAGTAAAACCTTGTTGATGCAAACCGAAGACGGACAAATCACGGAACCTTATTCTATTTCTGCAGGTTTAGATTATCCAGGTGTTGGTCCGTTACATGCGCATTTACATGATGTTAATCGCGCTGAATTTATTGCTATTACCGACAAAGAAGCGATGCAATCAGGTTTAGAGATTTCTAAAATGGAAGGAATTATTCCAGCAATTGAAACAGCGCATGCTTTTGCAGTTTTAGATAAAAAACAATTCAAACCAAACGATATTGTAGTCATCAACTTATCAGGTAGAGGCGATAAAGATTTGAATACTTATATAGATTATTTTAATTTTTAATTTGCTTATTACGTCAGTTCGAGTGTTTTTTGTTTCGCTTCTCGATACATCAACCAAAGGCTTCAACTCGAACTAACGAAACAAAAAATATATCGAGAACAAATAAATTATTGTAAGAACTCAAAAATGAACAGAATAAATACAACACTACAACAAAACAACAAACTGCTTTCAATTTATTTTACAGCAGGTTATCCCAAAATAAATGATACAGTTTCCATCATTCAAGAATTGGAGAAAAATGGTGTGGATATGATTGAAATTGGATTGCCTTTTTCTGATCCTTTAGCCGATGGACCAACCATTCAGGAAAGTTCGACTATTGCTATTGAAAACGGAATGACGACTTCTCTCCTATTTGAACAATTGAAAGACATTCGAAAAACAGTTCAAATTCCCTTAATTATTATGGGCTATTTTAATCCGATGATGCAATTTGGAATGGAACAATTTTGTAAAAAATGTGCAGAAGTTGGCATTGATGGTTTAATCATTCCTGATTTACCTTTACATGTTTATGAAAATGAACACAAATCTATTTTTGAAAAATATGACCTAAAAAATGTTTTTCTTATCACTCCACAAACTTCAAACGAACGCATTACTCAAATTGATGCTATTTCAGATAGTTTTATTTATATGGTGAGTTCAGCTGCAGTTACTGGAAGTCAATCTGGTTTTGGTGACGAACAAATGGATTATTTTAAACGAATTGCTGATTTAAATCTAAAAAATTCCCAAATTGTTGGTTTCGGAATTAAAGATAAAGAAACCTTTACGCAAGCCACAAAACATCAAAAAGGTGCCATTATTGGGAGTACTTTTATTAAATTTCTCAAAACAAATAAGATAACTGCAATTAATAATTTTGTAAAAGGGCTTAAAATTTAAATACATTAAGTCCTTAATAACTTTTAAAATTGAAATTGTAGTTGAATTTGATTCTTAAAATTGTAGTTGTTTTTTGAAATTGCAATTGATTTTTTGAAATTGCAATTGATTTTTTTAAACATTTGTAACTTTTTATAAAATTAGTCGTATAATTACTACAACTAACTTACAACTATGGATTTTTTAGAAAATTATGAGCCATTACTTAAGGCTTTTTGGTACATCGCATTACCTGTGAGTATTTTCTTTGGACTTCAAACTATTATGACCTTTATTGGACTAAGTGGCGGCGAAACTGACGTTGATATGGATGCTGATGGAAATGATACGGGAGATATGCCATTTGAAATTTTTACACTTCGTAATTTGATCAACTTTTTGTTAGGATTCAGTTGGACGGGAATTTCTTTGTACAACAAATTCGAAAACAAAACCGTTTTAATTATCATTTCAGTACTAGTAGGAGTTGCATTTGTTGCAGTGTTCTTCTTTTTAATTAAGCAAATTCTTAAATTGTCTGAAGATAATAGCTTTAAAATTGAAAACACCATTAACAAAACAGCCGATGTGTATTTAACCATTCCAGAAAGTAAATCAGGAAAAGGAAAAGTACAAATTAGTGTCAACGGAAGTTTCCACGAGCTTGATGCTATGACATTAAGTACAGAAAAAATTTCGTCAGGAGCTGTAATTAAAGTAATTGCTGTAGAAAACAACATCCTTATTGTAGAAAAACTTTAATCCTTTTATTATAACAACTATGTCTGAATTAATTATTATTGTCGTAGCCGCATTTGTGCTATTCGTTACTTTTTTGACTTTAATTTCGCGTTACAAAAGATGTCCTTCGGATAAGATCTTAGTAATTTATGGTCGTACTGGTGGTACTTCTGCGAAATGTGTACACGGTGGTGGTGCCTTTATTTGGCCAGTTATTCAAGATTATCAATACTTGGATTTAAAGCCAATTTCAATTGAAGCAAACTTAACCAATGCACTTTCTCGTCAAAACATTCGTGTAGATGTTCCGTGTCGTTTTACGATTGCTATTTCAACTGAAAGCGATAGTATGAATACCGCTGCTGAACGTTTATTAGGACTTTCTCCAGATCAAATTCAGGAATTGGCAAAAGATATTCTTTTCGGACAATTGCGTTTGGTTATTGCAACGATGACTATTGAAGAAATCAACTCGGATAGAGATAAATTTCTAGATAATATTTCTAAAAATGTAGATTCTGAATTAAAGAAAATTGGTTTAAAGTTAATCAACGTTAACGTTACCGACATTAAAGACGAATCAGGATATATTGAAGCGCTTGGTAAAGAAGCTGCTGCAAAAGCAATCAACGAAGCTAAAATTTCGGTTGCTGAGCAAGAAAAAATTGGAGAAACAGGTAAAGCAATGGCCGATCGTGAAAAAGATGTTCAAATTGCTGAAACTCATAGAGATCGCGACGTTAAAATTGCGATTACCAATAAAGACAGAGAAGTTAGTATTGCTGCAGCTTTTAAAGATGAAAGTATTGGTAAAGCGGAAGCCCAAAGAGATACTCGTGTAAAAACATCTGAAGCAAATGCAATTGCTATTCAAGGAGAAAATGAGGCGAAAATTGCTATTGCAAAATCGGAAGCAACAAGAAGAGAACGTGAAGCAGAAGCATTGCGTATTGCCTTAGCTTCTGAAAAAGTACAAAGTGCAAAAGCGTTAGAGGAATCATACGTTGCAGAAAAATTAGCAGAAAATGCTCGTGCCGAAAGAGAACGTTCTACTCAAAATGCAAACGTGGTAATTCCTGCTGAAATTGCAAAACAAAAAGCAATTATTGATGCTCAAGCGGAAGCAGAACGTATTCGTGTGCAAGCAAAAGGTGAAGCTGATGCAATTTTTGCAAAAATGGAAGCTGAAGCAAAAGGTTTATATGAAATATTAACCAAACAAGCAGAAGGTTACCGCGAAGTAGTTGGTGCTGCTGGTGGCGATCCAACAAAAGCATTCCAATTATTGTTAATTGAAAAATTACCCGAATTGGTTAAAACACAAGTGGAAGCGGTTAAAAATATTAAAATTGATAAAATTACCGTTTGGGATTCTGGAAACAACCAAGATGGAAACGGTTCAACCGCTAATTTTGTTAGCGGAATGATGAAAACAGTTCCTCCATTAAACGACTTGTTTAATATGGCTGGTTTAAATTTACCAACCTATTTAAAAGGCGATGACAAAACTGAAGATGCAAAACCAACTAAGGTTGTTGATGCTTCAGATGACATTACGCCAACTGAAGAAGTGAAGTAGTTTCATTAAAATAAATTAATTAAAAAATCCCGAGTGAAAGCTTGGGATTTTTTATACTTAAACACTGTATAAAAGCCTGTTAAATTCTTTTCAATGAAAAAAAATTGGTTTAAATTTAAATGAAATTAGAATATTATGAATTTAGCCCTACTTCTACTCTTTACATTTATGAACAGTACAATAATTTACGACTTTAACAAAGATTGTTCTAGAAGTGACTGGAGAATAATTGACGACGGCGTAATGGGTGGTGAATCTCAAGGAAAGTTTTCCATTGATGCAGATGGAAATGGCATTTTTAGTGGAACCGTTTCTTTAGAAAATAATGGTGGGTTTTCATCGGTTCGTCATCAATTTGATAAAGTTAATTGTACGAAAGATAGTAAAGTACTCATTCGTTTAAAAGGTGATGGTAAAGAATATCAATTCAGAATTAAAGATAAATCAAACTCATATTATTCCTATATTTTCACTTTTAAAACTTCTGGCAATTGGGAAACCATAGAAATAAAACTAAGTGATTTATATCCTTCGTTTAGAGGAAGAAAACTAAATTTACCTAATTTCAACAGTGATTCTTTTGAAGAGATAGTATTTTTAATAGCCAACAAAAAAAACGAATCTTTTAAACTTACTTTAGATAAAATTGAGCTAAAATAAATCAACCGCTTTAGATGAAAATATTACTTACAGGAGCAACAGGATATATTGGAAAACGACTTCTCCCCGTTTTAGTAGAATTAGGTCATGAAGTTATTTGTTGTGTAAGAGATGTAAAACGATTTAATCCGCCTGAATCTCTAAAGCAAAACATAAGCATATTAAAACTTGACTTATTAGACGAAAAGTCTTTAGAAAATATTCCATCCGATATTGATGCTGCTTACTATTTGGTTCACTCGATGTCTTCTTCAGATGACTACGATTCTTTAGAAGCATTATCTGCAATAAACTTTAGAAACGCTTTAAAGAAAACTAATGTAAAACAGGTTATTTATTTAAGTGGAATTGTAAACGAAGTAAACCTTTCTAAACACTTAACTTCCAGAAAAAATGTAGAAACTGAATTGGGTAAAGCTTCTTACAACTTAACGGTATTTAGAGCCGGAATTATTATTGGCTCTGGTAGTGCTTCTTTTGAAATTATAAGAGATTTAGTGGAAAAATTGCCTATAATGGTAACCCCAAAATGGTTACATACAAAATGCCAACCTATAGGAATTACTGATGTTATTACATTTCTAACCAAATCATTAGGCAATCCTCAAACATACAATGAAAATTTTGACATAGGCGGACCAGATATTTTGTCTTATAAAAATATGCTTTTAGAATTTGGAAGAGTACGAAATTTAAAAAGAAAAATATACATTATTCCCATTATGACACCTAAGCTTTCATCATACTGGCTTTATTTTGTAACTTCTACATCATATAAATTAGCAACTTCTTTAGTGCACAGCATGAAAATTGAAGTTGTTTGTAGAGACAATAGAATTAACGAAATTTTAAACTTTACACCTATAAGTTATAGAGAAGCATTAAAAAAAGCTTTTCATAAAATTGAAAATAACGAAATCATTTCAAGTTGGAAAGATGCCTATAGCAGTAGTGGTTTAAATTTTAACATCTCCGACTTTATTCAAGTGCCAACTTTTGGTTGTTTTAAAGACCACAAAACCATAACCATAGAAAACAAAGCAGTTTGCATTGATAGAATATGGAGTATTGGTGGAAAAACCGGTTGGTACTACGGTAACTTTTTATGGAAAACAAGAGGTTTTATAGATAAAATATTTGGAGGAGTTGGCTTAAGGCGAGGTAGAACAAATACAACGACTATAAATGTTGGAGATACAATTGACTTCTGGCGTGTTTTATATGCAAATAAAGAAGAAGGGCGTTTGCTTTTATTTGCAGAAATGAAATTACCGGGTGAAGCTTGGCTAGAGTTTAAAATAGTAAACAACCAACTTATACAAACAGCTACCTTTAGACCCTTAGGCTTAGCAGGAAGATTATATTGGTACTCTGTTTTACCTTTTCATGGCTTCATTTTTAAAGGTATGATAAAGCAACTCGCTAAAACATCATAATGAAAAACGCCTCTTTTTAAGAAATAGAAATAAAAACATTATTAAATCAATTGAAACCCATATCGTTCCAACGCTAATTGCTCCTGTTCGCTTACAAGAATATGGAGTTGGAATTTTCATGTTGGCATTAACCAAGTCGGCTTTAAAAAAAGCACTTAAGAAAAACTATATTACTGTAAACGGCAACATTGCCACAACCGCAACCTTAATCAAAGGCGGAGAAACTATAATCTTAACTATTCCGGAAGAAGCAAGTAAGCAAAGAAAGTTGGTATTTCCGCTTACTGTGTTGTATGAAGATGCATTTTTAGCCATTATTCATAAACCTGCAGGAATTTTAGTAAGCGGTAACGGTTTTAAAACCATTGCAAATGCATTGCCACAAAACCTAAAACAAAGTCCACTTGCAGATGCTACCAAACCACAGCCTGTACATCGATTAGATTATGCCACAACTGGCGTATTATTAGTAGGTAAAACAAGTACTAGTATTCGTATTTTAAATGAACTATTTGAAGAAAAAAAGATTCAAAAAACATATTATGCCGTTACCATTGGTGAAATGCAAACTCATGGTATTATTAAAGATGAAGTCGACGGTAAAGAATCTAAATCGAGTTATAAAGTACTTGCAACACTAAATTCAGAACGTTTTGGTAAGCTTAATTTAGTACAATTGAATCCGTGTACAGGCAGAAGACATCAATTGCGCATTCATTTGGCCAGTATAGGAAATCCTATTTTAGGAGATAAAACCTATGGAACAGAACCCTTAATTTTAAATGGAAAAGGTTTGTATTTACATGCCTATTCTTTACAGTTTACCCATCCTTTTACCTACGAAAATATTCATATAAAAGATGAATTTCCAGAACGTTTTCAAAAACTATTTGCTGTACAATTAGCAACACTTTAGCTTATCTATCTCGTAAAAACCAACTTATTTCCTTTAGATAAATTGGCATCAAACGCATAACCATCGTAATTAAATTGTTTTAAATCATCAATGGTTTCTGCATTGGTATCAATAATATAACGTACCATTAATCCCCTAGCCTTTTTAGCGAAGAAACTAATCATTTTTAATTTTCCTTCTTTATAATCTTTAAATTCTGGCGTAATGACAGCTACTTTTAACGCTTTGGTATCAATGGCGCTAAAATATTCGTTACTCGCTAAATTAATAAACAATTCATCTTTAGAAAGTTCTTTGTTTAAAGCATCAGTAATTGTTTTTTTCCAAAATTCATATAAATTCTTCTTTGCACCAATTTCAATTTTTGTTCCCATTTCTAAACGATATGGTTGCATTAAATCAAGTGGCTTAAGCATACCATACAATCCTGATAAAATTCTCAATTTATCTTGTAAAATAGTTAATTTTTCTTCTGGAATTGTATATGAATCTAAACCTGTATATACATCGCCATTAAAAGCAAAAATTGCCGGTCGTGCATTTTCAGAAGTAAAAGGAATTGCCCAATCTTGGTTACGTTGCCAATTTAAATCGGCCAACTTATCTGAAATTGACATTAATTCCATCAATTGCTTTGGTTTTTTCTTTTTCAAAACCTTTTGTACGGTTTCTGATTTCTTTAAAAATTCAGATTCCGTAAATAATTTAGTAGGTAATTTAGCTTCAAAATCCAATGACTTTGCTGGAGATATAACAATTTTCATTTTTTTTATTTATTTCAAAAGTACAAATAAACGAATTAAAATCATATACGTTGAAATTGCAATTTTCGATTTCAAAATAGTTTTTTCTTATAAAAAAAGCTCCAAAATTGGAGCTTTAAATATTATTTCATTGATTGTTTTTCATACATAATGGTTTCTACCGTTTCAAAATCGGTTGGTTTATCATCATTATGAAAATATTTTATTAAAACTTGCCCCCATAAACTAGAATTAGAATATTCGGCAATAATCCATCTATGGTTTAACATTTTTGCTTTATTAATAATAAATGGCTTTCCGTCAATTGGTTCATAAGGAACTAATTTATTACCTTCTTTATTTGTATTTAATGTAACTAAATCTTCATTAATTTTAGCCATTACTTTTGGGTAATCTAAATTTTTATTGTAAAAATAATCTTGTGCGTCTTGATCTGTTTCAATAGAAAAATAATCGCTTGCTTTTAATGAATCGATAGAAACATTAGCCGCTTTTAAGCTTTCCTTCATTCTAATAACGTCAGCATCTTTAGCTTTTAAAATTTTGTTTGAATTAACGTATAAAAAAACATTTATCAATAACGAAAAGATAAATAAATACATGAATGTGTTTTTCATAAAAAATGAGTTTAAATTGAAATTTCTAAATTATCATATGCTACATAAACGTTATTTGGGAGTTTTTGTTGTATATCTTCATGAAATCCAAATAAGTGACTTATGTGTGTTAAATAGGCCTTTTGGGGCTGAACCAAAGATATAAAATCTAAAGCTTCTTGTAAATTAAAATGTGTATTATGATGCTCTTCACGTAAGCAATTAATTACCAATATTTTACAATTAATAATTTTATTTATTTCATCTTGAGAAATGGTTTTAACATCGGTTAAATACACAAAATCTTCTATTTTATATCCAAAAACCTGTAAACTTCCATGAAAAGCATTGATTGGAACAACTCGTATATTGTTTACACTAAATGGAACGTTTTCTTTTACTTCATGTGTTTGTACAGAAGGAGCTCCAGGATATTTATTTTCCGTTTCAAAAATATAATCAAAACGCTTTTCTAAATTTTGAATTACTCTTTGATGAGCATATACAGAAAGAGCACCTTGTTTAAAGTTAAAAGGACGAATATCGTCTAAACCGGCAGTATGATCTGAATGTTCATGAGTAAATAAAATGGCATCAATTTTTGAACATTTAGAAGCTAACATTTGTTGTCTAAAATCTGGCCCACAATCAATTACAAAAGAAAAACTATTAGAATAAACCCAAACAGAAACCCTTAATCTTTTGTCTTTTAAATCTTCACTTAAACAAACGGGGTGATTGCTTCCAATGACGGGAATCCCCTGTGATGTACCTGTTCCTAAGAAATAAACCTTCAATGTTATATTTTTACACAAAAATAAGAATAATTACCTAAATTTTTAACAAAATGATTAACTTTGCAGTAAATAAGATTACTTAAAATTGACCCAAAATTACTGTTATATATGAAAAGTATTGTAACCGACATAAAATTAAGTGGAGATAAAATAATAGAGCAAATTCCTTCTCTTAAGGATAAAGCACTAAGAATTAATCTTAATGAGTATATATATGGTACTTTTTCTGAGATTGGTGCAGGTCAAGAAACTGTTCGTCACTTTTTTAGAGCTGGAGCATCTTCTGGAACAATTGCAAAAGCAATGTCTGCTTATGATAAAGATTTTAGTGATGCTATTTATGGTGTAGAAGATGATGGACGATATGTAACCGAAAGTAGGTTGCGAAAAATGCTTTCACATGAATCTAACTTAATGGAAGAGCGTTTATTAAGAGATAAACATCCTAATAAATTATTCTTTACTTACGCAAATACAGTTGCTACAATAGATTTTGCAAAACAATATAAAGGGCACGGTTGGGTAGGAATACGCTATCAAGTAGAACCAAATGAAGAGTATAATGAAATTTTATTACATATCCGTTTTAAGGAAACAGATGCTAAACTACAACAAGAAACTCTTGGTATTTTAGGTGTAAATTTAATTTATGGTGCATTTTATAAATACAACGATCCAAAAAAATTATTACGCTATTTATACGATCATTTAGATAAAGATCAGTTAGAAATTGATACCATTAATTTCTCTGGACCTCGTTTTGCCGAAGTTGATAATCGCTTAATGAGTTTGCAATTGGTTAAAAATGGTATGACCGATGCTGTAATGTTTGGTCCAGACGGGAACAACATTCTACCAGCTGCTGTTTTATACAAAAAAAATATTTTAGCTTTAAGAGGAAGTTTTAGGCCTGTTACTAAGGTAAATATGAACATGTTTAAGAAGTCATATAACATGTTTATTGAAGAGAAAAAAGTTGATAAAGAAAATACATTTGTGATTTTTGAAATTACCCTATCTAACTTAAAAGCGGAAGGTGAAATTGATGAGAGAGACTTTTTAGATAGAGCAGAATTACTTTGTTCTCTAGGACAAACAGTAATGATTTCTAATTTCCAAGAATACTTTAAAGTAGTAGAATATTTTTCTAATTATACAAAAGCTCGCATGGGGCTTGCAATGGGAGTTAATAATCTTGTAGATATATTTGACGAAAAATATTACCGCCATTTATCTGGAGGTATTCTGGAAGCTTTTGGTAAATTATTCTACAGAGATTTAAAAGTATACTTGTATCCTATGAAAGATGAGGATGGATCAATTATCAATTCAGATAATTTAAAAGTACATCCAAGAATGAAAGAGTTGTATAAGTTCTTTAAATTTAATGGTAAAGTAGTTGATATTGAAGATTTTGAAGAAAAAAATCTAGAAATATTTTCTAGAAAAGTACTAAAAATGATTACCAATAACGAAGAAGGTTGGGAAGAAATGCTTCCTGAAGGTATTTCTGAAATTATAAAAACGCACAATTTGTTTGGTTATGATCCTACAAAACAAATAGCAGAAAAAACAAACTAAAAAAATCCCGCAATTGCGGGATTTTTTATTAATCTAGTATTTGCTCTGCGTGGGCTTTTGTTTTTACTTTCTCAATAACATCAGTTAAAATACCATTTTCATCAATTACAAAAGTAGTTCTATGAATTCCATCATACTCTTTACCCATAAATTTTTTTGGTCCCCAAACACCAAATGCCTCAATAACCGATTTTTCTTCGTCAGCTAAAAGCGGAAAAGGTAATTTATTTTTCTCAATAAAATTTGCTTGGCGTTTAGCACTATCAGCACTAACTCCAAGAATTTCATAATTATTTGCTTTAAAGCGTTCAAAATTATCTCTTAAATCACATGCTTCAGCCGTACAACCAGGCGTACTTGCTTTTGGATAAAAGAAAACTACTAATTTTTTTCCTTTATAATCAGATAAAGAATGTTGTTTTCCATTTTGATCTAATCCTGAAAAATTTGGAGCCTTATCTCCTATTTTTAAAGTTGTCATTTTATATTTTGTTTAATTTGTATTAAGTGTAACTTTGTTAAAAGTTGTAATAAACTATAAAAGTACAAAAATGACAAAGAACGAAAAAGTAACATTTGTTATAAATACGTTAAACGAATTATATCCAGAGATTCCAATTCCTTTAGATCATAAAGATCCATACACCTTATTGATTGCCGTTTTACTTTCAGCACAATGTACAGATGTAAGGGTAAATCAAATTACACCACTTTTGTTTGCAAAGGCTGATAATCCGTATGATATGATAAAAATGAGTGTGGAAGAAATTAAGGAAATTATAAAACCTTGCGGACTTTCTCCTATGAAATCAAAAGGAATTCACGGATTATCACATATATTAATTGACAAACATAATGGAGAAGTTCCTCAAAGCTTTGAAGCTTTAGAAGAATTACCAGCCGTTGGACATAAAACAGCAAGTGTTGTTATGAGTCAAGCTTTTGGGGTTCCTGCATTTCCAGTTGATACTCATATTCATCGTT
This sequence comes from Flavobacterium sp. N2270, assembly GCF_025947225.1. Taxonomy (NCBI): domain Bacteria; kingdom Pseudomonadati; phylum Bacteroidota; class Flavobacteriia; order Flavobacteriales; family Flavobacteriaceae; genus Flavobacterium; species Flavobacterium sp. N2270. The sequence continues at coordinate 2,223,382 of NZ_CP110005.1, forward strand.
TAATGTACCGTTGGAACTTAACCAATGGAAAAAATGTTCAGCAAACTGAAAAAGATGCAAAGCGTATTTTCCCAAAAGAACTTTGGAACGATTTACACTTACAAATTATTTGGTACGGAAGAGAATATTCTCCAGCACGTGGTTGGGATTTAGAGAAAGATATTATCACTAAAACTATTGGTAGAAAATCGATTTTAGATGAGTACAACAAAAAAGCCTCGTAATCTGTTTACGAGGCTTTTTTTTAATTAGCAATAATTTCAAAGGTTAGTTTGCCTACTTTTTCAATTCTCAACGCTTTAGAATAGTTAAGAATAAACGAAATCGTTTCTTTTTTAGGTAACATTTTATTGGTTGCTAATTTCTTTTTAGAGTAAAGTTTTGCCATAGAATTTATTGTGTTTTCATCTATAACGCAAACCAATATTATATTATTGTTAAATTCGTTAAAATAATTTGATTTTTTTCTATCACTTTTCTTAAGTTCATAATTGCATAACGCATTCTACCTAAGGCAGTATTAATACTAACACCAGTAGTTTCTGCTATTTCTTTAAAACTTAAATCTTGGTAAATACGCATTTTTAAAACTTCTTTCTGGTCTTCTGGAAGTTCTTCAATAAGTTTAGTTAAATCTAATTCAACTTGTTCTAAAATAATTTGATTCTCAACATTTAAACTAGTATCTGATAAAAGTGAGAAAATAGAATATTCATCAGTATCTCTCTGAAAACGCATTCTTTTAGATTTTCTAAAATGATCAATTACTAAATTATGTGCAATACGCATAACCCAAGGTAAAAACTTACCTTCTTCATTGTATGATTTTGCTTTAAGTGTTTTAATTACCTTAATAAAAGTATCTTGAAAGATATCTTCACATAAATCTTTATCATTAATTTTAGAATAAATGAATCCATAAATTTTAGATTGATGTCTTTCTATTAAAATTGATAATGATTGTTCATCACCTTCAATATAGTTTTTAACCAAAATACTGTCAGAAAGTTTGTGATTAGCCATAAGATTACCTTTTAATTTATTGGAATTGTAAATTTTATAAAAGTAATTTTTAAGTATAGGCTATCTTTTTAGATTGTTAATAAGGTCAAATTTAAAGCAAATAAAATATAAAAACCAAATATTCGTTAACATTTTTATTTAAAAAGTTAAAATTTACCAAAAAAAGAGAAAAAACAACTAATTATTAGCAAGTTAATGATAAAAATATTGATTTTTTGTTGATTACTACTTAAAATTTTAAACCCAATTGATTTCTTTCTAAGACTGTATTATATTGGCTTATGATTTTAATTTATGTAAATTTGCAAATCTTTACTTTTTGCCATGATAAAAACCGACTTTTCGAAGCTAGAACCAAAAAAAAACATCTTAATAAAAGGTGCTCAACTCCATAATTTAAAAAATATAGATGTTGCTATACCTAGAAACAAACTAGTTGTGGTAACTGGTCTTTCTGGTTCAGGAAAATCAAGTTTAGCATTTGATACTTTATATGCAGAAGGTCAAAGACGTTATGTAGAAAGTTTATCTTCTTATGCACGTCAATTTTTAGGCCGTTTAGACAAGCCTAAAGTAGAATACATTAAAGGAATTGCTCCTGCAATTGCTATTGAACAAAAAGTAAACACTACAAATGCACGTTCTACCGTAGGAACTTCAACTGAAATTTACGATTATTTTAAATTACTATTTGCTCGTATTGGTAAAACCTACTCTCCTATTTCGGGTCAAGAAGTAAAAAAAGATACCATTTCAGACGTAATTTCTAAAATTGAAACTTTAGAAGAAAACAGCAAATGGTTATTACTTTCACCAATTCATTTAGAGGAAGGAAGACCCTTAGAAGATAAATTAAAAGTATTATTACAACAAGGTTTTGCTCGTGTTTTAGTTAAAAACGAAATGGTTCGTTTAGACGAAATTGAAGCTGATAAATTAAATGTAAAAGACGTTTTATTAATTATTGATAGAATTGTAGTTAAAAAAGAAGAAGAGTTTTTCAACAGATTAGCCGATTCTGTACAAGTCGCTTTCTATGAAGGAAAAGGTGAATGTTATTTACAAGAATTAAATACTGAAAATAAGTTTTCTTTCAGTTCAAATTTTGATCTTGACGGAATGACTTTTTTAGAACCTAATATTCATTTATTCAGCTTTAACAATCCATATGGAGCTTGTCCAAAATGTGAAGGTTACGGAAGCGTTATTGGTATCGATGAAGAATTGGTTTTTCCAAATACAGCACTTTCTGTATACGAAAACGGAATTTATCCTTGGCGCGGTGAAAGCATGAGTTGGTTTAGAGATGAATTGGTAAACAATGCTTATAAGTTCGATTTTCCTATTCACAAACCTATTTTTGAGCTAACGGAAGAACAAAAGCAGTTGATTTGGACTGGAAATAAGTATTTTACAGGTCTAGATGCATTCTTCGCTGAACTTGAAGAAAAGAATTATAAAATTCAAAATCGTGTAATGTTATCTCGTTATAGAGGAAAAACAAAATGTACGGCTTGTAAAGGAAAAAGATTAAGACCTGAGGCGAATTATATCAAAATTGCAAATAAAACCATTTCAGAACTTGTTGATTTACCAATTGTTAAACTAATTGAATTCTTTAAAACATTAGAATTAAACGATTACGATGCAAAAGTTGCAAAACGACTTTTAATTGAAATCAATAACCGATTAGGTTTTCTGTATAATGTTGGATTAAGTTATTTAACTTTAAATAGAAATTCTGCTACTTTATCTGGTGGAGAATCTCAACGAATTAATCTTGCCACTTCACTTGGAAGTAGTTTAGTGGGTTCAATGTATATTTTAGATGAACCAAGCATTGGATTACACCCAAAAGACACCGAACGATTAATTGAAGTATTAAAAGAACTTCGCGATTTAGGAAATACTGTTATTGTTGTTGAACATGACGAAGACATCATGAAGGCCGCCGATATGATAATTGATATTGGTCCGGAAGCAGGAACAAATGGCGGGTACTTAGTTGCACAAGGAACGTATGATGAAATTTTAAAAGCCGATTCTTTAACTGCCAAATACTTAAACGGACAAGAAGAAATTGCCGTTCCAAAAAAGCGTAGAAAATTTAAAAATCACGTTGATATTATTGGAGCAAGAGAAAATAATTTACAAAATCAAGATTTTACGTTTCCATTAGATTGCTTAACGGTTATAACAGGAGTTTCTGGTAGTGGAAAAAGTACATTGGTTAAAAAAATATTGTTTCCTGCCATTCAAAAGAAATTAGAAGGCGTTGGTGAAAAACCGGGGCAGTTTACAGAACTTGCAGGGAATTTCTCAAACATAAAACATATTGAATACGTTGACCAAAACCCAATTGGTAGAAGTTCACGTTCCAATCCGGTTACGTATATAAAAGCATATGACGATATTAGAGAATTGTTTTCTAAACAAAATGTTTCAAAATTAAGAGGTTATTTACCAAAGCATTTCTCATTTAATGTCGATGGCGGAAGATGTGAAACCTGTAAAGGTGATGGTGAAGTAACTATTGAAATGCAATTCATGGCCGATGTGCATTTAGAATGTGAAACGTGTAATGGAAAACGATTTAAAAAAGAAGTGTTAGAAGCTACTTTTGAAGGTAAAAACATTGATGATGTTTTAAAACTTACTATTGATGATGCTTTAGCTTTTTTTACCGAACACAAGCAAACAAAAATTACTCAGAAGTTACAATGTTTACAAGATGTTGGTTTAGGCTATGTACAACTTGGACAATCTTCTTCTACACTTTCTGGTGGAGAAGCACAACGTATTAAATTGGCTTCGTTTTTAGTAAAGGGAACAATTAAAGACAAAGCGCTATTTGTTTTTGACGAACCAACAACTGGTTTGCATTTTCACGACATTAAAAAACTTCTAAAATCATTTGATGCTTTAATTGACAAAGGACATTCTATTATTGTAATTGAGCATAATTTAGATTTAATTAAGTGTGCCGATTATATTATTGATATTGGTCCAGAAGGCGGAGAATATGGCGGAAAACTAATGGCTTTTGGAACACCTGAAGAAGTAGCAAAAGATAAGAATTCGGTTACTGGAAAGTATTTAGCGGAGAAGCTTTAAATGTGGATTTGTTGATTTGGTTAATTGTTTATTTGTTTATTTGGAAAAACTAAACACAAACTTGTCATTTCGACTTTAGGAGAAATCTAAAAGTAAATAATTTGAAAAATGAAGAAAGAATTTCTACTTGATTATTTAAAAAATGAATATTCATTTGATTGTAATTTGAATTTTTTATTTGAAGAAATTACAATTTCAGAATTAGTATCAGAAATAATTGATTGGATAGTAAATTCCAAACATGATTACGTTGAAATACTAACATTTGCTAGAGATTTTTATTTAGGTTCAGATTTATCAAAAAACACAAAAAAAGAATATTACGAAGAATTAAAAAAACAACACTTCTTTAAAGTCTTAGAAAATAATTTACATTGTACTGATTTAGAAAAAATAAGTTATACTATATATACTATTGGAAAATTTTCGGATAATAAAAATTCCTTTATTCTAGAAAATGCTTATGAAAATAATTTTAAAGATAAGAACCTAATTTTATCTTATAGATGTTTAAGTGAATTAGATTGGTTAGAATCAAAAAAAAACCTTTTATATATTGAAGATTTGAAAATTGAAAATTCAATTTATTCAAACTTTATTCTTCTTTATCTATTTGAAATGTATAATAAAGAAAAAGAAATAAACAAGATTCTTTTAAAAAGTGAATTTAAACATATTTTTCAGTCAAATCAATTTACTGAAAATGAACTTTATTTAAATTTAATGGATTTAGAAACTAAATACAATAAAGCTTATAGTTTTAGTTGGTCAAAAAAAGATATTGAAAATTTCATATTATTTTTTTATAAGTAATTCCCAAATCCACAAATAACCAAATCAACGAATAAACAATAATCAATGAACATCAAACTCATAACCATAGGAAAAACAGACAATAAAAACTTACAATCGCTGATTGATGAGTACACCAAGCGTTTGTCTTTTTATGTAAAGTTTGATTTAGAAATTATTCCTGATATTAAAAACGTAAAGAATTTAAGCGAAGCCCAACAAAAAGAAAAAGAAGGCGAATTAATCTTGTCTAAAATTACGCCAACAGACCATTTAATTTTGTTAGACGAAAACGGCAAAACATTTTCGAGTGTCGGTTTTTCTAATTTTCTACAAAAGAAAATGAATGCTGGAATAAAAACGTTAGTTTTTGTAATTGGTGGCCCTTATGGATTTAGCGACACCGTTTATAAACAAGCTGTTGGTAAAGTTTCTTTATCAGAAATGACTTTTTCTCACCAAATGGTTCGCTTGTTTGTAATTGAACAAATTTATCGTGGATTCACCATTTTAAGAAACGAACCTTATCATCATCAATAGTTTTTAAAAAAAATCATTTTATAAATTGATAATTTTTTGATATATATATATTTTGATATATATTTAGCAAAAAATAAACTTAACCGATTAATTAATAACTACCACATGAAAAAAATTATTCTTGCTTGTGCACTTTTCTTAACTTTTTTTTCTAATGCGCAAATTAAAGTAATTGAAACTACTCCTATAATTAGATTAGGTTCAATTGGGCAAAATGACATATTTATTTTAACAGAAGGAAATAAATATACTTTCTTTTATAAAAATATTGAAAATGAAGAATCAATCAATTCTAAGTCTTTTTACTTTAAAGATTTAAATAATGATTATGAAGCTCTAAATAAAATTATCGTTGATGGTTTTAACTCAGATCCTTTAGTAGATATTAAATTAGAATTACCAGAAGATTTCGTTTGGTTACATTATTCAAAAAACTTAGGACAAACTTATGTTCAGTTTATGGCTAAAAACAAAAAGAATGAAACTACAGGTGTTACTAAAGCATTTAATTTAGATCAAATCAATAAATTATTTGAAAAGAAACTTGAGAAAAAAGAAAATAAAGACGAAATGTCGGAATTCAAATAGAAACATAAAAAAAGCCTTGCAATTGCAAGGCTTTTTTTATTCTTATAATTTACAATTACAATCAGGTAATTCGTTTACATCATAAATAAATTCAAAAGAAGAAATTTGAATTTTATCCGAATTTAATTTCCATATTAATATTTTATTTTGAATATATTCGCCAAAAGTCAAACGCTTATCAAAGTTTAAATGCAATATTGTAGTTTTTCCATCGTTTGTAAAATCAGCAAAATCTTTAATAAAGTCTACTAATTCTTCACGCTCAATATCATTACCATCAACTGTAATTTTATTTTCATTATTAAAATTGACAGTAAAGTTATGATACGGCATATAAGCTTCAGCATTTTTCTTAATAAAAAACTTAGAAAAGTCTTTATCTATTTTATATTGAACGTCTGTAAAAGGTAAAAAAGCTAAATTTTTCCCAATACTATCTGCGTAAGAAAACACATTAATTGCTCCTTCTTTTTTATGAGATGAATTTGCTTTTTTATACTGAAGCTTCATTATTTCAGGAATAACAATTCCTAATGGAAGTCTTTTGTCAATATTAAAAACCCAATTTGTAGTACTTATAGAATTGTTTTTATTTACATCTACAACACTATCGTTTTCATAAAACATATAAATTGGCGAGTGATCTGTAATATCTTTCATTACAGAAATATCTGCTTTTGGTAATTGAACGTCTTCTTTTTTACAAGAAACAATTAATAAAAATGCGACTAAGGTTATGCTTATTTTTTTCATTTTAGTTGGGTATATATTTTGATACATTCTTGAGCTTCTTTAACATCGTGAACTCTTAAAATTTGAGCTCCTTTTTGTAATGCAATTGTGTTTAAAACTGTGGTTCCATTTAACGCATCTTGTGGTTCATTTTCTAATAATTTATAAATCATTGATTTTCTTGAAATTCCAACTAAAATTGGTAATTCTAAAATAGAGAAAAATTCCAATTTTTGCATGATTTCATAATTATCTTCTAATGTTTTAGCAAAACCAAATCCAGGGTCAACAATAAGATCATTAATTCCTAATTTTCTTGCGGCATTAATTCTTTCCGAAAAGTAGAACATAACTTCTTTCACAACATCATCATAAATTGCTAATGATTGCATAGTTTGTGGTGTTCCTTTCATGTGCATCATTATATAAGGAACTTGCAATTGAGCAACAGTTTCTAACATTTTTTCACCTAACAAACCTGCAGAAATATCATTAATTAAAGCTGCACCTTTATATATAGCTTGCTTTGCAACTTCACTTCTAAATGTATCAATAGACAATAAAACATCTGGAAACTTATTTAAAAGTAAATCTATCACAGGTAAAATTCTATTCAATTCTTCATCTTCCGAAACAAATTCGGCTCCTGGTTTACTCGAATAAGCACCAACATCAATAAAAGTAGCGCCTTCGGCAATCATTTTCTCAACCTGTGCTACTATTTCAATTTCGTTTTTATAAGAACCACCATCATAAAATGAATCGGGAGTTACATTTAAAATCCCCATTATTTTAGGAGTAGATAAATCAATAAGGTTTCCTTTACAGTTAATAGTCATACTTTAAAATCAAAATTCGTTAATCTTCATTATTCATTCCAAAAAAATAATGTTACTTTTGAAGAAACTTACTACAAAGATACCGAAATAATGAAGAATACGTCACAAGAATACGATGCAGTGATAGCAATTTGTCGCGATTTGTTTACCAAAAAAACAAAAGACTACGGAACAGCCTGGAGAATATTACGTTTACCATCGTTAACTGACCAAATTTTTATTAAAGCACAACGCATAAGAAGCCTTCAGGAAAATGAAGTGCGTAAAGTTGATGAAGGTGAAGCATCTGAATTTATAGGAATCATTAACTATTGCATTATGGCCTTGATTCAAATTGAAAAAGGTATTGCTACGCAACCTGATTTAAAATATGACGATGCTGTAAAACTATATGATGAAAAAATTGCCTTAACAAAGCAATTAATGGAAGATAAAAATCATGATTATGGTGAAGCTTGGCGCGAAATGCGTGTAAGCAGTTTAACCGATTTAATTTTACAAAAGTTACTTCGTGTAAAACAAATTGAAGACAATAAAGGACAAACATTAGTTTCTGAAGGAATTGATGCCAATTACCAAGATATGATTAACTATTCTGTATTTGCATTAATACACATGAATATTGCTAAATAATTTTTCAATTTAAAATAAATAAAAATGAATATTAGAAATATAATTACACAATTTTCAAGAATATTTGTCGGCGTATTATTTATAATTTCGGGCTTAATTAAATTAAACGACCCAATAGGTTTTTCCTATAAACTTGAAGAATATTTTAATGCAGATGTTTTAAATGTTGAATTTTTAATTCCATTTGCACTAGTAATTGCTTGTTTTGTTGTCATTTTTGAAGTTGTTTTAGGGGTAATGCTATTAATTGGTTTTAAAACCAAATTTACCATTTGGAGTTTATTAGCAATGATTGTATTTTTCACGTTCCTTACCTTTTACTCTGCTTATTTTAATAAAGTAACCGATTGTGGTTGTTTTGGTGATGCTCTAAAGTTAACGCCTTGGGAATCGTTTACTAAAGATATTGTATTGTTATTCTTTATTCTAATACTTTTCTTTAATCAAAAATTCATAAATCCAATATTAGATAAAACTCCTATCAACTTAACCGTTTTTGCTACTTATTCTTTATGTTTATTCATGGCTTTTTATGTTTTACAGCATTTGCCTTTAATCGATTTTAGAGCGTATAAAGTGGGCACAAATATTCAAAAAGGAATGGAAATCCCCGAAGGAGCTGAAAAAAGCGAATATGAAATGGTGTTCATTTATAAAATAAATGGTGTGGATACCGAAATTAGTTATGCTGATGTTATGGCTAATAAAATTCCTGAAGGAGCTGAATTTGTTGACAGAAAAGACAAACTAATCAAGCAAGGTTATGTTCCGCCAATTCATGATTTCTCTATTGAAAAAGACGGAACAGATTATACTGATAGTGTTTTACAAGAACCAAAAGTTATGTTATTTATTTCGTATGACTTAGATAAATCAAAAGATAAAGGAATGGAAGCTTTAGAAGAACTACATCAAAAAGCAATTGCAAAAGGATACTTGGTAATTGGTATGACTTCTTCTAATCTTGAAACAATTGCTGCTTATAAAACTAAATTCAAACACACATTTGATTATTACTTTTGCGATGCAACAACTTTAAAAACAGTAGAAAGAGCAAATCCTAGTATTGTACTTTTAGAAAAAGGAACAATTGTTCAAAAAGTACACTTTAATGATATTGACAAATTAGACTTAAAATAAAAAGTTAGTTAGCTAACAATAGCTAAACAATTGAGGTTTTATTAAGAAAATCTGATTTTACTAATTGTAATTTTATAAAAAATTTAAAACAATATTATTATGAAAAAGATTATTTCACTATTTACAATAGCATTATTTACACTTTCTTGTTCGCAAGCACAACAAACAAAGTTTAAGCAAGAAGCCTTAGAAAATGTAATGGTAGATACTAATAATGAATCTATTGCATTTAAAGATATTTTAAAAAAATACGAAGGAAAAACCATTGTTATTGATGTTTGGGCTTCGTGGTGTTCAGATTGTATCAAAGGAATGCCTAAACTAAAAGCATTACAAGCAAAATTTCCCGATGCAACTTACTTATTCATTTCTATGGATAAAAATTATGAATCATGGATAAAAGGAATTGCTAAATATGATGTACAAGGAGAACACTATTTAACTTCAGACGGAATGAAAGGCGTTTTTGGAAAATCAGTGAAACTAAATTGGATTCCACGTTATATGATTGTTGATAAAACAGGTAAAATTGCATTATTTAAAGCTATTGAAGCTGATGATGAAAAAATTACAGAAACATTAAATGCATTAAAATAATGAGAAAAAATATAGTTGCAGGAAACTGGAAAATGCACAAAACGCATTCAGAAACAATTGCTTTAATTGAAGAAATTGTATTAAAAAAACAAAATACATCAACAGAAATTATTGTAGCACCAACGTTTGTTAACTTACAAACAGCAGTTACTATTTCTGAAGGAAATAATATAACTGTTGCGGCACAAAATATGCATCAAGCTGAAGGTGGCGCTTTTACAGGAGAAATTTCAGCATCAATGTTAACTAATATTGGTGTAAATACTGTAATTCTTGGTCATAGTGAAAGAAGAGCATATTTTCATGAAACAGATGCACTATTAGCAAATAAAGTCGATACAGCTTTAAAACACAACATGCGTGTTATTTTTTGTTTTGGCGAAGAGTTAAAAGACCGTCAAATAAACAATCATTTTAATGTGGTGGAATACCAATTAAGAGATGCTTTATTTCATTTACAAAAAAGCGATTGGTCAAATATCATTTTAGCTTACGAACCTGTTTGGGCTATTGGAACAGGTGAAACTGCTTCTCCAGAACAAGCTCAAGAAATGCATGCGTTCATTCGTAGCTTAATTGAAAAAGTCTACGGAAACGATGTTGCTGAAAACGTTTCTATACTTTATGGTGGAAGTGTAAAACCAGAAAATGCAAAAGAAATATTCTCTAAAAAAGATGTCGATGGTGGTTTAATTGGTGGAGCAGCATTAAAAGCAGACGATTTCTTAGCAATTGTAAATGGGTTTTAAAAAATGAAAAAAATACAAAAACTACTTTTAACCTTAATCCTAACAATAACTTCAATATCTTATGGACAAGAAGATTGTAAGAACTTTAGAAACGGAACTTTTAAACTAGTTGACAAAACTACAGGAACTGTTTTTTTAATTAAGCGTAAAGGAAACATACAAACGGAAGAAATTGAAGGTGAAAAAGAAGGATATTCATTTCATGTAAATTGGATTTCCGATTGTAAGTACACTTTGTATCCTACAAAAGAAACTCTTGCAAAAAACAAAGATTTTGCAGGTTATTTATATGTTGAAATAACAGAAGTTAGAGAAAAATCTATCATCATAAAAAGCACAATGAAAGAATATCCAGAAATGGAGATTTTTTCTGAACTTACAAAGTTAGACTAATTTTATGCATATTATTTCACAACTATTAATCGTTCTTGTAGCACTACTCCACTTGTATTTCTTATGGTTAGAAATGTTTGTATGGACCACAAAAGCCTATAAAGTATTTAGAAATTTTCCAAAAGATTTATTTGAGAAAACAAAAACTATGGCTGCCAATCAAGGTTTATATAACGGATTTTTAGCAGCTGGATTAATTTGGTCTTTATTTATAACAGATGTTGTTTGGAGCAATAACATTGCATTATTCTTTTTAACATGCGTTGCTATTGCAGGTATTTATGGTGCTTATTCTATTTCTAAAAAAATATTCTTTGTACAAAGTATTCCTGCTATTTTAGGAATTTTGAGTTTGATATTTTTAAAGTGAGTACAAATTGATTTTACTTTTTTTTAGATAAAATAAAATCAATTTGTTTTTGCTCAACAAAAAGCCTGTCAGGTAAATAAATACTTAATCCATTTTGTGGTTTAATTACAATTCCTTTTTTAGTCTTTATTATTGACATTAAACCACTCCAATTTATTTCTCCAGAAGAAAATGGCCCTGAATGTTTAATATGTGTATCTGTAAATTCAAGTTCAATTTTATTTCCATTTATTTTACTTTCATTTCTATCCTTCAACCATTTATTTCTATCATAATAAAATTTAAAAAACTCATATATTCCAATTGCTGAAAATATCATAGACGAAAAACCGAACGCTTTATTCATATTAAAATAATATAAACAAACTCCGATTAAGACAAAAACTACTGCAAAAATAGGTTCAAATTTCTTTAGTTTAGCAATACTTATTAATTGGTCATAAGCTTCTTTATAATATTCTTCATCTGGATGAAAATTTAATTTAAAGTCCATTATTACAATATTTTAAAAGTACAAACAAAATATTAATCCTCTATATCAATTTGAAAACTATTCAAAAACTGAATCGATTTTTCAATATCGTAATGTAAAATTCTATCTTCACTTACAAAAGGAACTTCTTCTCTATACGATTTAATAAACATTTCAATAAAATCACTCGATTTTAAGGGTCTTCTAAACTCTAAAGCTTGTGAAGCATTCATCAATTCAATAGCTAAAATACGTTCTAAATTTTCAACAATTTTAAGCGTTTTAGTTGCTGCATTTGCTCCCATACTTACATGATCTTCTTGTCCGTTACTCGAAACAATACTATCAATACTTGCTGGCGTAGCAAATTGTTTATTTTGACTTACAATACTTGCGGCAGTATATTGCGGAATCATAAATCCTGAATTTAAACCTGGATCATTCACTAAAAAGGCAGGTAAACCTCTTAATCCTGAAATTAATTGGTAGGTTCTTCTTTCTGAGATACTTCCTAATTCAGCTAAACCTAATCCTAAAAAGTCCAAAGCTAAAGCTAATGGTTGTCCGTGGAAATTTCCGCCAGAAATAATTTGGTCTTCGCCCACAAAAATATTTGGGTTATCGGTAACCGAATTAATTTCAGTACGAAAAACTTTCTTTACGTAATCAATAGTATCTTTACTCGCTCCATGTACTTGAGGAATACATCTAAATGAATACGGATCCTGTACATGTACTTTTTCTTGTTCTATAATTTCACTTCCGTCTAAGAATTCTAACATTTTTTCGGCAGTAACAACCTGACCTTTATGCGGGCGAATTAAATGAATTAAATCGGTATATGGTTCTTTTCTTCCATCAAAACCTTCTAAAGAAACAGCTCCAATTAAATCGGCTAAATACGATAATTTACTTGCTTTTATTAAACTGTAAACTCCATATGCACCCATAAATTGAGTTCCGTTCAATAAAGCTAACCCTTCTTTTGATTTTAATATCAAAGGTTTCCAACCAAAACTTTCTAAAACTTTATGAGAAGGTTGTCTAAATCCATTATAATAAACTTCACCTTCACCTAAAAGAGGCAACGATAAATGAGCTAATGGAGACAAATCGCCAGAAGCTCCTAATGAACCTTGAGTATATATAACTGGTAAAACATCATTATTATAAAATGCAATTAAACGCTCAACCGTTTCTAACTGAACGCCAGAATGTCCGTAACTTAACGATTGAACCTTAAGCAACAACATTAACTTCACAATCTCATGAGGTACTTCATCTCCAGTTCCACAAGCATGCGATTTTACTAAGTTTTCTTGAAGCTTAGATAAATTTTCTCCAGCAATTTTTACATTACAAAGCGAACCAAAACCTGTATTAATTCCGTAAATTGGCTTATCATGAGATTTCATTTTCTCATCTAAATAATTACGGCATTTTTCAATATTAATACGAGCTTCTTCTGATAATTCTAGTTTTAAATCATAAGAAATTATTTCATTAATTTTCTCAATAGATAATAAATCAGCGCTTATATAATGTATCGTTTCCATGTTAAATTTTTATAAGCCCAAAATTCAACAAACAATTGTTAAAATGCAAGGTTTCATTAAGATAATCATCAATTTATTTTTATTTGGAATAAAACTATGTATTTATACCTTCAAAAATTAAGAATTTTAATAAATTAGCCACTTCAAATTTTATACTATAATTATAATGAAAAATACAGCTTTAACTCACGTTCATGAAAGTTTAGGAGCGAAAATGGTTCCATTTGCAGGTTACAATATGCCTGTGCAATATGAAGGTGTAAATGCAGAACATGAAATTGTTAGAACAGGTGTTGGAGTTTTTGATGTTTCTCACATGGGAGAATTTTTCCTAAAAGGAGAAAATGCATTAGCATTAATTCAAAAAGTAACTTCAAATGACGCTTCTAAATTAGTTGATGGTAAAGCACAATATTCTTGTTTACCAAATAACGAAGGTGGAATTGTAGATGATTTAATTATTTATAAAATAGCTGATAATCATTATATGCTTGTTGTAAACGCATCAAACATTGAAAAAGACTGGAATTGGATTTCGAAACATAACGACTTAGGTGTTGAAATGCAAGATTTATCAGATTCTTATTCTTTATTAGCGATTCAAGGTCCAAAAGCTGCTGAAGCAATGCAATCATTGACTTCAATTGATTTAGTTAATATGCCTTATTATACGTTTCAAATTGGAGAATTTGCTGGTGTAGATAATGTAACGGTTTCTGCAACTGGTTATACTGGTTCTGGAGGTTTTGAAATTTATTTTAAAAATGAAGATGCTGAAACGATTTGGAACAAAGTTTTTGAAGCCGGTGCATCTTTTGGTATTAAACCAATTGGATTAGCTGCAAGAGATACTTTGCGTTTAGAAATGGGATTTTGTCTATATGGAAACGATATTAACGATACAACTTCTCCTTTAGAAGCTGGTTTAGGTTGGATTACCAAATTTGATAAAGAATTTACCAATTCTGAAAATTTAAAGAAACAAAAAGAAGCTGGTGTAACAAGAAAATTAGTTGCTTTTGAATTAACAGAAAGAGGAATTCCTCGTCACGATTATGAAATTGCTGATGCAAACGGAAATGTAATAGGAATTGTAACTTCTGGAACTATGTCGCCATCACTTGGAAAAGCAATTGGTTTAGGATATGTACCTACTGCTCTATCAGCGATTGATTCAGAAATTTTCATTCGAATTAGAAATAAAGACATTGCTGCAAAAGTGGTTAAATTACCTTTTTATAAGAAATAGCAACTTAAAAGAATCAAGAGCAAGAACAAATTTCAAGTGCTATAAAAAGCATGAATATTTTTTAAAAAAATTGAAGTTGAAACTTGAAATTGATTTTTAAAATGTCTTTTGAAATTGACCTTGAAATAATTAAATTTGCACAGATTAAAAAATAAGAAATGGGAAGAGCATTTGAATTTAGAAAAGCACGTAAAATGAAACGTTGGTCAGCAATGGCTAAAACGTTTACTCGTATAGGAAAAGATATCGTAATGGCAGTTAAAGAAGGAGGACCAAATCCTGAAACTAACTCGCGATTAAGAGCTGTAATACAAAATGCTAAGGCTGCGAACATGCCTAAAGATAATGTAGAGCGAGCAATTAAAAAAGCATCTGAAAAAGATACGGCAGATTTTAAAGAGGTATTATTTGAAGGTTATGCACCACACGGAATTGCAATTTTAATTGAAACAGCTACTGATAATAACAACAGAACAGTTGCCAACATAAGAAGTTACTTTAATAAATGTAATGGAACTATGGGAACACAAGGTTCTGTAGAATTTATGTTTGATCATACTTGTAATTTTAGAATCCCAGCTGAAGGACAAGATGTTGAAGAACTTGAACTTGAAATGATTGATTTTGGGGTTGAAGAAATTTTTGCTGATGAAGATGGTATTTTAATGTATGCACCATTTGAAAGTTTTGGAGCTATTCAAAAAGAATTGGAAAACAGAGGTTTAGAAATACTTTCTTCTGGCTTTGAGAGAATTCCACAAGTTACAAAAGAACTTACAGCAGAAGAAGCAGCAGACGTTGAAAAACTTTTAGAAAAAATTGAAGAAGACGATGATGTAATGAATGTGTACCATTCTATGCAAGAAAATACAGAAGAATAATTTCTTATAAAAAAACCGCTGCAATTGTAGCGGTTTTTTTATCATTCTATCCCATAATTAGAAGGCAACATTAGTCCAACTTTTTTTTCTGAAAGAGCTCCAGAAAAATAAATTTTATCATAATTTGTAAATAAACCAAACTCATCAATTTCAAAATTATCTGTATGAAAAATAATTTTAGATTGTTCTTTATTATTATACAACAAACCAAACTCTGCAATAAAACCTTTTGATTTTAAATTACTTTCTTGAGGAAATATTATCACTTTTGTAGATTTATCAAAAGGACTATTAATAGTGAAATGATTTTTTGGGTTATCTTGAAAAGACTTATAAAACAATACAAACTTATCTTTTCCCCAACTCATTTTTGCAAAATTTCTGAAAAACTGTAAAAGAGAACCATTAAATGCCTTTTCTCTATTTTTAACAATTTTAATACTATTTGAAGTCTCTTCAAATCTTGAAGTACCAATGTAAATACTCGAATAAATATCAGAATTTTTAATACTGTATTTATAAAACTTTGCTTCAAACGAATTTATATCAAAATAAATCTTGTAGCCTAAAAAAGGATTATTAATAATTAATGGTTTATCTGCAAATGCTTTAAGTAAAAAATTATCGTTATCGTAAGTAAAGTATAATTCATCTTCATTTTCAATTGTACACCTTTTTCCAGCTTTTGTAACTCCTAAAAACTGGTTTTTAAAAATAGTCAACATTTGTTTTCTTGAAAATTTATTGTTTGAAACGACCACTTCATTTAAATTTTCAATAGATTCTTGCATTATGAATTTATATCTTTTGTTAAAATCTATTTCTTTTAAATAAATTTTTTCATAACCAACATAACTTATCACTAATGGAGTGTTTATACTTGATTTAATTTCAAAAGAGAATTTCCCATCAATATCAGTTGTTGTTCCATAAGATGTTCCATCAAAATAAATAAAAGCACCAAAAATAGGTTCTTCATTTGAATCTACAACGGTTCCTAGAATTGTTTGTGAATGTATTATAGAAGTAACAAATAAAAAAAAGAATAGTATTATTTTTTTCATATTACAAAATATCTAAACTTCCTTTTCCTTCACGAATAACTTCTGGCTCATAGCCTGTTAAATCAATTATGGTTGAAGCAATATTATTTCCATAACCGCCATCAATTACTAAATCGACTTTATTCTGCCATTTTTCAAAAATTAATTCAGGATCGGTAGAATATTCTATTACTTCATCTTCATCATGTATCGATGTAGATACAATTGGATTTCCTAATAATTTTACAATTTCTAAGGCTATATTGTTGTCAGGAACACGAATACCAACTGTTTTCTTTTTACGAAATTCTTTAGGCAAATCGTTATTTCCTGGCAAGATAAATGTATAAGGACCAGGTAAAGCTCTTTTTAAAATTTTAAAAGTAGAAGTATCTATTTGCTTTACATAGTTTGAAATATTACTTAAATCGTTACAAATGAATGAAAAATTGGCTTTTTCTAATTTGATTCCTTTAATTTTAGCAATGCGTTCCAATGCTTTTGTATTCGTAATATCACATCCTAAACCGTAAACTGTATCGGTTGGATAAATAATTAAACCTCCATTTCGTAAAACATCAACTACTTTTTTAATAGCAGCTTCACTAGGTTTATCTTCGTATATTTTAATAAATTCTGCCATTTTTTTAAAGATTGTTAGATTATTAGACTGATGGGTTTTTAGATTCTATTGTAACGTTAAGGGTTTTAACTATCCAATTACTTCTAGTTTTGCAAAACGGAGTAATAACTTTTTAACTCCACCAACTTCAAACTTAATTTCGGCTTTTTTATCGCCAGCCATTCCTTCAATATTGATGATTTGCCCTTTTCCAAAACGTTCATGCATA
Organism: Flavobacterium sp. N2270; assembly: GCF_025947225.1. NCBI lineage: Bacteria > Pseudomonadati > Bacteroidota > Flavobacteriia > Flavobacteriales > Flavobacteriaceae > Flavobacterium > Flavobacterium sp. N2270. The sequence continues at coordinate 2,240,944 of NZ_CP110005.1, forward strand.
ACAACATTTCCAATCGCTAAATTAGAATCGAATAAATTAGTATTTCCTTGTGTTCTAACGCCAGAAACCGGTTTTAACTTACGAATGTTTGGCTTTTCGTTTGCTTGTGTATTTAAATATGCGGGTGGCTTGCTAGCAACAGGTTTTGCTGTCCGTAATTTAGATTTATCAATGTCTCCAAAAATATCAACATCCATCATTGGTTTATAACGGTATCCTGAATTATTTTCTGGATTTAAATATTCTAAATACTGACTGTCAATTTCTTCAATAAAACGTGAAGGTTCACTGTCAACTAATTTTCCCCAACGGTAACGCGATTGCGCATACGTTAAATACGCTTGATTTTCTGCTCTTGTTAGTGCAACATAAAACAAACGTCGTTCTTCTTCTAAGTCGCTTCGAGAACTTAAACTCATAGCACTTGGAAACAAATCTTCTTCTAAACCAACAATAAAAACATGAGGAAACTCAAGTCCTTTTGCTAAGTGAATAGTCATTAATGCAACTCTATCGTCATCGCCAGTATCATTATCTAAATCAGTTGCAAGAGCAACATCTTCCATAAATTCAGCTAAAGCACCTCTTGCTCCATCAATTTCTTTTTGACCTTCAATAAAATCTTTTATACCGTTTAAAAGTTCTTCGATATTTTCAATACGAGTAATTCCTTCTGGCGTTCCGTCTTTTTTAAGTTCTTGAACTAATCCGGTTTTTTTAGTAACTAAATCAGCTAAATAAAAAGCATCATGATTTTCATTAATTACTTGAAAACTTTTAATCATCGTTACAAAATCTTGCAACTTATTTTTGGTTCCCGAATTCAGTTTTAAATCTATTTTATCAATATGTTCTAAAACTTCGAAAATGGATCTTTTGTAATGATTGGCTGCTACTGTTAATTTTTCAATAGTTGTATTACCAATTCCTCTCGCCGGATAATTGATGACACGAATTAAAGCTTCTTCATCATTTGGGTTGATAATCAATCGTAAATAACATAAAACATCTTTAATCTCTTTACGTTGGTAGAAAGATAATCCACCATAAATACGATACGGAATATCGCGTTTACGCAAAGCATCTTCCATTGCACGAGATTGCGCATTGGTTCTATATAAAATGGCAAACTGACCGTTATGCAATTGTTGTTGCATCTTTTGTTCGAATATTGTTGCCGCTACAAAACGACCTTCTTCCCCATCAGTTAAACTGCGGTGTACTTTAATTTTTGGTCCGTTATCATTTGCGGTCCAAACAATTTTGTCTAATTTGGTCTTATTCTTATCAATAATATTATTTGCGGCTTCAACTATATTTTTTGACGAACGATAATTTTGTTCCAATCGGTACATTTGAACATTATCGTAATCTTTTTGAAAGTTTAAAATGTTGTTGATGTTTGCACCCCTAAAACCGTAAATACTTTGCGCATCATCTCCAACTACACAAATATTTTGAAAACGATCAGATAAAGCTCTAACAATTAAATACTGTGAATGGTTTGTATCTTGATACTCATCGACTAGAATGTAACGAAATCTATCTTGGTATTTTGCTAAAACTTCAGGAAAACGATTAATTAACTCATTGGTTTTCAATAACAAATCATCAAAATCCATTGCGCCCGATTTAAAACAACGCTCTACATAATTTTTATAAATATCGCCTAAACGAGGCTTTTTACTCATAGCATCCGCTTCTTGTAAATCTTGATTATTGAAGTATGCTTTAACCGTAATTAATGAGTTTTTGTAGGATGAAATTCTACCTAAAACTTGTTTTGGTTTATATACATCTCTATCGAGTTGCATTTCTTTAATGATTGCCGAAATTAATCGAACAGAATCTTGTGTGTCGTAAATGGTAAAATTTGAAGGGTAACCCAATTTTTCGCCTTCGATTCGTAAAATTTTAGCAAAAACCGAGTGAAAAGTTCCCATCCAAAGATTTTTCGCTTCGTTATTCCCTACTATATCGGCAATACGTTTTTTCATTTCACGCGCAGCCTTATTGGTAAATGTCAATGCCAAAATATTAAACGCATCAACACCTTGATGCATAAGATTTGCAATACGTACCGTTAATACTCTAGTTTTTCCAGAACCGGCACCAGCGATTACAATCATTGGCCCGTCTTTTTGAAGAACAGGAGCTTGTTGGGCTTCATTTAATTGGGCAATTATTTGCTGCATTATGATTTTCTATAAATTGTACTAATTTACAAAAATAGGTGTTTTAAAGTTCAATTACAAAGAACAAAAGCCAATTTAAAAATCGAATTAAAAACTCAAGTTCAAGGACAAGTTTAATAAGAAATTCTTAAAAACTTAGCATCACAGATTATACAGATTAAAAGGATTTACTTCCCGTTTTTATTGTCATTCCGACGAAAGGAGGAATCTCATATGGTTTTTAAGATATTTAGATTATATTTTATGTGATTTCTCCCGTTGGTCGAAATGACAAGATAGTGTAGAATGTGATTTGTTGAAATTGAAATTGTATTTTGAAATTGTAAATATTAATGTTTTCTTTGTACTACTAACATAGCCCTGATAGAGCTGATATCCTTTTTTGTAGTGCTAACGAAAAAAAAGATAAAAGCGAAAGCAGGAAATAGCTTCAAATAAAAATGGATATTACTACAAAAATAATTGAATTAGCAGCTTATACATTACCTGCTTTAATAACGGGGGGAGTTGCCTACTTATCTTTTCAAACTTTTTTTAAAAATGAGGAAAGTAGAAGACGTTTTGAATTATTAAAAGAAAACCAAAGCTTAGCATTACCTGTTCGTTTACAAGCTTATGAGAGAATGGTTTTATTTTTAGAACGTATTAACCCTGCGCAATTATTATTGAGAGTTTCTCCTCCAAATACAAGTAAAGAAGATTATGCTACTTTTTTAATTCATACGATTCAAACAGAATTTGAGCATAATTTAACACAACAAATTTATTTGACTTCAACAAGCTGGGATATTGTGAATAAAGCGAAGAATTCTACTATTCAATTAATTAGAAAAAAATCTATTGAACAAGAAGTTACTTCGGCAGAAAAACTTCGTGAAGCTATTTTAATTGAAATGACCGAAACAGAAGCACCAAGCGCAATTGCAATTAGTTATTTGAAAGAAGATTTGAAAACGATTTTTTAAGATTAAAGAACGCTTTGCTGAAAGAAAAAAGATAAAAGATTAAAATTATATTTTTTTTAAATTGTGCTTGTTATTACAATTCTTTTATTCTTCGGTAATTATTTCTTGACTATCAATATCTTTAGACTTAGCATACTCATAGCCAATTTGCCACCATTTTTTCATTTGTTCTTTGTTAAAAACTAAAGAATTTGTGGTTAACATTGTGGGCGTATAATAGAAATTTATAGTTGCTCCATGAATAATTGCTTCATATTTTCCAATTTTAATATTCTGGAACTCAATTCTATCCATCATAAAAGCAAATAAATTGGTTAAGGAGGCAAATACACTTGTTGCTGGCATTCTATTAAACAAAGTGCTTTCGGTATGTAGAATAATAGCATCTACATGAGTTGCACCATTTCTAATTGCTTCTTCAATAGGAATCATAGCTGCGAAACCACCATCGGCATAATCACAGCCGTTTTTTCTAGCTAATGACATAAACGGAATATAATTGCAGGAAATCCAAATCCATTCGCAAAAATCGTCGTAACTACATTCATTTATCGACTTATATTCTACTGTATTTAAAGATAAATTAGAAACAGTGATTATAATTTCTTTATTGGAAGCTTTTAAAATTTCAAATTCAGATGGCGTAAATTCTTTTTTAATTAATTTTTTTAAATTTTTGCTTTCACCAAAGGTTTTGGAGCCTTTTAGGAAATTTTTTAAAACATTCCAATGGTTGATTTCTATTACTTCTTCTCCAAATTTCTTTCTTACAACAAACGGACAATTACTAAAAATACTGTTTTGATTTACCGAAGTATACATTTCTTTTACTTTGTCTACTTTTCCTAATGCCAAATGCGACACTAATAAACTACCAGTTGAAGTTCCTAAATACAAATCGTAATCGTGCTTTAAATCCTCTATAAGATATTGCGCCACTCCTCCTGCGAATGCACCTTTACTTCCTCCTCCTGATATTACTAATGCTTTCATTTATTTTATTTCATTAAAAAAAGAATTCAATCTACTTTGCTGATTTTCATTCAATAAAGGTAATAAATCTTTTAACTGTTGGTTTCCTTCATCTGTTGAAATTAATTTTCTAATTTCAGCCTTTGCATAACTTACAAAACGCCATTTATGATGCATTGAAGCATCTATTAACGAAGTTAAAACCGAATTAGATATCAATTTAAAGTTAATCAACGTTTCTAAAGCATTTTGCCTAACTCCAGATTCATATGGTGCTTTTGATAATTTTTCTAATTCTTGAATAGCTACTTGCTTATCTTCAAGATTTACTTGCTGTGATACTAATTGCAATGTTAAATGAGCTATTTTTAAATTATAATTTAAACCGTTTTCGTTTTGAAATAAATCAATATAACGATTTCTTTCATCAGGAAAATTAGACCAAAGTCTGAATAAAGCAATTTCTTTAGTAATGTAAGATTCATCATTTAATAAGGTTTCAAACTTTTCTCTGTAAGAAGAAGGAATTTTAATAAGTGATTGTGCTAAAGCTTGGCGAACTTTTATATTATTACTATCAAAAGCTAAATCTATCAATTCTTTTTTATCTTCAAAATCTACAACCGAGGTTTGTAACATAATTTCTTGTTGAACTGGATAATAACTTTTCTTTGTCATTAAAGTCAGTAATTGATCTTTTTTATCATCAAAAGGTAATACTTCTAATGCTTTTACTTTTTGTAAATCGACAATAAATGTGTTTTTATTTAAGATTGAAATGGCATCGTTCCATCTAAAATCTGCATTTTCTAACCATTCTTTTTTAAATTTATCGGTATCAAAATTCGATACTTTTTTAATTTTAGCTAAAAATTCATCGGTATCAACATTTTTAAAAGCATATTCTTTTAAATAAGATTTAACTGCTTTTTTAAATTTTCGTTCACCAATTTGAGTTCTTAAATAATGTAAAGCCCAAGCTCCTTTTTTATAAAATGTAAGCGAACTCGCTTTTTCATTCAAAATTGGAATCGTATCTGTTTTAGCTGCTTGTTTTAATTGGTCTGCCATTTGAAACAATTCGTAATTAAAATAATCATCACCAAAAATTTCTTTTTCAGCTAACAAAGCATAATACGTTGCAAAACCTTCTTGAAGCCAGTGATGTTTACTTTCTTTCGCCGTAATAAAATCGCCAAACCATTGATGAGCCAATTCATGCGCATTTACATTTACATAATTTTTATCGTTAAAACCTATTTCGTCTACTACAAAATCTTGTGCAAAAATGGTAGAAGTCGTGTTTTCCATTCCGGCATATAAAAAATCACGAACTGGAACTTGACGGTAAATTCCCCAAGGATACTTCACTCCTATTTCTTTTTCCAAGAAATTAAACATTTGTTTTGAATAACGATACGTTGGTTCAAATTTATCAGCGTCATTTCGATCTAAATAATATTCTAATTTCGTTCCTGATTTTGTTACATCTGTTTGTTTTACAAACTTTCCAATTGCCAACATAACCAAATAAGAAGACATTGGTTTTTGCATTTGGTAACTCGAAGTCATCATTCCATCTTGACTAATCCCAAACTCGTATTTCCCATTAGTTATTACCTCAAATTTAGGCTCAAAATCAACTTTTATTTTAAAAATAACTTTCTCATTTACATCATCAAAACTAGGCAACCAGTGACTTGTGTATTTACCTTGACCTTGTGTCCAAATTTGTAAATCATCTCCTTCACCAATAAAATATAAAGTTTGCTTGGGTTTAGCTGAATAATTAAATGAAAGTTTATTTTTTCCAATCTGAAAACCTTCATAAAACTGAAGTTTATTTCTAGTATTTATAAAATCAACTTTTTTACCATTTAGTTCTACATTAATAAATTCCATATTAATTGCATCAATACTGATAGTATCAATTGTACTAAAAACATTAAATTCATAAGTTACTGAACCCAAAACAACTTTATCAGATGATATTGGAGTTATAGAAGCATTACAAGAAATAAAGTCAACCTTTTTAAATTGCTGAGCAAAAGTAGAAATTGTAAAAAAACAGATAAAAAGAAATCGAAACATCATGTAAACTTAATTTATGTCACGAATATAAGGCATTTTAAGAAAAAGTCATTTCCAAATTAATAATTTATCAACTATCTTCGCTTAATGTGATTAAAAAAATTAAAAGATTGAAGAATTGAAAAATTCTAATAGTCTAATAATCTTACAATTTAAATGTCTAACAATCTCTTAGAAACTCCCATTGAATACTTAAAAGGCGTTGGTCCGCAACGTGGCGACTTGCTACGCAAAGAATTAGGCATTCATAAATATGGAGATTTAATTCATTTATTTCCCAATCGTTATATCGATAGAACACATTATTTTAAAATCAATCAGTTACAAAATACCAGTTCAGAAGTTCAAATTGTAGGTCGAATAATCAACATTAAAACGGTTGAACAAAAACGAGGAAAAAGATTGGTCGCTACTTTTGTAGATGAAACAGGACAAATGGAATTGGTTTGGTTTCAAGGACATAAATGGATTAGGGAAGGTTTAAAAATTAATGAAGTTTATGTGATTTTTGGAAAAGTGGCTCAATTTGGAAGTGCTTTTAACATGGCGCATCCAGAAATGGAACTTTTAGCCGAACATAAAGCAAGTCTGCGTTCGGCAATGCAACCAGTTTATCCTAGTACGGAAAAACTAAATAATAAAGGCATTACAAGCAGAACTATCAATAAATTAATGCAACAATTGTTTATTGAAACGCAAAATTTATTTACTGAAAACTTACCAATATATTTAATTGAAAATTTAAAACTAATTCCTAAAAATGTAGCTTTATTTAATATTCATTTTCCGAAAAATCAAGATTTATTGAACAAAGCTCAATTTAGATTGAAGTTTGAAGAATTATTTTTTATTCAATTGCAATTAATTACTAAAAATCTAATTCGAAAACATAAAATAAAAGGACATCAGTTTGAAATAGTTGGCGAAAACTTTAATGATTTTTATAAAAACCACTTGCCTTTTGAATTGACAAACGCTCAAAAAAGAGTAATTAAAGAAATTCGAAACGATATGGGAAGTAATGCCCAAATGAATCGTTTGCTACAAGGTGATGTTGGTTCAGGGAAAACAATTGTAGCCTTAATGAGCATGTTAATTGCTAAAGATAATGGTTACCAAAGTTGCTTAATGGCGCCAACAGAAATACTGGCCAATCAGCATTTTATTGGTTTAACCGAATTAGCTAAAGACCTAAATATTAACATACAAATACTTACAGGTTCAAGTAAAACTAAAGAACGAAGACTTATACATGAAGCTTTAGAAGATGGAACTTTAGATATCTTAATTGGAACGCACGCTTTATTAGAAGATAAAGTAAAATTCAAAAATTTAGGTTTAGCCATTATTGATGAACAACATCGTTTTGGTGTTGAACAACGAAGTAAACTGTGGAAAAAAAATACAATTCCACCACATATTTTAGTAATGACAGCAACGCCTATTCCGCGTACTTTAGCCATGAGTTTATATGGCGATTTAGATATTTCGGTTATTGATGAATTGCCACCAGGAAGAAAACCTATTGAAACCGTACATCGTTATGACAACAACCGATTAAAAGTTTGGAAATTCATTAAAGATGAAATTAAAAAAGGGCGACAAATTTACATCGTTTATCCGTTGATTCAGGAATCTGAAAAAATGGATTATAAAGATTTAATGGACGGTTACGAAAGTATTTCACGTGATTTTCCGTTACCCGAATATTCTATTTCTATTTTACACGGACAAATGAAACCAGCAGATAAAGACGAAGAAATGCGTCGTTTTGCAGCAGGAAAAACCAATATAATGGTCGCTACAACTGTAATTGAAGTTGGTGTTAATGTTCCAAATGCATCGGTAATGATTATTGAAAGTGCTGAACGTTTTGGATTATCACAATTACATCAATTAAGAGGAAGAGTTGGGCGTGGCGCCGAACAGAGTTACTGTATTTTAATGACAAGTCATAAATTAAGCGAAGACAGTAAAGTAAGAATGGAAACCATGGTTCGTACCAATGATGGTTTTGAAATTGCTGAAGTCGATTTAAAACTTCGTGGTCCTGGAGATTTAATGGGAAAACAACAAAGTGGTGTTTTAAATCTTCAAATTGCTGACTTAGTTAAAGATAGAGACATTCTTCAACTTGCAAGACATGAAGCTGTAAAACTACTAAAAGCTGACGCTCCAATGGAAAAACCAGAACATGTAACTTTAAGAAAAGCTTTTATTGAATTAAGTAAGAAAAAAAATATCTGGAATTATATAAGTTAGTTTGCAGTCGCAGTTTTCAGTTACAATTAAAATACAAATCCTTTTAAACTTATAAACACATAAACTTTTAACTCTTAAAAACAAAAATGGTACAATACAACCCAAAAGACTGGATTACTTTTATTTTTAGATTTCATAAAGCCGACACATTTAGGCAACTTATTCCTATGATGATTACTATAGGATTGTATTCATATGGAGTTGCCTATTTAGAAATGGAATATTGGAAACTTTCAGAAGATAGTCATGTTAAAAACATCACCATTATGCACGGAATGCTTGGTTTTGTAATTTCATTATTGTTAGTTTTTAGAACCAATACTGCTTACGATCGTTGGTGGGAAGGTAGAAAACATTGGGGAGCATTAGTCAATAACAGTCGAAATTTAGCCATTAAACTATCGGTAATATTAAAAGACGAACACGATAAAAATTATTTTAGAAAAGTAATTCCGGGTTATGCATCCATTTTACAGAAACATTTATCAAACGAAGAAACGGCAAAAATGCTTTTTGAAGATTTAAATTTAGACATTGACCATCAAAAACACAGACCCAATCAAATTGCAAAAATGTTATTTCAAAAAATACATGATTTACATATTAGCGGAAAAATATCAGGTGACCAGTTGATTATTTTAAATAGTGAAATTCAATCATTTACAGATATTTGTGGCGCTTGCGAACGAATTAAAAATACACCTATTCCCTATTCTTACAGCTCATTCATTAAAAAATTCATATTCTTTTATGTTATGACATTACCTTTTGGATATGTATTTAGTTTAGGTTATTATGTAATACCAGTAGTAGTTTTTATTTTTTATGTTTTAGCTAGTTTAGAATTAATTGCCGAAGAAATAGAAGATCCTTTTGGAAACGATGCAAATGATTTACCTACAGAAAAATTAGCAAGCAACATTAAAAAACATGTTGAAGAGATTATTTAATTTTTCTAAAAATAGTAAAGCTTAAAAATTTATTTTATTAAAAAAAATACTATTTTTATAATATGCCAATAAAATCTTTATTAAATAAACCAGCATTAACAAACGAAAAGTCTTTAAAGACTTTGGTCGAAAATAGAACTATTTTTTCACTAAACCATTGTGAACTAAACATTTTTGAAACGTATCAACAATCAGACTTGGTTCCATTAAAATTTAATGATTTAGTGGTGACTAGTATGTTGCGTGGAAAAAAAATAATGCATTTATTTGACGAACCTCAATTTGAATATTTACCAGGCGAAACTGTAATAGTTCCTTCTAATGTTGAAATGAAAATAGACTTTCCAGAAGCTTCAAAAGAAAACCCTACACAGTGCATTGCATTAGCAATAGACAATAAAATAATAACAAATACACTTGATTTTCTAAATGAAAAATATCCGAAAGAAGGAAAGAATAACCTTTGGAAATTAGATAATGAAAATTACTTTTTTTATAACAATGTTGAATTAGCAACTACTATAAATAAGCTCATTAAAGAATGTATGGGAAGTTCTATTACTAAAGATGCCTTAGCAGACTTAACATTACAAGAATTGATCATTAGAATCATTCAAACACAAACGACAAAAAGATTTGAAAACGAACAGTATATTGATAGTAATAGTCCAATAACACCATCTATTGAATTTATTAGAAATAACATTCACGAAAGCATTAATTTAAAAGAATTAAGTGATAAAGCATGTATGAGTACGACTTCATTTTACAGATATTTTAAAAGAGAATTAGGAATGAGTCCAATTGAATTTATCTTAAATGAAAAAATAAAACATGCTAAAAAACTATTAAGTAACCCAAACATTAATGTTTCTGAAGTTTCTTATGCAACCGGATTTGAAGATAGTAATTATTTTATTCGATTATTCAAAAAATATGAAGGGGTTACTCCAAAACAATACCAATTAATGAATTTTACATCGCAATAAATTTAATTATTTACTTGTACAGGTTCTAAATTTAATAACTCATCTTCAGTAAATAATTTATAACTTATAACAAATGTTTTTCCATATGGAGTTTCTAAAGAAAATCCTCCTGCACCTATTCCATCAGTAACATCTAAAGTAAAATGAGAAAATTTCCAATACTCATACAAATCTTTATCTACCCAAAATTCAAAACCATTAATTGTTCCAATACAAACATCACCCATACGCAAATAAAACCCACCTTTTTCAAAACACTGTGGTTGCGTCCCTTCACAACAACCACCTGCTTGATAAAACATTAAATCACCAAACTTTTCTGAAATTGTATTAATTAATGAAATTGCTTTTTCAGTAGCATCTAATCTTTTAATTTTTTCCATAATATTTTTAAATAAAACCGCAAATTCATCAAAAAATATTGTGAATTTGCGGCTAATTAATAAAGTTTATCTACTAAAAGAACCCTAATTTATTTTTATTGTAAGAAATTAACATATTCTTAGTTTGACGATAATGATCCAACATCATTTTATGGTTTTCTCTACCAATTCCTGATTGTTTATATCCACCAAATGGAGCTCCTGCAGGATAAGAATGATATTGATTTACCCATACACGACCCGCCTGAATTGCTCTTGGAACTTGATATAATTCATGTGCATCTCTTGTCCAAACTCCAGCACCTAAACCATACATTGTATCATTTGCAATTTCTAAAGCTTCTTCAGTCGTTTTAAAAGTTGTAACCGCTAAAACAGGACCAAAAATTTCTTCTTGAAAAATTCTCATTTTATTATGCCCTTTAAATAAAGTAGGTTGAATATAGTAACCGCCTTCTAAATCATCACCTAAATGATTTACATCACCACCACATAATAATTCTGCACCTTCTTCTTTTCCTAATTTTATATAAGAAAGAATTTTATCTTTTTGAATTTGTGATGCTTGAGCACCCATCATTACAGTTGGATCAAGTGGATTACCTACTTTAATAGCTTTAATTCTAACTAATAATTTTTCCATGAATTTATCATAAATTGACTCATGAATTAAAAGTCGAGAGGGACATGTACAAATTTCTCCCTGATTAAGAGCAAAAAGTGCAGCACCTTCAAGAGCTTTATCTAAAAATTCATCATCAGCATCCATTACAGAAGGAAAAAATACATTTGGAGATTTTCCTCCTAATTCTAATGTAACTGGAATAATATTTTCAGTTGCATATTGCATTACCATTCTTCCAGTAGCAGTTGAACCAGTAAAAGCAGCCTTAGAAACTTTAGGGTTTGTAACCAAAGTTCTTCCAAGTTCAGCTCCAAAACCATTTACAATATTTATTACACCGGCAGGAATTAAATCGCCAATTAATTCCATTAATACTAAAATAGAAATTGGGGTACTTTCTGCAGGTTTTAAAACCACACAGTTACCTGCAGCTAAAGCTGGAGCTAATTTCCAAACAGCCATTAAAATTGGAAAGTTCCACGGAATAATTTGAGCTACAACTCCTATTGGCTCTTGAACTACAATTGAAACAGTATCTTTATCTAACTCCGTAATTGAACCTTCTTCTGCACGAATAACACCTGCAAAATATCTAAAATGATCTATTGCTAAAGGAATATCTGCAGCTAAAGTTTCTCTAACAGCTTTACCATTATCAAGGGTTTCCACTGCCGCAATATATTCTAAATTTGCTTCAATTCTATCTGCAATTTTATTTAAAATGATACTTCTTTCAGTTGCCGAAGTTTCACTCCAAGTTTTAAAAGCCTCATATGCCGCATCTACTGCCATTTCAACATCCATTTTTGCAGAATGAGCGGCTTTAGACATTAGTTTTCCATCAACTGGAGAAAGAACTTCAAAATATTGCCCTGTTGAAGGTGCTTCCCATTTTCCATTGATATAATTATCATACTTATCTTTTAACTGTGGTCTTTGAATTACATTACTCATAATTTTGATATTTATTTGATTTCTTCAAATTTAAAATCAAAATACAAGTATAAATAGCACTTTTAGTTCATTTAATAGCACAAAATTGATAATTAATAAGTAAAAGCCTTTTAAAAATGAATTTATAATAAAAATATAGCTTAATAATTACTAAATAATCAAATTAAAAGAAATGAAGTTTTCGATAAAATATATTTTAATCTAAAATTTACAATACCTATCTTTGCATCCTTAAAATTCGAATAAAAATGCGTATTTCATATAATTGGCTTAAACAGTTTATCAAAACAGATTGGAAATCAGAAGAAACGGAAATATTATTAACCGACTTAGGATTAGAAGTAGAAGGAATTGATAAATATGAAAGTTTAAAAGGCGGTCTTGAAGGAGTTGTTGTAGGTCATGTTTTAACCTGTATACAGCACCCAAATGCTGATAAACTTAAAATTACAACTGTTGATTTAGGCGATGGTAATGAGCCTGTTCAAATTGTTTGTGGTGCTCCAAATGTAGCTGCTGGCCAAAAAGTACCTGTTGCAACTATAGGAACAAAATTATATGACAAAGAAGGAAATTCTTTTGAAATTAAAAAAGGAAAGATTAGAGGTGAAGAATCTCTCGGAATGATTTGTGCCGAAGATGAACTTGGTATTGGACAAGGTCACGATGGAATTATGATTCTTGATGAAGCCTTAAAACCAGGAACTTTAGCTAAAGATGTTTTTAAAATTGAAACCGATGAAGTTTTTGAAATTGGATTAACTCCAAATAGAGCCGATGCAATGAGTCATTACGGTGTTGCTCGTGATTTAAAAGCAGGAATGGTTTTAAAAGGAAAAAACATCGAATTAATCACTCCTTCTGTAAGTAGTTTTAAAGTTGACAAAAGAACTGTTAAGATTGATATTAAAGTTGAAAATGATAAAATTACACCTAGATATTGTGGTGTTACCATTTCCGATGTTAAAGTAAAACCATCTCCAAGTTGGTTACAAAATAGATTAAAAGCAATTGGATTAACTCCAAAAAATAATATTGTTGATGTTACCAATTATGTTTTACACGAATTAGGTCAGCCGTTACATGCTTTTGATGCAAGTAAAATTAAAGGTAACAAAGTAATTGTAAAAACACTTCCTGCTGGAACAAAATTTACTACTCTTGATGATGTGGAAAGAACACTACATGAGGAAGACTTAATGATTTGTCATGCAGATGGACCAATTTGTATTGCAGGTGTATTTGGGGGAAAAGATTCAGGTGTAACTGAAAATACACAATCTATCTTTTTAGAAAGTGCTTATTTCAATCCGGTTTCTATTCGAAAAACAGCAAAAAGACATACATTAAGCACAGATGCTTCTTTCCGTTTTGAAAGAGGAGTTGACCCAAGTATTACTGAATATGCTTTAAAAAGAGCAGCCTTATTAATTCAAGAAGTGGCTGGAGGAGAAATCACTTCAGACATTGTTGACTTTTATCCTAAGAAAATTGAAGATTTTCAAGTTTTCTTAAACTTCGATAAAACTGCTAAAATTATTGGTGAAGAAATTCCAAAAGATACCATCAAAAAAATATTAGTTTCATTAGATATTAAAATTAATACTATTTCTGATGCAGGAATTGGATTATCAATTCCTCCATATAGAGTAGATGTTCAAAGAGAAATTGATGTTATTGAAGAAATACTTCGTGTTTATGGTTACAACAACATTAAGTTTTCTCAAAAATTAAATGCTACTATTTCTAATTCATCAAGAACTGAAGAGTTTAAAGTTCAAAATGTAATTGCAAACCAACTTTGCTCTTTAGGTTTCAATGAAATGATGGCTAATTCATTGACTTCTCCAGAATATACAAAACTTTCTGAGTTGATAAAATGTGAATTTAACGTGATGATGCTTAATCCTTTAAGTAGCGATTTATCTGCAATGAGACAATCAATGTTATTTTCAGGACTAGAAGCTATTTCTTATAATATTAACAGAAGAAACAGTGATTTGAAATTCTTTGAATTTGGAAAAACATATCATAAACTTCCATCTGGTTATGAAGAAAACAAGCACTTAACAATGTTTGTTACTGGAAATACTACTAAAGAAACTTGGAATCAAGCTACAGCAAAATCTGACTTCTTCTTATTCAAAGGTTATGTAAATACAGTTCTTTCTAGGCTTGGTTTAGATGCTAAAATAACTACTTTACCATTAGAAATGGACTTACTTTCAGAAGGAGTATCATTAGTAATTGGAAAAGAAACAATTGTAGAATTTGGAACAGTTAAGAAAAACATCTTAAAACATTTTGATATTAAACAAGAAGTTTTTTATGCTGATTTTGACTGGAATAGAATTCAAAAATATGTTTCAAATAAAATTAAATTTACAGATATTCCAAAATATCCAGAAGTACGACGAGATTTGGCATTATTGGTTGGTAATGATATTACTTTTGAAGCTATATATAAAGTAGCTAAACAAACTGAAAAGAAATATTTAAAAGACGTAAATTTATTTGATGTTTATGAAGGTAAAAACTTACCTGAAGGTAAAAAATCTTATGCTGTAAGCTTTACTATTCAAGACGAAAGTAAAACCTTAACAGATAAAGAAATAGAAAAAACAATGCTAAAATTACAAACTAATTTAGAGAAAGAATTAGGAGCAGCACTTCGTTAGTGTTCAGTCGCAGTATAAAAAAACTCCAAAATGAAATTTTGGAGTTTTTTTATTTAGATTTCATTTCGACGCAAGGAGAAATCACATCATGGATGTAGCTAATGTGATTTCTCCTTCGTCGAAATGACAAATTCACTTTAACTACTCTTTCACAAACTTATTATTTGAAGTTCCATTACTTGTATTTACTTTAACAAAATAAGTTCCTGTTTTTAGGTTTGAAACATCAATTGCATTAGAACTATTTGGAACTGCTAAAACAACTTGACCTAAAAGGTTATAAATCTCAATTGATTGAATTTCTAAACTATTTTTAGATTGAATATTCAAAACATCTTTTGCAGGGTTTGGGTATAGAATAAACTCTGAACCAAATTCGAAATTTTGAGTACTTAAAGCTGCTATTGTATTAACAGGCAGTCTATGATTGCTTTCAACTCCATTAATAGTTTGTGTAACATAATAAGTCATACCGTTAACAAGTAAAGTATTGTTAGGCAAAATACTATTCATTTCATTTGAGTTTCTTTCCATAGAATTGAATGCACATTCGCTTTGAGTACTGTACCATTGTAAATTTTGACCATTTATAATTAAATCTGCTAATGTTTGACCCTGCGTAAATAACTGATTTAATTCGCCAGTTGGTGTAGGTGTTAAAGTTAGTCCAGGCACACTTAATCTAATAATATTATTTCTATTTGTTTCATAAATTTTAAAAAAACTACCAACAAGAATAATATTTTCACAATTCTGTGACATTATTGAGGTTGTTTCATAAATATTATTTGGTATCGAAACTGAAGATGTTTGAATTCCATTTGAATCATTTATTTTATATAATAATGTATTTGTATATTGACCAACATCAGTTGTACTCGTAACTGTTCTTTCATTAGATAAAATAATATATTTAGAACTATTACTTGTTTCTATTTGATTAAAACTTGAATCAAAAGTCCAATCGTTATTATATCTAAAAAGTAAATAAGGTAACGAATTTGAACTAGAATAAATTTTACCATTAATATTTTTAGTTTTGAAAATTGGAATATTTAATGTTAAATTATTCATAGGAAGGGTTGTTCCTGTTGCATCTAATGTTACCAAGTACTTGCCATTAATACTATTATTAAAGCTAAGTAAGGTTTTATTATCATCCAACAATTCAATATTCATAGGTTGATAATTAAAAATTGGAGATGTAAAAGAAACATCTAAAGATCCATCAGAGTTATATCTATTAACTTTATATTGATTCCCGCTACCACTATTAAAAATTACGCTTGCAATAATTTTATTTTCATCATTTACTTTAAACCTTAAAACGTTATCATAAAAATTAAAGCCTAAATCAAGCCCTCCATCGGAATTAAATTTAATAATCCTTCTAACAGCCTGATTAGGAATTTGAAAATTTCCTGAGATATAAATATTTCCATCATAATTCTTTCTAGTTTGAATATTAAATTGATCATTTAAATTGATAGAATTATAATCAATTGGAGAAAAATCAAAATTAAAAGTAGTATCAAGCTCTCCATTTTCAAATAGTCTGATCATTTTTTTTACTGGAATATCATTATACGTTGTAAAACCACCATTCAATAATATTTTATTATCTGGCAACATTAACCCGTATATTTTTGAGGCTACCCCACCTGTTTCTAAAGAACCAGTGATATTACTATAAAAAATATTATTTGGCCCATAGCTTGGGTTAAATGTAACGTCCAAACTACCATCAATAGCATTTAATCTATGATATCCAATTCTTGTAACTCCAGATACATTCTTGTAATTACCTACAACCAACAGTTTATTATTTTGTAAGAACATCTTTCCTTCTTCCGTTAAGAAAATATTTCCATCATTAAATGTTGAGTCAATAATCCCTGAAGTATTAATTTTTTTTATAGAACCAGATACTTTAAAATATATGCTACCATCAGGGCTCAAAAGTAATCTTTCTGGATAAATTCCGCTAGGATTAGAAAAAAACAAATTAAATGACGGATCAACAGTTCCGTTTGAATTAAATCTAACAATATACCTTCTGTAAACACTTCCAGAAGAATACAAGCTAGTTCCAGATGTTACTATTTTTCCGTCAGGCAAAACAATTATGTCATTTAATGGACCATTAATATCTAACCCTGTTGATAAACCAAATGAATTATAAACTGTATTAACATTAAAAGATGTATCTAAAGTTCCATCAGGAAACAATCTAGCAATCATTCCTTTTGAAACACCATTATAATAAGAAAAGCTTCCACCTATAATATATTTTCCATCTGGTTGTAAAGCAAAAGCAGTTGTACCTCCTGCAAAACCAGATCCAATAACAAATGTAGTATCAACTGATCCATTGCTGTTTAATCTAACAATATTATTGTATGGTAATCCATTAACTTGATTGAAACCCCCTAAAATTAAAATTTTACCATCATTAAGGAACTGTATTTTAGATATACTTCCTGCCCCCCCATTCCTTGATAAAATTGGAACATTAAATGTAGCGTCCATTATACCATTATTATTATAACTTTTTAATTCTGTGCTATTACCACTGACATTATTATTTACAGTAATAAAATTTCCTTGATTAGGATTTGCAAAAAAACTCTTTACCAAATAATCAAGATTTACTTTTGTAAACGAATTATCTACACTTCCATCATTATTTAAACGATATATACAACGCTCTAAAGCAGATGGGCCATCTAAAAAAAAGGGACTACGAGTACCAATCCCTTCTGATGTAAGTATTTTTCCATTATTTAATATAGTTCCATACAATCCAATAAATTGATTATATATTCCATTATCAGTTGGATTAAACGTATTATCAATTGTATATGTTTGCCCATAATTCACATTAAATGAGGCAATAATAATTAGAATAAAATATAATTTTTTCATTTGTAAGAAGATTTTTGTAAAGAAAAAAAAAAAAAAATGATTACAAAGAAATTATTTACAAATATTTTCTTAATTAATTAAACCTGACTGGTTTCAGAAACCAGTCAGGTTTTTATTAAATTAAAATTAAAATTCACTATTTTAGCCACATGATTAAAGTAGTCATTATTGGTAGCGGAAATGTAGCACAACACTTAATTAAAGTGATGCAAATTGCTGCAAATGTGAATTTGGTTCAGGTTTTTGCTCGTAATAAAGAAAGTGTGCTTCATTTAATTACTGAAGACAAAATAACGTCTGATTACAATGCAATTAAAGAAGCAGATGTTTACATTATTTCGGTTTCTGATAATGCCATTGCAGAAGTAGCCGAAAATTTACCTTTTCAAAATCGTTTAGTGGTACATACATCTGGAACTTCTGAGCTTTCTGTTTTAGATGCTAAAAATAGAAAAGGTGTTTTTTATCCGCTTCAAACGTTTAGTAAATCTAAAGAAATTGACTTCACTTCTATTCCCATTTGTTTAGAAGCGGAAAATGGGGAAGATTTTAAAACATTACAAAGTTTATCTCAAAATATTTCAGAGAAAGTATTTGCTATTTCTTCAGAACAGCGTAAAAGCCTTCATGTTGCAGCCGTTTTTGTCTGTAATTTTGTGAATCACATGTACACTATTGGAAACCAAATTTGTGAAGAACATAATGTTCCATTTGAAGTGTTACAACCTTTAATTATGGAAACAGCACAAAAAATAAGTACTTTAAAACCAGAAGACGCACAAACGGGTCCTGCTTTACGAAACGATACCAAAACAATTAACAAGCATCTTGAATTTTTACAAAATTTAGATTACCAAGAGCTTTATAAACTATTAACACAATCGATACAAAATGTCAAAAAGCTATAAAGAATTAATGAACAACATTACTACATTTATTTTAGATGTAGACGGAGTTTTAACCGATGGAACCATACACGTAACTGGAACGGGAGAAATGCTTCGGCATATGAATATTCGTGATGGTTATGCAATGAAAGCCGCTGTAGAAAATGGTTATACCGTTTGTATTATTTCTGGCGGAAGCAACGAAGGTGTTCGTGTTCGTCTTAGAAATTTAGGAATTACCGATATTCATCTTGGTGTTCCAAATAAAGTAGAAACATTTCAAGAATTTATAGATGTTTACAATATTAAACCAGAACAAGTGTTATACATGGGTGATGATATTCCCGATTTTCATGTAATGAAATTAGTAGGTTTACCCACTTGCCCGCAAAACGCAGCTCCAGAAATTAAAGAAATTAGTACTTATATTTCGCATATCGATGGCGGAAAAGGTTGTGTAAGAGATGTTATAGAACAAGTAATGAAAGTACAAGGAAAATGGATGTCGCATTTTGATGCAAAGTATGATTAAAGAATAATTAGGAATTCTAAATTAGGAATTATGTGACTAACGTATTTCCAAATTAAACAAATAAACAAATCCACAATTAAACAGATTAACAATCTCAACTAATGAAAATAATTAAACTTATACGCATACAAAACCTATTGATGATTGCTTTTATGCAAATCATTTTCAGGTATGGTTTTTTAAAAAAAATTACAGAAAACTATTTATCATTAAGTGATTTTCAATTTGCACTTTTAGTATTATCGACTGTTTGTATTGCAGCAGCGGGTTATATTATCAATAATATTTTAGATCAAGAGAATGATGCAATTGCAAAACCAAAGTCGAGAATTGTAGGTGTTTCTATTTCAGAAGCAATGGCGTATAATTTATATGTAGTATTCAATTTAATTGGTGTTGGAATTGGGTTTTATCTTTCAAATATCATTGGAAAACCAAGTTTTGCTACCATTTTCATCTTAATTGCTGCTTTATTATACATTTATTCAACAAGTTTAAAACATATTGTTCTAGTTGGAAATGTTGTAGTTTCAGTCATTTTATCATTAAGTTTATTAATACTTGGAATGTTCGACTTGTTTCCGGCAATTCACGATGGAAATCAGGAACAAATGAGTGGAGTATTTCGTATTTTGCTTGACTATGCCATATTTGCCTTTATCATTAACTTGATTAGAGAAATGGTTAAAGATTTAGAAGATATGGATGGCGATAAAGCTTCAGGAGTTAATTCATTAGCTATTCTTTTAGGAATTAATAAAACAACAAAAATACTTTTTGTACTTACTATAGCTTCGATTGGTTTATTTCTTTATTATTTAAACCAAAATTTATTGCAATTTGATTATGTTTTATATTATGCATTGCTTTTAATTATTGGACCACTACTCTATTTTGTAATTAAAATTATTTCAGCTAAAACGAAAAAAGAATTTCATCATTTAAGTACCGTTTTAAAAGTGATTTTATTTTTCGGAATTATTTCTATTTTAGTCGTAAATTATTGTTTGACAAATGCTTAGAACAAAATTAAAACATAAAAACATCATATTAGCTTCGGGTTCACCCAGAAGACAACAGTATTTCAAAGAATTGGATCTTGATTTTACTATTCAATTAAAAGAAGTTGAGGAAGTCTATCCTAATCATTTAAATGCTGAAGAAATTACCAACTTTCTATCCGAATTAAAAGCTGCAGCTTTTGAACATTTAAATGAAAATGACATTCTAATTACGAGCGACACCATTGTTTGGCATGAAGGAAAAGCATTAGGTAAACCAAAAGATTATCAAGATGCGTTTGAAATGCTACAGTCAATGTCAAATAAAACACATGAAGTAATTACTTCTGTTTGCTTTAAAACAAATGCAAAAACAGAAACAATATTTGAAGTTACTAAAGTCACTTTCAAAGCAATTTCAGATGAAGCAATTACTTATTATTTAGACAATTACAAGCCTTTTGATAAGGCTGGTTCTTACGGAATTCAAGAATGGATTGGTTTAGTTGCCATTTCAAAAATTGAAGGTTCTTATGCAAATGTTGTAGGAATGCCAGTTGACAAAGTATATGATAAATTAATTGAATATGTTTAAATTAATTGAAAATCAGTATTTACACGAAGAGATATTAACTTTTAGTATAATATTATTGGCATTTATTTTAAAAACAATAATCGCTAAATCAATTAGAAAATATGCTTCTTTACATGAAACCATTGAACATAGAACCAATTTGGTAATAAAATACATAAACATACTTCTGGGAATTTTAACATTCTTATCCATTATTATAATTTGGGGAGTTAAAAAAGATCAAATATTTTTATTTGTTTCCTCTATTTTTACTGTTGTAGGAGTTGCAGCATTTGCACAATGGTCAATTCTAAGTAATATTACTGCAGGTGTAATATTGTTTTTTTCATATCCATTTAAAATTGGTGATGTTATAGAAATTCACGATAAAGATTTTCCTGTAAAAGGAGAAATTGAAGACATCAAAGCTTTTTATATATTATTAAAAACAACAGAAGGTGAATTAATTACTTATCCAAATAATTTGTTAATGCAAAAAGGAATTTCTGTTGTTAAAACAGAAAGAAGTTTTCATGAATTTACAGATTAACAATCATTCACTAAAAAAATGTTAAAAAGGAAGGGGAAAAAGCTTCCTTTTTTTTATTTCCTTATTTTTGAAAATAATAAAAAAAATATGATTAAAAATATTACTCTAACTCTACTCTTATTTATTGCATTTAATGGCTTTTCTCAAACTCCAAAAAAGTTAAATTCAAACGAAATATACCACCAAATTGAAAAACTTAATTTTCTTGGTAAAGTACTATACGTTGCTGCACATCCTGATGATGAAAACACTAAGTTAATTTCTTATTTTTCTAATTATTATCATGCGGAAACGGCTTATTTATCTTTAACAAGAGGAGATGGCGGACAAAATTTAATTGGTAATGAATTAAGAGAGAAATTAGGGGCAATTCGAACTCAAGAATTATTAGCTGCCAGAAGAATTGACGGTGGAAAACAATTTTTTACGAGAGCCAATGATTTTGGTTATTCTAAAGAACCAAATGAAACGTTTACCATTTGGAACAAACAAGAAGTTTTAGAAGACGTAATTCAAACTATTGAAACTTTTCAACCCGATATTATCATCAATCGATTTAATCACAGAACTCCGGGAACAACTCACGGACATCATACTGCATCTGCAATTTTAAGTCTAGAAGCTTATGAAGTATTAAAAACAAAACCTAAAAGAGTTTTCTTCAACACCTCATGGTGGTTTTACGGAAGTCAAGAAAAATTTGACAAAGCCGACAAATCTAAATTACTTGCTATAGATGCCAATGTTTATTTTGCTTCAAAAGGATTAAGTAATTATGAAATTGCAGCTTTAAGCAGAAGTCAGCATAAATGTCAAGGTTTTGGAACAACAGGTTCTCGCGGTAGTGAAACCGAATATTTAGAACTTTTAAAAGGCGAAATGCCAACTTCTGGAAATATTTTTGAAGGAATTGATACTTCTTGGAATCGTGTTGAAGGTGGAAAAGAAATTGGAGCCATTTTGAATAAAGTGCAAGAAAATTTCAATTTTAATAATCCATCTGTTCATATTCCTGAGCTTATAAAAGCATATCGATTAATTTCAAATTTAAAAGACAATCATTGGAAAACAATCAAACAAAATCAAATATTAGCAATTATAGAAGCTTGTAGCGGGTTATACTTGGAAGCGGTTAGTAATCAAGAATCGGTTACCAAATCAGAAAATTTTTCCATAAATATTGAAGCTACAAATAGAAGTAATACTCAAGTAAAATTAATTTCAGTAAATGTATTTAATACGAATGAAATTGTAAAAAATGAAAGTATAAAAAACAATACCAACTTTAGTTTTTCTATTGATAAAGTAAATGTTCCAAGCAATTATGATTACTCCAATTTATTTTGGCTAAAGGAAAAAGCAACTGTAGGAATGTACTCTGTGAGCAATAAATCCATTCGTATTTTGCCTCAAGAAGAATTACAATATCCCGTTATTTTTAAACTAGAAATTGAAGGAGAAATTATAGAATTTGTAAAAAAATTAGACTACAAAAAGAACATGCCTGAAAACGGTGAAACATTCATGCCTTTTACAATTTTACCAGAAGTAACTACTGAAGCGCTGAATAAAGTTGCTATTTTTAATTCGAATCAACCTAAAGCATTTAAAGTAAAAATTAAAGCTCACAAAGATAATGTATCTGGTTTTGTAACACTTCAAGCGGATGACAATTGGACTATTTTACCAAAACAAATTCCGTTTACAATAACTACTAAAAACGAAGAGCAAACGGTTGTTTTTACGATTACACCTTCTGAAAAAGAAATCACTTCAACGTTGAATATTATTGCAAATAGTAACAGTAAAGAGTTTACAAAAGAATTAGTTCAAATTGATTATGCTCATATTCCAAAGCAAACAATTCTTGAAAAATCAGAAGCAAAAATCGTTCGTTTAAACATTCAAACCAAAGGAAAAAACATTGGTTATTTAATGGGTGCTGGTGATGAAGTTGGTAAAAATTTAGAAAATTTAGATTTTAATATTACCTATTTAGATCCAAATGAATTAACCCTAGAAAATTTACAAAAATTTGATGCTGTTATTCTTGGAATTAGAGCTTTTAATGTTGTTGAAGAATTGAAATACAAGAACAAAGTTTTATTTGATTATGTTGAAAATGGTGGAAATTTAATTGTTCAATACAATACTACTAATAATTTAGTTACCAATGAATTAGCCCCTTTTGAATTAAAACTTTCAAGAGATAGAGTTACCAATGAAAATGCGCCTGTTACTTTTTTAAGCAAAAATCATCAAGTATTAAATAAACCTAATAAAATCACTATTGAAGATTTTAAAAATTGGGTACAAGAACAAGGTTTATATTATCCATCCGATTGGAGTAACGAATTTATTCCTATTTTAGCTTCTCATGATGATGGAGAATCTAATAAAAAAGGAGCCTTACTTATTGCAAAATATGGTAAAGGAAATTATATTTATACAGGTTTAAGCTTTTTTAGAGAACTTCCAGAAGGAGTTAGTGGAGCTTATCGTCTTTTGGCAAACATAATCGCATTAGAATAAAAAAATATGGAAAAACAAAAACATCAATGGAAGAAAAGCTATAGTTTAGTTTTACTCTTAAATGCATTATACATTTTATTTTTTTATTTATTAATGGAAATTTTCTCATAAATGGAATATTTAGATTGGATCGTTTTATCATCTACCCTACTTTTTATTGTAATCTATGGAGCTTATAAAACTAAAGGAAGTGCTAATGTAAAAGATTATATCTTAGACAATAACGAAACACCTTGGCATACAGTAGGAATTTCTGTAATGGCAACTCAAGCCAGTGCCATTACATTTTTATCTACTCCTGGTCAGGCATATCATGACGGAATGGGATTTGTTCAGTTTTATTTTGGATTGCCACTAGCAATGGTTGTAATCGCTTATACATTTATTCCCATTTACCACAAGTTAAAAGTATATACTGCTTATGAATACTTAGAACAACGATTTGATGTTAAAACACGTTCATTAGCAGCTATTTTATTTCTTATTCAACGAGGTTTAGGAACTGGTTTAACTATTTATGCGCCATCAATTATACTATCGGCATTATTAGGATGGAATTTAACCTTATTAAACGTTGTTATAGGATTATTGGTTATTGTTTACACGGTTACCGGTGGAACAAAAGCAGTAAACATGACGCAAAAACAGCAAATGTTTGTCATTATTAGTGGAATGTTCATTACCTTTTTTCTAATTCTAAATTACCTTCCACCTGAATTAGATTTTACAACTGCGTTGCATATTGCTGGAGCGAATGGTAAAATGAACATCTTAGATTTTTCTTATAATCCAGAAACACGTTATACATTTTGGAGCGGAATTACAGGAGGATTTTTCTTAATGCTTTCTTATTTTGGAACTGATCAATCTCAAGTTGGTCGCTATTTATCTGGAAAATCAATCAAAGAAAGCCAAATGGGATTAATCATGAATGGTTTTCTAAAAGTTCCAATGCAATTTTTCATTTTATTAACTGGAGTTTTAGTTTTTGTTTTTTTTCAATTCAATAGCACGCCACTTCATTTTAATCCAACAAATGTTACCAAAATAAATAACTCAGAATATAAAGAATCGTATCAAGCACTAGAGAAAAAATTAGAAGTAATAAATGAAGAAAAAAAAGTAGTCAATCAAATTTATATTGAACAATTCAAATACAATGAGTTTGATAATCCAACTTTAAAAAAACAAATAGTTGTTTTAAATCAGAAAGAAAAAGAATTAAGAGAAGATGCTAAAGAGTTAATTAGTAAAGTTGATAGTAGTTCAGAAACTAACGATAAAGATTATGTTTTTCTGTACTTTATTATTAACTATTTACCAAAAGGATTACTCGGACTTTTATTAGCTGTAATTTTTAGTGCAGCAATGTCGTCAAGTGCTTCGGGTTTAAACTCATTAGCAGCCACAACCACAATTGATATTTACAAACGAAATAATGATACAAAGTCTGATAAGCATTATGTATATGCTACTCAATTTTTTACTTTATTTTGGGGATTAGTTGCTATTGGTTTTGCGTGTATAAGTTCGCTATTTGAAAACCTAATTCAACTAGTTAATATTATTGGTTCTATCTTTTACGGGACTGTTTTAGGAATATTCTTAGTTGGATTTTACATCAAATATGTAAAAGGAAAAGCAATATTTATAGCCGCTTGTGTTAGTCAACTTACTATATTTTTTATTTTCTACCTAGATATTGTAAGTTTCTTATGGTTGAACTTTATTGGGGCTTTATTGACAATTATTTTATCATTAAGTATTCAAAAAATATTGAATAAACAAAATACATAAACATAGAAGCTAAAAAACTTTAAGAAATAAAAAAAACCGAATCAGAAATGATTCGGTTTTTTACTATTTGTAAGTTGTAAATTATTTTACTTCTTCAAAATCAACATCTTGTGTTTGATCTCCAGTTGCATCACCTTGTGGTTGTGCATCTTGAGCTTGTCCTTGCTCACCTTGAGCATACATAGCTTCAGTTGCAGTTTTCCAAGCAGCGTTTATGTTTGCTAGAGCAGTATCAATAGCTGGTAAATCTTGAGATTCGTGAGCCATTTTTAATTCTGTTAAAGCATATTCGATAGCTGTTTTGTGTTCATCAGATAATTTCTCACCTAATTCTTTCAATTGGCTTTCAGTTTGAAAAACCATTGCATCCGCTTCGTTTAATTTCTCAACTCTTTCTTTTGCCGCTTTATCAGCATCAGCATTAGCTTCAGCATCTTTTTTCATTCTTTCAATTTCTTCAGCTGTTAAACCAGAAGAAGCTTCGATACGAATATCGTGAGATTTTCCAGTTCCTTTATCAGTAGCAGAAACTTTAATGATTCCGTTTGCATCAATATCGAAAGTTACTTCAATTTGAGGAACACCTCTTGGTGCTGGTGGAATACCATCTAAGTTAAAACGACCTATTGTTTTATTATCTGCAGCCATTGCTCTTGCTCCTTGTAAAACGTGTAATTCAACTGTTGGTTGATTATCCGCAGCAGTAGAGAATATTTGCGATTTTTTTGTTGGAATAGTTGTGTTAGACTCAATTAATGTAGTCATAACTCCACCCATTGTTTCAATTCCTAAAGATAAAGGTGTAACGTCTAATAACAATACATCTTTTACATCTCCAGATAAAACTCCACCTTGAATAGCTGCACCAATTGCAACAACTTCATCAGGATTTACTCCTTTTGATGCTTTTTTACCAAAGAATTTTTCAACTTGTTCTTGGATAACTGGGATACGAGTAGAACCACCAACTAAAATAACTTCATCAATATCAGATGTAGATAAACCTGCATCTTTTAATGCTTTAGCAACTGGCTCCATAGAACGTTTTACTAAAGCAGCAGCTAATTGTTCAAATTTAGCTCTAGTTAATGTTTGTACTAAGTGTTTTGGTCCTGTAGCAGTAGCAGTAACATATGGCAAGTTAATTTCTGTTTGAGCAGAAGAAGATAATTCAATCTTCGCTTTCTCAGCAGCTTCTTTTAAACGTTGTAATGCCATTGGATCTTGACGTAAATCAATTCCTTCAGCAGAATTAAATTCAGTTGCTAACCAGTCAATAATAACTTGGTCAAAATCATCTCCACCTAAGTGAGTATCTCCATTAGTAGATAATACTTCGAAAACTCCATCTCCTAATTCAAGGATAGAAATATCAAATGTACCACCACCTAAATCGTAAACTGCAATTTTTTGATCAGTTCCTTGTTTGTCTAATCCATAAGCTAATGCCGCAGCAGTAGGCTCATTGATAATACGCATAACTTCTAAACCAGCAATTTGACCTGCTTCTTTAGTAGCTTGACGTTGTGCATCGTTAAAATAAGCTGGAACAGTAATAACCGCTTGAGTTACTGTAGTTCCTAAATAATCTTCAGCAGTTTTCTTCATTTTTTGAAGCGTCATAGCTGACAATTCTTGTGGAGTGTATAATCTTCCGTCAATATCAACACGTGGTGTGTCGTTATCTCCTTTTACTACTTTGTAAGCAACAGTAGATGCTTCTTTAGCACTTTCTGAAAATTTGTTCCCCATAAAACGCTTCACTGAAGCAATCGTTTTTGTAGGATTGGTAACCGCTTGTCTTTTTGCAGGATCTCCAACTTTGATTTCTCCTCCTTCAACAAATGCAATTACTGACGGTGTAGTTCTTTTACCTTCCGCATTTGCAATTACAACAGGTTCTCCACCTTCCATAACTGAAACACAAGAATTGGTTGTACCTAAATCGATTCCAATAATTTTACTCATAACTTTACTCTTAATTTATTTGTGTTTTTTAATTTCGTTTTAAAAACTTGATAGTCATAAGTCAAGTATTATGCCAAGCGTAATTGTACCTAAAAATTGTCAGTTTTAAATAGAAATATATGACAAGATGACATTTTTAAGGTTATAAGCATAATTACTTTTGGGTATTTGGTCACAGAAATAACTATTAAACTTTTATACTTTGCATCTATCATACTAAAAGCTATCTTTGTAAGAATAAACAATAGTTATGGAATGTATTTCGGTTTTTGATATGCTTAAAATTGGGGTTGGACCTTCAAGTTCTCACACATTAGGACCTTGGCGTGGTGCTGAACGTTTTTTAGGCGAATTACGTAATGAAAATTTAATTGACTCAATTAATAGAGTTAAAGTAGATTTATATGGTTCGTTGTCATTGACAGGAAAAGGACATGCTACTGATTTAGCTGTTATGTTAGGACTAAGTGGTGCTGACCCTGAATATATTCCGGTTGAAAGCATTGATATTATCATTACTGCCATAAAAAATAAAAAAGAACTTTTTTTAGGGAATGAAATTATTATTCCATTTGATTTTGAAACTGATATCGTATTTAACAGAGAGTTTTTACCTTTTCATTCTAATGGAATAAAATTTACAGCTTACACAGATACTAGAGAAATTGAAGTTGTATATTATTCAATTGGTGGAGGTTTTGTTGTAAAAGAAGAAAGAGTAAATTCTGCGAAGAATGAAGAAATAAAATGTTCATTTCCTTTTCCTACTGAAAATGGTGCCGACTTACTAAGGTATTGTAATGCTGAAAACAAAAAAGTTTGGGAAATTGTTTATGAGAATGAAAAGTCAATGCGCAGTGAAGAAGAAATTCATAACGAATTGATGCGCATTTGGGATACCATGCTAGAATGTATGTATATAGGTTGTCATACCGAAGGAACTTTACCTGGTGGACTAAATGTTCGTCGTAGAGCTTATGACATGCATAAAAACTTAATTGGTGTTTTACCTTATGATAGTCCGTATTCTTGGATGCAAATTATTCGTCAGACTGAAGTCAAATTCAGACAAATATTAAAATGGGTGAGTTGCTTTGCTTTATCTGTAAACGAAGTAAATGCTTCTTTGGGTAGAGTTGTAACTGCACCTACAAATGGAAGTGCAGGTGTTATTCCAGCCGTTTTAATGTATTATTTAGTTATTGAAAACCACAAAGCTGGTGAACAAGAAATAAAACAATTTTTAATGACCGCAGGTGAAATAGGAAGTATCTTTAAAAAAGGAGCTACCATTAGTGCAGCTATGGGCGGATGCCAAGCTGAAATTGGTGTTTCTAGTGCAATGGCAGCCGCAGCTTTATGTGAAGCTATGGGCGGAACTCCAGAACAAGTAACTGTTGCAGCAGAAATTGCTATGGAACATCATTTAGGATTAACGTGTGACCCTATTGGTGGATTAGTACAAGTCCCTTGTATTGAACGTAATACTATGGGTGCAATTAAAGCTATTAATGCGGCCGAACTTGCTTTAGAAACCGATTCTAAAAATGTAAAAGTTCCCTTAGACAAAGTAGTGAATACGATGTGGGAAACCGCAAAAGACATGAACACAAAGTATAAAGAAACTTCTGAAGGAGGTTTAGCTATTGGAGTTAACTTGGCGGATTGTTAATTTATTAAATTTTTAATATTTATTTCTTCTAAAAGAATCGAACTTGAATTAAAATTTTCATCATATTCAGAGGCAAATAATAATTGTTTATTTTCAAAATAATATTTTAAATTTTTAGATTTTTCTTTCAATTTTCGTTTTTGAAAAATAATTTTAAAATCTACAAAAATTAGCTGTTTGTTATCATAATAATAAACATATTTTCTATATACATGATTAAAATTTTCTGAAAAGGTAATTCTTATTGGAATATTTAAATCATTGTAAAGTACATAAACTTCCCAACCTCCATTTTTCTTAAACATTTTTTTAGAAATTATTTCACCTTCAGTAATACTTTCTTTTAAAATATGTTGTTTATTTTCAATAAAATTAACAATAGAATCTATACTATTCTTTTTAGAGCCAAAACCTTGTTGCCCATAAAAAGAATAAGATAAAAGAAATAAAAATAGAATATATTTTTTCATATTTAAAATATTTCTTCGACTTACTTCCTCCTAGTATCAATAATATGAATAATTTGCCAAGTATCTTTTTCTTTAAATAACGTAAAAGAATTTACACCACTATGGCTTAGCTTTCCGTTTACATAAAACTCATAAGGAGTCCAAACATGAGCAAGTGGACCGTCTATTTGAATTTTATAATCCAGTAATTTTTCAAACAACACCACATTTTCTGGAATAGAGACAATAGACTTCATAAAGTCTTGAAAGTTTTCAAGAATAAGTTTATTATTTTGCTCTTTATCTTTTCCTATAGTTTGCATATTTATAGTTGCATGACACACTTTTTTAAATTGTAATGTGTCGCGTTTATGTAAACCCACAAAAAAATCATCAACAGCTTGCTTCACTTCTACTTCTTGTGAAAAAACAGAGGTAAAACTTATAAGTAAAAGAAAAACTATAAACTTCTTCATAATGCGAACTTTTAAAAATATCATTCATTAAAGGTAAAACTCATATATCTTAATGAGATTCCTCCTTCTTCGGAATGACAATTAAGTGACTAAATTAAAATATAAGTAATTCTAAAGCTAAATATGTTACAATTCCGGCAATATATCCAGCAACAGCTAAAGGTGTTATTGTTTTTAAATACCACATGAATGTCATTTTTTCTTTCTCCATAACTGCAATACCAGATGCAGAACCAATAATTAACATACTTCCTCCTGTTCCTGCACAAAGCGCAATCATTTCCCAAAGTTGATTATCCATTGGAAAATCTTGTAAACTAAACATTCCTTGAGTAGCAGCTACTAAACTTCCGTTATCTACTAATGAAGATAGAAAACCTATGGCAACAATCATAGTATTTCTATTGGGTAATGTTTCTTCTAAGAAGGAAGCCAATTGAGTTAAAATATGAACCTCTTGCAAAGCAAAAACCATTAATAAAATTCCCATGAAATATAAAATTGAACTAACATCTACTTTAGATAAGGCTGTAGCAATTGAAAAACTATCTTTTTCTTCTTGAGTCTTATTTCTATGATAAATTATAGATACTAAGGAAACCATACTTAACGAAACTAAAATTCCAATAAATGGCGGTAATCCAGTAATTGATTTAATTATTGGAACCAATATTAAACCTATAACTCCAGCAATAAACACACTTAAACTTCCACGCATTTTTTCTTCTTTTTTAGCTTCGGCCATAGAAATTTGTGCGCGTAAAACAGCAAAACCTCTCATTTTAAAACTTGCTAAAACTAAAGGTACTAAAATACACATAACAGAAGGTAAAAATAATTTGGTAGCAATTCCTACTGCACTTACTTGTCCTCCTATCCAAAGTAATGTAGTAGTAACGTCACCTATCGGGCTAAAAGCACCACCAGCGTTTGAAGCAATAACCACTACTCCAGCTAAAATCATTCTAATTTTTCCTTTCGGCAATATCTTTCGTAATAAAGTAACCATTATTATGGCTGTAGCTAAATTATCTAAGAATGCCGATAAAATAAAAGTAATCCCTCCTATTATCCATAATAATTTTAAAACAGACTTAGTTCTAATTCTATGCGTAATTACCGAAAAACCTTTATGTAAATCAATTAGTTCCACAATAGTCATTGCACCTAATAAAAAAATTAAAAGTCCAGCTATTTCTCCAAAATAGTTTGTAAGTTTCTCAGAAATTTCATGTGAACCTTCATTATTAAATATAGCAATTACGATCCAGCATAATGACCCAGTTAATATTGCAGAAATTGTTTTGTTTATTCGCATTGGCGATTCTAAAACAACAATAAAATACCCTAAAATGGCAATGGTAAGTAGTATAGTAATCATTAGGTTAAAGTTTAATCAAATGTATAGAATAAATCATTTCAAAATAAAAAAATAGGAAAGAAAATATCATTTTATACCTTTGCGTTTCAAATACTAGAAAAACATGTCTGTAGCAAAAAAAGATTACAAAAGAATTACTACTAAAACATTAGTAGAAATGAAAGAAAACGGAGAGAAAATCTCGATGTTAACAGCTTACGATTATACAATGGCTAAAATTGTAGATTCGGCAGGTATTGATGTAATTTTAGTTGGTGATTCGGCAAGTAATGTAATGGCGGGTCATGAAACTACTTTGCCCATTACTTTAGATCAAATGATATATCACGCTTCATCAGTAGTTAGAGCTTGTGAAAGGGCTTTAGTTGTTGTTGATTTACCTTTTGGTAGTTATCAATCAGATCCAAAAGAAGCGTTACGCTCTTCTATTCGCATTATGAAAGAAAGTGGTGGACATGCAGTTAAAATGGAAGGTGGAAGCGAAATTAAAGATTCAATCAAAAGAATTTTAAATGCTGGAATACCTGTAATGGGTCACTTAGGGCTTACTCCTCAATCTATTTATAAATTTGGAACATATACTGTAAGAGCTAAGGAAGACGAAGAAGCAAATAAATTAATTGAAGACGCAAAAATGCTTGAAAGAGTGGGTTGTTTTGCTTTGGTATTAGAAAAAATTCCAGCTCATTTAGCTAAAAAAGTTGCTGAAAGTATTTCTATTCCAGTTATTGGAATTGGTGCAGGAAATGGTGTTGACGGTCAAGTATTAGTTTTACATGATATGATAGGAATGACACATGAATTTAGTCCAAGATTTTTAAGAAGATACATGAATTTATATGAAGAAATGACAGCTGCAATTGGTCAATATGTGGCTGATGTTAAGTCAGTTGATTTTCCAAATGAGAATGAGCAATATTAATTTGGAAATTTTAGACTTGTAGATTTTTAGAAAAAAATATTATGCATCAATTCAAAGAATTAATTATTTGGCAGAAAAGCAGACTATTTTGTTCTGAAATATATTCTATAACATCTTCTTTCCCAGAAAGTGAAAAATTTGGCATCACAAATCAATTAAGAAGAGCATCAGTTTCAATTCCATCAAATATCGCTGAAGGTTCCTCGAGAAAATCTAATAAAGACTTTTCAAGATTTCTTGAAATTGCAATTGGTTCAGCTTATGAAATAGAAACTCAACTATTAATTTCAAAAGATTTAGGCTTCTTAAAAACTCATGAGTTAGAAAATTTGGTAATTCAATTAGAAGAAATAATCAAAATGACATCTAAATTTAAATCTAGTCTAAAACTCTAATTTTCTAATTAGTCTAAACTAACTAAATGAAAATCCTCTCAACAAAAGATAACTTACAAGTTTTACATGAAGATAATCACATTATTGTGGTCAATAAACGTGTAGGCGATATTGTGCAAGGTGATAAAACAGGTGACAAACCATTATCTGATGTTGTTAAAGAATATCTTAAAGATAAATATAATAAACCTGGTGAAGTTTTTTTAGGCGTTATACATCGTTTAGACAGACCAACAACTGGTATTGTTGTTTTTGCCAAAACGAGTAAAGCATTAACTCGTTTAAATGAATCTTTTAAAAATAGAGAAACTAAGAAAATGTATTGGGCAATTGTAAAAAAAATGCCTCCAAAAGACAAAGATATTTTGGTACATTTTTTAAAACGTAATCCTAAAAACAATACTTCAAAAGCACATACTAAAGAAGTTCCTGAAAGTAAAAAAGCAAGTTTAGATTATACTGTGTTTAAAAAACTAGATAATTATTATGCTTTAGAAATAAACCTACATACAGGAAGACATCATCAAATTAGAGCGCAACTTAATGCTATGGGGTGCCCAATAAAAGGCGATTTAAAATATGGTTTTGACAGAAGTAATAAAGATGGTGGTATTCATTTACACGCAAGAACTTTAGAATTTATTCACCCAGTTACAAAAGAAATTATTAAATTAACAGCTTCAACTCCAATAGATCCAATTTGGAATAATTTATAACAAACATGAATTCAACAAAAGAAAATAAGATTAATGTAATTATTGAAGAGAAAATCAATAGTGGATATACAATTGATTTAGGTACTATTATTGATAGTAGTTTAGAAACTTTCAAAAAAATTGTTTGGATTGCTGGACTTGGCTATTTTTTAGTTTTTTCGCTATTAACTATTATAGCACTAATCGCTGTAAACCAATTTGTAGATCCAGAGCAACTTAGAGAGTTTACTGAATTAATACAAGACCCAACATATCTTGAAAATCATCCAAATATTTATTTATATAATTTTATTGCAATAGTAGGAATAGGAATCATTTTTGCTCCTTTAAATGCCGGTTTCTTACATCTATGCCGTTTGGCTCATTACAATAAAACAATTTCAATTTCAGATTTATTTATTTACTATTCTAGTAAAAAAGCTATTGATCTAATTATTGGAACATTAATTGTTTCATTAATATCTTTTATAATAAGTATGGGCTTAGAACTGGCAAACCTTAAATTAGTCAGCTTTGTGGTCTCAATTTCAATATCACTATTTACATTTTTATTTATTCCGTTAATCATATTTGCCAACCAAAATTTTTCTCAAGCATTATCAAAAAGTATTAAGTTAGTTGTAAAATCTCCATTTACTATATTGGGTGCTATGATAATTGGAATTCTTTTTGCTTTAGCTGGTTTAATAGCATTATGTATTGGAATTTTATTTACAATATCTTTTATGTATTGCATTCAGTTTAATCTCTATGAAAAGATTATAGGTTTTGAAGATGAACTAACAAATTAAAATATGAAAAAAATATTCTGTTTAAGTATTGCTCTAATAAGCTTTTATGCTAATGCACAAGAACATTTTTCTGGAATTAATATTTCCAAAAGAATTGGAATTTTAAATGCAACTATTAACCCTGCTGAATTAAACAATTTGTCTACTTCATACGAGGTTAATGTATTTAATTTTAGTACAAATGTTTCTAATAATAAAATTAGTTTTCAAGAATTATTAAAAGGTGAAGATATTGAGAATAAATTTTTCACAGGTTCAGAACCAGCAAACTTTAGATTAGATGCTGTAATACAAGGTCCTTCATTTGCAATGAAATACAAAAAATGGGGCTTTTTAATAAACTCAGCTGCAAATATTAAAGCAAATGCAATAGATGTCGATGTTAATTTTGGAGATGCAGTTACAAATTCATTCTTAGGAACCGCACAAATAAATTCAAATTACAATCAAAGATTAAATGCTGTTACTTGGGGAGAAATAGGTTTTGGAGCCTCTAGAACATTGTTTGAAAATGATTTGCATAAATTTAATGCTGGAGCTACTTTTAAACTATTATTCCCAGGATCTTATATGAATTTAGGTGTAGATCATTTAACAGGTGATGTAACTAATATTGCAGGAAACGTAGAATTGAGTAACGCAAATGCAAATGTAAACATTTCTTATTCAGGGAGTTTAGCTGATAATTATACAGATAGTTCAAATTATAGTCAATTATTTGCAGGCGGTTTAAATGGTTTTGGTGTAGATTTTGGATTCAATTACCAATTGAAAGAAAAAATCGCTGACAACACAGATGATTCTTCAAAAAACAAATCGGGTTATCGATTAAATGCTGGGCTTTCAGTTCGTAATATTGGATCAATGAAGTTTAAATCTGATAATAATGTTTCTAATAATTATAATTTAGAAATTCAAGGTTTTGAGAGTTTAAACCTAAATCAATTTGATGGTTCAGAAAGTATTACTGAAATTGAAGATGTATTAATTAGCAGTGGTTATTTAACTAAAACTAGTTCAACTAAAGATTTTAAAATTAATTTACCAACAGTAATTAATGCTTATGCAGATTACCATATTTATAATAAATGGTATGTTTCTGGTTATATACAACAAAAAGTATCAGATGATTCTGAAAATGATTTTACTACAATTCAAAACATTTACACTTTAACTCCAAGGTTTTCAGGTAAAAACTATGAAATCTATTTACCATTTTCACAAAATGAAGTTTCAGATTTCACGACGGGCTTAGGTTTTAGATTAGGTGGTTTTTTCATGGGTTCAGGTTCTATTGTAACAGCATTAATAAACGATTCAACACAAGCAGATTTATATTTAGGATTTAGATTTGCTCTTTAAAAAATACTAACAAAAATTATTTACTATGAAATGGAAAGGTAGAAGACAAAGTGATAATGTAGAAGACAGAAGAGGAATGTCTACCAAAGGCAAAGCAATTGCTGGTGGTGGATTACTTGGAATTGTAATTCTTTTACTAAATGCTTTTGGTGGCGAAAACGCTAAAATGCTAACTCCAGTATTAGAACAATTAAATCAAGGTCAACAAACAGAACAAGTTCAAGAAAGACAATTAACTGCCGAAGAAATGGAACTTGGTGATTTTGCAAAAACGGTTTTTGCAGATACTGAAGACATTTGGAACAAAATTTATGCTGAAAATAATTTAGGAGACTATGAAGAACCAGGAATGGTTCTATTTTCAGGATCTGTTCAAACTGCATGTGGTGGAGCATCGTCAGCTTCAGGACCATTTTATTGCCCTGCCGATAAAAAAGTGTACATGGACTTAACTTTTTTTGAAGAATTACGAACTCGTTTTGGAGCTAAAGGCGGTGATTTTGCAATTGCTTATGTAATTGCTCATGAAGTTGGACATCACGTTCAAACTTTAATGGGAACATCGGGAAAAGTAAGACAATTGCAACAACAAAAAAGTAAGGTTGAAGGGAATAGGCTTTCTGTTTGTTTAGAACTTCAAGCTGATTTCTATGCAGGTCTTTGGGCACATTATAATAAAAAGTATTTAGAAAGTGGAGATATTGAAGAAGCATTAAGCGCTGCTCACGCAGTTGGGGATGACGCTATCCAAAGTAAAATGCAAGGTCATGTTGTACCCGATTCATTTACACATGGAACTTCTGAACAAAGAATGAAATGGTTTATGAAAGGATATAATAGCGGAGATATTAGACAACATGATACTTTTTCTGAAGAACTTTAAAAAAGTAAAAACACAAAAAAGGTCTGAAACTTATTCAGACCTTTTTTAATGTAATTATCTTCTTTTATTTGTAAAAACTCTTTTCTTTTCCGTTGAATTTTCTTTTGAAGATGAATTTGAGTTCGTTTTTGCTTTAGAAGCTTCTCTTTGTTTTTGTTTTCTAAACTCACGCGCTTCTTGTTGTCTGTTAATTGGTTTAGTAGATGCGTTTGGATCGGGTTCAAAACCTTCAACAATTTCAACTGGTAATTTTAAACCAACTAATTTTTCAATTGCAAGTAAAAACGAAGTTTCATCAGCACTTACTAATGAAATTGCTTCACCACTAGCTCCTGCTCTACCTGTTCTACCAATCCTGTGAACATAGTCTTCAGAAATATTTGGTAAATCAAAATTAATAACATGTGGTAATAATGGAATATCTAATCCACGTGCTGCAATATCAGTTGCTACCATAACACTTACCGTTCCTTTTTTAAAACCTTCTAATGCTTTTGTACGTGCACCTTGACTTTTGTTTCCGTGAATTGCAGCAGCAGTAATCCCCGCTTTTTCAAAACTTTCACAAAGTCTGTTTGCACCATGTTTTGTTCCTGTGAAAACTAAAACTTGTTTCCAGTTTCCTTCTGAAATTAATTTTATAGCTAATCCTGTTTTCTTTTCTCTAGCAACACGATATACTTTTTGACTAATGGCATCAACTGTAGAATTTTCTGGAGTTGCATCAACTTGAACCGGATTATTTAAAATTCCGTGAGCTAATTTCTTAATATCTTTTGAAAAAGTTGCTGAAAACATCAAATTTTGACGTTTAGCTGGTATCAATTTCATTACTTTTTGGATATCACGAAGGAAACCCATATCTAACATTCTATCAGCTTCGTCTAAAACGAAAATTTCAACTTTGTTTAATGATAAATGACCTTGTGCTTGTAAGTCTAATAAACGACCTGGAGTGGCTATTAAAACATCTACTCCATTTTTTAATGTTGCAATTTGTGGATTTTGATTTACTCCTCCAAAAATAACAGCACTTCGTAAATTTAAGAATTCTCCATATTCACGAACGTTATCATAAATTTGAGCGGCTAATTCTCTTGTTGGTGTTAATATCAATGAACGAACTGGTCTATTTCTTAAAGGTGCTTCTTGCGATAATAATTGTAATATAGGAAGTGTAAATCCAGCCGTTTTTCCTGTTCCTGTTTGTGCTGAAGCCAAAACATCATGACCTTCTAATACTGGTGGAATTGCTTTTTCTTGAATAGGTGAAGGAGTTTCGTATCCTTTTTTGCTAATAGCTTTTAGCAAGGCTTCAGATAAGCCTAATGATTTAAATGACATATAAATTAATTATGAATTCCCATTGTGGGCAATTAATAATGAAGTAGTAATTCTTTTTCATTATTAATGAGATGGGGTTCATATTTAATTCCATCTCTAATTATTATGCAAATGTACACTATTTTTATTTAGTGTGTTTTTATTGTAAAAAACAAATGAATTATAGTTCCTTATAATTCATTTGCTTGATTGTTATTTATTCTTCTTCAATAGTTTGTGCTTTTGAATACACACGCCATTTATCAATACATTCTTGAATATCGGCAGGAATTTCGGTATCAAAACGCATAAATTCTTTTGTAACTGGATGTTCAAATCCTAATGTTTTAGCATGCAGTGCTTGTCTTGGTAATACTTTAAAACAATTATCTACAAATTGTTTATATTTTGTAAATGTAGTTCCTTTAAGAATTAAGTTTCCGCCGTAGCGCTCATCATTAAATAGAGTATGTCCAATATATTTCATGTGCACACGTATTTGGTGTGTACGACCTGTTTCTAATTTACAAGAAACTAATGTAACATAACCTAAACGCTCTAATACTTTAAAATGCGTTACAGCTGGTTTTCCTTTGTCTCCTTCAGGATAAACGGCCATTTGCATTCTGTTGCTAATGTGACGGTCAATATTTCCTTCAATTGTACCTTCATCTTCTTCAATAT
The DNA here is from genome assembly GCF_025947225.1 of Flavobacterium sp. N2270. Taxonomy (NCBI): domain Bacteria; kingdom Pseudomonadati; phylum Bacteroidota; class Flavobacteriia; order Flavobacteriales; family Flavobacteriaceae; genus Flavobacterium; species Flavobacterium sp. N2270. The sequence goes on from NZ_CP110005.1 coordinate 2,279,828, forward strand.
TTCCCCAAACAATACCAATATATTCTCTTTCAGAAGTTTTATCGGCAAATTGTTTCGCTAAATACGTCATTGCACTTTCTGTTTTAGCCACTACTAATAAACCCGAAGTATCTTTATCTATTCTATGAACCAATCCAGGACGTTCTGAGCTGTTCATTGGTAAATTATCGAAATGAAATGCCAACGCATTTACAAGTGTTCCCGAATAATTTCCATGACCAGGATGTACAACCATTCCAGCAGGTTTATTTACAACCAGCAATTGATCATCTTCATACACAATATCTAACGGAATATCTTCAGGAGTTAGAAGGTTTTCGTAAGGCGGATGTGATAAAAGAACCCTTACAACATCATTTGCTTTTACTTTATAATTTGACTTAACTGCAATATCATTTACAAATATATTTCCTGATGTTGCCGCTTGTTGAATTTTATTTCTAGTTGCATTTTCAATCAGGTTCATTAAATATTTATCTACACGCAAAGGAGATTGTCCTTTTCCAGCTACAAAACGATGATGTTCATACAAATCATCATCAAAATCATTATCTACAGTATTATTCTCCATCTTCTACAAATTCTTCTATTTTAATATTTTCTGAATCATCTTCAGTTGTTGTTGAACCTTCAAAATTAGTTCCATCATATAATTCTTTTCCATCACCTAGTACGAAATCAATTACAGTATTCTTTTTAACTTTATCTCCTTTTTTAAGATTTTTACCTTTACTCATTATTTGTATAACGATGTCTTTAGCAATATGTGGTTTATATGTTTTCTTACCCTCTTTTAAGCCTAATGAGTTTAAATTTGCAATAATTTGTCGGTAAGTTTTATCTTTAAACTCAGGAAGAGTAACTTCATTGTATTCACCTGCATTTAATTTTACATAAATCTTTCTTCCGTCTTTTACTGTACTACCACTTTTAGGGTCTTGTTCTACAATAGAATAAGGAGGTAAATCATCTTTAAAATCAACAGTATCTAACAAAATAATTTCAAGTCCCATTTCAGCTAATTTTTCTTCAGCAATAGAAAACTGCATTTTAGATAAATCAGGAACTTCCATTTCTTCACCATGATTAGTTCTAAAACTTAAAAATTGCATTAATAAAAATGCCGAAACAACCACAATTGCAAATGCAATTGCAATTTGAATAAAAAATGTTTTACTCGTTAAAAAGTTTTTAATACTCATAATTGTAGATATTTCAGCAAATATAAGAAATCGAAAAGATTTTTAGTTTGAATAAATAATGTAATTTTGTACACATACGATTAAAAATAATTATATGAGAAACGTTGCAGTAATAATGGGTGGATATTCTAGCGAATATAAAATCTCATTAACCAGTGGTGGTGTTGTTTGTGCAAATTTAAATACTAATAAATATAATATATTTCCTGTTCATATTTTGAAAGAAAAATGGGCTTGTGTTTTAGATGGGAAAGAATATACTATTGATAAAAATGATTTTTCTGTTACCATAAATGAAACTAAAATAACTTTTGATGTTGTTTTTAATGCCATTCATGGAACACCAGGCGAAGACGGACTAATGCAAGCTTATTTTGAATTACTTGAGATTCCTCACACTTCATGCGACTATTACCAAGCTGCATTGACTTTTAACAAACGAGATTTACTTTCAGTATTAAAACCTTACGGAATTAAAACCGCTGAATCATTTTATTTGAATTTAGGCGATGAAATTAATGTTGATAAAATTCTTAATAAAGTAGGTTTACCTTGTTTTGTAAAACCTAATAAATCGGGGTCTAGTTTTGGAATTTCTAAAGTAAAAACGGCAGCAGAATTTTTACCTGCAATTGAAACGGCTTATAAAGAAGATAATGAAATTATCATTGAGAGTTTTCTAGATGGTGTTGAAGTTTCTGTTGGAGTAATTAGTTATAAAGGAAAAACTAGAGTTTTACCAATGACAGAAATTGTTTCAGAAAACGAATTCTTTGATTATGAAGCTAAATATTTAGGAAAATCTAATGAGATTACACCTGCACGTATTTCTGAAGAATTAAGACTAAAAATTGAAATAGTTTCTAAAAAAGCCTATGAAATTTTAAAAATGAAAGGGTTTTCTCGTAGTGAATTTATAATTGTAAATAACGAACCTTACATGCTTGAAATGAACACAGTTCCTGGTTTAACAAACGAAAGTATTTTACCACAACAAGCAAATGAAGCAGGCATTTCATTGTCTGAACTTTTTGAAAATGCAATTGAAGAAGCTTTAAAGTAATAAGAATGATACCAATTCTATCCGAACAAAATATTATTCAAACCGGAAAAGTTAGAAATGCAATTTGCCCTAATTGTAAACAAAAAGATTCTTTAGAATATAGGGTTTATGGTGGTGTTATTAGAATATTATTTATTCCTACTTTACCTAACAAGCGAATTACAAAAGTGTTTTGTACTGCGTGTGAAAAAGAATTTCAATTAAAAGAGTTTAATGACAGTATTAAACAAACAATTAAATATGAAAAGAGTAAAAAACCTATTAAATTTCCAATTTGGCAATTTTCTGGTATTATTATCTTAATTTCTATTTTATCTTTTGGAATTTACACAGGTATTCAAATGAATAATTTAGAAAAAGTTTACATTCTAGAACCGAAAAAAAATGATATTTATAAAGTTAATATAAACGGACAATATTCTACTTTAAAAGTAAGTAATATTACAAAAGATAGTATTTTCGTTTTATTAAATCAATTTACGTTAAATAGTTACAAAGGTCTTGATGAAATTAATATTGATGAAAATTATACAACTATAAAAAGTTTTTCACGAAAAGATATACTAACATTGTATAATGAAAACACTATTTACGAAATAATTAGAGAGTAATTTTAAAATAATCCTATGAAAAAAATAATTATACTTTTTATACTAGTTTTTTTATCTCAAAATATTTTTTCTCAAGAAAAGGTATTGCCTAAAAATCAAATGGTTTCAATAAAGTATGAATACGATTGGAAAAACGAAGATTTTCTTGTGGTTAATTATAGAATGCCAAATGATTATTGTCCGTACGAGAATTATTCAGGTTTAGAGAAGTCTTATCTTTGGGTTAAAAAAAGTATTTTAGATAGAGTTGGCGAAAGAAACTCCAGAACTATTTTTATTTATGCAGATAAATTAGCAGCAAAAAAAATATTAGATTTTAAAACCCATTACGACGACATTGGACACTATTTCTTAAAAACTTTTTTTGATAAAAAAGGAAGTTGTTATGGTGTTTTAGTAATTAATAAAGCAGGGAAATACAATTATATAATTGGAGAATATTCACATATTGATATTCAAAATTTAATGGATTCACTAAAATAAAAACTATGAAAAACGTTTACCTATTATTAGTTTGCTTTTTTGTAACTAATTTAACTTTTAGTCAAATTGACATACCAAATTATCAACTTCAAGCTTTAAAAGAAGTGTATAAATGGGGAAATGAAAAATTTTTAGTTATAAATTTTACACAACCAAAATTTAATTGCCATTATGATAATTATCAAAAACTAAATAACAAAAAAAAATGGCTTGATGATAATGTTTATAATGATATTGACATGAATGATTGTAGAAGTATTTATGTTTTTTCAGATAAAGAAGCTGCAAAAAAAATTATTGACAACAACACTTATTTCGAAGATTATCACAACTATTTTTTAAATAATTTTTTTAACCTCAAAGAAAACTGTTACGGTTTATTAATAATTCGTCAAGATGGTAAATTCAGCAACTTAGTAGGTGAGTATTTAAAAGAAGATGTAAAAGCTATGTTAGATTCACTAAAATAAAAACTATGAAAAGAGCCATTTTTCCAGGATCATTTGATCCAATTACCAACGGACATTTTGATATTATTAAAAGAGGCGTTTCTTTATTTGATGAAGTTATAGTTGCTATTGGTGTAAACGCTGAGAAAAAATATATGTTTTCGCTTGATGAACGTAAAAAATTTATTGAAGAATCTTTTAAAGATGAACCAAAAGTTAGAGTTATTACTTATACAGGATTAACAATAGATTTGTGTAAAAAAGAAAAAGCCGATTTTATTCTTCGTGGGCTTAGAAACCCAGCCGATTTTGAATTTGAAAAAGCAATTGCACATACCAATAGGGTTTTATCGCAAATAGAAACTGTTTTCTTGCTAACTGCTGCTAGAACTTCTTATATTTCTTCAAGTATAGTAAGAGATGTACTTAGAAATGGTGGAGATATTTCTAGATTAGTGCCAGATTCTGTTTTAAAAAAATAAATTATTAAATACCAATTTTAAAAATTTTAGACTTTAAAACTAGATTTTAAATATAAAATTAGAGTTAATAAGTAAAATTCATTTTCGTTTTTGATTCATTAAAAAATGTTCTTGCCTTTTGAGATTGCCATTGCAGTTTTAAAAACTTACTTTTGCATTTTTAAAATTTAAAGCAAAATAAATGCGTAAAGCACTCAACTTATTCGATTTTTCTCAAAAAGTAGATTATAAAATAGAAATCCTAGCCGGGCTTACTGTTGCAATGACTATGATTCCTGAATCCTTATCATTTGCAATTTTAGCAGGCTTCCCTCCTCTTGTGGGGTTATATGGCGCTTTTATAATGGGATTAATTACTGCTATTTTAGGCGGTAGACCAGGATTGGTTTCTGGAGGTGCTGGTGCAACAGTTATTGTTTTAATTGCTTTAATGAAATCGCACGGTTTAGATTATGTTTTTGCAGCTGTTGCTATGGCAGGAGTTATTCAAATAATAGTTGGTTTATTAAAACTGGGTAAATTTATTCGTTTAGTTCCACAACCGGTAATGTTTGGATTTGTAAATGGTTTAGCCATTATTATTTTCATGTCGCAATTAGAACAATTTAAAACAGTTGTAAACGGACAAAAAGAATGGTTAACTGGAGCACCTATGCTTATAATGGCAGGATTAGTAGCTTTAACCATTGCAATAATTATTCTTTTGCCAAAAATTACCAAAGCAGTTCCGGCTTCTTTAGTGGCTATTTTAGTGGTTTTTGCAATAGTTTTACTTTTTGATATAGAAACAAAACAAGTGGTAGATATTGCTTCAGTTAGTGGAAGTTTACCTCCATTTCATATTCCAAATATTCCTTTTACTTTAGAAACGTTGCAAATTATTCTTCCTTATGGTTTAATAATGGCTGCCGTTGGTTTAACTGAAGGTTTATTGACACTTAATTTAGTAGATGAAATTACAGGTACTAAAGGAAACAGTAACCGAGAATGTTTAGCCCAAGGAACAGCAAATATTGCCAACGGATTCTTTTTTGGAATGGGCGGTTGTCCTATGATTGCACAAACCTTGGTAAACTTATCATCGGGCTCAAGAGCGAGATTATCTGGAATTGTAGCTGCATTAACTATTTTAACCATCATTTTAGTAGGTGCGCCAGTAATTGAATTATTGCCTATGGCAGCGCTTACCGGCGTAATGATTATGGTTGCTATTGGAACTTTTGAATGGGCCAGTTTTAAAGCTTTTACCAAAATGCCAAAACACGATATTTTTGTAATGTTAGTAGTTACTTTAATTACGGTTTTACTGCACAATTTAGCTTTAGCAGTTTTAATTGGAGTAATTATTTCAGCATTAGTTTTTGCTTGGGAAAGTGCTAAACGTATTCGTGCAAGAAAATATGTGGATGAAAATGGTGTAAAGCATTATGAATTATTTGGACCCTTATTTTTTGGTTCAACCACTGCTTTTGCTGAAAAATTTGACGTTGAAAATGATCCAAACGAAATTATAATTGATTTTGCCGAAAGTAAAATTACCGATATGAGCGCTATTGATGCAGTTAATAAAATAACTGAACGTTATGCTAAACTGAACAAAAAAGTACATTTAAAACACTTAAGTAGCGACTGTATTGATTTACTTAAAAATGCAGAAGCCATAATTGATGTGAACATTATGGAAGACCCAACATATAAAGTTGCGGTTGATAAAATGTAAGTTTTTAATTTTATAGACCTAAAAAAATGCTTTTATAAGCGAAATTTTTTAGTTTTTTTTTTTATTATTTATTCCTACTATGTACGGAGTATGTACGGAGTATGTATGGAGTATGTACTTTTTAAATAAGTTTTTTTTTTGTTCAATTATGAATTAAATATAAAAAATTTTATTTAGATTTGGGTTAGAAAAAAGTATGATGCTTATCATACATATACAGCCAAAATTGGGCATATATGTATGACTACATCATACATATAAACAAGTTACATGAAATTATTGGCGAACGATAATTCAAAAGAAAAACTGTATTTTTGAAACTGTAAAAGTTAATAAAATGAATAATGAAACTTTTGGAATTACATTCCAGTATGCAATCTGCCAACAATACAAACTTGATAATGACATTTCTTTAGAAAGGGTTGACAAAAAATTACTGATAACTTTCCTTAATTCTAGGATAATTCCTAAAATATTTAGAGGAAGAAAACCAATTGAATATTTATCTAACTCTAAAGAGTATACTTCACCATTTATAAAAAGATGTCCTCACAACTTTTTACTCACAAATAACGAAACATTTTCTGTTAGAACATTTCAAGGAAGTGGGAAAATGTTTGCACCAAAAGTGGTTGGACAGGCTGGAGACGAAACTTTCAATCATTTCTTTGGACATTTATCAACAGAAGAAATTTCAAGAAATAATTTTAAGACATTTTGTTTGAATCATATTGACGAAATGTTACCAATTATTGTTGATTATGCATTAGTAAGTGACTTAAATTGTTGGTTTTATATTAAAGACAATAATTTTCATTATGAAATATTAAAAAGAGATGATTTACCTGAATTGACTTTTGATTCAAAAAATTTCACTTTCACAAAACCAACCGTAAATGAATGGGTAGAATCAAATACAATTAAATACAAAGGAAAAACGGTTTTAGAATTACAATTACACACGAATCGAGCAGGATATAAAATTAGACTTCACAGAGAAAACTTTCCAGTTTTGTTAAAAGTTGAAAAAGAAATAAATAATTCTTTGCTTGGTGATACTGCCGAATTAGCGATTTGTAACGTCTTTAATCTTGATTCAGGTGTAAACAATGAAAGATTGATGAATAACTCAGATAAAATAATTCTAAAAGCGTTCGAAAATCATTATAAAGTCAACAAAACTAATTTATTCCCTTTGAAACCTATAAAATATTCAGGAACAGAAAAAAGGGAACGTGGAGGTCATAGCAAAAGCGGAGTTGATTTTTTTCTTGAAAAAAATGCTACATTATCTGTAAAAACTAACAAATCAAAGTCATTTAAAGTTTGTCCACCTGAAGTTGGACAACCTTCCCCAAAAACATTTGACCTATATTTTTCTAAAAAGGGTTGGTATGACGGAAATATGAATGAAGAAAAGTTTAGAATTTTAGTAAAAGACAAAGAAAAACTATCATTGCTTTTAAGTGAATATGTGAAATTTTTAAATGAATGTGATTATCTTTTATGGTCATTATATTTAAACGAAAATAATATAAACTCTAAACTTGTGGAAAAAGCCGATTTGAAAAACATCACTTTCAATCCGGATTTAATTGAATATTCAAACGACTTTACAGAAAAAAGTAGTGTTACAATTAAATATGGTAAAGATCGCTTTTCATTAGGCGAATTTCAAGTCCATTCTGCTAGAAATTCATTAAAATTCAGATTCAATTTTAATAATTTATTGTCAGTTTAAAAAACTATATTTATATTTGGACATAATTGGACAAATTTAGACAAATATGGACACAAATACTAAATTATTAAGAATTGAAGATATTGCTATAAAACTAAATGTATCTCAAAAATCAGTTAGAAGATATATTCATTCAGGAAAATTGCAATCAAATAAAATCGGAGGTGTACACAGAGTTGAGGAAAGTGCTTTAGAATATTTTGTTCAAAAATCGTTGTTTGCACCTGAAATAGAAGATGTAGAACTTACCGCTCCTAAATCAACAAAAACGGACACAATTAATTGGATTGACATTTCTGACGAATGGGATAATGTTCAAAATTTAGATTTAACTTCAGCCGACTTATTCTGTGGCGCAGGCGGGATGGCTAAAGGATTTGAAATGGCAGGCTTCAACCAAGTTTGTGGCTTAGATTGGTTTAAAGAAGCTGGTATGACATATAGAGAAAACTTTTCTCATCCATTAATTGAAGGAGATATAACAAAAAGAGAGATAAAAGATAAGTTCATTAACACTGTAAAAGAAAAACTAAAGGGAAAGAACCTGACGGTTCTTTCTGGCGGTTTTCCTTGTCAAGGTTTTAGTATGTCAGGCAACAGAGTTGTCGAAGACCCAAGAAATTCTCTGTATAAAGATATGTTGGAGATAATAAAAGAACTTCAACCTGAATTTATTGTTGCCGAAAATGTAAAAGGTTTACGCTCAATGTTAAAAGGAAAAGTCGAAGACAAAATAAGAGTAGATATTGAAAATCTTGGATATAAAGTAAATGTAACTGTTCTTAATTCAGCAGATTATTATGTTCCTCAAAAAAGAGAGAGAGTTATTTTTATTGCAAATAGAATAGGTAAAAAAAACTATCATCCTGCTCCGATTTTAGAATCTGATTCATATATAACCACAAAAGAGGCCATAGGAGATTTAGTTAAACTAAAAGATAACCCAAAATTTAATCATGTCAGAACCAAACATTCAGATGAAATGAAAGATAGATTGGCTAAAGTTCCTGAAGGAAAAAGTTTATATGATAAATACTCTGATTCATGGAAAAAATGCCCCTGGAACGAAGCTAGTTGTACTATAAAAGAAAATCATGGTGGTGTGAATATTCATCCTATTGAGCCAAGAGTTATTACAGTTAGAGAAATGGCAAGATTACAATCATTTCCTGATGATTTTATATTTAAGGGAACAAAATCAAAACAAATGGTGCAAATTGGAAATGCAGTTCCTCCTTTGTTAGCAAAAGCTATTGCATTATCTATCAAACAAACTTTAAAAAAATAACTTCATGTAACAGCAGTTTGGCAAAATGGCGAGTTTCGGTTTTAATCAAACATTCGGTTTTCTAATAAGCAATAGTTCTAAAATGAAAGTAAGTGTAACTATATCCGCCACTTCGCCAAGCTGCAAAACGTTGTAACTAATAGCTCGAAAAATCGCAGATAAAGGAAATTAACTGAACTTTTATTGAAATTAAATTGAAAATATTGAGCTGAATTTTTGAAAAGAACGAAATCGTAAATCAAGCATGTTTTCGTAAAATAGAAAATTCTCAAACTGAACTTTGTCGAAAAGTTTATCTGAAAAACTTTGTGCTGAAATTTTGAAAAGAACGAAATTATAAATCAAGCATCTTTTCGTAAAACAGAAAAATATGAAACCGAACTTTGTCGAAAAGTTTGCTTGAAAGTCTTTGTTCTGAAATCTTGAAAATTATGTAAACGTTAATCAAGCATATTTTTTTTTAAGTTGAAAATCTCAATTTCTGAACTTTGTGGATAAATAAATTGCTGAAAAACTTTGTATTGAGAGTTTGAATTCAACTTACATAAATTCGTTCCGAATTGACGCAATCTGAATTAAAACAGCTACTAGTTACAACAGTGGTTTGCAAAAATGGCTAGGCTCGCTCCTATTTTGGAAAATCCTGTCGGATTTTCCAATTTTTGTTTATATTTGTGAAGGCTTGGTGTTGGTTTACGCCACTTTTGCAAGCCACAAAACGTTATGGCTAATACTAAAGCACCGAAATTCTAAGACGAAATTATGAAAATATTAAATCTGCTTTTTTTAGCTTTTCTACTACTCAATTATAGTAGTGAAAATAAAATAGATTTTGGTGCATTCTCAATGAAAACACCAAAAAAATGGAATTACATAAAAGAACGTGGAATTGATTCATTTATAGGTAAAATAGGAATCGACAAAAGAGACACATTATACTTTGACTATGGATTATATTCGAGTGACCTTGAAGAAAGCTTTAATGGTGGCTATTATTACATTATAAATAACGACAGTATTTTTACTCCAGATTGGGAACTTAGCAATTCAGACACAATTGATGAACCTATTTATAAATTCTTTGCACGAGGTGGAAAAAACAAGCTTTTAGAGTTTAAAAAAGACACTTTTTATTATGAGAAAATTAATGGTTTGAAAGCAAAAATTGTTGTCCCTAAAAAACCCGAAATGGGAACCACTGGTGTGTATTTTGAAAATACAAGAATTGATGGAAAAGGAGTGAGTTTTCAAATTAACGGTTACAATTTGAAGAAAAAAAATCAGATAGAATTCCTCAAAGCTATTAAAACGATAAAATTTAAAGATTAAAAAGTACTAGCCATAACAGCAGTTACAAGAAATTACTAGGCATGGGATTTATCAGAATTGGTAATTGTTGAATAAAAGTTTTGGTTATATTTGTAATTGTCGGTGAATGAAGTACGCAACTTCTTGTAGCTGCCAAACGTTATAACGCATAAACTCTGTGCGTGTAAAAAAGCTGTTTAATAAATTCCGAAAACAGAAATTTTCACAGAAAATATCCGAACTGATTTTTGTTGATTTGAACTTAAACTGACTTCAGAAAATATTCAGAATTTGAATTTCTTTGTGGAGTTTCACTCGCCGAATTTTCAGCTTACGTTCGCGAATTTTTCAGTTTTCTACTTATCCAGAGTTTGGAAAGTTTTGGATTTGAAAATTTGAACTACTTCTACTCTATTTTTTTTCAATAAATTGAAAAACCTTAAAGCTTTCGTCCGAACTGAACGTAGCAATTCTTTGTGTGTAAACTGAGTTTTAACTTTGTGTTAGTTTACGCGTTATAACCGCAGTTAAATTCCATGGCTTTGGTTTGGGCTTTTCAGCGGAAAATAATGCGGTAAATTAAATGTTTTGTATATATTTGTGTTAGTCGTAGCTTAATTATCGCCACTGAAATTTAGCTGCAAAACGTTAGCAGACATATTCTCAAAAATCGAAATAAATCAAAATTTTTATGGAAGAAAATTTAGTGCAAAATTGGATTGAAACAGATAAAAATCTCAGCAATTTAATTACTGAAATAGAAACAGAGTTTAATTCCTACGCAGAACAAGCCGAAGTTGCCTTCGAAAGATTATCAAAATTATATAATATTCCAAGAATGCCAGAAGACGTCGCAGAGGACGAATTTGAAGATGACGACGAATCTGATGGTGTTTCGGATAAAAGATCTCTTTTTGAAGAGCACGCTTTAATTAAATATCTTACGGACGAAAATGAAGACCCACGAGGAGTTGTATTATCTGCTGCTTTTCACTTATTAAATGATTATCGAGTTGATTTATTTCACGTTGCCAAAAAAGAGTTTGGTGAAAATATACCTGAAAATTGCAAAATTGGAATAACAGGAGAAGGTTTTAATGGAAATGTTGTTTTTCCACAAAAAGAAACTAAAAGTTGGTTTGAGTTAGGTTGTAAAATAATGAAACAGATAAATTAAATACGTCTGCTAACAACGGTTTTGTTCAATGGCTTGGGCTTGGTTTTTCCTTCGGAAAAACCTCTATGATTCGTAATTTTGTTTTATATTTGCTTTGGTCAGTGACTAATCAAAGCCACTGAAACAAAGCCGCAAAACGTTATAACGCATAAACTCTGTGCGTGTAAAAAAGCTGTTTAATAAAACCCGAAAAGAGAAATTTTAACCGAAAATGTCCGAACTGAATTTTGTTGATTTGAAATTAATCTGGCTTCAGAAAAACTTCAGAATTTGAATTTCTTTGTGGAGTTTCACTCGCCGAATTTTCAGCTTACGTTTGCGAACTTTTCAGCTTTCTACTTATCCAGAGTTTGCAAAGTTTTGGATTTGAAAAAATTGAACTACTTCTACTCTATTTTTTTTTCAATAAATTGAAAAACCTTAAAGCTTTCGTCCGAACTGAACGTAGCAATTCTTTGTGTGTAAACTGGGTTTTAACTTTGTGTTAGTTTACGCGTTATAACAGCAGTTAAATTCCATGGCTTTGGTTTGGGCTTTTCAGCGGAAAATAATGCGGTTAATTAAATGTTTTGTCTATATTTGTGTTAGTCGTAGCAAAGTTCCGCCACGGAATTTAGCTGCGGAACGTTAGCAACAATTTTAAGAAATACTAAATGAAATCTATTAAATTACTTACCATTTTGATATGCATCTCTACTTCTATTTCGTGTGGAACTTTTAACAAAACATCTAAAACAGATAGTAAAACTGGATACTTTCCAGCTAAAAAAAACAAAGCTGTAACTGTCATTAAAGAAGAAAAAATTAGTAAAGACATTTTAAAAAAATTAATAATTGTTCCAAACGATGAGTACACACTTGAGATGGTTAAAAATTTGAATTTTTTTGACAAAATAATGACGTTTGAAGAATTTCAAAAAGATATTATTTCTAAAAATTTAGAAGATAAAATTCCAAGTGTTTCTGATAGAATTGGTTTAAAAAACGCTTATAATCATTATGGTTCTTTTGTAATACTTCACTTTACAAAAGAAAGAAAAGAAACTAACAACAATACTTCTTTATACACTGGAATATCTATTTATGACCCAAGCAAAGCTGATTTTATTTATCAAAATGAAATTTATGTAAATTTAATGTGGGACGGTTGGACAGACCAGGGAACTATGTATCCTTTATATAATTCACTAATTGATTATTTGAACAAGCAAGAATAAAAACTGTAGCTAACAGCGGTTTGCTTCAATGGCTACTTCGGGATTTTCCTACGGAAAATCCGCTGCTGAATGGAATGTTTTGTTATATTTGTAATGGCTTGGTGCTGGTTCAACGCCACTGAGAGCAAGCCGCAAAACGTTGTACGCAAGCTTCGAAAAAAATATGAAATTAAAAAGGAATTCTGATAATTGGTTTGACATAATATTGGGTGGCTTTACAAGCACTTTATTATTTATCCCAGTATGTATACTGATATCAACAGAATTTAATTTTGAAATTAATTTTTTACACTTTATTTTACCTGTTTTATTTACTATATATATTCAATGGAAAGATGAATATTTTAGTGAAATAAATACCAAACTAACAGAAAAAAATAATTTTGAAATTGTAGCAAAAACTTTAAACAACTTAAATTGGGAGTATTTTAAAAAATATGACGAAATTAAACTTAGAAATAATAAATTCTATCTAAACTCTCTCGATGTAACAATAATTACTCGAAGTAAAAAAATATTTTATAATTTTAATTATAGAAACCTAATTAGAAGTGGAAGACCAGCGTTCTTTTTTGGAATAAGCACAATCCTAAAAATGATTTTTATATATAATTTAAAAAAAGAATTGAAGAACATGAAATAAAAGCCTGCGTACAACAGCAGTTAAATTTCATGGCTTTGGCTTGGGTTTTATCAGCCGAAAATAATGCGCTTATTGAAAGGTTTTTTCTATATTTGTGTCAGCCGTAGCTTAATTATCGCCACAGAAATTTAGCTGCAAAACGTTGGCGGTAATATTAGCCGAGCGGAAACGAGAAAATATAATTTAAAAAATATGCTTACCGAAATTGAATTTTCTACAGAGTTTGCGAAACGACTTACTGAAAAAGTTGAAGGCTTGAAAATATTTTCTATTAAAGGTCTTGAAATCCAAACAGAATTTGATAACTCAAACGAATACAAACATTTTCTGAATAATTGTTATTCTGAATATTTAAGAGAACCTGAAAGTATTGAAGAAGTTTTTGAAAAATATTTAAATTCATCTGACAGTTTGTATAAACCAAACGAAACTATTAATATATCTGATATTTTACCCGTAATAAAAGATGAACGCTTTATTCAAAGCATATTTGAAATAAATCCAAATTTTGAAAAAAATCACACTTTCGAAAAATATAATAGCGAACTTTATATTTTCTACGTCGAAGATACAGAAACAAACATAAATTATTTAACTCAAGAAGATTTTGAAAAACTAAACGTTGAAAAAAGTGAACTCAGAAGAATTGCAATAGAAAATCTGTCAAACTCTATAGAAATCGAAAGACACGGAGAAAATGGTTACTTTATGTTATTGGCAGACGGAAATTATGAATCAAGTATGATTTTGCTTGACATTTGGAATGAAGAAAACTTTAAAGTTAAAGGTGAAATTGTAATAGGAATTCCATCGCGCGATTTGTTGATTATTACAGGTAAAAATGACAAAGAAAATATTAAGAAACTTAAACAGACAATAAGCGAAATAAATGAAAATGGAGATCATTTAGTTTCTGAAAAGTTATTTGAATACAGAAACGGAAAATTTGAATCTATATAAAATACTACCGCCAACACACGTTTTGCGATATTGCTAGGCATGGGATTTATCAGAATACTTTAGTAAAAATTTTTTTTGCTTTCAATCAACATTGGTTTTCAAAATATTCGGTATATTTGTTAACGTCTTTGCTAAAATTACGCAACATCGCAAAGCGCGGGAACGTTATACCTAATTTTAACCGAAGCGATAAAAACAGACAATTAATGAATAAATTTTCACTTTCATTTTTATTAATTTTTATTATTAATATCTCGAATGGACAAGAATGCCAAATTCCAATTTTATTGGACAAAGAAATTTTTGAAGCTTCTAACAATGAAAAATTTGCAGAAGAAGATTTTTATAGAATTAACAGTTTGCTTTTTGAATATGAAGCAAAGGACAGTTTGAAAAATTTGAATAAATGCTCTTCATATTTTAAAAACATTGAAAAACTATTTAATTCTGAAACTACTGATAAGCGTGTTTTAGCTTATAGATTGATTGGAGTTGCAAATGACAGTACTTTTAACAACGAACTAATCAACAGAATTAACTCAAATGAAAGTTCACTTTTAAAAACTTGGAGCACAACTGCATTAATGGCAAATAATTGCGGAAAAGCATCTGATGATTTATTTGTTTTATTCTCATCATTCCCAAAAGGATTGCCTGTTGATATTTTGATAAATATGTATATTAAATATGATACAAATGCTGTCAAAAAAACTTGTTGGAAATTTATAGATTCAGAAAATAAAAACCAACAAATTTTGGCTATACAATGTTTAGCAAACTTTGAAAAAGACGAAAAATTGCAAACTAAACTAATTGAGTTTTTAAACTCTTGGGATAATAATTCTAAAGGTTGGGTAATTTCGTCAATTTCTATGCAAAAAATGGAAAATCTAAGACCTATTTTAGAAAAGTATAGTGAAGTAGAAGATCTAAAAGACGTTATCATAAGAGCATTAGAAAATAGTCCAACGAAAACAGACAATAAGTTTGCGAAACAACTCGAAAAGAAGAAAAACTAGGCATAACAGCAGTTACAAGAAATTGCTAGGCTTGGAATTTATCAGAATTGGTAATTATTGAATCAGAGTTTTGTTTATATTTGTAATTGACAGTGAATGAAGTACGCAACTTCTTGTAGCTGCGAAACGTTGTATGCAATATTTTAGAATCAAAATCCTAACAAAAATGAAATTACTTAAATCAATTTTAACTTTATCAACATTATTCATTACGATTATTTCATATTCACAAACTGAAAAAGTTCAAGATTGTAAAATATTGAAACATTCAAAACTAAAATATGTAGAAAATGATGACAAAACGGCTTTCGTGGTAATCAAGAACAATAAACATATTGAATATTTGAGAAATGAAAAATATTACATAAAATCAGATTTAGTTTGGATTAATGAATGTGAATATAATGCAACAATGACAGAAATAACATTGCCAAACTTTCCATTTAAAGCTGGAGAAGTTATGAATGTAAAATTTGAAAAAATTGAGAATGGAATTGTTACTGGTATTGGAACGGTACGTGGAAATAGTTTTCCTGTGAAATTCGAGTTAATTAATTAATACTGCATACAACAGCAGTTAAAAGCAATGGCTTAGGCAAGGGCATACTTCCGAATTTTCTCCGAAAATTCAAAAGTTTGCGTTATATTTGTTTTGGCTTGGTCTTGGCTCGTCGCCACTTCTTTTAGCTGCAACACGTTACCCAACATTTTTGAGAAACGTAAACGGAAAATAACATGAAAACAAAATTACATTTATCGGCTTTATTTTTTTTAATATCTATAACTATTTATTCTCAAAACAGTAATTTTTATTATTATAAAGGAGAAAAAATATTTTTAAATCATGATAAAAACTCAATTTATTTAGGAGTAAACAATAATTTCCAAAAATCAGTACTAAACAACGAAAATATTTTAGATTTTAGTTTGAAAAACGAAAATTCAATTAATCAAAAATGGACTGTTGTTACATTTCAGAATGAACCTAACAGCTTGGAGTATATTCAAAAAATAAATTCTATAAAAAACATTAATTCTATAGAAAATGTTTCTCCTTGCTTTATAACTTCAATAGGAGATAAAGTTGCGTTGTCTAAACATTTTTATGTAAAGCTTAAAAATGAAAGTGATTTTAGTTTACTTGAACAAAAAGCTCAAGAATACAATTTTGCTATTATCAAACAAAATGAGTTTATGCCTCTTTGGTACTCATTAGAATGTACAAAATATACAGTTGAAAATGCTCTCACTTTATCTAATCTTTTGTATGAATCTGGTTTGTTTAAAACAGCTTTTCCTAATTTTATTTCTTTAGAAACTGAAGTTTTTCAAAATAACGCCACATTTGACACAACAGAAAATTTAACAAATTGTATAAATGACACCTATTTTAATAAACAATGGGGTCTTGAAAATACAGGACAACAAATTTCTTCTTTTCCAAATATTTTTGCAACTAATGGTATTGATATTAATGCCTGCCAAGCATGGAATATAACAACTGGAAACAACAATATTAAAGTTGCTGTTATAGACCAAGGCATCGATTTAAACCATCCTGAATTAACAAATATTCACCCATTAAGTTATGATTGTGAAACAGGTACTTCGCCAAGTAATTATTACGGCCAACATGGCACTGCTTGCGCAGGTGTAATTGGCGCTACACAAAACAACAATACTGGCATTAGTGGCGTAAGCCCAAATTGTCAATTAATGTCAATAAGTACTATCTTTTCAAATTCAGAAAATTTGGCTAATGGTATAAATTGGGCTTGGCAAAATGGTGCTGATGTTGTTAACAATTCTTGGTACCAACCTACTCAAAATCAATTATTAGATGATGCTTTAATAAATGCTCTAACATTAGGCAGAAATGGAAAAGGTTGTGTTGTTGTTTTTGCTTCTGGAAATTCTGAAGGTTCTAATGTTACTTATCCTGCAAATAGCAATGATGATTTTTTAGTTGTTGGAGCTATTTCGCCTTGCGGCGAACGAAAAAATCCAAGTTCCTGTGATGGACAAACTTTATGGGGTAGTGCTTATGGTTCAAAAATTGATGTAATGGCACCTGGTACATATATTCCTACAACAAAAGCTTTAGAAATTGACAATTCCTATTTTAATTTAAACTTTGAAGGTACATCCTCTGCAGCTCCTCATGTTGCTGGTATTGCTGCATTAATACTTTCTGTTAATCCTAATTTAACTAATATTGAAGTTAACAATATTATAGAAAGTACTGCTCAAAAAGTTAATGCTAATACTCCCTATTCTTATCAAACAAATTTTAATAGACCAAATGGAACATGGAATATAGAAATGGGCTATGGATTAGTTGATGCTAATGCGTCAGTTGTTTTAGCTCAAAGCATGAACACTAATGATATTGATTTGTATACTAAAGATACTCCTCAAGATTTTGGGATTGAACCAAATAATAGTAGCAGTTACACTTTTTTAAGTGAAGATATTTGGGTAAGACACCTACCAGATGGGTTAATAAATTCCACACATCAAACACCAATAACAAATACAAATAATTATGTATATGTAAAAATTAGAAATAAAGGCTCTGTTGCTTCTAATGGCAATGAACAATTATATCTTTATTGGTCTACTTATGGCCTTATTTGGCCATATCATTGGATTGATAATTATGGTGATGCGTATTCAAATCAGTTAGCCACGCTCTTTGGAGACGAAGCTGGTAACATTACAATTCCATCTATTGCTCCAGGAGAAGAAACAATATTGGAATTCAACATGGGGTTCTACCCTCCTTTTCCTGGTTTATATGGAAGTTACTATAATTTATTAACAAGAATTATTTCCATAGATGATCCTATTTTAAATGAAACCTCAAACATACACAATAACATACTCAACAATAACAATATAGCTTCTAAAAATGTATATGTATCTAATGGCAATGAGCCTTTTTCAAGAACAATAAACTCAATATACAATCCAGAAAGTTCTGTAGAAACATATAACATAGAGTTTAAAACAGAAACTAATGAATATGGAAAAGCTATTTATGATGAAGCAGAAATTAGCATTGAATTAAGTCAAGATTTATTCGACGCATGGGATAATGGAGGTAAACAAGGAAATAATTATAAAACAACAAATAATGAAAAGACCATTGTTGTTACAAACAATAATTGTATTTTAAATAATGTGACTTTACAACCAAATAAACAATACTTCTTTAACACAACATTTAACTTTCTAACAAAAGAATTAACAAATAAAAACAATTTCAATTATATACTAACACAGCACAGCACTGAAAACAACACATTAATTGATGTTACACATATCAATATACAAAAAGAACCTAGACCTCTTTTTGTTGCAAATGCAGGA
Organism: Flavobacterium sp. N2270; assembly: GCF_025947225.1. NCBI lineage: Bacteria > Pseudomonadati > Bacteroidota > Flavobacteriia > Flavobacteriales > Flavobacteriaceae > Flavobacterium > Flavobacterium sp. N2270. Next base: position 2,298,563 of record NZ_CP110005.1, read on the forward strand.
GATAATTTAGAAATAGACGAAAACCAATCCATAACAATTAGTGCAGAACAAATAAATGAAGCAGCAATTTATAATTGGTATGATACAAATGGTAACTTAATATACACAGGAAAAGACCTGACTGTTTCATCTGACATAACCAAAAAATATAAGTTAGAAATAATTGCTATAACAGATGGTTTCAAAGATTATGATGAAGTAGAAGTTATTTTAAAACCAAGTATATTAGAAACAATTACACCCAATCCTACAAGTAATAACACAATAATATCTTATAAGTTAAATGGTGTGCAATCAGCATACATAACTATAATGGGATATTATGGAGGCAATAATACATCAAATAATTACATTTTAGATACGAATAATTCAGAAATATCAATTGACATTACAAATTATCAAAACGGTTTTTATACCTTAGCACTAATATGCGATGGTCAAATAGTAGATGCAAAAACTTTAATTAAACAATAAAATTATGAAAAGAGACAATCTAAAAAAAGTAGATAATTATAAAATTATAACTATTTTACTATTTATAATTTTCATGTTTACAAGCTTTTCTATGAAAAGCCAAAATATTTACACAATGAGTGTGTCACCAAACGGCTCTAATTCTATTGATGTGAATTTAGAAGTTTATGAGACTGAATACATTCTTTTTGTTGATAGTTACTATGTAATTACAGGCAATGAAATAAAATTAAAAGTTTGTTATGAATATGCCCCATTATTTCAATTTAGTTTATTGAACAACACATTTAACATACCTATTTTGAATAATAGTAACTATTCCCTAATAGTTGAAACTTATAGAACTAATTTAACTGTTACTTGTGATTACTCAAATCAAACAGATTCTGCCACCATACAATTTGCTACACCATTAACAGGAACAGTTACATTAACATCTGATAATTTTGAATTAAATAAAAAGACTATTACAATTTTTCCAAACCCAGTATCAGAAAAACTATATTTCACTAATAATAATTTAGTTATCGATAAAATTGAAATCTATAACATATTAGGAGAAAAAATTAGAACAGTTAATCATGATTTTGATTATATTTTAGTTAATGATATTAGTAATGGTGTTTATTTTATAACTTTCCAAACAGACCATGGAATGATTACTAAAAAAATATTAATTCAAAATTAAAACGTTGGGTAACAGCAGTTAAATTCCATGGCTTTGGTTTGGGCTTTTCAGCGGAAAATAATGCGGTAAATTAAATGTTTTGTATATATTTGTGTTAGTCGTAGCAAAGTTCCGCCACGGAATTTAGCTGCAAAACGTTGTGTGTAATTTTAAAAAGAAATGAGACAGAAAATTTTATTATTATTGACTTTTATAAATTTTATAAATGTTCATTCCCAAAAGTTAAATGGAACTTGGATTTTAGAAAAAACGGTTTATGAAAATGGAAATCCTTTAGAAATAAATCATACTTTATATTCCACTTTTACCGAATATGAATTTTTAACAAACTCTATTAAAATAAATGACCAAAAATTCAATGCAAATTATACAAATAATTCAATAAAACTTGATTTTAGAGAATTGCTTTTTTCATTCGAGAATAAATATTTACTAATTCAAGAAAAAGGTGATGACAAAATTCAAATTTTATCTAAAAAAGAAGATTTTTTAAGTAAAAACATTGAATTCAAATCAGAAATTGAAATAAGAAATCAAGATACTCTTTACATTTCGAATGAAGTTTATAAACCACAATTTAATAACGAGTTAACATTTGAAGATTTTTTAAGAAAAAACATCTCGAAATACACATCAGAATCTACAAAAAACAATTTATTTAAATCTGAATTTGTTTTAACTAAAGAAGGGAAAATTAAAGACATTAAAATTTTAAGCGGTATTTCAAAATCATTTGATAACGAGTTTATTGTAGCTTTAAATAAAGCCGAAAGATATTTTAAAAATCAAACTGGAAAAGATTTTTTAATAAAACATAATTTTAATTTTTTTCAAATGTTTAAAGGATTAACTGAAAAAACAGAGAAAGAGTTTTATGCTATTCAGAAAAAAGGAAATTTACACTTTCAAAATAACGAATTTGATAAAGCAATTATAGAATATGAAAAACTTAATATTATGGATTTAAATTCTATAAAAGAAAGATTAGGATTTTTATACAGTGAAGCATTTATAAATTTAGGGATTTCTTATTTAGCTGTAAATAAAAATGAAGAAGCTTGCAATTCATTTTCAAAAGTTGGAGACATAAGAAATTTCAAAGTCAGAAATTATTTAATAAACTTTTGTAGATAAAAAACTACACACAACAGCGGTTTGCTTCAATGGCTACTTCCGGATTTTCCTACGGAAAATCCGCAGCTGAATGGAATGTTTTGTTATATTTGTAATGGCTTGGTGTTGGTGCAACGCCACTGAGAGCAAGCCGCAAAACGTTGTATGCTAGTTAACCAACTTTGCGAATAAAAACCATGAAACAAAAAATCTTAATAATTTTATTATTTTGTTTATTAAAAATCTATAGTCAAAAAATAGAAAAACGAATTGGTGATATTCATGTAACTAAGGAAGAATACTATTTTGATAATCACAAAAAATCTGACAAAAGAAAAATAAATAAATCTGAATATTTTTTTAATAATGAAGGTCAAGTTCTAGAAACCATTTCCTACGGAACTGCTCATTTTAATGATTTAAAAAATGTAGGTAGAATTGAACAGTTTTTTTACATTAATAATAAGTTAGATTTATCTAAAAGTTATTCCACAAGTTGCAACGGCTGTGAATATCATGTTTTGTATAGTAAATATAAATATGATGAAAATAATAATTTGATAAGTGATAACTCTTATTATGAAAAAAATGATTCTCTTTTTATGTCAACGAACTACATTTACAAACCAAACGTTAAAGAAACTCATTTTAATGAATCTACTTATTATGAAAGAATATATGATTCTAACAATAATTTATTAGAGCTTAATCAACGTTTTGAAGATACAAAAAAGATAAGATGGCAACGTTTATACAATTATTTTGACAACTCGACAGTTATTACTTTCAAAACCAAATATAATGATGGAGCAGAAAAGTCTGAATTTGAAATAAAGACATATGATATTGAAAAAAGATTAATATCACACGAAATAATTGGTATTGGTAAAACCAAAAAAGAATATTTCTATTCAAAAAATGGCTTTTTAGAAAAAATTAAAGAATACAGGCTAAATATTATTGATGGTAAGTACGAAATAGATCGTTTGACGAAATTCAAAGTTGATAAAAAACAAAAGTATTTAAAACCCGTTTATTTACAGAAAATCAATTCGGATCTTATAGAAGAAATATAAAACCAGCATACAACAACGGTTTGGCTCAATAGCTAAATTTACAATTAAAATCACGTTCGATTTTCCGCTGGAAAATCTTATATTAGCAAGAAATAATCGTTTCACGCAGTCGCTACTGCGCCAAGCCGCGGAACGTTAGCATCAATGCTACGAAAATTCTAAACCACAAACATTGCATCTTAAAAGATTATTACCAATGTAACTTCTTTTTTCTCTTGGATGTTTGCAGTTAATTCTTTTTTCAGCATATTGGTTTGCTTTTTCTTTCGTTTCTTCTGATGTTTCAGAAATAATCTTTTTTATTATTTTACTTCGCATAATCTTCAAAATTAGTAAAAAAACCGCTACTTCTTATTTGTCTTAAAATATCGTCATCATTATCAGGAAAAAATAACCAACTGGCACATAAATCACTTGAATATCTTTGCCAAATATTAGCACAATCTAAAATAGAAGCAACTGTATTTTCTTCTATTAATAATGTTTTTTGAAGCCTATACAAATTAATTAAATCTTCTTTTGTATAATATTCTTGTTCCTGTAAAAATATTCCGTTATTATCGTTTAATTTTAACATAAAAATTTATTTTAAGAACCGCACTAATGCTAACACATGTTTGCAAAAATGGCAAGTTCAGGTTTAATTTAAAGTTGTTTTTGTGTCTGTAATGTTTTGGCAAAATCGAAAATTAAGGCTTGCTTTTTTGCCACTTATGCAAGCCTGAGAACCGTTATAAAACAGTTTTTAAAATCGTTAAAAATGAACTTACCAACAGAAGATGAAATAATTGATTTTACTTTAAAAACATTATCAATTAACGAGTTTAGAAAAATTGATACAAAAGCAATAAAATTAAATTTTGACTTAGGAAAAGAACATACTGTTTTTGTGAATAATTCTTTAGAAAAAGCTTTTAGAAAAGACTTAATCATATTTGGCGGAAATTCACACTCAAACGCTAAACTAACAGAATTTGGAGAAACTATATTAGAAAATGGTGGATGGGTTAATACTGTTCATAGTTTAGAATTTTTAGAAAACCCTATTAAAAAAAACACAAATGCTAAACCTAGTAAAAACCCAGTAATAAAATCAAGATTAAGTAGATTATTATTAAATCCATGGGTTATCGGATTTTCATTTGCTTTATTAGCTGCTATATTAAATGCAGATAGAGTTATGAGATTTATAAATAACATAATAGATAATATTTAATTTGTGTTTTCTCTTTTTATAGGTTGAAAACTTAACCGAATTATGTGTGATAATTAAACCGTTTTATAACAGCAGTTAAAAGTAATGGCTTAGGCAAGGGCATACTTCCGAATTTTCTCCGAAAATTCAAAAGTTTGCGTTATATTTGTTTTGGCTTGGTCTTGGCTCGTCGCCACTTCTTTTAGCTGCAACACGTTAGCAGTAATACTATTTGACAAACTATGAAAACCCAGATATGGCAAAAATTTCCTTAAAAATAATTGTTTGCTTAATTGTAAATGTTGCATTACTATATTTCTCTATAATTGCCTATAATGAAATTAGTAAGAATGAAAAAATAGTTAAAGAAAGTAATCCAATAACTGTAAAAATTATAGAAATCAATCATAATGCTAAATCCAAAACTTTGTGTACATTATTATTTAATGGTAAACTTTACAATAAGGTGCATTTTCCTTTTAGAGGATTAACAATCAATAGTATAAATTCTGAATATTTTTATTATGATAAGGAAAAAGATGAAATTTTTTATAAAGATGATGGCAAGAAAGCTATGTATCTTTTATTTTCTTTACTAATTTTATCATTATTCCTATGGCTTATTCCGAAAAATAAGTTTAAAATGAGCTATTCTTAAAATAACAACTCCAATTATTTAAAGTACTACTGCTAACAGCGGTTTGCTTCAATGGCTACTTCCGGATTTTCCTGCGGAAAATCCGCTGCTAAATGGAATGTTTTGTTATATTTGTAATGGCTTGGTGTTGGTTCAACGCCACTGAGAGCAAGCCGCAAAACGTTAGCAGAAAATTTAAGAAAAATTGAGTAAAAACAAACATATTTTTAAAATCATAAAATAAAATTATATCAATGAAAAAAGCTTTAATGTTAATGGTTACAGTTATTTTAGCATCTTGCACTACGATTAAACAATTAAAAAATCAAGATATTCAGAACTATAATAAATCAACAAATCTTATTGAAAAAAATAATTTATACTACATAAATTCTAAAATTGACAATAAGAGTTCACTTCTTCTATTTGATACAGGAGCAAATATGACAGTTGTTTTTGATTCAACTGCAATAGAAAATTTTGAATTAAAAAAGTTTGGAAATTTTGGAACAGTTACTGGAGCTGATGGTAAGTTGACAGACTTAAGAACATTTACAGCTATTTTTGAAAATGAAATTTTTAAAAGTGATAATAAAGCATTTGCTTTTATAGATAAGACAAACGTTAAATGTAAAAAAGAAATGTATTATAAAGGAGTTTTAGGACTAGATATTTTTTTTAAAAATGATTTAAATTTATTCTTAAATTTTAGCGATAATATAATAGGTAATATTTCAGAAGATGAAAAAACAAAAATAACAAATGACGGTTATCAAAAGATAAAATCAAAATGTAAATCAAATAAAGTCTACATATATTTAAACATTAATAATACTGAATATGAATTTAAACTCGATAGTGGTTTTTTAGGTAATTTTATCATTCCATTTGATGAGAAATTAAATTTTGAAGGATTCGATTCATTAGTTTACGAAGGTTCATTATTTAATACTGCAACTTCAACAACTGAAGGAGAAGAAAATTTTTATGAAAATATACCAATTACCATTGGAGATATAAATTTGAATTCTACAATATTAGTTTCAAAAACCATAAAAAATCAAAATGCTGGTATCAATTTTATTAAATGTTTTGATTGGGTTATAGATTATGAAGAAAATAGTGTTTATGTTAAAAAAAATAATATTGAACTAAAAAGTAAGAATAATGAAAATGCTTTTCAATATCGTTCAAAAATAAATAGCGAAAATGAATTGATTATTAGTGCTAAACAAAAAGGTTTTTCTGAGTTCAATCTTAATGAAAAAATTATTTCAATAAATAGTGAATTAGTTACAGAATCAAATATTTGTGAGATGAATGACTTACTAAATAAAACACAAAAATGGAGTGATTTAAATATAGTATTAGCAAATAGATAAAATCTTCTGCTAACAACGGTTTGTAACAATTGCTTGGCTTGGTCTTTGTTTGAATTTTCTTAGAAAATTCTAAAGTAGTTTTGTATTTGTGAAATTAAGTGCTAAATTTACGCAACTGTCACAAGCCGTCAAACGTTATGCCTAATTTTAACCGAAACGAAAAAAACAGACAATTAATGAATAAATTTTCACTTTCAATTTTATTAATTTTTATAATTAATATCTCGAATGGACAAGAATGCCAAATTCCAAATTTATTGGACAAAGAAATTATTGAAGCTTCTAACAATGAAAAGTTTATAGAAAAAGATTTTTACAGAATTAACAATTTGCTTTTTGAATATGAAGCAAAAGACAGTTTGAAAAATTTGAATAAATGCTCTTCATATTTTAAAAACATTGAAAAACTATTTAATTCTGAAACTACCGAAAAACGTGTTTTAGCATACAGATTGATTGGAGTTGCAAATGACAGTACTTTTAACGACGAACTTATCAACAGAATTAACTCAAATGAAAGTTCACTTTTAAAAACTTGGAGCACAACTGCATTAATGGCAAATAATAGCGAAAAAGCATCTGATGATTTATTTGTTTTATTCTCATCATTTCCAGAAGGATTACCTGTTGATATTTTGATAAATATGTATATAAAATATGATACAAATGCTGTCAAAAAAACTTGTTGGAAATTTATAGATTCAGAAATTAAAAACCAACAAATTTTGGCTATCCAATGTTTAGCAAACTTTGAAAAAGACGAAAAATTACAAGCAAAACTAATTGAGTTTTTAAACTCTTGGGATAATAATTCTAAAGGTTGGGTAATTTCGTCAATTTCTATGCAGAAAATGGAAAATCTAAAACCTATTTTAGAAAAGTATAGCGAAGTAGAAAACTTAAAAGATGTTATCATAAGAGCATTAGAAAATAGTCCAACGAAAACAGACAATAAGTTTGCGAAACAACTCGAAAAGAAGAAAAACTAGGCATAACAGGCGTTTGGCAAGATTGCGAATTTTGTAGTAAATACACATTTATTTCTCGCAAGAAATTTTATCTTTGATAGAAAATAAACAGTTCCGAAGTTCGCAACCTCGCCAAGCGCCGGAACGTTGTATGCAATATTTTAGAATCAAAATCCTAACAAAAATGAAATTACTTAAATCAATTTTAACTTTATCAACATTATTCATTACGATTATTTCATATTCACAAACTGAAAAAGTTCAAGATTGTAAAATATTGAATCATTCAAAACTAAAATATGTAGAAAATGATGACAAAACGGCTTTCGTGGTAATCAAGAACAATAAACATATTGAATATTTGAGAAATGAAAAATATTACATAAAATCAGATTTAGTTTGGATTAATGAATGTGAATATAATGCAACAATGACAGAAATAACATTGCCAAACTTTCCATTTAAAGCTGGAGAAGTTATGAATGTAAAATTTGAAAAAATTGAGAATGGAATTGTTACTGGTATTGGAACGGTACGTGGAAATAGTTTTCCTGTGAAATTCGAGTTAATTAATTAATACTGCATACAACAGCAGTTAAAAGCAATGGCTTAGGCAAGGGCATACTTCCGAATTTTCTCCGAAAATTCAAAAGTTTGCGTTATATTTGTTTTGGCTTGGTTTTGGCTCGTCGCCACTTCTTTTAGCTGCAACACGTTGTGTGCCATTTGAAAATGAAAATCGGAATTTATAACATATTTACTTCTTTTTGGTTTCTCCTAATGTTTTTATCTGGAGGAACTCTAACTTATTTATCAATTGACAAAAATTTATTTACGAGTGACTTAATTTTTATTGCGAAATTTTTTGTTGGACTTTTAGTCTTAATAACAAATGGACTTCTATTCTATTTTCTTTATAAATTTAGAATATTAATTATTGATAATAATAAAATTATATCGTTCTATCCTTTTTGGCTTAAAAAAGAAAAAATTGACCTAAATAAAATTAAGAATCTAAAATTAGAGAACTTTTATGCTTTCAAAGGAACAGTTTATAGAAAAATTAAAATCTCAGACTTAAACGGAACTTTAGAAATTAATGACTTGGAATTTGAAAACTTTGAAAACCTAACTTCTAAATTAATAATTAACCAAAATAGAAAGAAAGAAATTGACTTAAAACAAGCAAAGTCAAATCTTTCGAATCTAAATTTTAGTGTTTATTTACTTTCTGGATTTTTAATATTTATTATTTTCAATATTCTTAAAAACAATAATTTTCATCCATTACTTTTGACTTTTATTTTATGTAACGGAATTTTATTATATGGTTCAGTTAAACGGAAAATGGAATATAATAGAATAATAAAAACGGCACACAACAGCGGTTAGCAAAAATGGCTTGGGCTTGGTTTTTCCTTCGGAAAAACCTCTATGAGTCGAAAATTTGTCTATATTTGTTATGGTCAGTGATAAATCAAAGCCACTTTCGCTAGCCGCAAAACGTTAGCCGTCAGTTTGGCGGAACACATAAAAAAGTAATCTAAATCGAAAATGAAATCATTTTTTTTTCTGTTAATCTTATTTATAAACCAACTATCGTTTAGTCAGGATAAAGTTGCAGATAGTTGTGATTTAAAAAACAAAAATATTGAATGGAAAACTTCTTTTGAGAATGAAAAAACAATTGAACTGAAATTGAAAATGATTCGTGAAAAAATTATTTCTGACTCAATTTACACAGAATTTAAACCTAAAATAATTACAAGTCACAGTAGTTCATTATATTCTGAAACTGTTGATAGAAATGGAAATAATTGTGGCGTGAAAATACTTTTTGCGTTGAATTACACAAAAAACAAATCTGTAATTTTAGATTTAAATAAAAATCCAGAATATATATTCATTCTAGAAAAACTAAATGAAATTAATGTTAATAAAATTTATCCAATTTTTGATAAAGGTGCAGAAGCATTATATGGCATTTATGGAAAATCGGGTGTTGTAATATTAACATCTAAAAATAGAAAATTTGCAAAAGAAATTAAAAAATTTATTAGAAATATAGAGCATAAAAAACCGAACGGCTAACAGCAGTTAAAAGTAATGGCTAAGGCAAAGGCATACTTCCGAATTTTCTCCGAAAATTCAAAAGTTTGCGTTATATTTGTTTTAGCTTGGTTTTGGTTCGTCGCCACTTCTTTTAGCTGCAACACGTTGGCTGTAATGCTGCCGCTGAACATGAAAAATAAACTTAAAAATAAATGATATAATAAAAAACAGAATAATTATGAGCAGTATTGATTTTAATAAAGCGGAAAATAAAATTTATCGAATTACAAGTTTAACAGCGTACATTTATTCTGTTATTTTGTTATTTTTCTATATTTATAAAGAAACCCTCTATGTTGATCAAACTTGGTTTCACGGTTTTTTTACAATGTTTTTTTCAATATTTAGTTCAATTATTTTCGTCTTCATTCTATTTATTTTTTCAAAATTTCTAGATAAAATAATTGATTTTCAAAAAGCAAATATTTTAATTTACAGCTATATCGTTTTTACATTTTTATCGACTATTTCAATAATTTTAGTTTTAGTTAGCTCTTTAAAAGTTTATTCTCAACAAAATGACGTAGATTCTTTAATGAACTTTGCTGATACTTCATCATCAAGTGCAGTTTTTCTAATACTTTCGAGAATTGGATTGTTCTTTACAGCTATTTTATTAGGTAACAGAATTAGAAAAATAACAACTAACATAAGTTTAATGTTTAAAACTTTAGGACTATTGTTAATTGTTTACAAACTTTTTGCTTTATTAGAGTCAATAAACATTATCAAAACCGAAATAATTTCAGGTTTTGTAAATGTCGCCATAGTTGCTATAATTGGTTATATTTTAAGTTTAAAATTTGAAAATAAAGAAAATGAAAATAATTCTTTTGAGCCATCAATCAGCGAAACAACGACCCGAAATAAAGAAATTTTATTACATGAATTGGAAAATGATTATTCTACTTTGCAATCTCATAATGATAGTTTTAAAGAAAATGATTCAATAGAAATTAAAAACATTGAAGTCGAAAAAGAAGATTTAAATCCTTTAGAATATAAAAATGAAGCGGTTAATTATTATAATAATTTAACTAATGAAGAAAAAACAAGATTAAATTATATCATAACTAAAAAGAATGATTCTATATCATCTGAAAATGAAATATATAAACTTGTGATTTTATACATTATTGAAAAAAAATTATTTGACAACAACAGATTTGCCCCAAAATAAATAAAAGCACTACAGCCAACAGCAGTTTGCAAAAATGGCGGGTTTTGGGCTTAATTTAAAGATGGTTTTGTACTTGCAAAGTCAGTGAAAAACCGAAAGTTTAGGCTTCCTTAATCCGCCACTTCTGCAAGCTGCGAAACGTTATGCAACATTTTAGAAAACTGCACATGAAAAAGACATTTACTTTATTTATAACTTTAATTTCACTTTCAACCTTCTCTCAGAATAGTGAATCTGTTAATCTTTCAAAAATTAATTTTTGTGAATTCTCAATTGATGATTTAAAAGCTAAAGATCCGAATGTAAAACAAGTAAAAGTTGAGGAAATGGATTTGTGTTCAGATGCTTTTGTTCAAGATGGCAGGTTTGAAAATAGAATTGGATATGAAAGTACATTATTTCCTGGTGTCATATTTCAAAAGTATGAGAAAAGTACTAACGTAATTGCAAAAATTCATTTGACTAGAGAATTCAAAGGATATTTACCTGACGGAAATTATATTGAAGTTGAAAATCTTAAAGCTTCAGACGTTTTAAAAAAGTATGATTCATTGAATTCATGGACTTCAAGAGGTTGCTCAGATTATTTGGGGATAAAAAAAGATGATAAACTCAATTTTTTCGTAAAAATCGACAAAAACAAAAATCCGAGATATCCAATCGACCAAAAATATTATTCAGAACAACTTATTGAAGGAATTGATATCATTTCAGACTGTTATACATATTTCGAAAAGGAAAAAGTGAAACAAAACCCACTTTACATTGTAGAAGAAAAAGAAGTAACCGAGGAATTTATTAGAGAATTAAAACCTGAAGATGTTGATTCAATAACTGTATTGAAAGATAAAAACGCAATTGAAAAATATGGCGAAAAAGGAAAGAATGGAGTGATTGAAATTAAACTAAAGAAAAAATAAAAACGTTGCATAACAGGCGTTTGGCAAGATTGCGAATTTTGTAGTAAAATCACATTTACTTTTCGCAAGAAATTTTATCTTTAACAGAAAATAATCGGTTCCGTAGCTCGCAACCTCGCCAAGCGCCGGAACGTTATGCGTAATTTTGAAAAATGAAACGGAAAACAACTTATATCATATTAATACTTCTGTTCTTAATTGGGATTAAGCAATATATACATTTCAATGATTATGAACTTGGAATTGTTCAAGGGCTTTTCCTTGTTTTTTCTATCGCAATATTTTTTATTATTTTTTTGGTCTTATTAATAAAGGATATTTATAGCCTAATTAAATTCAAAAAAAAGTTTGATTTTATTCCTTCAATATTACTTATAACCTTCGTTACATCTATATATTTTGGTTTTTCTAACGTTAATGAACCTTATTTTTGGAAAAAAGAATTTTATAAAGGTAAAAATTGCTATATAAATTCTAATGACGAAATATTTCTTTATAAAAATGGAACTTGTGCATTTAAAATATACAAAATCGAATACAAAAGTATAGTTCAAGGAAAGTTTAAAATTATAAATGACACATTAAAAATATCAGATTACGACACAACTTTAGTAAACAATAGTTTTTCAAATCTGTATTTATTTGTAAAAGATAGTTCTTTAATTTCTCTAGACAAAAATCATCTAGATATCATAAAAATAAAATGATGAAACTTAGTAATAGACAATTTGAAGCTCTAACTTATATTTTTGAAAGAGAAAACGGAAATGTAAAATCCGAATTTGAAAAGCAAATAATTAAAGAATCTGGAATTGGAGATTTAGACTCTAATACTTTAGAAAAAATTGTTGTTGACGGACTAAATAATAGAATTTACATTGACTCTAGTGAACGAATTAATGCGTATTGGTCACTTGGGAAAACTCATAACAAAAAACTTATACCAAACTTTCGCGAATGGCTATCTGATGAAATAAAACTTAAAGATGCACAAGCTGTTTATCAAATCTTAATTTCTCTTGGAAACATGGAAGAAGATGTTTTTAATCCTGATAGAGATGGTAGTAGTGCTTTCTATGAAACTGAACTTAATTTAAGAGACGCAATAGACTATTTAAAAAACTACGCATAACAGCAGTTAAAAGTAATGGCTTAGGCAAGGGCATACTTCCGAATTTTCTCCGAAAATTCAAAAGTTTGCGTTATATTTGTGTTGGCTTGGTTTTGGCTCGTCGCCACTTCTTTTAGCTGCAACACGTTAGGCGAAATACTAACCAAAATCTTATGAAATTAAATATAAAAAAATGTATAATAAAGCAATTTCTAAATATTTTTTGGATATAAATATGTTCAATTTACCTTTCTGCTTGATTATTGGGATGATATCCGGAATTATGTGGAGTATTATATCTTTTTCTACTTTAGGTATTTTATTTGGTTACATTGGATATCAAAATTTCAAAAAAAATCAATATTACGCATATTATAATCTTAGTTTTACAAAAGCAAAACTTTTAAAAACAGTTTGGTTATTTAATACAATAATTTCAGTTTTATTACTTTTAATATATATAAAATTCAGATAAATGGATGTATTAAATATATCGAAACTAAATAAATCTTTTGGTAAAAAAGTTATTTTAAAAGACATAAACCTTGATTGCAAAGTTGGAGAAATAGTTGGAATATTTGGTCGCAATGGTACGGGAAAATCAACTTTATTAAAATTAATCTTTGGAACAATTAAAGCAGATTCAATATTAATTAAATTAAATGCTGAGATTATTTCACAAAACAAAGTTATTTCTTCTAAAAAAATTGGTTATCTACCACAAGAAACTTTTTTACCAAAAGAGTGGAAAGTAAGAGAAATAATCCCTTTCTTTTTTCCAAATGGAGATGACCAAGACAAAATTTTTTATTCAAAACAAGTATCAAGTTTTGAAAAAATGAAAGTTGGACAATTATCTTTAGGACAATTACGATATCTTGAATTGTTAATTATTGGAAATCTCAAACATCAATTTATAATGCTCGATGAACCTTTTTCAATGATTGAACCTATTTATAAAGATGTGATTAAAAATTTATTATTGGAAATTAAAGAAACAAAAGGGATAATTTTAACTGATCATTATTATAATGATGTACTTGAAATAACTGATAGAAATTTCATTATAAAAGACACCGAAAAAATTGAAATCATGGATAAAAAAGATTTAATAAAATATGAATATTTGAGATCTGATGAATAAAAGTACTTCGCCTAACACACGCTACAAGCAATTTGGGGATTTGGCTTGATGGAAAAATTGGTTTGTATTTGGAAGATTTGGCAAATCCGAAAGATAACGCTTCCTTAATCCCAAACTGCTTGTAGCGCGAGAACGTTATAACGCATAAACTCTGTGCGTGTAAAAAAGCTGTTTAATAAATTCCGAAAACAGAAATTTTAACCGAAAATATCCGAACTGATTTTTGTTGATTTAAACTTAAACTGGCTTCAGAAAAACTTCAGAATTTGAATTTCTTTGTGGAGTTTCACTCGCCGAATTTTAAGCTTACGTTTGCGAACTTTTCAGTTTTCTACTTATCCAGAGTTTGGAAAGTTTTGGATTTAAAAATTTGAACTACTTCTATTCTATTTTTTTTCAATAAATTGAAAAACCTTAAAGCTTTCGTCCGAACTGAACGTAGCAATTCTTTGTGTGTAAACTGAGTTTTAACTTTGTGTTAGTTTACGCGTTATAACAGCAGTTAAATTCCATGGCTTTGGTTTGGGCTTTTCAGCGGAAAATAATGCGGTTAATTAAATGTTTTGTATATATTTGTGTTAGCCGTAGCTTAATTATCGCCACTGGAATTTAGCTGCAAACCGTTGTAGTACATGGTTTCCGAAATGACGCAAAATGAAATTATTCAAGTTTTTGTATAAGAATCAATTAATAACTTTGTGTAGAATTTTTGAAAAGAACGTAATCGTAAATCAAGTATTTTTTCGAAAATTAGAAAATTCTCAAAACTGAACTTTGTCGAAAAGTTTGCTTGAAAATCTTTGTGCAGAAATCTTGAAAAGAACGAAAAAGGAATTCAAGAATATTTATTGGAAAATTAAACTTTACGAAATCTGAACTTTGTAGAAAAGTTTGCTGGAAAATCTTTGAGTTGAAATTTTAAAAAGTGCGTAATCGTTAATCAAGCTTATTTTTTTTTAAGTTGAAAATCTCAATTTCTGAACTTTGTGGATAAATGAATTGCTGAAAAACTTTGTGTTGAGAGTTTGAATTCAACTTACATAAATTCGTTCCGAATTGACGCAATCTGAATTAAAACAACCACGTACTACAACAGCGGTTAGCAAAAACCACAAACGCTTGGTCAACTTTTGGAAAACCCTGTCGGATTTTCCAATTTTAGTTTTATATTTGTTGTGGTTAGTCTTAAATCTTTGTGGCTTTCGCTAGCCGCAAAACGTTGTGGTTAATTTTGATATGGAAGAACTAATACATTATTTATTCAATTCTGACCTAGAAAATGCAGAGAAATTAATAAAATCTGGTATAGATATTAATACCAAAAAAAGCTCTGGAATTTATCCTATAGATGCTGCTATTAACAGCGATAACCCAAAAGTTTTAGAATTTATAATCAGAAATGGAGCAGATGTAAACATTGAATATGGACTACCTCTGAGTATAGCAATTGATTATTGTATGGATGGAATGATTCAAAATGATATCGAAAAACCTTATCCCGAAGCAATTGAAATGATTAATATTTTAATCCAGAATGGAGCTCAAATAGATATAAAAAATAGAAACGGAAAAACTCCAATTGATGTTTTAAAATCATACGCTTCTCAAAAAGATAAATTAGAAATACTTAAAAACATATTTAGAGGTGTTATAAAAAATATAGACGATTATTTATAAAACTAACCACAACAGCGGTTTGCTTCAATGGCTACTTCCGGATTTTCCTTCGGAAAATCCGCTGCTGAATGGAATGTTTTGTTATATTTGTAATGGCTTGGTGTTGGCTCAACGCCACTGTAAGCAAGCCTCATAACGTTACCGCCAATTTTAAAAAAAATGAATAAATTAAAACAAGTTTTTTTCCTGATACTAACTGTATCACTTTTTACTAGCTGTGATTTTATTAACAATGCTTTTACATATAAAGACACAACTGAAGGGTTCGTAGAAGCTTTAATAGATGAAGATTTTACAAAAAGCTTAACTTATATGGCTACAGAAAATGAGGCTTATAAAAACACAAATGTTGACACGCTAGAGTTAGGTTTATTAAATGTTAAAAATGTAATAGTACAGAACTTTGGTAAAGAATTAAGCTATAAATTTATAAGTGCTAATAAAACCTTTTCAACAGTTGAAGGAGAAAGTACTGCGCCAAATACTACCGTAGCACAAATTGAATTTTCTAACAACAAAGAATTTGGAGTTTTTGAAGTAACATTTGATGATAACTCAAATAAAATATTACACCTTAAAACACTTAATTTCAAGGAAAAAATTCCAAATATGGTTTTTTTCTGGTTATTCGGAATATTAGCAATTTGCATTCCTATTTTTAATATTTGGGTGATTCGAAAAATTAAGAAAAGTAATTTAACGAAAAAATGGCTGAAATACATAGCCGTGATATTTCTAAATGTTCCTGCAATAACTTATAGTGCAGTTTACGGACTTTCTTTTAGCTTATTAAATTTTCAAATATTATTTGGTATTAGTTTTTCATATATGGGATATTTAAATTCAGTTTGGACTTTCGGAATTCCATTAGGAGGAATTTATTGGTTATGGAAACTGAATAAAACGAAAAGTGAAATCGTACTAATTGAAAATGAAATAGCGCCTGAATAAAAACTGGCGGTAACAGCAGTTAAAAGCAATGGCTTAGGCAAGGGCATACTTCCGAATTTTCTCCGAAAATTCAAAAGTTTGCGTTATATTTGTTTTGGCTTGGTCTTGGTTCGTCGCCACTTCTTTTAGCTGCAAAACGTTAGGCGTCAGTTTGACTCAAGAAACTTAAACACATTAAATGAAAAAAATTTGCATTATATTATTACTATTTACAGCTAAAATTTATTCTCAAGAAATTTTAAAAGAGGATGAAGTTTATTCTGAAAATAATTTGGTTTATAAAGTTAAAAATTCTGAACTTTTTACTGGAAAAATTCAAAATTTTAAAGGTAAAAACCATTTGACATATGAAATAGAATTTGAAAATGGCGTTTTAAAAAAAGGCATCGAATATTTTAATGGAAAAGGACAAATTATTGCTGAAGAAATTTATTATTATGCAAACAATCGAATTGTAGAAAAGAAAATTAAATATTCTTTAGATCATAAAACTTTATGGATTACTTATTATAACGAATTAGGTGAGAAAGTATTGGAGGAAGATTTTTATGAAAATAAAACAATTTACAGATGTCCATATTTAAAAAACAAGAAACATGGAATTGTTTTTTCTATAAATAAAAAAGGCGTGAAAAGTGAATGTAAATATGAAAATGGAAAACTGATTAAAAATTAAACCGAACGCCTAACAGCGGTTTGCTTCAATGGCTACTTCCGGATTTTCCGACGGAAAATCCGCTGCTGAATGGAATGTTTTGTTATATTTGTAATGGCTTGGTGTTGGTGCAACGCCACTGAGAGCAAGCCGCAGAACGTTGTGTGTAATTTTAAAAAGAAATGAGACAGAAAATTTTATTATTATTGACTTTTATAAATTTTATAAATGTTCATTCCCAAAAGTTAAATGGAACTTGGATTTTAGAAAAAACGGTTTATGAAAATGGAAATCCTTTAGAAATAAATCATACTTTATATTCCACTTTTACCGAATATGAATTTTTAACAAACTCTATTAAAATAAATGACCAAAAATTCAATGCAAATTATACAAATAATTCAATAAAACTTGATTTTAGAGAATTGCTTTTTTCATTCGAGAATAAATATTTACTAATTCAAGAAAAAGGTGATGACAAAATTCAAATTTTATCTAAAAAAGAAGATTTTTTAAGTAAAAACATTGAATTCAAATCAGAAATTGAAATAAGAAATCAAGATACTCTTTACATTTCGAATGAAGTTTATAAACCACAATTTAATAACGAGTTAACATTTGAAGATTTTTTAAGAAAAAACATCTCGAAATACACATCAGAATCTACAAAAAACAATTTATTTAAATCTGAATTTGTTTTAACTAAAGAAGGGAAAATTAAAGACATTAAAATTTTAAGCGGTATTTCAAAATCATTTGATAACGAGTTTATTGTAGCTTTAAATAAAGCCGAAAGATATTTTAAAAATCAAACTGGAAAAGATTTTTTAATAAAACATAATTTTAATTTTTTTCAAATGTTTAAAGGATTAACTGAAAAAACAGAGAAAGAGTTTTATGCTATTCAGAAAAAAGGAAATTTACACTTTCAAAATAACGAATTTGATAAAGCAATTATAGAATATGAAAAACTTAATATTATGGATTTAAATTCTATAAAAGAAAGATTAGGATTTTTATACAGTGAAGCATTTATAAATTTAGGGATTTCTTATTTAGCTGTAAATAAAAATGAAGAAGCTTGCAATTCATTTTCAAAAGTTGGAGACATAAGAAATTTCAAAGTCAGAAATTATTTAATAAACTTTTGTAGATAAAAAACTACACACAACAGCGGTTTGCTTCAATGGCTACTTCCGGATTTTCCTACGGAAAATCCGCTGCTGAATGGAATGTTTTGTTATATTTGTAATGGCTTGGTGCTGGTTCAACGCCACTGAGAGCAAGCCGCAAAACGTTAGCGGGTATGGCGGTAGAACCGCAGAACTACCGCCAAAGCCAACTAAATAAGATTACTTTTTAAAAGAGAATTTATCTCCTAAAATTTCTAATCTTTGACCTAAAACTTGCAAATACTCATTCATAAGTCTTGATTGCTTATAAAGTAAATCTTTGTTTTGGCGGTCTAAATCAACAAATGCTTGTGTGCGCATAAAATCGTTTAAAGCATTTGTTTTTGTTGCTAATTCCTGTGCTTCAATTAGAAGTCTGTCATAAAATGAATTTTCCATAATCTATGTGTTTGGGTTTTATCACTCCGCCCAGAAGTTTATCGTTAAAAAGCCACAATCCGCTAACACGTGTTTTGCAAGATTGTGAAATATGTAGTAATTTCAAGTTTTGTAGTTCGAAAGGCATTTTATCTTATCCGAAAATATCCGTTTACGAAGTTCACAACCTCGCAAAGCACCATACGTTATGTGTCAGCTTAAAAAAAAACCAATGAGCAACAAACAGAAATTCTACATATTGACTTTGGCGACAGTATTTTCTATTAGTTGCGGGACAGACAACAAAAGTAAAATCGAAACTAAAACTGACACGACCACCACTAAAACTGTAATTAAAGCTGATAGCTTGAAGCGTGACAAAGTTGAACTCAAAGAGACATTTAATCAAGAAGATTTACCAGTTAATGAATATCTGACCGAAAAACTAAACCCAATACGAACCAACTTTAAGAGAATTAACTCAATTGCAAGTTGGACAACTATAAAAACCAATGACATTTGGGAAACTACCGAAGGTGGCAAAGCAAAATTTTATTATCTAAACGGACAATTAGAAAAAATTACAACTAGACATTTCGGTGATACATTTCAACTATTGACTGAATATTATTTATTAAACAAACAACTTTCGTTTGTATTTGCTAAATTATATAAATACAATAGACCAATGTATTATGACTCGAAATCTATGAAAGAGAATAATGACACAGAAACGTTTGATTTTGAAAAATCAGAAATAATTGAAGACCGTAGTTATTTTGAAAACGGAAAACTACTTCATCAATTAAATAATCAAGATTGTGGTTCTCCTTTCGAAAACGATTATTTACTTGAAGAGCAAAAAAGAATAAAAACAGATTATGAAAAACTACTAAAACTTGAAACGACAAAATAAAAGCCGAACACATAACAGCCGTTTGTTGCAATTGCTAGGCTTGGCTTGTGTTCGGAATTTTCTCCGAAAATTCAACGAGGAGTTTTGTACTTGTAAACTTTTGTATTAAATTTACGCAACTGCCACAAGCGGCAACACGTTGTGTGTAATATTCCAATCAACCGTAAACTGAACTAAAAAATGACTGAATTACAAACTATAAAGGAAAATTTTAAATCGGATTTAAAAAAATTACGTGTTTTATTAATTATACTGACTTTAATCCAAATCGGATATATGATTATAATCTTTGCTGACACAAAACTGTGGATTAAACTCGACTTTGATTATAAAGCAAACTGGCTGATTTGGGGACTGAATTTAATTGTGGCAGGAATTTTCCTGTGGTTTAATTGGACAAGAATGCCAATTAAAAAAAGCACAAAAACAAACAATACATTTATGATTTTGTTTTTAGGAATTATTGGAATGTGGTTATGGATTCCAAACAAACGTGAAATAAATAAACTGTCTGAAAAATAAAAATACTACACACAACAGCCGTTTGTTGCAATTGCTAGGCTTGGCTTGTGTTCGGAATTTTCTCCGAAAATTCCACGAGGAGTTTTGTACTTGTAATCTTTTGTTATAAATTTACGCAACTGCCACAAGCGGCAACACGTTGTAAGCAAGTTTAAAATGAGTGCTAAAAACAAAATATTAGATATAATCATAATATCATCATTTATCTTAATAATTGGTTATGTTTTTTATGGCTTATATTTAATGGTTGATGAAGATAAGTATGGAGATTTAGTATATGTAAAAGGAAAAGTAGAAGACGGTGATTTAATCCTGAAGTGTAACAAAGAATATTTTAATAACAAAGAATCTGAATTTGATGAAATTGGAACAATTGAAAAGTCATTTGGAGAAATTTATGTTTGGGATAATAAAAATACTTTAAAAAGGACTTTGTATGATTGGTGTGAAAAACAAAACGCACAGAAAGTAATAATTTTAAGAGCAAAACGGAAAATTAAAAACCAAAGTGTTCCGAAAATTGAGGGTAAATATAATTACTTATTAAACTCTGCCGAATATGAAAAAATTACAGAAACTTTATAAAAAACCTGCTTACAACAACGGTTTTGTTCAATGGCTTGGGCTTGGTTTTTCCTTCGGAAAAACCTCTATGATTCGTAATTTTGTCTTATATTTGCTTTGGTCAGTGTTTAATCACAAGCCACTGAAACAAAGCCGCAAAACGTTGGCAGACATTATTGACATACAAAACCGAATACAAAATCTTAATTTAAGAATAAATGAAAACAAAAATCCTTTTTATTATTATAGCATTTACATCATTTTGTAACGCACAAATTGTAAATATTCCAAATGCAAATTTTAAAGCTAAGTTAATAGCCGCCAACGCAAGTAATACAACTGCAAAAGATTTATCAGGAAATTATTTCAAAATAGATACTAATAATGATGGTGAAATTCAATTAACTGAAGCATTACAAGTTAGTTCAATTGATGTTTTTTATTCAAATATCACAAGTATTCAAGGTATTACTTCATTTTCAAACTTACAGTTTTTAAATTGTGCTTGGAATTCGATTTTAAGTATTGATTTAAATGGTTTAACAAATTTACAAACATTATGGGCATGGAAGTGTTATGCAACTTCTTTCAACTTCACTGGTTGTACTAGTCTAAACTATATTGATTGTGGACAAAATTCTATAGCAACACTCAATGTAAATAATTTAAATAATTTAACCACTTTAAAATGTAGAGATAGTTATAATTATCCAAACAATTTAAATATTAATATGAACGGTTGTTATAACTTATCATATTTAGAGGTTGATAGTAGTAGAATTGCAAACCTAAATTTAACAGGATTAAACAATTTACAAACTCTAATTTGCGGTGGAAACCAGCTTACTTCATTAAATGTGTCAAATTTAACTAACTTGATTAAATTGGATTGTCGGGTAAATCAAATTTCTTCTTTAGATGTAACCAATTTAGTGAACCTTCAAGAATTAATTTTTTACAACAACAATTTAACATCAATAAACGTAAATAATTTAACACAACTTACAAATTTTTGGGGAAATAATAATCAGCTAACATTTCTTGATGTAACAAACTGTATAAATTTACAATCTCTATCCTGCAACAGCAATGAATTAACAACATTGTTGATGAAAAATGGTATAAATGAAACTTCAAATTATATTTCTGACAATCCTAATCTAAATTATATTTGCTGCGATGATTTTGAAATATCTGAAATTCAGACTATTGCTAACCCTACTTGTCAGGTTAATTCCTATTGTTCATTTACACCTGGTGGAAATTATTATACAATAGTAGGAAATAGTAAAGTTGATTATAACTTAAATGGATGCGATGTTTTAGATTACAACTATCCTTATTTAAAATTTCAAATAAATAGTAGTTCAATAAACACTTTTTCAATTCCAAATCAATCTGGAAATTATAGTATTCCTGTTCAATCTGGAATTTACACTATTACTCCAATACTGGAAAACCCAAGCTATTATAATATATCGCCCTCAAATTCTAGTGTTAGTTTTCCTGCTCAAAGTAGTCCATTTATGCAAGATTTTTGCATTTCTCCAAATGGTAATCATAATGATTTAGAAATAATTATTTTCCCATTAACCAACGCAATTGCCGGTTCTAATGCTAAATATAAATTAGTTTATAAAAATAAAGGAAATCAAATCCAATCAGGCTCATTAAATCTTTTATATAATGATGCTGTTTTAGATTTAATTTCTGCAAATCCATTAGTTTTAAGTCAAACAACAAACTCGTTAACTTGGAATTTTACAAATTTACTTCCATTTGAAAGTAGAGAAATTGATGTGATTTTTAACTTAAATTCGCCAACTGAAATTCCTCCATTAAATATTGGAAATATTTTAAATTACACAGCATCCATAAGTGGTTTGACTGATGAAGCTCCGAACGATAACATTGCAACTTTAAATCAAATAGTTGTAAATTCGTATGACCCAAATGATAAAATTTGTTTGGAAGGAACAACAATCACACCAAGCATGGTTGGTGAATATGTGCATTACTTAATACGATTTGAAAACAATGGAACAGCAAATGCTCAAAATATAGTTGTTAGAGATATAATTGACACCAATAAATTTGACATAAATACTTTAATTCCAATTAAAGGAAGTCATAACTTTGAAACAAGAATATCAAGCACAAATAAAGTAGAATTTATTTTTCAAAATATAAATCTTCCTTTTGATGACGCTAATAATGATGGTTATGTATCTTTTAAAATTAAAACAAAACCAAATTTAGTTGTTGGAAATACTTTTAGCAATTCAGCAAGCATCTATTTTGATTATAATTTTCCAATAGTTACAAATAATTATACAACAACAATTCAAAACACATTGGGTTTACAAGAAAATGATTTTATCAATAACATTTCTATATATCCAAACCCTGTGAAAGATATTTTAAATTTTAAAACAGAACGTAATATTTCAAAAGTTGAAGTTTATGATATTGCCGGAAGAATTTTAAGTTCAAATTCGATTCGTGAAAATAAAATTGATTTGAGCGAACTGAAAACAGGGAATTATATACTAAAACTTTACACTGAAAAAGGATTAATGAACACTATAATAATTAAAGAATAACGATCTGCCAACAAGCGTTTTGCAAGATTGCGGGGTAAGTGATTAATTTAAAGTTTTGGCTTATCAATAAAGTTCAGTAATAACCTAAAAGTAAAGGCTTTTTTAGTCCGTAACCTCGCAAAGCGCTGGAACGTTAGCAGCAAGCGAAAAAAAATGGATATAG
The DNA here is from genome assembly GCF_025947225.1 of Flavobacterium sp. N2270. Taxonomy (NCBI): domain Bacteria; kingdom Pseudomonadati; phylum Bacteroidota; class Flavobacteriia; order Flavobacteriales; family Flavobacteriaceae; genus Flavobacterium; species Flavobacterium sp. N2270. The sequence goes on from NZ_CP110005.1 coordinate 2,322,164, forward strand.
AAACAGCAAGATATATTTCAAATTATTATCATCATTTTTTTAATGAAAAGGAAAACATTGCTTATAGACACTTGAATTCTATATTTAAATTACGTGATGAACCCGAAAATTCTCCAAGGCATAATACATATAAAAATAAAGGTTGGATAACAACCGATTATGAAGTTCTTGAGTTAATTAAAAACGGAGAAATAGAATTTTTTCTCAATACCGCAAAAAGAATTTTAAAAGAAAATAAAGATGAGATTTTTTTAAATAAATGTAGTAAGTGTAAAAAATTAGCGAGAACACCTAAAGCAAAGCAATGTAGACATTGTGATAATAAATGGTTTTGAAAATGACAGAATTAGAATTAAAAGAAATTGAAGATAGATGTAAAAACGCGACTAAAGGACCTTGGAAATCAATGATTGAAGGAAGAGATCACACAAGTGGTGATAGTTTTATTATGACAGGTGGTGAAGATATTTACATTTCCAATCCACTTTTTGACAATAATCAAGACTTTATAGCAAATGCAAAGCAAGATATTCCAAAGTTAATTGCTGAAATCAAAAGACTAAAAATGAAAACTGAATAAAGCCAGCTGCTAACAACGGTTTTGCACAATGGCTTGGGCTTGGTTTTTCCTTCGGAAAAACCTCTGCGAATCGAAATTTTGTCTATATTTGTTTTGGTCAGTCTTGAATCACAAGCCACTGATGCAAAGCAGCAAAACGTTATGTGCTATAGCATACGACACTGCAAAAAAGAAAACCTGAAAACATGAAGCACAAAATAATGTACATAGAAAATAAATCTGAAGGTCATAGCGGTTCAGCTTGGATTGGTCTAACTGAATTCTCAAAATCTGGACAAACAGTTTATTTTGACAATAAAGCGCTAAAAAAACTGAAAACGACAGGAATTAGCGGAAATCATTTTGACATAGAAACTGGTGAAGAATATTGGATTTCAGGAGTAAAGAAAAATGGAGAAGACAGACATAAATATGGCGGTGGAAAAGTGATGCTTGACAAAGATTGCGTTGAAGAGTATTTGAAGTTCATAAATGCTGAAAATGTTGACGAACGAAAATTTATTGTTGTTGAAATTAAGAAAACAGACAAAAGCAGATTCAACTTAATAGAAAATGTAGAACTTGAAAATGAAGAAAGAGAAAGATTAGCTTGGGATAGAAAGAAAAATATAACACTAAATAAAGCTACATCACATAACAGCGGTTTGGCACAATAGCTACTTTTATCTTTAACCACACGTTCGATTTTCCGCTGGAAAATCTTATCTTAGCAAGAAATAATCGTTCCACGCAGTCGCTACTGCGCCAAGCCGCGGAACGTTACCCACAATATGAAAAAACTCATTGGTTCAATAATCATTATAGTAATTTTAACATCTTGCAGTAGTGTCAAAAATTCTATTTCGAAAAACAATGTGAAAAAAGTTTCTGAAGAAAACTTTGAATTATTGAACGGAACATACAAAAACTCATCCGCAGAACCAAATATGAAATTCACTTCTCTTTGGTCAGTATTGAATTATAATGCTAAAGAATACGATAATTGGAAAGATTTAAATGTGAAAATAAGTATTAACAAAATTGACCAAAAATCAATTATTTTAAGCTTACTTGAAAATGAAAAAATTATTGAAGAAATAAATATAAAGGGTGAAATTCAGGATAACTATTACTTATTTAAAAATCAGAAAAAAGCAAAAATGATGGTTTTTATTCTGATATGGGGAATTGGAAATTCTTCTGTTAAAATTGGAATTTCAGAAAAAAATGAATTAATAGTTTTGAGTAAAACAGAAGGGATTGGATTAATTGTTGCTTTTCCAGCATTTGCTTCTGGCGGTGGCTTGAGGGAATATAAATTTGACAGAATTGAATAAATACTGTGGGTAACAGCGGTTTGCTTCAATGGCTACTTCCGGATTTTCCTACGGAAAATCCGCTGCTGAATGGAATGTTTTGTTATATTTGTAATGGCTTGGTGTTGGTTCAACGCCACTGAAAGCAAGCCGCAGAACGTTATGCCTAATGATGAGAAACATCGCCATGAAGAGAACTATATTAATTATTCTACTATCTTTTTTAATTCTTAATTGCAAAAAAGAAAGTGATGATTACAACAAATATTATAAGTCTAATAATATTGCTCTAAAAACTTTTTTTGACTCGAAAAACAAATTCACAAAAAGTATTCAATATTATGATACGTTGGGAAAACTTGAATACAAAATCATTTATAGAAAAAAAGAATATGACAGTATCGTATACAAATATAAAAACAAGATAACCTACAAATCAGGTTTACAAGATTTTAAAGGACCGAAATTTGGTAATTGGAATAGGTATACTAGTGATGGTCTGTTAAGTGAAACCAGAGAATATTTTATTATTGGAAAAGATTATTTACTAAATCGACAATGGTATTTTGACAAAACAGGCGATACACTTTGGTATGCCAATAAATTCAATAGATACAATCAAAAAGAGTTTTCAAATGATACTTTAGATAGTAGAAATTCAAGTATGATTAGATTTGATTTTTATTCAAAAGATACGATTAGTATCACCGAGCCATTTGCAGCTAGCGTAATTTGTAATAGCCCATTACTTCGAGAATACAATTCTCAAATTATCATGCTACTAGGAAAGGAAAATCAAAATTTCAATAAAACCTTTTCAAATGAAAAAGAAGTAAAATTGGATACATTTTACAATCTAAATCTAGACAAAGTAAATAGAAAAAATTTTGTCAAAGCTAATCCGAATTATGTGGCAGCATTTGGAAGATGGTTTGACAAACCAGGAAAAAAAGTATTGCTTGGTTATATGTTAGAATATTATGATAGAAAACCAACCACAAAAGATTCTTCAATTCGAGGTGAAAGAAAAGTTTATTTTGAAAAGGAGATTTTTGTGAAAGGAAAAACAAAATAATCACAAGGCATAACAGCAGTTAAAAGTAATGGCTTAGGCAAGGGCATACTTCCGAATTTTCTCCGAAAATTCAAAAGTTTGCGTTATATTTGTTTTGGCTTGGTTTTGGCTCGTCGCCACTTCTTTTAGCTGCAAAACGTTGTGTGTAATTAAAAAACAAATATTATGAAGAAAATTTTATTGGCATTTGGAGCAATTTTAGTAATTGCAATTATTCTTATTATGAGTTTTGGTGTTCAAATCGGAAACGTTAGAATTGGAAAACAAAATGATACTTTAGCGATTAAACAAGATTATGACCTTGTGAATAGTCCTTTCAACTCTGAATATTTAGAAACAGACAAAATAATATGTGTAAATTTATGGGCAACTTGGTGCAAACCTTGTGTAGCTGAAATGCCAATGTTGAACGCTGTTAAAGAAGAGTATAAAAATAATAATATTGAATTTTTGTCTTTCTCGGTAGATACTGATTCAATTAAACTTGGAAATTTTATTAAAAAAGAGAAATTTAATTTTAAAGACATAACATTAGAAAATCTTAAATATAAAACTGCTATTTTAAATTATTTAAGTGAAAAACCAGCAGATAATAAAATAAATTCCTATTCTGTTCCTGTTACATACTTAATAAAAAACAAAAAAATAGTAAAAACTATAGATGGTGGAATTGAAAATAAAGAAGAATTGACTAATGCTATTAATTTAGTTATGAAATAAAAACTACACACAACACCGGTTTTAAGAAATTTGGGCTTTAGTCTTGGATTTTAAGGTTTTTTTGTACTTTCATAGTTCAGTAATTAATCGAAAGTTTCGGGCTAACTTTTCCCAAACTTCTTAAAGCCGAGTAACGTTGTAGCCAATTTAAGAAAAACTCAATATCAGAATGAAATATAGTTTTGAAAAAGATTTTTTGGACAGAAATGAGGATAAAACCGACTTTACTAATCACAGAGATAAAGCAACAGAAGTTGAATTGAAGAAATTAAAAGAGGAATATCCCAAAATACCAACGGAATTTCTCGAATATTTGAGTGAAATAGGAAGCGGAAGTTTTCGTGAATGTCAATTTCAAGTTCAAAAACATTTATTTGATTTAGATGATTTGGGTCTTACAGAAAATTATGACTTAAAAAAAGGAATTAAGTTTTTTGGAGACAACTATGCTGGCGACTTTTCTGGATTTGATTTTAATAATAACCCAACATTGATAGTGGAGTTTTGGCACGAAGACGGAACAATATATGAAACGAATAAGACTTTTAAAGAATATATTAGAGAACAAATGCTAATTGACGAAAACGGAGAAGATAAAAGAGAATAAAAACTGGCTACAACAGCGGTTTGCTTCAATGGCTACTTCCGGATTTTCCTACGGAAAATCCGCTGCTGAATGGAATGTTTTGTTATATTTGTAATGGCTTGGTGTTGGTGCAACGCCACTGAGAGCAAGCCGCAGAACGTTGGCAGTAATTTTGCCCGAGTAGAAACTTAAAAATAAAAACACAATTAGAAATGAAACAATTTATTATAATTTTAGCTTTTTTTCAAACAATAATTTCATTCGGTCAAGAAGTAAACGTGAATAATGAAATTCAAAAAGATTTTAACGATTATTTTAGTCTTATAGCTGAAAGAAAAATAGATGACGCATTAAATTATTCAAATCCTAAATTATTTGAAATAGTCCCGAAAGAGCAAATGAAAAATTTAATGGAAGCTATTTATAAAATGCCGAACATTGAATATCGAACTGGAATTGCGACATTCATAAAGTTTGAGGAATTAAAGAAAATCGAAAACGTTAATTATGTAAAGTTCTACATAATTTCTCCAATAGAAATGAAATTTACTGACATTGAAAATAGTGACGAAAAAATTTCCCAAATGACTAAAAATTTCGAAACTAAGTTTGGAGTTGGAAATGTGGAATTTGATAAAATAAGTGGATTTTACAAAATCAATGCAGAAAAAGTAATTATTGCAAGTAGCGACAATGAACTTTTAGATTGGAAATTTGTAACAGTTGACAATCCAAAAATGAAAGTATTACTTGAAAAAATTATACCGAAAGAACTTTTAAATTAACAAAAACTACTGCCAACAGCCGTTTGTTGCAATTGCTGGGCTTGGCTTGTGTTCGGAATTTTCTCCGAAAATTCCACGAGGAGTTTTGTACTTGTAATCTTTTGTTATAAATTTACGCAACTGCCACAAGCGGCAACACGTTAGTGGCAACTCTAAAAGACAAACTGTGAAACTATTCAACTTCATAAAACGACAACCCAAAACAGACTTCTCACCTGAGCAGACAATAAGACGCTTAGTTGATTATATGCCGGAATTTTATAAGACACAAAGACAGTTTATTAATTGCGTTGAGTTTTTAGAGAACAAAGAATGGGAACTTGCAGTTGACAGCTTAATAGAACTTGCAGACGAAACGGAACACTATTTTTCTGAAGAATTTTGGCTTGGACTTGCAGACTCTGCCGACAAAATGGACTTAACAGAAAAAGTAAATTATTGTAGAAAACAAATCAAGCGAAACGAAGAAGACATTAAATCAAAGACACCATTTGGTTGGACAACTATTAAATTTGACGACACACATTTTCAACATCATATCTCGGAGAAACTTAAAGAAGAATGGGCAACCGAAAGACGTGAAAAAGACAAAGTTCAAGCATTGATAACGAAAGAAGGTGTGCATTTAAAATCTCACGGACGAAGCGGATTTTTATATATTACTGACAATGGAAAAATTGCCGAAGTTGAGTTTGAATTAGGAATGAATGGACTTATCATCTATTTCAATAGTTTGACAAATTGGTCATTACCGACAAAGCAAACACTAACAGCTGACGAGAAACAGAAAATAAAAATTGATATTAATAACTGGGCGACAAAGACAAAAAATGCAATCGAATTTGACGACTGAAACAAGAGCAGCCACTAACAGCCGTTTGTTGCAATTGCTAGGCTCGGTGTGTGTTCGGAATTTTCTCCGAAAATTCCACGAGGAGTTTTGCACTTGTAATCTTTTGTTATAAATTTACGCAACTGCCACAAGCGGCAACACGTTGTGCTCAATAGCTCCGAATTTCCGTATAAAAAGAAAATAATCAGATTTTAAACAATAAAATTCGTGTGATTTTTTGTTGATTTCTTGAAAAGAACGAAATGCTTTTTCAAGTATATTTATTGCAAAATAGTATAATCAGAAAACCGAATTGTACCTAAAAATTTGCCGAATTTTGTGCTGAAATTTTGAATATAACAAATCGATTTATCAAGCATATTTTGTGCTAAATAAAAAACCGAATTGTGTCAAAAAGTTCGCTTAAATATCTTTTTTACTTTTAAATGTTTGAATTCAGCATACATAAATTCGTTCCGAATTGACGCAGTCTGAATTAAAACAGCTACTAAGCACAACAGCACCTAAAAACAATTTGCATTGCTTGGTCAACTTTTGGAAAATCCTGTCGGATTTTCCAGTTTTTGTTCTATATTTGTTATAGTTAGTAACAATTCTTGCAAACTGTTTCTAGCTGCAAAACGTTAGCTGCTATAATAATAAACTACATTAAAAATGTCTATTTCAGATAAAATAAGAAAATCAAAAGCAGAAATTAAACATTCACAAAAACTAAATGTTAGTTCAGAATTGTTCAGGATTTTAGAAGAATTAGAAAGCAGAAAAACTGACAAAGAGTTTTTAATGACAATTCCTGTAAGTATAGTCTCTTCAAATGAAAGTTTTTTTAAAGAAACAATTTCTGAATTAATAAATTTTGACGAAAAATTTTTAAACAATTCTAAATCTCTCATTAAAAAAAACAATATCAAAATTGAGATTGGCGATATATTTTATCTTACAAAATCTACATACACACTTGGAGATTTAATTGCATATTCTTTAAAATATTCTTCAATAGAAAGTTTGTATAAATCATTTTCAGAAATATCTAATTTTAACATTTTAGATATTAAACCTGAAGTTTTAAAAAAATTTATTGAAGATTATGAAGAAGAAGAATTTATTAATGAAAAAAGACCTTTTGATAAAAATAGAATTTTTAAAAACTTAAAAGAAGCTTATGAGATAAGGAATATTATTTGCCATGATTTTTTATCTGCAACACATAAGTTAAAACTTAATTATGAAACTATAAAAAACTATTTAATAGATAATTATATATTTCAAGAATTAACAACTTATATGCTTTCAGAAGAAATATATTCGAAAGTTTTGCCTAATACTCACGAAGAGTCTGTTGAATATTATAGTACTATTGTTGAAGAGAAAACAAAAATATTAGATGGTCTTTATGAAATAATTAGTAAAGAATTAGATACAAATGAGCAGATAGAAAATTTTAAAAAAAATAAAGAAAATTTCGATATTTTTTTAGAAAGTGATTCTAAATGTGTAGCTAACAATTATCGAGACCCGAATGATATATTATTTTATGAATTATGTCTTGAATATAAGGCTAAACTATTAGACCAAAGAATTAGGAATATGAAAGACGAAATAAATTACAGCAGCTAACAGCAGTTAAAAGTAATGGCTTTGGCAAGGGCATACTTCCGAATTTTCTCCGAAAATTCAAAAGTTTGCTTTATATTTGTTTTGGCTTGGTCTTGGCTCGTCGCCACTTCTTTTAGCTGCAAAACGTTAGCGGCTATTTTAAAACGACACCGTAGAATGAGAACAAAATATATAAAAATACTTATTACAATTTTGACAATCTCATTTTTGACAAGTTGTAGACAAGGCTACAAAGTTGAAAATGATAAAGTTTACTATGAATATTGGAACGAAGGTAGTGGACAAGGAAAACGCCTAATTGAAAAAGCAGACGCTACGACTTTTCAAACAGTAGAATTTGATTGTGATTGTAGTTTTGATTTTGGCAAAGACAAAAATCATTTATTCATAAACGGAGAACCAATAAACGACATTGACCCGAAGACCTTTAAATTCATAGGTAATTACATATTTGCCGACAAAAACAAAGCGTATTTTTTTGGTTTTTATAACAATTTGAACGATTGTGCAATAAAAGGAGTTAAGCCAAGCCAAATTAAACTAATTAAATATCCATGGGCGAAAGCAGGCAACTTCTTAATTCACGGACACGACACATTGTATCTTGACGACATTAAAGATTTTGTACCGATTGACGAAGATTGGGGAAAGACAAAAAAATACATAATTAATAACAATCAAATTTTATACGGAGCTGACGTAGAAACCTTTAAAGTCACAAGTACTTTTCAAGGTAAAGACAAAAGATTCAATTACAAGTTCGGAATTATTAATGAAGATGATTTTAAAAAAGTAAGTTTCAAAAATTTTGATTTTACTAATAAGGATTTCTGTCAAACTGAACCGATTGTATTCATTGATGTTTATGACAGCTTAGTCTCATATAACGAAGACAAAACAAAACCTATTAAAGTTGTTGAAAAACTTAATCAAATGGGATTCACTTTAAATGACACAAATTATTTAGATTGGGGTGGAGAATCAAAAATTATTAGAGTTTCAATGACAAGTAATAAATGTAATTGTATTATTGAAAAACTCTATCGTTACGATTATGGAAAACCTTATGAAACAAAAAATATTTTTAAAGTGACAGAAAGAATATACTGTGAAACGAAGTAAAATAGAAATGTAGAACAAAAACAGCCGCTAACAGCAGTTTGGCAAAATGGCGGGTTCAGTGCTAAATTGAACATTCGGTTTTTAAATGAACATTAGTACTAAATCAAAAGTAAGTGCTTCTAAATCCGCCACTTCGCCAAGCTGCAACACGTTATGCCTAATTTTAAAAACCAAAAGTAGAAAATGACGAATTTAATCACCGAAAACAAATTTGAAGAATTAAAAGAAGTTTTAGCCAATCTAACAGATTTTCAAATACACACATATTTATTAGATATTTTGAACAACAAAACTGTTGAAATTGATTCTGAAAGTTTTTCTGCAAAAAGATACCAAGAAGAGTTTCTTGAAGGTTTGACAATATTTGAAGCACTAAAAAAATCAAATATTGACAAAATACAACTTAACAACTTTTCGAATATTTTAGTTGAGCTTGCATTTAAAATGGGCGGATTTATTCAGTTAATGTCTCAAACGGCTATGAATAAAGGTGTTTACTTATCTGATATTGAAGAATTATACAAACTGAATCCATCAATTAGACAACGAGTGCAAGATTTTATTGAGCAATTAAAAACTACTGAAAATCAAGAGAAATCAATTGCAAATCTTTCAGCAACAAAAGCACAAATAAGCAACTCAATTGGAAACTTATTAGAAAAGTTTGAAATTGGACAAGATATGATTCAATTTGCTCAATCGTATGAGAAAGTTGAACAGACAGAAATGGCAACAAGAATTTACCAAGGAATAATGAATGACTTTGAATCTGATTCAGTTAAATCAAGTAGTGGTTTATTCCCTGAAATTTCATATGTTGACGACAGACCTGATGAGGAAATTAAAATATTTGAAACTGCTAAAAAAGGTTTTGAAAGACTTACTGGACAAATTGTAGAAGAACCAAAAAGAGTTCATATAAACGAAAGTGAAAAAGCTAAAGAAATAATAGTAGAAAAAGAAAAAAATATAAGCGAAACAGATAGTGCAAATAAAAGTGGTTTTTTTAACAAACTAAAACGACTATTCAATAAAAACTAGGCATAACAGCGGTTAAAGTAAATGGCTTGGTCTGTAAGTGTCTGGAAAATCCTGCGGATTTCCCAAAAAATAAGTCTATATTTGTTATGGCTGGTTTTGGCTCAACGCCACTTTCTTTAGCCGCGGACCGTTGTAACCAATTTTTGGATAAAATAATCGAAAAACAACGTGCCAATGAAACAAAAAACAAAAAGATGAAAACAAAAAACAATTCAAAAAGCGTAAAAAAAATATCAATTTTATGCTTCTCGTTAACATTATTAATTTCTACAATTAGTTGTAATAAAAATGATGATAACCCAACTTGTGGGTGTAATTCTGATATTAGAGCAACAATACCAGAATCAGCGAACTTAATTGGACAACTTGTTTACAAAAGACAGCTTGACCCAAACGACAACTTTTATAATAATAAATTTTGGATTACTTATGTTGAACAAGATTGTAATATCTGTGTTCATCACATGATTGTTTGTAATGAGAATTTTTTATCATCTTTTAATGATGTTAAAGAATTACCAGTTGGACAATCTATATCGGTACAATTTTCTGGACATTTAAAAGAAACTTGTACAAAAAAATTTGATATTTCGAGCATTTCTTACGAACACATAACATTAACTAATATTGAAAGACAATGAAAAAATACATCTACTTACTTTTTGCAATAATACCTTTGATATCATTTGCACAAGAAAAAATTTTACTCTTAAATCAAAATGAAAGAATAGAATTTCAAATCTCTAAAGAAGAACTTTTCATAAAATTTGATTCAAAAAATAATAAACAAATTGAGGAAAATAAATCTCTCAACTACACTAAAATTTCAAATAACTATGGTATTATTAAAATCTCTCAACTAAATGACGTTTTATTTTCTGAAAGAGCAAAATCAATAAAAAATCATATTAATCTTGAAAACATAGAAGTTGAACCAGTTTTAATTTATAGTGATGGTGTGAAACAAATTTGTAATGGTGAGATAATTATTAAAACTTCCGAAGACCTAAATAAGATATTCAATGATTTGACATTCACATTTATAGAAAACGAATTATTTGAAAATCAATATTTTGTAAAATTTGATAAATTAAACACGTTTGACTTATTCGATTTGGTAAAAAACTTACAAAAAAACAATCAAGTAGAATTTATTGAACCAAATTTCATTCGATTGTTAAAACCACATACTAACGACCCATTTTTCATCCAACAATGGGCAATTAATAACAACGGTCTTTTATGGTCAACAGATGCAGACATGGATGTTGACGATGCTTGGGTTCATTCTACTGGTAGCGGTGTAAAAGTTGCTATTATAGATGAAGGTGTCGATTTAACACATCCAGATTTAATCAATAATTTATTACCTGGGTTTGATGCAACTGGGAATAATTCAAATGGTGCACCTAATGCAAATAATAACGATGCACACGGTACAGCTTGTGCTGGTATTGTTGCAGCAGTTGCAAACAACAATATTGGAATATCTGGAATTGCATACAATGCAAAAATAATTCCAGTTAGAATTGGGTATAGTAACGGATTACCACTTACAGACCTAAACAGAGCATGGGTTACAAATAATAATTGGATTGCCAATGGTATTATTTGGGCTGTTCAAAATGGCGCTGATATTTTAAGTAATTCTTGGGGTGGAGGTAGCCCTTCAACTACAATTACAAATGCTATAAACTATGCTGTTAATAACGGTCGTTCAGGTAAAGGATGTACTGTCTTATTTTCAACTGGTAATTACAATACTAATGTTGCATATCCAGCTACACTTCCAAATGTTATTGCTGTAGGGGCAAGTTCTCCATGTGATCAAAGAAAAACGCAAGCTCATGCGATAACCAAGGAGGCTATTGGGGTAGTGCCTATGGTTCAAAAATTGATGTTGTAGCACCTGGTACATATATTCCTACAACAAAAGCTTTAGAAATTGACAACTCCTATTTTAATTTAACATGGCTTGGCACATCCTCTGCAGCTCCACATGTTGCAGGTATTGCTGCTCTAATTCTTTCTGTAAATCCTAATTTAACTAATATTGAAGTTAATAATATTATAGAAAGTACTGCTCAAAAAGTTAATGCTAATACTCCCTATTCTTATCAAACAAATTTTAATAGACCAAATGGAACATGGAATATAGAAATGGGCTATGGATTAGTTGATGCTAATGCGTCAGTTGTTTTAGCTCAAAGCATGAACACTAATGATATTGATTTGTATACTAAAGATACTCCTCAAGATTTTGGGATTGAACCAAATAATAGTAGCAGTTACACTTTTTTAAGTGAAGATATTTGGGTAAGACACCTACCAGATGGGTTAATAAATTCCACACATCAAACACCAATAACAAATACAAATAATTATGTATATGTAAAAATTAGAAATAAAGGCTCTGTTGCTTCTAATGGTAATGAACAATTACATCTTTATTCGTCTACTTATGGCTTTATTTGGCCATATCATTGGATTGATAATTATGGTGATGCGTATTCAAATCAGTTAGCCACGCTCTTTGGAGACGAAGCTGGTAACATTACAATTCCATCTATTGCTCCAGGAGAAGAAACAATATTGGAATTCAACATGGGGTTCTACCCTCCTTTTCCTGGTTTATATGGAAGTTACTATAATTTATTAACAAGAATTATTTCCATAGATGATCCTATTTTAAATGAAACCTCAAACATACATAATAACATACTCAACAATAACAATATAGCTTCTAAAAATGTATATGTATCTAATGGCAATGAGCCTTTTTCAAGAACAATAAACTCAATATACAATCCAGAAAGTTCTGTAGAAACATATAACATAGAGTTTAAAACAGAAACTAATGAATATGGAAAAGCTATTTATGATGAAGCAGAAATTAACATTGAATTAAGTCAAGATTTATTCGACGCATGGGATAATGGAGGTAAACAAGGAAATAATTATAAAACAACAAATAATGAAAAGACCATTGTTGTTACAAACAATAATTGTATTTTAAATAATGTGACTTTACAACCAAATAAACAATACTTCTTTAACACAACATTTAACTTTCTAACAAAAGAATTAACAAATAAAAACAATTTCAATTATATACTAACACAGCACAGCACTGAAAACAACACATTAATTGATGTTACACATATCAATATACAAAAAGAACCTAGACCTCTTTTTGTTGCAAATGCAGGAGATAATTTAGAAATAGACGAAAACCAATCCATAACAATTAGTGCAGAACAAATAAATGAAGCAGCAATTTATAATTGGTATGATACAAATGGTAACTTAATATACACAGGAAAAGACCTGACTGTTTCATCTGACATAACCAAAAAATACAAGTTAGAAATAATTGCTATAACAGATGGTTTCAAAGATTATGATGAAGTAGAAGTTATTTTAAAACCAAGTATATTAGAAACAATTACACCCAATCCTACAAGTAATAACACAATTGTTTATTATAAATTAAATGGAGTTCAATCAGCATATATAACTATAATGGGATATTATGGAGGCAATAATACATCAAATAATTACATTTTAGATACGAATAATTCAGAAATATCAATTGACATTACAAATTATCAAAACGGTTTTTATACTTTAGCACTAGTATGCGATGGTCAAATAGTAGATGCAAAAACTTTAATTAAACAATAAAATTATGAAAAGAGACAATCTAAAAAAAGTAGATAATTATAAAATTATAACTATTTTACTATTTATAATTTTCATGTTTACAAGCTTTTCTATGAAAAGCCAAAATATTTACACAATGAGTGTGTCACCAAACGGCTCTAATTCTATTGATGTGAATTTAGAAACAGCCATACAGTCAACACCATCCTTTTTTTTATCAGAAACTCATACTGAATTGAATGGTATAATAAACCTCAAAATCTGTTATAGTGTTGGCTTTTTCCTTACTCCAATATTATTAAATAACACAATAAATATACCTATAAACAACAATACAAATTACACTTTAAACATAGAGCTTTACAGATCTTCTAATACAACTACTTGCGATTATATTGAGTTAACTGATACTGCCACCTTGTTGTTTTCCACACCATTAACAGGAACAGTTACATTAGCATCTGATAATTTTGAATTAAATAAAAAGACTATTGCAATTTTCCCAAACCCAGTATCAGAAAAACTATATTTCACTAATAATAATTTAGTTATCGATAAAATTGAAATCTATAACATATTAGGAAAAAAAGTTAGAACAGTTAATCATGATTTTGATTATATTTTAGTTAATGATATTAGTAATGGTGTTTATTTTATAACTTTCCAAACAGACCATGGAATGATTACTAAAAAAATATTAATTCAAAATTAAAACGTTGGGTAACAGCAGTTACAAGAAATTTCTAGGCTTGGGACTTATCAGAAATGGTAATTGTTGAATCAAAGTTTTGTATATATTTGTAATTGACAGTGAATGAAGTACGCAACTTCTTGTAGCTGCCAAACGTTATGGTTAATAGCTTTCCGAATTGTGAATACGAATCGAATAATCTAAGTTTTTAAGAAACTTGTAATTATTTATCGCAGAATTTTGAAACTTATTTCTCTAAATTTTGAATTGTATTTATTACCGAATTTTGCTTTAAAATTTACCGAATATTGTGCTGAAATTTTGAATATAACAAATCGTTTTATCAAGCATATTTTGTGCTAAATAAAAAACCGAATTGTGCCGAAAAAATTACCGAATTTTGTGCTGAATTTTTGAATATTACGAAACATTTTCTCAAGAATATTTAGTAGTGAATAGAAAAAGTAAAAAACCAAATTGTGCCGAAAAGTTCGCTTAAAATTTTTACTTTTAAATGTTTGAATTCAGCATACATAAATTCGTTCCGAATTGACGCAAACTGAATTAAAACTGCTACTAACCATAACAGCACCTAAAAACAATTTGCAATGCTTGGTCAACTTTTGGAAAATCCTGTCGGATTTTCCAGTTTTTGTTCTATATTTGTTATAGTTAGTAACAATTCTTGCAAACTGTTTCTAGCTGCAAAACGTTACCTGCAAGCTGAACAAAAAAATACGCAAATGAATATTTTACAGAAAATAGCTAGACGAATAATCAAAATTTCATTTGACACATCCGTTAAGACAATTGAGTGCTTCAGTGAAATGGATAAGTACCATAAACAAGTTAATGAATTAAGAAATCTTAAAAACGGTACTTTAGGAAAGGAAATTGCAAATTGTCTTGACAGTCATAGTTTGACATTAGTGCCCAAATATGAAAGCCATGATTTGAAACACGTTTTACTTAACTACCAAATGACAGCTGAAGACGAAATCCGAATGCAAGCTTTTATGGTTGGAAATGGAAATTATTCTATTCCTTCATTTGCCATTCTGTTTTTCGGAGCAATTTTACTTCCAGACTTGTGGCGTACTTTTTATTCGGACTTTAAAAAAGGGAAGAACTCTATCGGAATTTCGGAATGGACAATCGAAAAGTATGCAACTCGAAATCTAACTGAATTAAGAGCTGAATTATTAAAACCAGAATTTGAACATAAAACAATATTTGATATGAAACGAGTTACTAAATTTGGAGCTTTTGCTTCAATAGCAGCTGGTATTTTTGGAATGATATTCTGTTTGCCATTTCTTTTTTCATCTAATATGGCAGATTTAGTTGGTGCTGGATTTCCTTTTGTTGGAGGAGCAATATTAGCAGTTGGAGGACTTTTGGCTTTATCGAATTTATCACGACCGAATAAAAGCCAGCAGGTAACAGCCGTTTGTAGCAATTGCTAGGCTCGGTGTGTGTTCGGAATTTTGCTTCGCCAGTTCGCACAAAGTGCTCGAGTCTCCGAAAATTCCACGAGGAGTTTTGTACTTGTAATCTTTTGTCATAAATTTACGCAACTGCCACAAGCGGCAACACGTTACCTGTAATTTTAAAAAAATGAAAAGAAAGATTGAAATTTCAAAAGAAACAATTTTACCTATTATTGTTTTTGTTTTTAGTGTGTTCAATATATTAAGCAATCTAAATAATATTTCACTTTCAATTCTATTATCAATAATTGGTATAATAAGCACAATTCTGTTTTTCAGACAAAATAATTTTTCAACTAAATTAATATACATTTGGTTGATAGCACAAGTGATTATAATTGAACCAATATTTGATTTATCACAATCTAGTTTTACTCTTGCTTTCGCTTTAGGGCTTGGAAGCTACAGTCTTAAAATTAATATCCTTCCGTTACTATTTTTAGGCTTAATTAAAGTGATTGAATCATCAAACCTAATTGGAAAAGAAATCAATTTATTAGAATTTAGACAAAATGCAATTTCTGATTTTTTGCCAACTAAAGGTAAAATTTCTGAACGTATAGATTTTAATGAAAATAAAAATTGGCTACTTATTGAACTTGAAAATCAAATGGAATATGAAGGAACGAAAATTGGTAAAGTTTTAATAAAAAACAAAGACGCAGAAAAATCTATCAAACTCAAAGAAAAAAATCAGATTGCGCCTTTAAGACTCGTTACAGACGAATCTAAACTTGTAACAAAAGAACTTTCGGAATTCCCTTTCATTGATTGGATACGTTGCGAATAGAAAAAACTACAGGTAACAGCAGTTAAATTTCATGGCTTTAGATAGTGTTTATCAGCCGAAAATAATGCGCTTATTTAAAGGTTTTTTCTATATTTGTGCTAGTCGTAGCTTAATTATCGCCACTGAAATTTAGCTGCAACACGTTAGCAGTGATTTTGCCTCAGAAAAGAAAATTTTTAGTTAATGAAAAAGACAATTAAAATACTAGCTTCTCTCCTATTCGTTCTTTTGATTTTCGGCTATTTGAACTTTTTCTCAAGCATTGTTTTTCCTTGGCAAAAAGCAGAAGCGATTAAAACGACATTAAATTGGGGCGGTTTAGCAGAACTGCCGAAAGAAGTAGAAAATCTTAGCGTTGAAAAATCAGGAAGTATGTTTACCCGAACTTTTACTATTGAATTTAAAGCTGATGAAAAGCAAATTGAAAATTGGATTCTTAATAGTAAGAGACTTAAAAAAAGTAAACCAAAAATAAAAGGAGTAAACAAAACTTACGAAGTTTTTCCGGGCGAAAATGAATCACTTGGTGGAAAAGTAAGTGTTGAAAAAGAAAAGGTCACAATCCGAATGAGTTGGAGTTAAAAAACCACTGCTAACAGCCGTTTGTAGCAATTGCTAGGCTTGGCTTGTGTTCGGAATTTTCTCCGAAAATTCTACGAGGAGTTTTGTACTTGTAAACTTTTGTTATAAATTTACGCAACTGCCACAAGCGGCAACACGTTAGCCGTCAGTTTGGCGGAACACATAAAAAAGTAATCTAAATCGAAAATGAAATCATTTTTTTTTCTGTTAATCTTATTTATAAACCAACTATCGTTTAGTCAGGATAAAGTTGCAGATAGTTGTGATTTAAAAAACAAAAATATTGAATGGAAAACTTCTTTTGAGAATGAAAAAACAATTGAACTGAAATTGAAAATGATTCGTGAAAAAATTATTTCTGACTCAATTTACACAGAATTTAAACCTAAAATAATTACAAGTCACAGTAGTTCATTATATTCTGAAACTGTTGATAGAAATGGAAATAATTGTGGCGTGAAAATACTTTTTGCGTTGAATTACACAAAAAACAAATCTGTAATTTTAGATTTAAATAAAAATCCAGAATATATATTCATTCTAGAAAAACTAAATGAAATTAATGTTAATAAAATTTATCCAATTTTTGATAAAGGTGCAGAAGCATTATATGGCATTTATGGAAAATCGGGTGTTGTAATATTAACATCTAAAAATAGAAAATTTGCAAAAGAAATTAAAAAATTTATTAGAAATATAGAGCATAAAAAACCGAACGGCTAACAGCAGTTAAAAGTAATGGCTAAGGCAAAGGCATACTTCCGAATTTTGCTTCGCCAGTTCGCACAAAGTGCTCGAGTCTCCGAAAATTCAAAAGTTTGCGTTATATTTGTTTTGGCTTGGTCTTGGTTCGTCGCCACTTCTTTTAGCTGCAACACGTTGGCGGTAATTATTCGAAATCCTGCAAACCGAGAGTATTTAATTAATCGAAAACATATGAGATTTCTAACAATCATTTTAATAATAACACTTGTAAGTTGTAATAAGAATGTGCAGAAAAATGGGCGACTAGAAATTATCTCAGCATTTTGTAAATACGATAATCAAGTTCATCCTTCATCAGTGAAACTTAAACTATTCAAAAAAGGCAAATCTATTAGCGAAATAAAACTGAATGATAAAAATAAAGTTCCTGGAACAGCTAATTTTACTGTCTCAAATTTAGAATATGGCGATTATTACATTGAATATAAAACGATTTATAATCAAAAGAATGTTGTAGAATTTGAAATAAATCAGTCAGATTTAAAAAGCGTAGAACTATGCATGGATTATTTAGATTACAAATCAAATAAAAACATTCTTTTATTGGATGAGCTACAGAATGGTGAAGCATTAAATGTAGTTGTAAATGAAATGGCATGTTTCGGCGGCTGGAAAGACACAATGATAATTTCACGCAAAAGAAATCAATTAATTGTAGAGTATGGAGAAATGAAACATACGCTTACTCCATCACAAATAAAGTTATTGAGGGAATTTGAAATTGAACTTCGATGCAATCATAAACCCGGCTGTTCAAATATAGACACTTATTGGATTCATAATCAGCAAACCCATGAAGAATGTGTCGTTACCGAAGAAAGTTGCGAATGGTATGGGTTTAAAAATTTAATAAAGTTATTAAAGTTAAAAAAATAACTACCGCCAACAGCCGTTTCTCGCAATTGCGAATTTTGTGGTAAGTTCACGTTCACGTTTCGCAAGAATTTTTATCTTTAACAGAAAATAATTCGTTCCGAACTTCGCAACTGACGAGAAGCGGCGGAACGTTATGTGTCAGTTGTAACCCCTTTTTTTCGAGATAATCGATGAATTACATGTTAAAAAAACTTTATGATTTACTGAGTTTTTCTGTAAATATTTAAATAACTTTATCTATGTTTGTCTTTGTAGTATAAATCTAATTTTAAAAACGGGTAAAAAAGGGGCTTACCACCCTAATTTGAACGGTCAGAAAAGATTAAATTCTGATTGGTAAAATGGAATTGGATAAAATTTTAGAAGGCTTATTATTTATATCCTCTTACGCTAAAATAGCCCACAAAAAACAGTCATACCTATTAATTGTTTGGATACAACGAAGTATGACTGCTATTAATTAATAAATTAATTTCAAATTTATTAAGAAAATTCTTTCAATCATATTAATTATGACGATTCTCGGTGGCATAACAATTGCCTGTAATAATGATGATAATGCAGATTCTGCTAAAATCAGTAAAAAAAATGTATTAACAAGAATAAAGCAAGACATTGCTGCCCGTAAATTTTATCCCAACGTTAAAAAAAATTACGAGAACACTGTAAAGGATTATGAAAGCTTCTTAAATCAAAATGCTGATTTGATTAATTTTGAAAATCAAAATAGCGTAACTAATCGATATGGTATTTCGAAAGAAGATTACCAAAACGCTGTCATAGATTTTTATAGAGGTACATTTGATGAAAATGAACTTCGTGCTCAATTTGCATTTCAAGATGAAATTACTCAAAAGTATGGAAGTGACTATGTAGGGATGCTTAATGGCCTTGTAACCGATAAAGTAATTCCAGCAGAACAAAGAGATGTCATGCTTGCATATGTTGATTATTACTATGCCACAGCAGAATTTCATGAGCTTGTTAATATTACAAGCATTTTCGCCCAGTACGTCAACGAATCAGATTTCACCGAATTTGAAAAAACAGGGATGTTGACCCTATTTGAAAATTTTAAAACGAACCGCAAATTATTTGATGAGACGGCACCATTTGATTTTCTTCAATTCATAAATAGTGCGCCTGTGGGTGCGAATGGAAAGCCGTCACTTGATACAGCATGTGGCGGAACTATGGTTGTCAATATGCTTGCAGGCTCTTTGGGGGGACCTCTTGGATTTTTAGGAGGCTGTGCTACAGGGGTTTGGGGTTGCTATACTCTGGGATGTTTTGACTAATCCTTAAATTTTATATATGAAATCATTGTTAATTATTTTCTTAAAAGGAATTGGAGCCATATCCGTACTATTTTTGGTATACAATTTCATATTATTCGGAGATTTTACTGAAATAAATATTGTAAAATCAATAATTGTACCCGCATGTGTGATTACATGTTTATTATTACTGTTTCATTATGTATTAGCTTTGCGTTCTGGAGTAAAAAAGAATTTCTCTGTTCATCAACAAGCGATGTTACAGCAGGAATTCGAATTGTCAGAGGTAAAGAAAAAACTGTCAAAGGAGACAAAATGGAGGATAATTAATGAAACTGAAAACACATTGGTTTTTAAGTCGGGAATGAGCACTATAAAGTCATTTGGTGAGATTGTTAAGGTTACAAAGATACAATCTCGATTGCATATCGAGAGTAAACCTTCGTTCTTTGCTACACTTGTTGATTATGGAAGAAATTTTCAAAATGTTAAGAAGGTAACAACCATACTTTCTAATTAAAAGAATCCAATTTAATTGAATGAGGGGACGATATTTTATCGTCCCTTTATTCATTAAAAACTCCAGCGAATTATAATAAGGACTTGAAATCAGTCTGCGTGGCAAAATTGATTCCAATCATGAATCTGTAAATTAGCAATTCTAATAAAACAAAAAAAAGTTGGCGATGGAAGAAGACCTTGAGATTAGAGGACCAGAGGATATCACACATCATCTTGAAGAAAAAAATGTTCATTTGAATCATAGGATAAAAACAATCCTAGATTGGCTCAAAGAATATCTTAGTGTAATAATTATTATTCCAGTAGTTTTCGGTGGCTTGTGGCAGGTGCTAGAATTAATACAAAATCGACATTCCACAAGATACTTATCTAAATGCGTATGGTAAATTAAGCGACAATTATTTTTAAGTTACTGATGGAAGTAATGTTCGTAATAAAAGTGATGTTGAAACGATACTAAATAAAAATGGTCATCATATTTTCGTTGAGGACATCAAGTTTGAATACATAGATAAAATGGGAAAACTTGAAAAGCAGAAACGTGAAATTTGGAATTTGTCAGCAGAAAAGTGAGAAGTGGAAAATTGAAAAGCAGAAGCGTGAAAGTACCTTGAAAAAATCTTAAAAATGGCAATTTCGTTTCATAACAACCGAACACATAACAGCGGTTTGCATCAATGGCTTAATTTCGTGATTCTTTAGAAAATACTCTGATAACTCAAAGTTTGGTTTATATTTGCAATTGCTCGGTGACATCTAAGCCACTAAATGCAAGCCGCGGGACGTTAGCAGTAACCTTCGAAAATAGAAGATAATGATTAATGAGAATTTAGATTTTAGATTATTGAAAGTTAAAAACGGGAAACCTTTTTTTGCTATAATTAATCTTGAAATAATGAAAAATGAAAATCAAAATGAAATCATTGAAGAATATTGCGGAAAAGGTTGGACGAAGCAAGGTGACATAGAAAATATTCCTTTAAAAGGTTATGAAAATTGGAAGAAAGCTGTTAGGAATGGTTTGGAATTTGCATTTTCAAAAAGTAATGAAAAATGGAAAGTAAAAATTAAAAAAGTAGAAGGTAGAATTGCAACAGATACAAATCCAACAATTGTAGGTTTTGCAACAATTTTAGCTTTTTGCGAACAGACAAAACTGAAGCTAGATTTTGATTTAAAAAACGAAATTGAAAATTTTACGTTAAAAAGTTGGGAAAATAAAAACGACGAAAGAATTCCGAACTTCATAAATTTAGAGTACGAGAAATAAAGGCTACTGCTAACAGCAGTTAAAAGTAATGGCTTAGGCAAGGGCATACTTCCGAATTTTCTCCGAAAATTCAAAAGTTTGCGTTATATTTGTTTTGGCTTGGTTTTGGCTCGTCGCCACTTCTTTTAGCTGCAAAACGTTATAGGCAATATTTTGCCAAAAAAAACGTTAATATTTATCTACCAATTAAAAACCAAAAATTATGAAAAACTTAAAAAAAATTAAATTTAGTATTGTAATAGCAATGCTATTTATTTTGACAACATCGTCAATGTGTAGTAGCGATGATAACCCATCGTCATCTAATAACAACCCCGATGATGTTATTAATATTGTAAATAACGGAACTTGGAGAATAACATATTATTATGATACTGACCACGAAGAAACTACTAATTTTAATGGTTACAATTTTACTTTTGGAGCAAGTAACGTACTAACTGCATCTAATGGAACAAATAACTATAGTGGAACTTGGTCTGTAACTGACAGTAATAGTAATGATGATAACATAAGTGATTTAGATTTTAATATTGCATTTAGTTCACCTGCACAATTTGAAGAATTGACAGATGATTGGGAAATTATTGAAAAATCTACAACTGTAATAAAACTAAAAGATGTTAGTGGTGGGAATGGCGGAACAGATTATTTGACATTTACGAAAAATTAATACTACGCACAACAGCCGTTTGTAGCAATTGCTAGGCTTGGTGTGTGTTCGGAATTTTGCTTCGCCAGTTCGCACAAAGTGCTCGAGTCTCCGAAAATTCCACGAGGAGTTTTGTACTTGTAATCTTTTGTCTAAAATTTACGCAACCGCCACAAGTATCAAAACGTTAAAAAAATACCATAAAAAAGGCTCTGCATTTACAGAGCCTTTTTTAGTAAACTATCTTCTAGTATTTTCTTTACGAGAAGTAAATTTTGGATGTGTTTCCGCTTCTTCCTCTTCTACTTTTTTCATTACTTTTCGGGCCACTTCAATTTTATACTTCTTCCCTTTCATTTTTTGGTCTTTAATATTGTTAAGTAAGTCTTTTACTTTAGAATATTTTACAGCCACAAACGAAATAAAATCTTTTACTTCAATTAATCCAATATCGCCTTTTTCCAATTCTCCTTTTTGAGAAAAGAAACCTAAAATATCAACTTTATTCAGCTTGTTTTTCTTTCCGCCACTTATATAAAGTGTTTGATACAAAGGTGCTTTTGGTAATGATTTGGCATCAGAAACATCTAAACGTCTTGTTCCATAATCGAAATAATCGGATTTCTTTTCTGTTTCATGAATAAGAACATAAGCAGTTCCGGTTGCCAACATACGCGCTGTACGACCATTTCTATGTGTAAATTCGTCTTCTTTTGCCGGTAAATGATAATGAATAACGTGATTCATTTCTGGAATATCTAAACCACGAGCTCCTAAATCGGTCGTGATTAAATAGGAAACACTTCCGTTTCTAAACTGAATCAGAGCGCGTTCACGTTCGTCTTGGTCTAAACCTCCATGATAAAAAGTAGAAATAATTCCTTTAGCTGTTAGCATATCGTGAATACGTTCCACTGCTTCTCTATGATTACAAAATACAATTGCCGATTCAGATTTTAACGAACAAATCAATTGAAAAAGCGAATCAATTTTATCTTTCGATTTCGAAAAGACAATTCGCATATTTAAATTTTCATTGGCTTTATCTTCTTGTATAAAATCTAAAACCGCTGGATTAACCACTCTTGTATATTTTGGAATTTCAACACCAGAAGTTGCTGAAACTAAAACACGTTTATTGGCTTTTGAAAGTTTTCCAATGATGTAATTCATTTCTTCATGGAAACCCAATTGTAACGATTTATCAAATTCGTCTAAAACGTATGTTTTTACATTATCTGTTTCAAAACTTCCACGGTCTAAATGATCTGCAATACGTCCGGGTGTTCCTATTAACAAAGCCGGTGGATTGCTTAGATTATTAATTTCGGTATCAATATTATGTCCGCCATAACACATGTTTACTTTATAATGTGTGCCCATTTTTTTCCAAACTTGTTCAATTTGTAAACCTAGTTCACGCGATGGAACTAAAATTAAACATTGAACTCCTTTTATATCTTCTTCTAACATTTGAAGAATAGGCAATAAAAAAGCTAAAGTTTTCCCTGAACCTGTTGGCGATAATAACAATACATTATTTTCATTCAAAATAGCGCTTTGTGCTACTTCTTGCATTTCGTTTAAACTTTGAATACCTAAATTCAAAAGAACATTATTGGAATGTGGATTTCTACTCATGCTGCAAAGATAAACCCAATTATGAATTAAAAATTATGAATTATGAAATAAGTTTATTTACTTTTGAAATTATAACTAAAAAACTATGAAAAGCATTTCGTTTTTACTTCTATTCCTTTCTGCAATAAGTTTTGCTCAAAATAAAGGTTTAAAACCAATTTATTCAAATGAAAAATGTCAAGAACCAATTGGGTATATTACGAGAGTAAATCAACGTATTATTACTTCTGATATTGAAAAAGATTCTTTATATATTGAAATTCAATATATTGAAAATTGCGCAAATGGAAAAATCATAGATTATTCTATAATAAAAGATACCATTTTATTCAATTTTAATTTTGATTTCATAGACAGGGATATTGCTGATTGTGATTGTGTTTTTATTAATAAATTAAAAATTAAGAATCCAAAAATTAAAAAACCAGTTTTTAAAATTAATAATACTAAAGGTGTAAGAGAACTAAAACATTCTAGAAGTTATTTTTTACCAGCAGAATATAAAGTTAAAGATAATGACACTTTAGTACTTTTTGATGATAATGGATATCATTATACTAGAACTTATTTTGATTCTGGGAAATTAAAATTATTATGGATAAGAAAAGACAGTTATTCAGAAAGAATATATTACTATGAAAATGGAATGATAAAATCAATTAGTCAAATTATAGGTGACATTAATTGTTATATTTTAAAAGAATGGGATATCAATGGGAAATTAATAAACTTTATTAAGTCATCTGATATGGATATTCTATTTCCTAAAAAAAGTGAATAATTTAGAAAAAAATATTAAAATTGAATTTAGCTACAATGAAAAAAATATTATTCCTTCTGTTGATCTCATCGTTAACTTTTTCCCAAGATTTAAAAACACCTTACGAAAAAGGAAACGGCAATCAGTCCACTACTTATGAAGAATGTATTGCATATTATACAACTTTAGACAATGCATTTGAAACCATTTCAATGAAAGAAATGGGTTTAACCGATAGTGGTGAACCTTTGCATATTGTTACTTTTTCAGAAAATAAAAACTTCGATTACACACAAAATAAAGCTGTCATTTTAGTCAATAATGGAATTCATCCGGGTGAACCAGACGGAATTGATGCCAGTATGATGTTATTACGCGATTTGGCAACTTCAAAAATAAAAGTACCTAAAAATACCATTATAGTCGTAATTCCAGTTTATAATATTGGTGGAAGTTTGAATAGAAATTCATTTTCAAGAGCCAATCAAAACGGACCAGAAGCGTACGGGTTTAGAGGAAATGCAAGAAATTTTGATTTGAATAGAGATTTTATAAAATCGGATTCTAAAAATTCAAGAAGTTTCCAAGAAATATATCATTTGGTAAACCCAGATATGTTTATTGACAATCACGTTTCTAACGGAGCCGATTATCAATATACTTTTACTTGCATTGCTACACAACATCAACGTTTAGGCGGAGATTTAGGAACATTTTATAAAGAAGAAATGCATCCAGCCATTATGCAAGATTTAAAAAAGAAGAAAATTGAAAGTGTGCCTTACGTAAATATACATGGTGATAAACCAGATGATGGTTTTGCGCAATTTATGGATTCGCCACGTTATGCAACGGGTTACACTACCCTATTCAATTCTTTGGGTTCGGTTCCCGAAACACACATGCTAAAACCCTATAAAGATAGAGTTCGTGTAACCTATGAATATATGGTAAGTACTATAAATTATGTAGATACTAATTATTTAAAAATTAAAGCATTAAAAACTAAAAATTTAGAAAATTATAAAGTCGGAATGAATTATCCTTTACAATGGGAGATTGATTCATCTAAGGTGTCTTACATTGATTTTAAAGGATTCAAAGGCGATTATAAACCAAGTGATGTATCAGGAAAAGATCGTTTGTATTACGACAGAAAACAACCTTTTACCAAAAAAATTCCGTTTTATAATGATTACAAAGCAACTAAAGAAGTTGTAATTCCTAGTTTTTATGTAGTTCCAAAATCGCAATGGCCAATTATTGATTTATTAAAATTGAATGGAATTGAAATGCAACCGTTAGCAAAAGATACAGAAATTGAAGTAGAAAGTTATAAAATAGCTTCTTATGAAACTTCAAAATCGCCATACGAAGGACATTACGGACATTATAATACTGTTGTTGTAAAATCTACTAAAAAAGTACAGTTTAGAAAAGGCGATTTAATGATAAATACGCAACAAGCTGGTGTAAAATATTTAATGGAAACTTTAGAACCTGAAGCAGTTGATAGTTATTTCAATTGGAATTTCTTTGATCCTATTTTGCAACAAAAAGAATATTTTTCGGCTTATGTTTTTGAAGATTTAGCTAAAGAAATATTGGATAAAGACCCAAAACTAAAAGCTGAATTTGAGGCTAAAAAAACACAAGACAAAGCTTTTGCGGAAAGCGGAGCTTGGCAATTGGACTGGATTTATAAACATTCGCCTTATTACGAAAAAGCACATTTGCAATATCCTGTTTATAGAGTTAAAGAATCAAAATAATAAAGAATCTGAATAAGTTTTTAAAGAATTGATGTAGTCTGTTTCAAATTCAATTACTCTAATTTTTTTATTTTTAAAAGATATTTCACCATCAAAAACACCATTTATATTAAGAAAATCTATAAAAAACTCATTTTCATCAATTTCAGAAAGTCTACCAAGATAAACTGAACTACTTCTTTTAGTAGCGACTTGAAATATTCCGTATTTATTTGTCAAATATGATAAAATATTTTCTAAACTAGAAAGTGGAATTATTGAGTCATTTGTAAATTTAATTTTCTTTAAACGAATTACTTTTTCATTAAATTGACTATTCTCATCATAAATAATATGTTTTATATTTTTATTTCTTAAAATTACAAAGCCATCAATTACATAATCAACTGGATTATTTCTAAGCAAAACCCAATCTTCATTAAAATCTAATAAAAAACCAGAATAAGAATCTTTTATATCTGAAAATTCTATAGTGACTAATTTATTTAAATATACTTTCATTGTTTTGACTTTTCTCTATTTTCAAACAACAACTTAATATTTTCATAAGAGTTTTCTAAAACTTTAGATATGTCTTTTGGGTGAATCCATTCTACTTTTTCTATACCTTCATCAGCTTGACCTTCTGGGATTCCATCAAAATTAGATTGCATTTCATACCAATATGTTTGCTTTAGTTTATAACGACCGTTACGTTTAAAAACATGATACGTTTTTTGAAGTTTTTTAGAAATTGATAAACAACTAACACCTGTTTCTTCTTCAACTTCACGCATAGCTGTTTCCTCCATGGTTTCATTTTTTTCTGTTCCACCTTTTGGTAAATCCCACTTACCATTTCTGAAAATAAATAAAATTTCACCTTTAGCATTATAAACTAATCCTCCACCTGCTTTAACTACTGGAATTTTTGCTTTTAACGTCTTCATAATCAGTTTTTCATCAGGGTGATATAAAAAAACATTATGAATTTTATTTTGATACATTTTCACAATCAACTTCTTAATATCGATACTTTCAAGCAAGAAAATTTGAAAATCAGTTTCCTTCTGAACTTCATTTGTCAAAAAAAGTGACCTATCGTTTACAAAAACTTTATACATTTGCAATATGGTTTTTAACAACAACACAGCAGAACAAACAGCCGAATTGCTTTTACAAATAAACGCAATTAAATTAAATCCAAAAAATCCTTTTACTTGGGCTTCGGGCTGGAAATCACCAATTTATTGTGATAATCGTATAATTCTCTCATTTCCAGAGGTAAGAAATTATATTAGAGAAGAATTTTCTAAACATATTGAAGAAAAATTTGGGACTCCAGATGTAATTGCAGGTGTTGCAACCGGCGCAATTGGCATTGGCATACTTGTTGCAGAAGCAATGGGACTACCATTTGTATATGTTCGTCCGGAAGCAAAAAAGCACGGAAGACAAAATCAGGTGGAAGGTTTTTTACAAAAAGGCCAATCAGTAGTTGTGGTGGAAGATTTAATAAGTACTGGTGGAAGCAGCCTTCAAGCAGTTGAAGCTTTAAGAAATGAAGGAGCTGTTGTAAAAGGAATGGCAGCCATTTTTACTTATGGTTTTGATGTATCTGTAGAAAAAATAAAAGAAGCTAATTTAGATGTATTTACATTAAGCAATTATGATAACTTGTTAAAGCAAGCAGTTCATAAAAAATATATAAATGATTCTGAGTTTGATGCTTTAAAAGAATGGCGCATAAGTCCATCTACATGGAATGTAGAAGTAAAATAAAAAATAAAATTATGAATTTAGAAAGTCCAAAAGTAACCGTAGAAAAATCAGCTGAATATTTATTTAATGCTTTAACTGATGTGAAAAGCTTTGAAAAATTAATGCCGGAAAATATAGCTAAATTTGAAGTAATTGATGAAAATTGTTTCGAGTTTGGTTTAAAAGGAATGCCAGAAATTAAATTGGTAAAAAAAGAAGCTATTCCTCACTCAAAAATTGTTTTAGGAGCGGCATCAAGCAAATTACCTTTTACATTAACAGCAAATTTAGTAACTTTAGAAAGTGAAAAAACAGAAGTTCAGTTAGATTTTGAAGGTGAATTTAACCCAATGATGGCCATGATGATTAAAGGGCCTATTGGCAAATTTATTGAGACATTAGTTAACAATATGAATAAATTATAAAATTATATATATTGGTTTTGAGAACGAACTCCTAATTAAAAATAGGAGTTTTTTTATGCCTATATTTGAAAAAAGTAAAACATGTTTCAAAAAGTTAGTCTGTTTTTTTTATTGCTCGCAATGCTTGCAGAAATTGCAGGAACCGTAGGTGGTTTTGGCTCTTCGGTATTTTTTGTACCTATAGCAAGCTTTTTTTTTGATTTTCAGTCCGTTTTAGGATTAACTGCTATATTTCATTTATCAAGTAATATTAGTAAAATTGCATTATTTAGAAAAGGGTTAGACAAAAAACTGCTTTTAAACATTGGTGTTCCTTCTGTAGTATTTGTAATTATTGGTGGTTTATTATCAAACTACTTAAAAACATATATTTTAGAAATTCTTTTAGGTCTTTTTCTAACCATTTTTAGTTTACTATTTTTAATTAAGAAAAATTTAATTGTTAAACCCGAACTTAAAGAATCTATTATTGGCGGTTCACTTTCTGGATTTACAGCGGGTTTATTAGGTACTGGTGGAGCAATAAGAGGAATTACAATGGCTGCTTTTAATTTGGAAAAAAGTGTTTTTATTGCCACATCTGCAGCAATAGATTTTTCAATTGACTTTACAAGAACCATTGTTTATTTTAAAAACGGATACATTCATGAACATGATTTAATTTATGTGCCTTTCCTGTTTGTTATTGGTTTAGTAGGGACATATATTGGAAAATATATTTTAAAGTTTATACCTCAGGAGAGATTCAAGCAAACATCATTAATACTTATCTTATTAATTGGAATTGTAATGTTGATTCAAACGATTTTAAAATAAAAAAAGCGCTGAATAAATTCAGCGCTTTTGCGTTATTTAGGGTGAATGACCGGGTTCGAACCGGCGACCCTCGGTACCACAAACCGATGCTCTAACCAGCTGAGCTACAATCACCATTTGTTTAACGGGTGCAAATATAAGGCAAAAGTTCTACTTTGCAAACATTTTTTTAAAAAAATTACTTCAAATTATCTAAACTACTGACTGCCAAATATCTTTCTGTAGTAAAACCTTCTGCAAAATCTACTCCAACAAGTCTTCCAAGATCTTCTGCACGATATTTTATAGAATCTAGGAAGTTTTTAGAAGTAATTGGAGTAACAGGTTCTTTAGATTTTGGATCATAAAACTGAGAACTATAAGCTAATACAGAACTTACTTTATTGTCCATGTATCCAGTTATATCAACAACAAAGTCAGGTTCAATATTTTTCCATTGAATGTAATGATAAACATGTTTTGGTCGCCAATGTTGCTGCTTTTTTCCATCTAAAGTAGTTTCAATCTTTAGCAATCCTGATAAAAAACAAGCATCACTTACTAATTTACTTCCTTTTCCATGGTCAATATGACGATCATCAATAGCGTTACATAAAACAATATCTGGCTTATATTTTCTAATTATTTTAATAATCTCGAGTTGATGCTTTTCATCATTTACAAAAAAACCGTCTCTAAATTGTAAATTCTCACGAATAGAAACACCAAGTATTTCAGCAGCATTTTTAGCTTCAATATCTCTAATTTCTGCACTTCCTCTAGTTCCAAGTTCTCCTCTAGTTAAATCTATAATACCCACTTTTTTACCCAAGGAAACTTCTTTTGCTATAGTTCCGGCTGCACCTAACTCTACATCATCTGGATGAGCACCAAAAGCTAAAATATCTAATTTCATATGTAGATAATTACTTATTTAAAATATTTTTCATCGTTACCGATTTATTTTTTGTTTCAATATACTCTTTTTCAGGATTACTATCTTTAGTAATTCCGCAACCAATATATATTTCTGCAGTTGTCTCTGTTATTTCCATACATCTCAAATTTACAAATAAATCAGACAATAACGATTGATTTGTTTCAAAACAAAAATTCAATTCTCCAAGAAATCCACTATAATACTTTCGATTATAGTTTTCATTTTTTAAAATAAAATCTTTAGCAGCATCTTTTGAAAGTCCACAAACAGCTGGTGTTGGGTGCATTTTATTTATTAATCCTTCTAAATCATTTTCAGAGTTAAGTTTGGCTTCAATATCGGTTTTAATGTGTTCAATATTTCCAGCTTTTACTGTGTATGGTTTTGACACTTCAACTTTATCAACATATTCTGCAATATTTGAAACAATAAAATCAGTTACAAATTGTTGTTCTTTTACTTCTTTTTTTTCCCAATTATCATTTTCAGTTAACAACCTAGTTCCTGCAAGAGCAACTGTTTTTAAAGTATTATTTTCAATTTTAAGAAATTGTTCAGGTGTTGCTCCCATCCACATTCCAACTTTAGGATGAAAAAAGCAATATTTAAAAGCCGACTTGTATGACGAAAGCATTTTTTTGAACGAAAATTCAATATCAAACAAATCAATTGAAACTGATTCTTTTCTTGAAACTACAATTTTTTCAGTTAAACCTAAATTTATATTTTGAATAGCTTTTTCAACTAATTGTTCAAATTGCTCTTTTTGAAATGAATCATCTTGAGTAGAAATAGTTGTTTTTTTTAAATCATTTTCTAGATAATAATTATTTTCAATTATTACTTCCGAAAAATCTTTTGGAATGAAAGGAATAAAATCATCATGAAATGGAGCAAACACAAAACCTTTCGCTTGAAAATCATCTAATTTATAAAGTTGACTATTCTTTTGAAAAAGTCCAATAGTTTTATCAGAATTTGGCTTCGAATAAATTACAAAAGGTAAATTTTGCGCTTTATGAGTTTTTATTTTTTCAAATAAATTAATCATTTACTTTTCTTTTAGGTAAAACCATATTGGTCAATTTGCATAAAGAAATTAATTGATCTTGTTCGTCTACAATTCTTATTTCCCATAAATGCAAACTTCTTCCCTTATGAATAATTTTAGCCGTTGCAAAAACAGTTCCTGCTCTTTTACTTTTTAAATGATTGGCGCTAATTTCAATTCCTCTGACTTCAAATTTTTCTGGATCTAAAAAAAGCATGGTTGCAGAACTACCAACACTTTCAGCTAAAGCTACAGATGCTCCACCGTGTAATAATCCCATTGGTTGATGAACTCTTGAATCAACTGGCATTTTTGCAGTTAAAAAGTCTTCTCCTACATCAATAAATTCAATCGATAAAGTTTCCATTAGTGTATTTTTACACCAATCGTTAAAAAATTTTAAAGTTTTAATTTTATCCATTTCTCCAATTTTAAGCAAAAATACAAATTTCAAAACGTTTTTTAGCTATACTAAAAACACTTATCTTAGCGTTTATATTTCAAAAAATAGTACATTTACGAAAAGATTTATTACATGAGAAAATACCTTTTATTATGTTCATTAGTCATATTAACCATATGTTCTTGCCGTTCTGATTTTGATTTTGAACCTAGTACAGGTCGTCTAGGTTTCTCAAAAGACACGGTTTATTTAGATACTGTATTTACCAATATAGGTTCTTCAACATATACATTAAAAGTTTATAACAGAAGTAATAAAAACATTTCTATTCCTAATATTCAATTAGGCGAAAAAGAAAATTCTAAATACCGATTAATGGTTGACGGAATGCCCGGTAAAGTATTTAATAACGTTGAATTACTTGCTAAAGATAGTATGTTCATTTTTATTGAAACTACTATTGACTATAATGATTATGTTAATTCCGAAACTACTTTTTTATATACTGACCATATTGAATTTGGAACAGATTTAAATTTTCAAAAAGTAGAATTAGTAACCTTGGTTCAAGATGCAATTTTTTTATATCCAAAAAAATTTAGTAACGGAACAACAGAAACTTTACCAATTGGTGATGATGAAATTTACGGATTTTACCTTGACCCTGCCGACCCACTAAACGGAGATGAATTACATTGGACTAACACTAAACCTTATGTAATTTATGGCTACGCAGCTGTTCCGCCTGCAAGCACGCTTATTGTTGACGCTGGAGTTAGAGCACATTTTCATGCCGAATCTGGAATAATTGTTGCAAATACTGCTTCTTTACAAGTAAACGGAACAACTTCTTTAACTGACGATTTAGAAAATGAAGTGATTTTTGAAAGTGATCGTTTAGAACCATCTTATACTGATGTTCCAGGACAATGGGGAACCGTTTGGTTTACTCAAGGAAGTACTAATAACTCAATTACAAATTTAACAATTAAAAATGCTACTGTTGGAATGTTAGTTTCTGGAAATGACGGAACTACTACTCCAACTTTAGATTTAACCAATGTTCAAATTTATAACTGTAGTAATGTTGGTTTATTAGCACGAACAGGAAATATAACAGGAAGAAACATTGCAATTAACAATTGTGGCGAAACCAGCTTGGCATGTTCTTTTGGAGGTTCATATGAATTTACACATTGTACATTTGCTAATTATTGGTCAACCCCAAGTCAAACTGCTGTATTAATTGACGATTATGATGGAAGTGCAATTTATGCACTAACGAAAGCCAATTTTAGAAACTGTATAATTTATGGTTCAACAAATTTGGCTCTTTCTTTAAATAAAGAAGGTTCTACATTTGAATATCAATTTGATAATTGTCTTATTAAGTTTGCCGATTTTAGCAATCAATTTTCAACTCACCCTGAATACCAATTTACTGGAACAAATTATACAAATTGTATTATAGCAACAAACTCTACAATTAATAAACCTGATTTTTTTAATACAGATAGTAATGAGCTAATTATTGGCGAAGATTCAGCTGCAAAAGGAATGGCTAATTCAACCTACTCTACCTTTAATGATATTTTAGACAAACCTAGAAATACTACTAATGGATACGACATTGGAGCTTACAATTTCATTGTTTTTCCAAATTAATAACTTAAACCAAACCAATATGAAAAAAATAACTTTATCACTACTTATAGTATCTATGAGTATTATTTCTTGTAAAAAAGAAGAAGCAAAAGTTGAAGCAACTACACCAGAAGTTACAACCGAGACTACCGAAATAGCCGAAGTAACTCCAGACTCTGCAGCTGTTGCAAAAGCTTGGGCAGATTACGCAACTCCAACTAAAGCACATGAAATGCTTGCAAAAGATACAGGAACTTGGGATGCAGATATGACTTTTTGGATGGAAGGAAATCCTGAACCTCAAAAAGCAACTTCTGTTGCAACATACAAAATGATTTTAGATGGAAAATATCAAGAAGGTATTTATAAAGGCAATATGTTTGGAATGGCTTTTGAAGGCCGTGGTATGACAGCTTATGACAATGCTTCTAAAGAATATATTGCAACTTGGGCAGATAATATGGGAACAGGTTTATTGGTTTCTCGTGGCCAATATGACGAAGCAACTAAATCAATAACCTTTAACGGAAAAATGGTTGACCCAGTAACTGGAAAAGAAAAAAGCATAAAAGAAGTTATTACTTATATTGATGCTGACAACCAAAAAATGGAAATGTTTGACATAAATGCAGATGGAACTGAGTTTAAAAACATGGAAATTCTTTCAAAAAGAAGAAAATAATTCCCTTATAAAAGTATAAAACATAAAGCTGTTCAGAAAAAGAACAGCTTTTTTATTTTTATACACTACTAAAACTTTGAACTTCTAACTTTTTAGAATAAATTTGCACTTTAAAAACAACAACACAAAACAACTACATACAATGATTCATTTCTTCGGGAACAAAACCAACAAGGTTTTTGCAGTTCAGTCGCAAAACGAATTTACAGCAGAAGACATCAACAAATTAAATTGGCTTTTTGGTAGCGCTCATAAAATAGAAAAATCCGTACTTACGGATTTTTTTGTTGGACCACGTTCAGCAATGATAACACCTTGGAGTACAAATGCTGTTGAAATTACTCAAAATATGGGTATTTCTGGAATTATTAGAATTGAAGAATTTGAAACTTGCTCATCAGATTTTAAAGATTTTGATCCAATGATTTCTCAAAAATATACTGAATTAAATCAGGATATTTACACGATTAATGTGCAACCAGAAGCAATTCTTGATATTGATGATATTGCTGCATATAATACATCTGAAGGTTTAGCATTAAACGAAGAAGAAGTTGAATATTTAAATAATTTAGCTACCAAATTAGGTAGAAAATTAACTGATTCTGAAATATTTGCTTTCTCACAGGCCAATTCAGAACATTGTCGTCATAAAATCTTCAACGGAACATTTATAATTGATGGAGAAGAAATGCCAACTTCTTTATTTAAATTAATTAGAAAAACATCGGAAACCAATCCTAACGATATTGTTTCTGCTTATAAGGATAATGTAGCTTTTGTAAAAGGACCAAGAGTAGAACAATTTGCTCCTAAAAGCGCTGACAAACCTGATTTTTACGAAAAGAAAGACTTTGATTCGGTAATTTCATTAAAAGCAGAAACACATAATTTCCCTACAACTGTTGAGCCTTTTAACGGTGCCGCAACGGGTTCTGGTGGAGAAATTCGCGATCGTTTAGCAGGTGGACAAGGTTCTTTACCTTTAGCTGGAACTGCTGTTTACATGACTTCATATTCGCGTTTAGCTGACCCATTCGACTCCGCTCAGGGCAAGCCTTGGGAAAACGGAATGGAAGAACGTAAATGGTTGTATCAAACTCCAATGGATATCTTAATCAAAGCTTCTAATGGAGCTTCAGATTTTGGTAATAAATTTGGTCAACCACTAATTACTGGTTCTATACTTACGTTTGAACATGAAGAAGATGCTCGTAAACTTGGTTTCGATAAAGTAATCATGCAAGCAGGTGGAATTGGCTACGGAAAATTAGACCAAGCAATTAAGAAAAAACCACAAGAAGGAGATAAAATTGTAATTCTTGGTGGAGAAAATTATAGAATTGGAATGGGTGGAGCTGCTGTATCTTCTGCAGATACTGGTGAATTTAGTTCAGGAATTGAATTAAATGCCATTCAACGTTCTAATCCAGAAATGCAAAAACGTGCTGCTAATGCTATTCGTGGTTTAGTAGAAAGCGATAATAATCCTATTGTTTCTATTCACGATCATGGTGCTGGCGGACATTTAAATTGTTTGACTGAACTTGTAGAAGAAACTGGAGGTTTAATCGATTTAGACAAATTACCTGTGGGTGACCCTACTCTTTCCGCTAAAGAAATTATCGGTAACGAATCGCAAGAAAGAATGGGATTGGTTATTGGTAAAAAAGATATCGACATTTTACAACGAATTGCAGACAGAGAGCGTTCTCCAATGTATGAAGTTGGTGATGTTACTAACGATCATCGTTTTGCTTTTGAATCAAAAACTACAGGTGCAAAACCAATGGATTATGCTTTAGAAGATTTCTTCGGAAGTTCTCCAAAAACAATAATGACAGATTCATCTATTCAAAGAAAATATTCTAATCTAGAGTACGACAAAAAAAATATTTCGACTTATTTAGAACAAGTTTTACAATTAGAAGCAGTAGCTTGTAAAGATTGGTTGACTAATAAAGTAGACAGATGTGTTGGTGGTAAAGTTGCCAAACAACAATGTGCAGGTCCATTACAATTACCTTTAAATAATGTTGGTGTTATGGCACTAGATTTTAATGGTAAAGAAGGTATAGCAACATCTATCGGCCACTCGCCTATTGCAGCTTTAGTTGATCCCGTTGCAGGAAGTAGAACTGCAATAGCAGAAGCTTTATCTAATATTATTTGGGCGCCAATTAAGGACAATTTAAAAGGTATATCGCTTTCAGCGAACTGGATGTGGGCTTGTAAAAATGAAGGAGAAGATGCTCGATTGTACCAAGCAGTTAAAGGTTGTTCTGATTTTGCATTGGAATTAGGAATCAATATCCCAACAGGAAAAGATTCGCTTTCTATGAAGCAAAAATATCCAAATGATGAAGTAATTGCTCCAGGAACGGTTATTATTTCAGCGGCTGGAAATTGTACCAATATTACTAAAGTTGTGGAACCTGTTTTACAAAAAGACGGTGGTTCAATTTACTATATCAATTTATCGCAAGATGAGTTTAAATTAGGTGGTTCTTCATTTGCTCAAATATTGAATAAAATTGGAAACGAAGTCCCAACTATAAAAGATGCTGCATTCTTTAAAAATGCATTCAATACTATTCAAGAATTAATAAAAGACCGTCAAATTGTTGCAGGACATGATATAGGAAGTGGTGGATTAATTACTACATTATTAGAAATGTGTTTTGCCGATGTAAATTTAGGTGCGAAGATTGATTTCTCTGTATTTGAAGAAAAAGATATTATTAAATATTTATTTGCTGAAAATATTGGAATTGTTTTCCAAGCTAAAGAAGATGCTGTTTTAGAAAATAGATTAAAAGAGAATAACGTTTCTTTTTATAAATTAGGAACAGTTACAAACGATGAAAGACTAGAATTTGGTCCTTGCGGATTAGATATTCCAAAATACAGAGATATTTGGTTTAAAACTTCATTCCTATTAGATTCTAAACAATCTAAAAACGGAACTGCAAAAGAACGTTTTGAAAATTACAAAAACCAAGCCTTAACTTATACTTTCCCGTCTCATTTTACAGGAAAAGCACCAGTAATTGATGATTCGAAACCAAGACCTAAAGCTGCTATTATTCGAGAAAAAGGAAGTAATTCTGAACGTGAAATGGCAAACGCAATGTATTTAGCAGGTTTTGATGTTAAAGATGTTCATATGACTGATTTAATTTCAGGACGCGAAACATTAGAAGACATTCAATTTATTGGAGCAGTTGGTGGATTTTCAAATTCAGATGTATTAGGTTCGGCTAAAGGTTGGGCTGGAGCATTTTTATATAACGAAAAAGCAAATACGGCTTTAAAGAATTTCTTTAAAAGAGAAGACACTCTTTCTGTTGGAATTTGTAACGGTTGTCAGCTTTGGATGGAATTAGAATTAATTAATCCAGAACATGAAGTACATGGAAAAATGCTTCATAATAATTCAAACAAACACGAAAGTATTTTTACATCGGTAACGGTTCAAAAGAACAATTCAGTGATGCTTTCTACTTTAGAAGGAACAACATTAGGAGTTTGGGTTTCTCATGGTGAAGGAAAGTTTAATTTACCTTACAGTGAAGATAAGTATAACATTGTAGGTAAATACGGTTACGATTCTTATCCTGCCAATCCTAATGGTTCTGATTTTAACACAGCAATGATGTGTGACACTACTGGAAGACATTTGGTTATGATGCCACACATTGAACGTTCAACTTTCCCTTGGAACTGGGCACATTATCCAGATAGAGGTCAAAAAGATGAAGTTTCTCCATGGCATGAAGCCTTTGTTAATGCTAAAAAATGGATTGATAAGCAATAATTTATAAAAAATAATTCAAAAACCTTAATTTAAACAGTTTAGATTAAGGTTTTTTATTTTTATATGCACGCATAACATTCTTTATTTCAATAAGATAAAAAAATCAATTGTCAATATTTTAAAAAATTGGTTAATTAATTAAAATTTCCTAATTTGCATAACTAATAAATTGTGAATTATGAACAATATTACTCGCTTATTTGATTTTCCATATCATCAATTGGAAAAATATAATTTATCTGATGCTTTAGTTACTAAATACGGTAACGATTGGATAAAAACATCAACAAAAGAATATCTAGATAAAGCCAATACAATTTCAAGAGGATTGCTAAATTTAGGAGTTAATAAAAACGATAAAATTGCTGTTATTTCATCAAATAATAGAACAGAATGGCATATTTGTGATGTAGGAATCTTACAAACTGGTGCTCAAAATGTTCCAATATATCCAACAATTTCAAGTGAAGATTATGAATATATTTTAAATCATTCCGAATCAAGTTACTGTTTCATTTCTGATATTGAAGTTTATAATAAAATTAAAGAAATTAAAGCAAACGTTCCTGGTTTAAAAGAAATATATTCTTTTGATGAAATTGAAGGATGTAAAAACTGGAATGAAATTCTTAATCTAGGAGAAAACAAAGATAATCAAGACCAAGTTGAAGCTAGAAAAGATGCAATTGTAACAACAGATTTAGCAACAATAATTTATACCTCAGGAACAACAGGAAGACCAAAAGGTGTTATGTTAACTCATGAAAATATTGTTAGTGATGTTTTAATGAGTGCAAAAAGAGTTCCTTTAAGACCTGGTGATACTAGAGCCTTAAGTTTCTTACCCATTTGTCACATTTTTGAAAGAATGCTAACTTATTTGTACCAATATTATGGTATTTCAATATATTTTGCTGAAAGTATTGAAAAAATTAGCGACAATTTAAAAGAGGTTCATCCACATGTAATGTCTGTTGTACCAAGATTACTTGAAAAAGTGTACGACAAAATTTATGCTAAAGGAGCAGATTTAACAGGTATTAAGAAAAGATTATTCTTCTGGGCATTAGATTTAGGAATGAATTATAAACCCTATGGTGAAAACGGAGCATGGTATGAATTCCAACTTAAAATTGCTCGTAAATTAATTTTCTCTAAGTGGCAAGAAGGTTTAGGGGGAGAATTAGAATTACTAGTTTGTGGAAGTGCTGCTTTACAAACAAGATTATCAAAAGTATTTTGTGCTGCAAACATTCCTGTAATGGAAGGTTATGGTTTAACCGAAACTTCACCAGTAATCTCTGTTAACGACATGAGAAATGGTGGATTTAGAGTTGGAACTGTTGGCAAAGTAATTGAAGGAGTGGAAGTTAAAATTGCTGAAGATGGTGAAATTCTTTGTAAAGGACCAAATGTAATGAAAGGCTATTATAAAGATGAAACACAAACAAATGAAGTTTTAAAAAATAATTATTTCCATACTGGAGATATAGGAGAAATAGATTCAGATGGATTCTTAAAAATTACTGACCGTAAAAAAGAAATGTTTAAAACTTCTGGTGGTAAATATGTTGCTCCTCAAATTTTAGAAAACACATTTAAACAATCAAGATTTATTGAACAAATTATGGTAATTGGTGAAGGTGAAAAAATGCCTGCAGCTTTTATACAACCTAATTTCGATTTTATAAAAGATTGGGCAACTCGTAAAAAAATAAATATTGGAACAACTAATGAAGAAATAATTCAAAACTCCGAATTAATTAATCGTATTCAAGAAGAAATAAATGATGCAAACGAGAAATTTGGAAATTGGGAAAAAATTAAACGTTTCGAACTTACTCCAGATATCTGGTCAATAGATGCTGGCCATCTTACTCCAACCATGAAATTAAAGAGAAAAATTATAAAAGAAATGTATAAAGATTTATATAATAAAATTTATAGCTAATCATTTTTTAACACCTTACCTATTATATAGATAAGGTGTTTTTATTTTATTTAAATTTTTTATAAAAAATTTTCAAAAATACTATGCGCGCATAGTATTTTTTTTTATCTTTGATTTTAAGTTACAATTTATGAAAGACAAAACAATAGATTATATATTAAGAGCAACTTGGCAGGCAGTAGCAAGAATGTACAATGAAGAAGCTTCAAAGTATGGCGCTACAATGGCAACAGGTTTTGCATTATTAAGTATAGATAGAGAAAAAGGAACTCCTTCAACTTCATTAGGTCCAAAAATGGGGATGGAAGCTACTAGTCTTACTAGGACTCTAAAATCTATGGAGGAAAGAGGTTTAATTACAAGAAAGAAAAATCCTAATGATGGTCGTGGTGTTTTAATCCACTTAACTGAAGAAGGTCTAGATAAAAGGGAACTTTCTAAGACAACAGTTTTAAAATTTAATGAAACAATAAAACAGCATGTAACCGAAGAACAACTTCAGAACTTCCTAGAAGTTTCGGATATAATTAATGAATTAATTGCTGATAAGAAAATTTATATAGACCCAGATAATTTAAAAAAACAAAACAAAATAGCCTCGATATAATCGAGATAATCAAAATTAAATTAACAGATGAAACGTAATATTAAAAAAGTTGCTGTTATTGGTTCAGGAATTATGGGAAGTGGAATTGCTTGTCATTTCGCAAATATTGGTGTAGAAGTACTTTTACTAGATATTGTTCCTAGAGAATTAACGGCTGTAGAAGAAAAGAAAGGGTTAACTTTAGAAAGTAAAGCAGTTAGGAATCGTTTAGTAAACGATCATTTGACTAACGCGTTAAAATCTAAACCATCTCCAATTTATCATCCAAGTTTTGCCAATAGAATTACTACAGGTAACACAACAGATGATATGGCAAAAATTGCCGGTGTAGATTGGATTATTGAAGTAGTTGTTGAAAGACTTGATATCAAAAAACTAGTTTTCGAACAAGTTGAAAAATACAGAAAGCCTGGTACATTAATCACTTCAAACACTTCTGGAATTCCTATTCAGTTTATGAGCGAAGGAAGAAGCGAAGATTTCCAAAAACACTTTTGTGGAACGCATTTCTTCAATCCTGCTCGTTACTTAAAATTATTCGAAATTATTCCTGGTCCACAATCTTCAACAGAAGTATTGGATTTCTTAAATAGTTATGGTGAAAAATTCTTAGGAAAAACTTCAGTTGTAGCTAAAGATACTCCAGCTTTTATTGGAAATAGAATCGGAATCTTCGGAATCCAAAGTTTATTTCATCAAGTAAAAGAAATGGGATTAACGGTTGAAGAAGTAGATAAATTAACAGGTCCAGTTATTGGTCGCCCAAAATCAGCGACTTTCAGAACAGTTGATGTTGTTGGTTTAGATACTTTAGTTCACGTTGCAAACGGAATTTATGAAAATTGTCCAAACGACGAATCGCATGAATTATTCAAATTACCTGCTTTTGTTAACACAATGATGGAAAACCAATGGCTTGGAAGTAAATCGGGTCAAGGTTTCTATAAAAAGGAAGGTAAAGAAATATTAGCTTTAGATTTAGATACTTTAGAATATAGAGCCAGTAAAAAAGCATCTTTTGCTACTTTAGAATTAACAAAAACAATTGACAAACCAATTGACAGATTCAAAGTTTTAGTCAAAGGAAAAGACAAAGCAGGTGAATTCTACCGAAAAAACTTTGCTTCAATGTTCCAATATTGTTCAAACCGTATTCCTGAAATTACAGAAGATTTTTACAAAATTGACGATGCTATGAAAGCCGGTTTCGGTTGGGAAAATGGTCCTTTCGAAATTTGGGATGCCATTGGTGTTGAAAAAGGAATTGAATTAATGAAGGCGGAAGGTTATACCCCAGCTGCTTGGGTTAATGATATGGTTGCCTCTGGAACTACTTCTTTTTACTCTGTAAAAGATGGTGCTACTCACTTCTACTCTATTACCAATAAAAAAGTAGAAAAAATTCCTGGTCAAGATGCATTCATTATTTTGAATAACATTCGCGATAATAAAAAAGTATGGAACAACAGCGATTCAATCATTACCGATTTAGGGGATGGAATTATCAATTTAGAATTTACTTCAAAAATGAATTCTATTGGTGCTGGTGTTTTACAAGGAATAAACAAAGCCATAGATATTGCTGAAAAAGATTATAATGGTTTAGTTATTGGAAATCAAGGAACAAATTTCTCTGTTGGAGCTAATTTAGGAATGATTTTTATGATGGCTGTTGAGCAAGAATATGACGAATTAAACATGGCTATCAAAATGTTTCAAGATACGATGATGCGTTGTCGTTATTCTGCAATTCCTGTTATTGCTGCTCCTCATGGAATGACTCTTGGTGGTGGTTGTGAACTTACAATGCACGCTGATAGAGCTGTTGCTGCTGCTGAAACCTATATTGGTTTAGTAGAATTTGGAGTTGGTGTAATTCCTGGTGGTGGTGGTTCTAAAGAAATGGCATTAAGAGCTTCTGACCTTTTCCGTAAAAACGATGTTGAATTAAATGTTTTACAAGAATATTTCTTAACTGTTGGTATGGCGAAAGTGGCAACATCTGCTTACGAAGGTTTTGATACTGGCGTTTTACAAAAAGGTAGAGATATCGTTGTTGTTAACAAAGACCGTCAAATTGCAACTGCTAAACAAGTAGCGTTACAAATGGCAGAACAAGGTTATACGCAAGCTCCACGTAGAAAAGATATTAAAGTACTTGGAAAACAAGCTTTAGGTATGTTCTTGGTTGGAACTGATAGTATGGAAGCAGGAAAGTATATTTCGGAGCACGATAAGAAAATTGCAAACAAATTAGCGTATGTAATGGCTGGTGGGGATTTATCAGAACCTACTCTAGTAACAGAACAGTATTTATTAGATTTAGAAAGAGAAGCATTTTTATCACTTACAGGTGAAAGAAAATCTTTGGAAAGAATCCAACACATGTTAACTAAAGGGAAACCGTTAAGAAACTAAGAAATTATGAAAACAGCATATATAGTAAAAGCATATAGAACTGCAGTTGGTAAAGCACCAAAAGGAGTTTTTCGTTTCAAAAGACCTGATGAATTGGCTGCTGAAACAATTGAATACATGATGGCAGAATTACCAAACTTCGACAAAACTCGTATTGATGATGTTATGGTTGGTAATGCAATGCCAGAAGCAGAACAAGGTTTAAACGTTGGTCGTTTAATTTCCTTAATGGGATTAAAAGTCGAAGATGTACCAGGTGTTACAGTAAATAGATATTGCGCATCAGGAATTGAAACTATTGGAATGGCAACAGCTAAAATTCAATCAGGAATGGCAGATTGTATCATCGCTGGTGGTGCAGAAAGCATGAGTTATATTCCAATGGGAGGTTACAAACCAACTCCTGATTATAAAGTGGCTAATGCAGGTCATGAAGATTATTATTGGGGAATGGGATTGACAGCTGAAGCAGTTGCAAATCAGTTCAAAGTTTCTCGTGAAGATCAGGATGAATTTGCCTTTAAATCGCATATGAAAGCTTTAAAAGCTCAAGCTGAAGGTAGATTTGATGATCAAATTGTTCCTATTACTGTAAACGAAACTTTCGTGAATGAAAACGGTAAAAAAGAAACGCGTTCATACGTAGTAAATAAAGATGAAGGTCCAAGAGCAGGTACTTCAGTTGAAGCTTTAGCAAAATTACGTCCAGTATTTGCTGCTGATGGAAGTGTAACTGCTGGAAACTCATCTCAAATGAGTGATGGAGCAGCATTTGTATTGGTAATGAGTGAAGAAATGGTAAAAGAATTAAATCTTGAACCAATTGCACGTTTAGTAAACTTTGCATCTGCAGGTGTTGAGCCAAGAATAATGGGTATTGGACCCGTAAAAGCGATTCCAAAAGCCCTAAAACAAGCAGGTTTAAAACAATCAGATATTGATTTATTTGAATTAAACGAAGCTTTCGCTTCTCAATCATTAGCCGTTATTCGTGAATTAGGTTTAAATCCTGATATCGTAAACGTAAATGGTGGGGCAATTGCGTTAGGTCACCCTCTTGGTTGTACAGGTGCAAAATTATCAGTTCAATTATTTGATGAAATGCGTAAGCGTGGAAATGCAAAATACGGAATGGTAACAATGTGTGTTGGAACCGGACAAGGTACAGCAGGTATTTATGAATTTTTGAAATAGAGATTAAAAGATAATAGACGAAGAGATAATAGACTTTAGAATGAGTGAATTTAAACGACATAATTTCAAGAAGCTAAAAATTTGGCAAATGGGAATTGATTTATCTAAGGTAGTTTTAGACATAACAGATACTTTTCCTGTTTCTGAAAAATATGGTTTAAAAAGTCAAATGGATAGAT
Organism: Flavobacterium sp. N2270; assembly: GCF_025947225.1. NCBI lineage: Bacteria > Pseudomonadati > Bacteroidota > Flavobacteriia > Flavobacteriales > Flavobacteriaceae > Flavobacterium > Flavobacterium sp. N2270. The sequence goes on from NZ_CP110005.1 coordinate 2,366,435, forward strand.
GTTGTATATCTATGCCTTCAAATATAGCTGAAGGTTCTAGTAGAACAGATAAATCATTTAGTCATTTTTTAGATATCTCTTTAGGATCATCTTTTGAATTACAAACACAGATTATATTAGCAAATCATAGAAAATACATAACAATTGAGCAAACAAATAACATTGAAAACAAAATTGAAGAATTTCAAAAAGCAACAATGTCATTTCAAAACACTTTAAATAAATAATTTAATGATAATTAATAGTTACGTCTATCATCTATTCGTCTATTATCTATCATCTTAAAAATCAAAAAAATGAGCGATATTATCAGAGGAGGTCAATTCCTAGTAAAAGAAACAAAATGTGAAGATATTTTCACACCAGAAGATTTTTCAGAAGAGCAAATTATGATGCGTGATTCGGTTATCGAATTCGTAGACAAAGAACTTTGGCCTAACAAAGAGCGTTTTGAAAAGAAAGATTACGCACTTACAGAAGAAGTAATGAAAAAAGCGGGTGACTTAGGTTACTTAAGTATAGCGGTTCCTGAAGCTTATGGTGGAATGGGAATGGGATTTACTAACACCGTTTTAGTTTGTGATTATATTTCTGGAGCAACTGGTTCATTTTCAACGGCTTTTGGTGCTCATACTGGAATTGGAACTATGCCAATTACTTTATATGGAACAGAAGAACAAAAACAAAAATATGTACCAAAATTAGCTTCAGGTGAATGGTTTGGTGCTTACTGTTTAACAGAGCCAGGTGCAGGTTCAGATGCAAATTCTGGAAAAACAAAAGCTGTTTTATCTGAAGATGGAAAATATTACAGTATTACAGGTGGAAAAATGTGGATTTCAAACGCAGGTTTCTGTCAAGTATTTATCGTTTTTGCTAGAATTGGTGATGATAAAAACATTACAGGTTTCATCGTAGAAAATGATCCTTCAAACGGAATTTCATTAGGAGACGAAGAACACAAATTAGGTATTCGTTCTTCTTCAACTCGTCAGGTTTTCTTCAACGAAACAAAAGTTCCTGTAGAAAATATGCTAGCTGGTCGTGGTGAAGGATTTAAAATTGCAATGAATGCTTTAAATGTAGGACGTATTAAATTAGCTGCTGCTTGTTTAGAAGCACAACGTAGAACTATTTCTACAGCTGTAAATTACTCTAACGAAAGAATTCAATTTAAAACACCTATTTCAAGCTTTGGGGCAATCCAAGCAAAATTAGCAGAAATGGCTACCAATTCTTATGCTGGAGAAAGTGCAACTTACAGAGCTGCTCATGATATTGAAACAAGAATTAATTTAAGAATTCAAGAAGGAAATACACATCAAGAAGCTGAACTAAAAGGTGTTGAAGAGTTTGCAATTGAATGTTCTATCTTAAAAGTTGCAGTTTCTGAGGATGTACAATCATGTACAGATGAAGGAATTCAAATTTTTGGTGGAATGGGATTCTCTGAAGATGCACCAATGGAAAGTGCTTGGAGAGATGCTCGTATTGCAAGAATTTATGAAGGTACTAACGAAATCAACAGAATGTTATCTGTAGGAATGTTAGTTAAAAAAGCGATGAAAGGTCATGTAGATTTATTAGGGCCAGCTATGGCTGTGGGTGAAGAATTAATGGGAATACCATCGTTTGATGTTCCTGATTATTCTGAACTATTTGCTGAAGAAAAAGAAATGATTGCTAAATTGAAAAAAGTATTTTTAATGGTTGCTGGTGCAGCTGTTCAAAAATATGGTGCTGAATTAGAAGCGCATCAACAATTATTAATGGCAGCTTCAGACATTTTAATTGAAATATACATGGCTGAAAGTACTATACTTAGAACTGAAAAATTAGCTAAAAAAGAAGGTGCTGATAAAGTACAAGAGCAAATTGCAATGGCACAATTATACTTATATCATGCAGTTGATATTGTTAACCAAAAAGGAAAAGAAGGAATCGTATCTTTTGCAGAAGGTGATGAACAACGTATGATGTTAATGGGACTTAAACGTTTTACAAAATATACGAATATGCCAAATGTAATTGGCTTACGTGAAAAAATTGCTGCAAAATTAATAAGCGAGAATAAATACGCTTTTTAAAAAAAACAGCAAATATTGGTTTAGTTTGTTTGATTAAAAAAGGCTCAATTTAAATTGAGCCTTTTTTTTATTTATTTAAATATGCTAAAACGTTTTTTTCAATTCGTTCATTAATGTTTGAGATATCAGCTTTTATGAATTTTTCTCCTAGAATGTTTTCATAAAGTTCAATATATCGGTCAGAAACAGAAGCAATATATTCTTCTGTCATATCTGGAATTTGTTGTCCTTCTTTACCTTGAAAACCATTAGAAATTAACCATTGACGGACAAATTCTTTAGACAATTGTTTTTGAGCTTCACCTCTATCTTGTCGTTCTTGATAACCATCTGCATAAAAGTAACGAGAAGAGTCAGGTGTATGAATTTCATCTATTAAAACAATCTTACCGTCTTTTGTTTTTCCAAATTCATATTTGGTATCAACCAAAATTAATCCTCTTGATGCAGCAATTTCAGTTCCTCTTTGGTACAATGCTCTTGTGTATTTTTCTAAAACTAAATAGTCTTCTTCACTTACAATTCCTTTAGTTAAAATATCATCTCGAGAAATATCTTCATCATGTTCGCCATTATCTGCTTTTGTTGAAGGAGTAATTATTGGAGTTGGAAATTTATCATTTTCTTTTAAACCTTGAGGTAAATTTACACCACAAAGTAATCTTTTACCTAATGCATATTCTCTTGCAGCGTGACCTGCTAAATATCCTCGAATTACCATTTCAACTTTAAATGGTTCACATAAATGTCCAACAGCAACACTTGGATCTGGCGTTGCTATTAACCAATTCGGAACAATATCTTGGGTTAATTCCATAAATTTTGTTGCAATTTGATTTAGAATTTGACCTTTGTAAGGAATTCCTTTTGGCATCACTACGTCAAAAGCAGAAAGCCTATCTGTAGCAACCATAACCAATAAATCATCATTGATGTTGTAAACTTCTCTTACTTTTCCGTGATAAACTGATTTTTGCCCAGGAAAATTGAAATTGGTAGTAGTAATTGTATTCATTAAGTATTTGTGTTGTTGTGTATTGCAAATGTAGATTCTTTCTTCCTATCTTCAAAAATATTTATAAATAAAAAATCCGTTTATTTTTATAGAATAAACGGACTTTAAGTAATATATTTTTTCATTTTTAATTCATTGATATACTTTCATTTGTTTTGAATTTTTTATTTGACATTTGTGTCTCTTTAATTGGTATTGGCCCATAAGGTAAACGTAAACCAACATGCTCAGAAGTAACATTCCCTAAACTGTCTTTATCATCTGCTCTATTTGCAACAATATGCCATGAAAATTTAACATTAGAAGTCCCTCTTGCTAATTCTTTAACTTTAAATCCGTCTACAGATTTGTCTGTTACAAATACTCCAGCACAATCTCCTTCTAGCTGAATAAACACTTTAAGTGGATGTTTTTCATCAACATACAAAGCTTTTTTAAGAACTGGATCGATTGTTACATAAACTTCTCCATTTACTAATTGAGAAGTTCCGTAATCTTCAAATAAAATTTCTGGTGCTTCAGGAGAAAATAAAACTCTTGGTTTATTATCTTCATCTATAATCATGGTTGAATTTGTACCGTTACCAATAATTTTATAATTAGTTCCTCCTCCTCCGGCAGCATTTGCATTGTATTTTATTCCCACATAGGCATAAGCCTGACCTGCTCCAACTCCAGCATTAAAATACCCACCATATAGACTTCTTCTTGAAGCTAAAGAACCGTCTGGTGAAATATTATCAATTCCTGCAATTTTTGCAAAAGCACTATTATTAAGTGTAGCAGTATTATTATCTGAATCTAATGAAAATCCGCCTCCTGAATTAGAATAATGGCTCGTATTAGAAGGAGAACCGTAACCATTTGTTCCATAAACTCCTACATAAGGACCAGAACCCGCAACTCCTGCACCAGTACTAGGGTAAATACTACCTCCTGCACCAGAACCTCCTAAAACAGATGTTCCGCCATCATTAATATTTGTTGCCCAAAGTGCATTTCCTACAGTGTCATCATTTCTCCCTCTTAAAGCATCATTAAAAGCTCCAGTTGTATTAACATATAATTTTGTCCAAGCATCACCTGGCGAATTTATAGCAACATTCCCATCAGAACGTACTACTGCTCTTTGCAAATTATTTGTTCTAAAGATTAAGTTTGTATTATCGGTTGTACCTAAGAAATTTATTACAGGGTTGGTGCCTGAATTTCCAAGAAGAGACCAATCTCTCCCTCCTAAACCATCCATTGCAACCCAAAATGTTCCATCCCAAAAATAAAATCCTGGGGAAACATTTAACGGAGCTACTCCACTTGTGGATGTATTGTAAACTAAAGTTCCTTCTACCACTCCACCTCCTTGAGGATTTACAACTGGTAATTCTATATTTCTTGAAGTTAATGCTACTTTAGAAATTAAAACACCTTGTGTGTTTGAGTTTAAATCTAAAAAAGCTTGTGGGTTTGTTGTTCCAATACCCACTTGAGCGTTAGTCGTACAGAAGCATAATGCCACAGTTAGTGATAAGTAAATTTTTTTCATAATGGTAGATTTTTGAGTTCATAGTTAAGTTTTGAATTATTATAAGTTAAAGATATAAAAACATTTTAGCAAATAATACAAAAGTTATATTTTTTACAAATTATTTGTTAAATTTTTAAATATTTATTTGTATATAAATATTTATAACACTATTATTCTTACTAAATAAATATTTTTATTGTATTATAAATAAAAAAGACGTTTAGTAAATTAAACGTCTTTTTTAAAAATAAATATTTCTTTTTTTAAAGAACTTTCTTTCTAATTATAAAGTTAAACAAACGGTAACCTGTAATTCCTCTAAAATATTTCATGAAATTTGCATCAAAACCAATTGTATATTTTTTAAAATTTTTAGATGGGTTATTGGCAATAGAAAATAACTTATTTACAATTGTTGTTGTTAGATTTTTATTTTTACTCGTTTTCTTGTTCAGAATATTATTGATAGAATTCATCATTTTATTATAAGATGGAATTGCTGAATCTTCACATTTGGTAACATTATTTTGAAAATCTGTTGGAGCATTTCCAAATTGAACCGTACTTACACTTACATTAAAATCTAATAATTCATAAGACATGCATTCTGAAAAACTTTCAACCGCTTGTTTTGTAGAATGGTAAAAATTACCCAATGGTAAATTTACTAAACCAGCTATTGATGTAATATTTATAAACTGACCGTAATTTTGCTCTCTAAAAACTGGAATAAAAGCCCTGCAAACTTTTACAACGCCTAGCCAATTAACATTAACAATTGTATTGATTTTAGAATCTTCAGAAAGTTCTACAAAACTTCTATAGCCTAAACCTGCGTTATTTATCACAACATCAATAGTTTTGAAATCGTTTAAAATTTGAGCTTTGGCTTCTTCAATATTTTCGGTAGAAGTAACATCAAGTTTATAGCATTTAACGTTAGGATATCCTTGTAAATCTTCCGCTAAGTCTAAGCTTATCATAGTTGCAATAACATTCCAGCCGTTATCAGCAAAATGCTTTGTAGTTAATTTCCCAAGTCCGCCAGAAGCTCCAGTAATAAGTACGTTTTTCAATTGTGTTTATTTTAGTTTACAAATAAAGTTTAATAATCATTAAATAACAAAATATTATAAAATAAATAAGGAGCTTTAATAGGCTCCTTATTTATTTTTAGTCATGGTTTTCAATACTTTTATAAGCATCAATAACTTTCTTGACTAATTTATGACGTACAATATCTTTATCATCTAAAAATATAATTCCAATTCCTTCAATATCTTTTAAAACTAAAATAGCTTCTTTTAAACCCGAAATTGTTCTACGCGGTAAATCAACCTGACCAGGATCTCCAGTAACCATAAACTTTGCGTTTTTCCCCATTCGAGTCAAAAACATCTTCATTTGATTATGCGTAGTGTTTTGAGCTTCATCTAAAATTACAAATGCATTATCTAAAGTTCTTCCACGCATAAAAGCTAAAGGAGCAATTTGAATAATACCTTTCATAATATAGTCATCTAAGGTATTTGGAGGTAACATGTCGCGCAAAGCATCATATAAAGGTTGCATATATGGATCAAGTTTTTCTTTCATATCTCCAGGAAGAAAACCTAAATTTTCACCCGCTTCAACAGCAGGACGAGTTAAAATAATACGTTTAACTTGCTTTTCTTTTAAAGCTTTAACCGCCATAGCAACTCCAGTATAGGTTTTTCCTGTTCCCGCTGGACCAATAGCAAAAACCATATCGTTTTTCATTACTAAATCAACTAATTTTTGCTGATTAGGAGTCATCGCTTTAATGAGTTTTCCACCAATACCATGAACAAGAATTTTATCGCTATTGTTCATGTGTTGAGTTTCTTGAGCATTACTTTCCAAAACTCTTAAAATAACATTATCATCAATTCGATTATAACGAGAGAAATGCTGCATTAATCTTCTAAAACGAGTTTCAAATTCATCTAGAATTTCTGCTTCTCCATAAGCTTTTAAAATTGTTCCTCTTGCAACAATTTTTAATTTTGGATAATATTTTTTAATCGCCTCAAGATTAACATCTTGAGCACCCCAAAATTCTTTTGGAGTAATGTCTGTTAATTCAATAATTCTTTCGTTCAAAGGCTTTTTATTTTAATTATTTTTCTTGTGCTGAAAATACATTAGCTTTGTATCTATAATTTGAAATATTATTTATCTTATAAAAAACTATAAATGATGCTATTCAAATTTAAGCAAAACTATTTTTGATTTTAGAATAAGTTATAAACAAAAAAATGTCAATAATTACTTTAACTACTGATTTTGGATTAAAAGACCACTTTGTAGGTGCTTTAAAAGGAAAATTGATTTCTGGTTATAACGAAGCTAAAATTATTGATATTTCTCATAATATTGATTTATTCAATACTTTAGAAGCTAGTTATTGTATAGCAGCTGCTTATGATAGTTTTCCAAAAGGAACTATACACATTATTGGTGTAGATAGTGAGCGTACAAATGAAACCCAACATATTGCTATACAATGGGATGATCATTATTTTATTTGTGCAGATAATGGAATTTTAAGTACTCTTACGCAAAAAAAAGTAGCCCAAAAAATGGTTGCCATTAATATTCACGACCGATTGAATAAAGATGCTACCGATATGGATGTATTTGTTGCAGTTGCTTGTCATATAGCGCGTGGTGGATTGTTAAACGTTATTGGTAAAGAAATTAACGAACTCAAAAAAGTAAACGATTTAGTTGCAATTGTTTCAGACGATTTAACCATAATTAAAGGAAATATCGTTTATATTGATCATTTTGGTAATTGTGTTACCAATATTTCTAAAAAAATGTTTCAAGAAGTGAATAGAAATAGACCTTTTGAAATAAAATTCAACAACAAAAAAATAAGTACTATTAAAAATAATTTTTCTGATTTTAATACTACTGATAAATACACACTAAAAGATTTTGAAGGAGAAAAACTTGCCTTATTTAATGAAAATAATTTATTAGAAATCGCTGTTTATAAAAGTAACCCAAAAACTGTTGGTTGTGCTTCTACTCTTTTAGGTCTTAATTTCAGAGATGTAGTAACAATAGAATTTAAATAAAATGTTTGTACGAATTGTTAAATTGCGTTTTCACGAAGAAAACATTGCTGCTTTTTTAGAGAATTTTGAAGAAGTTAAAGATAAGATTAGAGGTTTTGATGGAAATTTATTTTTAGAATTATATCAAGACAAAAACGATAAAAGAACTTTTTTTACTTACAGTTATTGGGAAACTGAAGACCATTTGGAAAACTACAGAAATTCTGAATTATTTAAAGGTGTTTGGAGTTTTACCAAAGCTTTATTTAGCGATAAACCTGAAGCTTGGAGCGTAGATAAATTAGCAACTTTACATTAAACATTTGTTTAAAAAAAATGATTACTATATTTTTTATAAATTCGCAATTCAATTTAAGTAAACAATTGAACATATAAACAGTTAAACATAAATGAAAGCATTATTATTAAGAGAAATAAAATCCTTTTTTGGTTCGCCAATTGGTTATCTCGTAATTGCTATATTCTTATTACTTAATGGATTATTTCTATGGGTTTTTGAAGGAGATTTTAACATATTAAACTCTGGTTTTGCCGATATGAGTCCGTTTTTTAAACTTTCTCCATGGATTTTTACCTTTTTAATTCCTGCGGTAACCATGCGTTCTTTCTCAGATGAAAAGAAACAAGGGACTTTAGAATTACTTTTTACAAAACCCTTGTCGATTTGGGAAATTGTAAATGGAAAATTCTTAGGAGCTTTTATTTTAATTGTTTTAGCTATTGTTCCCTCAATCGTTTATGTTTTTGTAATTTCTTACTTTGGTTCGCCACAAGGAAATATTGATATGGGAAGTACGCTTGGTTCTTATTTCGGACTTTTATTTCTTATTGCAGCCTATACTTCAATTGGTATTTTTACTTCAACACTATCTGAAAATCAAATTGTTGCTTTTATTTTAGCTGTATTTTTATGCTTTGTATTTTATTTTGGTTTTGACGGAGTAGCTTCTTTATTTGAAAACAACAGTAAGTTAATTGCTTCATTTGGTATGGATTATCATTTTAAAAGCATGAGCCGTGGTGTAATTGATACTAGAGATATTACTTATTTTTTAAGTGTTACCCTTTTATTTTTATCGGCAACGGTTTATAAACTAAAATCTTTAAAAGCATAATGAAAGTAGCTAAAAAACAAAATATCAAACAACTTGTTCTTATAGCATTTGCATTAATTGCTATTAATATCATTGGAAATTATTTCTTTAAACGATTTGATTTAACTGAAGATAAACGTTATACTTTATCGCAAACTTCATTAAACATTATTAAAAGTGTTGATAGTCCGTTAATAATTGATGTTTTTTTGGAAGGAAATTTTCCGCCAGAATTTAAACGTTTACAAGACGAAACTAAACAATTATTAGAAGAATTTAGTGCTTATAATTCAAACATTATTTTTGAATTTGCTAATCCTATTGAAAATGAAGAAGAACGCGTTGCTGTAATGAAACAGTTTTATGAAAGAGGATTGCAACCGCTCAACATAACTGTAGAAAATAAAGGAAAACAATCTCAAGAAGTAGTTTTCCCTTGGGCAATTGCTTCTTATGGAGATAAGAGTACTAAAGTTAGTTTGTTAAAAAACTTAATGGGCGCTTCCACTGAACAAAAAGTAATTAGCTCAGTACAGCATTTAGAATTCGCTTTCGCGGAAGCTATTAATAAAATTTCAAAAGACAAACAAAAGAAAATTGCCGTTTTAAAAGGAAATGGTGAATTAGAAGATAAATACATTGCCGATTTCTTAAAAACAGTTAAAGAAAGCTATTATATAGGTCCGTTTACACTAGATTCTGTTGCAAAACAACCAACACAATCTTTAGAAGCTTTAAAAAAATATGATTTAGTTGTTATTGCTAAACCTACTGAAGTTTTTACTGAAGAAGAAAAACAAGTTTTAGATCAATATATTATTTCTGGAGGAAAAACACTTTGGTTGGTCGATGCTGTAAAGGCTGATATGGAAGAGATGTTTAATGAAACTGGAACTATTTTAGCACATCAAAGAGATTTAGGTTTAAACGATATGTTTTTTAAATACGGATTTAGAATTCATCCGTTATTGATTAAAGATGAACGTGCAACACCTATAAAACTTGCTACTGGCGAACAAGGAAGTGATACTGAGTTCCAACAGTATTTTTGGAAGTTTGCTCCTTTTATATATCCTGAAACTCAAAATCCAATAGTTAAAAATTTGGAAGGAATTAAATTTGAATTTACTTCTCCAATAGAATTATTGAACAATAAGATTAATAAAACGGTTTTATTGACTAGTTCTGAATATTCTAGACCAATAGGAACTCCCACCGAAGTTAGTTTAGCATCAGTTACTGAAGAAACAACACCAGAAGAATACCAAGGCAAAGGATTGCTTCCAGTTGCCGTTTTATTTGAAGGAAAGTTCAGTTCAATGTATACTAATAGGATTTTACCTTTTAAAGACAATAGTTATGTTGCAGAAGGTAATGCTTCAAAAATGATTGTGGTAAGTGATGGTGATATTATTAAAAATCAATTGGATCAAAACGGCCCTTTAGAACTTGGTTTTGACAAATGGACTAATAACCTATATGGCAATAAAGAGTTCTTGATGAACTGTGTAAACTACTTATTAGACGATACCGGACTTATTAACATTAGAAGTAAAGATGTAAATTTACCTCTTTTAAATAAAGAAAGAGTTTACCAAAATTATACCATGGCACAAGTGCTAACTATCGGGCTTCCAATGCTTATTTTAATAGTTTTTGGATTCCTTTTTACTTATTTAAGAAAAAGAATGTACACTAAATAGATGTTGATAAATAGTTTTTGCTATTTGAAGAGATTTAGAATATATTTGTGAAAATAAAATCATAAAAAGATTTTTAATATAAAGATGATGAAGTTTATAGTATCAAGTTCGTATTTATTAAAACAGCTACAAGTATTAGGAAGCGTTATTAATAGTAGTAATACGTTACCTATCTTAGATAATTTTCTATTTGAATTAGATAATAACGCGCTTACAGTATCTGCATCTGATTTAGAGACTACCATGTCTGCTACATTAGAAATAGATTCTACAAGTCAAGGTAGTGTTGCAATTCCTGCAAAACTACTATTAGATATTTTAAAAACATTTCCTGAACAACCTTTAACTTTTACCGTTGAAGAAAATAGTACAGTTGAAATTAGTTCAAACTCTGGTAAATATGCAATTGCGTACGCTCCAGGTGATGAATTTCCAAAAGCAGTAAGTTTAGAAGAACCTTCTACTACTCTAGTACCTGCTGAAGTTTTAGCAACTGCTGTAGGAAAAACAATATTTGCTGCTGGTAATGACGATTTAAGACCTGTAATGAGTGGAGTATTCTTTCAGTTTTCTCCAGAAGGATTAATATTTGTTGCTACTGATGCTCACAAATTAGTAAAATACGCACGTACAGATGTGAAAGCATCTCAAGTGGCTGATTTTATTATGCCTAAAAAACCTTTGAATATTTTAAAAGGAATCTTAGGTGCTTCTGATGCTGAAGTAAAAATTGATTATAACGATGCTAATGCTACTTTCTCTTTTGAGAACTATGTATTAACTTGTCGTTTAATTGATGGAAAATATCCAAATTATGAAGCGGTTATTCCAAAAGAAAATCCAAATAAATTATTAATCAATAGAACACAATTTTTAAGTTCGGTACGTCGTGTGGCTATTTTTGCTAACAAAACAACGCACCAAATTCGTTTAAAAATTGCTGGTACAGAATTGAATATTTCTGCTGAAGATATTGATTACTCTAACAAAGCTGATGAACGTTTAACTTGTGATTATCAAGGTGATGATATGCAAATTGGTTTTAACTCTCGTTTTTTAATTGAAATGTTAAACAACTTAACGAGCGATGAAATTCAATTAGAAATGTCTATGCCAAACAGAGCCGGAATCTTAACTCCTGTTGATGGATTAGATGATGGAGAAACTGTTACAATGCTTGTAATGCCTGTTATGCTAAATAGCTAGAAAATATAGAGACTTAAGGTAACACTTATTCTCATACAATTATAACCAACCTTAACTACTAAAAACCGCAAAACTGTTTCAGTTATCTGCGGTTTTTTATTTATTATCAACCTACATTTTTTTCATTAGTTTCACTCTGTTTGGCTTTGCCTCGAGTCCATACTTAAGGAAGAATCTTTACTTGTTTTTTTTGTTCTTGAGAATATTCTTGAACTTAATTTTTCAAACACATAGGCACATCGTTTTTTTGAACGCTGATTAAGCAGATTGACTTTGTCAAACACAGAGAAACACAGATTTTTTCCTACACTATTGTTATTCTGAGGTAAGGAAGAATCTCACTTTAATTGTTCTTGAAATTGAATTTGATTTTTGAATTTGAAATTGAAAGGAATTTTCTTTCGTATATTTGCATTCTTAAAATGTAAACCAAATGATTAACCAAGAAACCATTGTTGCTTTAGCTACTCCTTCTGGAGCAGGAGCTATTGCTGTTATTAGATTATCTGGACAAAATGCAATAACTATTGCTGCAGATGTTTTTCAATCGGTTTCTGGGAAAGATATTACTCAACAGAAAACCCATACTATTCATTTAGGACATGTGGTTGATGGTGCTAAAACCTATGATCAGGTTTTGCTTTCACTTTTTAAAGGTCCGAATTCTTATACGGGTGAGAATGTAGTAGAAATATCATGTCACGGTTCAACATTTATTCAGCAACAAATTATTCAGTTACTGCTTCGTAAAGGCGCTAAAATGGCTCAAGCGGGTGAATTTACCTTGCGTGCTTTTTTAAACGGTAAACTGGACTTGTCGCAAGCGGAAGCTGTGGCGGATTTAATTGCAAGTGATAATGAGGCGAGTCATCAAATTGCGATGCAACAAATGCGTGGTGGTTTTAGTAATGAGATTGCTAAACTGCGTCAGGAATTGTTGAATTTTGCCTCGTTGATTGAATTGGAACTTGACTTTGCGGAAGAGGATGTTGAGTTTGCCGATAGAACTGCTTTTAAGGAATTATTAGAGCGTATTGAATTTGTATTGAAACGCTTGATTGATTCGTTTGCGGTGGGTAATGTTATTAAAAATGGTATTCCGGTGGCTATTGTGGGTGAACCTAATGTGGGTAAATCTACTTTATTGAATGCTTTATTGAATGAGGAACGTGCTATAGTTTCTGATATTGCAGGAACTACTCGTGATACTATTGAAGATGAATTGGTTATTGATGGTATTGGCTTTCGTTTTATTGATACTGCTGGAATTAGAGAAACTAAAGACGTTGTGGAAAGCATTGGTATTCAAAAGACGTTTGAGAAGATAGAGCAAGCACAGGTGGTACTTTTTATAATTGATAGTTTACAATTGATAAATGATAATGGTAACAGTGTTAAAATTGAGATTGAGAAAATAAAAAATAAATTCCCACTAAAACCACTTATCGTTGTATTAAATAAAATTGACAAATTGAATACTGAAGAACGTATTCAGTTCGATAATCAATTGGCGATTATTAATTATCCATTATCAATTGAAATATCTGCCAAACAAAAAGAAGGTATTGATGCATTGAAAAACGAATTGCTTTCGTTTGTAAATACGGGTGCTTTGCGTAATAATGAAACGATAGTGACGAATACACGTCATTATGATTCGTTATTGAAGGCTTTAGAAGAAGTGCAAAAAGTAAAGTATGGTATTGAAAGTAATACCTCATCTGACTTTATTGCCATTGATATTCGACAAGCTTTGTACTATTTTGGTGAAATTACTGGAGAAGTTACCAACGACGAACTTTTGGGTAATATTTTTGCTAATTTCTGTATTGGTAAATAGTATGTTTTATTAAACACATAGGTACATAGGTTTTCTTTTTTTTAGTAAAGGCGCTTTGCTTGATGTAAGTTTACATAGTTTGTGGAGTTTTCTTCGACTGTGATGGATAGGACAATGGTTATAGTAATGGTTTGTTTTTGCTTCTTTTTATTGCTTGTATGTACTAAGTATCTTCTTAGTATGTACTAAGTATCTTCCTAGTATCTTCCTAGTATCTTCCTAGTATCCTCTTAATAACTTCTTAATAACTTCTTCGTGTTTTTTTAGTATGTACTGAGTTTAAGCTATTTTTTTAAAGCCGTTTATTTGTAGATTTATTTGATGTATGGGTGTATTTCATCTTCTGGGATGCCCATGTATTGAGAAAATTCTTTGATTGTAATTACTTGGTGTTTCTTTTTTCTGAGATGGTCTTTAATGTCGTTGATGATGTTGCGTGCTTGACGGTCGCTTTTACCTGTAATAAACATTACATCTGTAGTTGTGATGCAAATTCTTTTCATTTGAATGGCTTTTACTTTTTGTTGTTGTTACTTGTTTTGGCTTCATATAATTTAGTTTTTTTTAGTTTGTTTTTTGGTGGTTTTATTTCTAATTCCTGTACTAAAATACGTTTTTTTTTCTTAGAAAAAAAGTGCAAAAACGGAAATTTTAAGCGGAATTATTCACAATCGGAAATACTGGTTTTCAGCACTTTAGCCTTTTTTATATCTTTAACTATTATTAATTTAAAACCATAATACAATGGCAAAAAACAGTAGTTTATTTAAGATTGAAGGTACATTAGACAATGTAACTTTTTACAAGAGTGCAGATGGTTATTTTGTGCGCAAAAAAGGGGGTGTTAGCAAGAACAGGATTATGAATGATCCTGCGTTTGTGCGTACGCGAGAAAATGGTAGTGAATTTGGCAGAAGTGCTAGTTCTGGTAAATTGTTACGAGATGCGTTGAGTAGTTTTGTTTTTAAGGCTAAGGATGCGAAATTATCGAGTAGGTTGATGAAAGTGATGTCGGATGTTAAGAATCAGGATTTGGTTTCGTTGCGTGGGGAACGTAATGTGGTTGAAGGATTGGCTACTGTGACAGGTAAGGCTTACTTGAAGGGTTTTGATTTTAACAATCGTGCTACGTTGAGGAGTGTTTTTTATAGTCCGTATACGGTTGATGTGGCTACTGGGGAGATTTCTATTGTGGATATGAAACCGAATGAGCAAATTCGTTTTCCTGAGGGTGCTACTCATTTTAGTTTGCAAAGTGGTTTTGCGAATTTAGATTTTAGTACAGGGATAAGTGCTATTAGTTATAGTGCGGTTACTAATTTGCCTATTGATGGAACTGTTTCTACTGTTACTTTAACACCAAGTAGTGTTCCTACAGGTAGTGGAACTGGTTTTGTTGTTTTGCTTGTTGAGTTTTTTCAGGAAGTTAACGGACAACAATATGCTTTAAACAATGGCGCTTATAATGTGCTGAATATTGTAGAGGTGGTTTAGTGTTTTACCTTTAGTTTAAAGGGTACTTTAGTGTTCAAAGTAAGATACTCTTTTAAGAAAAGCTCTGCCCGTAGTGGTGGGGCTTTTTTTTGGTTTAAGGGCGTTGACTATTTATTGTTGATAAAATGGTTGATAAATTGTACTGATGCTTGAGAACGACAGGAAAAATAAATATATAATTTTAGTTATTTAATTTTCATTTTATGGCTATTATTAAGAAAAAAGACAAGCACCCGTTGGCAATTAATATACTTAAATTGCAGCGCTATAATTTTACATTTTTAAGTTGTGAGGAAGTTGTTTTATATGAATATTTAATTGTTAAAGCAATAGCTTTTAAACAGAAACCTTTTTACCATAGTAGTGAAACTATTTTTAATGAAACTGGCGTAAAGAAACATTCTTTGCATAGTATTTTGAAACGGTTTCAAGAATTAGGATATGTTTCTATTGAGGTAAAAGGGATGCCAAGAGTTAAACATTTTACAATTCATTTTCCAAAAATAGTTGCCGATTTTCCCTTTATTTACCAATTAGAAGAAAACGGAAAGCCATTGTATGAATTTAGACAACTATTAACTGAATTCTTTCAACCATTAGTTGAAAACTACCAAGAAAAGTATATTAATAAGAATAATAAAGAAGAAAATAAAAAAGAAAAAAAAGATACGTTATCAGAAGTGGAAACAAATCTCTCTCTTTTTGATGCTGTTTTAGCTGTTTTAAAAACAAAATTTAATTTAAAAGCTATTCAATATCATTATACCGACGAAGCTGTTTTAAAAGCATTTGAATTATATTCTATTGAAGAATTAGAATACTATATGACTCTTTATTTTAATGAAAAGAAAAGCAATACGTTAAAGAGCTTTTTAAAATTTGAAAGCCCTACTTCTACCCGATTGATTTATATTGAAGAAACCAAACGAGATGAGATAGCGTATTTGAATACCTATACTGAAAAACTGCAAGACATTTATAATAATCGTATAAGAATGTTTAATGAGGATAAAAAAAATAAAAGAGGGAAAAGTGAAACGAAACTTATTTTTAATGACAATATTAAAATTAAACTGAAAGAAGCATTGGAAGTATTTGGTGAAAAAGGAGTTGAACATGCTTTTATGGCTTATACTGATGCTGTTTTAAAAGGTAATTTGAAACCTGAAAAGTTTATGCCTTATTTTTTATCTAAAAGTTATGGTGAGTTTAATGTTATTGAAAACCAATTGGATTATTTTAACTTAGAGTATGGATGGAGTAAATAAAATATGCCTTTACGGAAAACCGTAATGTCTTTTTAAATGGTTCGTGTACATTTACACTACTCTACTTTTTATACAAAACAGGTGTTTTTCCTGTTGTCTTATTGAGTAAAAATGGGTAAGTTTGAACAATACACAAAACAAATAAAATGGCAATTAAAAAATCAGAATTATACAGCTCATTATGGGCAAGTTGTGATGAATTACGAGGCGGAATGGACGCCTCTCAATATAAAGATTATGTACTAACCTTACTCTTTGTAAAATATGTTTCTGATAAATACGGGAATAAAAAAGACAGTTTAATTGAAGTTCCAGTTGGTGCTTCTTTTGAAGATATGATTGCTTTAAAAGGAAAATCAGATATTGGAGAACAAATTAATAAGAAAATATTAAAACCGCTATTCGCAGCTAATGGATTAGAAGGTTCTATTGAACTGGCTGATTTTGATGATGACGACAAATTAGGAAGTGGCAAAGAGAAAATAGATTTGTTAACCAACTTGATTGCTATTTTTGAAAACCCAGGACTTAACTTCAAAAATAACCGTGCGGAAGATGATGACATTTTAGGAGATGCCTACGAATTCTTAATGCGTCACTTTGCTACAGAATCGGGGAAAAGTAAAGGACAATTTTATACGCCTTCTGAAGTTTCTAGAATTTTAGCCAAAGTAATAAGTGTAGAAAAAGCCGACAAACCTTCGTTTACGGTATATGACCCAACATGTGGTTCGGGTTCGTTGTTGTTGAAAGTAGTAGATGAATCTAAAAAAGGCTTGACCATTTACGGACAAGAAAAGGACATTGCTACCAAAGGTTTAGCCATTATGAATATGTGGTTGCACGGACATCCTGAAGCGGAAATTGCTGGTAAAAACACGATTGCCGATCCACAACATAAAACTGATGGAAAACTGAAACGTTTTGACTATGTAGTTGCCAATCCACCGTTTTCGGTAAAGAACTGGAGTAATGGTATTGTTCCTATGGATGATGAATTCAACCGTTTTAGAGGCTATGGTGTTCCACCCGATAAAAATGGAGATTATGCCTTTTTGTTACACATTATTGCATCGCTAAACAGTACAGGAAAAGGAGCGGTTATTTTACCGCATGGCGTACTGTTTAGAGGAAATGCTGAAGCCGAAATTCGTAAAAACATTATTGACCGCAAACTGATTAAAGGAATTATTGGTTTGCCTGCCAACTTGTTTTATGGAACCGGTATTCCGGCTTGTATTATTGTAATTGACAAAGAAGACACCGAAAACCGCAAAGGTATTTTTATGATAGATGCATCTAAAGGGTTTGCTAAAGACGGCAACAAAAACCGTTTGCGAGAACAAGACATTCATAAAATTGTAGATGTTTTTAATAACGAAAGAAAAGTAGAAAAGTTTGCTCGTTTTGTACCTTTTGAAGAAATAGAAAAAAACGAATACAACCTGAACATTCCGCGTTATATAGATACACAAGAAAGTGAAGATATACAAGATTTGTTTGCCCATTTAAACGGTGGCATTCCGAAACGCGATGTGGATGATTTACAAGCGTTTTGGGAAGTATATCCTAATTTGCAAAAAGATTTATTTAAACCGTTTTCGGAAAACTATTTGCAATTAACGGTTGCTCCTAGCGCAATTAAGGAAACCATTTTTTCGCATCCTGAATTTAAAGCTTACAGTATGTTATTAGAGAAAACATACGAAAGTTGGAAAACTAAAATCTATAGTTTACTCACGGATATTTTGGTGGAAACGGCTCCAAAAAAATTCATACACACGCTTTCGGAAGCTTTGTTGCAAGAATATAAAGGCAAGGCTTTGGTAGATAATTATACCATTTACCAACATTTGATGCAGTATTGGGAAGATACCATGAAAGATGATGTGTATTTGGTGGTAGAAGATGGTTGGCAAGCCAAAGTGAAACGAGTGATTGAAAAAAACAACAAAGGCAAAGAAATTGACAAAGGTTGGACTTGTGATTTGATACCCAAAGAATTGGTCATTGCTACCTATTTAGCCAAAGAACAACAAGCCGTACAAGACAAACAAGCCGAAATTGAAACCCTACAAGCAGCATTTGCTGAACTGGAAGAAGAACACACGGGTGAAGAAGGTCTATTAGCCGATGCTACTAACGACAACAATAAAATTACCAAAGCCACTGCTACGAAACGCTTGAAAGAAATTAAAAAAGATACAAGCGAAAAAGAAGCGGTTGCTCTATTAGAACAACTATTAGATTTATTTGAAAAAGAAGCCAAAGCCAAAAAAGAACTAAAAACGTTAGAACTGCAATTAGACCAACTGACTTTACAACAATTTGGCAAACTCACCGAAGCCGAAGTAAAAACCTTGGTAGTAGATGCCAAATGGTTGACGACGATACAAGCCAACATACAAACCGAGATTGATGCCATAAGCCAACGCTTAACGGGAAGAGTAAAAGAATTAGCTGAACGCTATGCCACTACATTGGTAGCTCTTAACCAAAGCACCAAAACCCAAGAAGAAAAAGTGTTGCAACATTTACATAAAATGGGATTGGTATGGAAGTAAAGAACGGATATAAACAAACGGAAATTGGGGTTATTCCTAGTGATTGGTTAGACTTAACTTTTAAAGATATTTGTTGGGTTAATCAAGGATTGCAAATACCTATATCACAACGGAATAAATATCCAAATGTAAACTCAAAACCTTACATAACTATTCAGTATTTAAATGACGGTAAACAAATAGAATATATAGATGATTATGTTTCATCTGTTTGTTGTGAAAAAGATGATATTTTAATGACTCGAACGGGAAATACTGGGATAGTTGTTTCTGGAGTTGATGGCGTTTTTCATAATAATTTTTTTAAAATTAATATAGATAGAAAAAAAATCAATAAAGACTTTATAATATACTATTTAAATCAACCACGAACTAAAAAAATAATTCTTGCTAAAGCTGGTACAAGCACAATACCTGATTTAAATCATAGAGACTTCTATTCTTTAAAAATTCCCTTACCACCAACCCTAAAAGAACAAACCGCCATAGCCACTGCTTTATCCGATACCGATGCTTGGATAAACAGTTTAGAACAACTGCTTACTAAAAAACGCCAAATCAAACAAGGGGCTATGCAAGAATTGTTGCAGCCTAAAGAAGGTTGGGAAGTTAGTACTATAAAACAAGTAGCTAATTTTAGAAGAGGAAGTTTTCCACAACCTTACGGTTTGGATAAATGGTATGATGATTATAACGGAATGCCTTTCGTACAAGTTTATGATGTAGATGATAACAAAAAACTGAAAGTTGATACAAAAAGAAAAATCAGCATTGCAGGTTCAAAATTTAGTGTTTTTGTTGAAAAAGGTTCAGTGATAATAACCATACAAGGTTCAATTGGTAGAATTGCCATTACACAATATGATGCTTACGTTGATAGAACTTTATTAATTTTTGAAAGTTTTAATGTCAAATTTGATAAGTATTTCTTTGTTACAATGATTGAATTACTTTTTGAAAAAGAAAAAGAAAAAGCTCCAGGAGGTATAATAAAAACCATTACTAAAGAGGCTTTATCTAGTTTTGAAATTACTTATCCTGATTTTGAAGAACAAACCCGCATTGCTACGATTTTAAGCGATATGGATGAAGAAATAGGGCAATTAGAAAGCAAATTAGAAAAAGCCAAGCAATTGAAACAAGGGATGATGCAGGAGTTGTTGACGGGTAGGATTAGGTTGGTTTAAGTATGAATTATGAGTTATGAGTTATGAGTTATGAATTATGAATTTTAAAAAAAATAAATATGGCAACAACAATTCACAAGGGTAATTCTACTATGAGTAGTACTATTCTATTTTCATTTGATGGAAAACATGTTTTTAATGGCAACTCTTCTATGAGCAGTAACATTCTTTACACCTTTGATGGAAAGTATGTGTTCAAAGGAAATTCTACCATGAGTAGCAACATTCTTTATACTTTTGATGGAAAGCACATTTATAAAGGCAACTCTACTATGAGTAGCAACATTCTTTACACTTTTGATGGAAAGCATATTTATAAAGGAAATTCTACCATGAGTAGTAACATTCTTTACACGTTTGATGGTAAAAATTTCTATAAAGGAAATTCTACTATGAGTAGCAATATTGTATTAACAGTTAGTGGTCATTTTTCCATGGGTATTTTTCCTGTGATATTGTAAAAATAAAGAACTCTTAATACAATAGTTATGCCATGTAATCACAAATTTATCGAAGATTTAAATTTAGAAAATTTAGATTTTGCACCCACTACTTTAATTGTAGGTACTTTTAATCCTGCTTGGCCAGAAGGCAATAAGGCTGAATGGTTTTATGGGAGAATAGATAATAACTTCTGGGATGTTTTGCCAAGACTTTATGGGAAAGAAAGTATGCGATGTTCTAACCCTTCTGAATGGAAACAATTTTGTAAGGAAAACAAGATTGCCATTACCGATTTAATTGAAACCATAGTAGATGCCGATGAAGAAAATAAAAATCATATTGCGCTCTTAAAAACTTTTTCAGATAAAAATATTGCCAATGAGTTTACAAAGCAAAAATTAGTAGATATTGTTGACCTGTTAAAAAGAAACCCCACTATAAAGAATATTTATTTTACAAGAGGTATTGGAGAAACCTTTTGGAAAAGAAGTTGGAAACCAATTAAAGCGTATTGCGATTCAAAAAAATATAAATGTGAGACGTTATTAACTCCATCGGGTTATGCTTTTTATCAACAAGCTAAATACAATAAAAAGAACATTGAAAACTCATTAAATCTTGAGGATTTTATTTTAAAAGAATGGAAAGCAAAGTGGCATTTTTAAATAAATAATTATGGCAAAAATCAATCAAATCAACCAAGTGCTTCAATAGTATTTTAAAAAAAAATATAAAAATAAATGAAAAACTCAAAACCCTTTAGCCTTCTTTTAGACATCTATTACAAAGAATGTGCTATTTTATATGATGTGGTCAAAAGCCTTTTAAAATATCCAAGCATTCAACCTAATGCTGATTTAGAAGGAAAGCTTTATGCTAGTGCTTTTGCTTCAATTTGCAGTCAGTTTCTTGAAGTAACACAAGATATGCATCCTCATGAAGATTTTTCATTATTTGTAGAAGCAATGGAATTTAAAAAAGAAGATTTTGAGTTTTTTAAAAAAGGGCTTTCTACTGAAACGTTAGATTATGTTCCTGAAAGTTTTGATGAATTGGTTTTTGTTATTTTGCAAGATTATCAAAAAACAATTAAAAAGGATTTGAGAAAAGTGTATCAAACGGATGAAAAGCTAGCAGCTTTTTTTTGTGCTATTTTTACTTTTGACAATACCGATTATATGCCAGAAATGACAATGGATAGTATTGATTTTTTTAGGGAATTTAAGTAAGAATACTGAATAAACTTCATATAAAATATTTATAACATGAATAAAAACCTTGATTTATTACCTATTACAGAATTGCTAAACAAAAACTTTTATGTGCCTTCATACCAACGCGGTTATCGATGGACTAAAAAGGAAGTTAAGGCATTACTAGATGATATTTTGCAATTTTTTCTTGAAAGTCAAGATCGATCAAGTGAGGCTTTTTATTGTTTGCAACCTTTAGTAGTTACCAATAGCGAAGGTAAATGGGTTTTAGTTGATGGTCAACAACGATTAACAACGATTTATTTAATTCTTAGATATTTAAAAGCTGGTATGGAGTTTTTAGGTAAACAAACTTATAGTATTACTTATGAAACTCGTATAGATAGTGAAGAGTTTTTAAAGACAATGGATAGGGAGAAAAGGTATGAAAATATCGATTACTTTCATATGTCAGAAGCTTATGATGCTATAGAGCAATGGTTTGGAGAGCATGATGGTAGTTACAAAAATGCCATTTTAAACACATTACTTAACGATAGAGCAATAGGTAAAAACGTTAAAATTATTTGGTATGAGATTAGTGAAAAAGATGAAGTAGATATTTTTACACGAATTAATATGGGAAAAATTCCATTAACTAATGCTGAATTAATAAAAGCCCTTTTTTTAAGTAAAGACAATCTTAATTTACCAGATATTGAGCAATTCTATTTAAAACAAATAGAGATTGCTAGTGAGTGGGATAAAATAGAAAACACATTACAAGACGATAATTTTTGGTATTTTATACATGATAATGAAACAAAATATGATACTAGAATTGAATTTATTTTTGATTTAATAAAAGATAAAAAAACTTTTCATGATGATTATTATACGTTTGTTAAATACCAAGAAGAACTCATTGATAAAAAAAATAGTCCTAAAATATGGCTTTCAGTTAAAGAATACTTTATGAAACTAGAAGAATGGTATACTGATAGAACATTATATCATTTGATAGGTTTTTTAATAACAACAGGGACAAAAGTTAATGAGCTTTTTGATAAATCTTTAGAGTTATCTAAAATAGAGTTTAAAAATTTATTATATAAAAAAATTAAAGCCAAATTTAAAGGAGTTGAACTAGATGAATTAGTCTATGGTGATGGACATATAAAAAATATTTTATTATTATTTAATATTGAAACAATGTTACAAAATATTAAATCTAATAGCAGGTTTCCATTTGATGAGTATAAAAAAGAAAATTGGGATATTGAACATATAAGTTCTGTAATGTCTGATATACCATCATTGAAACAAAGTAAGAATTGGTTGCATAATATATTGGAGTATTTTACAGGAAATACAGTATTAGACTTTGTTCAGACAGATACAGACGAAGCAAATGAAATGGTTAAAAGTGTAAAGAAACTTTTAATAAATGATAATTATACTTTAGAGGAGTTTACAAAAGTTTACAATAAAGTAATTTCATATTTTAAAGAAGATTATCAAACGAAATCTGACAGTAATACAAGTTTTACAAATACTATTTCTAATTTAACATTATTAGATTCACATACCAATAGGAGCTATAAAAATGCTGTTTTTCCTGTAAAAAGAAAACGAATTTTAAATAATGATATGGACGGCTATTTTGTGCCTTTATGTACAAAAAACGTTTTTTTAAAATGTTATTCTGAAAAATTAGATGGCATGTTATTTTGGCAAAAAAGTGACGCTAATAACTATTTAGAAAACATAAAAAAAACACTAAAAGTTTATTTTAACTAACCTAAAAATTTAAATTAATGAACCAAATAATAAATACAAATACAGGTGAACAATTAAACTTTTTTGATTTATTTAGAAAAAAAAATTACATTATAGAAATACCAATTATTCAAAGAGACTATGCACAGGGTAGAATTAATAAAATAAAAATTAGGAATACTTTTATTGATGCATTGTATTATCATTTAAAAGAAAATAAAAATGTTGATTTAGATTTTGTCTATGGAAGTGTAATTGGTCAAACAAGTGGTATTGCTAAATTTGTTCCTCTAGACGGTCAACAGAGATTAACAACGCTATTTTTATTGCATTGGTATTTAGCTAATAAAGATGGAAGAGTTGATCAATTTCAAGAACATTTACTTTTGGATGATAAATCAAGATTTACCTATGAAACAAGGACAAGTTCTCGTGAATTTTGTAATTCATTAGTAAAATTCAATTTAAATTTATCTGAGTTACTCCCATCTGATGAAAATGAAAACAATAGTCTTTCTAAAACTATTAGAAATACTTCATGGTATTTTCTATTTTGGGATAACGATCCATCTGTTAAAGGTATGCTAACCATGTTAGATACAATACATAATAAATTTAAGTTGGAAACTAACTTTTATGATAAGTTAGTAAATGATGTTAATCCTATCATAACATTTCAATTTTTAAATCTTCCGCTTTTAAAAATGACTGATGATTTATATATAAAAATGAATGCAAGAGGTAAAGCATTAACAGATTATGAAAATTTTAAAGCTCAATTTGAAAAGTTTTTAGAAGCAAAACATCCTCAATTTAAAAAAGAATTTTCAGATAAAATAGATGGACAATGGTGTGATTTATTTTGGGATTATTCAGTTAATAATTCTCAAAAAGCAACGTATACAATTGACCAACGTATACTTAGGTTCTTTAGTTATATATCTGAAATGTTGTTTTATAAACAATCACAAGACGATACTTCTGATTTTGACTTCAATAATTTCAAGATTATTGAACAAGTTTTTGAAAATGAAAGTAATTTAATATTCTTAATTAAATCTTTCGATTTGTTTTCAGTTAAATCATCTTTAAATTTTAGAACTGAAATTGATGTTTTTTTTACTACATTATTTTCAAAAGTTTATGAAGATAAAAAAGTTGCTTTATTTGAGAATAACATAAACTTGTTTGAAAAATTAATAAATAACACTGGTGGTATTGATAGTAAAGAAAAATTAATATTATTTTCTGTAATAAACTATATGATTAATTCCAACCATACTAATCTTATAATAACTGATAATTTTAGATTTTATATAAGAATTTGTAGAAATTATATTTTAAAGTTTATCCAAAAAGGGAACAGAACACAAAAAGATATTTATGTACCAGAGCTAAGAACTTCATCTTTTCCTGATATTATAGCTACATTAATAACAATTTATGAAAGTGATCATATTTATGAAAAATTACATGAAAAATTAGACAACATTAAGCTTAAAAGAAATTTTCAAGATGAAATATTTAAAGCAAATTTAATAGCTAATAATAAAGAGCTTCTAGAATGTATTCATCAATTAGAAGATCATCAATATTTAAAGGGGAACTTGCATAATTTTGAAGATTTAATAAAAGATAAAGATGATTTAGTTGAATTAACTATTCATTTTTATCAAATATTTGGTGAGCTTACAGATGGGCTTATTTCAAGAAGTTTATTGGCAGTAGATGATTATAGTATAAAAATTGGTGATTGTTATTTTGGTAGTTTATGGCTTTTTGGAAAAAAAGATAATTGGAATAGAATATTAACCGATAAAGAAAATAGTGAAAAATTAAAACCTATTTTTAAAAAATATTTTGATTATCTAAAAAATTCTCAAGAATCTGATATTAAAGATAAATTAAAGTCTATAATAAAACATGGTATTAGCAAGAATGATCAACCTGAATGGATAAATTTATTACTTAAACACAATAAAGCTATGATTTCAAAAAAAGGTATTTTTTCGTTTAGAAATGATACTGATTTTACAATTGATAAATTAGATGGAACGTCGCTTCAAAGTGCTCATATTAATTGTTTTGTTGATGCTGTAATTAATTCTAATAAAATCACAACAAAAGTATCAAAAGACTGCAAAGCTCGAGATATTGAAGAAACTTTTATTATTCTAAAAAAAGGTATGTATATGTATGTAGATGATAAACGATGGTATATAAATGCTAAATCAACTGATGTTAGTGATTTAGTACAAAAATTTAAGTTAGAACAAATAGATGATAAAAAAGAATATTACCTTGACCCAACAGAAGATAAAGACTTTGTAGAAGTTGCAATTGAATTTATAAATAAAGTGTATGAATAACATAGGTAAATCAGAACGTGAAACCCAAAACCGTATAGTTGCACTTTTTAAAAATGAGTTAGACTATGATTATTTAGGCAATTGGGAAGACCAACAAAGAACGCAACCTGTTGAAGAAAACTTGTTGTTGGATTTTTTAATCCATACGCAAGGTTATTCTGAGCTTGTTGCAAAAAAAGCAGTTCAAGAACTTGTAAAAGCGGCTACTAACTTAACCAGTGGTTTGTATGATGCCAATAAAGAAGTTTATAAACTGTTGCGTTATGGGGTTTCGGTGCGTGAAGAATTGGGAGAGTTAAAAGAACGTGCTTGGTTTATCAATTGGAAGGAGCCTTTTAAGAATCATTTTGCTTTTGCAGAAGAAGTTACCGTTTTAGGGAAACATTCTAAGCGTCCTGATATCGTTATTTATGTTAATGGTATTGCTCTAGGTGTTTTAGAGTTAAAGCGTAGTAAAGTGGGTGTTAGTGAGGGTATTCGTCAAAACTTAGACAATCAAAAAGCTCTTTTCATTGAAAAGTTTTTTACCACAATGCAATATGTATTTGCAGGAAATGATACACAAGGTTTACGTTATGGAACTATTGAAACTACTGAAAAATACTATTTACAATGGAAAGAAGAGTCTGATAAAACTTTTGATTACACCTTAGACAAACATTTGTATTTAATGTGTCAAAAAGAACGTTTTTTAGAATTGATACATGATTTTATAGTATTTGATAAAGGAACTAAAAAACTATGTCGTCCTAATCAATTTTTTGGTATTAAAGCAGCTCATACTAATGTACGAACCAAACAAGGAGGAATTATTTGGCATACACAAGGAAGTGGAAAGAGTTTGACCATGGTATGGCTAACCAAATGGATTAGAGAAAATGTAGATAATAGTCGTATTTTAATCATAACAGATCGAGAGGAATTAGACGACCAAATTGAAAAGTTATTTATTGGTGTTGATGAGAGTATTTATAGAACTAAAAGCGGTAAAGATTTAATAAGTACTTTAAATAGTACTAGTCCTTGGCTGATTGGAAGTTTGGTACATAAGTTTGGTAGAAATTCTGAAGAAGGAGATTTTGAAGGCTATATTGAGGATTTAAAAAAACATTTGAGTGTTGATTTTAAAGCCAAAGGAAATATTTATGTCTTTGTAGATGAATGTCATAGAACGCAATCGGGAAAATTGCATGATGCGATGAAACTATTATTACCTGATGCCTTATTTATTGGTTTTACAGGTACTCCCCTATTGAAAAAAGATAAACAGAAAAGTATAGAGGTTTTTGGCCCTTATATTGGGGATCCTTATAAGTTTGATGAAGCAGTAGCAGATGGTGTGGTTTTGGACTTATTGTATGAAGCACGAGATGTGGAACAGTTTGTAACCGACCAACAAAGTATTGACCAATGGTTTGATGCTGAAACGAAAGGATTGACTGATGCTGCCAAGGTAGATTTAAAAAGAAAATGGGGAACCATGCAAAAGGTATTGGGTTCTAAATCGCGTTTAGAAAAAATAGTTTTTGACATTATTAAAGACTTTAAAATAAAACCGAGAATTTCAACAGGTGAGGGAAATGCCATGTTGGTTTCTAGTAGTGTTTACAATGCTTGTAAATATTATGAATTATTTCAAAATGCAGGATTTAAAGAGTGTGCTATTATTACTTCTTACAATCCACATCATGGAGATATTAAAGGAGAGGAAACAGGAGAAGGCACTCCTACAGAGAAGCTTTTGAAATATGAAGTGTATCAAAAAATGTTGAATGGTAAATCTACTGAAGAGTTTGAACAAAATGCCAAAACGCAATTCATCAAAGAACCAAATAAAATGAAATTGTTGATTGTGGTAGATAAACTATTAACTGGTTTTGATGCTCCTTCAGCTACTTATTTGTTTATAGATAAATCGATGCAAGACCATGGTTTATTTCAAGCCATTTGTAGAGTAAATCGTGTAGATGATGATGGTAAAGATTATGGCTATATTGTTGATTATAAAGATTTATTTCATAGTTTAAAAAAATCAATTACCGATTATACTTCTGGGGCTTTTGATGAATATGATTTAGATGATGTAAAAGGATTGCTTTCTGATCGATATGAAGTTAGCAAAGAACGATTAGAAAACGCTTTGGAAACCGTTATTGCTTTATGCGAACCTGTACACCCACAAGACGAGCCTCATTTTATCAGATACTTTTGTGGTAATACTGAAATTGCAAGTGATATTAAAGATACAGAAGAAAGGAGAGTTACTTTGTACAAATCGGTTGTATCATTAATTAGAGCTTATGCAAATGTGGCTAATGAAATGCATAAAATGGGATATACTGAAGAAGAGGCGGAAAAAATAAAAGTACAAGTTCAATTTTATTCAGACATTAGAGAAACTATAAAAAGAGCCAGTGGTGATTATGTAGATTTGAAACAATTTGAACCTGGAATGCGTCAGTTAATGGATATGTATTTAGATGCTAAAAGCAGTCAAAAAATATCAGATTTTGAAAACAAGTCATTAGTTGATTTAATCTTACATGTTAGTGAACCAACAGAAGAGTCTTATGGTAATAAAAAACATCAAGAGGCAGTTGCTGAAACCATAGAAAATAATGTTAGAAAAGTAATTATTGAAGAAAGTCAAACCAATCCGAAGTATTATGAAAAAATGTCTAGACTATTAGATGAACTCATAAGACAACGAAAAGAAGAAGTTATTGCCTATAAAGAATATTTAGATAAGATTAGAGCATTAGCTGGTGATGTTTCTAGTCCTATGACTACTACGGATTATCCAACTTCATTAAACTCTAATGCCAAAAGAGCTTTGTTTGATAATCTTGAAGGTAATGAAATACTAGCTTTAGCCTTAGATAATGTTATAAAGACTAATAAATTAGATGGTTGGCGTGATGGTGGAATTAAAGAAAAAAAGTTAAAAATTGCTATTAATGAAATTATCAAAGATGACGAGACAACTGCTCTGATTATGGAAATAGTAAAAGCACAAAATGAATATTAAGATGGAAACTTTAACTATATCCAATCTTACTATTGATATCGTTCGTAAGGATATTAAAAATATGCATTTAGCGGTTTATCCTCCTAACGGTAGAATTCGATTATCAGCTCCAGAAAAAACGGATAGCGAAATGATGCGTTTGTTTGCTATTTCAAAAATAGGTTGGATTAAAAAACATATTAAAAATTTTGCAGCTCAACCCAGAGAAACTGCACGCGAATTTATAACGGGTGAAAGTCACTATTTTCAAGGTAAAAGATTCTTATTAAAAGTTATTGAACAAGAGGTTTCTCCTAAAGTTGAAATAAAAGGAACCAAAAATATTGTTCTATATGTTAAACCCAATACTTCGACTGATAAAAAAGGGAAAATATTAAAAGAATGGCATAGAGAACAAATGAAAATACAAGTGCCTGAAATTATTGCTAAATGGGAAAAGGTTATTGGGGTACAATCAAATGATTGTGTCATTAAGCAAATGAAAACGAAATGGGGTTCTTGTAATATAGAAGCTAAAAGAATTTGGTTGAATTTAGAATTGTCAAAAAAACCAGTAATTTGTTTAGAGTATATTATTGTACATGAATTAGTTCATTTACTAGAACGTAATCATAATGATAAATTTGTAGCTTATATGAATCAGTTTATGCCTAAATGGAGAATGCATAGAGATGAATTGAATGCTTTACCTGTTGCCCATAATGATTGGGGGTATTGATTTATTTATAAATACTAGTTACTGTTTTTCTAATGGAATATACAAATCATTTGACAACCCATTTTTAATTTATAAAAATGTGTACTATTACATTTTGATTATACCTCATTTGTTCCATTCTTTATTTAATTGCTTCAATTGGATCTGGTAATCCAATAGGGAAATGTTCATTTTCGTATTGGTCAATCAAAGTTATTGTTTTACTCTGTCAAAGCATAGCGGAGTGTTGTAAAATTTAATTTAAGACAAAAGATCACAATTACAAAAAGGCTCATGAATTTTAGAAGAAAATAAGAGAGTATACTATTGTTTAAGTCATTACTAACTGCTGTTAGCAGAGGTTGTTATTTTGGGATATTTTTGAACATATCATTTATCACATTATCAACAGCTTTTCGGTGATTTGGATTTTCATTATATTCTTTCAAAGATTGTTCTCTTATTTGGTTTTGTAATCTTGCTTTTTCTCTAATTTCAGAATCAATACTATTGTCATTTATGTCTATTTCTCGAGTCCCTCTTCCTCCATTTTCAGTTCTAAAACTATATAAAACTTTATTTGAAATATTTTTCTTTTCAGGTTTGTTAAAAAAGAGATTATTCGATACATTATATGAAATATAGATTGTTATAAACTGAAGTAGTAACAGCCAAGACATAAAAACTTGTAGAATTGTAAATATTGAGATTAATACAATTGCTGTATTTCTACTGTTTTTGCCAAACATTGCTGCAATTTGTATTGCAATAAAAATTCCAATTTGGTATAATATAACTGCCATATTTATTAACTATTTGTTTAAGCGAATGCTTTTCTAATTAGCCAAATTCCTAAAACAAGTACTAATACTGGAACAATTAATTGCGCAATATGTTCACCATTATATCTTGAAATTGTTAATAATGAACCACACGTTAAAAAGGCGCCTAAAATAAATTTTATGATTTTCATGATTTTTAATTTTATGTTATTATTTTCTCGAATTCTATTGCAATATCTACTAACGTTTTGCAGCTAAAAGAAGTGGCGATTTCGAATCACTTCATTGTCAACCAAGTACAAACTTTGATAGAAGTACAAAGCTTGATTTAACCACTAAACCGCCACTTTTGGGTAGGTGCTGTTAGGGTGCGTTTTTCTTCTAAAACGGTAAGTCGTCATCTTCAATTGAACTTTCTCCTAAGTCGTACCAACCTGAAAGTTGAAGCCAACATTTAGGTTGCTCCCCTTCATTAAAAGCTTTCCATCTTGCAAGTGAAACTCGAATTAAAGTTCCGGCAGGTATAACATCAACTGGGTTTTCTGTTCCTTTAAATTTTAAACTACGCCAACCATTTATTGAAGGATATTGATACCTAATTCCTTGATAGTCTTTTCGCTTTAAACCTTTGTCGCTTATCCAAAAACCAACACTATGGTTTGGAATGCCTCCATTTTTATCAATATAGCCACTTCCACTTTGAGTCCATTGAATAAATTTATCAAATAGTTCATCTGGGTGACCACTCCATATTGGAATGTTTCGCTTTTCAATAAAATCTTTGATTGTTATACCATCCTTTAAATTTCCTTTGCGAACTCTATTTTTAACTAAAATATCTTCAACGTGAGGTGGTGTATTATTAGGTCTCTCTTCAAATTCTATTTCCCAAGCTTGTTTTGGTTCTAAGTCAGTATTTTCTGGTTGATTATTACCATTTTCATCCATTAATCTAACATACCTACCGCTTAGTGTTAAACCACCAACACAAACTTGATTATTATTCATTTTTGTCTTTGACAAAATTAAAACGATGTCTTTCATAGGTGAGTAATTTTATATCCGAGTTTTTCCAATTTGTCAGTCACTATTGACCTATGACAAGCTTCTGGCTTTTCTTCAACGCAAAATAAAACTACTCTATTTGCATCCACTTCATCTAACTTGTCAATAAAAGAATCCAAATCAAATTTGTTTAAAATTCTGTCTTTGTAGGCAATCGTAAAAACCTGACCCAATTTGTTACGGTCACGCTTTAACTCTCCTTTTTGATTGTCCGCTTCTTTTTGAAGGTCTCTTATTTCGCTTGTTGGTGCAAGTTCCATAATGTGACCGTATTTAATATCAAGGTCATTCAATTTCTGTTGAAGCCTATTACTATTAACAAAAGCATATTGTGAACCTCTAACTCCTCTACGTTGCCTGATGTCACAAAAGGTGTCAATGTTGTTTTCTGTCAGCTTTTTAAAGTATTCTTGTTCAGTTGAGTTATAAACTCCTATTGTAAAAAATTCCATTTTAATATGATTTTCGTGATGTGAAGTCAATTTCATTACCAAAAAGGTCAACCGTTCCCTTTCCTTTGGTTAATTCTGCCATAACCACCTCTTGTGATTTAACTAATTTGTCAGAAACTATATGTTTCAAGGATATTTTCTTTTTAAGCAATTCTTGACCAATTAGTTTACTTCTATGGCATTCTTCTGGCTTTGATTCACTACACATAATTGCAAGCTTAATATGCTTTTCATTTGCAGTTGTCAATCTTTCCAGTCCTTCTTTGAAAAAGTCTTTTTCTTTAATAAGGTCATAAACAACTTTTCCATTATAGTCATAACAGCTCCTATCTTCGGGAAGACCTCCTAAGGTGTCTCCAACAAAAACATATTTAATATCATTTTCTTCAAGTTTGAACTTTAATTCATTTTGATTGAATTGTGGATTCCACTTTGAAAACGGTTTAGACCGAATGTCAAGCAGAAATTGTACTTCAAATGTTTTGAGTTCCTTGATGAAGTCCTCAATCTTTTTGTTTCCGTGTCCTATTGAATATATTGTCGTCTCGTTCATATTTCAAATTTACGATTTTTTGTCGGTCTGTTCTAAAATGCACCCTAACTTATTTATATATATTACAAATTTCATACATCCAAATATATATATAAATTAACCTATTATTTTACGGAAAACCGTAAACGAAGAAAATAAATTAAAAAATATACCAAATAGCAAGTATTTTTAAATTATTAAACATAGTGTAAATGCTGAGGATGTGAACCTGTATGCTTTTCAATTTAGAAAATAAAAAACCCCATAATGGTTATGGGGTAAAATTATAAATTATTAGAATTAGTAATTAAATGCTATTTATTATTTCATAGTGAATTTTATAAACCACCATATAAGCCTAAAAGGGAAAAATAATATATTTCCTCTAAAAATTGAAGAAGAACCACTGTTTTTGCTAGAGACACTTTGTCCTTTTAGTTCAGCAATTTCATTTTTATATCGTTTGATTTGGCTTTTATGCTGTTTAATATTTCTTTTACCCGATTCTTGATAATGTGAGGGACCATTATTAGCCTTCATACGAGCCATATTGTTCTTCGTAATTTTCAGGTTCTTTTGCTCTTGGGCAATTCTTTCATTTAATTCTTCAATTCTTGCTTTACTCATTGTTTTTATTTAAAATATAGGGAAACATTATATAAATTTTTTGGTTTAAAAAACCGAAAATTTCTGTTTTAATTTAAATTAAGTAATATTTCTTTATGATTTCAAAAGTAATTTAAAACCAACCCATTATTTTACGGAAAACCGTAAACGGAGAAAATAAATTAAAAAAAATAATTGGGGAGAAATTACTGGAGAGCTAAAAAGAGATGTTTTTTTTGTATTTTTGCTTTTACAGAAGTTAGCAAGCGATTTTCAACTTTGTACCTCGCTAACTTCTTGTATTGATAAATCGTGTATTTATAAACACATAGCTTTATTTAGTAAAGGCGCTGTGCTTTATGATTATAATACAGAATAGTTTGAGGAAATTTTTATTCTTTATGAATGATTTTTTTCTTTCCATTTTTTTTCCTCTTGTTGCAAGTTTCTTATCATATAAAAAAAATAGTCATGACAATTATCAGTAAGTTATAGTCATAGAAAGCGTATCTTTATCTTTATAAAAAGAATAATACATGCGAAAGCTCATCCTATTGTTTATATTTAGTTTGTTGTTTGTTTCTTGTAAAAAGGAGAAGCCTATTATGCCTCAACGCATTAACATGACCGAATCTATATACAGTTCGGTTATTATACAACCTGATAGTTTGTATGAAGTATATGCTGTTATATCGGGGATACTTGAACAAACTTTTGTTGAAGAAGGCGATGTGGTGATGAACAATGAAGCCTTGTTTAAGGTTACTAATACAGCTCCTGAGTTGAATGCACAAAATGCTAAGTTGGCTTTGGATTTAGCTACTGATAATTATAGTGGTGGCATTACGGTATTGCAAAGTATTAAGGACGAAATTAATGCTGCACAATTAAAATTTAAAAATGATTCTATTAACTATTTTAGACAGAAGAATCTTTGGGACCAAAAAATAGGTTCCAAAATAGAATTTGATACTAAAAAGTTGAATTACGATTTAGCTAAAAATAATTTGATTACCCTACAAAGTAAGTTGAATCGTACTAAGAATGAATTGTATATTCAAGTAAAACAGGCTAAGAATAATTACAATAGTACACTAGTTGCTACTAAAGATTATACGATTAAAAGCAGTATTAACGGAAAGGTGTATGCTATTCATAAAAATTTAGGCGAACTTATTACTACCTCAACTTCGATAGCGACTTTAGGAAGTGATGGTTCATTTATTATAGAAATGCTGGTAGATGAAGTAGATATTGTAAAGGTTATAATAGGCCAACAGGTTGTGCTTAATTTAGATGCTTATAAAGGTGACGTTTTTACTGCTAAAGTGACTAAGATATTACCCAAAAAAGATGAACGTAATCAAACTTTTAAGGTAGAAGCTGTTTTTGATATGCAACCCAAAGTTTTGTATCCGGGGTTATCTGGTGAGGCAAATATAGTTATTGACCAACGTAAAAATGTGCTGACTATTCCTTTGGATTATTTAATAGATGATGATAAAGTAAAAACGGCTGACGGTTTAGTGACTATAAAAACGGGGCTGCGAAATATGGAATATGTAGAAATATTGTCTGGAATTACTGAAACCACATTACTTTATAAAGCTGACAAATGATTAATTGGGCTGTTATTTTAACGATTGCTAAAACGCATTTAATTACTAAAATTAAACAGACTTCTGTGGCTGCACTTGGCGTAATGTTTGGGATAGGTGCTTATATTACCTTAGTTAGTTTTATGACGGGTTTAAATACTATGTTAGATGACTTAATGATGAACCAAACGCCTCATATTCATATTTATAACGAAATAGAACCTTCTAAGGAACAACCTATCGCTTTGTATGACAAAGTTGCAAGCGGTACAACTATTATTCATTCTATTAAACCCAAACTGAGTCAGAAAAAAATTCACAATGCTTTGCCTTTAATGAAGCATTTGAATGAAGATAGCAATGTAAAAGGTGCTCTTCCGCAAATAAAGGCGCAAATATTTTATATTGCAGGTTCTATAGAAATTGCAGGTAACTTAACTGGAATTAACGCTTTAGAGGAAGCTAAGTTATTCAACTTAAAAGATTATATTGTTGAAGGTTCGGTTGAAGCTTTACACAATAATGAAAACGGAATTTTGCTGGGCATTGGAGTAGCTAAAAAAATGTCACTTCATGTGGGTGATCGAATTCAGATTAGTACGATTAAAGGAGATGTTTTTCCGCTTAGAATTGTAGGATTATATCAAAGTGGTATTTCTGACATAGATGCTATTCAAAGTTTTACCAATCTTAAAACCGTTCAACGCATCTTAGGTGAAGCAGAAAATTATATTACAGATATCAATATTAAACTAAACAATATTGATATGGCTTTACCCATGGCTAAAAAAATAGAACGTCAATTTGAACTCAAAGCCATAGACATTAACACCGCAAATGCTCAATTTGAAACAGGAACGACCGTAAGAAACTTAATTACCTATGCCGTTTCCATAACTTTATTAATAGTAGCTGGCTTTGGTATTTACAATATTTTGAATATGCTTATTTATGAAAAGATGAACGATATTGCGATATTGAAAGCCATAGGTTTTTCAGGTAAAGATGTGCAAATGATATTTATGAGTCAGGCCATGATAATTGGTTTAATAGGTGGAATCTTAGGGCTCCTCTTGGGGTTTGGATTATCTTTAGGCATAAGTCATATTCCGTTTGAAACAGAAGCTTTACCTACGGTGAAAACCTATCCTATTAATTTTAATCCGTGGTTTTATGGTATCGGAATTGTGTTTGCATTAATCTCCACGTTTTTTGCTGGGTATTTACCTGCTCAAAAAGCTAAAAAAATAGATCCAGTAAAAATTATAAGAGGACAATAAGATGAGTACCGTTTTAGAAGCACAAAACATTAATAAGTATTTTGAAAAGCCTGTTCGTTTTCAAGTTTTAAAAGACATTAACTTTAAAATTGAAAAAGGAGAGTTTGTTTCTATTATGGGTAAATCGGGTTGTGGGAAATCTACCCTACTCTATATTCTTTCTACCATGGATACGGAATATGAAGGAAATATACTTTTAAACAATGAAGTTATAAGTGGACAAACCAGTGAACAGCTTTCCTATATTAGAAATAAGCATATTGGCTTTGTGTTTCAGTTTCATTATTTATTGGCTGATTTTACCGTATTGGAAAACATAATGCTTCCTGCTAAAAAGTTAGGAGAAAAATCCTTAGAGGAAATAGAACAAGATGCTTATGAAAAGCTAAAGCTTTTAAAGATTGAACATTTGGCTTTAAAGAAAGCTTCGCAAGTTTCTGGTGGTGAAAAACAACGGGTTGCCATTGCAAGAGCGCTTATTAATAATCCATCTATTATTATGGGTGATGAACCTACAGGAAATTTAGACAGTTCTAATGCCGATAATGTGTTTAAAATTTTTAGAGAATTATGCGATAAAGAAAACATGTCTTTGCTAATTGTAACGCATGATGAAGATTTTGCCAAACGAACGGATCGTATTATTATGATGGAGGATGGTAGGATTGTTAGTTAGGAAATAGTGTTTTGAAATTAGTTACACGTTTATAGAAAAGCACTTGTTTTAATAAAGAATACTAAATAAGCACTCACTCCTTTGCTTTATCTTTTGCTTCCTCTTTTTCTAACTTTTTAAAATAGCCTCTCAGTAAAAAATTGTGCTTTAAAGCTTCCATACTTTGATTGAATTTATCTGTGCCTTCGTTTAGGTTTTTGATGGTTTGATTTAAGTTTTTGACAAATTCTTCATCAGTAGAAAGATAATTTACAGCACCTTTTCCATTTTTAATTTGAGTAATGGTTTTATTAATACTATCAATAGTTTTATTAATATTTTGACTTGAAACTTCTAAATTAGTAATGATGTTTTTCATTTTTTGGGCTTGTGCCTTATCATTTACTAAAACACCAGCTACACTATTGTCAAGATTTATGGCAGCAATTTTTGTATTTATATCATCCATAGCTTTGGAAGCTTTATAACTGGTTTCTTTTAGGCTAACAATAGTTTCTTTTAAATTAATTGAAGTTACACTATCATTAATAAGCATTCCTAAAGTTCCTTTTTCACTATTAATAGCATTTGTAATTTTTAATAAATCAACTGTTAATAATGCCGCATTTTCATTGGTAACACTTAAAGTGTTTAGCATATCGTCAGCACCTATTTTTGTATAAGATTTAATAAAATCTCCAGCTTTAACACTTGTTGCTTTCCCTTTTCCTGGTATAATACTAACAATCATATTTCCTACTAAACCATCGGTTCCAATGGTTGCAATAGCGTCTTTTTTAATGTGGGAAATCATGTTTGTTTCTATTAATAAATCTACCTTGATAACGGAATCATTTAGCATAGATATTTCTTCAACAGTTCCAACATTAATTCCTGAATAGCGAACATTATTTCCTTTTTGTAAGCCGTTGACATTTGGGAACTCAACACTTATAAGAATGTTTGTTCCAAATATATTTTGACGTTCTCCAATTAAGTAAACTCCAACTGTAAAGAATATTAAACCTGTTACTACAAAAAGTCCTAGTTTGAATTTTTCACTTGCTGTTTTTTTCATAAATATAATTTATTTACTTTTTATTTTATTTGAAAAATGCTTTCACATTTTCATCATTAGATTGACTTAGTTGCGTATAATTTCCTTCTATGTAATTTTTTCCGTTAATTAACAAAATCATACGGTTGGCCACAACTCGTGCACAATCTACATCGTGTGTAATTATTACAGAAGACGTTTTATATTGTTGTTGTATGTTTTTAATTAATTGAATAATTTCTTTAGATGTAATAGGGTCTAATCCGCTAGTTGGTTCATCGTATAAAATGATTTTAGGTTTTAAGATTAAAGTTCTTGCAATGGCAACTCTACGTTTCATTCCTCCGGAAAGTTCGGAAGGCATTAAATCGATAGCATGCAGCAAACCAACATTAGTTAGGGCTTCTTCTACCAATGCGGTGTTATCCATATTTGTTTCAAATCGATCTTTGTGATGTCTTAGTGGAAATTCTAAGTTTTCTCTAACTGTCATAGAATCATACAAAGCACTGCCTTGAAACAAAAAACCAATCTCGTTTCTCACGACATCAAATTGGGCTTGCTTTAAATCTGTTAGTTCTTGCCCCATTACTTTTATACTTCCAGAATCGGGTTCTAATAATCCAATTATGCATTTAATCATAACCGATTTTCCAGAGCCTGATTTTCCCATAATAACTATGTTCTCCCCTTCAAACAATTCTAAATTAAAACCATTTAACACTTGATTATTGCCAAATTTTTTATTTAAATTTTTTATTTCTAGAATAGGTTTTTTTTCAACTTTATCTTCTTCATTTATGTTTTTACTTATTTGTTCCATTTTTTTTAAAGATTAGATAAAAATATCGGTTACAAAAACGGCTATAAAATCAATAATAAATAACAACATAGAAGTATAAACAACCGCAGAATTAGCTGCTATTCCAACTCCTACCGTTCCTTTTTCACAATAATATCCTTTATAACACCCTACTATTCCAATGGCATAACCAAAGAAAAAAGTTTTAATAGTGGCCGGAATTAAATCACTAAATTCGATAGCATTAAACACTTTATTAAAATAAAGAAAAAAAGATACATCTCCTTTTAAATTTTCAACAAGATAAGAACCATATAATCCCATAACATCACCAAAAATAACCAAAATAGGCACCATTAATGTGGTGGCTAAAACTCTAGTAACTACTAAATATTTAAATGGATTGGTTCCTGAAACCTCCATAGCATCAATTTGTTCGGTAACGCGCATAGAACCTAATTCAGCTCCAATTCCAGAACCTATTCTACCGGCACAAATTAGCGCTGTTATAATAGGACTAATTTCTCTAATAAGAGAAATACTAACCATAGATGGCATCCATGCTTCAGCTCCAAATTGTTCTAATGTAGGACGCGTTTGTAAAGTTAAAACCAATCCAATGATAAAGCCTGTAATTAAAACTAAACCTAAGGACTTATTACCCATATTATAACATTGCCTTAAGAATTCTTTAAATTCAAAAGGCTTACTAAATAGTTCTTTAAAAAATCGATTTGAAAAATAAGTTATATCTCCTATTTCTATAAAAAAGTTTTTTATTTTAGTTATTGTTGGAAAGGATTGTATCATTTATAAACTAGTTAGTTTAAGTACTATTAACTAATATTTATAAATTTAAGTAATTATTAGCTAAGATTGTATTTTTCTTACTGTTAATCCTCAATTTAACATTTAGAAAACAAAAAATCAATAATTTACAAAAGACATCTTTAATTTAATAATACAACTGAAAACCCATACTATCAGATAGTAAAGCATGTTTTTTATACAGTTCTTCAACTAATATAACTACATCATCAAAATCTTGATACAAAGCAAAAAAATGATTATCAATTATACTGCTTAGAATTGGGGTTTTATTTTTATATCCTGAAATTGCTTTTGCTCCGGTAACATCTAAAAAAAATTGAGCTGTATCGGCTTCTAATTCCAAACGCATGGTGTTTGCAAAATGTATGATTTTATTGGTCAATTTTCCTTCAAAAAATTCAGCTATTTCTTCTAAAGTATAATAATACCCATCTATTTCTATGGCATTATTTTCTCCATTAAAAACCAAATAAATTATTTGATAATCATTAAAATTTCGATCTTCATAAAATAAAGTACTTAAACTGGTTTCAAAGCCTTCAATAGAATCGCAAATAGCATGTACATTTGCAACTCCAAAATCTAAAGCTAATTTTTCTAAGGAAGGTAAAATAATACTCGTAGTGTTTTCTGAAATATCAACTACATTTTCAAGACAATAAATAAACTTTTGTGTATCCAAATAAAACTATTTTTTGAGTTGTAATAAGCAATAGATTGCAAATAAACCAAATTTGACTGAAAAAAGAAATTAGGATTCCTTATTTTTGTCTTTTTAGAAAACAAAATAGACAATGCAAGACAATTTTAACCCAAACAATACCGCACTTTTAGAAAATATTAAAGCCTTTCAAGCCCATCAAAATCAAGATACTTTTATGGCTGTTTTTGAAGAATTACAAGGCGATAATGCTTTTTTAGTAGTTCCTACTGCAGAGCCTGTAAAAGGAGAAAATAGAGATGAAAACGGATGGTCTACGATTGAAAAAGGAACTCCTATGACGTTTACATCGGTATTTGAAGTAGAAAATCAAAAAGTAATGGGTGTGTTTACTTCTCAAGCAGCATTAACGATTTGGTCGCAAGAAACGAAACCTTTTGTTTCAATTCCTGCTAAAGATGTTTTAGAAATTGCTATGCAAAATGATATTGAAAAAATTATTATTGATAGTAATCAAGAAACTATGTTTGTTTTGGGAAGAACTATTTCGAAGTAAATTTTACTAATTCATGAAATACCTACTTTGCTTTTTAACATTCGCTTTTTGCCAAATTACTTTTGGTCAAACGCAATCTGAAATGAATCAGGATGCTTTTGCTTATTATAAAGAAAAAGATGCGGAACTAAATTTGGTCTACAACAAAATATTGAAAGAATACAGTAATGAAAAAGACTTCATTATTAATCTAAAAAAAGCACAAAACATTTGGATTCAGTTTCGTGATGCCGAAATTGAAATGCGATTTCCAAAAGAAGACAAATTACTTCATTACGGTAGTGTTTACCCAATGTGTAGAAGTTATATCTTGGCAGAAATGACCGAGCAACGCACCAACAAATTAAAAATTTGGTTGGTAGGAATTGAAGAAGACGAAGTATGTTTAGGTAGTATTAAAATGAAGGATTAACTCTATAATCTTCATTATTTTCCTTTCAATAAATTAATACTTACGGTTGCATAATCTGTATTTGGAAACTTCATAAAATATAAAGGATCTGGAAACAAACCCGCTTCGGCAGCTATTTTATGCAGCACGTCAATTTCAACAATGTATTGGTCGGAAAATCCATGCGTAGCATCATAAGCTGTTGCTGCTGTATTTCCAATATTTTTTGCTGTTAATTGCGGAGCAATGGTATGTAATTCTATTATCAATAATCCAAATTTATGCACATAAGGCGCCCAATTGCTTAAATGTTCTAATAAGTTGTCTTCTACTGCATTATTTGTAATTAATTCACCACGATGCGCAAAAGCACCCGTAGAGCTACTTATTCTATTTGGAGTAGTGTTTTTAGGTTCTTGCCAAATGCGGTTATGATCTAAAAAGGTTCTTACGTTTAATAAATCTTTTAAATCGATATTGTAATTTTCGTTCAAGTCTTGTGCCAACAAATCAGGTCGACCAATGTCTCCCCAAATTACTTTTGCCCAAATATCGGCTTTTATTAAATTGGCTCTTGTAACTTTTAAAGCCGCTTGGTTATAATCGGCTCCAACCAAAAATAACGGATATTCTTCGAGCATTTTACCTCTTTTGGTTTGGCGTTCAATCACCTCAAAAATATGCTGCAAAAAAGCACCGTTACCACAACCCATATCTAAAATTCCTTTTGGTTGTTCGGCAATGGGTTTGTTGAACAATTCAATAATGATTTCGTCAATTACTTTAAAATAGGTTGTATGTGCTCCTCCACTTCCCCATACGTTCATTTCTCTATTTACATGAATTTCATCTTCATTTTGAGCAATATTACGTAATGCAGTTGCATCTCCAAAAAGTAACTTTTCAATATGCTTAAACATTGGCAAATAAGAAACGGTTACTCCATAAGCAGTGGCTCTTTTGGCAAAAAACAATCCTTTATCGGTAAACTGGTAATTATTATTTTTCTTGGTAAACCATTCTAAATGAACGAAAAAGTCGAGTATGATTTTAAAAACTTCTGGTTGCTTATGAAATTCCTCTGCACTAAAAGAAGTTTCCATAAAGTAATTATGAAACATACCTGTCATTCCTAAGCTCACAACAGCTGGCCCAACTAAATAGCCTTCAATATGTTTTAATATTTGAAGTTGAATTTCTTTTTCATTTGTATCATTTGAAAAAGTAATATTGAAGTTATTCGCATACGCCTTGAAAACTTTTTCTAATCTTTCAATCGAAGTCGCATTTATTTCTACTGAAGTAAATATATCAGTTTCGGTTAATAATGCTACAACGTCTTCATATAAAGGAAAAAGAGAAAAGGTATAAGCACTTTTAGCATTGGTTTGAACAGTAATTACATTTGAAGTTGTATTTACGTGATAGTCGATAAATCCTTGCGAGGCTAAATTTCGTAATGCTACATTTAAATACCCTTCATTCGCTTTAGTCAACTGAACCAGTTCTGCTAAAGTAATATCCTTTTTTTGTAATAAAATGTCTAAAACCCCTTTTTTATGTAAACAAAAGGCAACTGGTGCAATAACTAAACCGTCTAAATGCCTAAATATAAGTTGTCTTAATTCTTTTTTATCGCTTATCATAAAAATGTAGTTTTACCAAAAATAAGAAATTAGTCTGGTAAATTAACTGTTTATGTAATTATTACTTTAACTGTTTGGTGTAATTAGTTTTTGATGACAATTTTTCGTCAATTCGAGTGATTTTCGATAGAAAATCGTATCAAGAACAAGAAAAATTTCATTAAAAACTATTCTCGATAGTCGTCACTTCGAGTGCGAAGCGTATCGAGAAGTTTTGTTCCGTTTTACTGCACAAAAAATACTCGAACTGACGTTTTTAATAATTGTAACCTACGAGTTAATACTAATCACTTAAGAACTCTCCATCAACATAAAACCATTTATTATTATCTAATTGAAAGGTAGAATGTTCATGATGAATTTTCGCTTGTAACTTTTCATCTAAATAATACGCCTTAAACTCTACTCTGTTTTCATGAGCCGTAATTACTTCCAACTTTACCCAAGTATTGCTTTTTGACCATTCTAAAATTTCTGAAACGGAATAATATTTTCGTTGAGAAATGTGTGTTGTTGCCATTAAATAGTTAGCATTTTGGATAGCATATGCTGAATATCTCGAACGCATTAACTCTTCTGGAGTTTTAGGAAATTGAATTTCTTCAATAAAAGGTTTACAGCAATTTTCAAAGGATTTATCTGAACCACAATAACATTTTTCCATTATTCTGATGCATTTAATTTGTTTTGAAGATGTTGTGCTAACACTTGATATTTGCTCAATTCTACCAAGATTTCATCATCTGAAGTAGCATCTAAATAATTATCAATTTCAGTCTTTATTTTTTCTAATTTTAAACTGGCTGTTTTTAACTCTTTTCTTGCAATTGCATCAATAACTTCTTGAATAGCTGAATGTAAATTAGTAAGTACTGTTTTATTTGGCATAATTTTGTTTCATTTTTATAAAAGTATCATCAGTATTTATCAATTGGTCAACTATCGTTTTTCTTAAAATTGAAATATCGTTGTAATCTAAATACTTTGCCCAACTTTCTGTTTGTAAAACCTCTTTAATAGTTTGAATTCTTTTAGCAGTTTGATTGGCTGTTCTTAAAATTGCTTTACCATTAAATTTCGGATTGTTTTTATGTTGAAAATTAACTTCAAAAGTGTCCCAATTGACTTCAATATAAAACAATTTTTCGGTTTCGTTATTTGGGTAGAAATCTGTCCATTTTGCAAAACCGCATTTTTGGGTTTGTGATTTTATCTTTTCGTTGGAAATCAATCGCCATCTACAATTTGCGGCTCTTCCCCAATGATTTGAAATACGATACACACCAACATCAGTAAAAGCATAGCTACTCCCCGACTTACTTTTGTAATTAATAGGAATATTTGCAACTTCGTCCATTGCTATTTCTTGAAAGTCGCAATAGGTATGTTTGTAAAAATTGTGTTTAGAATAATCCATTAAAACTCACCTAATTTTAGTTGCCATACATTTTTTTTAGTAGCTCCAAATTGCTTTTCACTTGGAAAAAAATAGACTTTCTGCGTAAGAGTATGACTTGTAGTCGTAGAGTTCAATGTAACCTGAATGGTATATTGAAACGTAAAAAAGGAATCTGAAATAGTTTTACTTTGGTTGAAATTACTAACTGAAACCACAACTGATTGCTTTTTACATTTACTCAAAAATTCATTCAATGAAATTGGCTTTTCTGTGCTATCAAATACGTTTTTTAATTGAATAGAATTAGTAAGAAATAAATTTTGAATGCTCTTGTCTACCTCAACTTTCAATTCGTTTGTAATTTCTGAAGAATGATATAAATTAATATAATTGTAAAAATCTTTAATGGTATTTATTGCCTGGTTTTGGTATTCTACAATTGAAGCATTTGAAAACTGATTTTGAATGCTATTTATCTTAACTCCTGCATTTGTATTCAATTGCTTAGCAGAAACACTTTCTTGATTTGAAGTCGTAGTTGAATTACTTTGACTAAAAATCAAAAAAGGAAATAACAGAAACAGGTACATTGCTTTTTTCATTAT
This sequence comes from Flavobacterium sp. N2270, assembly GCF_025947225.1. Classification (NCBI taxonomy): domain Bacteria; kingdom Pseudomonadati; phylum Bacteroidota; class Flavobacteriia; order Flavobacteriales; family Flavobacteriaceae; genus Flavobacterium; species Flavobacterium sp. N2270. Next base: position 2,410,953 of record NZ_CP110005.1, read on the forward strand.
TCTTGTATTATTCTAATAAAAGTAATTTGATTGTTCTTATCGTTAATTACTTCTACTATTTTCATTTTCTTTAAAGAAGGAGTTGGAATGATTAATTTTTGGGAAAACTCATTCTTATTAAAATATTCTGCTCCTAAATTGTTTTTTAGCATTACAATTACTTCTACATTATCGTGCAAAATCTTTTGCAATTGCTCTTTTCTTGTTTGCCAATCTTTTATATCGCTCTTTATAAATCCTTGTAAGATGTTGGAATAATCATTGGGTTGTAAACTCACTTTATCCACATTTGGAGTTTGTGTTAAGTCAATTTTCTTTTCTTTATAAAACGGACTTTTAATGACTACTTGAGCATTTTTATCGACTTCAATTTTTGAATCTTTCAGTTCTACTTCTTTCTCCACTTTATCTTCAACAACATACACTTTTGTAGAGTTCGATGAAATACTATCGTTACTGAATTTCTCTTCTAACTGTATGGTTTGTAGTTGATTGTTTTTATAATACATTTTCCAAAAAACAGATCCAAAAAGTACAACAGTTATACATCCAAAAATAAAATACTTCTTACGTTTAGATGGCTCTATTATTTGGTTTGCTTCATCATCATTATGAATTGGCTGAAATTTAAACTCATCCCAACCTGAAGTTCCTACGTACTGAGAAAAAATATCCAACATATCCTTTCTTGGTAATTTCTCATTGGTTTCAGGTTTTAAATGCGTGTAAATCCACTTTTCACTTACACTGTTTTTGGTTTGTACTTGTACATCATCAATCAAATTTAAAATGTCTTGCGATGTAAAGTTTTTCCAGCTTCCCTCAAAATAAGGGTAACGTTTTTTATAGTGTTCTAAAACACTTTTTTTCAATTCATAAAAAACATTAATATCTGTCATAAACCTCTGGTAAAGTTAGTTCTACCCTTTAATTAATTGCTGTAAAACGACTGTAAAAGTACTGAAAAACAATTACAGAACCTATACAGTGGTTTTGCTAAACTTATTTTGAAAAGCAAAAGTATGTTTGCCCTATCAACATTAAAAAATAAAAATATGAAAACTAAATTAACTATCAGCTGCTTTCTATTGTTATCTGTAATGAGTGCACAAATAAGCGGAAATCAAGTTACCGGAAATGAAGTTTACAATTCTTATAATAAGAATAGTTCTTCTCCTAGAAATACCATTACAATTAATGACAATCACCTAGTAGTAAATGTAAAAATATTACTCAATAACAAAGCGGACGCTTTCACCATAATGCTTGGAACTAATGAAGAAGCGGAAACTGTTTTAGAATGTAATACCAATCTCAATAAACGAATTAATGCTTTTACAAATGACTTGAATACTCTTAAAATTAAAAAAGAAAACATTTATGTTGATTTTATAAGTCAGATGAAAGTATATGATTACAGTTTAGAAAACAATAAAGCTGAACAATTTCAAAAAGGGTTTGAGATAAAAAAGAACATCATCATTTCAAGTACGAATATTAATGACATTGAAAGAATAATTTCACTAGCCTCTAAACACGAAATTTATGACATCATAAAAGTTGATTATGCCAATGACGATGTTTTAAAAATAAGAAGTCATTTGTTTACTGAAGCTTTGGCTATAGCCGAATTAAAAAAAGAAACCTATACAAAAGCCTTTAGAAAAAGAATCATTGGAACTCCAAATGCTACTGAAAATTTTGGAATTTACTTTCCTAAAACCCAATACAAGAAATACCAAGCGTATGAGAATTCGGAAATTGAAACCTTGTACCGCAATCATAACCAAAACTTCATAAAAAAACTAGCACGCAAAAACACAACATATTATTATGAAGGTCAAGATACTTCAGATTTTGACAAAGTAATAAATGCTGCTAAGTCCGAAATCGGAATTCAATATGAGTTATCCATTACCATTACTTATAAAATAGACACTTCTTTATAATCAATTATTAAACTAAATTTTATTTATCATGAAAAACGCAAAAAAATTACTTTCGCTATTAGTTGTTCTTACTACAACTTCTTTGGTTGCTCAGCATTCAGGAAATGCTAATTCAGAATCAGCTAAAACACTATCAAGTGGCAACTACAATTACCAAAATCAGTACCAAAACAACCAAGTAAACACTATTCAAACCACTACAGGGAACGAAAATGAAATGTACATTAGTATTAAAGGCATTTATAATGAAAAAGCTACTTCACAACGTGCCGTATTTAGTGTTTTACAAATAGGTAAAACCGCAGAAGAAACAACCAAACTTATGGATGAACGATTAGAAAGTGTTGTAAAGTCAATAACAGCTTTCAATCCTGAAATTGAAGTTATTATTGATATGATTTCTTTTGTCCCACTTTACGATTATGAAATTCAGAAAAAAATATTCAATCCAAAAACCTATAATGAAAAGCCATCTGGATTTGAGCTGAAGAAAAACTTAATCATTAAATTTAAAAAAACCAATGATTTAAATACCATTATGAATATTTGCGCCAAACAAGAAATCTATGATTTAGCCAAAGTAGATTATGTAACGAGTAACTTAGATCATATTAGAGATGTTTTACAAGTAAAAGCCGCAGAAGAATACAAACAAATGCTAACCAATTATTCTGCGATAATGAATACCGATTTATTTAAAAAAGAAAAATCATTAACAGAAGGCTATAATACAGTTTATCCAATGGAAAGCTACAGAAGTTATTCTGCTTTTAGTCAAGCTAGTATTAATTTCGAGCCCGAAAGTACTGTAAATAATGTAAGAAAAAACAATACGCAATTTTATGATGCTGCTCTTGCAAAAACACACACTTTTGTAGTAAACGCCGACATAACAGAACCTACTATTCAAATCTTTTACGATTTAACTATTAAAATAAAGCTGAAAGAAGACCAATTACCTAAAAACACTATTATTAGAAACAACAGGTATTATATCATAACAGCAAATGGAGATGTTAAACCATTAAATTTATAATGGTAAATTTAATGAAGAGTGTTCAATATGAGCACTCTTCTGTTTTGTAACAATTGTTACAGTTTTTATTAAATTGATTCTTAAATTTACATAACTAATCAATTTCTAAAATTATGTCTAACAAATTCCAAATTGTAATTGTTGGTGCTGGAACGGTTGGTATTATGACTGCTGCACAATTATTACGTAAAGATAAAAGTTTAAATATAGCTATTATTGATCCTTCTGAAGTACACGTTTATCAACCTGCTTGGACACTTGTAGGAGGCGGAGCTTTTAATTTTGAAAAAACAAAACGCCCAACTTCATCAGTAATTCCAAAAGGCGTTACTTGGATTAAGGATAAAGTTATTACACTTGAACCAGAAAACAATAGTTTAACTACTGAAAAAGAAGGTTCTATTGCTTATGATTATTTAGTTTTATCACCAGGTTTAGTTTATGATTTAAACGGAATTGAAGGATTAAGAGAAAAATGTAATTTTTAGAGAAATTATATTTAGAGTATCTTTACTAAAAAAGTACAATGAAAGAAATATTAAAACAAGCATACGGATATATATTTGAAGAACAATTAATTGATGAAATTGCATCAGTTGCAAGTTTTAGAGAATTTAAAGCAGATGATTACTTAATTGAAATTGGCGATTATATAAAATCGATGCCATTACTTTTAGAAGGAGCAATTAAAATTCTTCGTGAAGACGAAAATGGAGATGAATTACTTTTATATTTTCTTGAAAGAGGAGATACATGTGCAATGACATTAACTTGTTGTATGGGGCAATCTAAAAGTAAAATTAGAGCAATTGCCGAAACAAATGGTTCTTTGTTAATGATTCCTGTTGAAAAAATGGAAGAATGGCTGACAAAGTACAAGACTTGGAGAAACTTTGTTTTTGACAGTTATAATATTCGATTAAAAGAAATGCTTGAAGCAATTGATACTTTAGCATTTATGAATTTAGATGAGCGTTTATACAAATACTTAACAGATAAAGCTAAAGTTTTAGGAAATACTGAAATAAACAATACGCATCAACAAATCGCATATGAAATGCATACATCAAGAGTAGTGATATCAAGATTATTAAAAGCACTAGAATTACAAGGTAAAATTAAATTACACAGAAATAAAATAGAAATACTCGAATTTTAATGGAATTATTTGGATATATAGGAGCGCTTTTAATCGGTTTAGTACTTGGTCTTACTGGTGGCGGTGGTTCTATGTTAACAGTGCCAATATTAGTATATATATTAGCTATAAACCCTGTAATAGCAACTGCATATTCATTATTTATTGTTGGAACAACATCTGTTTTTGGAGCTTTTGATAATTATAGAAAAGGATTAGTTGATTTTCAAAAAGGCTTTTTATTTGCTATTCCATCTTTCGTAGGTGTTTATTTAACAAGACGTTTTTTAGTTCCCGTTATTCCAAATGAAATAATTACTGTCAATTCTTTTACCTTAACTAAAGGTACTTTCTTGATGTTATTTTTTGCATTAATAATGTTCTTAGCGGCTTTTTCAATGTTGAAAAAGAAAAAAGAAATAAAGAGTGATAAAGAAACCTCAAAATTAAATTTAATTATTCAAACCTTTTTTATTGGAATTATAATTGGACTTGTAGGTGCGGGCGGCGGATTTCTAATAATTCCATCATTAGTGTTATTCGCAAAATTACCTATGAAAAAAGCAGTTGGAACTTCATTATTTATCATTGCGATGAACTCTTTAATTGGTTTCTTAGGAGATGTTGAAAACTTAACCATCAATTGGATCTTTTTATTAAGTTTTACTGCAATTTCAGTAATAGGAATTTTCATAGGAAGTTATCTTAATAAATTTATTAATGAAACACAATTAAAAAAAGGATTTGCTTATTTTGTACTACTAATGGCTTGTTTTATCTTGTTTAAAGAAATGTTATAATGTAACTTTAGTTACAACAAACCCAACCAAATTTTGTAAATTTACACTCATAAATAAAATACTATAAAAAATGAAAATAGAACAAATATACACAGGATGTATTGCTCACGCAGCATATTATATCGAAAACAATGGAGAGGTAGCCATTTTTGACCCATTAAGAGAAGTTCAACCTTATATAGATAGGGCAAATAAAGATAATGCAAAAATAAAATATATTTTTGAAACTCATTTTCATGCTGACTTTGTTTCTGGTCATTTAGATTTAGCTAAAAAAACAGGAGCTCAAATTGTATTTGGGCCTACAGCAAATCCGAATTTTGAATGTATAGTTGCAGAAGATAATCAAGAGTTTAAACTTGGAAATTATACAATTAAAGCTATTCATACCCCAGGACACACATTAGAAAGTACTTGTTACTTATTAACTGATGAAAATGGTAAACAACACGGAATAATTACGGGAGACACATTGTTTATTGGAGATGTAGGACGACCAGATTTAGCTCAAAAACTAGTTGAAGACTTAACACAAGATAAATTAGCAGGGTATTTATTTGATTCATTAAGAAACAAAATTATGCCACTTTCAGATGATTTAATTGTTTACCCAAATCATGGCGCAGGTAGTGCTTGTGGTAAAAATATGAGTAAAGAAACCACTGATACTTTAGGTAATCAAAAGAAAACAAATTATGCACTACGTGCTGATATGACTAAAGAAGAATTTAAAGCAGAACTTCTAGACGGATTAACTCCACCTCCAGCTTATTTTCCTCAAAATGTAATGATGAACATAAAGGGCTATGATAGTTTAGACAATATAATGGAAAAAGGCAATAAGCCATTAAGTCCAAAAGAGTTTGAAACTGTTGCAAATCAAACAGAAGCACTAGTACTTGATGTAAGAAATGAAAATGAATTTGTAAAAGAACATGTTCCTGGATCAATTTTCATAGGTTTACATGGTGGTTTTGCACCATGGGTTGGTGCCTTAATTAAAGATGTAAAACAACCAATTCTATTAATAACACCAGAAGGAAAAGAAGAGGAAACCATTACTCGTTTATCGCGTGTTGGATTTGACAATACTTTAGGGTATTTAAAAGGCGGAATTGAAGCTTGGAAAAATGCAGGTTTTGAAACAGATAATTTACAATCTGTTTCACCTGATGAATTTGCCAAACACTATAATGATGCAATTGTTATTGATGCAAGAAAACCAAGTGAATTTGAAGCAGAAAGAGTAGAAAAAGGTATTAACATTCCGTTAGATTACTTAAACGAACATTTAGCTGAAGTACCAAAAGAAGATACTTTTTATGTTCATTGTGCCGGAGGATATCGTTCTGTAATTTGGGCTTCAATAATGAAATCTAGAGGTTATCACAACATGATAAATGTAGAAAAAGGAATGGCTGGTATTAGAGAAACAAGCGTACCTTTGACAAAATTTGTTTGTCCTTCAACCTTAAAATAAAAAAAACATTAATATAAAAAAATCAGGTTAATAACCTGATTTTTTTTATGAAAAGATTAATATTTTTTATAGGATATAAAAAGAAAAAATAAATACATTTGCGAAAAATAAACATAAAAATGAAAAAAATAGCACTTTTACTTTTTACAATTGCAACATTAGTTTCTTGTAAAAAAGATGGATATGAAATATCTGGTTCTGCTGAAGGAATTGAAAACGGAAAAAAAGTTTTTATAGAAACACAAGATGAAAAAGGACAAATTGTTTCTTTAGATACTACTGTAATTACTGATGGGAAATTTAAATTTGAAGGAAAACTACTTAATGGAATAGAACTTGGATTTCTAAAATTTGAAGGAAATGGTTCTATGCCTTTTATATTAGAAAATGGTAATATTGAAATTACTTTTGTAAAAGACAGTACTCAAAACTCAAAAGTAGGTGGCTCTAAAAATAACGACTCATTTCAAACTTTTAATGACCTTAATAAGTCTATAACTAAAAAAGTTATCAAATTTCAAACAGAAAATCAAGAGAAATACATGCAAGCTATGCAAGCTCAAGATACTGCAACAGTAAATAGTCTTCAAGCTCAATTAAGAGAATTTCAAAATGAAATGAACACTTCTTCTCTAAATTTTGCTAAAAACAACAAAGACTCGTTTATTTCAGTATTATTATTTAAAAACTTATTAAATATAGCATATTTACCAGTTGAAGAAATATCTGAACATTTTAATAAATTAGATAAATCAGTTTTAGAAACAAAAGAAGGTCAAAAAATATTAAAAGTTTTAAAAAATCTTACTAAAGTAGGTATAGGTAAAAAAGCTCCAGACTTTTCTGCAAAAAATCCTGATGGAAAAGAAATTTCATTAAAAGAATCATTAGGAAAAGTAACAATTATTGATTTTTGGGCTTCGTGGTGTGGTCCTTGTAGAGCTGAAAATCCTAATGTTGTAGCTCTTTACAATCAATATCATGAAAAAGGATTAAATATTATAGGAGTTTCTTTAGACAAAGATGCTGCAAAATGGAAAGAAGCAATTGCAAAAGATGGTTTAACATGGAATCATATATCAAACCTTAAATTTTGGGAAGAACCAATTGCAGAGATTTACAACGTAAAGTCAATTCCTGCAACTTTTATATTAGATGCTAATGGAACTATTGTTGCAAAAGATTTAAGAGGTGATGAATTAAAAGCTAAAGTAGAAGAATTATTAGCTAATTAATATACTATTTAAAATAAGACATTAAAAATCTCCTTCGGGAGATTTTTTTATGCTTTTCATTATCAATTACTTAAAAAAAAGTATAAAAATTGTGCAAATTTTGTTTGTAACTAATAAAAAACAATTCTATATTTGCCCCGTTGAAAACAGTTAAGTACTGTAACGCTGGGGAGATACTCAAGCGGCCAACGAGGGCGGACTGTAAATCCGCTGATTACATCTTCGCAGGTTCGAATCCTGCTCTCCCCACAAAAAAACCACTCATTTTGAGTGGTTTTTTTTATATATCTAATTTAACTTATTCGTTTTATGTAAATAGAATAAAATAATAATTGGAATAGTTAATAAAACAACCATTTTAGTATTGGTTTCAATTAAACTAGGTTCTTTTATTAAAGTAAAAAGATAACCCCCTATTGCGCCTCCAAAATGTGCTGTATGTCCAATATTATCATTCTTTGCTTTCATTCCATAAATTGAATACAATAAATAACCAATACCAAATAAATAACCAGGGATAGGAATTATAAAAAACAAACCTAATGTCATCTCTGGATACAATAAAATAGAACTGTAAATAATTCCTGTAACAGCTCCTGAAGCTCCCACTGCTCTATAATAATACTCATTTTTATGAAAATACATAGTAAGTAAACTTCCTGCAACAAGACTTATAAAATAAACATATAAAAAGTTTAAGTTTCCAAAAGTATCTATAACAATTGGAGCAAAAAAGTACAAGGTTAACATGTTAAATGCAAGATGCATTAAATCGCCATGTAAAAATCCTGAAGTAAGCATTCTTATTTGTTCTCCTGAACGAATACTTCCCACGTGAAATTCATATTTTCTAAAGAATTCTGCATCATTAAAGCCTTTAAAACTTACAACAGCATTAATACCTATAAGCAATAGTAAAAAAATATCCATTTAATTAATTTTAATATTGTAAATTTAAAAATACTTTACCTATTATCCTTTATAAATCTTAAACTATATTTGTAAAAAAATAATTCATGCAATTACTATTTTATATTTTAATCTACCCTATTCTTTGGTTAATTTCTATTCTACCATTTCCACTACTGTATATGTTTTCAGATGGAGTTTATCTTTTAGTATATTATATAATTGGCTATAGAAAAAAAGTAGTTAGAGAAAACTTAAGCCTTGCTTTACCTCATCTCTCTGATAAAGAAAGAATAGTCATAGAGAAAAAATTTTACAGCCACATGTGTGATATGTTTTTAGAAATGATAAAAACAATGTCTATTTCTAAAGAAGAAATTCAAAAAAGATACACCTTTACAAATTTAGATTTGTATTTAGAAATGGAAAAGCAAAACAAAAGTATAGCATTACTTTGTGCACATTACGCAAGTTATGAATGGGCGGTTTCTATGAATTATCATATTAATTTCACAGGTTATGGAATTTATAAAAAAATAGCTAATAAACATTTTGACAAACTCGTTCACACTATTCGTTCAAGGTTTAAAGCAGTACTAATTACAACAAAAGAAACAGTCTCAACTATTGAAAATTGTAAGAAAACAGGTGAACTTGGCGTTTACGGTTTTGCAAGTGATCAATCTCCAAAATCCCATAAAGGAACACACTGGGCAACTTTTATGGGAATTGAAACTCCTATTCATGTGGGTGCTGAGTTATTAGCGAAACGATTAGACATGAATGTTATTTTTCTTAAAACTAAGAAGGTAAAAAGAGGTTATTATGAAGCAACTTTTGAACATTTAGTTGATAACCCAAAAGAAGTACCCAATTTTGAAATTTCTGAAATGTTCATGAAAAAAGTAGAACAACAAATTCTTGAAGCTCCTGAATATTATTTATGGACGCACAAACGTTGGAAACATAAAAAACAAGTATAAAATATAAAAAAAGGTTCTGAATTTCAGAACCTTTTTTGCTTTATATTGAAAACCAATTAGCTACCATATCTTTTTCTTTAAATTGTGCCTTTTGGTGGTTAAATTCATTCGATTTTGGATTGTAAACATATTCTTTAGCTAACTCTAAATGATTAGCAGCTAATTCTTTGATACTATTACAAACATAAGTTATCTCTTCAGTTGTTGTTGTAGGATGAATAGACATTCTAATCCAACCTGGTTTTTTCATTAAATCACCAGAGGTTATTTGGCATACCAAATCGTTAGACATTTCTTGGTCTACGTGTAAAAGATAATGCCCATAAGTTCCAGCACAACTACAACCTCCACGAGTTTGAATTCCGAATTTATCATTTAGAATTTTTACTCCTAAATTAAAGTGCAAATCTGTTATATAAAATGAAATCACTCCTAATCTGTCTTGATGTTGTGGAGCCAAAATATTAATATTTTCAACACTTCCTAATTCAGAAAATATATAATCAATCAACTCATGTTCTCTATCCAAAATATTTTGAATACCCATTTTCTCCTTCAACTGAATGGCCAATGCAATTTTTATAACTTGTAGAAATCCTGGCGTTCCACCATCTTCTCTATCTTCAATATTATCTATGTATTTATGTTCACCCCAAGGATTAGTCCAACTTACGGTTCCGCCACCAGGACAATCGGGAACATTATTTTTATATAAATTTTTATTGAATACCAAAACTCCAGAAGTTCCAGGACCTCCTAAAAATTTATGCGGTGAAAAGAAAATGGCATCCAAATAACTTTCTGGGTCTTTTGGGTGCATATCAATTTCTACATAAGGACCAGAACAAGCAAAATCTACAAAACAAACCCCATTATTTTGGTGCATTATTTTAGCTACTTCATGATAAGGTGTTTTAATTCCGGTTACGTTGGAACAACCCGTAATAGAAGCAATTTTAAAACTTCTATCTTTATATTTTTCTACCTCAATTGCAAATTTATCTAAACAAAACAAACCTTCTTCATTTGAAGGAACCACAACTACATCGGCAATTGTTTCCAACCAAGAGGTTTGATTAGAATGGTGTTCCATGTGTGAAATAAACACAATTGGTTTTATAGCTTCTGGGATAGTAGTATATTCTTTTAATGTTTCTGAAATTCTTAAACCTAAAATACGTTGGAATTTATTGACCACTCCAGTCATTCCGGTTCCATCGGTAATTAAAACATCATTATCATTGGCATTAATATGATGCTTAATAATATGTCTCGCTTCATGATATGCCATGGTCATTGCCGTACCAGAAACCGTAGTTTCCGTATGTGTATTGGCAACAAAAGGACCAAATTCATTCATTATTTTTTCCTCAATTGGTCGATATAATCTTCCGCTAGCAGTCCAATCTGTATATACCATTTTTTGAGTTCCGAAAGGAGTTTCAAAATCTTGGTCAACACCAATTATATGCTTTCTAAATTCATCAAAATAAAGTTCTAATTGCGTTTTTTCTGTAGTTGTAATCATTTGGAAAAAATATTTGGTACCAAAGATAAGAAATTTTGATAATCTGAAATTTTAGATGCCTATTTAAATTCGTAACTTTGAAAAATACAAGTACATCATGAAATTAAACATCCAAAATACATTTATAAATGAATTACCTGCCGATGAAAATATAGAGAATTCAATTCGCCAAGTAGACAATGCTTGTTTTTCATTTGTAAATCCTACCAAAACAAAAGCACCTCAACTACTTCATGTCGTTAAAGAAGTGGCTGATGAAATTGGGTTAACCGAAAAAGACATTCAATCAGAAGATTTTTTGAATATTTTTACTGGAAATGAAATTTATCCTGAAACAAAACCGTTTGCTATGGCTTATGCCGGACATCAATTTGGAAATTGGGCGGTACAATTAGGCGATGGGAGAGCCATTGCACTTTTTGAAGTAATGTACAATTCAAAACAGTGGATGTTGCAATTAAAAGGTGCTGGGAAAACACCTTATTCTCGTCGTGGCGATGGATTAGCGGTTCTTCGTTCTTCGATTAGAGAACATTTATGTAGTGAAGCCATGTTTTATTTGGGCGTACCCACTACTCGATCGCTTTCTTTAGCTTTAACTGGCGATGATGTTTTGCGTGATGTTATGTATAATGGAAATGCTGCTTATGAAAAAGGAGCTGTTGTTTGTAGAATGGCACCGAGTTTTATCCGTTTTGGAAACTTTGAATTATTTGCTGCTAAAAATGATGTGAAAAACCTTCAAATTTTAGCCGATTATACCATAAAACATCATTTTCCAGAAATTAAAGCAGAAGGAAAAGAAAAATACATTGCATTTTTTAAAACCATTACCAACACTACCAAAGAAATGATTCTGCATTGGCAACGTGTTGGTTTTGTGCATGGCGTTATGAATACCGATAACATGTCGGTTCATGGAATAACAATTGATTACGGACCTTACGGTTGGCTGGAAGATTATAACCCAAATTGGACTCCTAATACTACCGATGCAGAAAATCGTCGTTATCGTTTTGGGAACCAACCCAATATTGCGCTTTGGAATTTACTACAATTAGCCAATGCATTATATCCGTTGATTGAAGATGTAAAACCGTTGGAAATCATTTTGGAAGCGTATTCTAATGAATTTCAAGAGGATTTTTATAAAATGATGAGTACTAAATTAGGCTTTGAAAACCTAAAAGAAAACGACGCATCTATAATTGATCAATTACTGGCTGTTTTAAAAGAAACAGAAACCGATATGACTATTTTCTACCGAAATTTAAGTACGATTTCAAAAACAGATTCACCTGAGCAAGCTTTAGAAAAAATTAATACTGCTTTTTATAAAATTGAAGAAGTAAAAGAACGTGTAGAAGAAACCTGGTTGTATTGGTTTACCCAATATTTAAATCGTTTGCAAGAAGAAGAAATTTCAGATGAACAACGAAAAGTAAAAATGAATTTGGTGAACCCAAAGTATGTATTGCGTAATTACATGGCGCAATTGGCTATTGATGCCGCCGATAAAGAAGATTACAGTTTAATTGATGAATTATATACTTTATTGCAAAATCCTTATGATGAACAACCCAAAATGGAAAAATGGTTTGCCAAAAGACCTGATTGGGCGAGAGTAAAAATTGGGTGTTCGATGTTGAGTTGTAGTTCTTAAAAAAGCAAATTCTAAAATATCTGCTTTTTTAAGAACTACTTATTATTATTTTTTAGAATCGTTAAACTTTTCAATTTCTTGTTTTGTTTTTTTTGATACTTATTTTTATAAAAAACAAATACTGCAATGGCTACTAAGAAATTAATTGGGTTTGACATCTACTTATTTTTTTGGATTAAATTTTGTGTATTTATCCAACCAAACTTCTTTAATAATATATGCCGAAAACTTATGATCTAAAGTAGTATAAACTCTTATTTCGGAATATTCGTTCAATTTAGAATACTTTGCCTTAAACCTATAAATATAACTTTCTTTGTAATATTGCGTTTTAGCTATTTTAAGTTCCGTTAAATTACCAAATCTCTCATTGATTTCCTCACACGTTTTTCGTTCTTCTTCTTCATTCCATTCCCTCACTAACCAAGGAGTTGCAATATCTTTAGTTATTGGCACATATTTGCCTGTCATACAACTTTCAAACTGAGTCTTAGCAAAATCTGTTGCTCTTTGTATGTAAATTGGATCTAAAGTAGATGGTATTGCTTCACTTTTTTTTGAAGCACAACCAATAAAAAAAATCGTTATAACTAAAATTAAAAAATACTTATTCATTATATACCTGCAATAGCCTTGATTTCACTTACAAAACGTTCCGCTAAAACATCAGCTTCTTGTTGGGTTGGTGCTTCTGTATAAATACGAATAATTGGTTCAGTATTGGATTTGCGTAAATGCACCCATTCTGTTGGGAAATCAATTTTCACACCGTCAATAGTAGTAATATCTTCGTTTCCGTATTTCTCCGTCATAACTTTTAAAATAGCATCCACATCAATTTGAGGCGTTAATTCAATTTTATTTTTACTCATGAAATATTGCGGGTAACTTGCTCTTAATTGGGCAACTGTTATGTCTAAACTAGCCAAATGCGTTAAAAACAAAGCAACTCCCACTAAACTATCTCTTCCGTAATGACTTTCTGGATAAATAATTCCGCCGTTTCCTTCGCCTCCAATAATTGCATTGGTTTCTTTCATTAAGGTAACCACATTTACTTCACCTACAGCGCTGGCTTGGTATTTACCACCGTGTTTTTCAGTAATATCGCGTAAAGCACGAGAAGAAGACATGTTAGAAACCGTATTCCCGGGCGTTTTACTCAATACATAATCGGCACAAGCCACCAACGTATATTCTTCGCCAAACATTTCGCCATCGTTAGAAATAAAAGCCAATCTATCCACATCTGGATCAACAACAATTCCAAAATCGGCTTTTTCTTCTACAACCAACTTACAAATATCGCCTAAATGTTCTTTTAAAGGCTCTGGATTGTGCGGAAAATGTCCGTTTGGCGTACAATACAATTCTACAACCTCAACGCCCATTTGTTCCAATAACTTTGGAATAATAATTCCTCCCGAAGAATTTACACCATCCACAACTACTTTAAACTTACGTTTTGCAACCGTATCAGCATCAACCAAGGGTAAATTTAAAACCTCATCGATATGAATATCCATGTACGCATTGTTTTCGGTAACTTCACCTAAAGAATCAACATCTGAAAAGTCAAACGCTTCTGCTTCGGCAATTTCTAAAATCTTAGCACCATCGTCTCCATTTAAAAATTCACCTTTGGCATTCAATAACTTTAACGCATTCCATTGTTTTGGATTGTGCGAAGCGGTAAGAATAATTCCACCATCAGCTTTTTCTAAAGGAACCGCAATTTCAACCGTTGGTGTAGTTGACAAACCTAAATCGATTACATTTATTCCTAAACCAACTAATGTATTTTGAACTAAATTATGAATCATTGGTCCCGAAATACGCGCATCACGACCAATTACAACTGTTAGTTTTTCTTTGTTAGAATTTTGTTTCAAGAACGTTCCATAAGCCGAAGCAAATTTAACTGCATCCACTGGCGTAAGGTTATCCCCTACTTTTCCACCTATAGTTCCACGAATTCCTGATATTGATTTTATTAATGTCATTTTTTTAGTTTCAAAGTTATTGAGTTACAAAGTTTCAAAGTCAAATGCTTAAAACTTGAAACAAATATAATTAATCTAATAGAGTTTCGAAATTTTAATTCACAAACAATTGCCCTATATTTACAAAAACTAAGACACTTGTAAATTTGTAACCAAAAAAATAATGAACTTCCTCGCCCATATTTTTCTTTCTGGTAATAACGATTTAATTAAGATTGGAAACTTCATGGCCGATGGTATTCGTGGAAATGATTATTTAGAGTATCCTGAAGAAATTCAAAAAGGAATTATTTTACATAGAGCCATTGATACTTTTACAGATGCTCATTCTATTTGGCGACAAAGTAAGCATAGATTACATGAACGATACGGACATTATTCGGGGGTGATTATCGATATCTTGTACGATCATTTTTTAGCTAAAAATTGGAATACTTATTCTAATGAAAATTTAGAAGATTATGTAAATCGTTTTTATCAATCACTAAAAGATAACTATGAAATTTTAAGTCCGAAAACAAAAAAACTAATGCCTTACATGATTGAAAGTAATTGGTTAGTTTGTTATGCTTCTATAGCAGGAATTGAACGAATTCTTTTTCAAATGGATTATAGAACCAAACACAGAGCACATATGCATAATGCTGTGCAAGAATTACAAGAATTTTACACTGAATTTGAAGAAGAGTTTACTTTATTTTTTGAAGATTTAATTGAAATGGTTGAAGATTTTAATACTAAACATTAGTATAACTTTTAATTAAAAAGTAACTTCGCAAAAATCAAATTTTATTCCAAAATGCCAGAAAAAAAAGGGAGCACTTTTTTTCGATTTATAACAAAACTATTCAAACGTTTAGAGCGATTTATTTTTGTATTAAAAACCATGTTGACACCTAGGCAATTTATTTATTTATCTTGCATTTTGGTTGGAATTTCTTCTGCTTTAGCAGTGATTTTCTTAAAAACATTTGCGCATTGGGTTTATACATCAGCACAATATTTAGATGGTTATTTACATTTACCCTATAGCAATAGTTTAATACCTGTTATTGGAATTGTTCTAACTGTTTTTGTAGTAGCAAAATTTTTAGACGGAAGCATTCAAAAAGGAACTTCTCACATTATGTACGCCGTTGCTAAAAACGGAGGAATACTTCCTAAAAAGCAAATGTATTCTCAAATTTTAACCAGTTCGCTTACGGTTGGACTTGGTGGAAGTGCAGGTTTAGAATCTCCAATTACAATAACTGGTGCTGCATTTGGAAGTAATTATGCTCAAAATTACCGCTTAAATTATAAAGACAGAAGTCTTTTATTAGCTTGTGGAGTTTCATCTGGCATTGCAGCTGCTTTTAATGCACCTATTGCTGGTGTGCTTTTCGCCATTGAAGTTGTTTTAGCGGAAATAAGTATAACCGCCTTTATTCCTATCATGATTAGTGCTGCAACTGGCGCTTTAATTTCAACTATTTTATTAAATGAAGACATATTACTTTCATTTAAAAATGTAAAAGAATTCGATTATCATAATATCCATTTTTATATTGTTTTAGGGCTACTTTCAGGATTAGTATCCATTTATTACGCAAGAATATTTAGAAAATTAGAACATTTTTTTAGTAATAGCAAATTAGGAACTTACCGAAAAGCTTTATTTGGAGCCAGTTTACTGGCCATTTTAATATTTCTTTTCCCAACATTATTTGG
The DNA here is from genome assembly GCF_025947225.1 of Flavobacterium sp. N2270. NCBI lineage: Bacteria > Pseudomonadati > Bacteroidota > Flavobacteriia > Flavobacteriales > Flavobacteriaceae > Flavobacterium > Flavobacterium sp. N2270. The sequence goes on from NZ_CP110005.1 coordinate 2,427,387, forward strand.
TGAAGGATATCTTAGTATAAAAACTATAGCCAATAATCATCCTGAAAAAATATTAGAAAACACACTTCTTGCAAATTTTAAAGACTCTAAATGGGTTCTTTTATTGTTTGTAGGAATTACAATGCTTGCCAAAGTTTTTGCAACCGGACTAACCATAGGTTCTGGTGGAAACGGAGGAAATTTCGCTCCTTCTCTATTTGTAGGTTCTTATTTAGGCTTTGTTTTAGCTTACTTTGTAAACCTAACTGGACTTTCAAAACTTCCTGTAACTAATTTTACTTTAGTAGGAATGGCAGGAATTTTAAGTGGATTATTTCACGCACCGCTAACAGCTATTTTTCTTATTGCAGAAATTACAAGTGGTTATGAGTTAATGGTTCCGTTAATGATTGTTTCCTCTGTAAGTTATGCGCTATCAAAACGTTTTGAACCTTATTCATTTGACATTAAGCATTTAGCCGATAAAGGAGAAGTTTTTACCAACAATAAAGATAAAAATATATTAACCACTTTAGAACTTTCTAAATTAGTACAAAGAGACTACAAGTCTGTTTCTAATTCAAATAATTTAGTGGAATTAGTGGAAGTGATTAAAACATCAGACGAAGGTGTTTTTCCTGTACTTAATGACAAAAGTGAATTAGAAGGAATTCTTTATTTGGATAATATTCGTAATTATATTTTTACTCCTTTTAAGATAAAATATACTACTATTGCTGAAATAATGGAACAACCTAAAGAAATTGTTTTTTATGATGAAACCATGGAAACAGTAATGATTAAGTTCGAAAAAAGCGGTTTACCTTTTCTTCCTGTGCTTCAAAAAGGAAAACTAATAGGAATCATTTCTAAACAATTTGTTTTAGAAAAATACCGTGAAAAACTAAAAGAAATGATAATTGAATAAATACATAAAATATGCAACCTATAAATACTAAAGATTTTAAATTTTCAATGCCGTTAAACATTCGTTGGAATGACCTTGACCCATTAAATCATGTAAACAACGTATACTATTTTGAATATTTTCAAATAGGTCGTGGGTATTATATGCCAACCGCTTGCCCAAAGTGGGATTGGACAAAAAACATGTTTGTAATTGCACATATAGAATGTGATTATTTTAAAGAATTACAGATTACTGCTATTCAACCAACTATTAAAATAAGAACTTCTGCATTAGGTTCTAAAAGTTTTGATATTGAGTATTTAATTACAAGTTTAGATAAAGATAATAACGAAATTATTCACGCTAAAGGAATGAGTACTCAAGTTTTAATTGATATTTCAATAAAAAAATCTATTGAAATTACCGATTGGTTACGCCAATCAATTCTAAGCTATGAACCAGCATTGAAAGCTTAATCGTTTTATTTTATTAACAGAATATTCTATTTCAGTGCATTAGCAAATCTACACATTAAATTGTATTTTTGCATTTTGTAAAAAACTATGTTAAATACAGACGATACAATAGAAATTATTGGCGCTCGCGTTCATAATTTAAAAAATATAGATGTTACCATTCCAAGAGAAAAACTAGTTGTTATTACTGGTTTATCTGGTTCTGGAAAATCTTCACTTGCTTTTGATACTATCTATGCCGAAGGTCAACGTCGTTATATAGAAACTTTTTCTGCTTATGCACGTCAGTTTTTAGGCGGTTTAGAACGACCAGATGTTGATAAAATTGATGGACTTTCTCCTGTTATTGCCATTGAGCAAAAAACAACGAGTAAAAGTCCGCGTTCTACTGTGGGTACCATTACAGAAATTTACGATTTCTTGCGTTTATTATATGCTAGAGCTGGTGAAGCTTTCAGTTATAATTCTGGCGAAAAAATGGTTTCCTATTCTGATGAACAAATCAAAGAGTTAATACTCGAAAACTTCAACGGAAAACGCATTAACATTTTAGCTCCAGCGGTTCGTTCTAGAAAAGGACACTACCGTGAATTATTTGAGCAAATTGCAAAACAAGGTTTTCTAAAAGTTAGAATAGACGGAGTTATAACTGATTTGACTTACGGAATGAAGGTAGATCGTTACAAAACGCACGATATAGAAATTGTTATTGATAGAATGGCAATTGATATGAGCGAAGATACAGATAAACGTTTAAATGAAAGCATTAAAACGGCAATGTATCATGGTGATGATGTAATGATGATTATAGAACAAGAAACGCAAGAAGTTCGTTTTTTTAGTCGAAATTTAATGTGTCCAACTTCTGGAATTTCCTATCCAAATCCAGAACCAAATAATTTCTCATTCAATTCTCCAAAAGGGGCTTGTAGTAATTGTAACGGTCTTGGAACGGTTAATGAAATTAATCTACAAAAGATTATTCCTAACGGAAAATTATCCATAAAAAATGGTGGTTTTGCTCCATTAGGCGAAGCTAAAAACACATGGATTTTTAAACAATTGGAACTCATAGCTCATAAATATGAGTTTAAATTAACCGACCCTGTTGAAACCATTCCTCAAGAAGCAATGAACATCATTTTATATGGTGGAAATGAAAAGTTTTCTGTAGTTTCAAAAGTGATGGGAATTACAAAAGATTATAAAATAGATTTTGAAGGAATTTCTAACTTCATCAAAAATCAGTATGACGAAAGTGGTTCTGCATCTATAAAAAGATGGGCAAAAGAATTCATGGACGAATATACCTGTAGTGAATGTAACGGCTCTCGATTACGAAAAGAAGCATTATATTTTAAACTTGATGATAAAAATATTGGTGATTTAGCACATATGGATATTTCTGAATTATCGATGTGGATTAAAAGTTTACCAAAAAATCTTTCAGAAAAACAAAATGCAATTGCAGTTGAAGTGATCAAAGAAATTGAAACTCGCTTGCAATTTCTATTAGATGTAGGTTTAGATTATTTATCATTAAACAGAAGTTCTAAATCGCTTTCTGGTGGTGAAGCACAACGTATTCGTTTAGCAACACAAATTGGGTCGCAATTAGTTGGTGTTTTATACATATTGGATGAACCGAGTATTGGTTTACACCAAAGAGACAACGAAAGATTAATAAAATCGTTAGAAAACTTACGTGATATAGGAAATTCAGTTATTGTTGTAGAACATGACAAAGACATGATTGAACGTGCCGATTATGTAATTGATATTGGACCAAAAGCAGGTCGTTTTGGAGGAAAAATAATTAGCGAAGGAACACCAAAAGAAATGTTACTGGGTAATACCATTACTGCACAATACATGAACGGTAAAATGAAAATTGAAGTTCCTAAAGAACGTAGAGTTGGTAATGGAAAAACCTTAAAACTTTCAGGAGCAACTGGTAATAACTTAAAAAACGTTACAGTTGAATTTCCTTTAGGACAACTAATTTGTGTTACTGGAGTTTCAGGAAGTGGAAAATCTACTTTAATTAACGAAACCCTATATCCTATTTTAAATGCACATTTTTTCAATGCAGTAAAAAAACCACAACCTTATAAGAAAATTGAAGGTTTAGAGCATATTGATAAAGTAATTGCAATTGACCAAAGTCCGATTGGAAGAACACCACGTAGTAATCCTGCAACGTATACCGATGTTTTTTCTGAAATAAGAAAACTATATACCATGACGCCAGAAGCGATGATTCGCGGGTATAAACCGGGTCGTTTTAGTTTTAATGTAAAAGGTGGCCGTTGCGAAACTTGCGAAGGTTCTGGAGTTCGTACAATTGAAATGAGTTTCTTACCAGATGTTTATGTAGAATGTGAAACTTGTCAAGGAAAACGTTTTAACAGAGAAACATTAGAAATTAGATACAAAGGAAAATCAATTTCTGATGTATTGAATATGACTATGGATGAAGGTGTTGATTTCTTTGAAAATATTCCTAAAATTCACCGTAAGCTAAAAACCATACAAGATGTAGGTTTAGGTTACATAACGCTTGGACAACAAAGTACAACCCTTTCTGGTGGTGAAGCACAACGTATAAAGTTAGCATCTGAACTTTCTAAAAAAGATACTGGAAACACATTTTATATTTTAGATGAACCGACAACTGGACTACATTTTGAAGACATACGTGTATTAATGGATGTTATAAACATACTTGTTGATAGAGGAAATACAGTATTAATAATAGAACATAATTTAGATGTTGTTAAACTTGCCGATTATATTATTGATATTGGTTATGAAGGTGGTAAAGGCGGTGGGCAATTAGTAGCTAAAGGAACACCCGAAGAAATTATAAAAAATAAAAAAAGCTATACTGCTCAATTTTTGAAAAAAGAATTATCTTAGCAGGCTTGTTTAATTTTAAAAAGAAAAGAATATGGCTTTAGAGCAATACGAAAACGACGATCACAGAATACAAGAAAAGTTTAAACAAAAAACTTGGAACGAAATACGTACAAATGATTCATGGGCGATTTTTAAAATCATGTCAGAATTTGTTAACGGATATGAAGCAATGGGTAAAATTGGCCCGTGTGTTTCTATATTTGGTTCAGCAAGAACAAAACCAGACGAAGAAACGTATTTATTAGCAGAAAAAATTGCTTATAAAATTAGTAAAGGTGGTTATGGAGTAATTACTGGCGGTGGTCCTGGAATAATGGAAGCGGGTAACAAAGGTGCTCATTTTGGTGGAGGAACTTCTGTAGGTTTAAACATTGAATTACCATTTGAACAACACTTTAACCCTTATATTGATAGAGATAAAAACTTAAACTTTGACTACTTTTTCGTAAGAAAAGTAATGTTTGTAAAATATTCTCAAGGTTTTGTTGTAATGCCAGGTGGTTTTGGAACATTAGATGAAATGTTTGAAGCAATTACATTAATACAAACTAAGAAAATTGCAAAATTCCCTATTATTTTAGTAGGAACTAGCTTCTGGTCTGGATTAATTGATTGGGTAAAAGCAGTTTTAGTTGAAAAATACAAAACAGTAAGCCCTGGAGATTTAGACTTATTTACAATAGTAGATAATGAAGACCAAGTGCTTGAAGCGTTAGATAATTTCTATAAAAAATATAATTTATCTCCTAATTTCTAATAAAAAAGGCTCAACTTAAATTGAGCCTTTTTTATTTTTATATCTTAAAGCGGTACGTCTAAGTCCACAGAAAGTGTATCGTCATTTTTCTTATCAACAACTTCCTTTTCTTGTTTATTAAAAATCAACCCAACCATCATAAACAAAGCCGACAAGACAATTACTTGAATAATCAACGCCTTACTTACAAAAGGAATTCTATTGGCTTCAGGAATACTTAAAAACAGTAATATCGTTATTAATCCTCTTGGTGCAATAAATAATAATGGCATTAATTTTACTTTAAAGAATGCTAATTGCATTGCTCTAATTAAATAAATCAATACAATAATACCTAATGCTATTCCGAATGTTTCTGGGTTTAAAACATCTTCAGTTTTCATTAAAAAGCCAAATAACAAAAAGAAAAGAGAACGTATTAAAAAAGCCGCTTCAGTAATTAATTCTTTAAACTTTTGCACCTCTTTATCTAAAGCCTTAGGTTTTAATTTATGAATCCATTCAAATTTATCTAATTCATCAAAGTTTTCCATTATTAAACCAAAAAACATAATAAAAATTAAAGCTGGTAAATGATAAACTTCAGAAACAGCAAAAATTAAAATAATTAATAAAGCTATAGGTGCAAATTTTACATGGTGATCAATTTTACTTAATAAAAAAGCCAAAAATGCTGTTGCTATAAAAGATATTCCTATCATTATTAAGATTTGTAATCCAAAATGCATAACCGAATTAAAATCAATTACTGCATTTAAAACAATAAAATTAAAGAATAAAACACCTATAATATCAGATAAACTACTTTCATATATGGCAAATTCTTTATTAAATGAGTTTAAATGACCAACACTTGATATTGCTATTGCACTACTTATAATACATAATGGTATTGCATTTATTAATCCGTCTTTAAAACTAACTTCTAAAATATAACTAAAAGCAAAAGCAATAATAAATGCAGTAATTATCAAAGGAACAATTGCTGTTATAAATGTTTTATTTACGAATGGAAGTTTTTCTTTATTTAACTTTAACTCTAACGAACCTTCTAAAACGATAAGTACTAAACCAACCGAACCTAAAATAGGCAATAAAGGGTTTAAATCTGGAATAACAATATGAAAAACATCAGAAGCCTGTTTTACAAACCAACCCAAAATTAGAAGTAAAATTACTGACGGAATTTTTGTTTTAGATGATGAAATTGTAAAAATGTATGCTAAAAGCAACAACGTACAAATAGTAATTATAATAACAAAATTCATATATTTTTTTTAGCAAGATAAAAATAGTTTTGGAAATTAAACCATTTAAAAAAAAGTTTTTTCTAAATTTGACCTAACATTTTAAACTCATGATAAACCCTTCAATTAATGGTTGGATAGAAAAATTTTTTGTCGAAAATGACTTAAATTTTATCGACTATTCAAATGATTATAATACATTTTATTCAGATATTAGACAATCTGGGTTTATTTATGGCCATGTTGTTTCTTTAAATTTAAAAACTCCAATTGACTTAAAAGGTTTATCTCATGATGAAGTTACCAAAATAGCTTTACTTAACTCAATGTTTTCTATTTATAGAATTGTGAAGCAAAACAAAATTAAAGAAGATTTTATAACACAAATTAATCTTTTTTATAAAAAAATTCAACATGAAAATTACAACTTTCTTAATAAGTTATTACCTTCTGGAAGTCAGGTTTCTATTCTAGAAAGCAATTTAAATGACCGAATTCAGACTAATAATAATATTATAAGTAAGAATTTTTCGCATATAATTACAAATGCCTTATTGTTTTTAGATGTTTTAGCCTTTCATGAATATTTAGTTAAAAAAGATTTAAGTACAAAGTACTTAAAGGAGTTTGAACTAAATTGTATAAAAGTAGTATCATTGGCCTTTTCAATTAAAAAAGTAAAATCTAATTATGATGAATTATTAATTAAACTGTTTGAAAACTCACTTCGTTATACTAAATTTAAAAGTGTTGGCAATTTGCAGTTAGAAACCATTCCATTAGAGAAATATGATTTTGAAATTGAAAAATTATATTTATTAGATTTAGCTCAAATGGCACTTTGGAGTGATGAGCTTTTAGAAATTGACGAAAATATTTTTTTAAATAAATTAGCTTTAAAACTTAATGTTCCTTTAAATAATCTAATTGAAAGTACAACTACAATTAATATTTTTATAAAAGAATATAAAAATGAAATTCCGTTTTTCAACTATTCAAATCCGGTGAAACATTTTTATGATCAAACTAATAATACAGTTACAAAGTTAATAACACGAAATAAAAAAAGACTTACAAAAGAAATTATTGAAAGTAAAGAATTAATGATTTTATTGGCTCAGTCTACAACTCGAGAATTAGATTCTGATGAAAAAAAGAAAGTAAAAAAACAATTATTAGACATCTGCAAATCGGTGCCATCGCTAACTATTTTTTTACTTCCTGGTGGTGGAATACTTTTACCTATTTTAATAAAATATATTCCTCAATTATTACCTTCTGCCTTTAATGAAAATTTAGAAGATTAAAATTTTAATTGATAAACGTTATCTAAATCTTTATCACAACTAAAATTTACACCTAAATCGGTAACATAACCTGAATTTAAACCATAAACCCATCCGTGAATACTTAATTCTTGACCGTTTTTCCATGCAGATTGAACAATAGATGTTTTGGCTAAATCAAATACTTGTTCTTTAACGTTAATCTCTACAAACTTATTAAAACGTTCTGATTCATCAGTTATAGCGTTTAATTCTTCTTTATGAAAACGATAAACATCTTTTATATGACGAACCCAATTGTCTATTATTCCAATAGAACTATTACCCATTGCTGCTTTTACTCCACCACACCCATAATGACCGCATACAATAACATGTTTCACTTTTAAAGCATTAACAGCGTAATCTAATACACTTAACATGTTCATATCACTGTGTACAACCATATTGGCAATGTTTCTATGTACAAAAACTTCACCAGGTTCGGCTCCAATAATTTCATTTGCAGGCACACGACTATCCGAGCAACCAATCCATAACAATGGGGGTTGCTGACCTTCGGCTAAATTGTTAAAATATTCAGGGTTTATTTGAAGTTTTTCATTAACCCATTTTTTATTATTTTCTAATATTTTTTTATAAAAATCGCTCATAAACTTTATTTAGCTCTAATCAAATATAGAATAAAAAAACGCCAAAATAAATATTCTTGACGTTCTTATACTATTTTGATATTAATATTAATGTCTTAAATCAGCTACTGAAAATGAAGGATTTAAATCGTCCTTAATATACATAACTTCATCATAAAAAGTTACTTTTCCGGTTTCAATATCATGCATTGCACCAACAATTCCGATAGAGCCTTCTTCGACCATTTGCTCTAAAACAAAACTTCTTTCGATAATGTTTTTTACACTTCTCTTTACATTAATTGACGAAACATTTTCTACAAAAGTTTCATTTTTTGCATTTCTATTTTCTTTAGTTTCATTTTCTTGGTAAACTGCCGGTTGAATTTTAGATAATAATTCGGTTAAATTACCCATTTCAACATGATCACAAGCACCTTTTACAGCTCCACATTTACTATGTCCTAAAACCACAATTAACTTTGAACCTGCAACTTTACAAGCAAACTCCATACTTCCCAAAATATCTGTATTTACAATATTTCCGGCAATTCGAACAGAAAAAATATCTCCTAATCCTTGATCGAAAATTAATTCTGCTGAAGTTCTACTATCAATACAACTTAAAATGGTAGCAAATGGCCATTGACCTTCAATAGTATCATTTACTTGTTCTAATAAATTTCTATGTGCTTTTAGGTTATTTATAAATCTATTATTTCCTTCAGTTAATAATTCTAATGCTTTTCTAGGCGTGATTTTATCTTGTAATTCTTTATTTAATGTTTTCATAATTATTTATTATAAATTATTTAGTTATTGGTAGTAATTTGAAAAATTCAATATAACTTGGTGGGTTATCAATTATTCCACGTTCAGAAATTAACTTAATATTTATATTTCTTGCTTTAGCCTTAATTGCAAAATCTTCTAAAATTTCAATAATATCATTATCTAAATATCTCGTTTTTCTAACATCTAATTCTAAAAAAGAATCATGCGGAAGTTGTTCTAATTCATTTAAGATTGCTCCTTTATTAAAAAAAGTTACTTCTTCTGCTAAAGTCATTTTCATTTTATTATTTCCATTACTTGCTTCTTCTTTATGCAAAAAATGAGAATTTTGAAAACTTTTTATAAGTATGATTACAATACCAACAGCCAGTCCAAGTGCAATCCCTTTTAACAAATCTGTAAATACAATTCCAGTAACCGTAACTATAAATGGCAAAAATTGTTTCCAACCTAAATTATACATTGTTATAAACAAAGCAGGTTTTGCTAATTTATATCCTACAATTAATAAAATTGCTGCTAAAACAGATAAAGGAATCATATTTAATAATTTTGGTATTATTATAACCGAAATTAAAAGTAACAATCCATGAAATATAGCTGATAATTTACTTTTTCCACCAGATTGAATATTTGCAGAACTTCTTACAATTACTTGTGTTATAGGTAACCCACCTATTAAACCTGATAATATATTTCCTGCTCCTTGAGCATATAACTCTCTATTTGTAGGTGTAACGTTTTTATCTGGATCTAATTTATCAGTAGCTTCTACACATAATAGTGTTTCTAAACTTGCTACTAATGCTATAGTAAATGCCACAACCCAAACATCAACATTTGTAATTGCTCCAAAATTTGGAAAACTAAATTGTCCTAAAAAAGAATTAAAACTGTCTGGTACAGGAACACTTACTAAATGAGAAGCAGAAATACCTAATGTGCTATTATCTTTAGTTGCTGCATAAAAAATAATTCCTAATACAACTGCAACTAATGGTCCTTGAATAACATGAAATACTTTCCCTTTTTTTGATAAAACTTTATCCCAAAGAAGTAAAATCCCTAGACCAATAATACCCATTACTAATGAACCAAGTATAATGTGATCTGAAATATGAGCAATTGCAGAAAAAGTATTTTCACCTGATTTTTCGATAAAACTATCAGCTCCTTCAGCCTCAGAGTCGTAACCAAAAAAGTGCGGTATTTGTTTAAGAATAATTATAATTCCAATACCTGTTAACATCCCTTTTATTACTGATGAAGGAAAATAATACCCTATTATTCCCGCTTTTAAAAAGCCTAAAACTATTTGAATAACTCCCCCTAATACAACAGCTAATAAAAAATTTTCAAAACCGCCTAAAGAACCTATAGCAGTTAATACAATTGCAGCTAAACCTGCTGCTGGACCACTCACTCCAATTTTAGAGCCACTTAAAGCTCCAACAACAACTCCTCCAATAATACCTGCAATTAAACCTGAAAATAGTGGTGCACCACTTGCTAAAGCAATACCAAGACATAATGGTAATGCAACGAAAAATACAACTATACTTGCTGGTAAGTCGTTTTTTAATGTTTTAAACATATTTTTTTTTTTGAATTATATATATTTTTATGCTTCAACTCAATGAAGCCCTAGAAAATTTATACTAATTCAGGCGGAGGTAAAAAAATATTAGGTTTGATAGAATCAACTTTTCTATCATTCATTACAGAATATTTTACTTTTTGAACACCTTCATAATCAAGAACAATTGGGAATGAATAAATTGAAGGGATTGACTTAATTTCATTAAAAGCACTATGACTCTCTTCTTCACTCATGTTAAAGAAGTAAGATGTATCAATATCTTTATCAATAGCAGACAAAATAGTTGGTGTCGCTAAAAATAAGACAAATATGAATAATACCATCTTTGAAATTAATCTCATAATGCAAATATACTTTTTTTGTCTTAATAAAGAACTGTAAAATCTAAAATAAAGCATAAAAAACCAACTAAACAGTCAGCTTTTTATGCTTTATTTTTTTTTAACTTTATTGCATCCAAGCTTTTAACATCCAAATTGTTTTTTCTTGTTCGGAAATAAAATCACTCATCATAGAATTGGTACCTTCATCTTCTATTTCTCCAGAATCACTCAAAATTTTTCTTTCAATAACTAATAATTCACTTAATGAATCTAAGATAAGTGAAATTGCAGTTTCATCATTTGAAATATCTTTTCCTACTTTTAGTTGACTATTTGCAATATAGTCTTCAAATGTATGTAACGGAGTTCCACCTAAAGTTAAAATTCTCTCAGCAATTAAATCAATCTTAATTTGTGAATCATTATAAAACTCTTCAAACTTAACATGTAGATCAAAAAAACGTTTTCCCTTAATATTCCAATGCAAACCTCTTAAATTTTGATAATAAACTTGAAAATTTGATAAAAGTATATTTAATTCATTGGTTAACTCTTTAGTTTCTTTGATGGGTAATCCTAATGTATTCTTCATAATAATTCCTTTTTTTAATTATAATCAAATTTACCTAAAAATAAACGTTTTTTTATATAAAAGGAATTGATAGTTTTTATATTTTTATCAAAAAAACTGATACTATGACTATTACGCAATTGCATTATGTTTTAGCGGTAGCTGAATACAAAAATTTTACACTAGCTGCAGAAAAGTGTTTTGTTACACAACCTACTTTAAGTATGCAAATTCAAAAACTAGAAGATGAATTAGATATTTTAATATTTGATAGAAGTAAAAAACCTATACAATTAACAGAAATAGGTGCAAAAATTGTAAATCAAGCTAAAAACATTGTCAATGAAGCAGGAAGAATAAAAGATATAGTTGAACAACAAAAAGGATACATTGGTGGTGAATTTAAAGTGGGTATTATACCTACAGTTATGCCTACCCTTCTTCCTATGTTTTTAAATACATTTATTACTAAATATCCAAAAGTTAATTTAATAATTGAAGAAAATACAACAGAAGACATTATTATAAAACTTAAAAACGGTCATTTAGATTGTGCCATTGCTGCTACACCACTTAATGAAGAAAATTTAAAAGAAATAGTATTATATTATGAACCATTTGTGGCTTATATTCCAAATGCTGTTGAGTTAAATAAAAAAGAAATTGAAATTTCAGATTTAGACTTAGACACAATTTTATTACTTCAAGATGGACATTGTTTTAGAAATAGTATTTTAAATTTATGCAAAAATAATTCATCATTAAACCAAAGTCATTTTCAAATTGAAAGCGGAAGTTTTGAAACTCTTATAAAATTAGCCGATGAAGGTTTAGGTGTTACTTTATTGCCATATTTACACACACAAGATTTAAATGAAGCAAACAAGAGTAAATTACGCGATTTTAAAAACCCAAAACCTGCAAGAGAAGTAAGTTTACTTTATCCAAAAAACGAACTAAAAATACACATAATAGATGCTTTGCGTAATACAATCTCAGGGATTGTAAGAGGAGCAATTGCTTTTAATGATGTAGAAATTATAAGTCCTAAATAAAAAAGGCTCACTTAAAGTGAGCCTTTTTTATTTTAATTAATATAGATTAAACATTGTCTTAATTCGGGTTTTTCTTCCGTAAATTGCAACACCCAATTTCGTAGTTGGTCAATTTCGTATGGTAGTAAAACTTTTAGTGCTTTTTCTAACTCTTTGCAAAAAAGTTTGGGGTCAAAACTTACTCTTTCAAGTATAGATTTTGTATAAGAATACATAGTTCTAGACATACTTTTAATAAAATTTAGGTTAGACTAGGGATAAGAACATATGTAAATGTAATTCTTTTTTTTGATTAAAACTTAAATAATTTTCATAAATTAATATTAAATTTTATCTAATATTTATTACTTAATCTATAAAAAATAACTTCAGAACTACTTATTACAATTATTCTTTAGTACCTCTTAACATTTCTCTTTTTCCAGGAGCACCAGGCAATTTTTCAACTCTAAAACCAGCTTTAAGCATTGCTCTTTTAATAGAACCTCTACAAGCATATGTAACGATAACTCCGTTTTTCAATAATGAATTATACATTGCTTGAAAAATTTCCTCACTCCATAATTCGGGTTGAAGTGTAAACCCAAAAGCATCAAAATAAATTAAGTCGAAGCTTTCAACATCATTAATTTCTTGAAATAACTGTTTTCTCTTTGTAAGGCAAAATTGAGGTGAAATTTCATTTTGAATATTCCATTCTAAATCATGCATCTTCTTAAATACATCTTTTTGAGATTCAGCATTTAATTCTTCAACATAATTAAGTCTTATTATTTCATCTTGAGAAACAGGATAAGCTTCTACTCCAACATAATTAATTTTTTTATACTCCTTTTTTGCTTCTAAATAAGTTATAAAAGCATTTAAACCAGTTCCAAAACCTATTTCAAGAATATTAATTTTTTGTTTGTTGATTAAAGTAAAACCTGCGTTTATAAAAACATGATATGCTTCTTGTATTGCACCATTTTTAGAATGATAACTTTCGTTCCATTCTGGTATAAAAATTGTACTTGAACCGTCGCTCGTAATAACTATTTCTCTTTTCAATACAAACTTAATTTATGTAAAGCTTCTTAATTCTTGGAATTGGTCCGCCACATTTTACTTTATGACATTCTATACAAGCATTAATTCCGTTATTAAAATGCTCTTTTGCATTTTTTGGATCTTTATAAATTAGTTCTTGAGCAATAATAAATTTTGAAGCTTGCTCTTTAAAAAAGGCATCTTTATCGGTATCATCAGTTAAAACTGCTTCATGAATTTTTGTAAAGTGTTGAGGGAATTTTCCAATAGTATCACCTTTAATGATTCTATCTTTTAATCTTTCATTGTCAACATACATTTGTTCCATAAGAGCCGCCATTTCAGACATCTCATACATTTCAAATTCTTCAGAACTAGCAGAATTTTCTGTTTTTTGTTCTCCCAATTCTTCTTTTTTTGTATTACAACTAAAAAAGAAGAATGAAGAAAACAATACTATAAAAATATGTTTCATTATTTAGAAATTAAAACACCATTTGCCATAAATGAATAGGTTGTTTTTGGTGCAACAATACTATCTATAGCCTCCTGAGATTTACCAGCATCTTTTGCATAATGCTTTAAATCATCTATACTTTCAACACTAACAAAAGCTTTACCTTCAACAATAACATCTTTATCTTCTGCATTCATTGGCACAAAAAAAGCGTAATCTTTAAATTTAACAAAAGTAGATTTATCGCCTTCCAAAGCTACATTCATCCAACAACCTTTCTTTTGACAAACATCATTTATTTTTGAAGTAAATTTAACATTTACTGTATCACCTTCTTTTAAAGATTCAAATTTCGCCATCATTTCTGCACTAGAAAGAGCTCCTTCATTTGAAATAGAATCACCAAAAACAGCATAACTATCGGTTAATTTAACTTCTTCCTTTACTTCTTCTTTTTTACCGCAAGAAATTACAAATAATCCTAAGGCAAGTAAACATGTAATTTTTTTCATTTTTTTTTAGTTTTTTTAGATATATCACAAAAATAAAAGAAATACTCTAAATATGAATAAAAATATGTTAATAATATCTTTAAAAAAAGAATTAAGTGTATATCATTACCAACTTAATTTTATTAATTTTGCCATCATAAAGAATCAATTGTTTTTAAGAACATTTAATTCTAATAACACTTAATCATTTTATAATGAATTTACCAGAAATTGTAAATATAGATATTACAAAAGCTCCAATCTCTAAAATTAACCAAGTAGATTTTGATAATTTAACTTTTGGAAATGTTTTTACAGATCATATGCTTGTTTGTGACTATGAAGATGGCGTTTGGAAAAAACCTACTATTGAACCCTATGCTCCTTTTACAATAGATCCTTCTGCTAAAGTTTTTCATTATGGTCAGGCTATTTTTGAAGGAATGAAAGCTTATAAAGATGAATCTGACGATGTATGGCTGTTTAGACCAGATGAAAACTATATTCGTTTTAATAAAAGTGCAAGTCGTATGGCAATGCCAGAAGTTCCTGAAGAAGTTTTTTTAGGTGGATTGAAGCAGTTATTAGAAATTGAAAAAGAATGGGTTAAAAAAGGAAAAGGAAATACATTATACATAAGACCGTTTATGATTGCAACAGGAAGTGGTGTAATTGCCGCTCCTGCGAAATTTTATAGATTCATGATTATACTTTCTCCTGCAAAAGCCTATTATTCTGGAGAAGTAAAAGTATTAATTGCAGAACATTTTAGTAGAGCTGCAAATGGAGGAATTGGTGCTGCAAAAGCTGCTGGTAACTATTCTGCACAGTTTTACCCAACTAAATTAGCAAACGACTTAGGTTTTCAGCAAATTATTTGGACAGATGATGCAACGCACACCAAACTTGAAGAAGCAGGTACAATGAATGTTTTCTTTAGAATTAACGATACATTATTTACAGCTCCTACAAGTGAACGTATTTTAGATGGAATTACTCGAAAAAGCATAATTGATTTAGCTAAAAGAGAAAATATCGATGTTGAAGTTCGTTCAGTATTAGTTTCAGAATTAGTTGAAGCTGCTAAAAACGGAAGTTTAAAAGAAATTTTTGGAGCAGGAACTGCAGCAGTTGTCAATCCAATTGTAGGTTTTTCATATAAAGAAGAATATTTTGAATTACCTAAAATAGAAAATTCATTTGCAACTGAAATAAAAGAAAAACTAACAAATATTCAGTACAAATTAGCTGAAGATACTTTTAACTGGACAGTTAAGATATAATTTATCAAATCATTATAATAAAAAAGCGATTTCAAATTGAAATCGCTTTTTTTTATTTTAAAATTTTTTCAAAATTAGGTTTAAAATAATCTGGTCCTTTCATCACTTTTCCATCTTCTCTATAAATAGGCTTTCCGTTTGCGCCAAGCTTACTCATATTACTATTTTGAATTTCATCAAAAACTTCTTCAATTTTATGTTGTAACCCATGCTCTAAAATAGTTCCGCATAAAATATATAACATATCTCCAAGTGCATCAGCTGTTTCAATAATATCGTTATTTCTAACTGCTTCTAAATATTCTTCATTTTCTTCACGCATTAATTCAAAACGCAAATCATTTTTTTTAGCCCCTAAATCGGCTTTCATTTCGTAACTAACTCCTAAACCAAATGTTTCATGAAACTTTTGAACTGCTTTTAATTGTTTTTGCATAATTATTTCAATTTTAAAAGATAAATATATCTAAATGATTTTTTGAATTCTTATTTTTACAAAAAAAATTATACTTATGTTTTCAACTGGTCAATATTATTTTGCCATCTTTTTTATAATTGCTTTTACCGTAATTATGACTTTTGTATATAGAAAAGATTTGAAAGAATTAAAACAACAATATAAAGGAACTTATTGGATATTATTAGTTTTTTTAACTTTTATCTTGTTATTATTCTTAATAAAATTCTTTTTGAAAGATTAATTTTATATTTTTGAAATAACCATACAACCTATAAATGAAAATCACTAAATATATATTTCTTTTATTCTTATTACTTTCTATTGCCTTTATTGTTTTTGTAGCTACTCAACCTAATGAGTACGAAATTAAACGAGAAAAAATAATTACTACTTCAAAAGAAAATGTATTTGATTATGTTAATGATTTTTCGACTTGGGAAGATTGGTTTAATTTAAAAGATTTTGATCCTAGTACAACTATCGAATACACAACAAAAAATGAAGGTGCAGGTACAGGTTTTTCATGGAAAAGCACCACTTCAAATGGAAAAATTACAACTACAAACTCTTATTTGAAAGACAGTATACATCAGAACTTTTACGTTAATGACGAACTTCATAAAATTGCTTGGGTTTTTACCAAAACATCTAAAGGAACGAGAGTAAATTGGTCAATGAAAGGTAAATTATCTTTCAAATGGAAATTTAATGCCATTCTTAAAAATGGAATGGACGATGTTTATGGTGCTATTTTTGAAAAAGGAATTAACCAAATACAAAAATACCTTATAAGCGAATTAGAAACTATGAAAATTACGCATCAAGGTATTGTTACCAAACATGCTACAAACTTTATTCAGCAAATAGACTCGTGTTCAATTGATGATTTTCAGTTAAAATCTAAAAAAATGTTACAAAACATGATTCAATTTGTTGAAAATAATGAAATTGAATTAAAAGGTTTGCCATTTGTTAGAGTTGATAAAAGAGATGAAAGTTTAAATTACATAAAATTTGCAATGTGTGTTCCGGTTGAAGAAGAAATTTTAACCACTGAAGGAAGTGAAATTTCAGGAAATCATTTTGATGAATTTTTAGCCTTTAAAACTACTTTAACTGGAGATTATAACCACCTTAAAAAAGCTAGAAAAAAGGCAATTGAAGAATTAACAAAGCTTGATTATGTTTTAGACAACAATAATAAATATATTGAAATTTATAAAACAAGTCTACCTAAAGTTAAAAACCCATCGCAATGGGTAACTGAAATTTATTTTCCGGTTAAGAAAAAAGTTTTTAAACCTGTTGTAGTTGCACCTGCAGAAGTTCAACCAAATATTGAGCCTATAGTTGAATAAAAAATTGAATAAAAAAATCCGAAGTTTATAAACTTCGGATTTTTTTTACTTTTTTACAATATATTTTACAACTGTTTCGGCTGCAAGTAAACCAAATAATGCTGGCATCCAACTATTTGTTCCATAAAACGATTTTTTAAAGTTTGTACCATCGGTTAATTTTAAACTCTTACTGTCTGGCATTTCAGCAGAATAAACTGCTTTTATACCTTTATCAATACCTTCCTTTTTTAACCTTTTACGAATGTTTTTTGCTAACGGACAAAATTCTGTTTTACTTATATCTCTAACTCTTACTTTTGAAGAATCTGATTTCCCACCAGCTCCCATGTTACTGATTAGTTTAACTTTTTTACGCTTTGCAGCAATAATCAAATTCATTTTTGGAGTTAAACTATCGATACAATCCAAAACATAATCAAACTCTGGTGAAACTAATTCATAAGCCCGTTCTGGCGAAAGAAACTCTTCTATTTTGGTCAACTTCAAATCCGGATTAATATCTAGAAGTCTGTCTCCCACGATATTTACTTTGGGCAAACCCACTGTAGAATGTAAGGCTGGTAATTGTCGGTTAATATTAGTAATATCAACCGTATCTCCATCAACAATGGTCATCTTTCCTACTCCTGCTCTTGCTAAAAATTCGGCAGCAAAACTACCAACACCACCTAAACCAACAACCAACACATTTGCATTGTTTAACTTGTTTATTCCTTCTTCTTTAAAAAGCAATTCTGCTCTTTCTTTCCATTGTGCCATTATTTTAGTTTAAAAGTTTATGTGTTTAAAAGGTTAAAAGGGTTGCTGTTAAAAACCTGGTCGAAGTTTTTCACAACCATATATTTCAAATTTTCTAGTTCTATGTTTTTAATATGTGATACTTTTTGGTACACATCAACAATTGTTTCTTTAATGGTATCGGTTTCAAGAAAAAAATATTCATTTGGAACATAATTAAATACAGAAGCTAATTCTGGGGTTCGAAGTAAATATTTTCCAAAAGAAAGATAAAATCCGTTATCTAAAAGCGAATTTGCTACTTGAATATTTTTAGAAAAACCATGAATTATCATTGGATTTTGAATATTCATTTCTTTTTTAATTGAAATAACTTCCTGATAAGTCGCTACACAATGTAAAATAATAGGTTTTTTGGTTTTTTGAACCAATTCTATTTGTTGCTGAAAAACTTCAATTTGTTTATTTAAAGGCAGCTCTATTCGTTTATCTAAACCGCATTCACCGAGCGCTAAACATTCATTTAATAAAAGATTTTCTTGTATAAATTTCATATCTGATTCTAATCTTTCTTTTTCAATATACCAAGGATGAATTCCAATAGAATATTGAGGTACAGATTTGTCAAATTCCCATGGATATTGATTGACTACTTCTAAAACCGAAGCATCATTAGAAAACGAATGTGTATGTAAATTTATAAATTTCATTAATCGTGAAATTTTTTAACGCCTGCTTTAATTTCGATATTTAAATCGTTTTCCAAAGGAACAATTGGACAAGAATATTCATAATTATAAGCACAATAAGGATTATACGCTTTATTAAAATCGATTGTTACTTTATGTCCTTCTGGAATTTTCATATCAATATATCTACCACCAATATAACTTTCCTTTCCGTTTGTTAAATCGGAAAAAGGAAGAAATAAATAATCTTTATAATCTTGTAATTTCATTAAATCGATATTTTGATACACATTTAACTTTAATTCTTTGCCTTCTAAAGTAAAATGCAATTCACCATATTTTTTATAGATAGGAGTTCTATTAGTTGATGTTTTCATTTTGAACTTTTTTTCATTTTTTGTTCTAATTAAAACAGCTTCAACCACATACTTATTATCAATTGTAAAAAAATCTAATGCTTTAAAGTGATTTCTATCTTCATTTGTTAACGGACTTTTAAGTGAATCGGCAAATTCTTCATTCAAGTGTTGTTGATATTCCAAACTTGTTTTCTCTTTTTTATCTTGAGCATAAATTGATGAAGTAATTAAAACAATTATTAAAAGTAAGTTTTTCATAGGTTGAATTTTTACAAAAATATATATTTTATATAACATTCAATTCCTTTTGTGTTTTGTATTTTTGCATTTTACTCTACACATGATTCAAAAAGCATTCCAAAAATACATTAATAATTTTAAAGGTTTTTCTAGAGAAATTTGGATTCTTACGTTGATAACTTTTATCAATCGTGCAGGAACTATGGTTTTACCATTTCTATCTAAATACTTAAAAGAAGACTTGGGTTTTAGTTATAGTCAAGTTGGTTGGATAATGGTAAGTTTTGGAGTAGGCTCTATGCTGGGCTCATGGCTTGGCGGAAAATTATCAGACAAAATAGGCTTTTATAAAGTAATGATTTTTAGCTTGCTTACCAGTGGATTAATGTTTTTTGGATTACAAAAAATTACTTCTTTTGAAGGTTTAATTGTTGCCATTTTCTTAATTATGGTTGTTGCTGATATGTTTAGGCCAGCTATGTTTGTTTCCCTAGCAGCTTACTCAAAACCAGAAAACAGAACTCGATCATTAACTCTAGTTAGGTTAGCAATTAATCTTGGTTTTGCAGCCGGACCAGCACTTGGTGGTTTAATTATTATGACCGGAGGTTATAGCGGATTATTTTGGGTAGACGGATTAACTTGTATTACTG
This sequence comes from Flavobacterium sp. N2270, assembly GCF_025947225.1. Lineage (NCBI taxonomy): Bacteria > Pseudomonadati > Bacteroidota > Flavobacteriia > Flavobacteriales > Flavobacteriaceae > Flavobacterium > Flavobacterium sp. N2270. Next base: position 2,447,697 of record NZ_CP110005.1, read on the forward strand.
CTATTTTAGTTTTTTGGATCTTGGTAAAAGAAAAGAAAAAATCTTCTTATTTAGACAAAGAGCATCCTGGAGAAATATTAACACATTCTGTTTTTAAAGACACTCCGTTTTGGTTGTTTTTAATAACCTGTCTAATTACAGGAATCATGTTTTTTCAACTGTTTACAACCATTCCATTATACCATAAAGAACAATTTAATTTATCTGAATTTCAAACAGGTTTACTTTTAACATTTAATGGAATATTAGTTTTTTTCTTAGAAATGCCTTTAGTAAGTTATATTGAACGCAAAAAAATTAGTGCTGTAAAAATTGTAACTTTTGGTTGTTTAGCAATGTCTTTAAGTATGTTTTTAATGTTAGTTAATTTTTGGGCAGGAATTTTAATCATCATGATGGTTTTTATGACATTTGGAGAAATGTTTGCGTTTCCTTTCTCTAATTCATTTGCAATGAGCAGAGCTCCTAAAGGTCACGAAGGTCGCTATATGGCCATTTTCACCATGAGTTATAGTTTAGCACATATTCTTTCGGCTAAAACAGGAATGGAAATTATAGAGCGTTTTGGCTACCAAAGTAATTGGTTTTTTATGGGCTCATTAGGTTTAATTGGCGTTTTTATGGGGTTTGTGGTACTTAAATTAGTTAATACAGAAACAAAAACAAAACTTCAACTTAAAAAATAGTTACTTAACTATAAAAATAGTTGTAAAACTAAAAAAATAGTTTTACGTTTGTATAACAAAATTTTAGTTATGCAAAAACTTACCAATAAAGAAGAAGAAATAATGCACATTTTATGGAACCTTAAAAAAGCGTTCGTGAAAGATGTATTAGCCGAAATCGTAGAAGACAAACCTCATTACAATACTTTATCAACTATTATTCGAAATTTAGAAGAAAAAGGATATGTTTCCTACACTGCTTATGGAAACACACATCAATACTACCCTATTGTTACCAAAGAAGCTTATAGAAAAGAATTTATGAATACAGCTATTGAAAATTATTTCAATAATTCGTACAAAAATATGGTTTCATTTTTTGCTGAAGAACAAAAAATTTCGGCAAAAGAACTTCGTGAAATTTTAGAACTAATTGAAAAAAAATAAGCTTATGGAAGCAATATTCACCTACTTTTTAAAAGTCAATGGTTTACTAATAACCTTCTTTTTGGCTTATTATTTTCTATTGCGAAAAGAGACTTTTTTCAATAAGAACAGATGGTTTTTGTTGTTGGGATTATTTGCTTCTGTGATTTTACCTTTAATCACTTTTACAAAAATAGTTTGGGTTGAACCAAGTCCGGTTATTTATGAAACTGTTTCCACTGACTTTGTTCCCTACATAATTGAAAATAAAGTTATTGAAGAACCAATTGACTGGAATTCAATTCTATTTTATGTTTATTTAGGAATTTCAGTAGTGTTTATGGTTAAGATATTAATCGAAATACTTTCTTTTTTTAGAATTATAAAATTTGGCAAAAGAACTAAAACTAAAGAAGCCATTCTAATTGACAATGAGTCTAATGAAAATCCGTTTTCGTTTTTTAATCACATTGTTTTTAATAGGCGAATGTTTACTGAAGAAGAATTACAACATATTATTTCTCATGAAAAGATTCACGTAAAAGAAAAGCATTCTATTGATGTACTGATTTCAAAAATATTCTGTGCTTTGTTTTGGGTTAACCCAATTATGTGGTTTTATCAAAAAGAAATCCTTCAAAATCTAGAATATATTGCAGATGCTAAAGCTTCAGTGATAACTCAAGACAAAATAAATTATCAAAAAACCTTATTAAAAGTGGTGACTAATCAACACCAGCTAAGTATTACTAATCAATTTTATCAATCATTAATCAAAAAACGAATCGTTATGTTAAACACCAATCAATCCAACCAAAGAAAATCGTGGAAGTATGCTTTAATTCTTCCTGTTTTAAGTGCTTTTATGTTACTTTTACAAGTAGAAACTGTAGCACAAGTTAAAGAAAATCCAATTAATTCAGAAAAAAAAGTAACAGAAGCTGTAGCAATAGCTGTTGGATTTGTTACTGATAAAAATGCTTCGGATGCAGAAATGAAATTAGATACTGAAGAATTAAAAAAGCAAGGAATTGATTATAAATTTTCAAAAATTAAACGCAATAAAAAAGGAGAAATTATAGCTATTAAAATTGAATTCAATGACAATAAAGGCAATAAAGGCGTTAAAGAAATTAAAGGAAATGAGCCAATTGAACCTATTTATTTTAGTACAGAAAGTAATAGTATTGGATTTACTGAAGCTCCAGATTTATCAGATTATATTGTAGATGAAAAACTATCAAAACAATTTGGAACTGAAGTAAAAGTTAAAATGGCTACTGTAAATGAAGCTAAAAAAAACAAAAAAAACGAACTAAATCAACTTTACATCATCAACGGAAAAGAATATTTACAAAGTGAAGTTCCTAAAGGAACAACTGTTTCGGTTGATGGAAGTATAACTGTATTAAGTAAAGAAGAAGGAATTAAAAAATATGGACAAAAAGCCAAAGATGGTGTTCTTATTTTTAATGGTAAATCTTTTTTTGTAAATGAAGAAGAAAATCAAGTATTAAAAAACATAAAATTAACCTTTCAAAAAGGTAAAGAATATATAATTGGTGGTAAAAAATATACTTATAATGATTTAAAAGATAAAAATTGGTTTTTATATACAGGGACACCTAATAAAATTGAAGAAAAAAACAACATTGTTACCATTACTGGTGATGTTGTAGTTGATGCGGAAAACAGTAATACACAAGAAGTAATTTATGTAATTGAACCTGAAAAAATTGAAAACAAAAAATTTGTTTTAGAAAATGGAAATTGGCTGGTAATTTTCGAGAATGAGATGATTAAAATTCCAAAATACCCTACATATTCTCTAAAAAATATAAAAATAGAAATTGATGGAACCGAAGTAAGCAATACTTATGAATCATTTAAAAAATATGATTCAAATTCATTTAAGGAAATAAAAGTAATTGAAGATCAACTTTCAACTGACGAAAACTTAATAATTCAAAAAATAATTATTAAAACCAAATAAAAAAAGTCTCGCAATTGCGAGACTTTTTTTTAACTATATTTGCCAAAAATTATGAACAATGTATAAATTTTTAGCAAAATTAAATAAGCTTATTTTACCAAGTTTCACAAAGCAACGTTTAGATGTAACGAAAGCAAAAAAATGGCAACAAGCTATTTTAGCTTATCGTTATTATATAACTATTAAAAGTTTAAAATAAGATTTTGGCTTTTCAAAAAATGAAATCTTTCAATAATTTAATCATTCAATCTTAAAATCTTAAAATCTTTTAATCTAATACTTCAAAGCAGCAAAAATTTCATACTCAGAAATCTTTTCTCTTCCATTTAAAAATTCTATTTCCATTAAAAAATTACATTGTACTATATTTCCACCTAACTGTTCTACCAATTCACAAACTGCTTTTGCAGTTCCACCAGTTGCCAAAACATCATCGTGAATTAAGATGTTTTCTCCTTTTTCAATCGCATCGGTATGCATTTCTAAAACATCTGAACCATACTCTAACTCATAAGAAGCAGAAATGGTATTATAAGGCAGTTTTTTGGGTTTACGAACAGGAATAAATCCAACACCTAACCTTTGTGCTAAAAGCATTCCAAAGAAAAATCCACGACTCTCTACGCCAACTACTTTATCTACTTTTTTCCCCTCTAACGAATTTACTAATAAATCTAAGCATTCTTGTGTAGCTTTAGCATTATTTAATAATGGTGTAATATCTTTAAATCCAATTCCTGGTTTAGGAAAATCCTGAATGTCACGTATATAGCTTTCAATATTCATTTTTGTGTGTTTTTTTTATCATTTACACTTGCAATTTAGTCATTTATATCTATATTTGCACCCGCAAACAAGTTGAAAATACACATTTATGTATTTATAGACTTTGCAAAAATGGCCTCGTGGCGCAACTGAATAGCGCATCTCATTACGGCTGAGAAGGTTACTGGTTTGAATCCAGTCGAGGTCACTAAAAAAATCCTTAAACGCACTGTTATCAGTAGTTTAAGGATTTTTTATTTAAAATCTAGTTTATATCTATTCCTCTCAGTAATAACAACTGATTAAAAAAATCTAATACTCAATTGCACTCCAAGTTTGATCTGGACTGCCAGACCAAGTAAAAGTTCCGCTCATTGTACTGTTTAATAAAGTTCCGGTAAACTGATACGATGCATTTGTTGGTTCAGAAGAATCCATATCATACGTTAATATATTTCCGTTTAAAGACCAAGTTCCGTTCGTTAAATATGTGCCTGGATCACTTGGTTCATCATAAACTGTTGTTCCATCTGCGTTAAAAGTAACGTCTGCATTCCATGAAGATCCAGAGTTATTAATTAAAAAATTCCACATTGATGCATCTAATGATGATGTACTATAATTTTGATTTATTCCATAACTTGTACCTGCACTATTAGTAGCATATACTCTAAAATTATAAGCTGTATTTGCTGTTAAATTACTAATTGTACTAGAAAAAACATTAGCCGTTTCTGATGTTCTATTATCATTAATTGTAGGATTTAAACTTGTGCTCCAACAAACTCCGCGAGAGGTAATTTCTCCTCCACCAGTAGATGTAACATTTCCGTTAATTTTAATAGTTGTGTAAGTAGCCTCTACATTACCTGCAGTTGTATCGCTAGAAACTGTTGGTGCATCAACTTGATTAGAATCATCACTATCACAACTTGTTGCAACGATAAAGAAGAATGATAATAAAATAGTTTTAAAGAAATAATTTTTCATAATTAATTTAATTTAATTTATCTACTCCAAAATTTAGTTGGCTTTTCGATATGTTCCCAACTTTTGCAAATCCAAATAAAAAACTAGTAATCAAATAGTTATTATAAATCTAATTTACAAAATTTTACTTAATTAATTTAAATTTTTATTTTTTATAATCAAAATCGTAAAAAAAATAAAATTTAACCAATATTGACAAAGCAAAATCTATGCCACAAAAATATCTGCATTCTACAGAGCTTTTGTATTTTTACACGATATTTTAGAACTATGAGCATTGAAGAAAAGGTGTATTTGGTAAACGAATTGTACCAAAACCTAGAAACAGAGATTAAAACTTTTCAAACGCAAACGAAGCTCTCTTGTGTTGTAGGTTGTGGTAAATGCTGTTCTACTCCTGATATTGATGCTTCTCCATTAGAGTTTCTACCTTGGGCTTTTCATATTTTTATTGAAGGTGAGGCCGAAGAAAAATTAACTATTCTAAACAACACAACAACTCCAAATTGTTATTTATACCAACCTAAGTCAATTGAAGAATACACCAAAGGACAATGCAGCGATTATAAACATCGCGGTTTAATTTGTCGTTTATTTGGTTACGGCGCAACAACAGACAAGTATGGACAATTACGTATTGCTAGTTGTAATATTATTAAAGAAGGACAAAAAGAGAATTTCGACAAAAGTACAGAAGCTATAAATAACGGATTGCAAATTCCCATTTTTACCGAGTATTATATGCAACTTTCTCAAATAGATTTTAGAATGGGAAATGTTTTTGTACCCGTAAACAAAGCTATGAAGCTTGCTTTAGAAGAAGTTTTACAATATTATGCTTACCGACCTTTTCCAGATAATTATAAAGGAGAAAAACTTTAATTTTATAATCAAGAGAAACCTAACATTCAATCACTTAATAGACTACCTTCGAAAGAAATTAATGTCAATAGAAAACCGTGTTAGATTAGTTGAAGAATTATACAAAAATCTTGATCTAGAAATTGCCGAATTTCAAACACAAACTAAACTTGGTTGTATTGCAGGATGTGGAAAATGCTGTACTAAACCAGACATTGAAGCTTCACCTCTAGAATTTTTACCTTGGGCTTTTCATCTTTTTTTAAACGGAGATGCAGAAGCTGTTTTAGCCAAACTTAAAGTAAAACAAAGCTCTATTTGTCATATTTACCAACCTTTATCTTTATTAGATAGTAATTCGGGAAGTTGTGGAGATTATCCATATCGCGGACTAATTTGTCGCCTTTTTGGATTTGGAGCAACGAAAGATAAGTATGGCGCTTTACGATTGGCTACATGCAAAATAATCAAAGAAAGTCAAACTGAAAATTTCAATACATCTACAGAAGCCATAAACAATGGATTGCCAGTTCCTGTTTTTACAGATTACTACATGAATTTATCTCAAATAGATTTTAGAATGGGAAATGTTATTGTTCCTGTAAATACCGCTTTAAAACTAGCCATTGAAGAAGTCCTACGATATTATGCGTATAGAGATTTACCAGAAGGTTTTCCTAATTGTGCTTAAATTTTATATTTTTCATCTATTACTTTTCGAATTGAAACAAAACCAATTTTTTCTAAATCAATTTCATTTCGGTTTACCCAAATTAAATCTTGAATTTCATCTTCAGCATTTATAGAAATCATATCTGTATTAAGCGGATATTCGTAAAAAATATCCATCGTTCTATACGGCACGTTTTTGTATAAATAATTATTTGGAGAAGTAGTAATGTATTTTAAATCGTTTGGAATAATGTCTAAACCCAATTCTTCTTTAATTTCTCTACAAGCAGCCGCTTCAGCATTTTCGCCTGGGTCAATAAATCCACCTGGTAAATCCCATTTTCCTTTATCAGGATCAACATTTCTAACGGTAAACAATATTTTGTCTTCAAAAGTAAAAACAATGGCTACAGCCGCTGCAATATTATGATAATAGGTAAAATCGCAATCATTACAATGAAAACGAACGTTATTTGGAAAAGTGAAATTTTCAGATTTACAATTGGGGCAAAATTTAAAGAAAGTCATATTGAATATCAATTACGAATTATGAATTACAAAGAAACAATTCATAATTAACAATTCATAACTCACAATTATTAATTCTATATTTGTACCATGCAAAATCACTTAGTAATTATAGGAACCGTTTGGCCAGAACCAACCTCAACAGCAGCAGGAACTCGAATGTTGCAAATTATTGAAGTGTTTCAAAAAGAAAACCATACAATTACTTTTCTGTCTTCGGCAAGTAAAGGTGAAAATTCTTTTGATTTAGAAAGTATAGGAGTTCAAACAAAAAATATTCAGTTAAACGATTCTAGTTTTGATGTTTTGATTACTGAATTAAACCCAACAATTGTTTTATTTGATCGTTTTATGATGGAAGAACAATACGGTTGGCGTGTAGCTGAAAATTGCCCAAATGCTTTACGAATGTTAGACACAGAAGATTTACATTTTCTTAGAAAGGCAAGAGAAACAGCATTCAAACAAAATAAAACTGTAGCTTTTGAAGATTATATTTCTGATATTTTTAAACGCGAATTGGCTTCCATTTATAGATGTGATTTGAGTTTAATTATTTCGGAATTTGAAATGCAATTGCTCACCGAAACTTTTAAAGTAAATAGTGATATTTTACATTATTTACCTTTCATGGTGGAAGTTTTAAACGAGAATTCATTTGAAAAGATTCCAAAGTTTGAAGAAAGAAAGCATTTTATAAGCATAGGCAACTTTTTACACGAACCAAATTGGCAAACTGTACTCCAACTGAAAAAGCTTTGGAAATCAATTAAAAAAGCACTTCCTGAAGCCGAAATGCATATTTATGGTGCTTATGTTTCAGAAAAAGCAAAACAATTGCACAACGATAAAGAAGGTTTTCTTATTAAAGGAAGAGCTGAAAGTGTTGAAAAGGTTTTTAATTCGGCTAAAGTTTTGCTCGCCCCTATCCCTTATGGTGCCGGTTTAAAAGGAAAATTATTAGAAAGTATGCAATTGGGGTTACCCAATGTTACCACTAAAGTTGGTGCCGAAGCTATGCCTGAAAATTTAGATTGGAATGGTTGTATTGCAAATTCAGATGAAGAGTTTATTGAAAAAGCAATTGAATTGTATTCAAATGAAGCACTTTGGAATACTGCACAAAAAAACGGAATTTACTTAGTAAATCAACGTTTTGAAAAGTCGCTTTTTGAAACTGATTTTGTTACAAAAATTGGCGATTTGCTTTCGAATTTAGAAACACATCGCAACCAAAACTTCTTAGGTCAAATTTTACAACATCAAACCATGCAAAGTACCAAGTTTATGAGCCGTTGGATTGAGTTGAAGAATAGGAATTGTTGATTTGATTATTGGAAATTAAACTTTTATATAAAACCTCTTAAACTTTTAAAGCAAATTTTACCCATGAATAGATTCTGATTTTCCGTAGCTCGCAATAATTTTGGCTTCTGCTTCCAACCATTCTTCCCAACGCTTTTTTACATCAATATCAGTTCCTATTTTTGTTGCAAAACCAATAAATGCAGTATAATGGTTGGCTTCACTAATCATTAAATCTCTATAAAAAACAGCTAATTCTTTATCGGAAATTGTATCTGAAAGCACTTTAAAACGCTCGCAACTTCTGGCTTCAATCATTGCAGCAAATAAAAGTCGTTCTACCACAAATTGTTGTCTACTTCCGCCTTTTAGCATAAAATTATACAATTCATTTACATAACTATCTTTTCGCTCACGTCCTAAAACCCAACCGCGTGATTTTATAATATCATGCACTTGTTCAAAATGATCCATTTCTTCTTTAGCAATAGAAATTAATTCGTTTACTACTTCGGTATGTTCTGGCAACATGGTAATAAGCGTAATACAATTTGTAACTGCTTTTTGTTCGCACCAAGCATGGTCTGTTAGAATTTCTTCTAAATTACCTTCTGCAATATTTGCCCAACGCGGATCTGTAGGAAGTTTTAATTTGAACATGGATAAAAAATTATGAATTGTAAATTATAAGTGCAAATTTAAGAAGATTTAGGTTCTAAACCTAAAAGAGAAATATCCCAATTTAAATGAACATCATAAAAAATACGTCCGGTTTTAATAGTTAATGGGCAGTCAAAATTATTAGTATACAAACCCCCAGTTCCTAAACCTTGAGGCAATGGATTTTGTAAAGTATAGGTAAATTGTGTGATTGCATTTAAGCCAATATTACTTTCTAAAGCAGAGGTAATCCACCATTTAATATTGAATTTTTCAGCAATAGAAATCCACTCCAAAGTTCCTTTAAATCCACCTACTAAACTTGGTTTTAAAATGATGTATTGTGGTTTAATTTTTTGTAATAATTGTTCTTTATTTTCAATACCAAAAACTCCTATTAGCTCTTCATCTAACGCAATAGGCAAAGGAGTTATTTCACACAACTCTGCCATCGTGTCAGTGTTGTTTTTTGCAATAGGCTGTTCAATGCTATGAATTTCAAAACCAGCTAATTGCTTCAATTTACTTAAAGCTTCATTTAACTTAAAAGCACCGTTAGCATCCACTCTTATTTCAATGGTTTTAGCATTAAAATTTTGACGAATAAAACGTAACAAACCTAATTCCTTCTCAAAATCAATTGCTCCAATTTTAAGCTTAATACATCGGAAACCTTGAGCTAGTTTTTCTTCTATTTGCTCTTTCATAAAATGCTCTTCGCCCATCCAAACCAAACCATTAATTTCCATACTTTTTTTACCCAAAGTAAACTCCGAAGGAAACAACTCAAAAGGTGTTTTTGAAGCTAATGAAAGAAACGCCATTTCTACTCCAAATTGAATAGAAGGAAACTCCATTAAAGCTTCCCAAAGTGAGTCTTTACCTAAATGAATATTTGCACAAACCCATTGCAATTTTTCTTCATAATCTGGTCGGTCATCAATAGAAAGGGTTCTTAAAATTCCGCATTCTCCTATTCCAATTTTCCCGTTTTCTTCTAAGATTAAAAACCAAGTTTCCTTAGTAGTTAAAACTCCACGCGAAGTACCACTTGGACGTTTAAAGTTTAGTATGTATTTCTTATAAGTTGCTTTCATTTTTCAATTGCAATGTCAAAATTCAAATCTCAACTTCAAGAAAAAAAGGCAATTTTAAATATTGCTTTTTGAAGTTGTAATTGTTTTTTTTTAGTTTTTCTTAATCTAAGATTCTATCTATCTTTTTAAAATCATCAGTTGGAAATCCGTGTTTTTCAAATTCTTTAAAATCAAGTTGTACTTGTTTTTTCCATGTATTTCCAGTAAAAAGACTCTCGTTCTTGTATTTTTTATGAATTTCTTTAGCTTCTGAAATTCTATCGGTAAACAAATAAACATGAGCTAAATTCAACTGAAAATTAATTTCTGAAGGTTGTAATTGTAAACCTTTTGCATAGGTTTCTTCCGCTTTAGTAAATTGCTTTGAAAATAAATAATAATCTCCTAAAACTCCGTAATCTCTATAAGTTGCTCTGTTTTTATTGAAAATATCAACTTGTATAATTTTAATGGCTTCTTGGTAATTTCCTTTGTTGAATTCTTTCATCGATTTGTTTCTAAACGTATCGTAAAAGACATTTACTTCTCCTGTTTTTGTTAAACTTTCTTCTGTAAATGATTCTATAACTTTATTTTTTTCTATTGGTAATAAGTTATTGAATTCTGTATTGGTATACTTAGAGCTTACCAATTCTAAAAATTGAGCACAAAAAGCATCTTTGTTTTTTAAATTAGTCACAACCGGTAATTTTTTAGCAAAACTGATTATCGTATTTTTTGCATCAGAATTCCAACCTCTACTTGCTACATTGTCAACCCAAGGAACAATTTCTAATACTATTCTTTGATTCATAACCCAATTCTGACTTTCAAAACCAAACCATAAATAAGGAATATTGTCCAAGCACTTTGAGTTTTTAAGCGCAATAAGTTTTGCATCTTTAGTTACTTTCTCTTTTTGAACATAACAAGCTAAATCTACATTGGCTTCTTTTAAATATACATTTGCACCTTCTGCAGTTGGAAATATAGCATAAGTACATTTGTCATTACCTGAAATGCTTGAGGTTAAAAAAACCGCACCTGCAGCACCTTGAGAAACTCCTGTGGGATCGGGAATTGACTTTAATATTGAAACCAAACTACTCGATACATTTTGAGTATCATTTAACAATGAAATTCGATAAACAAATTCAGTTGTACCAATAGGTAAATCTTCTGATTTAATTAATATGCGTTTTCCAGCACTTAAAGAAATTTCTTTTGAAGTGGCTCTTTGGTTATCCCAATATCCATTTTGTTGAGCAAATGAAATAGTTGAAATAAATAATATCAGTAAAGTATATTTTCTCATAGTTATTTTGAAATTGTTTTTTCTACAATTCAATACTTGTGCCAATTTCTAATAACATCAAATCTTTGTCTTTATCAAAGAATTTACGTTTTGCTTCTTCATGATTGATTTCGATATAACCAAAAGTATCGTAATGATAACCTAAAATTTTATCACATTGAATAAAATCAGAGGCAATAATAGCATCATCAACATCCATAGTAAAATTACTTCCTATGGGTAAAATGGCTAAATCTAATTTGGTACGCAATGGAATTAACTTCATGTCCATTGTTAATGCAGTATCTCCTGCAATGTAAATGTTTTTGCGTTCTCCTTCAATTATAAATCCACCTGGCTGACCGCCATAAGTTCCATCAGGAAAAGACGAAGTGTGAATAGCATTTACATATTTTACCATTCCAAATTCAAAATCCCAACTTCCACCGTGGTTCATTGGATGAAAATTAAAACCTTTATTTCCATAATGCGTTGCAATTTCATAGTTCGACACAATAACTGCATCTGTACGCTTTGCAATGGCTTCAACGTCTAAAATATGATCTTGATGCGCATGAGTTAGTAAAATAAAATCGGCTTTTAATGAATTAATATCAATATGAGCTGCTTTTGGGTTACCCGAAATAAAAGGATCAACTAAAATGTGGACCTCATCTACTTCAATTCCTATACAAGCGTGACCGTAAAATGTAATTTTCATATTTTTGAAATTAAATATTAGTAAAAACTAAAGTTAAACAAAATAATAAACTTAAAGCAAAAGTACTCAACGCTACTTTTTTTAATTCTGGATCAAATTCTTCATATTTTTTGGCTTTTTTAACTGTTTTTAAGTGCATTACAAGCACAAATACAATTGGCAAATAAATATACATTACAATCGTAATTAATCCGCTAAAAAATATAAACAAAACTAAAGCTGTAAGAATTAGAGCAAAATGATATTTCTTAGCTTTCTCTAATCCCATTTTAACTACCAAAGTATTCTTTCCTGCTATTCTATCATTTTCAATATCGCGCATATTGTTTAAATTTAAAACGGCAACACTTAACAATCCAATAGCAATTGCTGGTAAAAGTAGTTTCCAATCTACAAAATGCGTGAATAAAAAATTAGAACCCATTACGGAAACCAATCCGAAGAAAATGAATACAAATAAATCGCCAAAACCGCTGTAACCGTAAGCATTACTCCCAACAGTATATTTAATTGCTGCTCCAATAGCGCCAACTCCTAATAAGATAAAAACCAGACTTAAAACAAAGTTTTCCTTTCCAAAAGCTATATAGATTAAAGTCAAAGCAATGATGAAAGTAATTATTGCAGTTATAATAACTGCTTTTTTCATTTGTTGGGCAGTTATAATTCCGGCTGCAACTAAACGCTTCTCTCCTATTCTATTGTCATCTGTTCCTTTAATTCCGTCACCATAATCATTAGCAAAATTAGAAAGTACTTGTAATCCTAAAGTTGTCAACAATGCCAAAACCACTATTTTCCAATTAGAATATCCTTGATGATAGGCATAAGCGCTACCAATGATTATTCCCGATAGAGATAAAGGTAATGTTCGTAATCGTGCGGCTTGAATCCAGTGTTTCATATTTCTTCAATCTTAATTTACATCCATTTTTTAGTACTTATTTCTACTTGATACAACCATTTATTACTCAATTGCGTAATTTGATTATAAAATCCTGTTGTAAAAGCAATAGTTCCACCTGCAGTGTACAAATATACACTTCCAATGTTCAACCTCTTTTGCCAAAAGAATTGATTGGTTTTAATGGCTTGAATTTTATAAGGTTCAATAATAGCTGTATCAATATCCCAAAAACCAGATTGCACCAAAATAAAATTAGGTGTAACCATTAACTTGTAGTTTTTATACAAACGCCAACAACTTAATGTTCCAATAATAAAGTATAATGTTGCAAATAAGTACAATTTATTCCAAAGCAAGAAATGGGCAAACGTGTTTACCGATAGAATAATTGCAATTGGCAAAAGAATCATAAAAATAAAACGAATCCAAAATTTTCTAATACTTGGAAAATACACTTCCTGATTTGTAATTTCTTTATTATAAACAAAATCTAATATTTGGTTTTTCATCACTTCTGAACAACCAGGAACTTCAATTCTATCTTTCTTTTTTTCTTTAGAATTTGCTTCACTTGAAGCTTGTTCTACTCTTAAATTTCTTATATCTAATTTTTCTTGAAAATAATTCTGAGAAATTTTAATCAGTTGCACTTTAATAGGATTAATTATTGTGTTTCGAGTAGTAATTAATCCGTAAGTAAGTAAAAGAGAATGTTTAGTTCGGGTAATCTTAAAATCGAAAAAACGAACAATCGTTCGAACTAAATTTATTGCAATAATCAATATGAAAATAAATACAAAACCTATAATTACCGAAAGTAAAACCGAATTAAAGTTCAAATAGTTTTCAATAGAATTAGTGTCAATTTTATCCTCAATATGAATTTGCCTTCCGTTTTCCCAAAGTGTATTTAATACTAAAAACAACCAACCAAAAGTTTCTACATATCTTGAAGTAATTCCGGTTTTTATTAAGGTAAAAAATCCAATTTTTATCGTTTTAGCTTCTGTAGATTGAATTGATTCGTCATTATTAACAACATCAATTGTTTCAGTTTCATTTAAAAGTTCAATAGTTTCCTTTAATTGATTGGCAATATAACTTGAAACTGCTTTAATTTCTACTTCTTTTTTTCCGCTTCCAGCCGTATCTACATTAATTTCATATAATTTGAATACTTTATGCAACAAATTCTGATTTAGGTTAATTTGTTGAATTTTATGCAGTTGAATACTAATTTTAGATTTTTTTAAAAATCCTTTTTGAATAATCAACTCTTTCGATTTGTAATCAATTTGAAACGTAAAAAAATAATATCGAATAAAAGTACCTAAAACCGAAAGCAACACAATGGCCAATCCTAACCAAATTAAACTCATTTTGTATTTCTCAAAATTCATTGCAAAAACTACAAATATTGCAATAGATGCACGAATTAGCTTTTGCATAGAATCTAAAAACAAAATAGAAATTCCGAGTTTAGATTGGCGTTGCGGAATTGAGAAATCAAATTTCATCTTGGTCATCTAAATTTTGATTTGTTTCCTCTTCTGATTCTTCGATTAAAGCATCAATTTTTTGAATGATCCAAATTTTATAACGTTGTGCTTCTTCAAAAGTCAATCCGTTAATTTCTAAATCGGTTGAACTTCCTCCAGCTGTAAACAATTCTAAAGAAGCCAAACCAAAATAACGAGAAAACAAACCTTGATGCAAAGCAACATGTTGAATTCTTTTATAAGGAACTATCGTTGTGGTTTGAGAAATAACTCCCGATTTATAAATAGCATCGTGTTCGCGAAAGGCAAAACCTCTATATTTAAAACTCAAATTAGAAAACATGATACTAATTCCTAATGCTATTACATAACCAGTACCAATTAATAACCAAACTCTATTTGGAAAAAAATCACTTTGTAAAAAAGACAACACACCTAACCCAATACCTAATAAAGTAAAAACAATTCCAATATTAATTAAAATTACTTTGTAAAAAGCTGATTGAATCGGCTTTAATTGAACCGATTCAAATTGTGGTAAATCTGAAATTGATATTTCTTTATTTGTGAATTCTTCCATAAATTATGGTAAATATTTCTTTTCGAAATTTGGTTTACGTTTTTCTAAGAAAGCATCTCTACCTTCTTTTGCCTCATCAGTCATATAAGCCAAACGAGTTGCTTCACCAGCAAAAACTTGTTGACCAACCATTCCATCATCGGTTAAATTCATTGCGAATTTTAGCATTTTTATAGAAGTTGGAGATTTAGCTAATATTTCTTGCGCCCATTCATAAGCTGTATCTTCTAATTCAGCATGTGGAATAACTGCATTTACCATTCCCATTTCGAAAGCTTCTTGTGCCGAATAATTTCTTCCTAAAAAGAAAATTTCACGCGCTTTCTTTTGTCCCACCATTTTAGCCAAATAAGCCGAACCATAACCACCATCAAAACTCGTTACATCAGCATCGGTTTGTTTAAAAATAGCGTGTTCTTTACTCGCTAAAGTTAAATCGCACACTACATGAAGTGAATGTCCGCCACCAACAGCCCAACCTGGAACAACACAAATAACTGCTTTTGGCATAAAGCGAATCATACGTTGTACTTCTAATATATTTAATCTATGGTAACCGTCTTGACCTACATAACCTTGATGTCCACGTGCTCTTTGATCTCCACCACTGCAAAAAGAGTAAATTCCATCTTTAGAACTTGGTCCTTCTGCAGAAAGTAAAACTACTCCTATCGAAGTGTCTTCTTGTGCGTCATAAAATGCTTCAATTAATTCTTTAGTTGTATGCGGGCGAAATGCGTTACGCACATCAGGACGATTGAAAGCAATACGCGCTACACCATCACACTTTTTATACGTTATATCTTCAAATTCTTTTACGGTTTTCCAATTGATTTTGCTCATTTTAAATTTCAATTACAAGTTCAAGTTCAATTTTAAAACTCAAACTTTAGTTATTATTTTTAATTATCTAAATTTCTTTAATCAGTGTTTCTAAAAAACAAGTTAAAATAAAATTTCTCGTAAAAATAAAGCATTTTTTACATTATATTGCATCTTCAAAACAAATAGACACATGAAAAAAATATATTTAGGATTACTTTTTGCTTCAGGATTACTTTCTATCAACGCACAAAATTATGAATTCCAATCAGTTATAGAGTTAGAATCAACTCCAGTTATTTCACAAGGTAAAACAGGTACTTGTTGGAGTTTTTCAACTTCTTCATTTTTAGAGTCTGAAATTACTCGATTAACAGGTAAAAAAGTAGATTTATCAGAAATGTACCAAGTTAGAAATACCTATCCTAAAAAAGCAGAAAATTATGTTATGCGTCAAGGAAAAGCCCAATTTAGTGAAGGTGGTTTGTCTCATGATGTTTTAAACAGTGCTGCTGAATATGGCTTAGTTCCAGTTTCAGTTTACACAGGTTTATCGGAAGAAGAAAAAACACATAATCATGCAGAAATGGTTGCCGTTTTAGAAGCAATGGTAAAGACCTATGTTGAAAACCCAGGTAAAAAACTTTCTCCGAAATGGAAAATGGCAATTGAATCTATCTTAAATACTTATTTAGGTGAAAATCCAACAGAATTCACCTTTGAAGGTAAAAAGTATTCGCCAAAAAGTTTTATGGAAGCAATGAAGATTCAACCAGAAAACTATGTAACGATAACTTCATTTACGCATGAACCTAATTACAATTCTTTTGTTTTAAATATTCCAGATAATTTTTCAAACGGTAGCATGTATAATCTTCCGTTAGATGAATTTATTGCCAATATTGATAACGCTTTAGCTAATGGCTATTCTTTAGCATTAGATTGTGATGTTTCTGAAGCTACTTTTTCTGCGAAATACGGAATAGCTTTTGTACCACAAACAGAAGAAGATGAGAAAACAGGATTAGCTGAAATTATTACTGAAATGAATGTTACTCCAGCTTATCGTCAAGCGGAATTTGAAAATTTCACAACTACAGACGATCATTTAATGCACATTGTAGGAACGGTTAAAGACCAAAAAGGAAATGTATATTACAAAATTAAAAACTCTTGGGGAACCGATGAAAAACGTGTTGCCAATGGTGGTTATGTTTACATGAGTGTTCCTTATATGCGATTGAAAGCGATTTCGGTTTTGGTACACAAAGATGCTTTAGCTAAGAAAACTAAGAAAGCTTTAAAGCTATAAAATGACGCAGTACAAATCAGCTTTTAGTACATTTAATAAATGGACAATGGCAATTGTTTATTTTGTTATGATTGGCGGAACTATTCCTGTAATTTGGGAAGATGATATAACTGCTTTCTATGTTGTTATTACAATAAACTCTATTATCCTAGGTTTGCTAACATGGCTTATTTTACAGACCAATTATAATCTAGATGCTAAAAATCTATATTACAAATCAGGACCGTTTAAAGGAACAATTGCAGTGAATTCAATAAAGAAAATTGAATTTCATAATGGCATTTTTGTTCCCACAATATGGAAACCCGCATTGAGTCACATTGGTTTAATTATAACCTATAATCAATATGATGATATTTATATTTCACCCGAAAACAGAGAAGAATTTGTACAAAGACTAACTCAAATTAACCCAAACATCAACCTTATTAACCAACCCGTTTAATGTTTATTAGATTAATTACCTGCCTAACCCTACTTTTTTTTATTTCATGTAATGAGAAAACAACAAAGAAAGATATAGCCAAAAAAGACATTTTAAAAAAAGAATTGTATGATGTAAAATTCAATGCAATTGACGATTCTTATATTAAGGATAAAAAGAATTTTCTGGAACATTTTTTTAATACCAAAATAAACGATAAAGAATTTAGTGGAGGTTTTTTAGTGGCTAAAAACGGACAAATCATTTACGAAAACTACTCAGGTTGTTCTAATTATAAAACGAAAGAACCAATTAACGAGAATACACCTTTGCATTTGGCATCGGTTAGTAAAGTATTAACTGCACAAGCAGTATTAATGTTGGTTAAAGACGGAAAATTAGCACTAGACCAAACCTTAAAAAGCTTATTTCCAGAGTTTCCACATGAAAAAACAACGATTAGAATGCTATTAAACCACAGAAGCGGTTTGGCTCATTATGGTTATTTCGCAGATCATAAAGAAAATTGGGACAGAAGCAAAACACTTACCAACAAAGACATTTTAACCATTTTAGCTACAAAAGATATTCCACTAGAGTACCAAATTGATAGAAAATTTAGTTATTGTAATACCAATTATGCTTTATTGGCTTTGGCTATTGAAAAAGTAACGAATAAATCGTTTCCTGAAGCAATGAAAAAATTGGTTTTTGAACCTTTAAAAATGGAGCATACTTTTGTTTTAAACATTGAAGACAAAGACAAAGTAAGTCAATCGTATAAAGGGAATAAAGTGCCTATTGCGTGGGATTTTTTAGATGGAATTTATGGCGATAAAAACATTTACTCTACTCCACACGATTTATTAAAATTTGATTTGGCAACCTATTCACCAAATTACCTAACACCTGAATTAAAAGCAGAAATGCTAAAAGGCTACAGTTACGAACACAGAGGCATACGTAATTACGGATTGGGTATTCGCATGAATGAGTTTGATAATGGAAGTACAATTCATTACCATAACGGTTGGTGGCACGGAAGCACAACATCGTTTACCACTTTAAAAAAAGATACAGTAACCATTATTGCGCTTTCAAATAAATACACCCGTAAGGTTTATAAATCGGTAACACTTTCAAGTATTTTTGGTGATTACCCGTATGATTTGGAGGAATAAATTAAATGTAATTATCTAAAGAATGGCTTTAAAATAATTATATTTGATTTTGAAATAATAATTTATATGGAAATAAAATCACTTTCAGATTATTTAAATAATATTAAAGAAGTTACGAAGGAATGGAATTATAATCATGGTGATGCAAATCTTAATTATTGGTTTAGAGGCGAATCGAATTCAGATTACTTAACAATTCCAGGTAGATATAGAATTAATGAAAATTCACTAAATAAAGAAGAATTAAAAAACAAAGTAATTGAAAAATTTGAAGTATCATATCGTGAAGATTCTATTAGTATAAACGAGTTTACTACAAAATCTAAATCATTTCTAAAAAACAAAAAACCTAAAACAAAACTAGATTATTATATTTTAGGTCAACATTATGGTTTAAAAACTAGGTTAATAGACTGGACCGAGAGCCCTCTTCTTGCTCTATTTTTCGCTTTATCAAAATATGATTCAAAAGAAGTTACTTCTGATGCAGCAATATATATATTAGACCCTTATTGGTTAAATGCTGCATATCATTTTACATCAATTAGTTATAGCCCATATAAAAATAAAAGAAAAGAAATTAGTTCCTATTCACCTGAATTAAAATATTTTTTAAATAAATATGAAAATATAGGTTTAGATATTAATCATTTAGATATAAATGACAAATACCTTTCAGGTAAATATCATCCAACAATACCAATTGCAATAAACCCAACACATTTTGATCATAGATTAGTAAACCAACAAAGTAAATTTACCCTACACGGTTCAGAAGTATTCTTTTTTGAAGATTTAATTGAAAATAAAGAAACAAATAAACAAAATTTAGAATACTCAATTGGTGAAATTCTAAACCCGATAGATGAATATTTAACACAAAAATCACATAATGAAGAGGTATACACTCCCAATTTTTTCGTTGAATTTAACAAAAACAAATGTGAATATATAAGAAGTGTCCTTAATGACCCTTGGTGTAATTATTTAAAAGAAAAAAAACATTTTAAAAAAATAGCAATTAAGAAAGAATTTATATTAAATATTCTTGAAGAATTAAAAATATCTGGAATTAATTATTCAACTGTATACCCTAATTTAGAGGGTTTAGTAAAAGAATTAAATCTTAAAAAAATGTTTCTATAATGAAAAAAATCACTTTTATTTTTCTTCTCTTAAGTACTTTTTGTTTTGGTCAAGAAACCACGACTAATATTGGTTTAGATACTTTAAGTACAGAAAGAAATGAAATAATTCATCTTTGGAAAAATTATTTAAATTCGAAACCGTATCAATTAAACAATAATCCCAATTGGTTAGAAGCTGATAAAAAAGTCTACAAAAGCTACGATTTATTGAGAAGTGAAGGTTTTATTCAGCCTTCTATTTATCATTTTCAATTGGATAATAAAATACTTTCTATTACTAAAAACAACGATGATTATATTATTAAATCGGCTTTCATCAATAAAGAAAACTTAGACATTTTTGCTGTCGTAAATGTAGTTGCTACCAAGCAAAACGGAAAGTTTGTTTTGACCAATTATCAGAAAACACTAACTCAAAATTGGAATACTAAAACAGTTGGTTTTATCACTTATCATTTTTTTCCAGAATATCAGTTTAACGAAGAAAATGCGTTGAAAGCAAATGAGTTTCTTAATACAATCAGTTCAACATTCCATTTAAAAAACGAAAAAATCAATTACTTTATTTGTAAAGATTGTGACGATGTTTTTAGAACAAAAGGTTTCGATTATGTTTTTACAATGGGAAACAGTACTGAATGTGGATTTTTCGATTCGTACAATAACATTATTTATGCTACTCAACTAGCAGGAGAAAACCATCAACACGAATTAACTCATGTTATTAATAAATACTTTCCAAAGTCAAATGACTTACTTTTAATTGGTTTATCAGCTTATTTTGGAGAAGAAAACTCACATAACGGAAAACCAATTCTTTATCATATTAAAAGAGTCAATGATTATTTAAAAGCACATCCAGAAGTGGATTTAAACAAACCTAATGACTTTTGGAAATTAGATAACGAAACCAATCCACAATATGTAATTGGATCAGTTCTTTGCGATTTAATTATTAAAAAAGGTGGAATTCCACTATTAAAAGAGTTTTTAAATTCCGGAAAAAGTAATGAAGATTTTCTACGTTTTATTGAACTGAAATTAAAACTTAAGAAGACAAACTTAAACGATTATTTGAGAAAAAATATTGAAGAAATTTCAAAAAAAATTGCGTTTTAAATTTAAATAGTTTACTCTGGAAAATAAACAAATCCGAAATGTCGGCTAATAAAAAACATGTTAATGATATTGAAAATCAACGC
Organism: Flavobacterium sp. N2270; assembly: GCF_025947225.1. NCBI lineage: Bacteria > Pseudomonadati > Bacteroidota > Flavobacteriia > Flavobacteriales > Flavobacteriaceae > Flavobacterium > Flavobacterium sp. N2270. Next base: position 2,468,728 of record NZ_CP110005.1, read on the forward strand.
CACAACAATACGTTTACTAATGTAATCTCTTTCTAAGATTATTTCTGCAAAGTTAAAAATGGGTAATAAAATAGTAAGTGTCCAAACCGGAATCCAAATAATTGAAAACTGCATTCCAAAAGCTTCTATTTCATCAAAAGAAACAAAAATAGCCGTTAGCAACAATACAAATGAAATGATGCTAAGGGCTAAAAGAATGTTTTTCTTGTCAGTCATTTATAGTAAATAAATTCCGTCGTCTTTAATATCTATTAATTGTTGTCTGTATAAACTACCAACTGCTTTCTTAAAAACTTTTTTACTCATTTTAAGTACCGTTTTTATGTCTTCTGGATGGCTTTTATCATTTAATCCAAGGAAACCTCTATTGGCTTTCAATTCGTCTAATAATTGTTGTGCAGAAGGTTCAATAGCATCAAAACCTAATTTACGTAGCGAAACATCTACTTTCCCATCAGGACGAATTTGTTTGATATAACCGTTCATTCGCATTCCAGGTTTTATATCTTCGTAGACTTCGTTTTTATAAGCTAAACCTTTGTGTCTTTCGTTAATAATCACATTTATACCAGCTTCGGTAATATGTGAAACAATTAAACCGACTTCTTCACCTTCTTCAAAAGTCAAATCATCGTTACTCAAAAACTGTTGCGTTTTACTAGAAGCTACCATTCTATTGGTTTTTTCATCCATAAAACAATAAATCAAATAACGTTTTCCTATTTCCATAGGACGTGCTTGTTCTTTAAAAGGAACAAATAAATCTTTTTCTAATCCCCAATCTAAAAAAGCACCAAACTCATTTTTGTAATTTACTTTTAAATGAGAAAACTCATTCAGCTTTACATATGGTTTTAGTGTAGTTGCAACAGGTCTTTCTTCATGATCAAGATATACGAAAACCGTTATGTCATCATTAATATGAAATTCTTTTGGCACATATTTATTAGGAAGTAAAACATCGTGTTCTTCGTTAACTCCATCGCCTAAAAAAAGTCCAACTTGTGTATCTCTAAGAATTCTAAGGGTATTGTATTGACCTATTTGTAACATAATTGCTATTAATTGACTGCAAAGGTAATCAAATGAATATAAAAATTATATTCCTATTTCAACTTGTACTCTAAAATACCAGTTATTTAAAGTAGAACTGTTAAAATAATCTAATTCACTATACGTAACTTCGCCTTGAAACTTAAGTGAATGCTCCCATAGATAATGAGTAAGTCCAAGACTGTATTGTTTTGTATTTGGTGTAAAATATTTAATTTCATCCTTTACGTTTTGAGTAGAAAAACGTCCAATAACTTCGTAATTACTTGGAAAAACATAACTTAATTGATAATCCATTCCATGTCCTGCATACACATAATTAAAATCGGTTATATCGTCTGGATTATAAGTAATTAAATCAGATGCATTTCTATTCATATAAGCAGTCATAAAACTCCATCCATTATATTTTAAAAGCGCATCAAAAAACAGCGATCTAATGGTTGAAGAACTATAAAGTTCGTCACCTATTTGTCCTTGTGTTCTTACAGCATTATTATTCTGATGGTAAGCTCCTGAGAGTAAAAGTTTAGGTTTTTCTTCTCTTAAAATATCTCCTTCAAAATAATAACCATTTTTTTTAAATGAACCAAAAGGAAATAATTCAATTTTACCTGTTAATGCAACAGCATCATCTGAAGTTTTCGTCCAATTTCTTCCTTCCCCAGTTGAAATTGCCGTTTTTATATTATAAGAAAACTTATTTAACTTTTCATTTATATAATAACCTTGAATACCAAAATCTCTATCAATATTAAATCTTGAGTTATTTATACTTCTATCAGTAAGTTGTAATGCTCCAGAAGAATTTACTCTTTGTCTATTTCCTGGCAACTTCGTTTGTCCAAAAATAATACTCCATTTTTCATTTGGTCTATATATTAAGGCGGCATCACGAATAATATTCAAATTATCTCCTTCTTCAATTACACCAACATCTCCAGGTGCAAAAGACAATTGAATTACATATAAATATTTTGGGTTTCCAACATAACCGTCAAACCGTAAACGTAACCTTCTTATTTGTGCTTCATATCGATTATCTTTGTCTTCTTCACTAAAATAAGTTACCCTATTTTGCATTCTAAAACGAATATTTAGCTGAAATAAACTATCTGGAGAAGTAATCCCTAAACCTTTTCCATAGCTGTAATAAGGTAACGCGGCTAATTTTAAATCGTTATTTTTAATTGTATCTTTTAACTCCTGAGAAAAGCAGGATATAGATAAAACTAAGACAATTAGTGTAATAAAATACTTCATAAGGTTGTGTGTTGTATAAGTTGTTTAGTTTGCAAAAATAAATTATTTAAAAGGATTTGCTTTATTTATCTTTGCAAAAAAATAAAACATGTCAAATATTTATATAGGATATCATTTTACAATTGAACCAAAAGAGTTAGGTTCAGAAATATTACTTGCTGAACTTGGTGAAAAAGCATTTGAAAGCTTTATTGAAACGGAAACAGGTTTATCTGCATATGTACAAAAAGACTTGTGGACGGAAGATATTTTAGAGGATATTTTTGTACTTGGGAGTGATGAATTTAAAATCTCCTATACTTTTGAAGAAATTGATCAGGTGAACTGGAATGAAGAATGGGAAAAGAATTTTGAAGCAATTGATGTTGATGGAAAATGCCATGTAAGAGCTCCTTTTCATGCTAAAACGAATGCAGAATTTGATATTGTTATCGAACCAAAAATGAGTTTTGGAACGGGGCACCATGAAACTACTCATATGATGATTCAGCATTTATTAGAAACAGATGTAGCTGGTAAAAAAACATTAGATATGGGTTGCGGAACTGCAATTTTGGCTATTCTTGCTGAAATGAAAGGCGCTCAACCTATCGATGCTATTGATATTGACAATTGGTGTTATTTAAATTCAATTGAAAATGCTGAGCGTAATGGATGTAAAAATATTTCTGTTTATGAAGGTGATGCTGATTTATTAGCTGGTAAAACATATGATATTATCATTGCCAACATTAATAGAAACATCTTGTTAAACGACATGAAACAATATGTAGATTGTTTAAACACAGGTGGAACCTTATTTTTAAGTGGATTTTACACTGAAGACATTCCAGTTATTGATGCATCTTGTACTGAAAACGGATTGACTTATGTTAAGAAATTTGAAAGAAATAATTGGGTGGCATTGAAATATAATAAATAGATTTTTATAAATTTGTAAACTTAAACATTTGAACTTTAAACTTTTAAGACAAAAAGAATGAGTACAATAGAAAAAATACAAGAAGAAGTTTTAGTTGAAGAATCTATAGGATTAAACAACGAAATCATTTTATATAATGACGATGTAAATACTTTTGATCATGTAATTGATACTTTAGTAAGAGTTTGTAATCACGAACCCTTACAAGCTGAACAATGTGCAGTTTTAGTACATTATAAAGGTCAATGTGCAGTAAAAACAGGAAGTTATGATGAGTTGAAGCCTTATTGTTCTAGTTTACTAGACGCTGGTTTAAGTGCAGAAATTCAATAAAAAAATCCCGATTACATCGGGATTTTTTGTTTTATTGACTAAGTTGTAATTTTTCCAATGGCACAACTTACATAAGATTTTGCTTTGGAACCTAAACTATTTGCTTCACCGTCTTCTGGATAGCCAATTTTTTTAAGAGTTGTTTTTACTTGCTCTAAATCTTTCTCAGATTCCATTTCAAAAGAAACAACACTATCTTCTACATCTACTTCTACATTTGAAATTGCATTTAACTGTGTCAAATTTTTTATAATAGTATTGGCACAACCACCACATTTTAAATTTTGTATATGAATTCTAGTTTTCATGATTTTTATATTTTAATAATTATATAAAATTAATAAAAAAATATACCAAAATGTGTAACATTAGTAACTTTAACGAAACTTTAATGTGGTAAAAGATCTTTTAACAAGCCATAAATATACGTTCCTAACAAAGCTCCTAAAAGCACAATTCCTATAGAATAAATTCCAGTTCCTAAAAGGATAAATATAGGTCCAGGACAACAACCTACTAAGCCCCAACCTAATCCAAATAAAATTCCTCCAATTATATAACGAGTAAATCCTTTATCTTTTTCGGCAATCATAATAGGATTTCCTTTAGAGTCTTTAATCTTTTTCTTTTTTATAATTTGAATTCCTATTACACCTGTAGCAATTGCAACCATAATAATTCCATACATATGAAAAGATTGAAACATAAACATTTCATATATTCTATACCAAGAAACCGCTTCTGATTTTGTTAAAACAATTCCAAAAACAAATCCTATTATTAAAAATCTAAATAATTTCATTTTGTTTTGCTATTAAATTAAAATAATAAGGGTAAAATTAAATGCGCCATAAGCAAACCTCCTATAAAGAAACCTATGACAGCTATTAAAGAAGGAATTTGAAAATTACTCAATCCAGAAATTGCATGACCCGATGTACATCCGCCAGCATAACGCGTTCCAAATCCTATTAGTAAACCTCCTAAAAATAAAAGTACAAATCCTTTTAAAGAAAGCATTGCATTGACACTAAATAAAGCATCAGGAACTAATTTTCCATTTGGAGCATCAATATGCATTGTAGAAAGTTGATTTATTGTTTCCGGATTTATAGCCACTTCGGTTCCATTTTGCATAAAATGATAAGCTACAAAACCTCCTAAAATTGCACCAAGCACAATTGCTAAATTCCATTTTTGTTCTCTCCAATCCAATTTAAAAAAATCACTAAATTTATCAGCACCAGCAATAGTACACAATGTTCTTAGGTTAGAAGACATTCCAAAACTTTTTCCAAAGTACACCAATACTAACATAATTAACCCAATCAAAAACCCTGAAACAGCCCAATGCCATGTTCCGTAAAGAAAATCCATATTTTATTATTTTGATGCAAAAATAAAAATTCAAACTCTAAACCATACAAATATTAGTACTTTATCTTAAATTTGAACAATAAACTTTATAATTATGAATAAAATAGCAATTGAAATTAAGTGGGGAATTATTTTCACAATAACCGGATTAGCATGGATGTATCTTGAAAAAATGTTAGGTTGGCATGATGAATTAATCAGTAAACATCCTATTTATACAATGTTATTTTCGGTAGTTGCAATTGCCATTTTTGTTTTTGCCTTGAAGGATAAAAAGAAAAATTACTTCCAAAATCAAATGGATTGGAAACAGGGTTTTTTGTCAGGATGCATTGTTTCTATAGTCGTAACTCTATTAAGTCCGATGAGTCAATATATAACAAGTGAAATTATTTCGCCAAATTATTTTCAAAATGCAATCAACTTTGCAGTAGAAAATAACAGAATGACTCTTGAAAATGCACAAGCATTTTTCAACTTAAAAAGTTATATTTTTCAAGCTGCATTTGGAGGTTTATCAATGGGAATTGTAACTTCAGCTATTGTAGCCTTTTTTATAAAATCAAAATAAAATTGTTATGAAATATTCTATATTTTTACTTCTGGTAATGACATTTACTTCTTGTATCAGTACAAAATCTACCATTCAAAATATTGATAATTCAGCTGTAAAACCAATAGTTAAAAACTCAATGTTTTTATTTACCGAATATGCTGAAGATGGAAAATATGGCTTTGATGCAGATTATCCTATAAACATTGGACTCATTCTAGAAAGACAGGAACAACAATATTTGGGTTATTTTTTTAATGGATTAGAAGGAAAAAATGGAGAAAAAATTTCCTTTAAAAAAGTTGATACTTGTTGTCCTTTTCCAACGAAAAATAATACTATGGGAGCAGGAACTTTATCCATTTATGAATATCAATTTGAAGGCACTAACAAAAAAGGGGTATTGTATTTTAATATTTTAGAAAAAGGAAAAATACTTTGCCCAAAAGGTTTTAAAATTAAAACCAACTAAACGTAGTGAAAAATTAAATTTTAATATGTAACATAAGTAACCTTTTAAACAACAGTTTAAAAGGTTTTTCTTTTTATCTTTGCAACTTCAAAACAACACGAAATGAATTTAAAAAACATACCTCAAATTAAACATACTGAATCTGGAAACTTTTTTCTTTTAGCTGGACCTTGTGCTATTGAAGGAGAAGAAATGGCAATGCGAATTGCAGAAAGATTAGTTGAAGTTACCAATAAACTAGAAATTCCGTTTGTATTTAAAGGCTCTTTTAAAAAAGCAAATCGTTCTAGAATAGACAGTTTTACAGGAATTGGTGATGAAAAAGCATTAAAAATTCTTGAAAAAGTTTCAAAAGAATTTGGAGTTCCTACAGTAACAGATATTCATACCAATGAAGATGCTGTAATGGCTGCTGCTTATGTTGATATTTTACAAATTCCAGCGTTTTTAGTTCGTCAGACGGATTTAGTGGTTGCAGCTGCAAATACAGGAAAAACTGTCAACTTGAAAAAAGGACAATTTATGAGTCCGGAAAGCATGAAACATGCCGTTCAAAAAGTATTAGATTGTAATAATGAAAATGCAATGATTACCGATAGAGGAACAATGTTTGGCTACCAAGACATGATTGTTGACTTTAGAGGAATTCCTACAATGCAACAATATGCGACAACCGTTTTAGATGTTACGCATTCGTTACAACAACCAAATCAAACCATTGGTGTTACAGGTGGAAGACCAGATATGATTGAAACAGTTGCAAAAGCAGGAATTGCTGTTGGTGTAGATGGTTTATTTATTGAAACTCATTTTGATCCTGCAAATGCAAAAAGCGATGGTGCTAACATGTTACACCTTGATTATTTTGAAGGTTTAATGACTAAGCTAGTAGCTATTCGTAAAACAATAAATCAATTTTAATTATTTTTTATATACAAATGAAGCATCCATTTTTAATGGCTGTACTAACTTTTTGTGTTTTTTCACAGTACACCTTTTCACAAGAAATTGCAGAAAACCCTGAAAAATACACAGCACACAATAAAGGTAAAGTTTATATTTATTGGGGAGGAAATAGAGAAAGTTACTCTAAATCAGACATCCGTTTTAAAGGAGATGATTATGATTTCACACTAAATGATGTTGAAGCTCATGACAAACCAAAAGGATGGCATGTTGATTATGTTAACCCTGCAAGGATGACTATTCCACAAACCAATTTTAGAATTGGTTATTTTATAAGCGATCACTATAATGTTTCAATTGGTTTAGATCACATGAAATACGTTATGTATAACGATCAAAAAGTGAGTTATACAGGATATTATGCTGAAGAAGGTAATAATACTTATGGTGAAACACTTTCTGGAGACGAATTATTATTAACTAAGGATTTTCTTCAATTTGAACATACTGATGGGCTAAATTATATTAATACCGAAGTTAATAGAGTGGATGATATTTCAAATTGGTTTGGATTACCAAATACTGATAAATTTCAAGTTAACTTAACAGAAGGATTAGGTGCTGGACTTCTATATCCAAAAACAAATTCTAAACTTTTAGGAAATGACAGAAATGATGAATTTCATGTTGCAGGTTATGGAATTTCTGCAAAAGCAGGACTAAACTTTACTTTCTTTAAATACTTTTTCATTCAAACTGAACTAAAAGGAGGTTATATAGACATGAACGATATTAGAACTACAAAAAGTAGTGCAGATACTGCTGAACAAAATTTTTGGTTCTTACAACGAATAATAACTGTTGGTGGAATTTTTAGGTTGTAAATCTATTTCTCTACAAAAAACAAAAAAGTGTCAGAATTTATCTGACACTTTTTTGTTATAATCTTTTTTTTTAAATAATTAAGTTAAGAATTAGCTTTACTCTTTATAATTAATTTTGTTCCAAATTTATACAACATTAAATTAAAAAAAATAACCAAGGCAACAAAGGTAACCTGACCTATAATTTCTCCCCATTTTTCTGCACTTGAAACAAACACATCATTATTTGATGCTTTAATTAAGTTTATTACACTCATTAATAAAGCAATAAATATATAAATACTTATAAACCGAATTAAATAACCCAAATATTTCATTCTTTTTTTTGTAAATATAATGCATTTTTATTTTGGTAAACTTAAAATTTATTATTTACTTTGTATTTCAAAGTACTTTTATATGGAAGCAAGCAAATATTTAAAAGATATACAAGATATTAAAGAAATGATGAGTAAATCCACTCAATTTATATCTTTAAGTGGTATATCAGGTGTTTTAGCAGGTATTTATGCTCTTGTTGGAGCTGCTTATGCAAATTTTCTAATCAATACTTATGAATATACTTATATAACGCTAGAAAGCAAAACATTTAAACTAATTGTATTAATAGCTGTTATCGTATTAATTCTTTCATTAGGGACTGCTTATTATTTAACAGCAAAAAAAGCAAATAAATTAGGCGAAAAAGTTTGGAATGCTGCTTCAAAAAGAGTTTTAATCAACTTTGCAATTCCTTTGGTAACAGGTGGAATATTTTCATTGCTTTTAATTCGTCAGCAAAATTTTGTACTTATAGCTCCTGTAACATTACTTTTTTATGGATTAGCTTGTTTAAATGCAAGTAAATACACGCTAAGAGATGTTCGCTATCTTGGAATTACACAAATTATTTTAGGGTTATTAGCTGTTGAATTTACAGGTTACGGACTTTTGTTTTGGGTTTTAGGTTTTGGTATTGCTCATATATTATACGGAAGTATTATGTATTATAAATACGATAGAAAGTAAGATGGTCTTTTTAATTATATTTAGCTTTATATTTTTTCTATTTATCTTATACTTAAGAAGAAAAAAAATAAGTTACATTAAAATAATTATATTTTCATCATTACTATTATACATAATTCCAGTTTTATTAGTCAAATACGAAGATTACGAAATTGAAACAAAAATGAAAAAATTTGACACCAATAATGATGGGTTTTATTCTAAAAGTGAAATTAATTATGAATTTGAAGAATTAGAAAGAGATTTAATAACAGATTCAGGGAGTAATTTATTCATTTTGTTTGGTTACCCAATATGTTTAATTTATTCAATTATAATATCATTAATTTACAAAATATCAGATTACATTCATATTAAAATAATAAAACAAACTAGTTAGTGAAAAACATCATTCAAAATATAAACAAAGCATTTGATCATCGTATCCGTTTGGGTATTATGTCGGTTTTGATGGTGAATGAAAGTGCCGATTTTTCCACACTTAAAGAACTTCTTGGCGTTACCGATGGTAACTTAGCTAGTCATGCTAAAGCATTAGAAAATGAAGCGTATATTATTGTAGAAAAACAATTTATTGGGCGAAAACCCAACACAAGTTATATTGCAACAAAAGAAGGAAAAAAAGCCTTTCAAGATCATATTGATGCCCTAGAAAAATTAATATCCAATACATAAAACTATTTTTTTATCTATTTACTTTGAAATTCAAAGTACTTTTAATTATCATTTAAAAAATTAAACAAATGGAAAATCAAAACGAAAAACCAATGGCAACAAAGTCCAACTTCTTTCAATCAAACACAGCTAAAATGATTATGGTTGGAGCGCTTACTCTCTTTTTACTCATTCCTTTAGCATTAGTACAAGATTTAATTAGCGAACGCTCACAACGAAAAAATGAAGTAATTGCTGAAGTTAACAATTCTTGGGGTGAAGAAATTAATTTTTACGGACCCATTTTAAAAGTTCCGTACAAAGAAGAAACTGAAACCACTTATATCGACAGCAAAACTAACCAAACAAGTATTCAAAAAACAACGTCTATAAATTATGTCTACTTTTTTCCAGAAGTTTTACAAAACAAAACAAAAGTCGAAAAAGTAAGCGATATCAAAAGAAGCTTATACAATCCAATAGTATTTAAAGCAAATATGACTTTTAACGGAAGTTTTGAAAACTTAAACTTTGAAAAATTAGGCATTAAAAAAGAAAACATTGTTTGGGACAAAGCTTCAGTAATCATCAAAACAACTAATTTAAAAAGCATTAAAAGCGATTTAAAAATAAATATAAACGGTTCTAATTATAGTATGGAATCTAAAACTGACGAAGGCGATAATGTATTTGGAACACTCGAAACAAGTTCATTTAACATTACTGATGTTTCCAAAATCAATTTTAATTTCAACATGAAATACAACGGAAGTAACAGCGTTCAATTTATTCCTATTGGAAAAACAACTTCAACTTCTTTAGATGCCAATTGGAATTCACCAAGCTTCATTGGAAACTTTGCACCAAACGATACTACAAAAGCCATTTCAAAAGACGCTTTTCATGCCGATTGGAAAATACTTCACATTAATCGTGCTTTTGCTCAGCAACACACAGGGATAATTCCGCATTTAAAATCGTATGCTTACGGAGTAAAGTTGATTGAAACTGTAGATCAATACCAACAAAACGAACGTGCTTCAAAATACGGATTTCTAGTAATTGGGTTAACCTTCCTTATTTTCTTTTTAATTCAAACCATTAGTAAAATTGGTATTCACATTTTTCAATATACTATGATAGGTTTAGCCTTAATCATGTTTTACACCTTATTAATTTCCATAACCGAACATTCAAGTTTTACAACTGCCTATATCATTGCGGCCTGTTCTGTTATTATCATGTTAATCCTCTACTCTATTTCTGTGTTAAAAAACAAAAAATTTCCGTTATTTATAGGCGCAGCCTTAACCGTTTTATACAGTTTTATCTTTGTAATCATACAATTAGAAAACTACGCTTTATTGGTTGGAAGTATTGGTTTGTTCCTAATATTAGGAAGTGTGATGTATTTCTCTCGAAAAATAGATTGGGGAAATAATTAGAAGCGAATGTCTTGGCATATTTGTAAAGCTTATTCCTGCTTTCGTCTTTAGTTTTCCGCTACGCTACAAAGCTATCGGCTCTATCAGGGCTAAATAAAAACCTGTTCGAATTATTTGGATAGATGTTAGTAAACGTATCAGGTTTTAAAAACCTGACACGTTTTTTTCATAGTACTTTGTCACACTGACGCAAGGAAGAGACCAGCTGCGCAAAGTCTCCCGACTTTGAGGTCTAATTAATATAATTTTTAGTTAATTTGTTACAACAAAAGAATCTTCATTAATAAAATATTTAATTCAATGATTTTTTATAATTTAGCTGAAAGTCGGGAGACTTTGAGCAACGGATTTTTAAAACAATATAAAGTAGATTTGTTTTGAGTTTAAAAAGCAAAAAAAATGATTATGAATTTTATTAAAAATAATTTCATTAGTATATTCATAGGAACTATTCTTATTTCTATAATTATTTATGCCAAAAATAAAAATTCAGAAAGAAACTTATATTTAAATAACAATATTCTATTCACAGTTTGCGAAACAATTGGATATGATTCACCAGGAAGAGTTACTCCTTCTATAGAATATATTTTTTATTTTGAAAAAAGCAAATTTGAATCAGAAGATTTTTATGATCTTGATTTTTCTAAAGTTAAAAAAGAAGATTTAAAATCATATGTTGGTAAAAAGTACTTTGTTAAGTTTAGTGTTGAAAAACCTCAATATAGTGAGATATATTTAGACAAGCCTGTTCCTTTAGATTTTGTATATAAAGAAGGGCAAACTTGGAAGAAAATACCTGTAAATTATAATTAGAAAAAATTAAAACCACCATTTGTACCCTGACGCTAGGAAGGGTCACACAAGCAACTAAATAAGATGAAATTCACCAATCTAATGAGATTCCTCGTCCCTCAGGCTCGAGAACTTGTTCGAACTGGCGAAGCAATGACAAAAAAAACGTTAAAAAAAATCCTGATTACAAACACGTAAGCAGGATTTATCTTTCTTCTTTTATCTTTCTTCTTTTATCTTTCTTCTTTATTCTTATTCCTTTCCGTCTACAAAATCTTGTAAATAGGCAAAACGAGGAGTTAATTTTCCGTTTTCTGTCATTTTTGCTCTTGCTAAAACTCCATCTTTATCGTTATTAAAAAAGGCCGGTATTACTCGCTCTAAAAACACTTCACCAAAACCATCACTAGCATCTTTTGGCAATTCACAAGGTAAATTATCAACCGCCATAACCACAATAGCAGATGGATGTGTATATGATACTTCTTTATGTTCACTTGCCAAATAACCATAAATAGGATCTGCAATTGTACTTGGTTTTATAGTACAAGCAACTGGTCCGTCAATATCACAAGAAACATCTGCAACTACTTTTAGTTTACATTTTGGAGAACGCAACATTTCTTTCGATAAAATAATTGGAGCGTTATTACCGTAAAAATGTCCAGCAATAAACATATCTGACACTTCAGAAAAACGTTCAAAATCTGAAACATATTCAGTAGGGTTATTATAAAAATCTTCTTTTGTAGAAACTACTCCATCTTTTCTTTTGTTATAATCTAATACATCAATAAAAGTGTAAACTGGCTCTGCAAATGTTTTAGTTAAATAATTCTCAATAGAGACTTCTTTTATCTTCATTGCATCAAGCATTTCCTTTGCCCCAAAAGCAACTTTACCTCTACCTGTCAAAACAATTTTAATATTTGGTAATGGATTTCTTTTTAAACGTTCAATTAACGTTTTTTGATCGGGTAATGTTTCAGCTTTAGCTAAATTAAATAACTCAAACTTTAAACCAAAAGCTCTAATTCCGTTGTAAGCACCAACAATTCCAGCATAACGACCAAAACCTATTAATCGTCTATTCATATCATCAACAATCGTTTCATGATCGTATAATTCTATATTTTTTTCTAAAATAGTTCTCAATAAATCTCTATTATAGGGTTGCTTCTTAATAGTATGAGAAAAGAAAAAATATTTTTTATTAGGAATAAGTGCTTCTTTAGGTACTTCTTTAACTCCTATTAAAACATCACAGTCGTTTAAATCGTGATTTACTTCAATGCCTTTTTCAAAATATTGTTCATCAGGAAATATACGAATATCGGAAGATTCAACTTTAAGAATCGCTTGAGGGAAAGTTGACTTGAATTCTGCTAACCGTTCTGGAGAAAAAACTACTCTTCTATCTGGTGGATTTTTGCGTTCTTTGATTATTCCGAATTTCATTTATTATTTATTTAACTGATGATTAATTAAGTGTTACAAATATAACATTACTAAAAGTGATAAACAAAAGTTTTTTCTTCCATAAATTAATAGTAATTTTGGCGTAATTATTGATTATACTAATTTAGTTAGTATTAAAATTTCAATTGGGGTCGACTGGTTTTGACAGCGAGTGGAATTAAATTGTAAGCACGTCGAGAACTGGGACAATTCTCGTTAATAAAAGGTCTTAAACTTTTACACGGCGAAAATAATTACGCTTTGGCTGCATAATTCTGAATTATAGTAAGAATTTGCCTAGTTCCTATTAGATAGGAAAGCTGGATTCTCCTTAAAAGCCTTGGTTTGTGGCGTTTAGTACAGGAGAACCGTAAAAATAAACCTAGAAACGGTGATGTTTTAAATCCGTTTTGAACTGGTAAAACTAAGCATTAGGTGGTCGTTTTTAACCTAGCCTTTTGTCGAAAATCTAATTAAAAACTAAACGTGTAGAAAGCTCTTTGATTGCTTGTTTGGACGAGAGTTCGATTCTCTCCGACTCCACATTTTAAAATTCATTTTAAGCTAAAAGCCTTTAAATCATATGATTTAAAGGCTTTTTTGTTTTTCATAGTATTCAAATTATTCATAAAATCTCAAAAGGCTGGTGCTATAATCGGTTACCCTAAAAAATCCAAATCTTGGGTAACCGAATTTTAAGCTAGCCCAATGACATCAAGCTGTTCAAAAGATAAACATCTTGACAAAAGAAGAATAAAGAGCTAATTTGATAACTATAATAAGTCACCACAAAATGAAACACAAAATGTCAATCCTTTTCTACGTGAAAAGTTCTAAAGCAGCCAAAAATGGGTTATTACCTATTTACCAAAGAATAACTATAAATGGAACAAGAATTGAATTAAGCATTTCTAGATTTGTAGAAAAATCAAAATGGAATACAGAAGCAGGTAAAATGAAAGGTAATTCTGAAGAATCCCGATTAATAAATAGTCATCTAGATATTCTAAGAAACAAAGCTTACGAAACTGAAAAATGGATGATTAATAATAATCAGGAAATCAATGCACAAACTTTTAAAAACAAATTTTTAGGCATTGAAGAAAAAACAAGAAAATTAATTGTAATTTTTGAAGACCATAACAAAAAAATGAACGCATTGGTAGGTAAAGAGTTTTCAATTAATACCTATAAAAAATATGAAACGACCTTAAGTCATACCAAAGAATTTTTAAAGAACAGTTATTCCATTAATGATATATCCATAAAGCAAGTTGATATTGCTTTTATAAATGACTTTGATTTCTATCTAAGAAACACCAAAAACTGTAATAATAATTCGACTATAAAGTATATCAGGAACTTTGGTAAGATAATCAAGCAATGCTATTTTAATGGCTGGATTGACAAAGACCCATTCCTTAATTACAAAGGAAAAGTTAGAGAAGTTGAAAGAGTATATTTAGACCAGGAAGAAATAGAAACCTTGCTAAACAAAAATTTCAAAATAAAAAGATTAGATTTAGTGAGAGATATGTTTTTGTTTAGTTGCTTTACCGGACTAGCTTACATTGATGTTTTTAACTTGACACAATCACATATTATAATCGGAATTGATGGAGAAAAATGGATTTCTACTAATCGTCAAAAAACTGAATCAGCTTCTAAAATTCCAATATTACCTGTTACAAAATCGATTATTGAAAAATATGAAAAACACCCACAATGCTTAAATGAAAATCGCTTACTCCCTATCTTATCCAACCAAAAAATGAATGCCTATTTAAAAGAGCTTGCAGACATTTGTGAAATTCCAAAAGAATTGACCTTTCACATTGCTCGTCATACATTTGCTACAACTGTAACACTAACAAATGGAGTGCCGATAGAAAGTGTAAGTAAAATGTTAGGTCATAAAAATTTAAGAACAACCCAACATTATGCAAAAGTTCTAGATAAAAAAGTAAGTGAAGATATGATGCTATTAAAATCTAAATTCGATTATAAAATCAACAATATTGAATCTAAGTCAAAATATTCGTAAGAATATTAGCAAAAAATTAGAGTATCGTTAACAATAAAATGAGATAAATTTAGTTTAATTTGATGTTTATTATTTTATTTTAAATTTGTTAGCATGGTTGTCTATTGTTATCCTTTTTTTAGCGAATTTGAAAAAGAATTCGAAAGTCTAAAAACTAAAAACATCAATATCATTAATAAATGTCATGAGATAATAACTTTTTTAGAACAAAAATTACAAGATTTATTTGTTTGGCTAAAGAAATACAAATTTGACAATATCGAAGATGAAATTCATTTCTTCAAAATACTTAAACCGAGTATTGTTTCAAAATTAATTTACTACAAAGAAATCTTAATTATAGAGACAAACTTACCTGCATCAAAAAAGAACAAAATAAAGTTATATGAAAAAGCTTTAAATAAGATTTATAAACATTCCAAAAACAACAAGAATTTCTTTGAATACTTTAGAGCTAGAGCATCACATAAAGACCAACTCTATTTTGTAAGATCCAAAAATAGAAATGTACGTCATGGAGATTGTAGTTATATAAATTATGATTCAAAATTATCAACATCACATGACTATTTAATGGCAACAATGATTGCATATGATACGTTTACAAATTATTTAGAAAATAGAATTGAAGAAATAGAAAAAAATTGTTCTATTGATAATCCAAGTAATAGTACTAGTTTAAATTGGTCCGTTTCAAAAGTTGATTTAGTAGAACTAATCTATTCATTACATCACACAAAAGCGTTTAATAATGGTAATTCTGATATCAAGGAAATAGCTACTTATTTCAGTAAAATGTTTAATGTAGAAATTGAAGATTCTATTTACCGAAGCTATTTAGATATCAAATCTAGAAAAACAGATAGAGCAAAATTCCTCAAGCAATTATCAGATACGCTCAATCATAAAATAAACGAAGAAGAAAATTAAAACCCAACCTCTTAACAAGTTGGGTTTTATCCTTTTATCCAACTTTTAATTACAATCTTTCAATACACTCCAAATATCTTTTATACAATTGGTCAATACAAAGCCTTAGCAAATCAAGGTTTGTTATAATTTGCATAAAAATCGTACCCAACTTGGGAACACCTTGGGAATAAAATTCTATCAAATGAGCTTGTTTTGTCTTGTAACAATTTAAACAGTTTCATTATGAATTTACATCCTAAAAAACTCTTTCCAGAAATCGACAACATCGAATTATTAAACCATCAAGTAGTAACCAAAAAAGACTTATTAAATTTTGGTAACGCACTACTAAATGAAATTAAAAACAACTCAAATCAATTAGAAAAACCAGCGCAATGGTTAAAATCAGTTGAGGTTAGAAAACTATTAAAAATTTCTCCAGGCACTTTACAAAACCTACGTATAAATGGAACATTAAACTACAAACGCATCGGAGGTCTAATCTACTACAAATACGATGACATAGAAAACATGCTAAATAAATAGTACCAAAATATTCAACTTCTAATTACTAAAAAAATGAATTACATAAAACACCTAACAGGCTTTTTCGAGAAAGTAAGTACCGATTATGACCTCAACCCTACTCACATTAGTCTTTATATGGCTATTTTTCAATTATGGAATCAAAATCGATTTCAAAATCCTATTTCAATTTCAAGAGATGAATTAATGCGAATTAGCAAAATTTCATCTACAGCAACCTATCATAAATGCATTAAAGAATTACAAGAAAAACAGTACGTCGAATACAATCCTTCTTTCAATCCATTTAAAGGTTCTACACTTAATGTTCTAAATCTTGATTTTTACACCAAACCGGTACTAAAAAAAGACATAAAAAACTTAAAAAACAATACGCCAAGCATACCAAAAAACAACCTACCTAATGAACTGGTTAATGAACAAGAACTAAACAAGTACCAAACAAGCTCTAAACATGTACCTTATATAAACAATACAAACAGTATAAACATGGTAAACGTTCAAATTCAAAAAAATGAAAATTATAATTCAGAAAAGTTTATAGATAAAAAAGAAGAAATAACCCAAAAAAAGTTGCGTAAAAAAAAGGGTACAAATGAACAGTCAATTCCTCCAGATAAAAATGATGTTATAGCATATTTCCAAGAAAAAAAATGTCCAGAAATTGAAGCAGATAAATTTTATAATCATTTTCAAAGTAATGGTTGGTTAGTTGGTGGAAAAACGAAAATGATAGATTGGAAAGCAGCCATTCGCAATTGGATTTTGAATAGTCAAAACTTCAATAATAAATCAAACAACCTTCAACCTCAACATTTACAAACTACAACAAACAAAAATTATGGAGAACCACTTTGACATCAGCAACACATTCAAACTAATTGGAAATATTAGAGAATACAACCTATCGCAATGTTTCAAATACCTAGAGTGCCAAGGCAAACAAACCTATGGACAATCATTTAAAATACAAGAACAAGACAAACCAACCATTACAAAGCTACTTGTCTACGCAGTACAAGATAAAGAAAATGCTCTAAAAATGGGAATAGATACCAGTAAAGGAATTTTACTATCCGGTCCTATTGGATGTGGTAAAACATCTATAATGCATCTCATCAAACCTTTTATCAATGGTAAGCACGAATATAAAATAAAAACAACTCGTGAAATTTCATTTGAGTTTGCTAAAAATGGTTTTGAAGCTCTTACACCTTACACAAAAAAAACAAGCTACCAACACCGACTAACGGGTTATGTTTTCGACGATTTAGGTGCAGAACAGCAAATCAAACACTTTGGAAACGACTGTAATGTAATGGCTGAAATACTAATTACTAGATACGAACAATTTATAGAAAACAACACTATTACACACATTACTACTAACTTATCCGCTTCTGAAATTGAAAAATTATATGGAAATCGTCTTCGTTCTAGAATGCGAAATATGTTTAATGTGATTGCTTTTGAAGGCAACTCAAGAGATAAGCGTTAAACAAATTTAATTATTAATTAAAAAAATTATGAGAAATATGTTAAGTAATAAAACAAATTAATAATCGGTAAGAATGTGAAGATATCTTTTTGCCTTTTAGAGATCTAAATAAGTTTATAGCATACTAAAAAAAACATCTCCTTTTATAATATTTAGCCTAAAAATCAGTTACTTTGCTGCTTTAAAAAATGTACCATGAAGAATGTATTATTTGCAATCCTTTTAAGCTTTGTTTTAATTGCTGCAACAGACCCTTATACCATTAAAAGAATTTCAGACAAAGATTTTCGATATGAATTTTACACAATTGATAAAGACATTAGTATAAAACATCATAAAACTTACTTTTGGTTTAAAGGAGGTTTAATTCATAAGGCAGAAGGTGGTGTTTCTGGTCAATTATTACACGGAGAATTCAAAAAACATTACCATAGTAACCAATTAGCAGAGCAAGGAACTTTTAAGAAAGGGCTAAAAGTTGGTTTATGGAAAAATTGGTTTGAAAATGGCTCTACAGAAAGTACTCAAGAATATTCTAACGGACAAAAGCATGGTAACTTTTATAGCTATAATATAGAAGGTAAAATGCTTGAAAAAGGTTTTTACCGCTCTGGAAAAAAACAAGGTTATTGGATAAACTTCACAAAAAAAGACACAATTCGTTATAAAAAAGGGAAAGTATTTATTCCTAAACCAAAATTATCTAAAGAAGAAAAAGCTCTTGCTAAAATAGCTAAGACAAAGAAAAAAGAAGAGTTAAAATTGCAAAAAGAAACGGAAAAAAAATTAAAAAAAGCTAAAAAAGAAGAAAACAAAAAACTGCCTAAAAAAACAAAAGGTTCTATTTCTAAAAAAGAAGATAAAGTAAAAAAGGACAATTTCTTCACACGCTTATTTAGCAAAAAAGAATAATAATGGTCAAAGCGCATAGTTTATTATATGCTGTTTACGTTTGCTTAATAGTTGCTGTGCTTTGCGGCGGATTATTGTTGTTGGCAAACTTATACAATCAGTTAAATTTACACTATGTAACACATGAGTCACTTTATATAACCAATCAATCTACTGTTAATTATGCATTAGGAAATGGTTTGGTTGCTAATGAAGAGATACTGATAGAAGAAAAAACAGGAATTCAATCGCAGTTTACTGTGAAGAATCACGGTTTACTTCCGTTATTATTAACACAGTCTTTTACAAAGAAAGATACCGTTGCTTCGGTTCATTTTATAGGGCAAAAAGTTGTAAATACAAATACGGCTTTATATATGGCAAATTTCACACAGCCACTAAGTGTTTCGGGTACTGTTACTATTAAAGGAGATGTTTTTTTTGCCAACAGAACATATAAAAGAATCTTATATAAATAATAAACCAAATATCATTTCCATACAAGGAAAAAAATCTGTTTCAGAGATTCAATTACCAACACTTTCAGAAAAATGCAAATCTATTTTTGAAACCAGAAATAGCACTAAAGTTAGTTTAAGTGAATTTGAAAAGAAAAACGATTCTATTTATGTGAACTCATTTTTTAATGAAACTATAGAATTTCAGTTGGGTCAAACTACATTGGAAAATAAAATCATAAAAGGCAATTTTATTATCAGTTCTAACGATTCTATTTTCATTCGAAAAAATAATGTTTTAGAAGATGTAATCATCATTGCTCCAAAAGTAGCTATTGAAGAAGGTTTTGAAGGGAACATTCAAGTGTTTGCGAATGAATCCATTACCATTGAAAAAAAGGTAACGTTAAACTATCCGTCGGTTATAGCTTTGTACAATAATAAAGAAACCAAAAAAGCTTTTGTGTTAATTGATGAAGAAGTAAAAATTGCGGGTTTAGTTATGCTTTTTGGAAATAATTTAATGCATTTGGATAAAAACACATTAGAAATAAAAGAAAAAGGAAAAATAATGGGAACTATCTATTGTTCTGGAATTTTAACCTTAAAAAGCGATGTCTATGGCTCGGTTTATACTTCAAAATTGAACCATAAAACACCATCATCGTCTTATTCTAACACTATTGCCGACATTACAATTGATGTTTCTAAAAAGCCTAAAGTGTTTATAGATTTACCAATTTTTAATAATATAAATACAAGATATGCTATTATTAAAAAAGTATTATAAAGCCAATTCTATAATAGAATCCGTTATTGCATTAACGATTATTTCGATATGTATTTATATTGCTATAATGGTTTATGCAAATGTATTTTCGCCAAAAACATCTATTCGTCATTATAGTCATCAGAACCAAATAAATGAGCAATTTTACTTGTTACAATTACAAGATGAAACTCCAATTGAAAATATCGAAACAAACGAAAATTGGTTAAATACCTATTTGAAAGAGGTTACAATTATGTATAAAGATTCTTTGTCTTCCAATGTTTCTAAAACCGTTTACATTCACACGGATGAAGAATAAAAACTACATTGCAGCTTTTTCCATTGTTGAAATAATGGTTAGCATGGTCATTACAGCTATCGTTGTTGGGCTTATATTTGGCGTTTTTACTATTGTTTCCGAACAGATTATAGAGTTTAAAAAAGAGAACGAACAAACTGCAGATTTCAACCGATTATCCTATAGTTTAAACAAAGCGGTTTTTGATAGTGAGAAAATGATAACTCGAGAAAATGGTGTTTATTTCCAAACCTATGATGGCGATACTATTTTATATCAAAAAGAAGACACTTATCTCATTCGAAAAGCGCAAACTTTTACCGATACTTTTAGATTAAAACTTCAAACAATGCGAATAGATTCGGTTTATAACGAGAAGAAAAGTAAAGTGTTTCAAAAATTAGAATTAGAACTACTGATTCATGAGAAGAGCGTTCCATTACGATTTTACAAACCTGTTTATGCCAATCAATTAATACTTTGGAAAGAATAATATGAGTTTAGACTTAAGCAACTATAAGAAAACAGAACAAAAAGAGAAAAAGGATTTCCAATTCAATTTGGATAAATTTAGTGTGTCCAAAACTTTTTCAGACAAGCAAAAAGAGATTTTTTATAGAGAATTAGGAATGCTTTTAAAATCGGGAGTCGATTTTAAAAAAGCTTTAGAAATTGTAAGCCAACAAGTAAATAAAAAAAAGAAAAAGAGCTTATACTGGAGCTGAAAGATAAAATTGTACACGGAAAAAGCATTTACGAATCCATGATGGAATCGAAACAATTTTCACCTTATGAATATTACAGTGTTCAAATTGGCGAAGAAACCAGGAAATTGGAAGAAGTTTTAACCGAGTTACAAAAATACTTCAACCGAAAAATTCAAATGCGTAGGCAAATAGTTTCGGTACTGACTTATCCTGCAATTGTAATGATGGTAACCGTTTTGGTTTTGTATTTTATGTTAAATAAAGTAGTACCTATGTTTAGTTCCGTGTTTAGACAATTTGGAAGCGAATTACCAAAAAGCACGCAATACATTATTAAAATTTCAAATCATTCAGGAACTATATTTTTATTACTCTTCATAACTATTATTGGTTTGATTGTAATGCATTTTATATTGAAAGAAAAGGATAGTTACCGGAAATTTGTTTCTACCTTAATTTTGAGAATTCCTTATTTTGGTAATCTTATTCGAAAGATATACATTTCTCGTTTTTGTCAATCGATGAAATTGTTAATTATATCTAAAACCACTTTACTAACATCCTTGTCTTTAACTTCCAAAATGATTGGGTTTTACCCTATTGAAAAATCTATTGAAACTATAAAAGAAGATATTACTAAAGGAGCATCTCTGCATGAAAGTTTACGAAAACATGCCATTTACGAAAACAAATTGGTTTCAATGGTGGAAGTTGCTGAACAGATAAACCAACTCGACACCATGTTTGAACGCCTAACCGAGCAATATAACGAGGAAATTAACCATCAAACTAAAATGATTGGAGTTGTACTTGAACCAATGATTATTATTGTCATAGGGGTTATTGTTGGCGTTATTATGGTATCTATGTATGCACCAATGTTCGATTTAAGTAAGATTATTAATTAGCTCGATAGCGCGGATTTGCAATCCGTACTTGCTAAAAGTTTTAAAACAAATCTAAAGTTGTAATTTTTAATTCATTATCTAATGATGCATAATTTCTAGCAGAACTAAAATAATAATCTTCAGGTAATGTTACAATTTTTTCTTTCACAGGATTGTTATGAATATAATTTATTTTCTGCTGAATAAATGTATTGCTGTAAATATTTTCTGCATGATAACCGTCTTGCCAAACTTTATATTGTTGGTTTCTTTTTAAGTGTTCGCATGATTTCTGAAAGTATTCTAACAACCATTCTCGTCTGCTTTCTGGTTCTTCAATTATGGTTTGAATGATTTTTTTAGATGTGAATTTTTTAAAATCACGAATAATGTCGCTTAGGATAATTCCATTTGTAGCTTTGCATAATAAATGTATATGACTCGACATTATACTATATGCATAAATTTCTAGGCTTTTCTCTTCTTGGCAATATTGTAAGGCTTTTATTAAAACATATTTTTGATTTAATCTTGTGAAAACATCTACCCAACCAACGGTTGTAATGGTTATAAAGTAGGCTTCTTCTGTTGTAGTGGCTTTGTATTTTGTTGACATGGAGTACATTTTTATCAAAAATAAATAAAAAACACTTTCTTTTAATTTGTTTTAATAAAATTTGCTTCTTGTTTGTCAAATATTTGTTGTATTTCGATATTTGATAGAACTCGATAGACTTGATAGCGCGGATTTACAATCCGTGCTTGCTTTTTTGTTTATATACTGTAAATACAAGGCATTTCAGACTTTACTGTGTAATTGATAATCAACAAAAGCAACTCTTTTACAAGTTGCTTTTGCTTTATTTACTTTTTGGGCACGGAAAACATTTCCGCGCTATCATTGTGTTGATATATCCGCGCCATCGGGATTGGTGCCCTTTTGTGGTGGTTTAAAGTAGCGAGTGCTCGGTAGATTTTATCTAAAAAATAATTTTAAAATTACTATATAATAATGACTTTGAATCATCTGAAAACTCTAAAAATATTTTTTTATCATCTGTAAAAACCACGAAACCAGTAAAACCATTACAGGCGTTAAATTTACTCCAATTGTTTACAAAAAAATCAGTATTCACTCTTATTAATTTTGCATCATATTCAATGTGAATAATTAATTTTTCAAATTTATTTAATTGAGATTTAATAAGTGCATTCCTAATAATAGTTTCATTATTAATAAAATCATAATAATTTTCAAATGAATTATCTATATTACTCCAGTCTAAAAAGGTTATAAATTCATTATAAGGTATTAAACTATCATTTAAAAAATCATAAATATCAATTTTCAAAACTTCTATCTCTTTGGAATTTTCTTTTACAAACCAATTATTTTCTAAATTCATCTTTTTTATTTATGACTTTTTACAATTTCATTATTTATTATTTGATTAACTTGATTTTCACCACCCTCAAATAAAACAGCTCCTTTAGTATTTCCATCCCACCAATTTATATGCGCACCTTTTTTAGCATCATAATCTACCCTCCATCCTTTACTTCCATCAAGAGATTGATAACCTGTTACTTTACCTTTTTGTCCTCCAAATTTTCCAAGTTTTTCTACAGAACCTTCTCCTAAGTCTCCAATCACTCCTTTGGCTACATCGATAGCATTGCTTGAATTATCACTACCAGCCTTTAATATTGTTATAATTTCTTTTCCTTCTTTTCCAAAATCATCAACCAGCCTTCCCGTAGTTTCAACTTTATCAATAGCATTTTGAGAATACTTAATTTCTTTTGCTAAAACTTTTAGCGACCCTCCACTAATAAAAGGAACTAAAACTCCTACTCCAGCTAAGGAGTAGTCTAAAATACCCGCATCTTGCCCGTCTATTGTTCTTCCATCCATTATTACAGAAACATCTTCCGCATCTGTAAATCCTCCAAATTCTGTAAAATATGCGTGAAAATATATTTGAGCAGTTCCAAAAGTAAGTTGGTCTTTACTATCGAATAAATGCTTCTTTTCTTCATAAAAAATAGACATTCCTTCCGCTTTTTTCTGTGCTCTTCTAATTTTTTCTTGAGTCCATAATTTTATAATCAGTCCAGTATAACCGATTGGATTAGTGAAAGCAATTTCAGCTCCTTCTAACTCTATTCCATCAATTACTCTATTTTCACTAAAAGCATAAACCGAGTTATGTGGGTATTTTCTAAATAAAGGGTCAGTTGCAAAAAACCTACCCACTCGTGGGTCGTGCATTCTAAAAGTGTAGTTTAAAGAATTTCCTTCCCCTTTTATCTCATCATCTTTCTCTTGTCCTTGGAAGCCGTAACGGTAGGCTGTGCTTGAGCCGTGTCTATTAGGTACGAGCATTCCAAAAGTAGGGTAGTCATTAGCTACAAAATAGGTGTATAAGAACGTGGTGTAAATATATGAATTTTAATAAAAAACAGAACACCATTTTGATGTTCTGTTTTTATATTTAAAAAGCTTTTAGTAAAACTTTACTATTTAGGTTTATACCACAGTTTAAAAGCAAAAACCAAAACCTGTCCTGAGCCTGACGAAGGGTTGGTGCCCTTTTGTGGTGGTTTAAAGTAGGGAGTGCTCGGCACGGAAAACATTTCCGCGCTATCGTTGCGTTGATATATCCGCGCCATCGGGTTCGAGCGGCAGCGAGGGGCTCGACATATTATTGTTCAATTTTAAAGCAAGAATCATATGAAATCTCTGGGCTTTTATATATTTTTTTTTGAGCTTTTGCACTCTTATTTGAATAACTAATCCACTCACCAACCTTATAAACTTTTTCATCAAAATAATCAAAATACTCTATTGATTTTAATGTTCCATCTTTGAATCCTCTTTTTGTTTTACCGTAAAAACAATAACGCGTATGTAATTTATCTATTATTACACTTGAAAATGAATTGCTTTTTAAATTAACTTCTATTCCTTCCAAAAAAAAACTGTTTTTGGAATTACTAGAATACACAATCTTATTAATAGTTTTACAAGAACTGGTTTCAATATATAAAAACCTTTCATCATTAATATAAATATACATATTTTCATTTATATTTTTCTTGCTGATTTTTATTGAAAAAAGCATTTTATTTAAAGAAAAAAAATCATTTTTATTATATTCGTAAATAGTAATTCTTTCTATGTATTTGTCTTTAAATTCAAATTTAAGTGCCAAATTATCCTTATTAAAAAAATACTCTTTAGATTTAAACTCATTTTTCACAAAATTATACGCGTCTTCGACAAAAAGATCTTTACTGTAAAATTTTCGGATTTTCTCCAAACGACTATAATTCTGATCATAAACATAATCTTTACAGATAAAAATATTTTTTGTAGAATCCAAATAAACTCTGTTAACTAAATAATTAAGGTTTGTAACTGGATCTTTCAGATATTTAATAGTATCATTTATATCACCAAACTCTTCGATTTCTTGAGAATTAACCGAAGTGAAAATCAAAAATGTGAAATAAAATATTCTTTTCATTATTTAATTATTAGGTTGAACTTAGCCTTGGGGATCTATTATTTTAATATCAAGTTTTCTGTCCTCATTATTTATATTTCCAGCTTTAATGTTAATTCTATCACCAGAAACCCCTCTTCTTATTAAAGCATCCTTAATTACTTCTCCTCTTTTATTAATCAAATCCATAATATTACTAGATTTTCCTGTATCTGCATCATTATAATTAGAATTAGTAGTTGCGTTTTTAAAAGCAGCATTAACAGTTATATCCACTGAACCATTATTACCTATCTGTTGAACTAAGTCATCTAATTGTGAATTCGCTAGAATTGGGTCTACAAACGTAGAACTTGCTTTATTAAAATTTATATCTATTTCTTGTTCAACTGGCTGTACAAAATCTGAAACTATAAAATAAGCAGTATCAAATGACCAAATATCATTTTGCCCATCAGCTAAAAGCTCATTCGATTTTACTAACCCTTGTAACAAATCTTGGTCTCGATAATCAAGTATTTTGCTTGATGGAGCCGACAAAGTATAATTTCCATTAGCATTTAGTCCTTGTAAGCCAAACTGTTTAACATTAGGGTTTCTATCTGCATCTGTATTAAAAAACTGATTTAATTCTTGATACTCAAAAGAAAATCTTCTTGAATTAGTATCTATATTATGCACCAATAAACGACCATTATTAGAATTAAAAGATACTGTTTTGTCAACTTCAATTTTTATCAGTGCACTTCCATCACTATATCTTTCTACAACGGTATAATTAACTTCTTCAAGCCCATCTAAATCAACACAATTTATCGGTTTATTACCAGCGAATTGATAAGGTGTATACCATGGAAAAGATCTAAACAATGGGTCTAGTGACAAGAACTTACCTATTCTTGGGTCATAAATTCTAAATCCATAGTCATATTGTAAACCTTCTCCCTTAACTTCATCGTCTTTTTCTTTACCATTAAACCCGTATCTGTAAGCATCACTACTACTATGCCTATTTGGTACGAGCATTCCAAAAGAAGGGTAGTCATTAGCTATAAAATAGGTATATAAGAACGAGGTGTAAATATATGAATTTTAATAAAAAACAGAACACCATTTTACTTTGATGTTCTGTTTTTATTTATTTTGTGGGCACGGAAAACATTTCCGCGCTATCGTTGCGTTTATATATCCGCGCCATCGGGTTTATTATATTATTCAACTTTTATTAACTGAAGAGATCTGTTATATTTATTATACTTTCCGAGGTTGATTTTACTTTTTTTAGGATTTTTAGTTGAATAATATATATAAAATTCACAACCAATGCATCCATTTGTATTATTATGACCTATGAATTTTTTTACACCAACACTTCCAGTATATTTTATTTTATTTACCGTGTATTCATATTCTAAAACACCACCCGAAGTTGTATAATATTTTCTTAATATTTTTCCAGATGTTATTCCTTTGTTATTTCTTATTTCTAAATTATCAATCTCATCGGAAAATAACATAAAAATTATAAAAACTATTATTGAAACTATTGCAATGTTATCAATTTTATTTTTTAAGTTATTCAATTTCATTTGTTTGATATTTTAGAAATGATTGAAAACCAATAGATAATCCATGCGTCGTAATTTTATCCATTGTATTATTAAAAAATGGTTGAGAAGAAATTTTAGTAGCTCCTATACCCAATATTCTATTAGCTTGTGTGACTCCAAAATTTGCTCCCATTTTATTAAATGTATTGAATTCCATACCTTTATTTATTGTGTATGAGAATTGAGACCCCAAATAATCTGAAGCTAAATTTAACTTAAAGGATGATGCGCCTACAGCAACCCAATTAATTTTTCCAACTTCACCATTAGCAAAATATTCTGTAGCTGTTTCATTTAACATTCTCAGTCCAGCTCCTTTTGTTGAAAACGAAAATAAACCATACTGAGTACCTAACTCTCCTATAACAGGAGCTCCAAACATAGCGATTGGAACTGGCGCAACCCCAATTGCTAAAATTCCTACTAATGGGTCTGTATATCCATTAGTTGCTGCATTCCCTTTTTGGTAACTGCTATGAAAAGCATCTGCTTGTTCAGGTGTCCATTTATCTCTGGTTCTTTCTTTAATATATCTTGCTCTATCAGCACTAGAATAATTTATATAAGTGTCATACCCATATTCTGCAATGTACTCTTCTTTTGTTTGAGTAGAAGCATATGGGTCTACATCAGCCGTATATCCTGTATATTGTCTTGGTTTTGAAAATGTAACTGTAATTTCTGGTAAATAAATATCTGGTTCTCTCAAATAGTCAATGAGTGAAGGTGTCGCAAAAGCTCCTCCTTGATTTAAATCTAATGCTCCACTTGACCCTGTATTTGTATTTCCTTCTTCTAATCCCTCAAGTTCTACATATTGTATAACTTTATTTCCACTAAATTGATATGGTGTGTACCATGGATACTTTTTCTCTAAAGGGTCAACCGCAAAAAACCTACCCACTCTTGGGTCATGCATTCTAAAAGTATAGTTTAAAGAATTCCCTTCTCCTTTAAGTTCATCATCTTTCTCTTGTCCTTGGAAGCCGTAGCGGTAGGCACTGCTTGAGCCGTGTCTATTAGGTACGAGCATTCCAAAAGAAGGATAGTCATTAGCTGTAAAATAAGTGTATAAGAACGTGGTGTAAATATATGAATTTTAATAAAAAACAGAACACCATTTACATAGATGTTCTGTTTTTATATTTAAAAGCCTTTAGTAAACTTTTTTATTATTTAGGTTAATACCACTGTTTAAAAGCAAAAACCAAAACCTGCCCTGAGCCTGACGAAGGGTTGGTGCCCTTTTGTGGTGGTTTAAAATGGTGAGTGCTGGGTAGTGAGTGCTCTGCAAAGCTAAATAACTTTTTACTTCACTATATAAAACAACAAAAGCAACTCTATTAAAGTTGCTTTATGCTTTATTTACTTTATGGACACAGTTGGTACCCTTTTTGTGGTGGTTTAATGTAGCGGGTGCTCTTCTTTAGAAATCTAGGTTTTCTAAATTTTCTGTTAATGAAAACAATTGTTGTCTGGCTTTTTGACTTAACCATTTATCATTTTTATGAGTTTTAAAAAGTAAAAACAATTCTTTATTCATGAATTTTAGTTCTTTAATAAAAAATATACACTTTTCAGCCCAATAATTTGACTCTGAACCAAAAACCATAATTGTAATTTTATCAATAGGAAAAACATCTGCTATTTCTATATCATTAAAAACAAAAGAAGATTTAAATTCTTCAAAATCAAGTTCTAAAACCTTAAGTAATGGCAAAAAATTTTTTGTTTTTTTTTCAATAAGAGTTACATCATGTTTTTTACTTAAAATTAAAAAGTAATCTTTGGTGATACCTAAGATAATATTTATTCTATCAAAATTTGCTATTTCGACATATTCAATTGTATTGTTATCTATGGTTATAAAATCTCTTTTTTCGAAATTATTGAATGCTTTTTTCATAAAATTAATATTAAAATGTTGGTCCCTCTATATGGTTGATAGTTTGACCAGTATTAGATTCTAAAAATGATTTAAACTTAGTTCTAATTTCAGGCGTCCAGTTTTGATGATAGTGTCCTGACATCTCATTAGTGATTATTTCTCCATTAGAACCACGCTTAAACATTCCTCCAACAACACCTTTATCTCCATTAATTAATTTCGCTAAATTTTGATGAGGTGAAAGTCCTGAAGTCGGGCTTTTAACACTACCTACGACAAATCTCTCTGTTGATGGGTCAAAAACAAATTCAATTGCATTTTTTGGATTATAATTTTTAAATTGAGCAACAGATTTAACATTTTTACTAACCTCAAGTACCCCTGCTGTAGGACCTGACCCTGAAAGTGGTGCTTTAGGAGTAGCTGTTTTGGGGCTTAAAAGTTTTTTAGCTCCTTTATAACCTGATTTTAATAATCTTGGTAAACTAGTAAGTGCAGCTCCACCTTCAACTAACATAACTATTTCTAATTGTCTCTGAACCGCTTTATCTCCACTAACTAACTCTACAAAGAATTGTTCCCACCAGCCTTGACCTTCTGGTTCGAGTCCTTTATTAACTTTGAATTCATTTAACTTAATTCCTTGTAAATTTCCTTGTAAATGCAAAATTTGACCAGGGTAAATTTTGTTAGGGTCTTCAATAAAAGAGTTGTATTTAATAATATCATTTAATGCAACACCAGTTGATTTAGAAATTATCGACAAATTATCTCCAGGCTGAACGATAAAAATTTTAGCTCTAAAATCTTTTGCATTTATTAATTCAATCTCTTCAAGTCCTTCAAGTTCAATTGCGTGAATCACTTTATTACCACTAAAACTATATGGAGTATAGTGAGGGTATTTATGTGTCAACGGGTCAACTGCAAAAAACCTACCCACTCGTGGGTCGTGCATTCTAAAAGTATAATTTAAAGAGTTTCCTTCTCCTTTTAGTTCGTCGTCTTTCTCCTGTCCTTGGAAGCCATAACGGTAGGCACTGCTTGAGCCGTGTCGGTTTGGCACGAGCATTCCAAAAGTAGGGTAGTCATTAGTTGCAAAATAGGTTATAAGAACGTGGTGTAAATATATGAATTTTAATAAAAAACAGAACACCATTTTACTTTGATGTTCTGTTTTTATATTTAAAAGCCTTTAGTAAAACTTTATTATTTAGGTTATAACCACTGTTTACAAGCAAAAACCAAAACCTGCCCTGAGCTTGATGAAGGGTTGGTGCCCTTTTGTGGTGGTTTAAAGTAGCGAGTACTCTGCTAGTACTCGGAGTAAACTACGATTGGAGGTAAATCGCTTAAAACTTCAACACATTCATTAATAGAGAAAATCCCGTAATGTTTAATAGAGTCACTATCTCCCCCACCGCTAAAAAAATCTTTTGATAATTTTTTTATTTCAGAATAATAAGATGAATTAAATATTTCATAAAAAACATACCCATTTTCATTTTTAGCATCAAGTTCTTCCCAATACTCAAGTAAATTAGACTCATCATTTACTCTATATGATTCAAATCTTTCAAATTTTAATAAAATTTTAATGTTATTTGATTTTAAAGTAATTGTAAGTTCTGAATCATAAACAATACTCTCAACGAATATATCTTTTAATTGCAAAACATCTAAACTTTCAATTTTCCATATTTTAATATTATTCACTATCATATCTAATTTTTTGTTTTTGTCCACTATTGCCTCTAGCAGGGTTAATTTGAATTGTGGGACTTGAACTTGTTCCAGGAGCATTACCACTACTACCGCTTCTAACTGTTACAGAATTACCATTAGGTAATGTTCCTGTGTAACCTTTAAATTTACTACCTGTAATTGATTTTATATTTGAAATGCCTTCTAAAGAATTGAATTCCTCAACAGCTTTGTTATAATTACCTGTCCTGCTATAAGTTACTTCTGGCCCTGTTGTTTTTGGAGAAACTAATTTTGAACTTTTTACTAAGTCATTTGTAGTTATTCTCGGTGGCTTAGTGCTTTTTACGTTGGCTACTTTTGTTGCACTACCTTGAAGAGGAATAGCTAAAACAGCTATGGTTATTCCAAATTCTTCTAAATCTTGAAGGTTTTCAATATTATCAGGAGCCATGTCATCTCTCATTGAAAGTGCAAAAGCTCTAGTTACAGCATTATGTCCAAATTTAGTTGTATTAACAGGGTCTCCTTTCAGAATATAACTCCAATCATCTGTAAATTTCCCATCAATAGTACTCTTAGTATAATCATATGCGGCAGAAGGTACTAATGCCCCATTCCCTATTTCTTCATAAAAAGGGATTACCTGACTAGAAACCTTGCCGTCAAGGACATAACCTACTAATGTCCTTGCATAATGCTTACCTGCTATTTCGAAGTTAACATCTTGATTGATTTTGACACTTGTATGAGTCACAAATCTCTCACCATCACCTCCAGTAGTAATCGAAAGGGTTACAATTTTCTCTTCCTGCCCTTCTAATTCTCCAAATTGAATTACTTTGTTACCCGAAAAAGAATATGGGCTATAATAAGGATATTTACCTGTCAACGGGTCAACCGCAAAAAACCTACCCACTCGTGGGTCGTGCATCCTAAAGGTATAATTCAAAGAATTTCCTTCGCCTTTAATTTCATTGTCCATTTCCTGTCCTTGGAAGCCGTAACGGTAGGCAGAGCTTGAGACGTGGCGGTTTGGTACGAGCATACCAAAAGTAGGGTAGTCATTAGCTACAAAATAGGTGTATAAGAACGTGGTGTAAATATATGAATTTTAATAAAAAACAGAACACCATTTTACTTTGATGTTCTGTTTTTATATTTAAAAGCCTTTAGTAAAACTTTATTATTTAGGTTATAACCACTGTTTACAAGCAAAAACCAAAACCTGCCCTGAGCTTGATGAAGGGTTGGTGCCCTTTTGTGGTGGTTTAATGTAGTGAGTGCTCGGCGTGTGCTCAGCTTTTTATCTAATCAGTTCACTCATAATAATACATCCATTTTTCTCATTAATTGTTATTTCAACACCGTTTTTATTATATGCCAATAAATCTTGTTTTTCACTCAAGTAAATTGAAGTATAATAATTTCTTTTATGCAATTTACTTATTTCACTTATTTGCCATTTAAATTCACCATTTAGATTATATCCAAAAATATTTCGGTCAGAATCAAAGTCATCATAATTAAGAATAAGAACTATAACATTATTAAGTATTAAAAAATCTTTAATTGATGACTGAACAGTTATTAATAACTCATTATTATGAAATAATTTATTTCCTTTTATATTTATCATTTCCTTATCCATTTATTCTATTGGCACTGATTTCCCATAATTTATTTTACCTTCTAATACTTCTATTTGATAGCCACCTCCATTAGTTTTAAATTGCTTTACTGCAGATGCTTCTCCAACTCTTATGGTTGAATTAGCACCAATTGTAACAGGTGTTACTTGAGTTGGTAAATGCTTTAGTGAAAACTTATCCTTTAATTGAACAGCAGTTAGCCCTTCAATTTCTTTAGCTGTTGTTACCCATGCACCTTCAACATTGTTTGGTCCTGACAACCTTACAAGATTTTTAATTTCTTTAGGAGCTTTTATTAGACCTAAAGTTACATTTGCCTTATAGGGTGGGAAATATCCTGCTTCAACAAACGATTCATTTACTACGTTTGAATCCTCAAATTTACCTGTCCAATTTTTTTGTGGAATTATTTTTCCAACAGCATAACCTGCACCCTCTGCAAGAATTCCTAAAATAACAATTTTGGTTTTTTCAGCAGTATTATTATATCTTCGTTGAGCCTCTTCAAGATCTCCTTTTGACATCGCCTCATTCGCTCTATCGCCTTCATTAAGTGCTTCTAAAAGAGAACCTCCCATGATAAGCTTAAATCCAAAACCTCTTAAAAAAACTGCATCTAATATTGCTGCTTCAGTTAGAACCATCAATTTCCCAGCTTTTTTTAAATCACCTGCACGATATTTTATATTACGGGTTTTCAACATATGTTCAGTTTGCCTGTTATATGTTGCTTCATTTTCTTCAAGACCTTCAAGTTCAACAAATGCAATAACCTTATTCCCACTAAATTGATATGGGGTATACCAAGGATAATCTTTTTCAAGAGGGTCAACCGTAAAAAACCTTCCCACTCTCGGGTCGTGCATTCTAAAAGTATAATTTAAAGAATTTCCTTCTCCTTTTAGTTCGTCGTCTTTCTCTTGCCCTTGGAAACCGTAACGGTAGGCTGTGCTTGAGCCGTGGCGGTTTGGTACGAGCATACCAAAAGTAGGGTAGTCATTAGTTGCAAAATAGGTTATAAGAACGTGGTGTAAATATATGAATTTTAATAAAAAACAGAACACCATTTTACATAGATGTTCTGTTTTTATATTTAAAAGCCTTTAGTAAAACTTTTATTATTACTCTTTACCACGCAAAAGGATTCGCGCGGTTGGGGTTATCGTTGCGTTGATAAATCCGAGCCATCGGGTTATTTTATTTGTTTTTTAATCTTTGAGCTTTTATATAAGTATTCTCACTATCAAAAGTTAACTGAATTATATGTTGTGTTTTAAATTCTTGAATAGTATCAATATAAAAATCATAATATCCATCAAACCTTGCGTCTTCACAATTTCTTATTTCAATCATTAAACTATCTCTTTTTCTTACTATTTCATAATCACTGGATATAAAATTATTATTAGCGTCTTCTAATTTTGTTAGCCATAAATGGTCGTCCTTTTCAAAACCAATTAAGTATTGACCATCGTCACCTATATTTTCTTTCTTATGGTAAAACTCTATAACTTGCCATTCTCCTTTTAAATATTC
Organism: Flavobacterium sp. N2270; assembly: GCF_025947225.1. Classification (NCBI taxonomy): domain Bacteria; kingdom Pseudomonadati; phylum Bacteroidota; class Flavobacteriia; order Flavobacteriales; family Flavobacteriaceae; genus Flavobacterium; species Flavobacterium sp. N2270. The sequence continues at coordinate 2,502,763 of NZ_CP110005.1, forward strand.
AAAATGCTTTTTATTTTTAACGGAACAAGATGTAAGAAAAAATATAGAAAAAATATATAAATATTTTGTTTTCATAATCTATTTTTTATCGGTATTACATGGAATGCATTGATTCTCTCCACTTTCATTACCTTGTTTGTTTTCTTCGATTTTCTTAAGCAGTAATTTTGTGTTTGCAAGTCTTAAAGTTGCTACAGGTGAAGAAACTTCATTTATTATTCTTTCAGCTGTTTTTCTTATCTCAATTCCCTCATTACCATTTCCTCCAAACATAACAATATTTGCAATATCTGTTAAATCATTCAAATTTTGATTCTCTTTTTTGATAATTCCTTGGCTTATAGCTTTGTCAATATCATTTAAAACTTGTGATACAATTGATGTATTTGAATTTAAAACCTCTCCAGTGAAGCCATCTTTCATTTCCCAAGACCTTGTTTGTTTATCAAATGCCTGTTTATCGTCAAACATTGCTTTGGTATCAAGGAAATCTTTAACTCCTTTATATATGTCAAATACAATTAAAACTGCTAACCCCATCCCTTTAGCAGGTAAAGGGGTTGATTGATAAGTTTTTCCATAAGAGCCGTTTGATTTAAAATCACCTCCTTTATATTTGCTTCTTCTATCTATTTCTCCACTTCTAGTGCGTTTTACTTCTTTTAATTTTTCATAGCTATTATCTCTCAACGCATCGTCACTGTTAGCGGTAAAGTTATCTGCATTATTATATTGTTTTGTATAAAAAACACTTTCAGACAATGCTCCATTAGCTCCTAATCCAAAAATAGGGTTATTTTGTTTAAATACTTTTTGAAAATTATCATTATAATTTTCTAATTTAAAATACAATCTCCCTGATTGAAATTCAATTCTCGCTTCATGAAAACTTAAATATTCTAGTCCCTCTAATTCCATACCATCAATAACTCTATTTTCACTAAATGAATATGGGCTATTGTGTGGGTACTGTTTTGTCAACGGGTCAACACTCAAAAACCTCCCCACTCGTGGGTCGTGCATTCTAAAGGTATAATTTAGAGAATTTCCTTCTCCTTTTAGTTCGTCATCTTTTTCTTGTCCTTGGAAGCCATAACGGTAGGCAGAGCTTGAGCCGTGCCTATTTGGTACGAGCATACCAAAAGAAGGGTAGTCATTAGCTACAAAATAAGTGTATAAGAACGTGGTGTAAATATATGAATTTTAATAAAAAACAGAACACCAAAATGGCGTTCTGTTTTTATATTTAAATGTGCTTTTGCTTTATTTACTTTGTGGGCACGGAAAACATTTCCGCGCTATCGTTGCGGTGATAAATCCGAGCCATCGGGTTAATATTATCTGTTGTTTCGATTATTTAATATTAAATTGATTATTTCTGAACTAATCTTATTTTCTTTTAAAATTTGTACAGATTCTTTTGAAGAAAAAGTGTTAGGATTATTTTTAAAAATACAATCCTCTTTTAAAAAAACAAAACCTTCATTATAACATATCCAAAATTCTTCTGATTTATTTGTTAAAATATTTATTCCTCCTAAAGTTTTTCTATTTTTTAATAAAAGTCTACTTATTTCGTAATCATAAGTAATTGTATCAACATCATAAAATACAGCAAAACAAAAATCTAAAAAATTACCTTTATTATCATTTAAAATTGCTTCATTACCAGAACCAAAAATGTTAATGTTTGAAAATGATATTATTAGTGTTCTATCAATAAGCTTAATCTCACCTATAAAAGCTTCTGCACAATTTATTCTATATACTTCTTCTAAAATTTTATACATTATTTATCAATTTTTTCTAATACAATTTCATTTACATTACCAGTAAGAGGAGAACCATCATTTTTAACCATTCCTTCACTACTTAACCCTCTCGTTCTTGATATTTCTCTAAAACCCTCTGGAGTTGCTCCATCCCATATTTCGCTAAAATTTTGGTTTTTAAATTGCCCTTTAATTGTCATTTTACCTCCAGGCTTAATACTATTTTCAACCTCTTTCATAAATGGAGCCATCGGGTTCTCAACTAACATTTCATCAACAGAATTTCGTTCGAAATGCATTCCGAAATTAGCAACATCATCAGCAATACCATCCAACGACTGAATATCAAAATTTATATAACCTTTTGTACCAAAACGCCCTCCCATTAAATCAACTTTTATAACATTTTTAAGTTTCAAAGTACTAAGCTCTCCAATACCAAATAATGTCCCTACTCCATCTATAAGCCTCATGCCATCCTCAAAACTTACGTTTCCAGTACTACTATGTGTAGACTCCATAGTAAATCCTTTCGACCATGAAAAACCATAATTAGGTATATCAACTCTAGTTTTATATCCATCGTCGTATAGCATATCTCCATAGCCAAAAGAAGAACCTCCTATTATTGATTGAAAAAGTGAAGTAAATAAAAAGGTTAAACCATCAATTGAAGCTTCAGGCATTTCTACAAAAACACCATTAGTTATTTTCATTTTTATATCTTTCTCAGCTTGAACTGCTTGTGCTTGTACACCACCTTGGGAAGTCATCCACATATTGAATCTGTAATCTTCTCCTTCTAGCCCCTCTAATTCTCTTGAAGCAATGGGTGAATTACTACTAAATTGGAAAGGAGTCATATATGGATATTTTGATGTCAACGGGTCAACCGCAAAAAACCTACCTACTCTAGGGTCATGCATTCTAAAGGTGTAGTTTAAAGAGTTTCCTTCGCCTTTTATCTCATCATCTTTCTCTTGTCCTTGGAAGCCGTATCTGTAAGCGTCACTACTACCGTGGCGGTTCGGTACGAGCATTCCAAAAGAAGGGTAGTCATTAGCTACAAAATAAGTGTATAAGAACGTGGTGTAAATATATGAATTTTAATAAAAAACAGAACACCATTTTACTTTGATGTTCTGTTTTTTATATGTAAAAGCCTTTAGTAAAACTTTTATTATTTAGGTTAATGCCACTGTTTAAAAGCAAAAACCAAAACCTGCCCTGAGCTTGACGAAGGGTTGGTGCCCTTTTGTGGTGGTTTAAAGTAGAGAGTGCTTGGGAAAGATTCGAGCGGTAGCGGGGAGTTTGGAGTTCCATTTTAATTAAATTCTTTCATAATATTTTTTTAACCACTCTTTTTCTTCATTTGCTAATTCTTCATCCATTGGAGTATTTGAATATCTTTCTATAATTTCAATTGCTTCATTTTTTACTTGGTTATTAGGACATCCGTATGAAATAACAAAATGTGCTGCCCACAAGTTTACATTATATTGATATTCTTGAAAAAAAAGAATAAATTCATCATCTTTTTTTTCTTTAAAAAAATTTGATGCAATTTCAATCAAAGTTTTATATCCTTCCATATTATTAGAATTTACATTTGAAGGTCTTATGTTTTCAAAATAATTTGATTTACACTGAAATAAGAATTGTGTTCCTAAACTACTCATAATTATTCATCAATTTTTGTTATTTTTACACCACTACTGTTTTTTGGAATTCCATCAACAACACTTTCAGAAACTCCTCCTGAAGTTTTACCTCCAGGTACAAAATTTTCATTTGCGCCAACTTCTTTTCCAGATGGTTTTCTTACATTTAATTGTTTTGCTAAATCATCATTAATATCTATCCTAATTAAATCACCTTTTAAAAAATCTGGGTCATTTATTCCAAGTTTTTTTGCAATCTCTTTTCTGGACAACCCTTTTGATAAAAGTTCATCAATTTCTTTAGCTGGAGCAATAAACGTCTCAGCTGGATTTCCAAATGTAGTTGAGTTTGGATATTTTTCAAGCATTTTAGAAGAAATAAGTTTTGACCCACTTTTATTAAATTTTGCCGCAACAGTTATTATGTTACCAACACCTCTTGCAGCTTGTCCTCCAACCACTTCAATAATTGCACCTTTCGATAATTCTTGAACTTCTTTTTCGTATTGTTCAGCAAGCTTAATATCCCCTTCAGCTCTAGCTTCACGAGCTTTTTCAGATTTATTCATAGCTGAAGATAAATCTCCCATTGCATATGCGGCAGAAGAAAACCCTATTACCCTTAAAGTTGTACTAGTTACTTGACCGCCAGTAAATGTATAGTCTGCTACCAATAATAAAGTTATTGCTGAACCTACAGCCATAATTTTACCACCTTTTCTCAAATCTCCTTTTTGATATTTAATATCTCTCGTAGCCAACATATGCTCGGTTTGCCTATCATAATTTGCACCATGTTCTTCAAGTCCCTCAAGTTCTACTGCATGGATTACTTTGTTCCCACTAAAACTATAAGGAGTATACCAAGGGTATTCTTTTGTCAACGGGTCAACCGCAAAAAATCTTCCCACTCTTGGGTCGTGCATTCTAAAAGTATAATTTAACGAGTTTCCTTCGCCTTTTAGTTCGTCGTCTTTCTCTTGTCCTTGGAAGCCGTAACGGTAGGCAGCGCTTGAGCCGTGGCGGTTTGGTACGAGCATACCAAAAGAAGGATAGTCATTAGCTACAAAATAAGTGTATAAGAACGTGGTGTAAATATATGAATTTTAATAAAAAACAGAACACCATTTATATTTGATATTCTGTTTTTATATTTAAAAGCCTTTAGTAAAACTTTATTATTTTAGGTTAATAGCCACTGTTTAAAAGCAAAAACCAAAACCTGTCCTGAGCTTGACGAAGGGTTGGTGCCCTTTTGTGGTGGTTTAAAGTAGCGAGTGCTCAGAGCTCGGTTAAATGATGTATTCTTTAGCTAAATCACTTAACTCATTATATATATCAGCTACTTCATCAAGGTTCCATTCTCTAAAATATCTGTTTACTGCTGAATTTGCAGTAAAAAATTGATTATCATTATTTTCTTTTAATTTTTTATTAGATAAAATTAGTTTTTCTAATAAAAAGGCTTTCTCAATAACACCACAAATATTTGCTCTGACATCAGGGTTACTAATTACAGCATCATCATCTCTTAATTGGATAAGTTTTTTTATTTTTAAATCAATAATTTCAATCATTATTTAAGTTTTTAATCATTAGCAGGTATGAATCTAGCATTTTTAGCAGCATCAGGAGAATATAACTGTGTACCACCCCCATCATAAAAACCATCTACTCCTGGGTCTAAGTCTGAAAAAGCTTTTACTCTATTAGCAGTTGATGTTAGAAAATCATATTCTTCATCAAGTTCAACATAATATTTTTTTGTATGCGTTTTTGGAATACCTAATTTATTCGGATTTTGATTCTCTAATGTAAAGAAAGGACTAGGGTTTGGATTTGATGGATTTCTCCATTGAACAATTCTATTCCCATTTAAGTTATTTCCTTTTATTTTTTGAGAAAAAACTTTTTTTGCCCAATTAATATGGTCAATTCCATACTTATCGATAGCTGAGGCAAATTTAAGTAAAACGAAATTCTTCCTTGTTTGAATTTTTTGAAATAAATTCATCTCGTTCGTAACAGTCAAAGTGGTTTTTATAAAACTTGATTCGGCTTTATATAAATTAAAAATTGATTTTGATTTACCAAAACTAATTCCATCATCTAAATCACCAATACCGTATTTAGCAACTTCCATAACTCCAATTACCTCAAAAGTAATATCGTATAAACTCTTAACCCCTTCTAGAGCATTTATTGCAGTATGCTCAATATTACCATCTTTCTTATATTTGTTATTACTTGTAAATACTGATAAGTTTTCAAAAAATTCTAATGAGTTTAATAAAAATTTCTCCCCATTTGTTAATTCGTTTCTATTTGGTTTTGCTTTTGACTCTAAGCCTTCCAATTCTACATCCATAATAGGTGTATTAGAACTAAACTGATAAGGAGTTAAATATGGATATTTAAATTCCAACGGGTCAACAGCAAAAAACCTTCCAACCCGTGGGTCATGCATTCTAAAGGTATAGTTTAAAGAATTTCCTTCCCCTTTTAATTCGTCATCTTTTTCTTGTCCTTGGAAGCCGTAACGGTATGCTGGGCTAGAGAAAGTGCGTCCTGGTACGAGCATTCCAAAAGTAGGGTAGTCATTAGCTACAAAATAGGTGTATAAGAACGTGGTGTAAATATATGAATTTTAATAAAAAAACAGAACACCATTTTACTTTGATGTTCTGTTTTGTTATTTAAAAGCCTTTAGTAAACTTTTTTATTATTTAGGTTAATACCACTGTTTAAAAGCAAAAACCAAAACCTGCCCTGAGCCTGACGATGGGTTGGTGCCCTTTTGTGGTGGTTTAAAGTAGTGAGTGCTAGGCTCTGAAATATTATTAACTTTTATCCAATTTACTATTAACCCAATCCTGATATCCTAATTGTTCATTAATATGACTATAATTTTTTCTATCAACAAAAACAGCCCACTTCAATTTATTTTTTTTAATTACTTTCTCTAAGGGAGATAAATTACCATTTATGATTTTAGTGCTCCCAATGAAGAATATTTCTTCTAAATTAATCAGTTTTTCAACAAAACTCAAATCATTTATCAACAAACCATCATTTGCATGTAATTTTTTTAAATTATTTAAACTTTCTAAAATAGACAAATCATTTACTAGTTTACATCTGTTAATTTTTAAAATTTCTAGATTATCTAATGAGTCTATTCCTTTTAAACTAATTAATTTAGTTGCTCCAGTGAAATCTATTTCTTTAAGAGAAGAAAGATATTCAATACCTAATAATGATTCAATTTTAGAATTTATTAGTTCTAATTCATTTAAGTTTATTAAACTTATAAATTTCAATAAATCAAATCCATTGTATTTATAAATCGACAACTTCTCTAAGTTTACTTGGTTAAATATACTTTCTCCTCCTTTAATACCCCAAGTAAATATACATTGTCTTAAACTTTTAAATTTGTTAAAATCTATTTTTCCCTTTACGATATTTTCAATATAAAGTGTCTTAATGTTTTTCAAACATTCAATCTGTCCAATGTCAGTTATATTTTTACTTAATATAGATAACTCTGTTATAAAATCAAATTCCTTTAAAAAAGAAAGGTCATCACTATTGAAATAATTTGGATTTATTTCTAAATGGAATAAATTATCTTCAAGCATAATCCTTTTTGCTTGAGAGAAGTTGCTAGAATTTAGAATAAAAGCTTTATTTGATTTTCTATACACAAATCCTTTATAGTTAACTGGGAATCTGTCTTCTAAGTTCATTTAAATTAATTTTGATATTTTCCATAATTATTAATTCCAAGCTGTAAAGCTTCATTTCTTTGAGTACTAACAGGTAATCTTTTGTTAGCAGTTCCTCTAAGGCCTCCTAATTCATTGATAATTATAGTCTCTTGTACTTCAAAATCTGTTGCTTTACCAATTAATGGTTTAAAATATATTTCTCCTCCTTTAAAATATTTTTTATTTTTTATATGATTATTTATTCTTGATAAAACACTGTTATTAGACTTGCCTACATAAGGTAAATTTTCAACAGCATCATCAAAAATATAAAGCCCTTTAGCTTCTTTTAAATCATCAATACTACTAATTTTTTTGAATCCAAATTTAGAATAAGGATTACTATTTGTAAATCTTATCTTATAATTGAATTTACTAACACTTGAACTTGATAGGATTGTCCTAGCTACATTAAAACCTTGAAACGGATTAACTACATCTCCAAGGGTGGTATATCCCTGAATAAAAAAGCCTAATTTAAACAATAATTCGGCATCATTACTTTCTTTTGTTTTGTCTAATGTCCATTTGTGGAAAGCTACCGCATCTTCACTAGTATAATTGTAATATTTTTCAGCTCCAAACTTATCAATATATTCATCTTTAGAATAAGATGGGTAATATTGATTAGTTACTTCTGGAGTTCCTCCATATGTTTTTGGTTTTATTTGCCCTACTACTTCGATAGGCCTCAATGAAACTTCTAAAATATTCCCTGTTGGTGTTCCATTAGAGTCAGTAGTCTGAGCATAGTCACTAGCACCTGAACTAGAATTCGAGCCTGACTCAGACTCTTCAAGTCCTTCTAATTCAACATACTGAATTACTTTATTTCCACTAAATTGGTATGGTGTATACCAAGGATAGTCTTTCTCAAGCGGGTCAATAGCAAAAAACCTACCCACCCTTGGATCGTGCATACGATAAGTGTAGTTTAAAGAGTTTCCTTCGCCTTTTAGTTCGTCGTCTTTCTCTTGTCCTTGGAAGCCGTAACGGTAGGCGTCACTTGAGCCGTGGCGGTTTGGTACGAGCATTCCAAAAGAAGGATAGTCATTAGCTACAAAATAAGTGTATAAGAACGTGGTGTAAATATATGAATTTTAATAAAAAACAGAACACCATTTATATTTGATATTCTGTTTTTATATTTAAAAGCCTTTAGTAAAACTTTATTATTTTAGGTTAATAGCCACTGTTTAAAAGCAAAAACCAAAACCTGTCCTGAGCTTGACGAAGGGTTGGTGCCCTTTTGTGGTGGTTTAAAGTAGAGAGTGCTAGGCTAATATGGAAACAACATGATTGATTCGTAAATTTCATGATTGTTTTCAAAAATTTCTTTCAAAAAATTTGAATAAAACACAACTTTATTTTTACATTTTTTAGGTTTTTTAAAGTATGTTGAATACATTTTGCATTCTTTTTCACTCCAAAACTTAGTAGAAAGTAAAAAGTTAAAAAAATCACTCTCATCATAAAAATAACCTGGCAACTTTCTCTCCCAAATTAAAAAATCAGATATTAAGAATCCATTAAATCTAAATATTTCATTGTTTATTGTGTTTTTGACAATATAAAAATCAAAATCTTTCATATCAAGTCGATGATTAAAACTGTCCTGTAGGTCAATCTTAACTTTTAAAAAAATAAATTTTTCTATTGTAACTGTGTCTATTGACTTAATATTAAGACTCTCCTCATAGTACTTATTAAAGTCTAACCCTTGAACATTTGACTTTAATAAATAAGCTGAGTTAACAATTAAAAAATCATTCCAAATTAATTCCTTTATATCATTGTTGTTTTGACAAAATAAATTTAAAGGAGTGATAATTATTAATAAAAAGTATTTCAATCTAATTTTCATCTTCAGGTAAGTTTAGAGTTTGTTCGTTTTTATTATAATGTTTATCTTTTTCCAATTTTTTATCTTTTACATACTTATCAAAATTACCTTTAATAATTTTTTGAAAATCAAATGAATATTTTCCAGCACCACCTTTTTCAGTCTGATATGCATCAAAATCATTATTAATTCCATCACCTGTCTTAACAAAATAATCAAAATCTTTCTTAGTTTTAACATAGGTGAAAAAATATTTAATATCACCTAATTCATTTCCAAACCATTCCAATGATTGTGAATATAGTGAAATATCTATTTCATTATCAAGCACCCCTACAACAATATAATCTCTACCTCCATTTGGGGTTTTTACCATTTTAAAGTCCCCAGCTATTCTAGTAGAAGCTGACGCACTAACTCCATCACTTTCCTTGGAAGGGTCATTGCTCTTATCGAAATCAATATTTATTTTCACATTCTCACCTTCTGAGTCAGTTAATGTTTCAAAATAATTATATTCATCAGGATTAATTGTTTTTAAAGTATATAATAATCTTTCTACTTTCAAATATTTACTTTCTAAATTTGAAAAATCCTTTTCCATTTTCTTTAGTTCCTTTTCAGCAGCTTTTAAAAGTTTTCTGTCTGTTATTTCATTAACAATCTCAAGATATTTATTTCGAGCAGTTTCAATATCAATTTTAGATTTGTTATACCTGTCTTTATAAGCATTAATAAATTCATTACCGTCAGAGTCAATATAAAAAATTGGATTATCAGAAAAAGGCACATAGGTTGAAATATTTGAATATTTTGCTTCCTTTTTGTCAGGAGCAAACCATCTTCCAATCCTTGAATCATACATCCTAGCTCCAAAATCATAACTATTCCCAATACCCTTCAACTCATCATCTTTTTCCATTCCGTTGAAGCCGTAACGGTAAGCAGTGCTAGAGCTAGTGCGGTTTGGTACGAGCATTCCAAAAGGATAATAATCGTTATAACTAAGAACGTCTGCATTAAAAGCCATTAATCCACTACTTGGTGTATCTTCAATATTAAACTCTGGGAGTTTTTTATCGTTAATAACCACTAGTACATTTCCTAAATGATTAGACAACTCATATCGTTTGTCTCCTATCAAAGATACAAAATTTGAAATACTAATAGGCCCTGTTACTTGAAAATTTCCATTTGTATTGTCTAAATAGTTTGGTATAGTATCCAAATCTGTATCTAAAGTATATGCAAGACCCGTTACATCATACATACCTGTTGTATTATAAACATCTCCTTGTATAGTAGGGTTAATAAAGTCTGGGCCGCCCTCAAGGGTTTCCCAAGTGGCATAACCATCATTGTCGTCATCAACATCTAGGTAGTTCTTAATTCCATCGCCATCTGTATCTAAAGCGGTTACAGGATTATGGTTACCCGTATGGTTATTTTCATATTTACTTTCTATACCATCCCCATCGTCATCAATATCTAAATGATTAGGTGTTCCGTCATTATCTGTGTCAATTGAAGTGTAGGTTATAGCTCCAGTTGAAGTACTTGTATTAGCTTGAACTTCATATAAATCATATAAACCATCACCATCAGTATCATACAAACAAGCGCCTATTGTAAATGGGCTTTCTGGTAATGCGGTATTATAACTCATTTCTACTGGCACTGTTGAAACTGAAACAGGACTTCCGTTTAATATTACAGTACCAAATCTAGCATTGTTTATATTAGAATTTGTAAAAGTACCTGGTATATTATTACTAGAATTAAAGCCGTTAAATGTGAATGAACCTGTTATATCTACATTTGAAGATACCGCGTCACTAATTGTATAATTAAAATTACATAAAGATGCATTTGAATTTGAATTACTACCTACTGAGTTTGGTACAGTTAAATAGCCAGTAGAAGCTAGTGCAGTATTTGTAGCTATTAACGGAAATAATATTTCTTCTCCAAATACACCATCTCCATTAGCGTCATATTCAGCTACAGAAATCATAGGTTGTGTGTTATTATAAACAATAGCAATATCTAAGCCTTTTTCTGGATTTTCAGCTAATGAAGTTGCAGGATAAATAAAATCGGTTTTAAAAACTTTTTCAATTACTCTACCGCCATTAGGTATTTGAACTTGAATTTGTTGCGGTAAAGCACTATAATCTACACCATTAAGCTGATCAGGTTCATAAGCCAAATCGTCAAAAACCGTAAGCTGTAGTGCATAGTTTTCGTTACTATCTTTGATTGCTTCTAATTTAAACTGACTAATATTTAAGACCTTACCAATAATTTGAGGACCTGGATGAGAATTAGTCTTCATTTTTAAATTAATAGTTCTTAATTCATTAATGTTAGACAATTCTACAGGAGCAGATTCTCCTATAGTTGGAGTTGGTATTGATAAAAGTGTTTTTGTATTAATTGTTAATACGTTAATATATTTATTATTAATTATTTCACTCTGAATTTGTCCAAAAGGTCCATTATTATTATTATTATTCCCTCTTACTAAAGCTTCATATTCAACAGTATGTGAAGGCCATTCATATTTTCTATCTAAGTTTAATGAGTTTCCAACAATAATATTAGGAGCAATTGCATTAATTACTGGAGCTTGTGGTTCTTCTCCATTTTTACAATGTAAACAAGGTTGCGATTGATATACTAAAAGCTCTTTATCTTCTAAACCTAGCCTACTGCTTCCATAAATAAGGTGTTCGTTAAGAGTTAATTCTTTCTTTCTTCCTCCTCGTCCTAAATTTTTCTCATCTATAGTATATACTCCTAAAACATTTCCTTGAGCATCACGAGAATAAAAAGTAGTTGTAATTTTATCATTTCCTCTTTTACCAATTTTACTTTCTTTTTTAGCAATACGATTTCCTAGTCCATCATAAATAAAATCTAAAACTAAACGTCCAGCATCTTTATATACCGTTTTTACTTTACCATCAACTCTCCAGCTAATTGTAATATCTTCTGATTTATCTTGGACTAATTGCCCTATTTCATCATAAATATAATTGTGTGAATTTGCATCGTTTTCATTATATGTAGCTAACTCTGCAATGTTTTTCTTAATATCTACTCCATCACCAAATAAATCATCGGCAGCATCAAATACTTTTGTAAGTTGATTGTTTCCTACATCTGTATTATACTTATAAGTGAAGTTATCCATTTGGACAAATGGTGAATTGAAGTTGTTTTCTGTTGGTGCTGTCCTATTTAATGTTACTAAATTTCCGTTTCTATCATAACTATAAGAAGATTGATAACTAGGGTTAGAGTTTAACACTCCTGCATTATTCTCTTTAAATGCATTGGATGTCATCCCAGTTATACGATTCAGTTGATCATATGTATAATTGTTTTTCTGAATAGGTTTTAGGTTTTCTCTTACCTGTCTAACAGCGGTAACCATTTGTTTAATATTCCCGTTATATAAATTTCTATTAGATGAACCAGTTGCATTTCTACTAATCATTAAAGGATTAAAAGCTGAAGTACCATCGTCTGAAGCGTCAATTGCTTTATAATCACCACCAAAATAATTTAAACTATAACCAAATGCATCTTTAGCTTTTAAAACATTAGCTGGTGTACCATCTAATCCCATATCATTTTGAGGAGATGCTAAATTTTCACCATTAACCGCCTTTAACCATCCTTGTAAGGTATAAGCATAATCTATACCTTGCACGTTTTTATTTCCTATTTCAACTCTAGAAAGTGGGCCATGTGCAAAATATTCATATTGTGCATCTTTCTCCCAAATAATACCATCTGCAGAAGTTTGTACATTTACAATTCTATTATCTGCATCATATTCATATTTATGTATGAATAAGTCTGTTTTATTTGGTTCTCCTTTCCAATTAGGCTGAAACGTTACCCTATTTACATTCCCGCTAATTAAGTCATAATCATAAATTACACGTTTAAGATGTGCTTCACAATCATTCAATTGTCCTGGAATTTGTCTACAACCATAATCACGAAGCGGCTTATAATAGCTAACTTGCTCTTTTACATTTCCATGTACATCATAATTATAAAAGATTCCATTGTCAAATTCTAATGGTTGCAATTCATTATAAGTATCATAATAAAATATACCTGTAACTCTATTTCTATTGTTAAAATCTCGCTCATCATTATTAACACCTGCTAACGTTATAAAATAATCTGTAGAGAATTTATTCGACTCAACTTCAGGGTTGGTATCATAAACAGTTCGTGTAACTTCTGTTTTAATTAAACCAGTTGGGAAACCATCTACTTGATTTTCAGTAATAATTCCTCCTCTACCGCCACTATTTTCAACATGAATCAATGTGCCAAGATCTGAAATATAATAACTTGATGCAGCACTTGGACTTGAAGGTATTCCTCCTATTTCACCTGCTTCTGTTATTCTGCCTAGTTCATCATAAACTGTATAACTCATTGCAACAGGACCATCATAAGCTCTTGGTGCTACTTGTTTAGCATTTTGTGAAGCTATTATTCTGCCCAACTTATCATATGCAAAACGCGTTTCGCCACCATCTGGTGTATATTGCCAAACCAATTGGTTTAACGAATTATACTTATATTCTGTTTTAAATGAATGTTCAGGTTGTAATGTTAAATCATCAGCAGGATTTGTCAAAGGACCATTATCATTTCTATAATTATTAATTAAGTCATTTTTATTTGTTAATTCTGTTGTAGAAAGTCGTTTTACTCCTTCAGGAGCAACAGTTTGTGTTAAATTACCCGCTTGATCATAATAATAAAGCGTGTATTGATATTCTTTGTCGAAGTAAGTTACATTTAAATTTTCAACCAATTCTGCAAAAGCAGCTTCAATATAATCCTTTTTAAATTTTTCTTTTTTAAGATTAATAAAGTTTTGATAAGCTTCATTATTATAAGCTTCAGAAATACCAACATGTAACTCAACACAATCTGAATTAGGATCTTCAACAATTACATTGATACTAATCTGAAGTGGTTTCGGTGGACAAATATTAGGATTTGAAGGTAAAAAGACATTATTAACAAAACATCCCCAATTTATATATTCACATTTTTCTAATTCACCACCATTTGCAATAAATTGTTGAAACTGATTTATTACTTCATCGTATCCATTACCGTTTAGATCAAAACCATAGTTAAGTGCTGTAGCTCCAAACTCATCTATACTTAAATAATATGGGTTATCATAATTCGTGATTCCTAAAACCTGTAAATATTGAATATAGCCCTCTGCTATATATGCATATTTCATATTGCAGAAATGTTCCTCTGTAAAATGCACTGGTAAAGTATTTGCTCCGAATATTGAGGTATAAGCATTTATAAAATATGCATATTTATCTGTACAAGAAACTGGAATAACAACTTGAGGTATACAACCAAAATCACACACTTCCTGATTAACTTCTGAATTAAGTAAAAACTTACACCCTGTTTCTCCTTTTGCTATTCTTGGGCCATAATTAGTTGTAAAATAAATTTCAAATGAATTAGGATTTGATGTAGATATTATAATATTGTCAATAGATGTTATTCCATCAAACTTTTCATTTAAAAAAAACTTTATAAAACATTTTAGTTTTTTATATTCAATGGTTATATGACTAGGATTCTCATAATAAATATTTGGTGTAATAGTTATACTTGGATTATACCCATCAATATATTGATACAATTGATCAATATATGTGTTTGAATATGAACCAATAAAAGATGGCTGACTATTTTGCCATTCAACAATTAATTCATTCAACACATCGGCTAATAAACTTTCAATAGCTGGCTGATTATTGACATTTTGTGTGATAATTTTACAACAACTAAAATTTAATTCTTGATTAAGACTACTAACTGTTCCAGAAAAATTTTGATTTATGAAGTCATCATCTAAATAACTGAATAAAATTGCATGATCATTTATAGAATTTGTATTTGTTGTAATTGAAATAGCATCAAATAAAACTCCAGAATTTAACAATGAAATATCTAATAAATATGCTTCAGTAATGCTATTACCAAGATTGTCTTCCCCTTTAACAATAATTTCATATCCTGAACTAGTTACATTCCAAGTTGCTTCATCTATTGGTACATTTCCTATATCAGCTAATATAAAGTCAAATAAAGTGTTATCTGTAAATATTGGATAATTTAAAAGATTTATATTACTATTATTAATTAAATTGTTTTGATTTAAATAATTAACTAAAAACAATAATCCATTTTCAAAATTAGATTTCTTTGAACAATTATTTACTTCACTAGGCGCATTTGAGCCATCACCTAAATCATCTCCAATTCCATTATTATTTCCATTTAAAGTACATTCACCTATTTTTGCATACGTATATCCTTCAAATAAAACTTCTTGAGTACCACTGTTAGTAGATACATTAGCTAAAACAGAAAAATTAAATCTATTATTTACATTATCATAAGAAGTGTAAGTAAACTGATAAAAACTATTAATTGTCCAAACACTGCTACCATATGTATCCCATGGCAAGCTCGCATTTTCATTTAAAACCAATAAAGTTACTAATGAAGGAGATTTCTCAATCATTAATTTTAACTCGGAAGAAGCAACTTCACCTTTTATTTTTACTGTTGAAGGGTTTTGGAAGTCAAATAAATTATCAATATCAGTTATTAATTCAGGATTTAAATAAGCACCAGAATAATTAATTTCAAAATTTGTAAAATTTGGAATAGATGACATATTTTGATTCAATCCTGAGAAAAAGAAATCCATATACGACGCCTTAGGACAAACACCTGTTTGCGTATAGGTATAATAACTCATCCATCCCGTCATTTCATCTACATTTGCTTGATTCGATTGAGATGAGTCATATAATGCATCAGAAGGTAAAAATATTCTTTCTTTCTCTAAATAGTAACCATCTTGTGAAGCTTGTGAATCACATAAATTACTTGCTGGTTCATTAATGTAACTTGATAATCCAGATAAGTTATACACACTTAATGGTGATAATATATTTGATGGTACACTTGGCTCATCATCAATACAACCATTATAAACACCATTATTTTTAGCATGTATATTAGCAAAAACACTTTTTATTTTACTTCTTTCTGAAATATAAAATGAAACATATTTAAACCACAAATCATTTCTTTGCTCTTGGGTAAAAACATTATTTACTACATCATTAAAATCAATACCTGTAAGGTCACAAGATGACAAGTTGTTACAATAAATGCTTTGAAATGCTAATTCAAAAGCTGTTTTACCAGAACCATTATAATTTCCAGAACCATTAGCTCCAATAAGCATAGCTTCAGTTATTATATTTGTTCTTTTAATAAATAAATCACCAGCATTTGTGCCCTCGATTGTTAATAGATGATTACCATCATCTTTAAAAAATGGATCATTTCTAATTATGGTATCTGAATTAAAATTTAAAGTAGAAGAATTTCCAAAATATCCATTTGCAACTGCATCGTCAAAAGTTAAAGATTGTAATAAGTTTGTATAACCATCCGGTGTTAGTGTATAATTAGCTGTATTTCCAGATATTTGAAAATCTAATGCATTAGTTAATTGACAAACAGCTTGTTCATAAACTAAATATGCATATTCTGGATGGTAAATAAGTAACGAATTTGCCCAAGAGTTATCAGATAAGTTTTCAAAATCTGCAACATCACTTAAATATTGTGGTTCAATCTTTTTAAATCCTTCTATGTCAGCATCTAAAAGGTGTGTAGGATTATCTATTTCTGGTGTATAAACAAGAGCACCTAATTCATCTTGAGTTACTTGAATTAAAACATAAACAATTTCTCCATTATTATCGTAATAATGCTTAGGAGCAGTTGTTGCATAATCAACATTATAAGGAGTTTTCCAAGAAAAAGGCAATTCTAATGAACTATATCCATTACCAAAACTTGTTTGTAACTGCATTACATAATCAAAAAACAATTGATTAGTATCTTTATTATATAAACTTAGTGGATGAGTTTCTAAAGTCATTACACTACCTAATGTATCATCATCATCTTGACTATAATATCCATATTGTCCAGATGGAGAAACATCAGCTAATAATCTACCTCTTTTAGTTTCACAAGACAACGATAATATTGGTGTGTTATCGCCAGTTTCTACTACTCCATCAACTTGACAGGGTCTATTACATTCAATGATTAATAATTCATGCTCACGAACATATCTGTCAATTAATAATTGTATTTCTTGATTAGAAAAATCAGAAGTATCAGAATAATAACCTTCTAAGCCTGTATAAAAATTACCAGAGGCGTTTGTTCCTAAATGTATTCCATGTAATTCTAAATGATTTATTACATATGTAACTAAATCACCTAATTCAATTACACATTCTTCACAAGTTTTAAAACAACCATCTAAAGCAGCCTCAGGACTTAATGCATCTGGACAAATTATACAACCATTTACTTTTAATCTATTAATATAATCATCTGCATATTTGTCTAAGATAACATTATCAATAGTAACCTCTTTAGATATGTTGTAATTACCAACTTCTAAAGGCACTGTAACAATTTGATTGTCGTAAAATGAAAAATCATTTTCTGCCGTTACTAAAGTATATAAACCAACTTCAGACTCAATTAAATTTCCATTTTCATCATACTCTTTAGGACAGTTAACATAACTAGTATTAGATGTACTTGGTTCAGACTCTAGATTAATATTAATTACACCGCTAGTTAAAACTGATGTTCCACAATTATCAAGAGCATCTAATTTTAAATTATATACAAATGGATACCCAATTGTTTCATCATTTATACAATCAATTGTAAATACCCTTTTCCCTTTTGCAGAATAGTTAAATGTAAAAGAGGTACTTTTCTTACTATTAAATTGTGAACCAAAATATCGAAGCCCATCATTATATAAATAATTACCTGTATTAAACAGATAATTATTATCATCATTTGTATCGAAATCATTTAAGTTTAATTTATCAAGTAAATCAGCATTAAACAACCCGTGCATTTGATCTTCTCCTCCAGATGAATTGGTTATTGTAGCACTATCTAATGCATCATCTAATGCATCTAACAATTCAGAACCATCTTCATCAGATGGAGCACCTCCTGCTAACGCTGTTGCAATTGTTCTTCCTTGTGGATCAATATAACTAATACTTACTTGTCCATTAGGATCTACAACAATATTCTTCTTATAATGCGTTGCATTACCAACACTATAACCAAACAATCTATTCAATTCTTTTTGATTTGGTTTTGTGTAAAAATATTTCATTTCATGACCCGTATCTAGTTGATGATTTTCACCAACTCCACCTTTTCTTGCAATTCTTCCAGTATTATCTGCAGTATACTCAATTTGTGAATAGGGATACCCATTAGCATTTGAAATAAAGGAATGATTTTTTCTGGTTATAAAATCTGTATTATTTTCTGAATAATAAAGAGATGAACCCGAATTATCATTCATTTCAACACCTTCAATATTACAAATTGGTTGGTTTGGGTCTGTTGAAATATCTTCCCAATCAAAATCTAAATGGCTAAATGGGTTTGGGGTTGAATTATCATTCTGATTA
This sequence comes from Flavobacterium sp. N2270, assembly GCF_025947225.1. Lineage (NCBI taxonomy): Bacteria > Pseudomonadati > Bacteroidota > Flavobacteriia > Flavobacteriales > Flavobacteriaceae > Flavobacterium > Flavobacterium sp. N2270. The sequence goes on from NZ_CP110005.1 coordinate 2,521,438, forward strand.
AAATTAGGGTAATATTGAATTTTATTGACTATCGTAGGAACAGGTAAAACCTCAATTGCAGGTCTTCCTTGAGCATCATAAATAACTTCACCTACAACTGCATTCTCATCTGAATTAATTTTAGTAACAGTTTGACGATTTCTTAGAGAACCATCAAAATAACTTACAACCTCTTTTTTCTTACCTTCTTCAGCATAGCTTGCTTGAAACTGCCAATTTTTTCCCGTATCATGATCTAAAACAATATATGTATGGGGCCAATCAGACACAAACGTTTTAATACTTTCAGTTGAACTCCATGGCCCGTAATAATTAGTATTAAAACCTCCATTGTCAAATCTACTTATACCTCTAACCCTGTATATCAAATATCCTTTAGAATATATTAACGGAATTGTAAATTCAGTATTCGTTGTTACAATCCTAGTGTTATTCAATTCAAAATCACGATTTGAGAACTTTATTTGATTTTGAGACAAGGTATTATTAATGTTAATTTCAGAATAATTATCAACCCGATGACGCGGATATATCAACGCAACGATAGCGCGGAAATGTTTTCCGTGCCCACAAAGTAAATAAAACAAGAAGCAACTTTTAAAATGAGGTTGTTATAATGGTTTAGGTATAAAAACAGAACATCAAAGTAAAATGGTGTTCTGTTTTTTATTAAAATTCATATATTTACACCACGTTCTTATACACTTATTTTACAGCTAATGACTATCCTTCTTTTGGAATGCTCGTACCAAACCGCCACGGCTCAAGCAGTGCCTACCGCTATGGGTTTAACGGAATGGAAAAAGATGACGAATTAAAAGGTATTGGAAATAGCTACGATTTTGGAGCTAGAATGTTAGACCCAAGAGTGGGAAGATGGTTTAGTACTGACCCAAAACAAAAAGCCTCTCAAACTTATTATTCGTTTGGAGCTAATAATCCAATTATATTTGTTGACCCTGATGGTAAAGACGATTATTATTTTGATTTAAAAACGGGTTCAGCTACCATTATAAGAAATGGAGCTCCTAATAGATATTTTATTGCTGAATATCAAACTAATAATATTGACAAAAGTTCTTCCACATATGAAAGCTTTAAAGGAAATATGCAGTATTCTATTTCTTCAAGTGAAATAAAAAATATCTTTACAAGCAATACTCATTTATATAGGCAAGCTTTAGCTATTACTTCAAGAGATAGTGAAGATTATGCTAAAATTTATAATGCTTATGATAACGTTGATGAAGTAGCTGTAGTTACAACAATGCTAGCAATTCCATTAGCAGTAATAGTTGCTGCAGAGGTTGGTGTAGGTGTAATTATTGAAGAAGTTGCAGATTATTACTTTGAAGAAATTACTGGATTAAGCATACCAACCAATGTTGTTGATATTGCAGAATATGGGCTTAAAAAAGCTGGTAAAGAAACAATTGAAGTAGGATTTGAAAAAGCAGCTAAAAAAACAGATTTTGTTGCCACTCCTGATGGTACGGTCATTCATAAAAGTCAAGGAAAAATGGAAAATTCCTTTAAAGGTGCTGGAATAGAGGGTAAAGAATTAAAAAATGTAGATGGTACTGTAAAAGGTAGAGAATATGAATTTGATAATGTAAATGTAAGAGCAATGGAGCCTAGTAGTACAAACCCTAGAAGAGCTTCTTTTGAAAACAAACAGGGACAGCCATCTCAACCCAATGGTAGTCAGGTAAAAACACATACCCTTAAAGGTTTGACAAAATCAGAAAAAAAAGAAGCTGTAAGGCAAAACACTCATGTTATTCAAGATAAATAAAGTATATGAAAAATAAAATAGAATATATAAACTCAAAGTTACCATTAATAGTAAATGACTTGATTTGGGAGGAGCCATTATTGAATATCTGTGGAGAGAATTGGAGGTTCAATGCAAGAACTGAATGGCGTTTGGTAACAAACGACAAGGTAGTTGTTGGTTGTTATGACAAAGATTCAAATGTTGTTTTAAAAGCTATAGAAAATTTACAAATAGTCTCGATATATTCTCAAAGTAAATACTTTTTTGACCCAGTTTTTATTTTTGAAAATGGAGATATATTAGAAATATTTTCATCTTCAACAACAGAAGAGACTTGGACTCTTTGCTTTAAAGATGATAATGTCTTTATAGAATCAAACGAATAGTGAAGAAAACCCGACGGCGCGGATATATCAACGCAACGATAGCGCGGAAATGTTTTCCGTGCCCACAAAGTAAATAAAGCAAAAGCAACTTTTAAATATAAAAAAGAACATCAATGATGTTCTTTTTTTTTAGGTTTTACTATTGTGGTGGTTTTCTTTAGCAAATAATAATCATATGAGTTTTAACTAACTCTTTTTAAAGCATTTTGTTTCTTTATTAAAAATTACAATTACAGAATCTTTATAGATTTTTTTCACAACCAAACCACTAACATTACTGTTTAACCTAACACGTTCTAAACGGTTATTTATTTTCAATAAGATTAACTCTTCTTTTTTATCTTTTGATTTGATATAACCAAAATAGTGCACCATAGGAAAAGGAGTAGTCACTTTTGGCTTTACTCCTATTTTTACCTTTGGAGTAGTTCTTACAATTTTACTCGACCTAACAGGTTTAAAGAGCACTTTATTTAAAAAAGGATCTTTAGCTAAAGGTTGTAAATCAAATGTATCTTTTTCAATTATAGAAACAGTAGTATTTCCATAGGCATCCGTCATATTATATGCAATTTCATCAGACGTAAAAAAACGATCAATATATTTATAGCCAACTGTACCCCAAAGAGAAAGTACCACAATAATTAAAATAACATTAATTGTCTTTTTGGAATCCATAATAATTTAGTTTACTGTAAACTTAAAGTATGAACTATTTGTACCTATGTTTCCTGCTGCGTCTTTTGCTCTTACTCTCCAATAACAATCTCTTGCTGTTGATAATTATGTTTTAAATGATAGAGATGATAAATCACTAATAGAAACTTTAGAAGCAATTCAAAAATCTATTGATGATACAAGACATACATGGGCAAAATATGAATGTAAAAGACCAACTACTGATAAAACAGAGAATTTATTAGATAAATACGCATCACCAACTAGAAAGAAAAGCTTCCTTGACGCTTTAGATAGCTTTATAACTTCTGGAAAACAAGGAATAGAAGCAAAAAGTAAAAAAGATGCTTGTGCTAAATGGCAAAAACATCTAGGAGATAGGTTTCCATGTTCTGCTATTGAAGAAAAAGATGAAGATGTTGCAAAAGCATTTGCTTCACCAGACCAATTACGATACGATAACAAATCTGCTTAATGATTGACTACGAATTACTTTTAAAAGAATTTGGAAAAATTGAAAACTGTAAAAAAATAGAAAGTGAAGAGTTAAAAACACTTGGCTATAATCTTTCAAAAGACAGTATTGTTTGGGAAATTCAAACTGAATTAACATTTAATAATAAAAATATTAATGTTGTTTTCTATTTGAGTTTCCTCAACGATTTTCCTTTTGTAGTACCTAAAATCTTTATAAGTAAGGAAAACTATAATGATTTAAAATATATTCCTCACATTAATCATGATTTAAGTATTTGTATTTTTGATGAAGGACTCAATTTAATTTTACCAAAAAATGATTTTGTAGGTCTTATTGAATTAATCATTTCTAAGGCAAAAAAAATAATTCGTGATGCTGAAGATGTTGAGTATAAGAAAAACGAGTTTAAAAGAGAATTTAAAGCTTATTGGGTATTGAATTATTCTAAAAATGATATTACATCAAATTTAGGGTTTCACTCTATAAATGAGAATAGTGGCGAAGAAATAAAAGGCATAAAATTCACAAATAATTACTTGTCAAATTATGAGTATTTCATCGGTAATAATGATGCCGATTTTAAGAAAATTAAAGAGTATGCAAAAGAACAAAAATGCAGCTTCAAAGAAGTTGGCATTTTGCTTATTGAAAATGAATTCATTGAACCGCCTTTTGAATTAACTTTTGCAGACACATTAGCTATTTTAAAGAAAGACAATAACAACTACAATAAATTCAAAGAGTTATGCAGAAACAATGATTTTGATTGTGTTTTAGTGATTTTTATAAACAGTAATAATTCTTCTAATGAATATTATGGATGGACATATCAGAATGCAGAGATATTATCAAGAAAAAAAGGTGGAAGCAGGAATGTTTCTTCAAAAATAGATCATTTATCAAATCGAATTAATGAAAAAAAATATGCAACAAGATTAACATTTGATAATATTAGCATAAATAGATTGCAATTAAGAACAACTGGTTACACCGAAACGCAAAATAGTGTCGCAATAAGTGGTTTAGGTAGTGTCGGTTCAAATCTCGTTTTTTTTCTAAAGAACTTACCAATCAACAAATTCAATTTAATTGACAAGGAATCTCTATCTTCTGAAAACATTAAGAGACATCTATCCGGATTCTCACTTTTAAAAAATAATAAAGTTGATGCCGTAAAGAATGATTTAAAAAACACCAATCCTTTAATCGAAGTCAAAACTAAAGTAAAATCGGTAACTGCAATTATCCAAACTGAAACTGACTATATAAATGATTGTGATTTTCATATTGTAGCAATTGGAAAAACAATGATTGAAGAGTTTATACTTAATGCAGTAATTGAAGGTAAATTAATAAAACCAACATTCATTTTTTGGGTTGAACCTTTTTTAGCAAGTGGTCAAATGTTATTTATAATGCCTAATGATGCTGAAAGAGCTTTAGCATTTATTAAAAAAGAAAATTATGATTATAGTGTTTTGTCGAATTCAGAAAATCAACAAGACAAAACATATTTGATTGAAGGAAGTTGTCAAACAGGTTATTTTCCTTATTCGGCTTCATATTTAATTCAATTCCTTTCATCTATTTTCCCATATTTAAAAGAACATATTGCCAATAATGATAATGTTTCAAAGGTTTATTCTTGGATTGGAGATAAAGAACTATTAAAAAGTAAAGGATTAGTAATTACTGAATTTGGAACAAATAACAACTCATACAAACTAATAATAAATGATTTATGATAGAATTTGAGTTAGGCTGTTTGTCGATCAAAATATCTGAAGAAGTATTCGAAAAAATGAAATCTTTTATTCAAGATGAAAACCACAAAGCAGAAGCTGGCGGAATTCTAATTGGTCATTATTTAGAAGATAATAATTATTCGATTACTGATGTTTCCTCACCTAGTGAATTTGACAAATCGAGTAGATTTAATTTTACTAGATCTAAAAAGAATGCTCAAAAAATAATTAATAAAATTTTTAAAGATAGTAAAGGAAAGAAAATATATTTGGGAGAATGGCATACACATCCCGAAGATTTTCCCACTCCTTCTGGTCTTGATAAAAAATCCATATTAGAACAAATTAGAGGCAATATTCTCAATTCTGAAATAATCTTTATGCTGATAATTGGTAGAAAAGGATTTTATATTTCATATGTTGAGAAAACAGGAATTAAGACTGAAAAAAATATTAAATTTGAGGAATTTTAAACAATTTGATTTTGAATTTTAAATACTACAACACAAATCGATTAATAATATTTATACTGGTTTTATCAGTATTTTTTAATTATGTTTCAAAGTATATTGAAAGTATAATTATTAAATACAATCTATTAAATGAAGCTTACAACTATATTGGCGTTTTTTCTACAATAGCATTAATAACATCAACTATAATTTTTATTGATTTAGTAGGATGGAAATTTAAAATCTTTAGTTGGCTCATTAATATTCCAAATTTAAACGGTAGATATACTGGAGAAGTAGTTTCTAGTTATCAGAGTTCAGGTGTTCCTGTTAAAAAAGTATGCGTTATGGAGATTAAGCAAACAGCTTCAAAACTTCATATCTTCACTTATTTTGGAGATATAAATACAAATTTAAATTCATCAAGTTCATTTAGTGTTATTGAGCAAATCATACCCGAAAACAATAATACTTTTAGCATCTTTTATATATTCTCAAATGAAACAGCTCCATTATTCAATCTTAACAATCACGTTGGTACAGCCAAACTAAAATATTACAAGGATATTTTGACATTAGAGGGAGAATACTACAACCAAAGAAATAACAACGGAACAATCAAGATACAGTTTACTCAAAAAAAAATGTTAGGGAGATTAATTTAAATCGTTATGATAAAAAAAATAATAAAACTTTGTAATGATATAAATAAACTTAAAAGTAAAAACTTTGAAGGCATAGGTTTGGTAATATATTCAGATATTAAAGAGTTACCAATAGCACCTATGAATACAGAGAAAGCTATTTATGATTTACCAATAACTAGATATGATGATGTTTTAAAAACATTGATAGAAATTTCGTCATCAAATAGTGAATTCCAAGATGGTTTCCACTTATTATCGAAAGAATTAGAATTAACACATATTTCTCAATATTTCTCAACACCCATAATTGAAAAAATAGTCGTAAAAAATACTTTTGGCAGTAGGTATAGAACTGCTCTGTATGGTTCATGTATACCAAATGTATTATTCACGGCAGTAATAAGTAAAAACTACGGATTAATAATTTTTGAAAAAGGAAAAGAAATATATAAAGAAGATTTAATATGCTAAACCCAACCCAAATAAAATCAATAGCTGCTGCTGGAGAAGGTTATAATGCCGAATTCAAAGTCAGTATTCCAAGTAATGTAAAAGGTATTACAGAAGAAGTATGTGCTTTTGCTAATGCTTCAGGAGGTGTTGTTTTAATTGGTGTGGATGATGCAAATAACATAAAAGGAATAACTATTGACAATAGTAAACGTTCAGCTTTACAAAATTCTATAAATGAAATCTCACCTTCTTTAAAATGTGAATTCTATAGTGTTAAGGTTGATGGTTTGAATGTAGCAGTTATCGAAGTGCCATCAGGTCAAAACAAACCTTACGTTTTATCAGGTGCAATTTACGTTCGTCAAGGTCCAAATTCACAAAAACTTACATCAGTTGAAGAGATGAGAGACTTTTTTCAACAATCTGACAAAATATATTTTGACGACGCTTCTTGTATAGATGCTAATAAAGAAAAAGACATATCTGAAGAAAATATCAAAACATTTAGATTCGAAGCAGGTTTAGTCAATGCAACTTCAGACGAGCAATTATTTACAAACTTAAAATTAATTGCAAGCGATGGCCATTTAAAAAACGGAACAGTTTTATTTTTCGGAAACAATCCAGAACAGTTTTTTGAAAAAGCAGTTATTCGTTGTGTGGTATTTGATGGTATTGATAAAAGATATATTATTGACGACAAGGTAATGTCCGGAACATTATATCAGCAATACCAACAAAGTATGATTTGGTTAAAATCAAAGTTAGATGTTAGATATGAAATAGAAAACGAAGGAGGTAATCCAAGAAAAGAATTATGGGAAATTCCAGAAATAGCTTTTAAAGAAATAATTATAAATTCATTAGCACACCGCGATTATTACGATAAAGGAGCTAGAATAACAATCGAAGTTTTTGATGATCGTGTTGAAATATCCAATCCTGGTGGTTTAATAAGTGCTGTTCCAAAAAATGAATTTGGTAAAAGAAGTGCTAGTAGAAATCCACTAATTTTTGGTTTATTCGAAAGAATGCGTTTAGTAGAACAAATAGGTTCAGGTATTGCTCGTATTCGTGATGTAATGAATGATGAAGGATTAACTCCTCCTGAATTTAGCATTGATGGAATGTTTACGGTTACATTAAGAAGACCATTCGATTTCAATAAGTGGGTAGAAAAGTGGGTAGAAAAGCTAACTGAAAATAGAGTTGATATTCTAAAAAATATTCATAAAAACAGTAAAATCACCATTCGTGAGTTATCAGAAAATATTGGCTTAAGTCTTTCTGCTATTGACAAAAACTTACTTTTCTTAAAAGATTTAGGCATACTAGAAAGAATGAAAGGTGCTAAAGGTGGTTACTGGGTTATTCATTTTAAATTACCATAAGTGGGTAGAAAAGGTGGGTAGAAAACGTTCAATTAAATGAATTAAAATTTCATTCCAATTGCCACTCCTTGCCAACGCTCCTAAAAAAATTACTGTCATGGTTTTTGTCCCAACACACATCAAGCACTTTGCCTGTTGGCTAAAACGTTTTGTTTAATAATGAAAATCCAAAAAGCCATCAGTCAAAGAGCTTGCCCAACACTCAAAACAAAAACGCGTACGCTACGCAACTCATGCCAATATTTTTTTTTCCAAGCTTAGTTACATAATGTGGCATTATAATCCCTTCGGGCAAGGGGTAGCCCCATTATAATAACATTATGTAAAAAAGCCGCACACCCCACGCTCTTGCTTTTGTGCGTGCAACATTTCCACAACAACCCAATTCATAATTCATAATTCTCCATTCATAATTACTTTCTGGCACCCACAAAATCAAAAAGAGCCAGCAAGAGTGTGTTTTTTCATTTGCCAGTAACCACAAACTCCATTGCTTTCACGCTGGCCAGATGCCTTAACCTTTTCCAAAAGAGCTATTCACCAATCACTAGTTACTAATCACTCACAAAAAGGCATCTATCCATCATAAAATCAATCACAAAATTCCAATAAACAACTAAAAAATAACACACTTGCCTGCGCTACTGCCCCATCGCACTAGGTAAGTGTTTGCAGTTTGCTTGCAGCAAACACATATATTTATGTTAAGAAGTAGAATCAGAATCCAAAAAAAATAAATAAAAAAAAGGAAGCAAAGATAAGTTCCAGGTATTCAAAAAAGCAAGTTCAAGCCTTTCAGGTTTCGGATAAAATCTCCACCCATATTATTTCAATTAACGCATTGCACTGAGTACTAAAAACTGTCTACTGAACACTTCCTTGTTAGGTAGTATTTTATCCAAAAAACTTGCTTTTTTGAAACCTTCCACTTGGAAATACGGCTTTCTTTTTTTTCTTTTTTTCTTTTGAAATTATATATGTGTGCCGAGCGTAGCGAGGTACTCATGCATTTAAAATGAAATAAAGACCGAAGAGAAGCTAATCTTTAAAATCGGAAGCTATGCTAAACTTTATCATTAAAACCCACAAGAAGGACACAATTTACGCACAACCACATCTATTTATTCTAAATAAAGGAATGAATAGCGGAAAACCTCAAAAAGAACCATTCACAAACAGCTTTGTCATTATTTTTAAAAGCGAAGAAGATGTAGAAAATATCTATTTCATTGCTTACAGTCTTTGGAAAACTAATTTTTGGCAGCAACATTTGGTTGGCTCTGTAATTCCATTTTTAAGATTACCAGATTTTAAAAAAGAATTTTTCCCTAAATCTAAAGCATTAATGGAAGAACACGAAGAGCATGTAAAGCACGTTGCAGCGTTGAAAATTCTAGAGGAAAAAGAAAATCAATTTCATCAAAACATTAACCTTATTAACGATATGCGTAGAGTGATTTTACACCGCTATTGCAATAAATAATCTTTTTGCTAACCTTTAAAATTACGGATATGAGCATTTTTTTATTATTCCAAACAGATAATTGGAAATCAAAAGCTTCAAGAGTGTTTTTTGGTGCTTTTGATAGCAGGAACAAAGCCATTGATTTTGCAAAGTATAATAAATTGTTTTGCAATACTGCCGAAGTGGTAGTTGTTGAGGTAGTCCTCAATCAATTTGGAGAAGTCTAACAAAAAAAGCCAGGTCTCACGACTTGGCTTCATTTTGTTTAACCCAAAGGTCACCACAACAAAGATTAAACTTATTTTTTGTGCTTCTTTTGCAAACTCTTGAGCAGTAACGAAATCATAAAACTAACAATGGCACCAATGCTAGCCAACAATATAGTTTTAATAATATCTTCAGATACAATATTCGGTACCATGCTCAATAATGTGCCACTTATTGTTCCAATAGATGTACTATTATTTATTTCCATCGTTGTCATCCTGAGCTTGTCGAAGGGCATCATCATCTGTAGTGGTCAATTGACTTGCAGCTGTCAAAACACCTCCAGCTACAGCAACATAACCACCGATAGTAATAACTATCGTAGGTAAAGCTACTGGAGCTGCTAAAATTGTTCCACCAACGGCAGCTAAAGTCAAACCAATATTTCGAAGCACTTTAAAAAATTTTGGTGTAGGAGCTGTCGCTCTTCTAATTATTTTTTTCATAATCTTTAAATTAAGATTGTACAATCAATTCAATACTTTCTTTATTGTCCAAAGCTTTGTAAACAAAGTCTTTTAGCTTCGCAAAAGCTTTTCTCGACATTAGTCCTAATCCTGGACCAGAAAGTTTTGTTACGGGAGCAATACAGCCATTCAATTCTTTTAAAGCATTATTAGCAGGATGAAATAAAATTAAACTTCTATTTTCTACATCAATAACTTCTAAATGCCATTTGAATTTAGCACTATACCGCTTTCTAATAAAATATTTCCCTTCCGGAATGCAGGAGACTCTCTTTTCATTATCCTTCCAAGGTAATTCAATCGTATAACAAATAAATTTACCTTCACATTCGAGTTTACCGTTTGTTCCGTCAGGGAAATAAGTTCTAGTTAAAAATAAAACCATTTTTTAACCTTTTTTGTCACACTGAGCTTGTCGAAGTGCTGTCGATGTCCATTACACACCACCATCCACTTTAGCAAGTGATAACGGATTAAACGCACCATTTTTCAACGGATACATTTGCCCATTAATTTCTTGATAAAATTCAACTCCAACAGCCAAAAACAATGGTTTCGTACTTGCAGGAGTAACAGCATTTACTTGGTTTATTGCAGTTGTAGCTGTATTGTCCCAAGGTAAAATGGCCGTTTCAGAACTAGTAACCACAAAAGTTTCCGTTTCAAAATCAACTTCTGCACCTCCAGAAATAATTTTAAAATGCGTGGTTCCACTAGGAGCTGCAATCATATTCGCAGGAATAAAGGACGCTAAATCCACAGAAATCTCACCAGCTACTCGGTCAATAGTCGCTACAAACGGAGCAAACAAAGAAGTTCCAAGTTTACCACGAATATTGAATTCAAAACCAAATAGCAATTCAGCTTCACCATCAATAACGTTTCTTAAACCTCTCTCACTTACCAAATCCGCTTGAATAACTTTCACCATTCTTTGTGTCAAACGACTCACCATTCTACCATCCGCAGAGTTCAATAGCAATGGTCTAAAAGCTGTTCTTAAAAGCTTTCCTGCTTTTCCAGCTCTCCCAAACTCCGAACCATTCTCACGTGTTCTTTGAAAAGCAGGATCACTCGCAATTCTACTTGCATCAATTCCACCTTTCTCACGAGCCAAATGTCCGTCTTGGGTTTTGTAAAAAGTAATATCTCCAATAGTACCTTTTAATTTAATTATGCCTTTCTGTCTAGCCATAACTTCAAAATTTAATTAAACAATCAGTTAAAAACTCATTCAATCATCATCACGTTGCAACATTTTTAGATTGATTTAAAAACAAATTTGAATAAAATTTAAAAGCAAAAACTTACTGTCTATGCAATATGTCATTTAATGAAATAAATGTCATTAAAAGTCCTTCTAGTTTTTTAAAAATTAAAGAATAACCACTTAAAACCGATTGAAAAAAACATTAATTTTAGCTGTATTAACAAAGTATGGCATAGCCTAGTCAAAAGTATAGATAGAGTATGAAAATGAAAGTAAAAAGAATATGCATTTATCCAAAGGATATACAACGCATTACAGGAAAGAGTTATCGACAAAGCATTAGATTATTGGATAATCTAAAAAGAGACTTTAATAAGCCTAAAAGCAGCCTTATTAGCGTCATAGAATTCTGTGAGTATACTGGATTGAAAATTGAGCATGTAGAGCCTCATATAATTTAATAACTTGTTTAAAAATTAAACTATTTACTTTTAATTCTGATATATAATTCGTAAATTTATCTCATATGATTTAAGTCAATTTGAATACTGTAATGAGGTGGTAAAATCGGTTACCCTAAAAAAAGAACCTTTGTAAAGCCTTATAAAATATGGACAAATTAGAGTAGACATGTTCTCTCCGACTCCACTTTTTAAAATTCATTTTAGACTAAAACCCTGTAAATCGTATGATTTACAGGGTTTTTTGTTTATACAAACCAAAAAAGCAGTACCATTTGGTACTGCTTTTTTATTTTATTTAATTTCTTGTTTTATCTAATCAATGAGAAGTGAGCTTTAAATTCTCTCTGTTGTCCATTCTCATCAAATTCTATTGTAAACCAGTAATCTGTAGATGGTAATTGTTTATTGTTAAACGTACCGTCCCATCCATCTCCAGTAGTACTTATCTGCTTGATTAATTTACCATATCTATCGAAGATGTATAACTTCGCTCCTGGTTGATTCTTCAAGCCTATTACATTCCAATTATCATTAATTCCATCTCCATTCGGTGTAAAATATTTTGGGTAATCTATTACTGTAACCGTTTGGGTCATATAAGTACATCCTTGAGTATCTACAACTGTAATAGTATGAACTCCTGCACTTACTCCAGTGAAAATATTTGACGATTGTAATTCCTCATCATCTATCTGATACATAATTGTACCATTTCCGTCTGGAACACTTACAACAATTGTAGCATTATCTGTAAATGCATTGGTTACTGTTGTAGTAAATGATGTTGCCGGATTCGTCTCTATTACTGTTCCGAATACTCGCTCTGATACACATCCTGTCAAAGTATTTGTTGCAATTACTGAATAGCTTCCTGCTTCATCTGCTTCATAACTTGTTGATGTAGCTCCTGAGATAATACCCCCTTCATAATACCAAACAAAGGTATGTGTAGCATTACTTAAACCTGTATGGAAATAATATGTTTGGAATGTATTTCCTGATGAATCAACACAAATAGCACCATCTTCTAATACTGGTATTGGCAATGGATTAACTCGTACTCGAACAACAATTGGTGTTCCTGAACAATCATTTAATGTTGGAATAATTGTATAATCAACATATCCCGCAACATTTGTAATTGTAGTCAATTGTTGTACAATTGGAACTCCAAATGCAATTGTTCCATCTGATGCTCCTGTTACTCCTACAGCATTAACTGTATAATTAAAAACAGTTGCTGGATCCATTGCTGATACTGGAATATTTGTTGATCCTCCACTACAAATTGGAGCATGTGTTGGATTTCCTAATATCTCTGGTGTTGGATTTACGGTTATAGTCACTGTAACTGAAGTACCTGGACATCCATTTAAAACTGGTGTAACTGTGTAAACGGCAGTTCCTGAAGTGGTTAAACTTGTAGTAGACAATACTTGTTGAATACTTGTTCCACTTCCTGAAGTAGCTCCTATAACGCCTGACTGACTTACTGTCCAATTAAATACTGTACCTGCTATTGAACCACTAAACGAAATATTAGTTAGTGTTCCTGAACAAATAACATCTGAAGTTGGTGAAGCAACAACATCAGGAATAGGATTTACAAGAACCCTAACCTCTACTGGTGTTCCTGAACATCCATTTGCTGTAGCAATTACGGTATAAACTACTTCTCCAACTGAGTTAGATGTAGTTGTTAATAATTGATTAATTGTATTTCCTGTTCCACTTGATGAACCACTAACCTGAGCTCCAACTGCATTCCATGCAAATGTAGCACCTACAACATTACTCGTTAAAATAATATCCGTTGTAGAACCTGAACAAATACTTGGTGTATTATTGACAAAAGTTACTGTTGGACGTGGAGATATCGTTATATTTAAATTTTGATTTATAGTCTGCGGACAATTATATGGACTTGCTGAGACTACACTTGTAAGTGTATAAGTCACAGAAGAACTTAATGGAGCTGAGTTATAATTATAAGTTCCTGTTGCATCTAAAACAACATTATAGTTATTTGTACCATCAGTAAAATATACTGTTGAATTTGGTGTTCCAGTAAAGTTAAGAACGATTGAACTTCCTGAACAAGCAGTTGAGTTTCCAGTAGAAAAACTTGCTGTAACAACTTGTTCTGTAACAGTAACAGTTGCTGTAGCAGAACCTGTACAAGGAGCAACCGCATTTACTGTATATGTATAAACTAGTCCTGAACTTGTCCATGTTCCGGTTGTATCTGGTGTTCCTCCTAACTGTGCAAATAACTCTGCGTTTGTTGGTGTAGTTCCCTGACAAACAGTTAATGTTCCGTTTGTTCCGGCATTAGGTTGTGCTTGTTCTGTAACTGTTACTGTAGCAGTTGCATTTACTGTACAAGGTGCTGTTGCAGCAACTGTATAAGTATACACTAGTCCTGAATTTGTCCATGTTCCTGTTGTATCTGGTGTTCCGCCTAACTGTGCAAATAACTCTGCGTTTGTTGGTGTAGTTCCAGCACAAACAGTCAGTGTACCATTTGTTCCAGCATTAGGTTGTACTTGTTCTGTAACAGTAACCGTTGCTGTAGCCGTTCCTGTACAAGGAGCAACCGCATTTACTGTATATGTATAAACTAGTCCTGAATTTGTCCATGTTCCGGTTGTATCTGGTGCTCCACCTAACTGTGCAAATAACTCTGCATTTGTCGGTGTAGTTCCAGCACAAACAGTTAATGTACCATTTGTTCCGGCATTAGGTTGTGCTTGTTCTGTAACTGTTACTGTAGCAGTTGCATTTACTGTACAAGGTGCTGTTGCAGCAACTGTATATGTATACACTAAACCTGAATTTGTCCATGTTCCGGTTGTATCTGGTGTTCCGCCCAACTGTGCAAATAACTCTGCATTTGTTGGTGTTGTACCTACACAAACAGTTAATGTACCATTTGTTCCGGCATTAGGTTGAACTTGTTCTGTAACCGTAACCGTTGCTGTAGCTGAACCTGTACAAGGAGCTGTAGCATTTACTGTATATGTATAAACTAGTCCTGAATTTGTCCATGTTCCTGTTGTATCTGGTGTACCTCCCAACTGTGCAAATAACTCTGCATTTGTTGGTGTAGTTCCCTGACAAACCGTTAATGTTCCATTAGTCCCAGCGTTGGGTGGTACTTGTTCTGTAACGGTAACCGTTGCTGTAGCTGAACCTGTACAAGGTGCAATAGCATTTACTGTATATGTATAAACTAGTCCTGAATTTGTCCATGTTCCGGTTGTATCTGGTGTTCCTCCTAACTGTGCAAATAACTCTGCGTTTGTTGGTGTAGTTCCCTGACAAACAGTTAATGTTCCGTTTGTTCCGGCATTAGGTTGTGCTTGTTCTGTAATTGTTACTGTAGCAGTTGCATTTACTGTACAAGGTGCTGTTGCAGCAACTGTATAAGTATACACTAGTCCTGAATTTGTCCATGTTCCTGTTGTATCTGGTGTTCCGCCTAACTGTGCAAATAACTCTGCGTTTGTTGGTGTAGTTCCAGCACAAACAGTCAGTGTACCATTTGTTCCAGCATTAGGTTGTACTTGTTCTGTAACAGTAACCGTTGCTGTAGCCGTTCCTGTACAAGGAGCAACCGCATTTACTGTATATGTATAAACTAGTCCTGAATTTGTCCATGTTCCGGTTGTATCAGGAGTTCCACCTAACTGTGCAAATAACTCTGCATTTGTCGGTGTAGTTCCAGCACAAACAGTTAATGTACCATTTGTTCCGGCATTAGGTTGTGCTTGTTCTGTAACTGTTACTGTAGCAGTTGCATTTACTGTACAAGGTGCTGTTGCAGCAACTGTATATGTATACACTAAACCTGAATTTGTCCATGTTCCGGTTGTATCTGGTGTTCCGCCCAACTGTGCAAATAACTCTGCATTTGTTGGTGTTGTACCTACACAAACAGTTAATGTACCATTTGTTCCGGCATTAGGTTGAACTTGTTCTGTAACCGTAACCGTTGCTGTAGCTGAACCTGTACAAGGAGCTGTAGCATTTACTGTATATGTATAAACTAGTCCTGAATTTGTCCATGTTCCTGTTGTATCTGGTGTACCTCCCAACTGTGCAAATAACTCTGCATTTGTTGGTGTAGTTCCCTGACAAACCGTTAATGTTCCATTAGTCCCAGCGTTGGGTGGTACTTGTTCTGTAACGGTAACCGTTGCTGTAGCTGAACCTGTACAAGGAGCAACCGCATTTACTGTATATGTATAAACTAGTCCTGAATTTGTCCATGTTCCGGTTGTATCTGGTGTTCCTCCTAACTGTGCAAATAACTCTGCGTTTGTTGGTATAGTTCCCTGACAAACAGTTAATGTTCCGTTTGTTCCGGCATTAGGTTGTGCTTGTTCTGTAACTGTTACTGTAGCAGTTGCATTTACTGTACAAGGTGCTGTTGCAGCAACTGTATAAGTATACACTAGTCCTGAATTTGTCCATGTTCCTGTTGTATCTGGTGTTCCGCCTAACTGTGCAAATAACTCTGCGTTTGTTGGTGTAGTTCCAGCACAAACAGTCAGTGTACCATTTGTTCCAGCATTAGGTTGTACTTGTTCTGTAACAGTAACCGTTGCTGTAGCCGTTCCTGTACAAGGAGCAACCGCATTTACTGTATATGTATAAACTAGTCCTGAATTTGTCCATGTTCCGGTTGTATCAGGAGTTCCACCTAACTGTGCAAATAACTCTGCGTTTGTTGGTGTAGTTCCCTGACAAACAGTCAATGTACCATTTGTTCCTGCATTAGGTTGTACTTGTTCTGTAACCGTTACTGTAGCAGTTGGATTAACAGTACAAGGCGCAACAGCTGCTACTGTATATGTATACACTAGACCTGAATTTGTCCATGTTCCTGAAGGATCTGGTGTTCCACCTAACTGTGCAAATAATTGTGCATTTGTTGGTGTAGTTCCTTGACAAACAGTTAATGTTCCGTTTGTTCCTGCCGTAGGCTGCGCTTGAATAACAACAGATTCAGAATTTGAAAGACTTGAATTACAAGAACCAACAGCTATATTAGATAAATTTATTGTATTATTTGTGGTTGCACCAGCAATTGTTACAGAACCATTTCCAGAAGCATCTAAAGGAACTGTTAACACCGTTGAACCACCATTTAAAGTATAAGAAACAGTAGAGTTTGCAGTACCAACAAAATAGAAAATTGCATCTTCTCCATAACATATAGGGCTATTACTTGATAAAGAAGTCAAGGAAGGAAGATCATTAACAGTAATTGTTCCAGACAACTGAAGATTAGTAGTACAACCAACTGTTTCGACCGTATAATTAAAAGTTCCTAGTTGAGTTGGAGTACCTGTTATTGTAAATACGCCTGAAGCAAAACTACCAGTAACACCTGTTGGAAAAGAACCAGAAGCTAATACTACGCCTGTTGCAGAGCCACCTGGGGTATAAACAATATTTGTAATTGGTTGATTTAAACAAACTGATTGAGTAGTTGTAACTGCAGCAGAAGTAAGTGTTAAAGAACAAGTAGCTGGAATACAATCTACAATAATATCAATTGGATCAGAAAAACTTTCACAAATACCAAGAGTAATTTTAATAATTACTTGGGTAGTAGAAGTAGGTGTAAAATTTGTAGGGTCAGGAATTAAGCTACCGTCAGATAAATCATAAAACTCATAAGTATAATTTGCAGGATTATTCGGAGTCATTAAATCATTTAAATAACTAGTTAAATCAAAAGTTGGATTACACTCTCCTGCTTGACCATAGTATGGGCCGATACTATTTGATGAAATACCAGAAGCAATATCAACAACTATTTCATCATACTCAGTCGGCGTACAAGCGACTCTATCTACTTCAACTCGCCAAAGTCCATTTTGATTAACGGTTAAAGTATTTGTTGTAGTAGTAGTTTGTAAAGCACCACCTAAATACCATCTATAAGAAAGTGTTGTTGGAGTTGTTGGTGGAGAATAAAAATTCGCTGTTAAAGTTACTGAAGAAACAGACGAGTTACATATAAATCTATCTGGTCCAAGAGTAACACCACAAATTTCACAATTTGTAGAACCATTTGTACCACCAGTATTATTAGTTTGATCGAAAGTAATAGTACCTGATTGATTCGAATAGTTTGTTATTAAAAGAACATAAAAATTTCCAGCGACAGCATTAGGTATTGAAAAATTTTCAACAGGGGCAGCTGAATAACTACAGGCTACTTCATTATTTGCTGATGCATTACTACCATTTGGATAATCTTCTAAAGTAGTAGTACATAAATTTGGATTTAAACGTGGATCCGATGTAAAAGGTCCCCAACAAATAAAATCTACATCAATTCCTACTCCAGCAGCATTTGTTTGAGAAATTTCAAATTCCAATAAACCTGGTGTACTTACCTGAAATGTATACCAAGCACCGTTAGGTGAAGTACCCAAACAGCCTATACCTCCTAAATTAGCAGTATTAGTAACGTTATTAAACGGAACTGAGGAATCTCCACAAAAAGATGCAATAGTTGCACAACTTCCACCGGGTCCTTGAGAGAATGATACTATTGAAAATATCAAACCAATAAATAAGTATATTTTCTTCATAATTATTTAATAAATAAATGATAATTCCACGAAGTCATTTGATTTCCCTGCTTCCCAACAAAACGTATACGCCATTTGAAGCACTTAGATGCCAAATTTTTGTGAGTAATCATATGATTATTAACTTTTTTAACACTTTCATTTTTTAAATCAATAAAAATGGTTTTCTTTAAATCAGTAGCATTAACATTGTTCCAGCAGTCCATAATAGGAACAATTTCTAGATAAATCTTACTTAAAGAAGTTTCTTTATTCATTAAGCCAGCGTCCCACTTTAAATTTGCATAAGTATCAATATATGAAGTAGATGCAGGTGATTCAGTTAAATTAATTTTAAAATTTTCTAGTGTGAAATTAGTTTTAGTTTGAGAAAAACTAAAATTACATATTAGTAAAACTACCAATATTTTAAAGTAAACTTTTTTCATTTTTATGTTTTTATATTATAGTTGTAGATACGCAAATTTAACAATAATTTAATTTTAATCTTTTATTTTCTTAAAATTTAACAAAATACTTTTATTTAAAGTTTATTATTTATCTTTGCAATTCTAAAAATTGCTATATTAATTTTATTATTAACAATGATAAATAAAGAAGATTTACAAGAAGAATTAGGAAATAATCATATTGCTACAAGTGCAAACACTCCATTAAGAGAAGGTGCTTTTGATGTTTCTGATGAAGATAAAATTGAATTAATTAAGAAAGACGTAGAAAGCATTCTTATAACTTTAGGAATGGATTTAACTGACGACAGCTTAAAAGGAACTCCTAATAGAGTTGCAAAAATGTTTGTTAAAGAAATTTTTGGAGGACTTAATCCTGCTAAAAAACCAAGTTCTTCTACATTTGACAATAAATACAAGTACAATGAAATGCTTGTAGAAAAAAACATAGTTGTATATTCTACTTGTGAACATCACTTGTTACCTATTGTTGGTCGTGCTCATGTTGCTTATATTTCAAATGGAACAGTTGTAGGATTATCTAAAATGAATAGAATTGTAGATTATTTTGCAAAACGTCCGCAAGTACAAGAACGTTTAACTATTCAAATTGTTGAAGAGCTTCAAAAAGTCTTGGGTACAAAAGATGTTGCCTGCGTAATCGATGCAAAACATTTATGTGTAAACTCTAGAGGTATACGTGATATTGAAAGCAGTACGGTTACTGCTGAATTTGGTGGAAAATTCAAAGAAGATAAAACAAGAAGAGAATTTCTCGATTATATAAAATTAGACACTACATTTTAATTATATAAATGATGAATTTAGCTTTTAAATTCATCATTTTTATTTAATTTTGAACCTAGCCCTGATAGCAGCGGTATCCTTTAACATTTTATGAAGCTTGCGAAATAAAATGTAAAGATATAGCGAATAGCAGGAATAGCTCCTAAAAAAATAATCATGCAATTATATAAAAGTCAAGACTTAAAAATTTACAACACACTTACAGGAAACAAAGAAGTTTTTAAACCTATCCATGAAGGAAACATAGGAATGTATGTTTGTGGACCAACAGTTTACAGCAATGTACATTTAGGAAACGTAAGAACTTTTATGAGTTTTGATGTAATATACCGCTATTTAAAACATTTAGAATTTAATGTTCGCTATGTAAGAAATATTACTGACGCTGGGCATTTAACAGATGATGGAGATGTTGATAATGACCGATTTGTGAAACAATCGCGATTAGAAAAGCTTGAACCAATGGAAATTGTACAGAAATATACAGTTGATTTTCATAAGGTTTTAGATAATTTCAACTTCTTACCTCCTACTATTGAGCCAACCGCAACCGGACATATTATTGAACAAATTGAATTGATTGAAAAATTAATTGAAGCTGGTGTTGCTTACGAAAGTAAAGGTTCAGTTTATTTTGATGTTTTAGCCTACAATAAAAAAGGGTTAAATTATGGCGAGTTAAGCAATAGAAATATTGATGAATTATTTGCTAATACTAGAGATTTAGACGGACAATCTGAAAAGAAAAACCCTCAAGATTTTGCCTTGTGGAAAAATGCGTCTCCAGCACATATTATGCGATGGAACTCTCCTTGGGGAGCTGGGTTTCCGGGTTGGCATTTAGAATGTACTGCAATGAGTACTAAATATTTAGGCGAAACATTTGATATTCATGGTGGCGGAATGGATTTAAAATTCCCGCATCATGAGTGTGAAGTTGCTCAAGGAAAAGCTTGTAACGGCGTTTCTCCTGTAAATTACTGGATGCACACTAATATGTTAACTATGAATGGTTTACGAATGAGTAAATCGACTGGGAATTATATTTTACCAATGGAATTAGTTAATGGTGAAAATAATTTCTTTGAAAAAGCTTTTCATCCTAATATTGTTCGTTTTTGTTTTTTACAGGCACATTACAGAAGTGTTTTAGATATTTCTAACGATGCTATGATTGCTAGTGAAAAAGGTTTTAATAGATTAGCTGATGCATATAAATTAAGCAAAAACCTTGAAACAAGCTTAACTTCTTCATTAGATATTAAAAGTTGGAAAAAAGCGTGTTATGATGCAATGAATGACGATTTTAATACGCCTATTTTAATTGCACAATTGTTTGAAGCTGTTCGTTTTATTAATTTAGTAAATGATAAAAAAGAAACACTTACAAGAGAAGATATTGCAATATTAAACGAAACACTTTATACTTTTATAAATGATGTTTTAGGTCTTAATTTAGAAAATACATCTACTAGCGTAAGTTCAGACAATAACAAACTAGAAGGAGTTGTAAATATGTTAATTGAGATGCGTGATGAAGCTAGAGCCAATAAAAACTGGGGTTTATCTGATGAAATCAGAGATAAATTACTTGCGCTTGGCATTCAGTTAAAAGATGGCAAAGACGGAACTGGATTTAGCATAAACTAAGAATACAAATGATTAAAAAAATTGTAAAAATATTAACTTATCCATTTATATTTTTGTTTCGATTTTATCAAGTTGCTATTTCTCCGTACACTCCTGCTGCTTGTAGGTTTGAACCAACATGCTCGCACTATTCTATTGAAGCTTTAAAAAAATACGGATTATTTAAAGGCGGATTTTTAGCTGTAAAAAGAATTTTAAGTTGTCATCCATGGGGAAAAAGCGGCTATGATCCTGTGCCTTGAGTTTTGACTATTTTTTAACAACTTTACCAATTATAATATTTATTTTTAACCTCAAATAAAAAATACATCAATATGCTTTATGCTTTAAATATGATTTGGAATCCTTCTGGAGGAATTGACCTAGGCTTTTTAAACATTCGTTTTTACAGTTTAATGTTTGTAATTGCTTTTGGATTAGGTTGGTATCTAATGAAAGCTATTTACGAAAGAGAAGGTGAAACATTAGAAAAATTAGACAACTTATTTGTTTCAACCGTTTTAGCAACTTTAGTTGGAGCACGTTTAGGCCATGTATTTTTTTATGATTGGGATTATTTTAAAGATCATAAATTAGAAATTTTATTACCTATAAGAGAAAATGCCAACGAATCGATACTTGGAATTATCCAAGGCTGGGAATTTACAGGTTTTGCTGGGTTAGCTAGTCACGGAGCTGCAATTGCTATTATCATTGTAATGCTATATTATAGTAAAAAAGTTATTCACAAGCCTATTTTATGGATATTAGACCGAATTGTAATTCCAGTTGCAAGTGGAGCTATTTTTGTTCGTTTAGGTAACTTTATGAATTCGGAAATTGTAGGAACCGAAACAACTTCTTCTTTTGGAATTAAATTTATAAGAGATTGGTATTCACCAAGACAAGCTTTTGAAATTACAAAAATCGGAAATACTAACGAAGCATATAAAGCAATTGAAAACAACTCAGAATATTCTGAAATTTTAGCTGCTGTAGTACCTAAACACCCAGCGCAACTATATGAAGCATTTGGATATGTATTTGTTTTCGCTATTCTTTACTATATGTATTGGAAAACAGAAGCTAGAAACAAACAAGGGCTATTATTTGGTTTATTTTTAGTATTACTTTGGACTGTACGTTTTTTTGTGGAATATGTAAAAGGTAGTCAAGGAGGTTTTGAGGAAAACCCAATATTTTCAGCTCTTTCAACAGGTCAATGGTTAAGTATTCCCTTCATTATAGCTGGTTTTTATTTTATATTTAGGAGTAAAAAAACAGCATAAAGCATTATACAATAAAAAAGGCTCTGAAATTCAGAGCCTTTTTTATTTAATTACTTTTCAATTAAAATGCCTACTCCTAATATATTAGGTAAAAACGGACTTGGAAATTTATTTTTAACTATAAACTTATATTTACCTTTTCTTAAATTTATGTTACTTGTAATTGGTGTATATAAATCACAAATATCTCCTGAGCATTGACCTAATTCTTTTCCTGTTTCATCCTTATACTTAACGTCTAAATGAAATTTTTCATTGGAACCATTAGGAAAAATAATAATTACTTCAGTTGGAACATTCGCAAATTGAAAATCATAAATATGTCTAATGTGCAGGTTAATTGAACTAACTTTTATGTCGTTTTCATTATCAAACTCAAAAACTACTTCTTCATTAGAATTCCACCTATTTGATTCAAAATTGGAATTAAAATCATTAAAAACATAATTTGGATTACATGACATAAAAAGAACGGCAACTAACAGAAGTAAAAAGTTTAACTTAATCATAAGAAGTACATAATTAATTAATTTGTTTAAATTCTTCCCATTTAAAAACCTTATCTGGACTAGAATTGTCTTGAGTTCCTTTAAAAATTTTATAGCCTGATTTAGCATCAATAATATAAAAATATGTTCCAACACCTTTAAACATAGATCCACAAGCCGATACAGCTTCTGCTGGAATATTAAATTTACTAAACTCATCATTTTTTATAATTATTGCTTTCCCTGTGATAGATGCAACAAAATCAAGAGCTAAATCGGTAGAAACATAAATTTTAGAAGCTGGATCTCCATTGGCGTCACTTTCAATGGGCATAATCTTAAATTTTAAGAGACTATTCGCTTTCGATGACGAATCTATGACTGGCTCAAAAACAATCTCTTTAGAAACCTCTAAAGTGTCTTCTAAAACAACTTCTTCATTCATTGGTTCATTACCTTTCTTACAAGATGAAACAAGAATTACTGTAATAATCATAACTCCAAATAAGGTACTTAATTTTTTCATAGTAATAGAATTTAATTAGAAATAGATTTTAAAAGCACATAACATGCTTATTTTCAAATAAATATACAAAAAA
Organism: Flavobacterium sp. N2270; assembly: GCF_025947225.1. Classification (NCBI taxonomy): domain Bacteria; kingdom Pseudomonadati; phylum Bacteroidota; class Flavobacteriia; order Flavobacteriales; family Flavobacteriaceae; genus Flavobacterium; species Flavobacterium sp. N2270. Next base: position 2,545,190 of record NZ_CP110005.1, read on the forward strand.
AGTCCTGACATTCATCAGGACTTTTTTTATATATTGAAAAGAAATTAATCTTCTTTCTTAAATTCAGCCATTCTCTTAGCTTCTTTATCACTCATTACATCTTTCATTAACGGTGTTGCAACGAAAATAGATGAATAAGTACCAACTAAGATACCCACTAAAATAGCAAATACAAATCCTCTAATAGTTTCACCTCCAAAAATGAAGATTGCAACTAATACAACTAAAGTTGTTGCAGAAGTATTGATTGTTCTACTTAAAGTAGAATTTAATGCTTTATTTACTAATCCATTGAAATCTGAAGAAGAGTTATAATCTAGATATTCACGAACTCTATCAAACACAATTACAGTATCATTTAAAGAATAACCAATAACCGTTAATATAGCCGCAATAAATGCTTGGTCTAACTCCATATTAAATGGTAAAAATGTATAACCAAAAGAGAAAATACCTAATACAATAATAACATCATGAGCAACTGCTGCAACTGCTCCAAATCCAAATTGCCATTTTCTAAATGAAATCATCAAATATGCAAAAACAACTAATAAAGAACCTAATACAGCCCAAATAGAGTTTGTTTTAATATCTTTAGAAATAGTTCCAGAAACCTTAGAAGCTTGCATTACACCATATTGTTTACCGTCATAAGATTTTACAAATTGGTCATAAGTTAAATCAGCTGGTAAGTGTTTTTTTAGAGCTTCAAATAACATTTGATTTACTTCTTTATCTATTCCTTCACCTTCTTCGTCAACTTTATATTTTGTAGTAATTTTTAACTGACTTTCGTTTCCATACACTTTAGCTTCAGCACTTCCAAAAACAGCTGTTAAATCTGCAGCAACTTCTGGTGCAGATACAGGTTTTTCAAAACGAACTTGATATGTTCTACCTCCAACAAAATCAACACCTTGATTTAATCCTTTAGTAAATAAAGAAACTAAACTTAAAATAATCATTACAGCTGAAATAGCGTAAGTAATTTTTCTTTTTGACAAGAAATCAAAGTTTAAGTTTTTAAACCAATTTTTAGTAATTGATGTTGAGAACGTAATATTTTCTTTTCTAGACAAACTCCAATCTAAGAACATTCTAGTAACAAAAACAGCGGTAAAAAGTGAAGTTATAATACCAATTAATAATGTAGTAGCAAAACCTTTTATTGGTCCTGTACCAAATACTAATAATATAATTGCAGTAATTGCAGTAGTAATATTTGCGTCAAAAATAGATGACATTGCACCTTTCCAAGTATATGCGTAATTTACTGCTTCTTCAACTGATTTACCTTCGTCTAATTCTTCTTTTGCTCTTTCATATATAATTACATTAGCATCAACCGCCATACCAATTGTTAATACGATACCAGCAATACCAGGCAATGTTAATACAGCTCCAAAACTTGCTAAAGCTCCAAAAATGAATAAAATATTTACCAATAAAGCTAAGTTTGCGTAGAAACCAGTTTTACCATAATAAATTACCATCCAAATTAACACTAATGAGAAACCAATGATAAAAGACATTAATCCGCTATCGATTGCTTCTTTACCTAATGATGGACCAACAACATCTGATTGAACAATTTCAGCAGCAGCAGGTAATTTACCGGCTTTTAAAATATTTGCTAAATCTTTAGTTTCATTAATTGAAAAATCACCAGAAATCTCAGAACGACCTCCAGAAATAGCACCTCTACTTACACCAGGTGCTGAATAAACCGTATTATCTAATACAATTGCAATTGCATTACCTTGCTGTGAAACTGATCCTGTTAATTTTTCCCATAATCTAGCTCCAGTTCCATCCATCTGCATAGAAACGGCTGGTTTACCCATTTGATCAAAAGTATCAGTAGCATCTACAATAACACCACCGCTAATAGGAGCTTTACCATCTCTACTTCCTTTTAAGGCATATAACTCAACACCTTCTGGTTTTTTTTCATCGATTTTACCCCATACAAATTTAACATTTGCTAATTCAGCAGGTAATAAAGATTTAATATCACTTCTTGTTAAATATGCTCTAACTTGTGCAGTGTCTTTTGTTAAAAAGATACCAACATAAGGAGAACCTTGTTGACCACCCATTAACATTTTATCAAATAAAGGTCCGTTAGATTTATTAATCGTATCGGCAGATTTATCTGTTAATAAAGAATCAATTCCTGTTGCAGCATTTTCAACTACTTCAGACTTAACTTCAACTTCTGTTTTCTTTAAAGCTTCATTAGCAGCGACTATGAAACCGCTAATCTCTTCTACTTTAAAAGTTTCCCAAAATTCTAATTGAGCAGTACTTTGTAATAATTTTTTAATACGATCTACATCTTTAGCTCCAGGCAATTCAACTAAGATTCTTCCAGAGTTTCCTAACATTTGAATATTAGGTTGAGTAACACCAAATTTATCGATACGTTCTCTTAATACTTTAAAAGCACTTTCAACTGATTCGATAACTTTTTGTTTGATGATTGGTTCAACTTGAGCATTTGTCATGTCAAATTTAATTACCTCATCTAAATTTCTATTTCCAAAAATATCTGCGCTAGCTAATTTTAAATTAGCATTATTTGCTTCAACAAAAAATGCGTCAATATAATCTTGATTTCCTGATTGGTTTGTTTTAGCATCTGCTAACGCTTTTTTAAACCCAGGATTTTTAGAATCATTTGCTAATCCGTTTAAAACATCTTTAACCGAGATTTGTAGTATTACGTTAATACCACCTTCTAAGTCAAGACCTTTTTGTAATTGATTATCTCTAACTTCATTGTATGTTTTACCTAAGAAAACATTTTCTTTTCCAATAGAATCTAAATATCTTAATTCTTTAGAAAAATCTCCTTTTGCAAATGTTTTGGCATCACTACTTATGCTATTAGCTACAAAAGTGAATGAAAGTTGGTAAATACATACCAACGCGAAAATAATTGCGAAAAATTTAATCAGTCCTTTATTCTGCATTATTACTATAAATTAATTAATCTTTTTGTATAAAAACGGACAAATATATATATTACAATAGGATTAACCAATTTTATTTGGCAATAAAATCGGTTTTTATCAATTAATTATACACTTTCCTGATACTTTATTAAAATAAAAAAACTGTCAATAAAGTTTGACAGTTTTTTAATCCTATTTTGTGAGAATTACAAAACAGCTTTTAAATCTGCATTCATATTTCTAACAGCTTCAGCAGACTTAGCAAATAATGCTTTTTCAGCATCATTTAATTTTACATCTACAATTTGTTCAACACCATCTTTACCAATGATACATGGAACACCAATACAAATATCGCTTTGACCATATTCTCCATCTAACATAACTGAACATGGAATCATACGTTTTTGATCATTTAAGATACTGTCTACTAAAAATGCTACCGAAGCTCCTGGTGCATACCAAGCTGAAGTTCCTAAAAGACCTGTTAAAGTTGCACCACCAACCATAGTTGAAGCCGCTACTTTATCCATTTCTTCTTGAGACATGAAATTAGAAACTGGTGAACCATTATAAGAAGCTAAACGAGTTAATGGAATCATAGTTGTATCACCGTGACCACCTATAACCATTCCTTGAACATCATTTCCTGGTTTTTGTAATGCTTGAGACAAGAAATATTTAAAACGAGAACTATCTAAAGCTCCACCCATTCCTATTACTCTATTTTTTGGTAATCCTGTTGCTTTTAATGTTAAGTATGTCATTGTATCCATAGGATTAGACACTACTACAATAATAGCATTTGGAGAATGTTTTAAAATATTTTCTGCAACAGATTTTACAATTCCTGCATTAATACCAATTAATTCCTCACGAGTCATACCAGGTTTTCTAGGAATTCCAGATGTAATTACAACTACATTTGAATTAGCTGTTTTAGAGTAATCTCCAGTAGTACCAACCACTTTTGTATTAAACCCTGTTGTTGTAGCACATTGCATAATATCCATAGCCTTACCTTCAGCAAAACCTTCTTTGATATCTAATAATACTACTTCACTTGCAATTCCTCTGTACGAAATAACGTCTGCACATGTTGCACCTACATTTCCCGCACCTACTATTGTTACTTTCATTTTGTTGTGTTTAAAAAATTATAAATTAAAATTGATATTGAACTCCTATATTTAGATTTGCAAATTTACCAAAAGCAAATGAACTTTGTAAAAATATTTTTTCAATTTGATACCTAGCCGAAATTTCTCCTAAAAAATTGACATTATCTTTTGCAATTCTCTGTAATAATGTATTAACAGTTTGTTGTAAAGGAAAAGCCTCTTCTATTTCTCCTTTTTTACCTCCTACTACATATTCAAAACTACTTATATTAGCAATAAGAGAAGTGATTACTTCTAACCTTTCAAACTCTTTTGATGCACTTAATTGAAAATGAAATGTATCAACCAATCCTGACAATTTATTGATTCCTAAATTACCATAAGCAGTATCAATATCTAAAAAATCAAATGTAATTTCTTCTTTAGAGTATATCAAGGCTGTTGAAATATTAATTTTTTTCTCCTCTAAACTTTTAAAATACTGACTTATATTATGATTTAAACCGAAACCATAGACTTGATAATCACCTTTTTTAAGTTTTGTTTTTGTAGAATAACGAGCTATTAACTCTGTACCATATAGCAACCCTACATTAACCTGTAAATAGGGATAAAAAACTATTTCTTGATTGATTCCTTCTGGAGTTTTTAAACGAACTTGCTCACCTCCTAAATCTCCAATTAAATACATTTGATTATCATTCCCTAATGCTGTTGGAACGGTTGCAGAAGAAGCATTTTCTAGTTCGAAAAACTGAAAATCAGAATTCTGAACCCTGAAACTCCTATCATTGTTTGGAACAAAAAACATATTCCCGTGCAAACTCATATTTAGATCCCAAAGTTTCTTTTTCTTTGGTGAACTTACCCAACTAGAAGAAGAAAGATAAACTGCTGCATCAGTAGCAGGTATAATATATTGTTCTGAATAGAAAAGGGCATCATTTAAAAGATACCCTATCTGTTCTAATTCAGATTGTGATTGAGCATTACTTTTTAAACTAAAAAATAATGAGCAAATGAATATTATTTGAATTTGGTATTTACGCATCAATATTTGCGTATGCAGCATTCTTCTCAATAAACTCTCTTCTTGGTGGAACTTCATCTCCCATTAGCATTGAGAATATTCTATCTGCCTCTACTAAACTATCAATATTCACTTGACGTAACGTTCTAAACTCTGGATTCATCGTAGTATCCCAAAGTTGTTCTGCATTCATCTCTCCAAGACCTTTATAACGCTGAATACTTGCTGATCCTCCCATATTTCTAGCAATAATATCACGTTGATTATCACTCCAAGCATACTCCTTTTTGTTTCCTTTTTTAACCAAATATAAAGGTGGAGCTGCAATATAAATATGCCCGTTTTCAATTAACTCTTTCATAAATCTAAAGAAAAAAGTTAGGATAAGAGTTGAGATATGTGAACCATCGACATCGGCATCACACATAATAACTACTTTATGATAACGTAATTTTGAAAGGTTTAAAGCTTTACTATCTTCTTCTGTACCAATAGTTACACCAAGAGCAGTAAAAATATTTCGAATTTCTTCGTTTTCAAAAACCTTATGTTGCATCGCTTTTTCAACATTCAAAATCTTACCTCTTAAAGGTAAAATGGCCTGAAACATTCTATCACGACCTTGTTTTGCAGTACCACCTGCCGAATCTCCCTCTACAAGGAATACTTCACATTTTGCCGGATCTTGTTCTGAACAGTCAGATAATTTTCCAGGCAATCCACCACCACCCATAACGGTTTTTCTTTGAACCATCTCACGAGCTTTTTTAGCTGCGTGACGAGCTTGTGCGGCCAAGATTACTTTTTGAACAATGATTTTTGCATCATTAGGATTTTCTTCCAAATAAGCTTCAATCATATCTCCAACTGCTTGAGAAACTGGCGAAACTACTTCTCTATTTCCAAGTTTTGTTTTGGTTTGTCCTTCAAACTGAGGTTCTGAAACTTTAACTGAAATAATAGCTGTTAATCCTTCACGGAAGTCATCTCCAGCAATTTCGAATTTTAATTTATCTAACATTCCAGAAGCATCTGCATACTTTTTTAAAGAACGTGTTAAACCTGTTCTAAAACCCTGTAAATGCGTTCCTCCTTCATGTGTATTAATGTTATTTACATAAGAAAAAATATTTTCAGAATATGATGTGTTATAAATTAAAGCGACCTCAACCGGGATTTCACCTTTATCTGAATCCATTGAAATTACATGACCAATAATTGGTTCACGATTTCCATCTAAATAACGAATATATTCTTTAAGACCTTCTGTAGAATGAAAAACTTCTGATAAGAAATTTCCATCTTTATCTTTTTCTCTTTTATCTGTAAAAGTAATTGTAATTCCTTTATTTAAGAAAGACAATTCGCGCATACGTGCCGATAAAGTATCGTAAGAGAACTCTGTAGTTTGAGTAAAAATTGTATCATCAGGATAGAAAGTTACAATTGTTCCTCGTTTATCTGTTTTACCAATTTGCTTTACAGGATAAAGTGCTTTTCCTCTTTCATATTCTTGTTCGTAAATATTTCCGTTAGCACTGTGAACGGTAGCGCGTAATTTATTAGACAATGCATTTACTACAGAAACACCAACTCCATGTAATCCTCCAGAAACTTTATAAGAATCTTTATCAAATTTACCTCCGGCACCAATTTTAGTCATTACAACTTCAAGTGCAGAAACCCCCTCTTTTTTATGAATATCTACAGGAATACCACGTCCATTATCTTCTACAGAAACAGAACCATCTTCATTAATATCTACTCGAATAGCATCACAATGGCCTCCCATTGCTTCATCAATTGAGTTATCAACTACCTCATACACTAAATGATGAAGTCCTCTAACCCCTACATCTCCAATATACATCGAAGGACGCATTCTAACATGCTCCATTCCTTCTAGCGCCTGAATACTATCTGCTGAATAATTGCTTTTCTTTATTTCTTCACTCATATTGTTAAATCTTAAACGATTTTTTTTGTTAAACACACAAATATAAGGTTTTAATAAAGAAAATAGCTAAAAAGCACCTTAAAATGACTGTAAGTTATTAACATTTGTTAATTTCTAAAAAGTCGCTTAAATCAAATAAAAAAAGGCTAAAATTAGATATTTGAGCAAATTAGTCTTTTATTAAAATTGAAATTTATAAAAAGTGTCTTAAAAGCGATTATTTGACAGTTCGATTTTTAGATATTTCGAAGAATCTAACCAGAAATCATTTCTAATAAGCTTCCGTATGCACATTTGCTACTGCTCTTCCTGATGGATCATTCATATTTTTGAAAGCTTCATCCCATTCTAATGCGATTTTTGTACTACAAGCTACACTTGCTTCTTGCGGAACACTTAATGCCGCTGCATCACTTGGAAAGTGTTCTGTAAATATTGAACGGTAATAATATTCTTCTTTTGATGTTGGTGTTTGAATTGGAAACTTGTATTTCGCATTGGCTAATTGTTCGTCTGAAACTTCTTTGGCTACCACTTCTTTTAAAGTATCAATCCAACTATAACCTACTCCATCACTAAATTGTTCTTTTTGTCTCCAAGCTACACTTTCTGGCAACATGTCTTCGAAAGCTTTTCGTAAAACCCATTTTTCCATGCGTTCTCCGTTAATCATTTTATCTTGTGGATTGATTCGCATAGCTACATCCATAAATTCTTTATCCAAAAAAGGAACACGACCTTCAATTCCCCAGGCTGCTAAACTCTTATTAGCACGAAGACAATCATACATGTGTAATTTACTTAATTTACGAACGGTTTCTTCGTGAAATTCTTGTGCGTTAGGTGCTTTATGAAAATATAAATAACCTCCAAACAACTCATCTGAACCTTCTCCAGAAAGAACCATTTTAATTCCCATTGACTTGATTACTCTTGCCATTAAATACATAGGAGTTGAAGCTCTTATTGTTGTAACGTCATAGGTTTCAATATTGTAAATTACATCTCTAATTGCATCTAAACCTTCTTGGATAGTGAATTTTATTTCGTGATGAATTGTTTTTAAATGATCTGCTACTTTTTGGGCTGCAGCCAAATCAGGTGAACCTTCTAAACCAACCGCAAAAGAATGCAATTGTGGATACCAAGCTTCTGAAGCATCATTCGATTCAATTCGTTTTTGTGCATATTTTTTAGCTATTGCCGAAGTGATTGAGGAATCTAATCCTCCTGAAAGTAAAACTCCATAAGGAACATCGCTCATTAATTGTCTTTTTAAAGCAGCTTCTAATGCGACTTTAATTTCTTCAATACTTGTTTTGTTTTCTTTTACAGCGTCGAATTCTATCCATTCTCTTTTATACCATTGCACAAATTTTCCATCTTTACTCGACATATAATGTCCTGGTGGAAATAATTCAATTTTTGTACAAACTCCTTCTAAAGCTTTTAATTCGGAAGCAACATAAAATGTTCCGTGTTCGTCCCAACCAATATATAAAGGTATAATTCCCATGTGATCACGTGCAATGAAATATTCATTTTTTGCAACATCATAAATAGCAAATCCAAAAATTCCGTTCATTTCATCAACAAAATGAGGTCCTTTTTCTTGGTACAAAGCTAAAATGACTTCGCAATCACTTTCTGTTTGAAATTCGTATTTTCCTTCAAATTGCTTTCTTAATTCTCTGTGATTGTATATTTCTCCATTAGCTGCTAAAACCAGACTTTTATCTTTTGAAAATAATGGTTGTTTACCTGAAGCTGGGTCAACAATTGCTAAACGCTCATGAGACATGATTGCTTTTTCATCACTATAAATTCCACTCCAATCTGGTCCGCGATGACGAATTTTTTTAGACATCTCCAAAACTTTTGGTCTTAACGTTTCAGCTGCTTGTTTTAGATCGAAGGCACATACTATTCCGCACATATTTTTTAGTTTAAAGGGTTATTCCTTAAAAGTTTAAATGGAAACTATTTAAATATGGAACAAAATTGCACTTAAATTAATTTAAATTAAACTAAATATACGTTTTTGATTATAATTTAAAACTTTAATTCGATTATTTAAATAAATTTAAAACCAAGTAAATGCTTTTCAAACACATTTAATTACAAATCATAAAAAAACCACTCAATGGAGTGGTTTTTTTATGATTATTCAATTGATAAGATTTTATATTTCATTCCGTTAAATTCAAATTTATCGTTTACTTCTTTTCCAAGCATTATTTTACCTAAAGGAGAATTTGGTGACAGAGCTACAACATCTTTATTATCAATTGTGATTTTTGGCAATGCTGTACTCATAAAAAAAAGAAAAATGTTGGTTTGAATTAAACTTCCAATTCCTACTTTTTTATTGATTTTAACAATGTCAATACTTTCTAAAACTTGTTTTTGTTCTAAAACTTCTTTTAACTTATAATTGAGTTTTTCTTGCTCAATATGCATCATTGACAAAGCGGTTTCGTGCTTATCGCCAGCAGAACCTTTTGCATCGTTTTGAGCATCTTCAGCTAAGTCTGAAATCATTTCACGATAATTTTGAATTCTATCGTTTATATGTTCTAGGTAATGATTGTAGATTTGTTGTTTGATTGTCATTTGGTTTTTTTTTGAACCACGAAGAGCACAAAGCGCACAATTTTTTAGTGAACTTTATGCCTTCTTCATAACCCTGTGGTTAGTATTTAAAAATCAAACTTATAATTAGCGCCTAACATAATTTGTATTCCTTGAACTGGGAAATTTGCCCAACGGTTGTATTGTTGGTTTGCCAAATTGTTTCCTCTTAAGAAAGCCGTTAAACGCGCATTGTATTTATAACCTATATGTGCATTTAAATCGAAATAACTGTCCAATGTAACTTCTTGCTGTGTATATGTTCCTGGATTAATTAACAAATCGTCTTGAACTGTAACCACATCTTTTCTTTCTCCAACGAAGAACACATTTGTACCTGCATACCATTTTTCTGTCAGGTTGAAATCTAAAGTTGTTCCAACTTTTAATTGCGGTAAATTCCACGCTTCTGCTTGAACATCAGAAGTGAAATTATTATACGTTCCGTTAATTCCGAAAGTAACATTTTTAGAAAAATCGGCTTTCAATTCTCCAAAGAAACTGATTGTTTTTACATTATCATACACAACATTAAATGAGTTTCCGTATGCATAACCTTCGGTATTTGTATTTCCTAAAACGTATTCATTACTTACAAATAATGCTTTGTTATCTTCGTTTTTAAGACTTCCTCTAATATTAAAAGCAACAGAACTAGCCAACTTTCCTTTCATACCTACATAAATATCATATTTATTATCTGTTGGAGCAATGAATAAAGTTGGAGAAACAAATGCATTTTGATCTACAAAATCAGCATACGAATTTTGAGTCAATCCACCTTCTGCACCCGCATAACCAACTAAAATATCGCCAACAATTCGATACGATGCTTTTACGTTTGGATATACAAACAACTTACTATCACTTGCACCGTCATTTTTTGCAGTTGTATAGAAAACTCCAGCGCCAATTTGCACTGACAAATCATCTTTTTGATATAAAATACTTGGTTTAATTCCGAAAAGAACGTTGCTATAATCGATTGTACTTGTATTTAAATAATTTTTTTTAAAATTTCCACCAACGTAATCTACAATAACATCAGCTTTGATTTTTTGGTCGAATGCCTCCACATCGAAAGAAGGTTTTACAAAAAAGCGGTTTTCACCAGAACCTTGTCCGTCAGAGAAACGCTTAAATTGCATTGAAGCATCTTTGAAAAAACTTTTCTTAAATTCCACTTTTCCGCCAAGAACAATTGTGTTATACGATTGAGAAGAGTCAATTCCGTCAATTGTAGCTTGATCATAAAATATATTTTCGATAGGCAAACCGTACCAATTATAGATTTGATTTTTAACACCTAAATCGATGTTCCAATTCATATCTCTTTCTCTAACACCATAAGTAACATCTAAACTAGTGTTATAATATTTATCGTCTAAAACAACATCTTTAATTCCGCCTTGAGAAGATAAGTGACGAAGCATTCCGCCAATATAGCTAGTTCTGCTCAAATTTTCGGTAATGAATAATTCTGCATTTATGGTTGGATAATTTCCAAAACCTAAAGTTGCGTAATTATTGTATAGTTTTACTTTTTCAGCTTTATCAACATCAGCTGCTTTTCCTTTTGCAGGCGTAAACGTAGATGCCACTGGAAATGAGAAAATATTATATTCAATTACTTCTTTTTGTGTATTGTCTTCATCTTCAATAACAGGTGTTTCTTTTACCTTAAAAGCATCTGAAATTGTTGGCGTGTATGGTTTTACAATGTTTACCACTTCTGAACCAATATTTTCATCTTTTACTTGTCCAAAAGTAAACTGTGTTGCAAATGCAAAAACTCCTATGATTATATATTTTGTATTCTTCATATTTAATTTTATTGGTGAGATTCTTCGACAAGCTCAGAATGACAACTTAATAAATAATTTATTTTGTGATAGATGAATTGGTTTTAGCTTCTTCTGTTTTGATTTTCTCTAATTCAGCTTTTGCTTCTTCAACAACATCTGGAAAATCGGTAAAGTTTTTAATTACACTTTCTAAAATGTAAGTGGCTTGAAAACTGTCTTTTAATCCGTAGAAGTTTTTAGCCATAACTACTAAGCCTTTTGCTCCATAATATTTATAACCAGAATAATCTTTGGCAATTTTTTGAACTACAACATTTGAAGTTTCAAACTGACCTTCTTTATTTTTAAAATAAGCGTCGTAAAATAATGCTTCGGCAGCTAATTCACCTTTCGCAATTTTTAATAATTTCGCATAAGCTTCTTTCGCTTTAGCCTCGTTATTTGTTTTCATTGCTGCACGAGCTACGATAATTTGAGCATCACTTTTAACTCTGTCTTCGGTTTTGTCGTTTGCTAATACTTTATCTGCATAAACAACTGCATTTGCATAATCTTCTTTGTCGTAATATGCTTTCATTAAATTAGATTGAGCAAAAGTTACGTTTTGAGGAAAATCAGCTTCTGTTTCTAATCGTTTTAAAACCGGAATAGCTTTTGTATAGTCCTTAGCTTTTAAATGAACTTGACTTAAACGAGCCAATGCTTGTTCGGTAAATTCACTTCTTGGTTTATCAACTACAAATTCGTAATGCTTTACTGAATTGCTTTCTAGACCATCAGCAAAATACAATTGTGCTAAATAGAAGTTTGCATTTAATGCATGTAAACCTTGAGGGAATTTTGAAACATAATTTGAAAAACCTGCAATGGCTTGTTTTGAATTATTCATTAAATATTGCTTTTCAGCAGATTCATAAGTTGTATTATCTAAATCGGCATTTGAGACTTCAACGAAACTTAGAGTTTTAACCCAATCTGCATATTCATCTACTCTACCGTTATCTACATAAATTAAACGAGCTGTTGCAACCGCTTCCAAAGATTCAGGAGAATTTGGAAATTCAGCAACCACCTTTTTGAATTTAGTTAAAGCTTGTTCGCTTTTATTTCCGTTATAATATATTAATCCTTGTTTTAAAATAGATTTTGCTACGTAAGAACTTGTTTTATTCGTTTGAATTAACTTATCATACGTTGCAATAGCTTTATCGGTTTGGTTTTCGTTTACATAGGTATTTCCTAATTCATAATACGCATCATCTGCATATTGAGAACTCGGATATGTTTTAACGAATTTTTCTAAATCTTCAATTTTCCTATCATTTTTACCAACAAAACCGTAACTGATTCCTTTTTGGAAAGCAGCATAATCTGCATCAACACTTTTTAAATCGATTGCTTTATTATAAGCATCCATTGCTGGCCAATATTTGGTAGAAATAAAATTACAATCACCCAAACGCAAATAAGCATCTGTTTGTCGTACTTTATCGTCTTTTACAACAGCAATATAATCTCCAAAATATTTTATAGCATTGTCGTATTCTTTTAATTTGAAATAAGCATACGCTAAGTTATAGTTTGCATTTTTAAATTCAGGAGTAGTTTTAGCATTTGCATCATTTACAAATTGCAAGAAACTTAATTTAGCTTCGTTGAAATTATCTAAACTGTATTCTGTTTCTGCTTTCCAAAATGTTGCTCTTGCAGAAAACTTAGCATCTTGTCTTTCTGCAATAGATTTTTTAAATAAATCGTAAGCACCTTTATAATCCCCATCAGTATATAGTTCTAAACCTCTGTAGAAAGCAACTTTTTGGTACGCTAATTTATTTTCTGGTCCTCTATTTTTTTCTAATAAAACTAAAGCTTCTTTATAATTTTTAGAAGTGATGTATGAACTAATCAATAAAGTATTGATTTCTTGTTTATAAGATGTGTTTGGATATTTAGCCAAATAACTATTTAAAACTTGAGGAACTGATTGGTATGGGTTACCAATTTCGTAACTCAATTTAGCATAGTTTAAAAAGGCATCTTCTTGGATTTTCTTTTCAAATTCCATTTCTGAAGCCGTTTTAAAAGCATTTAAAGCTTGTTGTTTTTTTTCGGTCTTTAAATAACTTTCACCTAAATGATAATAGGCATTCTGAGCAACGAAGTCATTTCCGTTGATGATTTTATTGAATTGCGCTATTGCATTTTCAAAATCATTTTGTTTGTAATACACATAACCCAATTGGTAATAATCGGTATTATTCCATTTTCCTTTTTTTCCTCTGTAATCTACTAAATACGGAAGCGCTTTATCGTATTGTTTTAAGTTGAAATAACTTTCACCAATAATCTTAGATAATTCACTTTTTTCAACAGCATTTGATTTTGGCATTTGCTTCAATCCTAAATCAATAGCTTTTTGGAAATTTCCAAGTTTGAAATTCATATCTGCTTGAAAATAGCCCATTTTTTCTTTGTACTTGTCTTTATCCTGAACTTGGTCAAAATACTGATTAGCACTTGTATAGTCATCAGATTCATAAGAAAGGTAACCCAAATAATATTTGGCCTGACTACCAAAAGTCTTCGAATTAATAACCTTATTAAAGTATTTGGTAGCTTCTTTATTATTTTTGGCTGTAAAATAAGCGTATCCTTTTTGGAAATTATATTTTTCCAAATCAGAATACGACATCGATTCTGTATTCGCTTTATCAAACCAAGCCAACGATTGTGCATAATTTCCTTGATCAAAATAATAATGAGCCACTTCTATATATGCCTGATTTTGCTTTGTACTTGTAGGATAATCTTCTACAAAACTTTCAATTAAAGCATCTGCACCCATTTGATTTAAACGAATAGCACAATTTGCAATGTAATAAGCACAGTCAGCCTGAACTTCTTTATTATCAACCTGGTTTTTTACTTTGTCAAATAAAATTTGAGCTGATTGATATTGCATATCTTTATACAAAGCAAGTGCGTTATCAAATTCTTTTAATTCATGCGTATAAACAGACGATTGTTGTCCAAATACTGAAAATGAAATTAAAAATAAAAACAGAAATCTTAGTTTAATTATTGGAATCATTTGGCCTTATTTTATTGCTTTCAAATATAGATTTTATATACTTATTAACGAAAGAGATTAACGTTTTATTGTAAAAGATTATTAACATTTTTATCAACGATAACAATAATTTGCATCATATTTAAGTTTTATATTTTGAAAGCGAAAATATAGTTATTACATTTACACATTAAATTAGAGTTACATTATGTCACAAACCATTCTTTCATTAAAAAACGTTTCTATTTTTCAAGAGAAAAATCCAGTTTTAACCAATATTAATTTAGAAGTTAATAAAGGAGAATTCATCTATTTGATTGGAAAAACTGGAGCTGGAAAAAGTAGTTTTTTAAAAACACTTTATGCCGATTTAACTTTGACTGAAGGTGAAGGAAATATAGTTGACTATGATTTAAAAACCTTAAAAGAAAATGACATTCCTTACCTGAGAAGAAAATTAGGTGTTGTATTTCAGGATTTTAAACTTTTACCCGATAGAAATGTAAAAGAAAATCTACTTTTTGTTTTAAAAGCAACAGGTTGGATTGAAAAAGAGGAAATGAATGTGAAAATTGATGAAGTTTTAGACAAAGTTGGGATGAAAAACTACCAATCTAAAATGCCACATCAATTATCTGGTGGAGAACAACAACGTATTGCCATTGCTAGAGCTTTGTTAAACGATCCTGAATTAATTTTAGCCGATGAACCAACAGGAAACCTTGATCCGCAAACCAGTTCTGAAGTAATGCAAGTTTTAAAAAACATTAACGCTACAGGTAAAACGATAATTATGGCAACTCATGATTATGCTTTATTGCTTAAATATCCTTCAAAAACATTAAAATTTGATGAAGGAAAAGTGTTTGAAGTAGTTCAAAGAACGGTGTAATGCTTTCTATTTTAATTCCAACTTATAACTACAAATGTTATGACCTTGTTGTAGAATTAAAAAAACAATGCGATTTAGTTCCTATAGAATATGAAATTATTGTTTTAGACGATGCTAGTGCTCTTCAAATACAAGAAAATCTTGCTATAAATACTTTAGAAAATTGTTCCTATCAAAGTAATTCGTCAAATTTAGGCAGAGCTAACAATATTAACAAGCTTATAAATCTTTCAAATTTTAATTATTGTTTGATTTTAGATTGTGATGTTTTTCCTAAAAACGATAGCTTTATTTCTAATTATTTAACCGAAATTAATTCTGAGAAAAGTATCGTTTTTGGAGGAATTGATTATCAACCGAAAACTCCAAGTCCAAATGAAATGTTGCGCTGGAAATACGGTATAAATAGAGAAGCTGTTTCTGTAGAAAAAAGAAAAAAAAATCCATACAATAATCTATTGACTTCAAATATTTTAATTTCAAAAAAAATATTTAAAACTCATTTATTTCATACTGAAATTATTGAATACGGTTATGAAGATTTGGTCTTTGCAAAAAAATTAGAACATGAAAAAATTCCAATAAAAAATATAGAAAATGAAGTATTTCATTTAAATTTAGAAACATCGGTTGAATTTCTTCAAAAAACGGAACGCGCTTTAAACAACTTATTTTTCCTGGAAACAACTGGAATACTTCCATTACAATCAACTAAAGTTACAAAATTACATAACAAAGTTAAACAACTTCATCTTAACAAATTATTTGGGAAACTATTTGACCTTACAAGTTCGATATTAAAACAAAACCTTTGTTCTAAAAATCCAAATTTAGTTATATTTGACCTTTACAAAATTTTATACTATTGTAATATTTCTAAATAAATGCCATTAATTTCTGTTGTAATTCCGTTGTACAATAAAGGTTTCATTATAAAAGAAACTTTAGAATCTGTATTGGAACAAACGTTTACCGATTATGAAATTATAATTGTAGACGATGGTTCAACAGACAATGGTTATGAAGTTGTAAAAGAATTTTCCGATAATAGAATTCACTTATTTCAACAAGAGAACAAAGGAGCAGCATCGGCAAGGAATCTAGGAATTGAAAAAAGTGCAGGAATTTACATTGCTTTTTTAGATGCAGATGATCATTGGGAAACTAATCATTTAGAAGAATTAGTAAAACTAGCTGATAAATATCCAAATTGTGGTGCATATTGTTCGAGATATCAAATAAAAAACTCAATAAATTCAATACATCAACCATATTTTAAGAATATCACAAATGATTTTTATGGAATTGTTGAGAATTATTTTGCATCAAATCATCCCTATAAAATAAACATTACTTTAAATCAAATGATTCCTAGAAATATTTTAATGGAATTAGGTTGTTTTACAGAATCAATTACAAATGGTCAGGATCTAGAATTATGGACAAAAATAGCTATAAAATATCCTGTTGCATTACACAATAAAACTACGACAACATATAATTATTATTTACCTAATTCTCTATCAAAAAAGAGCATTAAATCAATGAAACTGATGGATTTTAGTCAGTTTTTAGAAAATGAAAAACAAAACGAAGATTTAAAAGACTTTTTAGACAAATACCGAATTGAATATGCTTTACAGTATAAAATTGCTGGTGATTATGAAAATTCAAAAAAATATTTAACCGAAGTTAAAAAAACGAACATTTCACTTATAACAAAAATATTATTCAACATTCCTTCAAAAATATTAAAGAAATTATTAGCTTTTAAACATTGGTTAAGAAAAAAAGGAATTGATTTTACGGTTTATAATTAAGACTCCTTTTTTAAGAAAATTTCAAAATCTCTAATATAATCTTCTTCTTTAAAAACATCGGAAGCAATAACTAAACAAACCGATCCCGAAGAAAAGTTTTTTAATTCACGCCAAATTCCATTGCTTATTAGTAACCCTTCAAAAGGCTTATTTAAAGTAATTTTTTTTTGATCATTTCCATCGTTAAGAATAACATCAAAACTTCCAGAAAGTGCAATTAAAAACTCTTGTTGCTCTATGTGCGAATGGCCGCCACGTTCAGCAGCACTAGGAACATCATATAGATAATAAACACGTTTTATTGGATAAGGAATTACATCATTTTCTATAACCGAAAGATTACCTCTTGGATCTTCAATTTTAGGTATTTTAAGTAATTTACAGTCTGATATATTTCGCATATTTATTTTTCCCTTTTATAGCTTTATTTAATAATTTTCCAATATTTGAAAAAGCAATATTACCTTGTTTTACATCAAAAAACAACTTTAAAAACACCCAAAATAAATACTTTTTATTAAAAATACGATAAAAAATTGCTCCTTGATTAAAATATTTTAATTCATTAGAAATAACTTGAGAAGTCGTTTTATTATTATGAATCGTTAATGTTTTAGGAACAAATCCTATTTTTATTTTTTTCTTCTTTGCGTCTGCCAAAAAAACAGCTTCTTCACCAAGTGATATAAGACTTCCTAATCCGAAATTTTCATCAAAAGAAACAATATTATAAATACTTTCTCTTTTAAAAATCAGCTCAATTGATGATGCATTTAAAACTTCAAACCAGTTTAACTTTGGTTGAAATTTATCGGGATATTTTTTTGAAAAACCACCAGATTCTATTTTAAAACGAAAACGAAAGCCATCAAAATCTTTACGTTTATTAAATGTTTTTATTATTTTTTCAGAGAATTTTAAATCAAAAACAACGTCGTCATCTGTAAAAACTAAAATGTCTTTACTTGAATTTTGAAGAGCAATATTTCTACTTTTAGACAAGCCTTTTTCAAACACATTGATAACTTTTACTGATTCATAATCAGATTTTAAGATTGCATCGCTAGTAGTTTGATTGACAATTAAAATATTAAAATTGTAGAAACCTGAAAACACAAACATAGACTGCAAAAAATCGAAATTTGTTCGATTCATCGTAGCAATTAAAATTTCAATATCTGATGTATTATAGGTTTTTATCAATTGTGTTATCTTTACACAAAGATAGACAAATTAGAAATAGAAAAAATCAATGAAAATTTTATTACTTGGTGAATACAGCAGACTGCATAATTCTTTAAAAGAAGGATTGGTTTCATTGGGTAATGAAGTAATTATTGTAGGTTGTGGCGATAAGTTTAAACAATTTCCTGTAGATTATTTTATTAATGCAAAAATTTGCAACGACAACAAAATTGCCAATTTCCTTTTTAAAAGTATTCGTAAAGTAACTTCCGTTAATTTTGAAAAGATTGAAAAAGCAATTCGATTTTATTTTTTACTTCCAAAACTAAATGATTTTGACCATGTACAATTGATTAATTCAGATGCTTTAGAAACTTACCCTTTTCTGTCGCGTTTTTTGTATAAAAAATTATTTACCAAAATAAAATCGAGAAGTTTATTAGTATGTGGAGATGAAGCTCCGGTTATAGAATATTTGTTAAAAAAAGAAATGAAATATTCTATTTTGACTCCTTATTTTGAAAATAAATCACTTAAAAAACAATTCAATTTTCCTTTGAAATACATTACTTCAGAATATCGAAAAACGTTTAACTGGTTAAAAGAAAATTGTCAAAATCTAATTACATCTGATTTAGATTATGAAATTCCAATGCAACAAATGGGGTTTCAAACTACGCTTATTCCTAATCCAATAAATACAGATAAGATTAAATATTCGCCTTTAAAAATAGAAAACAAAATCATTATTTTCTTAGGCATAAATAGATTGAGTTATCTTAAAAAAGGGATTCCGTTTTTTGAAAAAGCATTAGAAATTATTCAAAGAAAATATCCAGAAAAAGTCGAAATCATTATTACGGAAAACATTCCATATAACGAATACATTTCTATTTACAATAAAGCACATATTTTACTGGATCAAGTATATGCTTACGATCAAGGTTATAATGCTTTAGAAGCGATGACAAAAGGAAAAGTGGTTTTCACAGGTGCAGAAAGTGAATTTTTACAACACTATGATTTAAACGAAAATGAGGTTTGCATAAATGCTCTTCCTGATGTGAATGACATTGTTGAAAACCTGAGTTTGATAATTGAAAGCCCAGATTTAATTTTAGAAATTTCAAAAAACGCAAAAACTTTTATAGAACAAAAACATCATTACAAAACTATTGCAAATACTTATTTAAAAACTTGGGGCTTTTAATATGATTCTTTACAAACAGTAAAACAACCACAATCATTGCAAATTCAAAAGGAAAACTAAATCTGCTATTATTTCCAAAGGTTACCAATGCTTGTAAAACAGAACTCGAAAAAACAAGTGCAATAATTATCAATTCAAATGTGATTCTTCGGTTTTTAAGAAATAAATAAAAATAGAAAAACATCAATCCAATAAAAACAATCTTAAAAATTTGAATAATGAAACTTTGAATTTTCCATATAAAACCAATTATAGAATCGACACTTGAATTATTAAATTTCACAAAAGGTTTCATATCAAATACTTTCCAAAAATCTAAAAAAGATTTTGAAATAACTTGTTCAAAAAAATCAGCTTGATTATTTTCAATTGTTTCTTTTCCAAACTTACCTAACTCATTAGATAAATCGGGGAAATTATTATAATATTTATTAAAAACGCTATCATTATAAGCATACCAAATAGACATGGCAACATCTTTATTTTCTTTTATTGCTTCATCTCTATATTTAATATAAGGATCTTTAATCCATTTATATTTTTCGGGAGCTTTCTCTACAAAATATACACAATTTTGAGAAATATTTAAACCAAAATAAGTAGTTGAAACAAAATAGCCTGTGTTCAATTTATTTACATAAGACCATCCAAAATAAGCAATTAACGGAAAAATCAAGATTATAATGCGTCTATTAATAATTTTCTTAAAACTAAATGATTTTAAAGCATATAAACCATAAAATAAAAAAGATACATAAGCATAAAATGGTTTTATTAATACAAGAAAACCTAACAATAAACTGATTAAGACTAATTGTATTAATGTAGGCTCTTCTAAATACTTTTTTGAAAGCATCCAAAAGATTATACTGAAAACAAACACTACAAAAGCTTCAACTAAAATAGCAGTTTCAAAAAAGAAATAACATAGTAAACTGTTTATAAGTAAAACAATCCAAAAACTTTGTTTTTTTGAAAATTGTAATTCTTCTAAGGTTGCATACCAAAAACACAATGTAAAAAGTCCTATTAAAAACTGGTACAACATTGTAATTTTCATAGTTCCAAAAGCCAAAGCAATTAAAATTGGATAACCTGGACTTCTCCAACCAATATATCCTGAGAAATCTAATTTTAGAATATATTCAGATAATTCCATATAACTCCAACTGTCAGGAACTTTAGTGATTTTTAAGTACATTAAAAACAATAAAGTACGAAACAAAAATCCAATAAGAAGTAACAACTTAACTTCTTTTTGATTTAAAAACTGAATTATTTTATTTAAATGTTTCATTAAATCATCATTTTTCTAAAATAAATACTAACAACAATAAAGTATAAAAAATAAGTAACAGCGTAAGCCATAACAGCACCTTCTACACCAAAAATTTGAATTCCAAAATAACTCGAAAAAATTAAAATGGTAAACGAAATTATTTCGGTAATAAAATAAGGTTTAACCAACTTTTTAGCAAAAAACTGTATGGCTAAAATTAACGCTGCTGCTCTAAAAAAATCACCTAATAATTGCCAAAAAAACAAATTTGAAACTGCTGAGAAATCTTTGGTAAATAAAACTAAAATTACAATATCTTTTAAAAAATACATAAGAATTAAACCAACACTAAATAATGGTAAAATAGTTTTGTAAAACTGCTGAACTAACGGCCTATTTTCTTGCAAAGATGCTGTTTTAGAGAGCTCTGGTAAATAATACAAACTGACTAAAGTAGTAATAAACATCATGTAAAAGCTCGAAATTCTACTCATCGCTTCATAATATCCGGCTGCTTCAATTGATTGTGCTGAAATGATTAATTTTCGAATATAAATGTATACAACTGGTGTTAAAATAGAAGAAAACAAAGTCATTGAAGCAAAAACAAATACTTTTTTAATTTGATTAAAATCAAAATGTTGAATATTTAAAACTTCTTGCAATGAAAATTGCTTTAAGAAATAAAAACCTGAAAAACAGAATAATAAAAACGAAACAATCGACACCGAAATCATTGCTCCCAAAACGGTAAACTTCCACATTAGGAAAACCGAAATTAAGAGTCCGGCTATATAACTAAAAATAGTTGTCGTAATTACATTTTTATATAAACTAAGTCCGTTAATTACAGAAACAAAAAACAAATGCAATATTGAGAATGGAATTGAAAAAGCCAAGATTTGTAACGCTAATAAATACGTTTCATTTCCATTTAAAATAGAAGTTAAAAAATAACTTGAACCTATTAAGACAGTAAAACTAACCAATAAAGAAGTAATTAATAAAGTGTAAAAAACAGTCGTCAATAAAGAATATACTTTGTTTTTATCTTCTTGATTTTCTGCAACCGTTTTAACAATTCCATTTTGAAAACCTAGAATTCCAACAGCTTCTAGAGTGGAACTAAAATTTCTGAAATTTCCCATTAAAGCCATTCCAGATGGACCAATAAAATAAGCAATTGCTTTTGAAGAAAGTAACCCCGTAAAAATTCGCACCAATAGACTTGCGCTATTAAAACTCGCAATTTTAAATAAAGGTGATTTTGCTATATTTTTTATCCAATTCAAATTAGTAGTTATTTAAAGTGGCAATGATTTTATTGATTTCTGCTTCCGTCAAAGTTCCGTTTAAAGGAATACTTAAAACCTCATCATGAATTTTCTCTGAGATAGGATAAGACAAAACATTCCAATCTTTTAACGCTTTTTGTTTGTGTGGTGGAATTGGATAGTGAATCATTGTTTCAATTCCGTTTTTAAGTAAATATTCTTTTAAATCATTTCTGTTTTTTGTTCGAATGACAAACAAATGAAAAACATGAATCTCTGAATAGTCCCAAAAAGGAAGAATTATTTTTTCGTTTTTTATTTCAGTTAAATAGCGTTTTGCAATTTCTCTACGAATTTGATTTTCTTTATCAAGTTCTGGTAATTTTACATTTAAAAAAGCAGCTTGCAATTCGTCTAAACGAGAATTAACTCCAATTAATTCATTTTCATATTTTACTTTAGAGCCATAATTTCGAAGTGAAAATAAAACCTCAGCCAATTCATCATCATTTGTGGTAATGGCACCAGCATCGCCAAGAGCACCTAAATTTTTTCCTGGATAAAAGCTATATGCTGACGCTGATTTAAGATTGTTGATTGCTGATTGTTGATTGTTGAATTTAGAACCGTGTGATTGAGCTGCATCTTCAATAATCAACAAATTATTTTTTTGAGCAATTTTGTTAATAGCCTCCATTTCACACAATTGACCGTATAAATGAACCGGTAAAATGGCTTTAGTTTTAGAGGTAATTTTAGCCTCAATTAAATCCGGATTTAAATTATATGTTTCTAATCTTGGTTCAACCAAAACCGGAACTAAATCAGCCTCAAGAACTGCTAAAATAGTCGCTATATAAGTATTTGAAGGAACTATTACTTCATCTCCTTTTTGTATTTTCCCTAAATGAATATTGGCTTTTAAAATTAAAACCAAAGCATCTAAACCATTACCAACACCAATGCAGTGTTTTGCTCCACAATATTGCGCAAAACTTTCTTCAAAAAGCTTTACTTCCTTTCCTAAAATATACCATCCACCTTCTAAAAATTGTTCCATTTTTTGTTTGAAAGCGCTCTCAAAAGTTTGGTTTACTTTTTTTAAATCTAGGAATTTTATCATATTAAAACAGTGTCTAAAAGTGAATGGTTTTTAGTTTCAATTTCATAGAAATTTTGAACAATTGTTCTTGCTCCAAAACTTTCTTTCCAATAATGTAAACTTACGTTTAGTTTTCTTCCATGTTCTTCATTTGAAATTCCAAAGTCGAAATATTTCTCATTTTTATAGACTACGTTAATTAAATGATGATACAAAAAGTCTAATCCTCCAAGCTCGTTATTGAACGCTTTATTTCCCGAAATATATTGAGGATGAATCACATTATCAGTTACAAAAACTGTAACTCCACCAACTATTTTATCAACTTGATAAACATTATATTGTTTAATTTGATTAGGAAATTTTGACTTTAAATAAGAAATTTCAGTTAAAGAATGAACAGGATTTGCATTATATCGCTCTTTTAAATTAGGAATCAATAGTTCGTTCCAAAATGAAGTAAAATCATTCTCTTCTTTAACTAATAAACCATTTGACTTTCCTTTTTCGATTCCTCTTTTTCGAACTCTTGAAACAGGAACTTGATTTGAAATTTCTAAAACAGCTAATGCATCTCTCCTATTTAGTTTTGCATCCAAAAGGAAACTAACATATTCCATTTCATCAGATGGAAAACTATTGTAAATGGATGGAATAATTTTTAAGTGCAACTTACTTATAAGATTTTTGTTCAAAAACTCTAAAATCGTTTTAACAATTAAAATTACATCTGACAAAATCACTTTCGCATTCAATACTAGTCCTCCATAAGTTAATCCTTGATGAGAATGTAAAATATTTTCAACTTTATGCGCAGGTAAAACAGCAACCAATTTATCTTTAACATCAAAAATAAGCAATGAATAGTCATCAAATCTATCTTTATGATATTCCATAAAGTCTCTATGAAATAAAAATGTTGCATTCTTTGCGTTTGCTACAAATGTATTCCAATCCTTATAATGACTTGACTGATATCGATGAACTCTATAGTTATTCAATAGAAATTATTTTTTGGAAAATTACTAATTTTTTAATTCTTCAGCAGTAGTTTTTACTATTTTCTAATAAAAAACATTATATTGGTACTGAAATATTTATTTTTTCATGATAAAAAAAATTACTCTTATCCTTTTTTTATTTTGCCTACTAATTCCTGTCTCGTTTTTTGCACAGGATATTTCATTATATACACAAATTAACGGACGTTATGATTTTACATTTGTTGGTAATACTTTAAATACCAATGAAAATTCGTTTATGTCTTCACCTACAATTCTTACAAGTTCTTCCGCAGATTTAAATTTAGCTTCAACTGATGTTATTGAACGAGCTTATTTATACTGGGCAGGTTGTGGAACCGGAGATTTTAATGTACAATTAAATGGAATTGATATAACTCCTGATAGGACGTTTTCAATTATTCAAGCTAGTTCTGGTTGGCCACATTTTAGTGCATTTAAAGATATTACTGCTCAAGTACAAGCCACAGGAAATGGAACTTACACACTTTCTGATTTAGATTTAACAGCTGAAATTCCTCAATATTTTCAAAACAGAACTAATTTTGGAGGTTGGGCAATTATTGTGGTTTATCAAAACGATGCTTTACCCTTAAATCAATTGAATATTTACGATGGAATGCAAGCTGTTCCTGATAGAATTGATATTTCGCTAAACAGCTTAAACGTTATTGATAATTTTGATGCTAAAATTGGTTTCTTAGCTTGGGAAGGCGATGTTGGAATTGCGAATAATGAGTCACTAACCATTAACGGAAGTGTATTAAGTAACCCTCCGCTAAACCCAAGTAACAATGCTTTTAACAGTACTAATAGTGTAACAGGTTCAAACTCTTTATTCAACATGGATTTAGACATTTATACTATTCAAAATAACATTCAAATTGGTGACACAACTGCCGATATTTCATTAACTTCAGATCAAGATTATGTAATGATTAATGCAATTGTAACTAAACTAAACAGTCAATTACCCGATGCTACAATTGTTTTAAATAATTACATTTCAGAATGTAATACAGGTTATATAGAACTAGACTATACTGTTTATAACGTTAATAGTACTGATTTTTTACCTGCTAATACACCAATTACTTTTTATACTCAAAACACATTACTAGGCACTTTTTATACTCAAAACGACATACCAATTGGCGGAAATGAAAACAATACTATTATATTAAATATTCCTAATGCTATTTCAAGCCCTTTTACACTTACTGCTGTTGTAGACGATAATGGAACAAGATCAGGAATTGTTACTGAACTTGTAGAAACAAATAATGAATTTGAAACCGTTATTGAATTAAAATTACCACCTACTTTTAATTATTTAGAAGATTTGTTATCATGTAACTTAGGTTTAACCAAAGGAATATTTGATTTTTCAAATTATGAAGAATTGGTTAAGAACGACCAATCTCATATTGTAACTTTTCATGAAAGTTATAACGATGCCTTTTTAAATAATAATGAAATTTTCAATACTACTAATTTTGAAGCTATCACTACTCCAAAAGAAATTTTTGTGAGAATTGAAAATGAATTTTGTTATAGCTTAACTTCTTTTAATCTAAGAACAAGAAACTGTCCGCCAGAAGTATTTAATGCAGTTTCTGCAAACAATGACGGATTAAATGATAGTTTCTATATTGAAGGCTTACGCGATATTTTTGTTAATTTTAAATTAGAAATATACAACCGCTGGGGAAAACACATTTGGACTGGTGATAACAGCATGCCTGATTGGGATGGAAAAGTTAAAAAATCAGTTGGACCAGATGATGCTCCTGATGGAACTTACTACTATATTCTTTACCTAAATGATCCAGATTATAATGAACCCTTAACTGGTTATTTATACCTTACGAGATAAATGAAAAATGTTACCAAAATAAACATCATTAATATTTTTTTGATGCTGTTCTCTTTTTGTTTTGCATTTCTATTTCCTTTTGAATTATTTTTAATTGTTTACGCAATTTTAGGTCCTTTACATTACTTAACTGAAATCAATTGGCTACATAAAAAAAACTATTTCACTACACAAAAGAAAGATTATTATGTTCATATTTTAATCTTGTGCCTTATATCAATTGCTCTATTTTCACCCTTATCCTATTATTTGAGAAAATATTTAGCGGTATTTATCTTTATAGCTTTTACCTCAAGTTTCGGTATGGTTTATTTCAAAGAGTTAAAATCAAAAATTATATTCAATACTATATCAATAATAATTGGTTTTGTATTCTTTTATTATTTCGACAGTGAATTTAACATTACTTTCTCCATGTTTTTACCAACATTAATCCATGTATTTATTTTTACAGGATTGTTCATTTTAATTGGTACATTAAAAGAGAAAGGTGTAACTGGTAAAATTTCATTAGTAATTTTCATTGTATCTGCTTTAGCACTTTTACTCATTCCAATAAATTTTAATTTTTCTGTTGTTACAGAACAAATTCAGAACAACTATCACTCATTTGAAAAACTAAATCAAAAAATAATTACACATAGTAATCAATTTTCAACTACCACAAAAAATGATGTGTATTTTTCGAATATTGGTATTCAAGTAATGCGATTTATAGCTTTTTCTTATACTTACCATTATTTCAATTGGTTCTCAAAAACATCAATTATTCAATGGCATCATACATCAAGGCTAAAACTAATAATAATTATAATTCTATGGATTACATCTATAATTCTATATTTTTATAATTACAACCTTGGCTTAAAATGGTTATATATACTAAGTATGGCGCACGTATTTTTAGAATTCCCTCTAAATTTCATTTCTATACTGAAACTAAAAACTATATTTAAGAACAATTGTTAAATTTTTCTTCATAAAAGAGATTTGAACTTTATTTTTAGATTAATCCTTATATTTAGCAGAAATTTTAAGCAACTAAATATGAAATTTTACAAAATCCTGCTCTTACTTTGTTTTAGTATTGGTTTACAAGCACAAGATTATTTTCCAAAAAATGATGGTGTAAAACAAAGTTTTAAGAATTATACCGCAATTACAAATGCTACGATTTATGTTTCTTCAACAAATAAAATAGAGAAAGCAACTTTATTAATTAAGGAAAATAAAATTGTTGATGTGGGTACAAATGTTAGTATTCCAAAAAATACAGCAATAATTGATGCAACCGGAAAAACAATATATCCTTCATTTATTGATCTATTTAGTGAATTTGGAATTCAAAAACCAAATCAAAGACCAAGTGGAAACTTTACTCCACAATACGATTCTTCAAGAGAAGGCTATTATTGGAACGATCATGTAAAACCAGAGTACAATGCCTTTGAAAATACAAACTACGATTCAAAAACTGCTGAAACATTAAGAAATGTAGGTTTTGGAACCGTTTTAAGTCATCATAACGATGGAATTATTGCAGGTACAGGATTTCTTTGGACTCTTAACGATAATTTAGATAATGCAACTCGTATTTTAAACACTAAAGTTTCTCAACATTTTACGTTTAAACGCAGTAAGTATACAAGACAATCTTATCCATCTTCATTAATGGGTGGAATGGCATTAATAAGACAAGTATATCATGATGCTGATTGGTATAGCAAAGGACTTTCTACTACTAAAGATTTGTCGTTAGAAAGTTTTAATGCTAATAAAAATTTAGTTCAAATTTTTGAAGCCAATGATAAACTTTCAAGTTTAAGAGTTGCTAAAATTGGTAAAGAATTTGGAATAAACTATCTTATTAAAGGTAGTGGAAATGAATTCGAACGAATTGAAGAAATTAAAAAAACAGGCGCAACTTATATAATTCCATTAGATTTTCCAGATGCTTATGATGTTTCTGATCCATACTTAGCCCAACAAGTAAGTGTTAGTGACATGAAATTTTGGAACCAAGCACCATTCAACTTAAAAGTATTAGCAGATAACAACATTAATTTTGTTTTAACTGCTTCAGATAATAAAAAACCAGAAGATTTTCTTTCCAACTTAAGAAAAGCTGTCTTATATGGTTTTCCAAAAGAAAAAGCAATTGCAGCTTTAACAGAAACTCCAGCAAAACTAATTAAGCAATCCAACTTAATTGGAAGTTTAGGAAAAGGAAAACTGGCTAATTTCATTATTACTTCAAAAGATATTTTTGAAGATGATGCTACCATTCATGAAAACTGGGTACAAGGAAATCGTTCAGTTATTACTAAAATGGATACTGATGATATAAGAGGAAAATACGATTTGGTTTTCAATAATGAAACTTTCGAATTAAATATCGATGGCGAATTAGAAAAAATAAACGGAAAAATTTCTAAAGACAGTATTAACTACGGAACCAAATTATCGTTCAATGAACCTTGGTTAACAATTGTTGTTCGAACAAAAGACACTTTAAAAACAGAATATCTTCGTTTTACAGGAACAAAAATGAATAATATTTTACAAGGAAAAGTAGTTTTAGAAAACGGAAAAGAAACTGCTTGGACAGCAACTAAAAAAGAAATAGTTAAAGAAGATAAAAAAGAAGATAAAAAAGAAGACAGTGTAGTGCCAGAAATGGTTGCAATTACCTATCCAAATTTACCTTTTGGGAACACCGAGAAACCAAAACAACAAACTATTTTAGTAAAAAACACTACAGTTTGGACAGGTGAAAAAGAAGGTCATTTAACCAAAACAGATGTTTTAATTGAAAACGGAAAAATTGCTAAAATCGGAAAGAATCTTTCTGCTAAAAACGCACTTGAAATTGATGGAACAAACAAACATTTAACTGCCGGAATTATTGACGAACATTCACACATTGCCATTTCTAACGGAGTTAATGAAGGTGGCCAAAATTCATCAGCTGAAGTTACTATTGAAGATGTTGTAAATTCAGATGATATTAATATATATAGAAATCTTTCTGGTGGAGTTACTTCTGCAAATTTATTACATGGTTCAGCAAACCCTATTGGTGGTCGTGCAGCATTCATCAAATTAAAATGGGGTTATGCACCAGATGAAATGATTATGAAAGATGCTCCAAAATACATCAAATTTGCTCTTGGAGAAAACGTAAAACAATCCAATTGGGGAGATTATGCAAGAAATCGTTTTCCTCAATCACGTATGGGAGTTGAGCAAGTGTATGAGGATTACTTCACAAGAGCTTTAGAATACGAAAGAGAATGGAAAGAATACAAATCAAAAAAGGGTAAAAACAAAGTTATGCCTCGTTTTGATATTGAAATGGAAGTTTTAGGAGAAATTTTAAATAAGAAAAGGTTTATTACTTGTCACTCTTATGTTCAATCTGAAATTAACATGTTGATGAAAGTTGCTGATAAGTACGGATTCAAAATTCAAACATTCACTCATATTTTAGAAGGTTATAAACTAGCAGATAAAATGGCAGAACACGGTGTTGCCGGTTCTACATTTGCAGATTGGTGGGCCTATAAATTTGAAGTAAATGATGCCATTCCATATAATGCTGCCCTAATGAACAGTCAAGGGGTTTTGGTTTCTATCAATTCAGACGATGCTGAAATGTCAAGAAGGTTAAATCAAGAAGCCGCTAAAGCTGTAAAATATGGAGATGTTTCTGAAGAAACCGCATGGAACTTTGTAACTCTAAATCCAGCTAAAATTTTACAAGTTGATGATAAAGTTGGAAGTATTAAAGTAGGTAAACACGCTGATGTGGTATTATGGACAGACAATCCACTTTCAATTTACGCTAAAGCTGAGAAGACAATTATTGAAGGAGCAATATTTTATGATTTGAATAAAGAACAAGAAAATTTAAACACCATTCAAAAAGAAAGAAGCGAATTAATTAATGCCATGTTAGAAGCCAAAAATAAAGGTTTAAAAACACAAGCACCTGTTAAAAAAGAAATCAAACATTACCATTGTGATACAATGGAAGAGTACAAATAAAATTGCTTTTTTAACAAAAAAAAAAATTTAAAATGAAAAAATATATTCTTTTATTATTAATGAGTTGCTTGGCTTTTGCCCAACAAACTCCTGCTTCAAAGCAAACTAAAAGCATTCTTATTATGGGCGGAAAAGCACATTTAGGGAATGGTGAAGTAATTGAAAACAGTTTAATTTCTATAATTGATGGAAAAATTGGAGCAATTGGCGATGCCAGAGTGATGAAACCAATGAAGCATGATGTAATTATAGATGCTTCAGGAAAACATATCTATCCGGGCTTTATTGCACCAAATGCAACTTTAGGTTTAGTTGAAATTGATGCTGTAAGAGCATCCGACGATGAAAGTGAAATGGGTGAATTTAATCCTCATATTAGAAGCTTAATTGCCTATAACACTGAATCAATTTTAGTTGAAACAATGCGTCCAAATGGGGTTTTATTAGCTCAAATCACTCCAAGAGGCGGAAGGATTTCAGGAACTTCTTCTGTAGTTCAATTAGACGCTTGGAATTGGGAAGATGCTGTTATTAAAAAAGATGGCGGTATTCATTTATATTGGCCAAGAAGTTATTCAAGATCAGGTTGGTGGGCAGAACCAGGAAATATTGAGCCTAACAAAAAGTACGATGACCAACTTAAAGAAGTACAAGAGTTTTACGATAACGCATCTGCTTATTTAAAGTCAAGTAATTCTAAAAGAGATATTCCTTATGAAGCAATGAAAGGTATTATTTCAGGAGAAAAAACACTTTTCGTTCATGCAAACGGAGAAAAAGAAATTATTGATGCTGTTTTGTTTAAAATAAAGAATAACATTAAAAACATGACCATCGTTGGTGGTTATTATGCTTTTAAAGTAGCCGATTTATTAAAAGAAAATAATATTTCTGTGCTATTAAGACGTGTACACGACTTACCTGTTTTAGAAGACGAAGATGTTAACTTACCTTATAAAAATGCTAAACTTTTAGTTGAAAAAGGTATTTTAGTTGGTTTAGAAAACTCTGGTGATATGGAGCGCATGCAAGCTCGTAACCTTCCTTTTTATGCTGGTACTTGTGCTGCTTGGGGATTATCTAAAGAAGAAGCGTTGAAATTAATTACTTTAAATACGGCTAAAATACTAGGAATCGATGCAAATTATGGTTCATTAGAAAGTGGTAAAAGTGCAACACTATTTATTTCAAATGGCGATGCTTTAGACATGCGAACAAATACAATAACAAAAGCTTTTATAGACGGTAGAGAAATAAGTTTAGAAAGCCATCAAACTGAACTTTACGAACGATACAAAGGAAAATACGAAAACGAAAAATCAAATAAATAATTACAAGAAGCCTTTTCAAATTGAAAAGGCTTTTTTTTTGTAGTTTTGCATCAAATAAATACGTTTCATGAAACAAATTACTTCTGCTCAAAATCCTTTTATTAAATCGCTTGTACAACTTCAAGAAAAAGCTAAAATTCGTAAACAAACGGGGACTTTTCTAATTGAAGGAAAACGAGAAATTGAATTGGCTTTAAAGGGAAATTATGAATTAGAAACTGTTTTATTTTTACCCGAAATCATTTCTGAAAAAGAATTAAACAATATTGTCGCTTCGAGCGCAGTCGATAAAATTGAAATCTCAAAAGACGTTTACCAAAAATTAGCTTATAGAGATTCAACCGAAGGAATAATTGCAGTTGCAAAGAGTAAATCTTTACAATTATCTGATTTAGAATTAAAAGAGAATCCCTTAATTTTAGTTTTAGAAAGCATTGAAAAACCAGGAAACATTGGTGCAATGCTTCGTACAGCTGATGCTGCAAAAATCGATGCAGTTATTATTGCCAATCCAAAAAGTGATATTTACAATCCAAATAATATCCGCTCTAGCGTAGGCTGTGTATTTACCAATCAAATTGCAGTTTGCACCACAGATGAAGCAATTGCGTTTTTAAAAGAAAAAAACATTTCTATTTACAGTGCAACTCTTCAAAATTCCAACGAATACCATAAAGAATCTTATACTTCCGCAACAGCATTAGTTGTTGGAACAGAAGCAACTGGTGTTTCGCAAACTTTTAGAGATAACAGCACACAAAATATCATCATTCCAATGCAAGGTGAAATCGATTCTATGAATGTTTCCGTTGCTGCAGCAATCTTATTATTCGAAGCAAAAAGACAAAGAGGATTTTAACATTACTAACTTATGGATATTAAAAATTTAATATTAGGCATATTGCTTTTAGTCTTTGGAATAATCCTGTTAGTTTATGATAACAATAAAAAAGACAGAATAGGAATGCTAAAGACTATTTATCTTAATTTAAATATTACTAGAATAGGAATGATTATCATTGGTTTATATGTAATTTTTAGAGAAATGAATAAGTTACTTTTTTTAATTCTAATTATATTTTTAAATTCTTGTTCTAATTTAAAAATACAAACCGATAAAAAACTAGAAGAAATAGATTTAGATAAAAATATTATTCTGAATATAAAAAACTATAAAAATCAATATGGTTCAGAGTCTATTGTATTAATCTCATTCAAAAATAAAATAGCTTCCACGAATAACACCTATTATATAACTCGAATTTCTAACTTATCTACTATTTACCAAAACTATCTTTCATACTACTCGTTAATTGATGATGTTCCAGTTATAATCTCATCAAAAAAAGATAGGCTTATTGGTTACAAAAACTATCCTGACAACTTTATAAATTTAATTTCCAAAAATCTAAATAATGATTTGCTTTTAAACTCAATTAAAAAAAGCAAAATAACTGAAAATCATTGGGAAATTGAGCTAAAAAACAACCTAATATCTGAACATTCAAAAGTTTGGAAAATACATAAAAACAATATCAATAAAAACCCTTCAGAAAGAAATGTTTTAGTTGAAAATAGTAAATTTAACTTTTTTCAAAATTATAAAGTTATAAATGGTGGTATTGATGAAAGAACTACAAATGAATTAATTCATAATTAAACTTTCTATTGCACATTCCATATCTTTATCCTAATTTTAAGCTATTAAAGACCTACTATGACCGAGATAGAAATTGAAGCAGAAAACAAGGCAATTGCCCAAGAATATAAAGAGTTACTTCGCATTAGTTATCAAACACTTAGCGATAAAGACAAAAAACTAATTCGTAAGGCTTTTGATGTAGCTGTAGATGCTCATAAGGATCAGCGCAGAAAATCTGGAGAAGCTTATATATTTCACCCTATAGCTGTAGCAAAAATTGTTGCAAGAGATATTGGTCTTGGGGCAACTTCTATTGCTGCTGCTTTAATGCACGATGTGGTAGAAGATACTGATATTACTGTGGAAGACATTGAAAAAATGTTCAACCCAAGTATTGCAAAAATTGTAGAAGGTTTAACCAAAATTGCAAAAGTAAAAACCGACCAAGATGTAAGTATTCAAGCGGAAAATTTTAGAAAAATGCTGCTTACCTTACATGATGATGTTCGTGTAATTTTAATAAAAATTGCCGATAGATTACACAACATGCAAACTATGGAAAGCATGGTCGATTATAAGCAAGCTAAAATTGCTTCAGAAACATTATACATTTATGCGCCACTCGCCCATCGTTTAGGCTTATATAATATTAAAACACAATTAGAAGATTTAGGTTTAAAGTATACCGAACCTGAAGTTTTTAAAGATATTGTAAGTAAAATAAAAGAAACCAAAGAAGAACAAGACGAATATATAAAAGCTATTTCTGAAATTATAGGTGACTCTTTAAAAGCAGAAGGTGTTGAATTCACAATTAAAGGCAGACCAAAATCAATTTATTCCATCAGAAGAAAAATGCGTGTTCAAGGCGTAACTTTTGATGAAGTTTATGACAAATTTGCGCTACGTATTGTTTACAAATCAACTCCAAATGATGAAAAATTCTTAGCCTGGAAAATATACTCAGTTGTAACTGATCATTATCGACCAAGTCCAAGTAGATTGCGTGATTGGATTTCTTCACCAAAATCTTCAGGTTATGAAGCACTTCATATTACTGTAATGGGACCAAAAGGGCGTTGGGTTGAAATTCAAGTTCGTAGTGAACGAATGAACGAAATTGCCGAAAAAGGATATGCTGCACATTACAAATATAAAAATGCAGACACTGAAGAACATGGTTTAGAAATTTGGTTGAACCAATTGAAAGAAGCGCTAGAAAATCAATCTTCAAATGCTGTAGATTTTGTTGAAGACTTCAAATTAAATTTATACGCCAAAGAAATTTATGTATTTACTCCGAAAGGAGATATCAAATCACTTCCTAAAGGAGCAACAAGTTTAGATTTTGCTTTTAGTATACACTCCGAAATTGGAATTCATACAAGAGGAACAAAAGTCAATGGAAAATTAGTTCCTTTAAATCATGTTTTAAATAGTGGAGATCAGGTTGAAATTATTACTTCGGCAGTTCAAAAACCTACAATTCATTGGTTAGAATACGTTACAACTTCAAGAGCCAAAACAAAAATTAAAAACGTATTAAACGAAAATACTAAGAAAATTGCCGAAGACGGAAAAGAATTATTAACACGAAAGCTTCGTCATTTAAAAATATCTTTAAATGAAAATACAATTAATGAATTAGTTGTGTTTTTTAAACTTCAAACCAGTTTAGATTTATTTTACCGCATTGGAATTGGAGCTATAGAAAATCAACAATTAAAAGATTTTGTTGCACAAAAGAATAATACTTTAGTCAACTTTTTCAAAAAACCATTCAGCAGAACTCCATCTGTTAAGCCTGAACAAATTAATAAATATGATGAAAATAAAAAATATGACTTAATTGTTTTTGGAGCCGAACAATCAAAACTAGATTATAAGTTAGCAACTTGTTGTAATCCAATATCTGGTGATGAAGTTTTTGGTTTTCTTACCATTAATGAAGGAATTAAAGTACATAAAAAAGATTGTCCAAATGCTATAAGTTTACAGTCAAATTACGCATACAGAATCATGCAAGCAAAATGGATAGATTCTAGTCAGGAAAATTTTAGAGCTGTTTTAAAAATCACTGGAATGGACACTATGGGTTTAACCAACGAACTCACAAAAGTCATTTCTAATCAAATGCATGTAAATATTCAAAATATTTCATTAAGTGGTGATGCAGGTATATTTAACGGACAAATTACTGTAATTGTTCAAAACAATACCATTCTTAAAAAACTGATTGACAACATTAAAAAAGTTGATGGAATTGATAAAATAACAAGAGTTTATAACGCTTAAAATATAACTGTAATATTATAGTATTGAAAAGTATGTTGAAAAAAAATTAAACTAACTTCTACTAACGCTTAACTTTACTTATCTTTGCAACTTATTAGGTTCACTAAATGGAAAATAACAAAAATCAAGAAATTGTAAAGAACGTATTTACGAAGTATTTGGAAGATAAAGCACATCGTAAAACACCCGAACGATATGCAATTCTTCAAGAAATATACAATACAAAAGAACATTTTGATATTGAATCTTTATATATTAAAATGAAGAACAAAAACTATCGTGTAAGTAGAGCAACCCTTTACAACACTATTGAACTTCTTTTAGAATGTGGTTTAGTTAGGCGTCATCAATTTGGACAAAATCAAGCACATTATGAAAAATGCTATTTTGACAAACAACATGATCATATTATAATTACAGATACTAATGAAGTAATTGAATTTTGCGACCCTAGAATTCACCAAATAAAACAAACTATGGAAGAAATGTTTGGGATAGATATTCATACACATTCTCTTTATTTTTACGCAACAAAAAAACAACAATAAACTACTCAATAACAACACAAAACAACTAAAAAAATGACTGTAGACTTACTACTAGGGTTACAATGGGGTGACGAAGGAAAAGGAAAAATTGTAGATGTATTAACCTCAAAATATGACATTATTGCTCGTTTTCAAGGTGGACCAAATGCAGGACACACTTTAGAATTTGACGGAATTAAACATGTTTTAAGAACTATTCCTTCTGGAATTTTTCACAAAAACGCAAAAAACGTTATTGGAAATGGTGTAGTTATTGACCCAGTTGTATTTCAGAAAGAACTTGAAGGCTTAGAAAAATTCAATATGGATGTTACTTCTAAACTTTTAATTTCTAGAAAAGCACATTTAATTTTACCAACTCATCGTTTGCTTGATGCAGCATCTGAAGCTTCAAAAGGAAAAGCAAAAATTGGTTCTACATTAAAAGGTATTGGGCCAACTTATATGGATAAAACAGGTAGAAATGGTTTACGTGTTGGAGATACTGAACTAGCAGATTTTAAGGAAAGATATAGAGCTTTAGCTGACAAGCATGAATCTATGATTGCTTTTTACAATGTAGATTTACAATACAATCTACAAGAAATGGAAGATGAGTTTTTTACGTCTATTGAAGTACTAAAAAAATTAACTTTCATTGATAGTGAAGAATACTTAAATCAAGCTTTAAAAGCGGGTAAATCTATCTTAGCTGAAGGAGCTCAAGGTTCTCTTTTAGATGTTGATTTTGGAACATATCCATTCGTAACTTCATCAACAACTACTGCAGCTGGTGCTTGTACAGGTTTAGGAATAGCGCCAAATAAAGTAAAAGACGTTTACGGAATTTTCAAAGCATATACTACTCGTGTAGGAAGTGGTCCTTTTCCCACTGAATTATTCAATGAAGAAGGAATAACAATGGCTAAAGTAGGTAACGAATTTGGAGCTGTAACAGGTCGCCCAAGACGTTGCGGATGGTTAGATTTAGTTGCACTTAAATATGCGGTTCAAGTAAATGGTGTAACACAATTGTACATGATGAAAGGAGATGTTCTTTCTGGTTTTGATACTTTAGATATTTGTACAGGTTATAAATACAAGGGAGAAATTATTAATCATTTACCCTATAATATTGAACCAGAAAATGTTGAGCCAATTTTTACAACAATGAAAGGTTGGAAAGCAGATTTAACAGGAATGACAACGTATAATGAATTACCTGACGAATTAAAAGAATATATCGCTTTTATTGAAAAAGAAGTAGAAGTACCTATAAAAGTAATTTCTGTAGGTCCAGATAGAAAACAAACAATTACAAAATAATATTTTAAAACGTCTCTTTAACCAGAGACGTTTTTTTATGATAAAAATTTCTTAATAATAAAGGCCTTATCGAGTTTTTACTTAAATTTGACACAAATTATAACTATTTTGAAAAAGCACATTTTATATATAACAAGCTTGCTATTAGTAAGTTTTTCTCTTTTCTCACAAGAAAATAAAAAAATTATCATTGAACATTCCGATTTTATCGATATGAATCAGAATGAAATTCCTGGAGCAATTATATTTACAGGAAATGTAAGTGTTTTACATAATGGAGTTCAAATAAAATGCAATAAAGCCTATCATTTTAAAGATGAAGATTATATAAAAGCTTTTGGAAATGTTCAAATTAATCAAGGCGACTCTATCCATATGGACAGTCGTTATGCAGAATACAACGGTAAAACCGAATTTGCTTTTGCAACTGGTGATGTAAATCTTCGTTCACCTGAATCTACTTTAGTTACTGATACTATATTTTTTGATAAAAAAAAACAAGTCGCTTTTTATAACAGCTATGGAACTATTAAAAATAAAGAAAATACATTAAAAAGTAAATCGGGTAAATATTTTCTTTCAGAAAAGAAATACAAATTTACATCAGCAGTTACCGTAACAAACCCTGAAAGTACAATAAAAACAAATCATTTAGATTTTTATGAGAACTCTGGTCATGCTTATGTTTTTGGACCCTCAACCATAACTAGTAAGGATAATGTTATTTATACCGAAAATGGTTTTTATGATACTAAAACCGGAATTGGAAAACTAAAAAAAGGTTCAAAAATTACGTATAGTAATAAAATTATTGAAGGTGATGATTTATTTTATGATAGAGAAAAAAATTATTCACGAGGAATTAATAATGTTAAAATTACTGATACTATAAATAATTTAGTAGCAAAAGGGCATTATGCAGAAATGTACAGAAATCCTTTAACACGTAAAGACTCAATTATACTAACAAAAAGAGCCGTTGTAATTACCAAAGTTGAAAAAGATTCACTTTATATGCACGGTAAAAAAATACAAGTTACTGGTCCTCCAGAAAACAGAATTATCAAAGCAT
Organism: Flavobacterium sp. N2270; assembly: GCF_025947225.1. Taxonomy (NCBI): domain Bacteria; kingdom Pseudomonadati; phylum Bacteroidota; class Flavobacteriia; order Flavobacteriales; family Flavobacteriaceae; genus Flavobacterium; species Flavobacterium sp. N2270. Next base: position 2,583,661 of record NZ_CP110005.1, read on the forward strand.
TCAATAATGTTCGTTTTTATAAATCAGATATGAGTGGAAAATGTGATTCTCTGCATTCAAGCAATAAAACAGCATTAACTCAATTAATTGGAAAACCTATTATTTGGAATTTTGACAATCAAATGACTGGAGATATTATACACCTAATAGGTAATAATGAATCTGAAAAACTAGATTCTTTAAAAGTGCTTAATAATGCGTTTATTATTCAAAAAGACACTCTAAGTAAAAATGGCTTCAACCAAATTAAAGGACAAAATTTATATGGTAAATTTATTGACAACAACCTTAATGAAGTAGATATTATTAAAAATGCAGAAGTTATTTATTACATGTATAATGATAATAATGAGTTAATTGGCATCAATAAAGGCGTTTGTAGTAAAATTAACTTAATACTAAACGAAAATAAAATTGAAACCATTACATTTTTTAAAAAACCAGAATCAGAAATTTATCCCGAATCTGAGTTTCCTGAAAATGCAAGAAAACTAAGAGGATTTAATTGGCGAGGCGACGAACGAATAAAATCTAAAGATGATATTTTTCCTGATGAAGAGAATATCATACATGAGAAAATTCTAATTGAAAGCAAGAAAAAAGAATTAGAAGTAGATGTACCAATGGGGGTTTTAAAGGAAACACTTGATTTCGATAAAAACAATCCAAAAAAAGAGTAAGATATTTTCAGAATTCTAAATTACTTAAACCTATTACATCAAAATAATAAAATGTTATCCGATTTTTTCAAATACCAAGCTCAAACTACAGAACATCCACTTGCTATGGAAGTTTCACACGCAAAAGGTTCATACATATACAATACAGCCGGAAAAGAATATTTAGACTTTGTTGCTGGCGTTTCTGCAAATACTTTAGGACATCAACCTAAAAGAGTTAACGATGCCATAAAAACACAGTTAGACAAATATTCACATGTTATGGTTTATGGTGAATATGCACAAAATCCAGCAACTGAACTTTGTAAATTATTAGCACAAAACCTACCTTCTACTCTATCAAAAACATACTTAACTAATTCTGGTACAGAAGCAATTGAAGGTGCATTAAAATTGGCTAGAAGAGTTACAGGCAGAAGTCAGTTAATTTCGTGTCATAATGCTTATCATGGAAACACAATGGGAAGCATGAGTGTTATGGGGTTTGAAGAACGTAAACAAATATTTAGACCGCTAATTCCAGATGTAGATTTTATTACTTTTAACAACGAAGCTGATTTAGAAAAAATTACCTCTAAAACCGCTGGTGTACTTTTAGAAACCATTCAAGGCGGTGCAGGATTTATTCAACCTGAAAATAATTTTCTCAAAAAAGTAAAACAACGTTGCGAAGAAGTAGGTGCTATTATGATTTTAGATGAAATTCAACCTGGATTTGGTCGTACTGGAAAATTATTCGGATTTGAAAACTATGATGTTGTTCCAGACGTTGTGGTTATGGGAAAAGGAATGGGAGGAGGAATGCCAGTAGGCGCTTTTACAGCTTCTGCTGAAATGATGGATTTATTGAGTCATGATCCAAAATTAGGTCACATTACTACATTTGGTGGTCATCCTGTAATTGCAGCTGCTTGTTTAGCAACTTTGCAAGAACTAACCGAAACAAATTTAATAGCTGAAACACTAGAAAAAGAAGCTTTATTTAGAAAAACCTTAGTTCACCCACTAATTAAAGAAATAAGAGGAAAAGGATTAATGCTCGCTGCTATGACAGAAAGTCCGGATTTAGCAACAGAAGTTATTTTAAAATGCCAAGAAAAAGGGCTTATTTTATTTTGGTTACTCTTTGAAGGCTGCGCTATTCGTATTACTCCACCCTTAACAATTTCAAATGAAGAAATTATAAAAGGTTGTGGCATTATTCTTGAAGCATTAAATGAGATAGAGAACAATAATAATTAATATTAAAAATTGTTAATTAAATTGTTTAAAACAATTCGCACAAGAAATGATTGCCCCACTATTTTTCCTTAATTTTAAATATAGGAGAAACCTTAAAAAGAGAAGCTATGAGAATGAGTCACGATGAAGAAGAAAATAACTTTTCCTTATCTAAATTTGAATCAATGTTAAAAACAAATAAAGTTTTTTTCTTTGATTCTGAGGAGTTTGAAGAAATCATTCTCCACTATATGGATACAGGACGAATGAACTTAGCCAAAAAAGCTTTAAAATTAGGTTTGGAACAACATCCAAAATCTACAGGGTTAAAATTGGTACAAGTAGAAACTTTAATTTACGAAGACAAACTTGATATTGCAGAAAAACTCTTAAATGAATTATATGCAATTGAACCACATAATGAGGAAATATACATCCAAAAAGCAAATATTTACTCTAAAAGAGATCAACATGAAGAAGCAATTGAAACTTTAAAAATTGCTTTAAAATATACTGATGATGCTGCTGATGTTTATTCTATGATAGGAATGGAATATCTTTTTAACGACGAACTTGAAAAAGCAAAAGAATTTTTTATTCGTTGTTTAAGCGAAGATACAGAAGATTATTCTGCACTTTACAATGTAGTTTATTGCTTTGATTTTCTAGACCAAAACGGAGAAGCTATTATTTATTTAAATAGTTTCATCGACAAAAATCCATACAGCGAAGTAGCTTGGCATCAACTAGGACGCCAATATTATGCGGTAAAGAATTTTGAAAAAGCAGTTTGGGCTTTCGATTACGCAACATTAATTGATGAAACTTTTTTAGGTGCTTATTTAGAAAAAGCAAAAGCATTAGAAAAGCTAAAAAAATATGAAGAAGCAATTGCTTGTTATGCAATTACTATGGAGTTAGACGATGCTACTTCTTTTGTTTTCTTACGCGTAGGTAAATGTTATGAAAAAATTGACAATATTGAATTCGCACTTCAATACTATTTAAAAACAGTTCATGAAGATCCTTTATTAGATAAAGGCTGGATTGCTATTACCGACTTTTACATTCGTCAAAAAAACTATCAAAAAGCGCTATACTACGTAAATAAAGCAATTGGAATTGATGGAGAAAACAATATGTATTGGAAAAGATTTGGAGCAATTAATCAGGCTTTAAATTTACATGAAGAAGCAGAACTTGGCTATAGAAAAGCATTTGAAACTGGCGACATTAATTTAGACACATTTGTTCTTTGGTCTGATACTCTTCAGTTTTTAGGCGAGTACGATTCTGCTATTGAAATTTTATTACAATCATCAGAATTATTCCCAGATAATTATGAAATTGAATACCGATTAGCAGGTTTAAATTACATGGTAAAACAAGTTAAAAAAGGTAATTTCCATTTAAATAATGCATTACGATTGAATTTCGCAAATCACACTTTTTTTAAAGAGAATTTTCCAACAATTTGGGAAAAAAAATCAGTTCAAAATCAAATTATAAAATATAGAGAATAAGTAAGCTTATTTTCAATTCATTATTCATGAGAAAAATTTTTCCCGATTATTTAATCATTACACTAAAAGGAATTGCAATGGGGGCTGCTGATGTAGTTCCGGGTGTTTCTGGAGGTACAATAGCATTTATTTCTGGCATTTATCAAGAATTAATTGATAGCATTAATGGAATTAATCTTTCATTATTAAAAACTTTAAAAAAAGAAGGAATAAAAGCAACTTGGAAGCAAGCAAATGCTTCATTTTTAATAGCTTTAGTAGTTGGAATAGGAATAAGCATATTAACTTTTTCTAAAATAATTACACATTTATTAGAAACACAGCCCATAATGGTTTGGTCTTTCTTTTTTGGATTAATAATTGCAAGTGTTTTACTCATTTGGAAACAAATTACAAGTTTAAAACCTGTTTCAATTCTCGCGTTAATAATTGGTATTATTTTAGCTTATTTCATCACAATTATAAAACCAGTAAGTAGCCCTGAAAGTTATACTTATCTATTCCTTTCAGGATTTATTGCGATAATTGCAATGATTTTACCTGGAATTTCTGGAGCTTTTATTTTATTACTAATGGGGTCTTATGAAACTGTTATTGGTACTATAAATCAATTTAGAGAAGGCTTAACCCAAATGAATACAGAATTAATTTCAACTTCATTAATGAAGCTTGGCGCTTTTGCTATTGGGGCAATAATTGGCTTAAAAACTTTTTCTAAAATACTGCATTGGATGTTTGACCATCATAAAAATACAACTTTAGCAATGCTAATAGGCTTTATGATAGGCTCTCTTAATAAAGTTTGGCCTTGGAAAGAAGTCTTAGAAACACGTATAAATAGTCATGGAAAAACTGTTCCTTTTTTAGAAAAAAGTATCTTACCACAAAATTTTGAAGGTGATGCTCAAGTTATTTTAGCAATTATTTTAGCAACATTTGGTTTTTTAGTAATTTACGGAATGGAAAAAGTTGCAGCACATTTAGAAAAAAAATAATACAATGAAAAAGAAGAAACTGAAAAAACAATATAAATATGGTCTTATAGGTCGTAATATCGATTATTCATTTTCAAAAAATTATTTCACAGAAAAATTTTCATTGTTTCATTTTGACAATTGTGAATACTTAAATTTTGATATTAATACAATAGAGCAATTTACAAAAATCACAAAACACACTAAAGGATTAAAAGGCCTAAATATTACTATTCCATATAAAGAAGCAATAATTCCTTATTTAGATAAAGTTTCTAAAAACGCTAAAAAAATTGGAGCAGTAAATACCATTACAGTTTCAAAAAAAGGCAAATTAAAAGGCTATAATACCGATTATTTTGGGTTCAAAAAATCATTAAAACCTCTATTAAAAGACAACCACAAAAAAGCACTTATTTTAGGAACTGGTGGCGCAAGTAAAGGTGTTGCTTTTGCTTTACAAAAACTTAAAATAGAATATGATTTTGTTTCAAGAAATCCTAATGAATTTCAAATATCATATAATGAATTAAACCAAGATTTTTTTGATGAATATCAAATCATTATTAACACTACTCCACTTGGTACTTTTCCAAATATTGATGAATGTCCGCCTTTAGATTATAGTTTATTCACTAAGAAACATATTGCTTTTGATTTAGTTTACAATCCAGAAGAAACTACCTTTTTAAGAAAAGCTGCTGAAAATAAAGCAACAGTTAAAAACGGATATGAAATGTTAGTATTTCAAGCTGAAAAAGCATGGATTATTTGGAACAAATAGTTATTATAATCAATTCACGCAACCTAGCCGTATTTTTATCATCTATTAAAAAAAAAATATGTCAAAAATTAAATCATTTAGTTTATTCTTATTGATCGGAATTTGTTTTTGTTGTAGTAATGATGAATTAACTCAAGAACAAGAAAATCAAAACTTAAACCTACTGTTTTCAGAAATTGAAAATATGGCAACTAGTGTAACTTGTAGTGATCCTTCAGAATGGACTTATACTAGTTATGGAAATAAACCATGTGGTGGTCCAGTTGGCTACATCGCTTATTCAAGAAACATTAACACTTTTCTATTTCTTCAAAAAATAGAAGAACATAGAATAAAACAATTAGAATATAACATCCGTTGGAAACTTATTAGCGATTGTTCAGTACCACCTCAACCTATTGAAATACTATGTGAAAACGGAAATGCAATACTTGTATATTAAAAAAGCTTAACTTTTTTTTCTGAAATTAATAAAATATTTAAATTTCACATAATTCTTTTTTACGTTTTCCCCATAAAATAAACCACATTTAACGGTTTTTCTTTGAAATTTAATGTTGCATTCGTATCTTCGAAAACTAATAGTAACCTTAAGCATGTAATAATGTTAGAAGAAATGAATGATAACCTGCCACAGGCAGACGGAACAGAGAACGAAACGACTCAAGAACAAGAGAATGTAACGGCAATTAATCAATCTGCTTTAGAAGAAATTGATAATTCAAATGCTGAAGAAAGCGAAGACGATTCGGTACAGGATAGACACGACATCCCTATGTTGGAATACGACACAATGTCTAAGGAAGAACTTACTGAAGAACTTGAACGACTAGTCGCAAACCATAAGGTTATGGCTATTAAAGATCATGTAGAAGAAATTAAAAAAGCTTTTACAAGTAAGTACAACGACTTAATTGACGAAAAAAGAGATGAATTTAACGAAACAAATACCGATGAAAATGCTACGTTTGAATATCATTTTCCTTTAAAAAATAAATTTGACAACGCATATAATGAATATAGAACCAATAGAAATAATCATTATAACCAACTGCAAAAAAATCTAAAAGGGAATTTAAATACACGAAGTGAATTAATAGATGAACTGAAGGAATTAGTAGACGGAACTGAAGAAGTTTTAAGCATTGGCGATATGTTTAAACGTGTTAATGATATTAGAGAACGTTGGAAAAACGCGGGTTCAATTCCTAGAGATAAATACAATATTGTTTGGAACGATTATCATTTTCATTTAGAGCGCTTTTACGATTTAATTCATTTAGATAAAGAAGCCAGAGATTTAGATTTCAAACATAATTTAGAGCAAAAACTACAAATCATTGAAAAAGCAAAAAGTCTTTTAAATGAAACCGATGTTATGAAAGGCTTTAGAGAATTGCAAATTTTACACCGTGTTTGGAAAGAAGAAATTGGACCAGTAGACAGAGAACAAAGAGAAATAGTTTGGAATGCATTTAGTGACATTACCAAGCAAATGCATGAAAAACGAGAAGCCTTCTTTGAAAAAGCAAAAGAGCGCGAAGTTGAAAATTTAGCTAAGAAAAAAGCAATTATTGAAGAAATTAATGCGGTTTCAAATGAGAAAGTTGCAAACCATAACGGTTGGCAAAACCAAATTAAAAAAATTGAAGCATTAAGAGAAAAATTCTTCAAAGCTGGTAAAGTGCCTCAAGAAGAAACAGATGCAAGTTGGAATGCTTTTAAAGCTGCCGTTCGCAACTTTAATGCTACAAAAAATGCTTTTTACAAAGACATTAAGCACGAGCAACAAGAAAATTTAAATAAGAAAACCGAATTAGTTGAAAAAGCAAATGCTTTAAAAGACAGTGAAGATTTTAAAGCTACTACTCCAATCATGAAGAAAATTCAAGATGATTGGAAAAAAATTGGTCATGTTCCAAGAAAGCAGTCAGACAAAATTTGGAAAGAATTTAAAGACGCTTGTAACCATTACTTTGACAGAATGCACAAAGTAAGAAATACAGAAGATAAAGTTGAAATTGAAGCTTTTGAAAACAAGAAAACCTATTTAGAAACTTTAAAAGATTTTGAATTAGTTGGTGATCATAAAACCGATTTAGACGCTATTAAAAAGCATATTGAAAACTGGAAAGCATTTGGTAAAGTTCCTTTTAACAGAAGACATATCGAAGGAAAGTTCAATAAAATACTTGATGCCTTATTTGAAAAATTAAGCTTATCTAAAAAAGATACCGAAATGATGAAGTTTAATGCAAAACTTGATCAATGGGTAGAAAATGAAGACGACAGAGCTTTAGAAAAAGAGCAGTTTTTTATTAGAAAGAAAATTGACGAAGTACAAAATGAAATTTTCCAATTAGAAAACAACATTCAGTTCATTAGCTCTAGTTCTAAAGGAGAAAATCCTTTCATTAAAGAAGTACAAAAAAGCATTGAACGCCACAAAGAAGATTTAAAAATGTGGAAAGAAAAGCAAAGTAAATTACATTCTCTTTAATTAGATAATAATAGTAAATATAAAATCCTGCTAATCAATTAGCAGGATTTTTTGCTTTAAAAGTTTTATATTTGATGAACTTATAAAAGTGTATAATGCAAAACATTCAATTTAAAAAACTATCAAAATCTAATATAAAAGAAATTGCTCCTTTTGGTAAACTTCTTAATCCAGATAAACCTATTGAAGAAATAGAAAATAGTTTAAATGAAATATTTAAATTTGAAAATTACCATTGCTTTGGTTTGTATCAAGATGAAAAGTTAGTTGGAATTTCGGGCGCATGGATTACCGTTCGTATTTATTCTGGAAAACAATTAGAAATAGATCATTTTGTAATTGATGAAACCATTCGTTCTGGTGGACTAGGAAATCTATTTGTTTCGCATATTGAAAATTGGGCAATTAAGAATAGTTGCAAAACCGTTGAGCTAAATGCTTATGTGCAAAGCGATAGAGCACATAAATTTTACTTTCAAAATGGTTATAAAGTTTTAGGGTTTCACTTTCAAAAGAAGATAAATTAAAATAATTTTCAATAAATAAGCCTTAGTAATTTTCTTATATTTGGATTTACAAACAAGTACACACAAAAACAATTACTTACAACCGTTTGTTTATAGCGGGTATACTTTAGTTGTGTTTCATTTTAGCTGAACGTAAACCAGAATTCAATGAGAAAAATCTTTTTATTTTTTATACTTTTTCATGGAAGTTTTATATTTTCACAATCCTTTGACAGTATAAACAAAATAAAATTTTCATACTCGTTCGGTGGCTCTTCTTGGGGAAATAACGGCATTTACTCAAGGAGCGAAATTTTTGAATTAACTAAAACAGAAAATGGTGATTTCAAAATCTCTTTACATCTTAAAATAAACGATAAAGTATATAATAAAGTCTTCTCAAATGACACAATACAAGTAAAAACTTCAAATTATAAAACCATTCCAAAAAGCAATATTAATTATCTTTTAACTTCATTAAACAATAACGAAGATAATTTCACAGAAGAATTTTTAATGCAAAATTTCACAAAATCAACTAAAAAAGAAATTTTAAAAATCGCAAAGCAAAATGGTTATAAAAGTTATTTAAAAAATGATTATGATGAAAACAGTGATGCTGAAAAAAAATATTCAGAAATTCAAAACTATAAATATTTTGACGAATATTTGAAGCTTAATAAACCAGACTTAAACATAACATCATTAACTCTTGACGGATGGAATAATTTAGGAATTATAACATTCACTGAAAAAGAAACAAAACTATATAATTTAGATTTTTTCAATTATTGTGGACAACCAATCCAAATTAATTATATCGAAATCGACCAAAAGAATAAAAAAGTAAACACAATAGAAAATAAAAGTTTTTCGGCAATTAACTTAAATGTGAATCTCATTTTATTAAAAATATTACCAAAAAAAGCAAAATTAATTACCGAATTAAATTTAAATAATATTCGAAATGAATATATTACTTGGTTTTTTGAAAATAAAACTGACGAATTTGAATATTAAAAAACTAACACACAACAGCGGTTACAAGAAATTGCTAGTCATAGGATTTATCAGAAATGGTAATTGTTGAATCAAAGTTTTATCTATACTTGTAATTGGCAGTGAATGAAGTACGCAACTTCTTATAGCCGCAAAACGTTAAAACTCATATTCGCGTTCTACTTTTGCAATACGAACTTTATAGTTTTTATACCATGTGCTTCTACCTTTTTGTTGAGCTTCCAAATGATCTAAGTTCATTTTCCAGTTTTTTATAGCTTCTAAACTTTCCCAATAAGATACTGTAATTCCTATTTCATTTCGAGCACTTTCAACACCTATAAAACCAGGTTGTTGTTTGGCTAATTGCTCCATTTTTTCAGCCATTTCAGCATAGCCTTCTTCTGTTTCTGTTCGTATTGAAGTAAAAATAACGGCGTAATACATTTTAATTATGAATTAAGAATTTAAAATTATGAATAGTTCTCGATACGATTTCTTCGAAATCACTCGAACTGACGACATCAATTACTAATTACTGACAACTGAACACTGTAAATTAAAGTCGCTTCGCTTCTTCCCAAAACACATCCATTTCAGCTAAAGTCATATCAGATAGATTTTTTCCTAATTCGACAGCTTTACTTTCTAAATACATAAATCGTTTCATGAATTTTTTATTGGTGCGTTCTAGAGCATCTTCAGGATTTATTTTTAAAAAAAGAGCATAGTTTATCATAGAAAACAAAACATCGCCAAATTCGGCTTCCATTTTATCTTGATTGCCTTCTGCAACTTCATCTTGTAGTTCGTTTAGTTCTTCTTGTACTTTTTCCCAAACTTGTTCTGGTTTTTCCCAGTCAAAACCTACACCTTTTACTTTATCTTGAATACGACTTGCTTTTACTAATGCTGGTAAACTTTTTGGCACGCCTTCTAAAACCGATTTTCTACCTTCTTTTAGTTTCAGTTTTTCCCAATTGCGTTTTACTTCTTCTTCATCTTCTACCACAACATCGCCATAAATATGCGGATGTCTATCAATTAGTTTATCACAAATTGAATTAGCAACATCTGCAATATCAAAATCACCTGTTTCGCTTCCTATTTTAGCATAAAAAATAATATGCAGTAATAAATCACCTAATTCATTTTTAATTTCTGGCAAATCATTATCTAAAATAGCATCGCCTAACTCATAAGTTTCTTCAATAGTTAAATGGCGTAAACTTTCTAGGGTTTGTTTTTTATCCCAAGGACATTTTTCACGTAAATCATCCATTATATCTAATAAACGATTGAAAGCATCTAATTGAAGTTGTCGGCGATTATTCATTATAGTTTGTCTTAAAATTTATCAAAATCAAAATTAAAGAAATAAATTAACTTAACCCTTTCCAAAATAATTAAAGGTTAAACTTTGCTGTTTAGAGAGTTATTTTTACGTAAGAATTTTATTTAATTTAAATATTTTTCTATTTTTACTAATAATATTTGGTTTTTTAATAATTTAACTGAATTTAAATCAACAAATATGATTCGATTTAAACTATTTTTTATTTTACTTATTTTTTTTCCAATAGTAATCTACGCACAAAAATCAACTATTTATAACGACTTATCTAAAAATGAAATTGAATGGTTAACAAATAATAAAAATTCAATTAAATATGCTCCAAATCCATTTTGGCCACCCATGGATTATCTTGATGAAGATGGAAATCATAAAGGCTTAATTTCAGACTATATTGAATTATTTGAAGAAGAGCTTAATATTGAATTTCAAAAAACAAAATTTAAAACTTGGAATGATTTATTAGTTGGGCTTAAAAACAATGAAACTGATTTTGTTGGCGCTATTCAAAAAACAAAAGAAAGAGAAAAGTACTTATTATTCTCTGAACCCTATCTAAAGTCGCCATTAGTAGTAATTATTAAGAACAATAGAAACTTTAAAGATAAAAGTGAAATTAATAAAATGAAACTTGCAATTGTTAAAGGCTATGCAAGTATTGATTTCATTAGAAAAAAATACCCAAAAGCTGAAATAATTGAATGTGAAGATGAATTAGCCGCAATACTCAAGACTTCTCTTGGCCAAGCTGATGGAACAGTTACTGATTTAATGTCTGCTAGTTATATTGTTGAAAAATATGGCATTAATAATCTTGAATGGGCAACAGAATTAAATTACTCATGGAACATATCTTTTGCATGTAGAAAAGATTCTCCTGAACTATTTTCAATCATTAATAAACTTTTTAAAAAAATTGATCCAAAAGACAGGAAAGAAATGTACGAAAAATGGATCAACTCTAGTACACTACATAAAAAAAGCTACTTCGAAAAAAACTTAAATAAAATTTTAATCATTACAGCTATTGCCTTATTCTGTTTAGCAATAACTTTAAGTTTTAATTTAATTTTAAAAAGAAGAATTAAAAAAAGAACAGATGAACTCTATGAAGCTAAAGTTAAAGCCGAAGAAAGTGAATTATTAAAATCGGCTTTTTTAGCAAATATGAGTCACGAAATAAGAACACCTATGAATGGTATAATTGGCTTTACCACTTTATTAAAAGAAGCAGATTTAACAAATGAAGAAAAGTCTTTATACATTGACATTATTAGTAAAAGTGGTGAAAGACTTTTAAATACCATAAATGATATTATTGACATTTCAAAGATTGATGCACAGCAAATGCATATAACAAATGAACAGGTTAATATTAATGAAGTTATTTATGATTTGTATAATTTCTTTAAAATTGAATGTGATGAAAATAAAGTAAGTCTAAAACTAGAAATAGAACCTAATACGCAAGATTTAAAGATACTTACCGATAGAAATAAATTCAATTCAATATTAACTAATTTAATTAAGAATGCCATAAAATTTACTGAAATTGGAGAGATTACAATTGGTTATAAGATAAATCAAGAAAATTACTTATTCTTTATTAAAGATACTGGAATTGGAATTCCTAAAGATAGACATGAAGCTATTTTTAATAGATTTATACAGGCAGATATTGAAGATAAAAACGCCTTTCAAGGTTCTGGATTAGGTCTTTCTATTGCAAAAGCTTATGTAGAAATGTTAGAGGGTGAAATTTGGGTAGAGTCTGAAGTTAATAAAGGATCTTGTTTCTATTTTACCATTCCACTAAACAAAACTATTATAAAAAATGATGATGCTTCTCAAGAAAAAAATGAAACAGAGACTTTAAAAAGTAACAAAAAAATTAAGATATTAATTGCTGAAGACGATATTATAAGCCTAACCTATTTATCTACTTTATTATCAAAACTAGGGCATGAAATTGTTCATGCTGAAAATGGTAAACAAGCCATTGAAATTTGTAAAGAACAAAAAGATATTGATCTTATATTAATGGATATTAAAATGCCTGAAATTGATGGTTTAGAAGCAACAATGGAAATAAGAAAGTTTAATAAATCGGTTTATATCATAGCTCAATCTGCTTATATTTTTGAAGACGATTTTATAAACTCTAAAAAAGTGGGGTGCAATGAATATTTATCAAAACCTATTAATAAAAATGAGCTAATAAAACTTATCAATAATTTTATTGAATCTAAATATTAAAATAAAAAAAGTCCTCACTTTATGAGGACTTTTTATTTATAAAAAATATGAATTATTCAGCAGATTCTTCAGCTGGTTTTTCTTCCTGAGACAAAGCCTCAACACTGACTAATCCTTTAGCTTGTAACAAATTATACCAGTTAATAATTTTCTTTATATCAGAAGTGTATACTCTATCTTCATCAAACTCAGGTAAAACTTCACGAAAATATGATTTTAATTTAGCATCATCTTCTTTGTGAGAAATAGTTGGTCCGTCGTTTTCTTTTACTGCAATTGCTTTAAAAACTTCGGCTAAACGAACTTCTTCAGAATAAGTATAAACCGCAATTTCAGAAAGTAAACTTACATTACTTCTCATACTTACAGTTATTCTTTTTCCGTCTAATAAAGATTCTGCAACAAATCCTGTACGAGTTTGAATTTTTAGTTCAAATAATCCTGGTTTCCCAGATATAGCTAATATTTTTTGAATACTCATTATTGTAATTTTATTAAGGTTGGCAAATATCTAATCTTTATTTAAAAAAGCAAAAAATTATCTTCCTTTTTTGTTAGCAAACTTCATTTTATAATCAGGTCTTGCTTTACCGTCCATTATGTTTTGTAATTTTTTACCAATTAATTTTTTCTTTAAAGTAGAAACATGGTCAGTAAAAAGTATACCTTCAATATGGTCGTATTCATGTTGAATTACTCTAGCGATTAAACCGTTAAAAACTTCAGTTTTCTTGTTGAAATCTTCATCAAAGTATTCGATTGTAATTGTATCGTGTCTAAAAACATCTTCACGAACATCAGGAATACTTAGACATCCTTCATTAAAAGCCCAAATATCTCCTTCTTCTTTAAGAATTGTAGCGTTAATAAATGTTTGTTTAAATTTTTTCAATTCAACAGCTTCCTCTTTAGAAACATCATCACTATCACTAAAGGGTTCTGTATCTACTAAAAAAATTCTAATTGGCAAACCTACTTGAGGTGCAGCTAGTCCAACTCCATGTGCATGATACATCGTTTCATACATATTGGCAATGATTTCTTTAAGATTTGGATAATCTTTAGTAATTTCTTCGCAATGTTTTCTTAAAACAGGCTCTCCATATCCGTAAACTGGTAAAATCATTGTATTCTTTTTTAAATAATTAGTTGGCAAAAATAGTAATTTATAGTGAGTTGAAAAATGAAAATAGTGTAATTATACGTTAAAAGCGACTTTTAGACATATAATCTTGCAACATAATTGTTGCTGCAATTTCATCAACGAGTGCTTTATTTTGCCTTTGTTTTTTCTTTAAACCACTATCAATCATTGTTTGAAAAGCCATTTTAGAGGTAAAACGTTCATCTATTCTATCTAAAGGCATTTCAGGAAATTCTTTCAAAAAATGCTTAATAAACTTTTCAATAATAGGTGTACTTTCAGATGGCATTCCATTCATTTGTTTTGGTTCCCCTATAATAACTTTTTCCACCTTTTCTTTGGAAAAATAATCTTTTAAAAACAAAATCAACTCGTTTGAAGCTACAGTCGTTAAGCCCGAAGCAATAATTTGCATTTCATCAGTAACTGCAATTCCTGTTCGTTTTATTCCATAATCTAATGATAGAATTCTAGGCATAGGTATTTATTTTATTAATTCGAATTCGGCTAAATGAGACATTCTTGCTTTATTTAATTTCAATGTTTTTCCATCAAAATTATAATTATCAGTAATATCCAAAATTGATAATAGTTCTTGTTCAGTGTTCATTTCTTCACAAGCCATCATAGTTGTAATTATTTTTGAAAAAATAATTCTATTTTTATCTTCTTTTATTTCGTAATTACCAGATATACTATTACAGCCTACAAAAGCCGAAAATATCCCTTCAGTGGTAAAAATAATTCCAAAATTTCTTTTAGAATTTTCATTTTCTACAATATTTTTTCCATTTAGTTTAATTAAACGCCATTTTGAGTTTTTCAATTCAAGTTTACTCTCTATCGTGTTTCTTTCGTTATTTGATTCAACAACACTTTTACAAGAAATAATTAAAAGAAAAAAAGCAAAAATTGGTAAAAATATATTTTTCATTATATTTAAAGTTTTATTGGTAAAATTAATTATTTATTAACCAATCAAAAATAATTCCAAATTTATATTATGTATTATATTTGCTAAAATTATTACAAGATGCAACATTTACAATCAATTATAGAGAAAGCTTGGGAAAACAGAGCTTTATTACAAGAAAATGAAACAATTAATGCTATTAGAGAAGTTATTGGCTTATTAGATAACGGAAAACTTAGAGTTGCTGAACCAGTTGAAAACGCATGGCAAGTTAACGAATGGATAAAAAAAGCCGTTGTTATGTACTTTCCAATTCAAAAAATGGAGACTTTAGAGGCTGGTATATTCGAATATCATGATAAAATGCTTTTAAAACGTAACTATGCAGAAAAGGGAATTCGTGTAGTACCAAATGCGGTTGCTAGATATGGTGCATATATTTCTAGCGGTGTAATTTTAATGCCTAGTTATGTAAATATTGGGGCCTATGTAGATGAAGGTACAATGGTTGATACATGGGCAACAGTAGGAAGTTGTGCGCAAATTGGTAAAAATGTGCACCTTTCTGGCGGTGTAGGTATAGGAGGAGTTTTAGAGCCATTACAAGCTGCTCCAGTAATTATTGAAGATGGTGCTTTTATAGGCTCAAGATGTATTGTTGTAGAAGGTGTACATGTTGGTAAAGAAGCTGTACTTGGTGCTAATGTATGTTTAACAGGTTCTACAAAAATTATTGATGTAACTGGTAATGAACCAATAGAATACAAAGGTATAGTACCAGACCGTTCTGTTGTTATACCTGGTAGTTATACGAAGAAATTCCCTGCCGGTGATTACCAAGTTCCATGTGCTATTATTATTGGAAAACGCAAACCTTCAACAGATTTGAAAACATCACTTAATGATGCGTTGAGAGAATATAATGTAGCTGTGTAAATATAAAGATGATCATACAAAACACTAAAAAGTAATGTTAAAAAAAATAAAAAGATTCGGTTTAAGAACGTTGCGAAAAATGCGCTTTTTACCTCCAAAATTTTACGCACGTGTTTTATATGAATACCATACTGGAAAAAAATTAAATTTAGAGAATCCTAAGGAATTCAATGAGAAAATACAATGGTACAAAGTGTTTTATCATCCATCAATTCTAACTCAATTAGTTGACAAGTATGCTGTAAGGCAATATGTTGAAGAGAAAATTGGGGCTCAATATCTCAATGAAATTTATGGCGTTTATGAAAAAGCTGATGATATTCCTTTTAATAAACTTCCAAATAAATTTGCTATAAAAGCAACTCACACGAGTAGTCATAACTTAATTGTTTCTAACAAAAAAACACTTAATATTCCTAAAGCTATTAAGCAAATTAATAAGTGGCTAGGTATAAATCAATATTACCGTATGGGACAAGAGTGGGCATATAAAGATGTACAACCTAGAATTGTTATCGAAAAATTCTTAACAAATGAAGGTCAAAATTCACTTATAGACTATAAATTCTTTTGCTTTAATGGTACACCTAAATTTGTAGATATACATATTGATAGAGAAACAGATCATAAGCAAAGTATTTATGATTTAGATTTTAAATTATTACCTTTTGGTAGAGGTTCTAAAGAAAAAAGTATTTCTTGTGAAATTGAAAAGCCTGTAAACTTTGATGAAATGGTTTCATTAGCAAAAAAACTATCTGAAAACTTCCCTTTTGTCCGCGTTGATCTATATTCTATTGAAGGAAAAACTATTTTTGGAGAAATGACATTCTACCCAGCAGATGGTTGTAGAAGAGAATTTTATCCTGATGAATACAATGAAATTATAGGTAATTATTTTGAATTACCTAAACTTACAAATGGCAATCCCATAACTGAATTTACAATTACTTAAAATGGAAGTAAAACCAAATAAATTCCCCATAGACGCTGTAATTCTCTGGGTAGATGGAGACGATGCAGTTCACCAAGAAAAAATACAATCTTATTTGCATTTACAAAATGTGTTTACCACTAACTCTAGAAAATTTAATCGCCGATTTGCACAAGTAAATGAAATAGAATATACCGTAAATTCTATTTTAAAATTCGCTCCATTTATTAGAAATATCTTCATTGTAACAGATAATCAAATTCCCGATTTTTTAAAAACAAATAAAGATGATTACCAAAATGTTTCAATAATTGATCACACCACAATTTTTTCTGGACATGAAGAGTTTTTACCTACTTTTAATAACAGAAGTATTGAAACTTGTATTTATAGAATTCCAAATTTATCTGAACATTTTATATATTTAAATGATGATTTTTTTCTTATAAATCCAACACAACCTGATGATTTTTTTAAAAATGGTTTGCCTATCTTAAGAGGTAAATGGTTAAAATTTGATGAAAATATTTTTTATAAAAAATTCAAAGAGCATCAAAAAGGACATAAATATGCTCAACAAAACGCCGCTAAGTTATTGGGGTTTAAGGAGTATTATAATTTTAAACATACTCCCCACCCAATTCGTAAATCTACCCTTCAAAAATATTTTGAAGAAAATCAAGATATCTTCATAGAAAACATTAAACATAAATTTAGAAGTTCTACTCAAATTTTAATACAAGGTTTGGCTTATCATTTAGAAATAAAAAACAAAACTTGTGTATTAAAACTGAATAAACAATTATTTTATTTAAGATCTTACAAGAAACCATTATTATGGTATAAATTTAAATTAACTATATTACAACGAAACACTTTGTTTTTTGCAATGCAAAATTTAGATGCTGCACCTCCTAAAATTCAAACATATCTTTTAAATTGGTTAAAAAATAGAGTTTTCAAAAAATAAAAAAGAATTTTCCCTAATCAATTAATAAAAACAAAAAAATCTTACAAAAAAATAAACCAAATTATGTACAAATTTTTAATTTACATAGCACATCCATATAGTATTCCAATAGGAAGACCATTAGATGCTGAAATTAAAAAAAGAGGCTTTAAAGTAAAGTGGTTTGTAGAGATTGATGCAACAAAAAAACAATTATCTAAAAAAGAAAATTTACTCAATACAGTTGATGAAGTAATAAGTTATAAACCAGATGCTGTTTTAGTAGCGGCAAATGAAGTACCTCATTTTTTCCCTGGAATTAAAGTACAAGTTTTTCATGGATTTAGTGTTAATAAACGTAATAAAGATAAAGGACATTTTAGAATTAGAGGCTTCTTTGATTTATACTGTACTCAAGGTCCATCTACTACAAATTATTTTAAGGAATTAGAAAAAAAACATGGCTTTTTTAAAGTTGTAGAAACTGGCTGGTCTAAAGTTGATATTCTGTTTCCTAAAGTTGAAAGCAAAGGAGACTCAAAACCTACACTTTTTTTAGCATCAACATTTACTACTTCTTTAAGTTTAGCACATAATATAGAAGTATTTAATGTCATAAAGGAATTAATTAGGAAAAACGAATGGAATTGGATTATTAATTTGCATCCAAAAATGGATTCAGAAATTGTCCAAAAATTTAAACAACTCGAACAATATGAGAACGTAACATACATTCCATTTTTAGAATCATTGCTTCCATTAAAAAACGCAGACATTTTAATAGCAGACACCTCTTCTATTATTACTGAGTTCATGATTCAAGAAAAACCAGTTGTTACTTTTAATAACAACAAACCATTTGACTATTTCGTAAATACACTAGAAGCTAAAGATTTAGAAAAAAACATTCGTTACGCACTTAGTAAACCAACTAAATTAATGAAAAAAATTAGTGCTTTTATACGAAATGAACATCCATATTTTGATGGAAAATCTAGTGAACGAGTTATTAATGCTTGTCTTGATTTTTTAGATGCTAAAACTCAAACTAAGCTAAAGAGTAAGCCATTAAATTTAATACGTAAATTTAAAATGCGTAAAAAATTTAATTACTTTAAAAATTTCTTTAAAAGCAATTAAATTTTATCTTTGACTAAAGATTTTTTACATGAAAATATTAGTAACTGGTGCAGCAGGATTTATAGGGTTTCATCTTTGTCAAAAATTCATTACTTTAAACCATGAAGTAATAGGGTTGGATAACCTAAATGACTATTATGACCCAAATTTAAAATTAGCAAGATTAAATGAGTTAGGAATTGTTGAAAAAAACATTACTTATAATAATCTTTATGAAAGTGCATTAGATAATAAATTTAAGTTTACTAAAATTAATCTTGAAGACAGGGAAAACTTACCTGCTTTATTTAAAACAGAAAAATTTGACATTGTTATTAACTTAGCTGCTCAAGCTGGTGTTAGATACAGTATTGAGAATCCTTTTGTATATGCTGAGAGTAATGTAATGGGATTTTTAAACATTTTAGAATGCTGTAGAAATTTTAAAATTGAAAAGCTTCTTTTTGCAAGTAGTTCAAGTGTTTATGGCTTAAACGAGAAAATTCCGTTTTCTACTGAAGATAATGTTGATCATCCAATAAGTTTATACGCAGCAACAAAAAAATCTAATGAATTAATGGCACACACCTATAGTTATTTATACAATATTAAAACTATAGGCTTACGATTTTTTACAGTTTATGGACCTTGGGGAAGACCTGATATGGCCATGTTTTTATTTACAGATGCCATTTTAAATAATAGACCTATTAAAGTTTTTAATAACGGAAATTTATCTCGAGACTTTACTTATATAGATGATATTATAAATGGAATAACTGCTATTGTTGAACAATTTGATACTATTGACTTATCTGACAGAAAATATAAAATTTATAACATTGGAAACAATGAACCTGTTAAACTAGTTGATTTTATTTCTGAAATTGAAAAGAACACAGGAATTACTGCCGAAAAAGAGATGTTGCCAATGCAACCGGGAGACGTAGAAAAAACTTGGGCTAATATTGATGAATTAATTGCTGACACTGGCTATACTCCTAAAACAAGTATAAAAGAAGGTGTAGCTAATTTTATAAATTGGTATAAAAACTATTACAAAGTTTAAAGTTTGTAAATTCCGTTATTTACTTTTATAACATTATGTTTCCTATTATATCTTCTAATTGTATTGTTCTTCTCAATACTTTCAGAAGATTTATAAGAACGCTTGTGATCTAAATGAATACAAACTGCACTATAACGAATTTGTTTTGCTTTAATTCCTAAATTAAATAATCGTTCACCTACTTCCCTATCCAAACCACCATATTGCATTTCTTCATTAAATCCGTTTACAGCTAATAAATCAACTTTAAAACAAGAAGTATTATGACCGTTAAATGTTTTTTTTGTTGGAGTAACCCAATTTAAAAATTGACAAATCCATTTATTTTCAATCAATTTAGACAACTTAAAAGACTTTTTTACTCCATTACTTATTAACCATTTTGGTTTAAAGCAATCACCATTCTCAATTTCTAAAGATGAAATAGAATTTGATGTAATCATAGGTAACTTAAAATAACCACCAGATAAAAAATAGCCTTTTTCTTTATTCTTTAAATGTTTTTCTACAAAATCCTTTCTTGGAATACAATCTCCATCTGTAAAAAGCAAATAATCTGAATTGGTTTTTAAAATTGCTTTATTCAAAATTTTACATTTTTGAAAACCTTCATCAGGCTGCCAAACATGAATAATTGGGTATTTAAATTTTAAGAGAAAATCATCAATAACTTTTCTTGTAGATTCATTTGAGCCATCGTCAGCAATAACAACTTCAAAGTCTAATTCAGTTTGCACACTATAACCATAGAGCACTTTTCTGAGCCATTTTTCAGCGTTGTATGTTGTTATTACTATAGATACTTTCATGTATAAACTTAAAGCGTGAAATTAAACTATTTTTTCCAAAACTTTAATTTCTTTTTCAATTGCTTTTTTCTGTTAAATTTATGTCGAAATTCTTGGGTAAATTTCCACATAGAATTAAAAACGTTTACATTATTTTCACCAAGTAATATTGCATATTCATTACTCAAAATTTTAATTATTTCTTCTTTTGAAGTAAGTCTAGAGAAGTTTTTCATTCGAGTTTGAAAGTCAATGTTTTCATGAAAATTCATTCTATTTAGGTCAACTAAATAAAAAGAATACATACCGTTTTCCTCTTTTTTTATTAATGTATTTCCTGGTGAATGATCTAAAAATTCAATTCCTTTTTGGTGCATATCAAAAGTAAAACGTGTAAACTGTCGTAAAATATTCTCCGCATCAGGATAATCTTCATTTCGTTCAACAGCTCTAAATTCAAATACATTTTGAAGATGCTCACACGCATAATAACTATCCTTTAAACCAATAATATCGAATTTTTCGCAAAATGCTACAGGTTTTGGAGTTCCAATATGTAAATCAATTAATTTTGAAGCATACTCAAATGAGCGTTGAGCCTTTGATTTACGAAAATATTTATATGCAATTTTGTTAATTAAATTTGGAGTTCTAAATGACTTAATACTAATTGTTTCATCATTCACTTGAAAAAGTCTAATTGTATTGCGTTTTCCATTAACGAAAGTTTCACCTGAATTATTAAAGTTTTCAATAAGAAAATCAAATTTTGGTTGAAGAAATTCATAATCAGGATGAATTGTTTTTTTCATTTGAGTAAATTCATTTATAAACACAAAAGTAAGTTTTTTTATCAATTTAGTCTATTAATCCTAATAAAAAGCCATATTTCATAAATTTTAAATCAACATATTTTATTTAGAAATCAATAAACTTTTCTGATGAATAATATTTTCGGGAAAAAACAAATTGCATTCGTTTCCAAATGAAACAATATTATAAAACGAATATGAATTTAAACCAAAAATAGAAATATATTACAACATTAAATATCTTTGCAAAAAAATAACTATAAAAATAACAAAAATGGACATAAATACTGAAGTACACAACGCTTATGAAGTCATAAAAAATGGAGGAATTATCCTTTACCCTACTGATACCGTTTGGGGAATAGGTTGTGATGCTTCAAATGAAGAAGCTGTTGCTAAAATTTATGCATTAAAACAACGTGAAGAAAGCAAAAGTATGATTTGCCTTATGAATAGCGAAAAAATGGTTTATGCTGTTTTTCCAAAAATACCTGAAGTAGCATGGGAAATTTTAGATTTATCTGAAAAACCAACTACTTTAATTTTAGACGGGCCAAAAAATGTTGCCAAAAATATTATTGCAAGTGATAATACACTAGCAATTCGCATTGTAAAAGAACCTTTTTGTTATAAATTAATGGAACGAATGAAAAGACCATTGGTTTCAACTTCAGCAAATATTTCTGGAATGTTTACCCCAAAAACTTTTAAAGAAATTAGTCCCGAAATTTTAAAAGGTGTTGACTATGTAGTAAATTTGCATCAAGATAAAGTTTGCAAAAATCCTTCAACAATAATAAAGTTATCATTAGATAGCCAAGTGAAGATTATTCGCAAGTAATTAATTTGAAGATATAAAGATTTGATGGTTAAAATAATTTTCAAATTAAATATTTTTCAAATTTTCAAATTGAATTATGAATTACACAAAAGCACTTACAAATCCTATTTTCGAAATAATTTCACAAGCTGGTAAAGAATTAAACCTTGAATGTTATGTTATTGGCGGATTTGTTAGAGATTTCCTACTAGAACGTGATTTTAAAAAAGACATTGATATTGTTGCTGTTGGCAGCGGAATTGAATTGGCTTTAAAAGTTTCTGAATTATTACCCAATAAACCAAAAGTTCAAGTTTTTAAAAATTATGGAACAGCAATGTTGCGTTATAAAGAAATTGACATTGAATTTGTTGGTGCTCGTAAGGAAAGTTATCAATCAGACAGTAGAAATCCTATTGTTGAAAACGGAACTTTAAAAGACGATCAAGACCGTAGAGATTTCACCATAAATGCAATGGCTTTTTCTTTGAATTCATCAAATTACGGTGATTTAGTTGATCCGTTTGAAGGAGTAAAAGCTTTAGAAAATAAAATCATTAAAACACCATTAGATCCAACTATAACTTATTCTGATGATCCTTTACGAATGATGCGTGCTATTCGATTTGCAACTCAACTTAATTTTGAAATTGAAGCACAATCTTTAAAAGCAATTACGGAAAATAAAGATCGATTGAAAATTATTTCAGGAGAACGAATCGTTGATGAACTGAATAAAATTTTAGAAACTTCAAAACCATCAGTTGGTTTCTTATTATTATACAAGACGGGACTTTTAGATCTTATTTTACCCGAATTAACAGCATTAAATCAGGTTGAAGAAATTGAAGGTCATACTCATAAAAACAATTTTTACCACAGTTTAGAAGTGGTTGATAATATTTGTCCTAATACAGATGATGTTTGGTTACGTTGGGCTGCTTTACTTCATGATATAGGAAAAGCTCCTACAAAAAGGTTCAATAAAAAACAAGGTTGGACTTTTCACGGACATGAATTTTTAGGTGGAAAAATGGTTAAGAAAATTTTTCAACGTTTGCATATGCCTTTAAATCAAAAAATGAAGTTTGTGCAAAAAATGGTTGTAATGAGTTCTCGACCAATTGTTTTGGCAGAAGATATTGTAACTGATTCTGCTGTTAGACGTTTGGTTTTTGATGCCGGTGAAGATGTCGAAAATTTAATGACACTTTGTGAAGCTGATATTACTACGAAGAATCCACATAAGTTTAAAAAATACCATAATAATTTTGACATTGTAAGGCAAAAAATTGTGGAAGTAGAAGAAAAAGATTCTGTAAGAAATTTTCAACCGCCAATTACCGGTGAAGAAATTATGGAACTTTTTAACTTAAAACCTTCGCGAGAAATTGGAACTTTAAAAGAAGCGGTAAAAGAAGCAATTTTAGAAGGAGAAATAGCTAACGAATATGAAGCAGCTTACGATTTTGTTTTAAAAAGAGCTGAAAAAATGGGGCTAAAAAGAGTTTAACTTTTCATTTAACAATTGTTAGATTAAAAGTTATTATTAATAGAATTACTTTTGTAAAAAAGAACAATGAAAAATAACAAGTCAGTTATAATTTGGTTATTATCCGGGTGTGTTTTACTATTTATAATGGTAATGGTTGGCGGAATAACTAGGCTTACAAATTCGGGTCTTTCTATGACCGATTGGCATTTAGTTACCGATACATTTCCTCCTTTAACAGAAGACAAATGGGTTGATGCATTTGAAGAATATAAAAAATTTCCAGAATATCAAAAGATAAATATTCATAACGATTTTACATTATCGGATTATAAATTTATTTACTTTTGGGAATGGTTTCATCGTTTTATAGGTCGAATAATTGGATTGGTTTTTATTATTCCGTTTGTATATTTCCTAGTTAAAAAAAGATTAGATACTGAAACCATAAAAAAATGTGTTGTTTTATTATTAATGGGCGGATTTCAAGGATTTTTAGGTTGGTTCATGGTAAAAAGCGGCCTAATTGATAATCCAGATGTGAGTCATTTTAGATTATCACTTCATCTAACTTTTGCTTTTATTACTTTTGCCTACACGCTTTGGGTTGCTTTAGATTTAATATATCCTACAAAAAATGAAGTGATTACTTCACTTAGATCAATTGCTAGAGTTGCATTGGTAATCTTATTAATTCAAATTATTTACGGTGGATTTGTGGCGGGTTTAAACGCTGGTTTAGTTCATAATCATTGGCCTTTAATGAGTGACAGTCAATTCATTCACGATAGTGTTTTTATTGAGCAGTCTTCTTTATTAAAAAATTTCACTGAAGGTAAAAGTGGCGTTCAATTTGTACATAGAACATTTGCTTATATTGTAGTTGCTATGATGTTTTTATTATATTTTAAAAGTAGAAAGCATTCACTAAACACTTTACAGCAAAAAGGAATTTATTCATTATTAATTATTGTTTTAATTCAATTTGCATTAGGCGTTTTTACATTATTATTTCATGTTCCGCTTTGGTTAGGACTAGCGCACCAATTAGTTGCTTTTGTCTTATTAAGTGCAATGGTTTTTACTTTACATAGATTGAGTAAATAAATTACAACAGACTATATTGTCGCATAATTTTGATTAAAATAGAATGTCAAAATTAAATAAAAAAGATAAGTTTTTAGACTTATCAGATTACGGAAGAGGTTTTGGTCGGTTTTTATCCAATATATTAAAAAATACCAACTTCACTCCTATTCACGTTACTTTATTGTTTGGAGTTTCAGGCTTAATTGCTGTTTATTGTATACTAAATCAATACTATTTCTTAGCTGCTTTTTTTATTCTTTTAAAATCTGGAATTGATGCTGCCGATGGAGAATTAGCCCGATTAAAAAAAACACCATCTTACTCTGGGCGCTTTTTAGATAGTATTTTCGATATTTTTTTAAATTTCTTTTTATTACTAGCAATTTGGAAGGTAACAAACTCTTCTTTTTGGATGATGTTACTTGCTTTTTTTTGCATTCAACTTCAAGGAACTTTATACAATTATTACTATGTAATTTTAAGGAACAAATCTATTGGTGGAGATACAACAAGTAAGGTTTTTGAATACAAAACTCCTAAAGCTTTACCCGGAGAAAGTCAGAAATCAGTAACTATTTTATTTAAAATTTACACTATTGTTTATGGTGGATTTGATAAAATAATTCATGCATTAGATCCAAATGCATATAAAGTAAAAACCTTTCCAAATTGGTTTATGACCATTTTATCTTTTTACGGATTAGGTTTTCAATTATTAATCATCTCGGTAATGTTATCAATTGGTTTGATTGATTTGATTGTTCCTTTTTTAATTTATTATTCTATTTTAATAATTCTATTAATCGGAATTAGAAAAAAATATTTTACTAATTAACCAATCCAGTTTTTAAAATCGGAAACTTTTTCTCTTGCAACTATTACTTCATCTTCTTTATAAGTAGGCAAAATTATTTTTAAACGAGAATTTGTATGCATTTGAATTTCCTTTATAGATTGCAATGGTATAATGAATTTTCGACTAATTCTATAAAATGAATCTGGATTTAGTTCGGCTTCTAATTGTTCCAAGCTACAATCTAAAAGATAATCTCTGTTATCAATTGTGTGCAAGTATGTTCCTTTGTTTTCGCTATAAAAACATTCTACTTCATCAATTAAAACAACTTTTATTTGATTACCAATTTTAACCGAAAAACGATTTTTATATTCTTTTTGAACAGGATTAACCAACATTTTTTTAATTGCTTCAAAATCTAAACTTGAAACAGCATTTTTTTGAAATTGATTTTGAAATTTTGAAATTGCAGTTTCTAATTCGTCTTCATCAATTGGCTTTAGTAAATAATCAATACTGTTTAATTTAAAAGCGCGTAGAGCATATTCATCATAAGCTGTTGTGAAGATAATTGGGCTTTTAATTTCAATTTTATCAAATATTTCAAATGATAAACCATCGGAAAGTTGAATATCTAAAAAAATTAAATCAGGATGTGAATTATTTTCAAACCAATTAATTGATTCTTCAACAGAATGTAATAAAGCTTGAATCGTATAGCCCAACTTTTCTAATTTTCGTTGTAATAATCTCGCTGCTGGTTTCTCGTCTTCTATGATTATGATCTTCATTTTACTAAATTGATAATGATTAATTTATAAATGATAGTTTTGAAATTAAAACTATTCCCATTTACTATTCATTTCTTTATCCATAAGTTCTTTAATCTTTCTTTCTTCCCAATTCTTACCTAAAATCATCGTTGGTAAAAAAACACTTAAACCGTGTGAAAGCAAACCTATTCCCCAAAAGAATAAAGTTATAAAATTATGCCATTGAAAATAACTTTCTCCAGCTTCTAAATTTTGAATATTAATAATAACTATCATAATATTTACTACCAAGTAAATTAATGCATGTGTGTAAAAACCTTTAATACGTTTTACTCTTTTTAAAGCTTCATGATATTTAATCTCATCATGATTTAATGGATTGAAATCATTATTTTCTCTTATTTCCATTCTTCTTTGTATTCTATCTACTATACTCATCTTATTTAAATTTATTTTTATTCAACTTTTCTTCTTCCATAAACTCTTTAATCTTTTTTTCTTCCCATTCTTTATCAAAAAAAGGAAAGAAATTAAATACTTTCATTGCATGGAAAAACAAACCAATTCCCCAACCAAAAAGTGTCCAAAAAAACCATAAAACTTCTGGTGTATATTTAAGATTAATGAAAATTATTACAGCCATTATTATTACATAAATCAGTAAATGTCTGTAAAACTCTTTTAACTCTTGTACTTGCTTTTTTACCTTTTGATAACGTTCAAAATCATTATTTGTATTCATATTTATTTCCACTTTGATTCTTCTTTATCTTCTTTTTGTAATATTTCTTGAATTTTCTTTTCTTCCCAAGATTTTCCATATCCAAATGTTTCCAAAGCGTGAAAAGACAATCCCATTCCCCATCCTAACATTGGAAACCAAAACCATTGAAAACTTGATGTATTTAGGTTTATAATTATTAATACAGGAATGACTAAACAATATGATATTAAATTTCCATAAAATCCTTTTAATTTTTCTACTCTTTCTTTAGCTCTAACATAAGCCATGTTTTCAGAATATATATTTGTATTTTCCATAATAGATATTTGTTTGGTAAGAATTGGCAGCTTAATTTTAAAGAACTCATTTGTTTCTTCAATAGCTACTTTTCTTGTTGATATTATTGCGTATCGGTCAACAATATTTTGAAGTCCTACGCCTTTTCTTGTTTGTAATGTTTCCTTCTTTTGTAAATTATTTTCAACTACAAGCTGGTTTTCTTCAATTGAAATTTTAATATGTAATGGCTTTTGTTCGCTTACTACATTATGTTTTATAGCATTTTCTAGTAACAATTGTAATGCTAACGGAACAACTTTTGCTTCTTCATTCTCGAAACTTTCTGGCAACTCAAATGTGATACTGTTTTCAAATCGCATTTTTAAAAGATTCATATATGTTTTTGCAAACTTTAATTCTTCTTCTACCGAAACCAATTCTTTATCGCGTTGTTCTAAAACATATCTGTAAATTTTAGATAATGAAGTCGTAAACTTTTGTGCATTTTCAGGATTTTCCTCAATTAATGAACTTAAGACATTTAAACTGTTAAATAGAAAATGTGGATCGAGTTGATTTTTCAAACTTTCAAATTGTGCTGAAGCATTTCCTGCTATTATTTTTTCTTGTTTTACTCTGTTCTCTTGATAAGTTTTGTAGAAATAAATCAAATGAATAAACAAAGAAACAATAACCGTTATTACTAATGCTACAATATAATTAGATGGATTTTCATTTTTTAAAAACTCTGAAAATGTTTTATTTTCAAAAACCACATCTTCAACAATTCGAAGAAAGAAAATAGCCAATCCAGAAATAAGAAAAGAAGCTAAAAAACCAATTACTAATCGTTTTAAATGAAATCTGTTTTTTTCGAAATGTTTGTCTACTTGAATAAAGATAACCGCATTTGCGAAATACAAAACAAAACTATACATTAATGTAAAAATGAAATTCCATTTTAAAGCGGCTAAAGTTGGCAACTTTTGGTTCACAACCAAATTTATCAATTGTAACGCAATAAAAATTATAATTCCTATAATTACTGCTTTTAGTATTTCTCTTCTTATTTTATTCATAATTATTTACAATTTTGCAAAGCCATTTCTGCTCTATCTAAACCCCAAGTTGGGTGAAAAGGTGTTTCTGGCTTAAAGTTAGCAAAAAGTTCAATGGATTTAGCTATTTGTTCGCACATTGGTTTTGTATCACTCCCAAAATATTGCGCCATACCAATTTCAAATTGTGCTTTTTGTGAAACAACTCTCGGGTTATTTGGAGCAATTCCTTCTGCCATTTTGTAGATATTTAAAACGACTGAAGAAAATTCTCTGCCATTTGCCATAGGATCATAAACAATCCAAGCGGTATGAATCATTGCTTGAAGAACCAAAACTTCTGGATCATCTGGTAACAAATTATTTATTTTATCTTGAGCAAGTTGAGCTTTCTCAATCAATAATTTCATTTCATTTCTGTCTTTTGTTTCAAAAGCAGCTAATGTGTTTATTAACGAAATGTAATAATTTGGTAAAATGTTTTCTTGTTCTACAGAAGCAATACGTTCCAACTTTACAACAGCTTCTTTTGGATTACCGCTTTTCCAAGTCGTTAATGCGTCTTCCATTTCTTTTTCAAAACTTCCTTGAGCAAATACAACTGATGCTACAAAGAATACTAAAAATGTGATGATTTTTGTCATAATAATAAACTTTTATTGTTATTTGATGATTCAAAAGTGCAACTAATCAATAGTAAACTAAATTTTCATTTACCCAACTGTCGAAAAAAGAGGATGAATTGAATATTTTTTAAAAATGTGCAATTCATAATTTATAACTCATAATTAATAATTACTTTTGCTGTTCCTAAAATTTCAAAAAAATGATATATAAATTTAGAGTTATACTTGATGCGAAAGAAGATATTTTTAGAGATATTGCTATAGAAAAGGAAGCAACTTTAGAAGATTTACATAATACAATTGTGAATGCCTTTGGATTTGATGGCTCAGAAATGGCTTCATTTTATACTTGTGATGATGAATGGAATCAAGAAGATGAAATTCCTTTATTCGACACTGGTGATGTTCCTGGAGAAATGCGTATTATGAATAATTTTATACTTGAAGATAATTTAGACAAATACCAATCTAAGATAATTTACGTTTATGATTTCTTTAATATGTGGACATTCCTAGTAGAATTAGCTGCTATTGAAGAAAAGGAACAAGGTGAATCGTATCCAACTTTATTATTTTCTCACGGAGAATTACCAGAAGAAGCACCAGATAAAAAGTTTGAAGCTGAAGAAGGAGATTTTGATGAAAATGATGAAGATTTAGATATGTTTGAAGGAGACGATAGTTTTGAAGACTACGGATTTGAAGAAAACTGGAATTAGTCTTTTGAGAACAAAGAAGCAAGAACAAAGAAATAATTAGATTTAAAAATATAACAGATAGTAAGAAAGTCTTTTCTCTTTCTTCTTTTATCTATTTTCTAAAAAACAAATGATAAACTTATTTAATACCCACATAGAAAACCTTTCTATTCATAGAGTTGGAAATAAAAGTAGAAATGAAGCTTTATTCTTGTCTGAACAACCGTATGGTTTAAATGACGAAATAATGCCTCTTTTAAAGGAATATTTCTTTAAACCATTTAGAGATAAAGAAGAAAATTATTATCAATTTGCACATGATGTAGATTTAGAATACAATGATATGTATAATTTTGCCACAGAAGTTTTTAATAACCCAAGCGAAATTCATAATGTATCTAAAAAAATAACCAAACATTTATTTGAGCAATCAAATCATCCGCACATTAAAAACGGTGAAGTATATGTAACTTATTTTACAAATGTTTCTATCGACAATAATGTTGTAGATGCCATTGGCGTTTTTAAAAGTGAAATTCAAACCGATTTTTTACAGTTTGAAGAAAAAGAGTCTAATTTAGAAATGATTTTACAACAAGGTATCAATTTAAACAAATTAGATAAAGGTTGTATTATTTTTAATTACAAAAAAGAAGAAGGTTATAAAATTTTGACAGTAGATAGCAATCGTTATGATGCACGTTATTGGTTAGAACACTTCTTATCTGTAGATGCTTTTCAGGATGAAAATTTCATGACTAAGAAGTATTTGAAATTTTGCCAAGACTTTGCTAAAGATGTAGTTTTACCTGCCGAAGACAAACAGCAAGAAGTTTTATTCATGAACAGAGCTATTAATCATTTTGCAAAAAATGATGCTTTTGAAGAAACAAATTTTTTAAACGAAGTAATGGAAAATCCAGAGTTTATCCCTGAATTTAAAAATTACAAAGTAGACAAAGGTGAAAAATACAGTATTGAAGATGTTACCAATTTTCCAATTGCAAATAACGCTGTTTCTGATATTAGAAAGAAAATAAAAAATGTAATTACATTAGATACTAATGTTCAAATTAAGTTAGATTTTGTAAATTCTGATAGTGCAGAAAAATTTGTTGAAAAAGGTTGGGATGAGGAAAAACAAATGTATTATTACTTAGTTTACTTTAATAAAGAGCAAAAATCTTAATTAAAAAAAATCAAAAGTCAAAAAAATATTTAAACTTTTTTTTAAAAAAAACATTAAAAAAATAGCAAATTAAATAATAAACACTACATTTGTTGAAATTACAATAAATTATTAAAATGAACAAAGGTACAGTAAAATTCTTTAATGAATCAAAAGGTTTTGGTTTCATTATTGAAGAAGGAACAAACAAAGAACATTTCGTACACATCTCTGGAACTATTGATGAAATCCGTGAAGGTGATGAAGTTGAATTTGACTTACAAGAAGGTAAAAAAGGTTTAAATGCAGTAAACGTAAAAGTTATCTAATACATATACTACAAAATCTTACAAAATCAAGCTCTGTTTCTAAACAGGGCTTTTTTTTTTGAAAAAAATTAAACCATAAAAAAACTCTTAAGAAAAATCTTAAGAGTTTTTAAATTTATTTAGAATTATCTTTTATTAAGATAATGCAGCTTTAACTTGATCTGCAGCTTCTTGGAATTGAACAGCTGATAAAATTGGCATTCCAGAATTATCAATTAATTCTTTTGCAATTTCAGCATTTGTTCCTTGTAAACGTACAATAATAGGCACTTTAATAGCATCTCCCATATTTTTATAAGCATCTACAACTCCTTGAGCAACACGGTCACATCTAACGATACCACCAAAAATGTTAATCAAAATTGCTTTTACGTTTGGATCTTTTAAGATAATACGAAAAGCAGTTTCAACACGTTTAGCATCTGCAGTTCCACCTACGTCTAAGAAATTTGCCGGTTCAAAACCTGCATACTTAATTAAATCCATAGTTGCCATTGCAAGACCTGCACCGTTAACCATACATCCTACAGTTCCGTCTAAATCTACATAGTTCAAACCAACTTCTTTAGCTTCTACTTCAATAGGGTTCTCTTCTCTAATATCTCTCATGTCAGCAATTGCAGCTTGTCTATATAGAGCATTATCATCTATATTAACTTTAGCATCAACAGCCATTATTTTGTTATCTGATGTTTTTAAAACTGGGTTAATTTCAAACATTGAAGCGTCAGCAGCAATGTAAGCATTGTATAAAGCAGCTACAAACTTTGTCATTTCTTTAAACGCATTTCCAGAAAGCCCTAAGTTAAAAGCTATTCTTCTTGCTTGAAAACCTTGTAAACCAACAGCTGGATCTATTTCTTCTGTAAAAATTAAATGTGGAGTATGCTCTGCAACTTCTTCAATATCCATTCCACCTTCAGTAGAATACATAATCATATTTTTTGCTGTAGCTCTATTTAATAGAACAGACATATAAAATTCTGAAGTTTCAGTTTCTCCTGGATAGTAAACATCTTCAGCAACTAATACTTTGTGAACTCTTTTACCTTGAGGAGGTGTTTGTGGTGTAATTAAATCCATACCAATAATTTGACCTGCAATTTCAGCAACTTGATCTAAATTTTTAGCTAATTTAACTCCTCCACCTTTACCTCTACCACCAGCGTGGATTTGAGCTTTTATAACATGCCAACCTGTACCAGTTTCTGCAGTTAATTGTTTTGCTTTAGCAACAGCTTCTTCAGCATTGTTAGCAACGTAACCACGTTGAATGCGTACACCATGACTTGCTAATATTTCCTTACCTTGATATTCGTGTAAATTCATAATTGTAATACGTTTATCTTTATTAAAAAGTGTCACAAAAATAACAAACTAATTTCTATTAGGCTAACAATTTTAATTTTATTTAAAACAAGAATTTTAAGATTAAACTAATAGTTAAAAACAACAAAATAAAAATGTTACAATTATAACATTTTGTTGTAATATTATGTTAATTGTTATTATTTTTGAATACTAGTAATTTAAAATCTATTTTTGGCAAAAAATAATAGTAATGAATAATGAAATATTAAACCAAATAGTAAAGGAATTTGGTAGTCCATTATATATATATGATGGAGAGAAAATAGAAAGTCAATACAATAGATTGTCTAAAGCGTTTAATAAAGTAGAAAAGTTTAAAGTGTATTATGCGGTAAAAGCTCTTTCTAATATTTCTATTTTAAAAATATTAAAAAAACTTGGATCAGGGTTAGATACTGTTTCTATTGAAGAAGTGAAATTAGGTTTACATGCAGGTTTTGAACCGCATGAAATAATTTTTACACCAAACGGCGTTTCTCTTCAAGAAATTGAACAAGTTGCAAAACTAGGTGTTCAAATAAACATTGATAATCTTTCTATTTTAGAACAATTTGGAACAAACAATCCCAACATTCCAGTTTGTATTAGAATAAATCCACACGTTATGGCTGGCGGTAATGCCAATATTTCTGTGGGGCATATTGATAGTAAATTTGGAATATCAATTCATCAAATGCCTCATTTATTGAGAATAGTTGAAAATACCAAAATGCATATAAACGGAATTCATATGCATACGGGTTCTGATATTTTAGATGTTGATGTGTTTTTATACGCAGCGGAAATTTTGTTTGAAACTGCAAAAAACTTTAAAAATCTTGATTTTATTGACTTTGGAAGTGGTTTTAAGGTTCCATATAAAAAAGGCGACATTGAAACTAATGTAGAAGAATTTGGAAAAAAATTAACCAAGCGTTTCTTAAATTTTGAAAAAGAATATGGAAGATCACTTACTTTAGCATTTGAACCTGGAAAATTCTTAGTAAGTGAAGCTGGAGTATTTTTAGCTAATGTAAATGTGGTTAAGCAAACTACTTCAACTGTTTTTGCAGGAATTAATTCAGGGTTTAATCATTTGATTCGTCCTATGTTATATGGAGCACAACACCATATTGACAACATTTCAAACCCAAAAGGAAAAGAGCGTTTTTATACGGTTGTAGGTTACATATGTGAAACCGATACATTTGCAACCAATAGAAGAATAAACGAAATTCACGAAGGAGATGTTCTTTGCTTTAGAAACGCCGGAGCCTATTGCTACTCTATGGCATCTAATTATAATTCTAGAGTAAAACCCGCTGAAGTACTTTGGATAAATAATGAAGCACATTTAATTAGACAAAGAGAGACATTTGAAGATATATTACGAAATCAAGTTGAAATAGATATTACAAATAATGCCGAAATCCCCGTTTAGTTTTTAGTTAGAAAAAGCCCTTAAAAATTATTTTAAGGGCTTTTTTATTTATTTTTTCAAAATCTCTTCAAGTAATATTGCTTCCGTTCCGTTTGGATATGTAATTTTTAAAAGCTGAGATAAAGTTGGAGCAATTTGTGTAATGTCTTTTTTATCATAAGACTCCCCTTTTTTAATTCCGTTACCGTAAAAAATTAGCGGCACATGAGTATCATAAGTATAAGGTGTTCCGTGAGAAGTTCCTGTTGCTGAATATTCAATATAACCCGGTTTTTCTAAAATAACTATATCTCCGTTTTGAACTGGGTCATATCCTTTCGCAATGAAATTCAAATAGAAATCAGCTCCAGATGAAGCCAATACCTCTTCTTCAGTATAAACACGTTTTATGAATTTTTGAGTATATAAAAATGTTTTGAAAGTTTCCTTAATCGTTTCTAATTTCAAACTCTTCTTAGCCATAGAATCTCTATCAAAAAACAAATTAAAATTGGAATAGTTCTTCACTACATCAACACCAAAAGTCTTTACTGAAAAATCGCTTAACTCTTTTCTGAATGAATAAGTATTTATATTCGTAACATCATATTTATTATCTTTTAAATACGTTACATTTTCAGCACCTGCATGATCTGCCGTTAAGAATAACAAGTAATTATCTTTCCCAACTGTTTTGTCTAAATAATTTAAAAAATCAGCTATAGATTCGTCTAAACGCAAATAAGTATCTTGCAATTCAATTGATCTTGGCCCAAGAATATGACCAATATAATCAGTTGAAGAAAAGCTCATGGTTAAAAAATCGGTGGTATTATCTTTTCCTAAACCTTCTTTTTCGATTGCTTTTTTAGCAAAATCAACTATTAAATTGTTTCCAAAAGGGGTTGCTCTTAATACTCCTGCATCATTACTCTCGTACATACCTTTCAAACTATATGGAAAAAAAGGTGTTTTTTGATACAGTTTTCCTTCATAAGGATTATTATCATTTAAACTTTCATTATAAATGCTTTTATCTTTCAATAAAGTCCAATCTTTTTCTAAATAAGCTAAATAATTTTTTTCGTTATTGAAAGTGGTAACCCAAGTTGGTAATTCTTGTCCATAATAAGTACTCGAAATAAACGCACCTGTTTTAGAATACCAAAAAGCCCAATCTGCAAAATGACCTGCTGGTAAAATTGCACCTCTGTCTTTTAAACTAATTCCTATAACTTTACTTTTAAAGTTGGTCGCCAATTTCAATTCATCGGTAATAGTTGTGCTTTGTAAGTTTTTAGGCGACATTTTACCTTCACTTTCAGTACCGTCACCAATTGTAACAACATTTGCATCATCTGTACAATACATTTCAGTTTGTGAACTTCTATTAAACCATTCGTTACCTACAATTCCATGAACTGAAGGAGTTGTTCCTGTGTAAATTGATGCATGCCCTGGACCTGTATAAGTAGGCATGTAGTTATAGTGAGTATTTTGAAAAGTATAACCGTTTGTCATTAATCTTTTGAAACCATTTTCTGAGAAATCATCATAAAAACGATATAAATATTCTGTTTTCATTTGATCGACCACAATACCAATAACTAACTTTGGTTTTTGTTGGGCAAAACCGTTTAAAATTCCTGCTAACAAAAAGAATACAACTAACTTTTTCATTTCTTCAATTTAAAATACAAAATTATCACTTTAGACTTAAAACAAGTACTTATTAGAAATAAAAAAAGAGCTATTTAGCTCCTTTCTTTTTCTTTTTACTATCCTTTGGTTTGTCACTCATTAAATTCATATTATAAACAACTACTCTATCATCATAATAAACGTATAATTGCTTTAAATTATTTTTATCTTTTCTAGTGAAAATAGACACATCACATTCTATTCCTGAATTATCAATACACAAAAACGAAACCACATTTCCTCCTTTAGTTTCTTTCTGATCGTAATATTTTATGATATTGAATAGCTGAAGTACTTCAGAATACACAACAATTCTATCTTTATCAGCATCTAAAACAACAACCATTTCTGATTTTTGGAATTTTGACCAAACGCTCCATTCTCCAAATTTTGTTTTTTCGGAAACCATAAAACCAGTCGTTTTAAATCGATATTGTTGTGCTTGAGCAACACTCAATGATAAAAACAAAACTAAAAACAAATATTTAATACTTTTCATCTTCTTATTTTAAAATTCAAATTTAGTCATTTCTGCTTTAGCTTGATTAAATTCGGTAATAACGTTATTCACAATTATTTCCACCGGTAAAATATCATGAATTAATCCTGCAATTTGACCAATTTCTAATTCACCATCTTCTAAATCTCCTTCAAACATTCCACGCTTTGCTCTTCTTTTTCCTAATAATTCTTTTAAATCATCAGGTGATGGGCATTTTGCATATAACTCTTGAACTTCGTTAAAGAATTTATTTTTAATTAAACGAACAGGCGCTAACTCTTTCAAAGTAAGCATTGTATCACCTTCATTTACTTCAACTATTGTTTTCTTGAAATTATCATGAGCGCTAGATTCGGTTGAAGCAGCAAAACGACTTCCCATTTGAACACCGTCTGCTCCTAATGTCATTGCGGCTAACATACCTCTTCCTGTTGCAATACCACCAGCAGCAATTAAAGGAATTGTTATTTCTTCTCTAACCATAGGAATTAAAGTTAGTGTTGTAGTTTCATCTCTACCGTTATGACCACCAGCTTCAAAACCTTCGGCAACAATTGCGTCAACTCCAGCATCTTGTGCTTTTAAAGCAAATTTTGTACTACTTACCACATGAACAACAGTAATTCCTTTTTCTTTTAAGAAAGGTGTCCATGTTTTTGGGTTTCCTGCAGAAGTAAAAACAATCTTCACACCTTCTTCTACCAAAATTTGCATAATTTCTTCAATGTTAGGATATAACATTGGAACATTAACCCCAAAGGGTTTATCAGTAGCTTTTTTACATTTTTGAATGTGTTCTCTAAGTACTTCTGGATACATGGAACCAGCACCAATTAAGCCAAGTCCGCCAGCATTACTAACTGCACTTGCTAATTTATATCCTGAATTCCAAATCATTCCACCTTGAACAATTGGATATTTTATATTAAATAATTGAGTAATTGAATTCATTTTATTGCTTCATTAATTTCCCTCGCAAGATACTATTATTAGAAATAAATTCATACAAATAAACTCCTGAAGTAAGACTTGAAACTATTATTTTTTGATCATTTTGGTTAATTTCAGTTTGAAAAACGCGTTGACCTAAATTGTTATACAAAACGAATGTTCCGTTTAAAGTATTGTTTGTAGATTTCAAAAACAAGAATTCATTTGACGGATTTGGGTAAACCAAAAGTCCGTTTGACTGAAAACTTTGAGCAGAAAGTGCATTGTTTAATGCCAATTGAAAATCTGGAACTCCGTAACCTTTAAATTGGTCTGGAGTATTATATTGATCTGCAGATTGTTTAATGAAATCCATTACTTGTGCATTGGTCATATTAGGTACAGCCGACCAAAACGTAGCTACCATTCCTGCCATAATAGGGCTTGAAAAAGAAGTTCCGTTAGATGTAGTTACAGTTCCCACGGTATTACTTACTGTTGCACTTTGACCTTTAGCACAAACATCGGGTTTAATTCTTCCGTCAAAGGAAGGTCCAATTGAACTAAAACTTGCATAAGCTTCGGTATTTGTAACAGCTCCAATTGTTAAAACGTTAATAGCATCTGCAGGAATAGAAATATGAGGTTCAGAACCACTTCCATCATTACCCGCACTTATTACACAAATCATTCCTCTTGTATAGGCAACATCTGCACCACGCGATGCAAAACCAACTAAACCAGTTCTTTGAGAATAATCGTAACTGTAATTAGAATTATCATAAGATGAATACCCTAAAGATGAGTTAATAACATCTACGCCTAAACTATCAGCCATTTCAGCAGCTTCAACCCAATATGATTCTTCAACAGGATTTTCTGAATTAACATCTTCAGTAATAAATAAATAAAATTCTGAATCAGGTGCTGTTCCAACCAATTGACCATCTACATAACCGCCAATAGTGGAAAGCACATTTGTTCCGTGCGAATTTCGAGAATAAATATTAGTATTTCTATCTGGGAAATTATAACCTCCTAAAATTAAATTATTATCTCTTAATCTTTGAAAAGAGGAAGCCGTATTAACACCTGGAAAACCAGCATCTAAAATAGCTACAATTTTACCTTGACCTGTATAATTTGATTGATGCAACAAATGTCCGTTTAACATTTGAATTTGATTTGCTGAATTTCCGTAATTAAATGTTGTCGCTAATTCTAGTTGCTTATTAACGTTTGAAATTTTATTTGTACTTGAAAGTTTTCCTCCAGGGTTTAATGAATGATCTGCAAAATCAATATAATCTACAAAACCTAAAGAGGTTAATGCTTGAATATTAACTTGAGTTCCTCTTATATGCAAAGCATTTAACCATTTTGATTTTGCCATAACGGTAATTCCAGTAGCGGCAGTTATTTGATCAATAAAAGTTTGTTCAACAGGAACATCAATTACATCTAATGCAATTCCTTGAGTTGTTCTTCTATCCAAAGCTCTTTGTGAAAGCATTTCTAAAGGATTAGACAAATAATAAGCTGAACTTGGTTTATCATTAAAATAAACCCAAGCATCTTCAATTTGCGCAGAAATTGTTATTGTGGTAAGTAAAAAAAATACAAGTAGTTTTATTTTCATTTTTTAGATATTGGTAACCCAAATATATGAAATTTAAAAAACTATTTATTACATAATTGTGAAATACAGGAATATACTATAAGAAACTAGAAGTAAAATTCCTTCTTTAAAACTTAAATTTCCTCTTTTTGGCAAAAGTACCATTGGTAAAAGAAAAAAAGAAAAACCTAACATCCAATAAATATCTTGTTGGATAATTTGAACATCTACATGTTCGATAGGTTTTATGATTGCAGTAACTCCTAAAACACTCAAAATATTAAAAATATTTGACCCAATAATGTTACCAACTGAAATTTCATTTTCTTTTTTAATACTTGCAATAATTGAAGAGGCTAATTCTGGTACGCTTGTTCCAATTGAAACTACTGTGATGGCAATTATTCTTTTACTAACACTTAAACTTTCAGCCAAATTTACTGCTCCTTTCACCAATAATTCTGAACCTGCCCATAAAGCAAAACCTCCTAAAGTTAAAAAGAAACCAATTTTTATTATTGACATTAATTCTTCTTTATTTTCTTCAATATTAATTTGAGTAGTTTTATTTTTTCTTATTAAAAATATTAAAAAAGAGACCAATACTACAATAAAAATAATACCTTCTACCCTACTTAAAACCCCATCAAGAACTAAGAAAACAAACAATAAAGTGGAAGCAAACATTTTAACAGGCCAATCGGTAGCGTAAAAACTATTGTCTACTTGAACTGCATTAATAAGCAAAATTGTTCCTAAAACTAATCCTATATTACCAATATTAGAACCTACTACGTTACCAATGGCAATGTCAGGGAAACCAGAAAGTGCAGCTTGTATACTCACAATCATTTCAGGAGCAGATGTTGCAAAAGAAACAACGGTAAGTCCTACAATAATTTTAGAAATTTTTAATCGCAATGAAAGTCCAACTGCTGCTTTTAGCAACCAGTTACCACCAAGAATTAACAGCAATAAACCTAGAACGATAAAAAGAAAATTCATAAATTATTTTTAAGATATTACACCACTTCCCAAAACTTCTTCACCTTCTTGCCATGCAACAAATTGACCTTCAGTTATGGCAGATTGTGGTTCAATAAAACGTACATACATTCCGTTTTCAAATTGGTATAAAGTTGCTTTTTGTAAAGGTTGTCTATAACGAATACGCGCCATAACTTCTCTAGATTCTCCATTTTTTAATGATAAATCTTCTCGAATCCAATGAACTTCTTCATTTTTTATAAAAAGTGTATTTTTAAATAAACCCGGATGTTTTGGGCCTTGACCCGTATAAATAATATTCTTATCAACATCGGTTTCAATTACATAAAGACCTTCTTTTGTTCCACCAACATTTAATCCTTTACGTTGCCCTTTTGTAAAATAATGAGCCCCTTGATGTTTTGCCATTACTTTTCCCGATACTTGTAAATAGTCTATTTTTTTTGCTTCAAATTGAAGCTCTTCTTCTAAAGAATTGAAAATAGGTTTTTCTTCAAAATAAACGGGAGCTTCCGCCGGAATATCAATTATGACCCCTTCTTTAGGTTGTAATTTTTGTTGTAAAAATTCAGGTAAACGCACTTTTCCAATAAAGCAAAGTCCTTGTGAATCTTTCTTTTCAGCAGTTATTAAATCTAGTTTTGTTGCTATTTCTCTAACTTCTGGCTTTGTTAATTCGCCAATTGGAAATAATGCTTTCGATAGTTGTTGTTGTGATAATTGGCAAAGAAAATACGATTGATCTTTATTTCCATCTTTACCTGCAAGCAACTGAAAAGTTTCACTTCCTTCATTTAAAGTTGTTCCTTTTCGGCAATAATGACCTGTTGCAACATAATCAGCACCAAGTGATTCTGCAATTTTCATAAAAACATCAAACTTAATTTCTCTATTACATAAAACATCTGGGTTTGGCGTTCTACCTTGTTCATATTCTTTGAACATATAGTCGACAATTTTTTCTTGATATTGTTCTGACAAATCAACTGTTTGAAAAGGAATTCCTAATTTTTCAGCGACTAATAAAGCATCATTACTATCTTCTAACCACGGACATTCATTTGAAATTGTAACAGAATCATCGTGCCAATTTTTCATAAAAAGGCCTATCACTTCATAACCTTGCTCTTGTAATAAATACGCTGCAACGCTAGAATCTACTCCTCCAGAAAGTCCTACTACTACTCTTTTCATTTTTTTCTTGTATGCTTTAATTTTTTTTCTTCATTTCCGAAGGAACCATTTGTCCTTTCTCGTTTTTAATATACTTAAAGGTTTTACTATTTGGTTTTGAAGCATTTTCAGTAGCAACTACTTTTCCATTTTCATATGTTTCCCAAATACCTGTTCTTATTCCTTTTTTATATTGACCTTTTAAGATTAAGTTTCCTTCTCCATCATAAAAAAGGGCATTTCCATGTAAATCTCCATCTTTATAACTTGATTTTTCAATCAACTTTCCATTTTCAGCATTTTTTATGTATTCACCATCTAATACTCCTGCCTTATAATTTGATTGCTCTGCCAGAACATTATTCTTATAAAATACTTTTTTTACTCCATCGAGTTTACCATTTTTATAATTCTCCAAAGACATAATTTCGGTACTTTCAAAATGATAATACTTCCAAAGTTTTTCAGGCATTTTGTTTACCAAAGTTCCTTCACTAACAATGTTATTTTTTTGATCATAAAAAATAGTATAACAACTACCGTCTCCTTTAGAGAAATCTCTAATTGCAATCATTGTTCCTGCTTTTGTGTCATCAAAATATTTGAAAATTCCAACCTCTTTCCCATTTTTAAAAACCCCTTGATATCTAGGTCGCTTAGATTCTTCGTAAGTACCTTTCCAAAGTCCGTCTCGTTTTCCGTTAGAATCAAATTGATTTATTTTTTCTTGAGCGAAAAAGATACTCAAGTTAAAAAGGAATATCAGAGAAAAGAAATACTTATTTAACATTCGTTTATTATTTATAGTTAAAATATACATTTTTTTATTTATTTATTAAACAAGATATAAAAAAGGTTAAAGTTTAACTATTTTTAAAAATAGTTAAACAAAATGCGCTTATATTTGTTTAACAAAATTAAAATATTCTTAAACAAAAAACACACACCTATGAAAAACATGACAAAATTAATCAAATTAACTTTAATCATCACTACAAGTGTGATGATGTTTTCATGCTCAGACAATGATGATGACACAACACCACAAGACAATAGTATTGCGGCCATTGCATCAAGTAATCCTGAGTTTACTTCTTTAGTAGCTGCATTAGACAAAGCTGATTTAGTACAAACATTGAGCCAAGATGGTACATATACTGTTTTTGCACCAACAAATGATGCTTTTTCAACTTTTTTAACTGATAATGGTTTTGCTAACCTTGATGCAGTTCCCACAGCTGTGTTAAGAGAGATACTATTAAACCATGTAATTGGAAGTGTTAATTATTCTACAGATTTATCTACAGGTTATGTAAAAACTTTAGGAAAAGGGAGCGCTTCTACTACAAATACTTTAAGTATGTACGTAAATTTAAATTCTGGCGTAACCGTTAATGGTATTTCAGTTCGCTTAAATGGAGTTTCAAGTGTTACAGCTGCAGACATTTCTGCATCAAATGGTGTAATACATGTAGTTGATGCTGTCATTGGATTACCAACTGTAGTTACTCATGCAGCTGCAAATCCAAACTTCACAACATTAGTAGGTTTATTAGACGGACAAGGTTTAGTACCTACATTAGATGGAACATCAAGTTCACCTTTTACAGTTTTTGCTCCTTCTAATACTGCTTTTACAACTTTTGAGTCACAAAACCCAGGAACATTAGCAAGCTTAACATCAGCACAAGTTACATCTGTACTAACTTATCATGTTGTAGCTGGAGCTAATGTATTATCATCAGGTATTCCAACAACACCAATTACTACATTTGAAACTGGAACATTTACAATTGCTGGAACAGTAATAACAGATGAAGCTGGAAGAGATACAAATATTGTTGCAGTAGATATACAAGCAGCAAATGGAGTAATTCATGTAACGGATAACGTTTTGTTACCAACATTATAATAAATTAAAAAAAAGCTATGAAAAAAGAAGGTTCCTTAATTGGAACCTTCTTTTTTATTTCCCTAAATCAATAGCTCTTTTGTTTGCAGCATTAATTCCTATTTCAATACTATTAGCAATATTGAATTCGTTAAAAACTTTAATAGCAGCTTCTGTTGTTCCTCCTCTTGATGAAACTTTATCAATCCATTGCTGATGAGATTCCTTACTTCTATTTTGCAATTGAACTGCTCCGGTAAAAGTTTGACCAACTAAAAACTCAGCCTCAGAAGGGGAAAAACCTAATTCTATAGCTGATTGTACCATTGCATTCATGAAATAATAAACATACGCAGGTCCGCTTCCTGAAACAGCAGTTGCTGCGTTTATCATTTCTTCTTTATCCACATAAATAGATTTCCCTGTTGTATTGATAAGATTTTGAACAATAAACAAATCCTTTCTATCAATATCAGTAGATGCACAAAAAACTGTCATTCCTTGTCCAATTTGAGTTGGAATATTTGGCATTGAACGTACCACTTTATTTACACCTAATTTATCTTGGATCGATTGCATTGAAATACCTGCCATAACTGATAAAACAATATGTTCTTTTGATACAAATGGATTAATTGTATTTGCTAAATCTGAAAAATCTTGAGGTTTCACCGCCAGAATAATAATATCAACATCAAAAATGGGCTTAGATGGTAAAGTATAGAAATTTGTTTTATCAATTGAAAAACGCTTCTTTTTTTCGACTTCGCTTCGGCTTAAAACCAGAATATCTATTGAACTAACAAAACCAGAGCTAGTAAAGCTACTCGCGTATGTTTGTCCCATATTTCCAAAACCTATAATTAATACTCTCATGACTACTTATTAAAACAAAACCCCATCTTTAACAGATAGGGTTTGAAATATTACTTCTTATTTTGTTTTGCTTTTTGCGCTTCAGCTTGTTCCATCATTTCGCGCATTTTCTTTTGAAACTTACTTTCTTTCTTTTCTTTAGTTTTATTTTCTTGAATTTTAGCATGTATTTTATCTTCTTTAACAATATAATTTTTAATTACTAGCATAATTCCTATAGTAATTAAATTAGAGATAAAATAATATAAAGATAAACCAGAAGCATAATTATTAAAGAAGAATAACATCATGATTGGTGAAATATACAACATCACTTTCATGATTTTTCCCATATCTGGCATTCCTTCTTGTGTAGGCGCACTCATTTGCTGATCTCCGGTAGTCATTTTCATATAGAAAAAGATTGCAACAGAAGCTAAAATAGGAAATAAACTTACGTGATCTCCATAAAATGGAATTGTAAATGGTAATTGATATACTGCGTCAAATGAAGATAAATCATCTGCCCAAAGGAACCCTTGTTGTCTTAAATCGAACAT
The DNA here is from genome assembly GCF_025947225.1 of Flavobacterium sp. N2270. Taxonomy (NCBI): domain Bacteria; kingdom Pseudomonadati; phylum Bacteroidota; class Flavobacteriia; order Flavobacteriales; family Flavobacteriaceae; genus Flavobacterium; species Flavobacterium sp. N2270. Next base: position 2,627,982 of record NZ_CP110005.1, read on the forward strand.
TGAAGGAAAAAATTGGAATAACGCATAGAAAACAGGCATTTGCATTAAAGCTGGTAAACACCCTGCCATAGGATTTACACCTGCTTTAGAATACAACTTCATTGTTTCTTGCTGTTTTTTCATTGCATTATCTTTGTACTTTTCATTTAACTCAGCAATTTCCGGACGAAGAACTTTCATTTTCGCCTGAGAAACATATGATTTATATGTAACCGGAGACATTACTAACCTAACTAAAATAGTAAAGAAAACAATTGCTAATCCATAAGGTAAAAATCCGCTTATTACTCCAAAAGCAGGGATAAATACATATCTATTAATCCATCCGAAAATTCCCCAACCAAGAGGCATAATTTCATCTAAATTTCTTTCGTAACTATTTAAAATATCATATTTAGATGGACCATAATACATGTTCATATTATAGTTTAACTCACCATTTTTAAATTCTAAAGGAAAGTTAGCTACATAATTTTTAGTAAATAGAGTATCTATTTCTTCATCATGAACTAAGTTTTCAGATTTTAAAGTTGCCGTTTTAAATGGTGTATCCGTCAATAAAATTGAAGTAAATAAATGTTGTTTAAAAGCAACATAAGTAACATCTTCAACAATATCATCATCGTCTTTTGCAGCACTTAAATAATCATCTTTTCCGTTTTCATATTCAAAAACCATTTCAGTATATCTATTTTCATAAGAAATACTTTTTTCGTTTCTGTATGTTTTTAATTGCCATTCTAAATCTGCTGGTTTAGAAGCATTAACAACTGAATTTAAGCCTTGAGAACGGATTGCAAAATCCATCATGTAATCGTTAGGTTTTAATACATAACGATATTCTAAGAATTGTGTTTCACTAGCTTTTAATCGCATAGTTAAAACCTGATTCTCTCCTTCTTTTGTTAAAGTTGGTTCAAAAAATAAATCTTTAGTATTTAAAGTTCTATTATCTGTAGTATTAATAGTAAGGTTTAAATGAGAGTTATTTTCTTTTATTAAATCAATTGTTTTATTAGAACCCTTTTCGAATTGATCAAAACCGTTTACAGTTGCATTTACAATATATCCTCCTTTGTTAGCGATTTTTAAAGTTAATAAATCACTTTTTAATTCAGTAACTCCACCATTTGCAGAAGGTAACGCAGCTGAATACGAAAAAGAACCTAATTGACCTTTTAATTGAGCTTGTTGAATAGAATCATTTACGACAACTGGCGCTGTAGTTGAAGGTTCAACTGTTGTTGTTTTAGTTGCAACTTCTTCTTTTTCTTTTTCAACTTGTTCCTGTTTTGCTTTAGCTTCTTGTTCTTCTTTGGTTGGTGCATTTGAATACATCATCCACATTAAAACTCCTGAGATTAATACAAATCCGATAATTGATTTAAAATCTAATTTCTTTTCTTCCATTTAAATTTAGTCTAAAGTTGAAAGTTTAAAGTTTAAAGCTTCAAGAGCTCTATCCCAAAACAATAACTTAATTATTTATTCTTAACCATTGCGGCAACAAAACTCACAAATAAAGGATGTGGATTTGCTACTGTACTTTTATATTCTGGATGGTACTGAACTCCGATAAAAAATGGGTGATTTGGTAATTCTACCACTTCAACCAATCCCGTATCTGGGTTTATTCCTGAAGCTTTTAAACCAGCACTTTCTATTTCGTTTAAATACTTTCCGTTAAATTCATAACGATGACGGTGACGCTCCATAATTTCAGCTTTTCCATAAATTTTACGTGCCAAAGTATTGTCAGCTAATGAACATTTCCATGCACCTAAACGCATTGTTCCACCTTTATCTTCAATATTTTTTTGCTCTTCCATTAAATTAATAACCGGATGAGTCGTTTCTTCATTCATTTCTGTTGAATTTGCATCTTTGTAACCTAATACATTTCTAGCAAATTCTATAACCGCCATTTGCATTCCTAAACAAATTCCTAAAAAAGGAATATTATTTTCTCTTGCATAACGTACTGTATCAATCTTTCCTTCAATACCTCTACCTCCAAACCCAGGAGCAACAAGTATACCATCTAAACCTTTTAACTGCTCTTCTGCCGTTTTGGCATCTAAAAATTCAGAGTGAACAGAAATTACATTCACTTTTGTCTCATTTGCTGCACCAGCATGAATAAATGCTTCAAGAATAGATTTATATGAATCTTGTAATTCTACATATTTACCTACTAAACCAACATTAACTTCGTGCTTAGGGTTTTTATGTTTTTGTAAAAATTCATTCCAGTTTTTTAAATCTGGACTATTCTTTTCAGGTAAACCTAATTTTTTAAGCGTTACTGTATCTAAACCTTCTTCCAACATTAAATTTGGTACATCATAAATAGTAGATGCATCGATAGATTGTATAACGGCTTCTCTTTTAACATTACAGAACAACGCTAATTTTTGACGTAATTCATCAGATAATTCATGTTCTGTTCTACAAACTAATATATCCGCTTTAATTCCGCTTTCCATCAATGTTTTAACAGAGTGCTGCGTTGGTTTGGTTTTTAACTCTCCAGCTGCTGCTAAATATGGAATCAACGTTAAGTGAATACAAATTCCGTTTTCTTCACCAAGCTCCCACAATAATTGACGAACAGATTCTATGTAAGGTAACGATTCAATATCTCCAACTGTTCCACCAATTTCAGTAATTACAATATCATAATCACCGCTTTGACCAAGCAATTGCATGCGTTCTTTAATCTCATTTGTAATATGAGGAACGACTTGAACAGTTTTCCCTAAAAACTCACCTCTACGCTCTTTTTCAATAACAGATAAATATACTCTACCAGTTGTTACATTATTAGCTTGAGAAGTTGGTACATTTAAAAAACGCTCATAATGACCTAAATCTAAATCTGTTTCTGCACCATCATCAGTTACATAACATTCTCCATGTTCATATGGATTTAATGTTCCTGGATCTACATTTAAATAAGGATCAAATTTTTGAATTGTTGCCCTATAACCTCTTGCTTGTAACAATTTAGCTAACGATGCTGCAATGATTCCTTTTCCTAAAGAAGAGGTCACACCACCGGTAACAAAAATATACTTAGTTTGACTCATTGTGTTGTTGTTATTGTGTTGTTGTAGTTGTGTAAAAAACGATGCAAAAGTACAATTTAAAATTGATAATTGACAATTGATAATTGACAATTATTGCTCTAAAAAATTACTTTTTTGGGAAGTTTCGTTTGACATTTCTAATTAATTCTTCTAAGCCATTTAGTTTAAGCTCATAAATTAATTGCAATTGTTCGCCTAATTGTCCTTTTGGAAAACCTTTATTTGCATACCACACTACGTAATATTCAGGTAGATCAATAAGAAAATACCCTTCGTATTTTCCGAAGGGCATTTTTGTATGTGCTAATTTTATGAGCTGTTCTTGCTGAGAGTTCAATTTATTTCCAATTATAAACAATTACTTTTTTAATATCTGGATGTAAACTATAATGTACAGGACAAGTGTTTCCAATTCGCTCTAAAATAGTTTTTGATTTATCATCAACCTCAACATTAAAATTGAAAGTTACATGAATTTCAGAAATCCTTCTTGGATCTGTAGCCATAATTTTTGTTACTTCAGCAGTTGAACCTGAAAAATCAATTTCCATATCACGAGCTTTAATCCCCATCATAGTAAACATACAACTAGCTAAACCGTTTGCAACTGTATCTGTTGGAGAAAAAGCTTCTCCTTTTCCATTATTATCTACTGGAGCATCTGAAATAATTTCAGAACCTGATTGTAAGTGTATTGATGATGTGCGTAAATTTCCTAAATAAGTCACTTTAGATGTTGTCATTATTGTGCTTGTTTAATTGTATAATCAGTATCATAGTACATAATATAAATTCCTTCATTTACATTTTTACCTTCTTTAAAATTGTAATTAAATGTATTTTCAACTTGTTCTGAAATATTATTCTTAGCAGAAGGTACAAATCCATCTTCTTGACAAATTCTTAAAATTGTATCAAAAGTTAAGTCAAATCCTTTAGTTGCATATGCATTTGGATTTACATTATTTATTTTTTTATACTCTTTTTCAAATATTCTACCCGCATCTGTATCAACTTCTTTTTTATAAGAGGGGAATAACATATTTAGTTCGGTTAAGTTTGTCATTGGAATTCCTTCAAAATCCAAAGTATCATATAGCTCTAAAACCACTAATTGAACATCAAATTCTTCTTTAAATTTCATTAAAGCCTTAGTGGCATATAAGGTTAATTCTTTACTTTCTGTTTCTAAGATTACAAAATTCTTTTGTTCTTTAACTAATTGAGATTTTAAACTTTCTGTATTTAAAATTCCTTTTTCATTAAAATCAGCATATTTAACATTTGGGTGTTTTTTTAGAAGATAATCTTTTGTTGATGTCTTTTTACCTCCTATAACAGCTACTACATTACCCGATTTATTGTTAAAGTATTCAAAAGTTTTATCTATTAAGCTTTCCTTTGAAGGAATTGAATAGTATAAATTTTCCAAAGGCAAGCCTATTTCTTTTGAAAGCGGAGAAATAACTGGCGTTTTATATTTAGATAAAAGTTGTGCCGTATTTTCAACATGTGAATACATAAATGGACCAATTACTGCATCTACTTTTGAAAAATCATTTTTTGCAATTAATTGTGCAACGTTTGAAGAACTTCTTGAACTTTCAACGTCTAATATTTTTATATGAACTGGCAATCCTAAAACTTTAGCAGAATCAATAGCCATCATAGCACCAGAATAAAAATCTAGAGTTAAGTTTAAAAACTTATTGTCTTTTAAGTAATCTTTTTTAGTTTTTAAGGAGTCGGATTCAATTTTATTAACATTAAAAGGCAACAATAAAACTAAGTTTCTTTTTCTATCTTTTTTTACCGTGGCAAACAAGTCAACTTTTTGTTTATTGATCACACTTTTCACAGGAACTTTTAAAACCATTCCTTCTTTTAAAGATAATTTAATTTCAGGATTTAACCTTATTAATTCTTCTTGAGAAATATTTAATTTTTTAGAAAGACTGTATAAAGTTTCTTCAGGTTGCACAACATAAAACTCAGTCGTAGGTAAAGGTTTAAACTCAACATTTTCGTTAACATTTTCTTCTTTAATTTTTAAAATTTGGCCTACTTCTAAACCTTCAACAATTTGAGGGTTTAATCGTTCTAATTCTTCAATAGAAATATTATACTTTTTTGAAATTCCAAATTTAGTCTCTTGCATTTTTACCACATGAGAAGAAACAGTTGAAGTTGTTTTGATTTCCTTAACTTCAACATAACCAGAGTTAGATGGAGCATATTTTACAGAAACTATAATTTCTTGACCAACTTTTAAACCTTCTTTTAATTCTGCTTCATTCCATTCTTTTAAATCTGCAACAGACACTTCATACATTTTTGCAATGCTATAAAGTGTTTCTTTTGGTAAAACTTTATGTCTTTTTGAAGAGTCCGTTCTAACTGAATTATTTTGAGATTCGTTAGTTTTACTAGGAATTAATAATGTTGTATTTTCCTGAATTCCATTTTTAGCATCTGGATTCAACCTATAAATATCAAAAGGTGTAATTTGATATTGTTTTGCAATTTGGTAAACTGTTTCACCTTTAGCAACAACATGCTTTTGCACACCATCTTGACTTGTTTGAGCCACACATGATGAAAAAAGAAAGACACAAAAAACAACTTTTAATAATTTCATATTCTGATGTATATTTTATTTATTCGATAAGTCAACTACAATATCAATACCAATTTAAACTTTAAAAGTTAAAAAATGAAATTTATTTTATAATTAGCCTATTTTTTATTCCCATTCAATAGTTGCAGGTGGTTTTGAACTAATATCATAAACTACTCTATTTACACCTTTAACTTTATTAATTATATTATTTGAAACTTTCTGTAAAAACTCATAAGGTAAATGTACCCAATCAGCCGTCATACCATCTGTAGATTCAACAGCTCTTAAAGCAACTACTTTTTCATACGTACGCTCATCTCCCATTACACCAACGCTATTTACAGGCAATAATATTGCTCCTGCTTGCCAAACTGAATCGTATAATCCATGTTCTTTTAATCCGTTAATAAAAATGGCATCAACTTCTTGTAGTATAGACACCTTTTCTTTTGTAATGTCACCTAAAATACGAATCGCTAAACCTGGTCCTGGAAAAGGATGACGACCTAATAATTCTGGATCAATTCCTAAAGAAGCTCCTACTCTACGCACTTCATCTTTAAACAACATACGCAAAGGTTCTACCACTTTTAATTTCATAAAATCGGGTAAACCACCCACATTATGATGTGATTTTATTGTTGCAGAAGGACCGCCAGTCGCTGAAACAGATTCGATAACATCTGGATAAATAGTTCCTTGTGCTAAGAATTTTACATCGGTAAGTAAATGTGCTTCATTATCAAAAACTTCAATAAAAGCATTCCCTATTGCTTTTCGTTTTGCTTCTGGATCATCTAAACCTGCCAATGCATCGTAAAACTTCTCAGAAGCATCAACACCCTTTACATTCAATCCCATTCCTTTGTATTGATCTAATACACTTTGGAATTCATTCTTACGAAGTAAACCGTTGTTTACGAAAATACAATATAAATTAGCACCAATAGCTTTGTTTAATAAAACAGCTGCTACGGTAGAATCTACTCCGCCAGACAAACCTAAAACCACTTTATCGTTACCAATTTTAGATTTCATATCTGCTACAATCTCTTCAACAACTGCATTAGGTGTAAACGTTTGAGCTACACCTGCAATTTTGACCAAGAAATTTTCTAACATTTGTTTCCCATCTGTAGAATGGTACACTTCTGGGTGAAATTGAATAGCATAAGTTTGTTCTCCTTCAATTTTATAAGCTGCATTTTCCACATCCTTAGTACTTGCAATTCTAACACCATTAGTTGGTAATTTTTTAATAGAATCTGAATGCGACATCCAAACCTGACTGTTTGCACCAACTCCTTCTAAAAACACTTCATTATCATCGATAAAAGAAAGGTTTGCTCTACCGTATTCTCTAGTGTTTGAAGCAGCAACTTCACCACCAGAAAAATGTGCTAAATATTGTGCGCCATAACAAACTGCTAATAAAGGTTTTTTTCCTCTAATTTGCGATAAATCTGGATGCAAAGCCTCTTCAGAACGAACGGAACAAGGACTTCCTCCTAAAATTACTGCTTTATATGATGATAAATCTGCAGGGATTTTATCGAATGGGAAAATTTCGCAAAAAATATTCAATTCTCTTACTCTACGAGCAATTAATTGTGTGTATTGTGAACCAAAATCTAAAATTAGTACGTTATCCATTATAGTTGTGTTGTTGTTGTTGTTGTTGTTGTTGTTGTTGTGTTTTTTAATATTCAAATGTTCCGTATTCAGATTTTATTGTTAATTTCTTCTTATCTGAAGTTTCTACTCTTCCTACAATTTGCGCTTCAATATTAAATGAATTTGAAATTGTGATAATATCTTGAGCTACTTCAGCAGGAACATATATTTCCATTCGGTGACCGCAATTGAAAACTTGGTACATTTCTTTCCAATCGGTTTTTGATTGTTTTTGTATCAATTTAAATAAAGGTGGAACCGGAAATAAATTATCTTTTATAACATGAACATTATCTACAAAGTGAAGAATTTTTGTTTGTGCTCCACCGCTACAGTGAACCATTCCATGTATATCTTTTGAATTGTATTTTTCTAAAATCTTTTTGATTACTGGCGCATAAGTTCTCGTAGGAGAAAGCACTAATTTACCAGCATCTATTGGGCTATTTTTAACTGAATCTGTTAATTTAGTTTGACCAGAATACACTAATTCACTTGGAACTGAAGCATCGAAACTTTCAGGGTATTTATCCGCTAAATATTTTGAAAAAACATCATGACGAGCAGAAGTTAATCCGTTACTTCCCATTCCACCGTTGTATTCTTTTTCGTAAGTAGCTTGACCAAAAGAGGCTAAACCTACAATTACATCTCCAGGTTGAATATTTGCATTATCTATAACGTTTGCACGTTTGATTCTTGCTGTAACAGTTGAATCTACGATAATTGTTCGAACTAAATCACCAACATCAGCAGTTTCTCCTCCAGTTGAATGAATGGTTACACCAAACTCTTTTAAGTCGGAAATTAATTCTTCTGTTCCGTTGATGATTGCAGAAAGAACCTCAGCAGGAATTACACTTTTATTTCTACCAATTGTCGAAGAAAGTAAAATATTATCGGTTGCGCCCACACATAATAAATCGTCAATATTCATTATTAATGCATCTTGAGCAATACCTTTCCAAACAGACAAATCACCCGTTTCTTTCCAATACATATAAGCCAATGAGGATTTTGTACCCGCACCGTCTGCATGCATTATTATGCAATACTCTTCATCATTTGTTAAATAATCGGGGATAATTTTACAAAATGCCTTAGGAAACAATCCTTTGTCGATGTTTTTAATAGCATTATGAACGTCTTCTTTGGAAGCAGAAACTCCTCTTAAATTGTAGCGTTTGCTCGTTTCAGAACTCATTTTTTAGTGTGTGTTGTGTTGTGGCGCAAAGATAGTCCTAAAATTTAGAATTCTGAAATTAGAATTTAGAAAATCTTAAATTTTAATTCTAAAAATTTGATTTTCTTCAGTAAATGTATAAAATGGAATATTTACATTTATAATTCTCTTTTGAGTATAACATTCCGTATTTAATGTTTCCACATCATACTGTATTTCAATAGTTTCATCATCAGCAATATTTAAATAAATTTTATTGTCTAATTCTACATTGGTTTTAGGAAAGATTTGAATTAAATTCAAACTATCTCGAGTAATCAAAACAAAATCAACCTCTGTATCATCAAATTCTGTTACCGAAATATCACCTACAGTATACGTTTCATTTGTAAATACATTTTCATCTGTATCTTCATCCAAAACTTCTATAAATACCGATGCTTGTGGCGGAATAACATTTTCAGAACAATTTTCTTTAGTGCAACTTAATGTTATCACGGTCAATAAAAACAAAAATATTATTGAATACTTTTTCATGTTTTCTCTATTACTTACTTAATATTTCAATCTCAACTCTTCTATTCGCAGCGGCTTGTTCTTCGTTTTCTTCAGGAATTGGATAAATTGGTCGTGTTGTACCAAAACCAGTTACAGTAATCCTGTGTTGTGGAATTCTTTGGTAAACCAACCATCTACGAACTTGCTTTGCTCGTTCTAAAGATAAGTTTCTTCCGTCTTTAGCTATACAACAAATATGACCTTGAATTTGAATTTTTAAATTGGGGTTATTTTGCATTACGAATAACAAATCATATAAAGATCCGTTAGACTCTGGTGTAATTGCAAATGTATTTTGATAAAAATTAATATTTTTTAATGTAATTTTTGTACCCACTTTTGCTAGCGCCACTTTTTCTTCTAAAGTCGCGTCTTCTGGAATTACAACCTCTTCTTCAATTCCTAATATTTCATTTTCTCGAGCTAAATCTTTTTCTAAGATATAATAAATTGTAGCTCTTCGATTTTCTGATTGTATGTTTGACTGCTTGAAATTTTCACCAACACTAATTGATTTATAATCTTCTCTTATAGTAACCTTTTCTTTTATTAAATTAAAAATAGATTGTACTCTCTTTAAAGCAAGAGTATCATTATATCCAGTAGAACCGACTTCATCTGTATAACCATTAATTGCTACAATTTTTGAAGTTTTGTTTTCATTAATCCATTTATCTAACTTTAAACTTTCTGCTTTATTTAACTCAAATTTATTGGTCTCAAAATAAACAGAAAACTGTTCTTGAGAAAACATAGTTAAACCAAAAAAAAGTGCAGTATATAGAAAAAAGGTTTTCATTTTTAAGATTTTTTACGAAGTAACGATATTTATATTATATATAAAAGCATACCAAAGTACCAAATATAAAAAAAACGTATTTGCTATAAACAACAAATACGTTTTAATATTATATATAAAATAGATTATTTAGTAAATAATAACTCTCTGTATTTAGTTAGAGTCCACATTTCATCATCAACTAACAATTCTAATTTATCAGAATGATATCTAATTTCTTCAAAGAATGGTTTTACTTCATTACAATACGCAGCAGCTTGTTTTTCGGCATCAGTTAGTAAATTTGCTTTTTTACGAGCTTCAATCATTGCATCGATTTTAGAATTAATTCCTTCAATATGTCCAGAAATATCTTTAATCATCTTAATTTGCTCTTTTGCAATAACTTCAAAATCTTTACCAAAAATTTCTTTTAAACCTCTTACATTATCAATTAATGTATTTTGATATTTTATAGCAGTAGGAACTACATGATTACGAGCAATATCACCAAGAACTCTTCCTTCAATTTGAATTTTCTTAGTATATTCTTCCAATTCAATTTCATAACGAGATTCAACTTCTATATGGTTCATTACTCCCATTTCTTCAAAAAGAGCAATTGCTTTTTTGGAAACTTTTGCCTTTAAAGCTTCAGGAGTAGTTTTATGATTACTTAAACCTCTTTTCTTAGCTTCTTTTTCCCAAGCTTCACTATATCCATCTCCTTCAAATAGAATAGCTTTAGTTCCTTTAATATATTCTCTTAAAACATTAAAGATGGCATCATCCTTCTTCATGTCTTTCTTTTCTATTAAGGCATCAACCTCAGCTTTAAAGTCTTTCAACTGTTTTGCTACAATAGTATTTAAAGTAGTCATTGAAACTGCACAGTTTGCAGTAGAACCTACAGCTCTAAATTCAAATTTATTACCAGTAAACGCAAAAGGAGAAGTTCTGTTTCTATCCGTATTATCTAAAAGTAAATCTGGAATTTTACCAACAACATTCAACTTTAAATCTGTTTTTTCTTCAGGAGATAATTTTCCCTTTGAAACCCCTTCTAATTCTTCTAGTACTTTCGTTAATTGTTGACCAATAAACACTGAAATTATCGCTGGAGGTGCTTCATTTGCCCCTAAACGATGATCGTTACTTGCAGACGCAATAGAAGCTCTTACTAATTCTTCATTATCATGAACCGCTTTTATTGTATTGATGAAAAACGTTAAGAATTGTAAGTTACTCATAGGCGTTTTACCTGGACTTAATAGATTAATTCCAGTATCTGTAGCTAACGACCAGTTGTTGTGTTTACCTGAACCATTTACTCCTTTAAAAGGTTTTTCATGAAATAAAACCTTAAAATCATGTCGTTCTGCAACTTTTTGCATTACATCCATTAATAAAGAGTTATGGTCAACCGCTAAATTAGTTTCTTCAAAAATTGGAGCCAACTCAAATTGATTTGGCGCAACTTCATTGTGACGTGTTTTTACTGGAATACCTAATAACATACATTGATTTTCCAAATCTCTCATGTATTGTAAAACACGTGTTGGAATTGAACCAAAATAATGATCATCTAATTGTTGTCCTTTAGCAGAAGTATGACCCAATAATGTTCTACCAGTAGCCATTAAATCTGGACGAGAAGAAGCTAAAGCAGCATCAACTAAAAAATATTCTTGTTCCCAACCTAAAGTTGGTGTTATCTTTTTTACGTTTTTATCAAAATATTTTGCAACATCTGTCGCAGCAGCATCAATAGCAGTCAATGCTCTTAATAAAGGTGTTTTATTATCTAAAGCTTCACCAGTGTAAGAAACAAAAACCGTTGGAATACATAAAGTTGTTCCAAAAATAAATGCTGGAGATGTTGGATCCCAAGCTGTATAACCACGTGCTTCGAATGTATTTCTAATTCCACCATTTGGGAAAGAAGAAGCATCTGGTTCTTGTTGAACTAACTGCGTTCCTCCAAATTTTTCTACAGGATCACTTCCATCCATAGAGGTTTCAAAGAAAGCATCATGCTTTTCTGCAGTAGTACCAGTTAACGGTTGAAACCAGTGTGTATAATGTGTAACATTTTTAGACAAAGCCCATTCTTTCATTCCCATTGCAATATGCTCTGCAATTTTTCTGTCAATTTTAGTTCCATGCTGCACTGCGCTTTGAACTGCTTTATATGCTTCACCGGTTAAGAAAAGACGCATTGCCTTATCATTAAAAACATTTGAACCAAAAATCTTAGACTTTCTGTCTAATTCTTCCACAATAACAGGTTTTCTACCTGATGCGCTTTGTAAAGCTTGAAATCTTAAAGTTGCCATAAAATAAATTTTAGAATATTTAACCCCATTATTTTGATGCAAATATACTTAAAATAATTAAATAAAATATTTTAACCCTGTTTTTTATAGGGGTAATATTAAAATTAAGTGTATTTAAATGATCTTTACCCATAAAAAAAGCTCAACGTTAGCTGAGCTTTATATTTTACTTAATATTATTACATTTTAATTTTTGTAATTTTAGATTCATCTAAATTATAGTGTTCAACAACCGAATCATAATCGTTAAAATTAACTGCATCTGGGTTTTTATTTCCAAAATATGCAGGAATAATCACAACTCTAAAAACTTGATCTAACTTATATGAATTTGATAATCCAGGTAAATCGTATCCAAACAAATTAACTTGAGCATCATATCTTGTAAAGTCGTTATCGTAACCAAAATCTAAAGTACCATTATTAAAATAATATGTTTCAGGCATTGGTTTCCAAACATCTCCAGAAGAACCATAACTTGCTAAACGATACACTAAAACCATATCTGAAGAATAAATAGTATGTGGAAAGTTTAATACTACACTATATCCGCTGCCTGAATAAAAATCAACATTTGAATATTCAAAAACTTCACTTATAGTATCGTAATCTACATTATCAGATACAACTACATCTTCTCTAACACAACTTTGTAACGTTATCATCCCAATAAGCGCTATCAATAAAGTAATTTTCCTCATAACTATATTTTTTTTAAGATTAATATAGCTTCAATAATTCAATAGTCATGCCAAAACATTTTTTCTTAAGTTTGTAGTCTTTAAAAGAATTAAAAAAATGGGAAGAAATAACGAACGAAACATAAAAAAGCATAACGATAAATTACACAAGGAACAAGATAAAGCCAAAGCTAAGAAGGTTGCTCGTGCTGAAAAATTAAAAGAAATTACCCGTAAATTTAACGAGAATAAAAAAACATAAAAACAAAAAACCTTTCATTTCTGAAAGGTTTTCTATTGCTTATTTAATAATCATTTGACAAGATGCTTCGTTCTTCGCATTGACAAACCGCTTACATATTCCTTCTGTACTGCCCACCAACTTCGAATAATCCTGAAGTAATTTGACCAAGTGTACAATATTTGGTAGCATCCATCAATAACTCAAATAAATTTTCGTTTTTAATAGCTGCTTCTTGTAATAGATTAATTTGCTCTTTTACTTTATCCGCATTACCTTGATGTAAATTTTCTAAAGTTTTAATTTGGAATAACTTCTCTTCTTCAGTTGCTCGAATTACTTCGGCTGGAATTACTGTTGGAGAACCTTTTGAACTTAAAAACGTATTTACTCCAATAATTGGGAATTCACCGGTATGTTTCAAAGTCTCATAATATAAAGACTCTTCTTGTATTTTACTTCTTTGGTACATGGTTTCCATTGCTCCAAGAACTCCACCTCTTTCAGTAATTCTATCAAATTCTGTTAAAACTGCTTCTTCTACCAAATCAGTTAATTCTTCAATAATAAACGAGCCTTGAATTGGATTTTCGTTTTTCGCTAAACCTAATTCCTTATTAATAATCAACTGAATTGCCATTGCTCTACGCACTGATTCTTCAGTTGGCGTTGTAATCGCTTCATCATATGCATTGGTATGCAACGAATTACAGTTGTCATAAATTGCATATAACGCTTGTAAGGTTGTACGAATATCATTGAAGTCGATTTCTTGAGCATGTAAAGAACGTCCTGATGTTTGAATATGGTATTTCAACATTTGAGCTCTTTCATTTGCCCCGTATTTTAACTTCATAGCTTTTGCCCAAATTTTACGAGCTACACGACCAATAACAGCATATTCTGGATCAATTCCGTTGGAGAAGAAAAATGATAAATTTGGCCCAAATGCATTAATATCCATTCCTCTACTTAAATAATACTCAACATATGTAAAACCATTTGCTAAAGTAAATGCCAATTGCGTAATTGGATTCGCACCAGCTTCTGCAATATGATATCCTGAAATTGAAACCGAATAGAAATTACGAACATTTTCTTTAATGAAATATTCTTGAACATCTCCCATTAAACGTAATGCAAACTCAGTTGAAAAAATACAGGTATTTTGCGCTTGATCTTCTTTTAAAATATCTGCCTGAACCGTTCCTCGAACTTGTGCTAAGGTTTTTACTTTAATTTCGTTATACACATCTGCAGGTAAAACTTGGTCACCTGTAACTCCTAACAACATCAATCCTAAACCATCGTTTCCTTCTGGTAAAGCTCCGTTATAAGTAGGCCTTTCGGTTCCTTTTTCTTTGTAAATGGCTTTAATTTTAGCTTCAACCTCAGCTTCTAAACCGTTCTCTTTTATATATTTTTCACAATTTTGATCAATTGCAGCATTCATAAAGAATCCTAGTAACATAGGTGCTGGTCCATTGATTGTCATAGAAACCGAAGTTGCTGGGTGACTTAAATCAAATCCAGAATATAATTTCTTCGCATCATCTAAACAACAAATCGAAACTCCTGCATTTCCAATTTTACCATAAATATCAGGTCTGTGATCTGGATCATTACCGTATAAAGTTACCGAGTCAAAAGCAGTTGATAAACGCTTTGCTGGCATACCTAAAGAAACATAGTGAAAACGTCTGTTTGTTCTTTCTGGCCCACCTTCTCCTGCAAACATACGTGTTGGATCTTCACCTTCACGTTTGAATGGATATAATCCTGATGCAAATGGAAATTCACCTGGTACATTTTCTTGCAAATTCCATTTTAAAATATCGCCCCAAGCTTGATACTTTGGTAAAGCAATTTTAGGAATTTGAGAATGCGAAAGCGATTCTGTATGTGTTGCAATTTTAATTTCCTTATCACGAACTTTAAAGCTGTAAACCGGATTTTTATATTTATTTACTTTTTCATCCCAAGTTTGAATTACTTCCCAATTGTATGGATCTAAATTCATTTTCACTCGGTCGAATTCTTTAACTAATAAAGAAACGAATTCTTTGTTTGAGTCATTAATTTGCAAAGACTCTTCAATAATTCCTGCTTTATCAAATTGAGGTAAATTTCCGTTAACTGATTCGATTGTTTTGAAAATTCCGTATAGTTTTTGAGCCACTTCAACTTGCGTTAAAACAGTTTCATCATACTTACGATTATTTTCTGCAATTTCAGATAAGTAACGCGTTCTATGCGGAGGAATTACGAAAATTTTCTCGCTCATTTCACGTGTAATCTCAAAAGTAGATTTTAGATCAGATTCTGTTTTCTCTACAATTTTATCCATTATAGACTTATACAACGTATTCATTCCTGGATCATTGAACTGAGAAGCAATAGTTCCAAAAACGGGCATTTCATCTGGATTTATATCCCAAAGATTATGATTACGCTGGTATTGTTTTTTCACATCGCGAATTGCATCAAGCGCTCCACGTTTGTCAAATTTATTTAAAGCTACTAAATCGGCGAAATCAAGCATGTCAATTTTCTCTAATTGAGTTGCAGCACCAAATTCTGGAGTCATAACATAAAGAGAAACATCAGAATGATCCATAATTTCAGTATCACTTTGTCCAATTCCAGAAGTTTCTAAAACAATTAAATCATATTTAGCTGCTTTTAAAACTTGAATCGCTTCAGCCACATATTTAGACAAAGCTAAGTTAGATTGACGAGTTGCTAACGAACGCATGTATACTCTAGAATTATTAATAGCATTCATACGAATTCTATCCCCTAGAAGCGCTCCTCCTGTTTTACGTTTTGATGGATCGACTGAAATTAATCCGATAGTTTTCTCTGGAAAATCAATTAAAAATCGACGAACTAATTCATCAACTAAAGATGATTTTCCTGCTCCTCCTGTTCCTGTAATTCCAAGAACCGGAATTTTAGACGTTTCGTTTGTTTTGTGAATTTTCTCTAAAGTTGCTTTTGCAATTTCAGGGAAATTTTCAGCTGCCGAAATAACACGAGCAATTTCTCTTGGGTTTTTATTTTCTAAATGATCTGCTTCAGTTGTTAGTTTATCTCCAATTGGATAATCAGCACGTTTTACCAAATCATTAATCATTCCTTGAAGACCCATTGCTCGGCCATCGTCTGGAGAATATACTTTTTCAATACCATAAGCATGAAGTTCTTCAATCTCTACAGGAAGAATAACTCCGCCTCCACCAGCAAATATTTTAATGTGTCCTGCTCCTTTTTCAGTTAGTAAATCGAACATGTATTTTAAATATTCGGTATGACCACCTTGATAAGAAGTCATTGCAATAGCATTTGCATCTTCTTGAATAGCTGTATTTACAACCTCTTCTACACTTCTATCATGCCCTAAATGAATTACTTCGCAACCTGTTGCTTGGATAATTCTTCTCATTATGTTAATTGCAGCATCATGTCCATCAAAAAGTGAAGCAGCAGTAACAATTCTTACTTTATTATTAGGGATATAAGGTTGTTGTTGTTCCATATGTAATTTTATATAAAATTAAAGCGTGCAATTTACGAATTTAATAATTTTTATTCCACACTTTTCAATAGATTTTATGGCTTTTTAAAAAAAGATACTATATTTGATTTATTAAAGAAAAAAAGATTTTTATGAAAAAGATTACACTGAGTTTATTCGCTTTTACATTATTTGGATGCGCAGAAATGCAACAAGTTCTCGATCAATTACCACAAGAAACAGTTGGGTTGAGTCAATTAGATATTTCTAATGGGTTAAAAGAAGCTTTAGATAAAGGAATTGATCAACAAGTATCAAAACTTACAGCAACTGACGGTTTTTTTAAAAATGAAGCTGTTAAAATTTTATTGCCTGAAGAACTACAAACAGTAGACACAAAATTACGTCAAATAGGTTTATCAAGTTTAGCTGATGAAGGTTTAAAAGTACTTAATAGAGCAGCTGAAGATGCCGTAAAAGAAGCTACTCCTATTTTTGTAGATGCGGTTAAAAATATGTCGTTTAATGATGCTAAGAATATATTAATGGGAGACAATACTGCGGCAACAACTTATTTACAAAGTTCAACATCTACAGCATTGTATGGAAAATTTAATCCTGTAATTAAAAATTCATTCGCTAAAGTAGGAGCAGATAAAGTTTGGACAAATATTATTACTAAATACAATGCTATTCCATTTGTAAACAAAGTAAACCCAGACTTAACAGACTATACTACCAATAAAGCAATGGAAGGAGTATTTAAAATGATTGCAGTTGAAGAAGAAAATATTAGAGGAAATTTTAGCGCAAGATCTTCTGATTTACTGAAAAAAGTTTTTGCCTTACAAGACAAAAAATAGTTTATAAAATTTTAGCATTCAATAACATACATATAACAAAACCTTAACATAAAACAAAAAAAATATTTAGATATTTGCAGTGTTATAAAAGAAGAAATTCTCATATTTGGTTAGGTTAGTTAGAAAAAATATCCACGTCTTAGGGCGTGGTTTTTTTATGCAATACGATTATGCAATTCTTTGAAGTATTTAAAAGCCTTTAATAATCTAGAACCATACCACGAAAACATTTCCCCATCTACAAAAACCGTAATGGCATGATGGGTAAATCGTCCTATTTCAAATGCGTGTTCGTCTTTGAAAGGGAAAGGTTCAGAAGAAAGAAAAACATAGTCTGGATCACCTTCTAAACGAATTTTCTTCAACTCAACTTCTGGATAACGCCCTTCTTTTGTTAGATAAATATTCTGGAAATGATTCAATTTCAATAACTCATTAATAAACGTGTTATTTCCTGCTACCATGTATGGATTAGCCCAAATAAAATAAGCTGCTTTTTTAATTGGTTTATTTTGTATAAAATTTTGGAAATCTTGATATGCAAAATTGATTTTATCCATCCATTTTTGAGCATTTGTTCGTTTATTGAAAATTTCTCCAAAATCTCGTATCATATGATTGTTATCTTCAATAGAATAAATATCGGTAACCCAAACCGGACAAATTTGTCTTAATTCTTCAACAATTTCTTTCGTATTTTCTTCTTTATTACAAATGATAATATCGGGTTGAAGCGCTTTTATTTTATCAAATTTGATATTTTTTGTTCCGCCAACAATCGCTTTTGTAGCTTTAAAATAAATAGGATGAATACAAAATTTAGTTATACCAACAATAGAATCTTCCAAGCCCAAATCAACTAATAATTCAGTTTGAGAAGGCACTAAAGAAACAATTCGTTTTGGAACTGACTCAAAAGTATGTGAAATTCCTATTTGATCTGTAAAAGATTTTATCACTTATTTATTTTCTAAAATAAACTTCATTTCTTGCTGCAACTTCAAAGCTTCTTCTCTCGCTTTTTCAGCAAAATCAATTTCATTTGAAGCATAAATAATTCCACGAGAAGAATTTATCAATAACCCAACATTCTCGTTCATTCCGTATTTACAAACTTCAGATAAACTTCCGCCTTGCGCACCAACCCCTGGAACTAGTAAAAAACTATTTGGAACCATTTTTCTAATTTCGGTAAAATATTCTGCTTTGGTAGCACCAACAACATACATCAAATTTTCAGAATTTTTCCAACTTTTAGAAGTTTCTAAAACTGTTTTATACAACTCTTTACCCTCTACTTTTTTTGTTTGAAAATCATAAGCACCTTCATTAGACGTTAAAGCCAACATAATTGTATGCTTATTTTCAAAAGCTAAAAAAGGCTCAACAGAATCTTTCCCCATATAAGGCGCAACGGTAACCGAGTCAAAATTTAAATCTTCGAAAAAAGCTTTCGCATACATTGAAGAAGTATTTCCAATATCTCCTCGTTTTGCATCGGCAATGGTAAAAATTTCAGGATACTTTTCGTTGATATAATTAATTGTTTTTTCTAAAGATTGCCAACCTTTAATTCCAAAAGCTTCATAAAAAGCAGTATTTGGTTTATATGAAACACATAAATCGTGCGTTGCATCAATAATTGCTTTATTAAATTCGAAAATTGGATCTTCAGTATTCAATAAATGTTTTGGAATTTTATTTAAATCGACATCTAAACCAATACATAAGAATGATTTTTTAGATTGAATTTGTTGTTCTAGTTGTTGTGTTGTCATTGTAAATTAACTTAATACAAAAATGCAAAATATATTTAAAAGTAGGCTATAAAAAAAGCCTCAATAAATGAGGCTTGTATTTATAAATTAAAAAACATCATGTTCTTTTAATTTTTCAGTATTGTTAACCAATTGAAGTTCATCGATAAACTTCTGAATTTTACCGTTCATAACTCCGTCCATATCAAAAACATCTAAACCAATTCGATGATCTGTTACACGACCTTGAGAATAATTATAGGTTCTAATTTTTGCCGAACGGTCTCCAGAACTTACTTGAGAAGTACGTTTAACAGCATCTTCTGCTTGTTTGATAGCTAATTCTTTTTCATACAAACGAGAACGTAATACAATAAATGCTTTGTCCTTATTTTTATGCTGAGATTTTTGATCTTGACATTGGGCCACTAAACCTGTTGGAATATGCGTTAAACGAACTGCCGATTTTGTTGTATTTACTGATTGACCTCCAGGACCTGACGAACAAAAGAAATCAACACGAACATCGTTCATATCAATTTGTACATCAAACTCTTCTGCTTCTGGTAAAACCATAACTGTAGCTGCCGAAGTATGCACACGACCTTGAGTTTCCGTTTGAGGAACACGTTGTACACGATGCACACCAGCTTCAAACTTTAATGTTCCATATACATCTTCACCTGTAACTTCAAAAATAACCTCTTTGAAACCTCCAGAAGTTCCTTCACTTACATCTACAACAGAAGTTCGCCAGCCTCTAGCCTCGCAATACTTCGTATACATACGAAATAAATCTCCTGCAAAAATAGAAGCTTCATCTCCACCAGTACCAGCACGAATTTCAACCATAACGTTTTTAGCATCTTCTGGATCTTTAGGGATTAGCATAAATTTTATTTCCTCTTCTAATTCAGGAATTCTTTCTTTTGCTTCTTCCATTTGCATTTTGGCCATTTCAACCATCTCGGCATCAGAACCATCTGCAAGAATTTCTTGTGCTTCTTGAATATTAGCATCAAGAGTTATATATTCTTCACGCTTATCAACTAAAGCTTTTAAATCTTTATATTCTTTGTTCAGTTGCACATAACGTTTTTGATCGGCAATAATATCTGGCTGAATAATCAAATCTGATACTTCGTCGAAACGTTGTTTAACATATTGCAATCTATCTAACATAGTACTGTCTTATTTTTGGAGTGCAAAGTTAAGAAAAAAAAAATTCAGTTTATCGTGTTCTATCGTGAGTTTTTTTTAAGTTGAAAATCAGCACAATAAAAAGTTTATTTGAATTTAATCCAAATAAGTTTTGTTGTTTAAATTTTCTTCAATATTTTTGCGCGATTATTTTTATTAAATCTAAATAAGTAGTTAAAAGTAAATTTAACAATAAATAGATTATTTTAAACAGTCTCTTCAGGTATGTTAAAAATGTTTCTTTTGAAGTTATTGAAAATTGCATGGTAGATTGAGAAAAATTAAAACCTCATCCCTAAGCAGAATTTATGAATGTAATTACTGTAAATGGATAAACAACTAAGGAAGCTTCAGTTGGGTATGAATAAATATGTATACCTATGTATATTAACAATTGTAACAAAATTATTAAAATAAATCATATAGAACAAAGACAAATATTAACATTATTCATAAATTATAATTCACCATATTCTTTAAAAAATGAAACAAGCAACTATTAGAAATTTACATCGCGATTTAGGTTATTTTTATTTAGGCCTTATTATTACGTTTGCCTTTTCTGGAATTTTAATGAATCATCGAGAAAATTGGCATCCAGATAAATATACTATTGAGGCTAAAGCAATTGAAATATTATTACCTGAAGAATCACAAATTAATGATGCCTATGCTGAAAATCTAGCCAAAGAACTAAACATTAATGACAAAGTAAAACGCCATATGGTTAGAAAAGGTAAATTTAAAATGCAATTTGAAAATACTGAAGTAGAAATTGATCTAAAATCTGGTAAAGGCGAAATTATTCATTTTTTAAAAACTCCAGTTATAAGTCAAGCAATGAAATTACATAAGTCAACTTCTAATTGGTGGATTTATTTTTCAGATATTTTTGGCCTTTCATTAATATGTATAGCCGTAACAGGAGCAATGATGGTTAAACATGGAAAACACACATTTAAGCGAAGAGGTTGGAAACTAGCTATCGTAGGTTTACTCTTCCCTATTCTGTTTTTATTATTTTTAAGTTAGTATGAAGCTCCTCAACTAAAAATGGTTGGGGAGTTTTTTAAAGTAAATAACACTAAAAAGTTAAACAAAATACAAAAAACATTCTAGTTGGTATTTTTTATTTAAATTTGTAACATGAAACAAGATTTAAAATCAGAACTAACAAAAAAAATAATTATTGATGAAGCATTTAAACTGTTTTATGAAAATGGTTTTAAAAGCACGAGCATCGATAAAATAATGAACGCAAGTGCTCTAACAAAAGGTGCTTTCTATCATCATTATAAAAGCAAAAAAGAATTAGGTCTTGAAGTTATTAGTTTAAAATTACAAAAAAGAGTTCATCAAGGAATGATTATTCCGTTAAAAGACTCTGGTGATGCCTTAAAAATTTTAGAATTAACTTTCTTAAATCGAATAAAATCTTTTCCATTATACGACAAACAACATGGTTGCCCAATGAATAATTTTATAAATGAAATTGGCGATTATGAAATAGCCTACCAAAGTGCTTTAAAAAAAATTATTGAAAACTGGAAAGCGGAATTAGTTACATTAATTGAACGTGGACAAAGAGAAAATTCAATTAAAAATAATATTTCTAGTCAGGCAGTTGCTGTATATTTAATTAGTGCTTTTGAAGGAATAAGAGGTATACGAAAACTATATCAAGACGATTTGATTCTTGACGAATATTTAAACGGCCTTTCATTATACCTAAATCAATTAAAACCATAATTTTTTTAAATAAAAACATACCTTTTAGTATGTTTTATAAATAAACAAAAATGAATCATTCAAAAAGTGACAGAAGGAATTTTATTAAAAAATCTGCCTTATTAGGTTTAACAAGTTTAGCCGTTCCAAATTTAACATTTTCATCAAACAACCAAGATAATATGCTAGAAAACAATTTAAAAAAACGACCAAAAGTTTTATTTTTTGATGTTAACGAAACATTGTTAGATTTAACTGCTATGAAAGAAAGCGTAGGAAATGCACTAGGAGGTAGAAAAGACTTGTTGCAATTATGGTTTACAACAATGCTTCAATATTCATTAGTAACTACAGTAGGAAACCAGTACAATGATTTTGGAATTATTGGTGCGGCAGCTTTGCAAATGGTAGCTTTAAATAACGGAATAGAACTAACGGATGAACAAGCTAAAGAAGCTATTTTAGGTCCTATACGTTCTTTACCAGCTCATCCAGAAGTAAAACAAGCACTAACACAATTAAAAAAAGCAGGTTATAAATTAGTTTCCTTTACCAATTCATCTAATATAGGCGTAGAAACTCAATTTAAAAATGCTGGATTATTAGACTATTTCGACGAACGTTTAAGTATTGAAGATATAGGTAAATTTAAACCTCATGCAGATGCATATACTTGGGCTGCTAGAAAAATGGGTGTAGAAAAAAGCGAATGCATGTTAATCGCTGCTCATGGTTGGGATATTGCCGGAGCACTTTGGGCAAATTGGAGAGGTGCATTTGTAAGCAGACCGGGAGCACAATTGTATCCGTTAGCAGAAAAACCAGAAATTAATGAGCCTAATCTAAAACTAATTGCTGAAAAACTAATCTCTTTACAATAAAACGAAACACTAATTAAAATGATAACAATGAAAATCAAGTATTTAATTTTAAGCACAAGTATTTTACTATACTTAGGATGTAAAGATGTAAAAAACGAATCTACAAAAGAACAAGAAATGAAAACTGAAACAACAGAAAATCAATCAGCAGAAAGACCGTTAGAAACTGATTTAAACAACCGAATGACTGACTTTGGCAAAAAAGCAGATGCTGAAAAAAAACAAATTTACGCGGAAGGTTTAAAATTTTTAGAAGATAGTAAAATTGTTGAAAACGCATTACAAGTAGGTGAAACTGCAATAGATTTTAAACTAAAAAATGCAACAGGCAAAGAAGTTTCTTTATATGAGGAATTAAAAAAAGGACCGGTAATTTTAATGTGGTACCGTGGCGGATGGTGTCCATATTGTAATTTAACATTACATCACATGCAAGAAGCACTTCCTGAATTTCAAAAATATGGCGCTAATTTATTAGCTCTTTCTCCAGAAGTTCCAGACAGTTCTATTACTACAAAACAAAAAAACGAATTACAATTTGAAATATTAAGTGATGTAGATAATGTAGTGGCTAATAAATACAAAGTAGTTCATAAACTTACAGACGATGTAGCTAAAATTTATGAAGAAAGTTTTGGTTTAAGTGAATATAACGGAAACTCTAAAAACGAATTACCATTAGGAGCAACTTATATCATAGGACAAGATAAAGTTATAAAATATGCATTTTTAGATGCAGATTACAGAAAAAGAGCAGAACCAAAAGATTTAATAGCGTTTCTAAAAAAAATGAAATAGTATTGATTTAGTAGAAAGAAAAAAACCTCATTAATAATGAGGTTTTTTATTATATAATTATCTTCTTAGTTTTTCATTGGGATATTCTCCAAAACCTCTAATACAAATTTCCAATATTTTTGAGCAGAAGAAATACTTGCTCTTTCATCTGGGCTATGCGCACCTTTTATGGTTGGTCCAAAAGAAATCATGTCCATTTCTGGATAATTAGTTCCTAAAATTCCACATTCTAAACCTGCATGACAAGCAACAACATCAGCTTTTTTACCATTTTGTTTTTCGTAAATAGAACTTAAAACATCAAGTATTTCCGATTTTGCATTAGGCGTCCAACCTGGGTAACTTCCAGAAAATTCCACTTCACAACCCATTAATTCAAATGCTGAACGTAATGAATTTGCTAAATCAAACTTAGCTGTTTCAACAGAAGAACGTGTTAAACATTGCACACTCAGTTTTCCATCGCCCACAATTACTTTTGCAATATTGTTTGATGTTTCCACTAAATTATCAAAATCAGCACTCATTCTATACACTCCGTTATGCGCAGTATATAAGGCTCTTACCAAAAAGTATTGTGCCATTGGCGGCATTACTTTAGCAGGAGTTTTCTCTGATTTATCAATTAGAATTTCTAAATTTGGTTCTGTAGTTTTTAATTCTGTTTTTATTTCATTGATGATTTCTTGCATGTCAAACACAAAAGCTTCATCGTAAACATTTGCAATAATAACTTCGGCAACACTTTCTCTAGGAATTGCATTACGCAAACTTCCTCCTTTTATAGATGCAATTTGCAATCCAAAATCGTCATAACCGTTAAACAATAAACGATTCATGATTTTGTTCGCATTTCCTAATCCTTTGTGAATATCCATTCCACTATGTCCGCCTTTTAATCCTTTAACTGTGATTGTATAACCCACAGCGATTTCTGGAGCGTCTTCTTCATCGTATTCAGCAGTAGCGGTAACATCTACTCCACCAGCACATCCTATATCAATTTCATCATCTTCTTCGGTATCTAAATTTAAAAGAATTTCTCCTTCAAGCATTCCACCTTGTAAACCCATTGCACCTGTCATTCCTGTTTCTTCATCAATAGTAAACAAAGCTTCAATTGCAGGATGTTTAATTGTAGAACTTTCTAAAATTGCCATAATTGTAGCCACTCCTAACCCATTATCCGCACCAAGAGTAGTTCCGTTTGCACGAACCCAGTCACCATCTACATACATTTCAATTCCTTGCGTGTCGAAATCAAAAACCGTATCATTATTTTTTTGATGCACCATATCCAAATGCGACTGCATTACAATGGTTTTTCTATTTTCCATTCCAGCAGAAGCCGGTTTTTTAATAATTACATTTCCTACGTGATCTTTTATGGTTTCAAATCCTAATTTCTTTCCGAAATCCATCATAAAAGCAATTACACGCTCTTCTTTTTTAGACGGACGAGGCACTGCATTTAAATCGGCAAATTTATTCCAAAGTTCTTTTGGTTCAAGGTTTCTTACTTCTTGGCTCATTCTTTTTGTAGTTTTAAAGTGTCAAAGCAACAAAGTTACAAAGTTTAATTTCTTTATGAATTGATTTGTAATTATATTTACTTTTTAAATTATAACGTGAAAAGAAAATACATCCTTCCAATCCTATTCTTTATCCAAATTATTTTGGTTAAAACCTTGGCTTTTTTTCCTGAATTTGTGGAAAACTGGTACAGCAAAGGTTTGTATCCTAAAATTGCTTTTGTTTCTCGAAATGTATTTGGTAACATTCCTTTTTCAGTGGGAGATGTTATTTATTATATTTTAATTTTTCTGTTATTAAAATGGATTTGGAACAACAAAAAAGGCTTTTGGAAAAACTGGAAAACAAACGGATTAACAGTTTTAAGTTGGTTTTCTATCTTCTATTTTTTCTTTCATTTTTTATGGGGAATGAATTACTATAGAATTCCTTTACACAAAAAATTAAATATTGACAAAGAATATACTTTGGCGGAATTAGAAGCGTTTACCGAAAAAATGATTACCAAAACAAATGCAATTCAATTATCGATAACCAAAAACGATACAATTGCAGTTCACATTCCTTATTCTAATGATGAAATATTTGAATTGGCACAAAATGGTTACAAAAACTTACCGAAAGCTTTAAATGATTTTCAATACAACTACAAAAGCACAAAAGCGTCATTATTTAGTTATCCTTTAAGTTATATGGGGTTTGGTGGTTATTTGAATCCGTTTACCAATGAAGCACAGGTTAATATTTTAAAACCAAAATACAATGCTCCCTTAACAACTTCGCATGAAATGGCGCACCAAACGGGAATTGGTAGCGAAAGTGAATGTAATTTTATAGGTTTTATTGCTGCTTCCAAAAACGAAGATGTATATTTTAAATATGCTGCGTATAGTTTTATAACGCGTTATTGTTTGCATAACTTGGAAATGATGCAAGAAGGAAAATCAGAAAAATTTCTAAAAACTATAAACAAAGGGGTTTTGAAAAACTTTGACGAAAACGAACAGTTTTGGGAAAAGTACCACACGCCTATAGATACAGCTTTTGAATTTTTTTATGACAATTTCTTAAAAGCAAACCAACAACAAGATGGCTTAGAAAGTTACAGTAAGTTTGTTGGACTGATGATTGGGTATGAGAAAGTGCTCAGTGAGCAGAAATAAGTTGGCAGTTTTCAGTTAATACTTTGCAATAGTATATGACAATTATAATAGTAATAACTTAAAACCATTAAATCATTTGGTTTAACAATCTTAATGACTTTCCAATTATATTTTTCAACATGAAAATTCATAATACGAAAAGGAGAGTCATCTTTTAATGTTATAGTTGGCAGTGAATTTTCATCTATAAATTGCTCTACAATAATCCCAGTTGAATTAGTTAGATTATTTTCTCTTTGAATATTTCTAACAATCATTCCAACAACTAGTTCTTGCCATGAAACATCAATCCACTCTGAAGAATCAAGAATTTTATGTACTTCATCAATGGTATGTTGAACTTTTAATATTTGTTTACTTTTTTGCTCTTTAACCTTTCTTGTTAAAGCAATCTCACCAGAAACTTCATTTAAATTTTCAATAAAAAAATCTTCCCAATTTTCAATTGCTTTTTCAATTAACTCATTAAAATCAGAAATAATATTATCATTAAAGTCAACAATATCAGCAGTAAATTCAATATTAGAATTCATTGGATTATAAAAAACCTTTGATAATGGATAATTTATATTCCACGCTTCTCTAATATTTGTGATTTTTGGATCTAATTTAGACCTTCTTGTTTTCGTTAAAGGATAACCATGTTTTTCAGAATTAGATAAATCTGTAATTATTGATAAATGCATTGAACTATTTATTCTGCTCTCAACAACTTTATCATCAAGGTTTCTATCTGCCAAATATTTCTTTACATTATCTTTTATGTTAGCAAGATGATGTATTACTAAAATCATTCTGTTGTATACTTCTAATTTTTCATCAGTATTTATACTTCCTCCACCAAATGTAACTTTAAGGTGTCTTTTACCATTCTCAACATATTCTTCAGTTTCAGGAACTACAGGCTTGTAAAAACTATAATGTAAATTAATAGCTTTATATAAAATTGATAATCTCTGTTCTAAATTATTAAAGTCCATAACTAAATCTCATCACTAGTAAAACTGGTCAATTGTTTCTTTTTAAACGGACGAATAATCAAGCGTGCTTCTCTATCGAAACGAATGTAATTATACACCCAATTTAAAAATACAACAGCTTTATTTTTAAAACCTATAAGTGAAAACAAATGCACAAACATCCAAACAAACCAAGCGAAAACACCGCTAAATTTGTAGTTTTTTAAATCTACAACCGCTTTGTTTCTACCTATGGTTGCCATTGAACCTTTGTCTTTATACACAAAAGGTTTCATTGCTTTTTTATTGATAAGTCGAACTAAATTTTCTGCTAAATGACGGCCTTGTTGCATAGCAGGTTGTGCCATCATAGGATGTCCTTGCGGATATTCCTCTGAACACATTGAAGCAATATCGCCAATGGCAAAAATATTCTCATAACCTTCTGCCTGATTGAATTCGTTAACTTTTATTCGCTCTGCTCTTTCAACCAAACAAGAAGCATCTAATCCATTAACTAAAGCTCCTTGTACACCAGCTGTCCAAATAACCGTTGCGCTATCAAAAGACAAATCGGAATTTGTGGTTACAATTCGTGTATCGTAACCCGTTACACGAACGTTTTTCCAAACACTAACACCTAATTTTACCAAAAACTCTTCTGCTTTTTCAGAAGCGTGTTCGCTCATTGTATTTAAAATTCTATCACCACTTTGAATAAGGTTGATTTCCATTTTACGAACATCCAAATCAGGATAATCTTTGGGAAGAATGGCTTTTTTCATTTCGGCTAAAGCTCCTGCAAGTTCAACTCCTGTTGGTCCGCCACCTACTAACACGAAATTCATTAAACTATGACGTTCCTCAATATCATTTGTCAACAAGGCTTGCTCAAAGTTTTCTAAAATAAGACTACGAATGTTTAACGATTGCGGAATGGTTTTCATAGCCATACAATTACGTTCCATTTCTTTATTTCCAAAAAAGTTGGTTTTAGAGCCAGTTGCCATCACCAAATAATCGTATTTAAGTTCGCCAATGTCGGCAAATACTTTACAGTTTTTAGTATCAATTTCACGAACTTCAGCTAATCGAAAGTAAAAATTTTCAAATTCCTGTACTACTTTTCGAATAGGATATGCAATAGAATCGGGTTCTAAACCTCCTGTTGCCACTTGGTATAATAAAGGTTGGAAATTATGGTAATTGTGTTTGTCTAACAAAACCACTTGCACCTTTTTATTTCTTAGTTTCTTTGCTAAAGCAATACCAGCAAAACCACCACCTATAATAACTATTCGAGGAAAACTTGAACGAGGAATATTCATTTGAAAATTTTAATAAATGTACTACAAATATACAAAGATTGTTTCGAAAGAATTTATTTGTGAACTGAATTTATTATTTGATATTTACTTCTATTTAATAGCCCAGATGGAAGTGGTATCCTTTTTAATAGCTTTATTAAAGCTATTAAAAAGATATAACGGACAGCTGGAAAAAGCTTCTAAAAATTATCAGTATTATTGTAACAACTTAAACAGATTAACTACTTATAAGGTATGAGTGAAGCTTCGGAAGAACAGTTTGTGAAACTTTTACAGGAAAATCAGAATATTGTCCACAAAATATGTAGGCTGTATACGCATGACCAAGATTCTCATAACGATTTGTTTCAAGAAATAACGATTCAGTTATGGAAAGCGTATCCTAATTTTAGAGGCGATTCTAAATTTACTACTTGGGCGTATCGTGTAGGATTGAATACTGCAATTACCCTTTACAGAAAAAAGAAGAAAACAATTAATACTATTGAGTTTGACAATACTTTTCATAAAGTAAAACAAGAAGATTACAACTTTGAAGAAGAAGAACAAATTAAGCTTTTATACAGTGCTATTGGCGAATTGAATGATATTGAAAAAGCATTAGTTTTCTTGTATTTAGAAGAAAAAGATTATAGTGAAATCTCGGAAACATTAGGTATTACCGAAGTAAATGCACGAGTGAAAATGAACAGATTGAAGGGAAAATTAAAAAAAATATTAAATCCGTAGTATGATGGATGAACTAGATATATTAAAAAAAGATTGGAAAAAGAATGAGAATTCTTATACTCAAATCACGGAAAAAGAAATTTATGGAATGTTGCATAAAAAATCATCGTCTATTGTAAAATGGATATTGGTAATAAGCATTCTTGAAATAGCTTTTTGGAGTGTTTTAGGCTTTTTTACAACCGATGAAAATTATTTAAAGACGCTAGAACTGTATCATTTAAGAGACGTAATGCCTATTATTACAACTGTTAACTATGCCGTTATTCTTTTCTTTATTTACTTATTTTATAAAAATTATAAAACAATTAATACTACTGATACAGTAAAGCAATTAATGCACACCATTTTAAAAACCCGAAAAACAGTCCAGAATTATGTTTGGTATAATTTAATAATGACTTTTTTCTCTATGGTTCTTGTAGTTATTTTTCAATTAAAATATGACCCTAATATTGAAAAAGTTTTCAATAATATGAGTGCTACCATGGATTCTAATTTGTTTTATTTAATGGTAACGTTCTTTTATATTATTGTTATTCTTATTGTAATTGGATTCATATGGTTGTTTTACAGATTGATTTATGGAATATTAATGAAACGTTTAAATAATAATTATAAAGAATTAAAGAAAATAGATTTATAAAAAAATCCCGCATTTAGCAGGATTTTTTATTTAATATTTCCATTTTCTTTCTTCATCTAATTTTGCTTGTTCTTCTAGTTCTTCAACAGGAATAACCTTTAAAAATGATGGATGCTGTTCTATTGCATATTCAACTTTTTCAACAATTTCTTCAATAGTATCATTTTCATAATCAAATTGTAAAGGTTCTTTAATTACAAATGATTGCAAAATACCTTTCTTTTTAATTAACAACCCTTTTCTATCAAATGATCTCCTAAAACCATCAATTACAATAGGCACAACAATTGGCTTATGCTGTTTAATAATATGAGCTGTACCTTTTCTTACAGGTTTAAATGATCTTGTGGTTCCTTGTGGAAAAGTTATAACCCAACCGTCTTCTAGTGCTACTTTAATATTTTCAGTATCATTTGGATTAACTTCACGCTTTACATCTTTACCTTCTGCTCGCCAAGTTCTTTCTACAGAAATTGCTCCTGCATAAGCTAATATTTTAGGTAACAAACCAGAAGACATTGTTTCTTTTGCTGCAACATAATACATATTCATTTTAGGTTGCCATAAATATCCAACATTTTTAATGTTATTTTCTCTACCTTTTAAACTAGCATTTAATACATGAAACATTGCTACAACATCTGCAAAATACGTTTGATGATTTGAAATGAATAATACATTTGTATCAGGAAGATTTCTTATTATTTCAGATCCTTCAATATGTAAACTATTAAATCCACGATATCTTTTATGTGTTAAACCTCCAGCAATTCGGATTAACCATTTTTTTAAAAATAATATATGACCAAAAGGATTTCTTTTAAATAATCCCATAATTTTTATTTTTTTTAATAAAGCAAGGCTACAAATGTAACAAATCAATGGTTTTTTTAGCTAATTAAGTGTGAAAAATTTAATAATGATTTACACTTTAAGCACATTAACAATTGCTTCTTTCAGTTCACTCATCATCATAGCAGTAGCTCCCCAAACTACATATTTCTCAACCATAAATGCAGGTACCTCAATATCAGTAACATAGGAAGTAGACATTTTAACATTAGTAATTGTTTCATTATCTAAAAATACTGAAAGAGGTAATTCTAAAACTCTTTTTACTTCATCTAAATCGGGAATAAATTCTAGCTCTTGATGAGAAATTCCCATAAATGGTGAAACTAAAAAATTACTTGGAGGTATATAAATAGTACTGAAAGGCTTTATTACTTCAATTTTATTTGGATGAATACCTACTTCTTCATGTGTTTCTCTTAAAGCAGTTTCAGTTAAATCTTTATCCTCTAATTCTACCTTTCCGCCTGGAAAACCAATTTGTGAAGAATGAACACCTGGATAACTATTCCTGACAATTAAAGCCAAGTGAGTTACCTTATTTTTAGGATAAAACAACATTAAAACTGCCGCTTTTCTTGGGTTCTTGTGTTCATAATCTGTTTTCTTTAAAAAAGAAATTCGTTCCAATGGAGCCATTTTTGCATGAGCATCTGCTGCTAGCAACTTTTCTTTTTCTATTTTTGGAATATATTTTACAAAATCAAGAAATAACATGTTGTTATGATTTTTTATAACTTCTAAATTAGTTCAAAAAAATCATATAATACTAAAATATAACCTAAAATGTTTAGTAAAGAAGAAGCGCAGAAGTTAAAAAAGGAGTTTTGGACAGCATTTGCTGCATCAAATCCAAGAAAATGGATTTTATATAATACTAAAATTAAAGATGTTACTTTTAAATTTTATGTAGATAATAAAAAGGCACAAGTTTTATTAGACATAGAACCAAAAGAGGATAAAAATCGTATAGTATATTATGAGAAAGTAGAATCGTTAAAAGATTTGTTACTTCAAGATTATTTACCCGATGCCATTTTTGAACGAGATTTTCATTTAAGCACAGGAAAAGTAATTAGTAGAGTTTGGGTGGAAAAAACGGGAATAAGCATGAATAATAAAGCCCATTGGCCAGAAATATTTGACTTCTTTTCTGAAAAAATGGAAGCTTTTGAGTACTTTTTCTTTGAACACGAAGAGTATATCAAAAATTTAGAAATTAACACATAATTGCATTTTTTGTAATCCAGTTAACATTATATTTCTCATATAAAAACTAATTTTGGACTATAAAATAAAAATTACTGCTATGAAAAAGATTATTTTATTATTATTTGCAATTACATTACAATCTTGTCATTCACAAACGAAAGAAACTATGGAACCAAAAGTAAAAAAAACAGATGCTGAGTGGAAAGCACAACTTAGTGAATTAGAATATGAAGTTTTAAGAAAAAAAGGAACGGAAAGAGCTTATACAGGTGAATATTGGGATCATTTTGAAAAAGGAACTTATGTTTGTGCGGCTTGTGAAGCTCAATTATTTACATCAGACACAAAATTTGAATCAGATTGCGGTTGGCCTTCATTTGATAAAGCAATAGAAGGTAGTGTAAAATACAATCAGGATTTAAGTTACGGAATGGTAAGAACAGAAGTAGTTTGCGCAAATTGCGGCGGACATTTGGGTCATGTTTTTGATGACGGACCTAAAGAAACAACCGGTCAACGTTTTTGTACAAATTCTGTTTCAATAAAATTTATTCCTAAAAAATAAATTTAGTATATTTAAAAAACCAAATTAACTATATGCTAGTCGCTTCAATTAAAGCTAATTTTATTCAAATAATTGCACTTTTAAATCAATTAAATGATGATGAATATATTTTTTCTCATCCCGAATTAAGCAACGCTACAATTGGAGAACACACAAGACACATCATTGAAATGTATCAATCGTTATTAAAATGTTATAATTTTGGAATTGTAAATTACGACAAAAGAGAACGTAATGTTACTATTCAAACTGATAAAAATATTGCTATAAAAACAATAGATTCAATTTTAGAAAATATTGATTTAGAGAATATTGA
This sequence comes from Flavobacterium sp. N2270, assembly GCF_025947225.1. NCBI lineage: Bacteria > Pseudomonadati > Bacteroidota > Flavobacteriia > Flavobacteriales > Flavobacteriaceae > Flavobacterium > Flavobacterium sp. N2270. Next base: position 2,661,188 of record NZ_CP110005.1, read on the forward strand.
AATGACTTTAGAACAAGGTATTAATGAAATTACATTTCAAGTTAAAACCAACTATTTCAGAGAGTTACTCTATAATTTAGAACACAGTATTCATCATCAGGCATTGATAAAAGTTGCCGTTCTAAAAAATAAAAACATCACACTTTGTCCAGAATTTGGTATTGCAAAATCAACCATTGAATATAGAACACAATGTGCACAGTAAGTTTTGTTCCAACTCAAAATGGGATTTGCATTACTTCCAATCGCGATGAAAAAGTAAGCCGTAAAAAAGCCATTTCACCTCAAAAAATAAATATCAACAATAAAGAAATAACCTATCCAAAAGATCCACAAGCTGGAGGAACGTGGTTTGCTCACGATGATAAAAATGTAATTGTTTTGCTCAATGGTGCGCAAGAAAAACATGTTTCAAAAGAAAATTACAGAAAAAGTAGAGGATTAATTGTTTTAGATTTAATCAGTTCTAAAAATCCATTAATAGAATGGAATACGATAGATTTAGACAACATAGAGCCTTTTACGATTGTTTTATTTAATGGTGAACAATTATTTCAATTACAATGGAATGAACTTGAAAAATCAACTCAAGAACTAGATAGTGACAAGCAATACATTTGGTCTTCTTCAACTTTATATGCTAAAGAAATCAGACAAGAAAGAGCAAAATGGTTTAAAGAGTTTTTAATTCAAAAAGAAAACAGAACAGCCGAAGATTTATTACATTTTCACCAATTTACGGAAAACGAAAACCCAAATTACGGATTGCAAATCAACCGAAAGAACTTGCTTAAAACAGTAAGTATAACACAATGTGTTGTAAATAAAATAATCGATTTAAAATATATAGATTTGTTAGAAATATGAAAAGAATAAAATTATTTCTACACAAAGTTACACATTGGGAATACTGGCCTTATCAAGTCGTTTATATTCCCGTTTATTTTCAATACATTTATTATGTAGTACGTACAAAATCATTTTTCTATTTCAATGCGTCTAATCCAACCATTAGAAATGGAGGTTTTTTCATGGAATCTAAAAAGGAAATCTACGACCTTATTCCACAAAAATACTATCCAACCACCTTATTAATTGAAAATAAAACGCCGATAGATATTATTGAGAATTTAATTCAATCCAATAATATTAAGTATCCTTTAATCTGCAAGCCAAATGTTGGACTGAGAGGAACTGCAGTAAAGAAAATTCATAATCCTGAAGAACTATCTAAATATGCTAATAAAGCTAATTTTGACTTTCTAGTCCAAAATTTAATTCCCTATCAAAACGAAATCGGACTCTTTTACATCAAATTACCAAACGAAGAAAAAGGTAAAATTACAGGAATCGTGGCTAAAGAATTTCTAATTCTAACAGGAAACGGAAAAAACACCATTAAAGAACTATTAGAAAAAGATCCTCGTTACCAATTCCAACTCAAAACACTAGAAGAAGAGTACAAAGAAAAACTAAATACTGTTTTACAAGTAAACGAAACCATAAACCTCGTTCCTTACGGTAACCATTGCCGCGGCACAAAATTTATCGATGCAAGCAATCTAATTACTCCAAAACTAACCGATACCTTCAACACAATTTGCAACCAAATAGAAGGTTTCAATTACGGAAGAATGGACATTATGTTCAGTTCATACGATGAATTAGAAAACGGAATCAACTTTCAAATAGTAGAAATAAATGGCGCAATAAGCGAACCAACACACATCTACGATCCAAACCACAGCTTACTTCACGGCTGGAAAGAACTCACCAAGCACTTTCATTATTTGTACCTTATAAGCAAACAAAACAAACAAAAAGGAGTTCCCTATCTTACCTTCAAACAAGGCGTAAAAGAATTCAAAAAGCATAATAACTATTACAACACCATTTTAGAATTTTAGGCTGTGACCTCCATTCCATTACGGTCGGGCTATACGCTATATCTTTTATTCCATTAGCATTTCATAAAAGGATGCCGCTGCTATCCCTCACAGAAAATAGTGCAACAATCAAAATTTTTGTTATGAATTAGTTCTATGGTCTTTTTGTTGCCAGTATAACAGTAAAAAATATCAAGCTGAGTTAGGGTTGAATATGTACGACTATGGAGCGAGAAATTGAAAAAAGATGCAGAAAATAAAAATATTATTTTGTACGTTTATTAAACAAGTAAAATATTAGTTTCATGAAAAAAAAAATACAAATGAGCGAACCACTATCGTTTATCGAAAATATAAACTGTAAAATATTTTTTATTACAATAATTTCTTTAATTCAAATTGGATGTAAAGAAAAACACCATTCTGCTGAACTAAATATTGAAACTACTTCTGAAAAAACTTATATAGAGTTCTACTATTTAGCACCAAATAGAAGCTATCCTATGAGATTTAACTGCGGACCTATAATAGGTGGTCCGCTTCCAAAAGACAGCGAAAGGTATTATCTTAAAATCTCAGATAAAAATTTTACAAATAAATTTCTATCAAAATACAAAAAATTAAAGGTCTCAGACAATCAAAATGATTTTGACGCCAGAATACAAGGACTTATACATTTTCCTGACAAGACAGATACAATTTGTATGAACGGAATTAAAGAAATCATTATTAACGACATATATATGCAGGCAACAGAAGATTTTTCAACTTTAGTAAATAACGAAATTTTAAAAAATTACACAATACATAAAAAAAAGCATAGATAACTATTGTTTTGAACCAAATTTAGGTAATGTATCAAAGCTATTGATATGCATTTGTATGAATACTTAATTTCTAAATGGTTTAAACATTTCAAAACCCACATAAAACAAAAAACCCCATCCGGTTAGGATAGGGTTTTTAAAAGAAAGGCGGTGTCATACTCTCCCACAGGATTGCAGTACCATCTGCGCAAGCGGGCTTAACTTCTCTGTTCGGAATGGGAAGAGGTGAGCCCCGCTGCAATAACCACCTTAAGAGGTTAAATTGCTTTAGGCAATTTTTTCAAGTTTAATTATCAATTATTAATTGTTAATTATCCATTGAATAATATCTTAACATACTGAGACAAGAAAATCATGTTTGTATAGAAAGTTTCTCCCTCCCACCGAAGTGGGAGGAAAATGTACATAAGCTTACGGGTTATTAGTACTACTTGACTATGACATTACTGCCTTTACATCTATAGCCTATCAACCTAGTCATCTTCTAGGACCCTTAAAAGAAATCTCATCTTGTGGTGGGTTTCGCGCTTATATGCTTTCAGCGCTTATCCCTTCCAAACGTAGCTACTCTGCAGTGCTCCTGGCGGAACAACAGATACACCAGCGGTTTGTCCAATTCGGTCCTCTCGTACTAGAATCAGATCCACTCAAATTTCTTGCGCCCACAGTAGATAGAGACCGAACTGTCTCACGACGTTCTGAACCCAGCTCGCGTGCCACTTTAATGGGCGAACAGCCCAACCCTTGGGACCTTCTCCAGCCCCAGGATGTGACGAGCCGACATCGAGGTGCCAAACCCCCCCGTCGATATGAGCTCTTGGGGGAGATCAGCCTGTTATCCCCGGCGTACCTTTTATCCTTTGAGCGATGGCCCTTCCATGCGGAACCACCGGATCACTATGCTCTACTTTCGTACCTGATCGACCTGTATGTCTCTCAGTCAAGCTCCCTTATACCATTGCACTCTACGCACGGTTACCAAGCGTGCTGAGGGAACCTTTAGAAGCCTCCGTTACTCTTTTGGAGGCGACCACCCCAGTCAAACTACCCACCAAGCAATGTCCCCCGAAAAACGGGGTTAGGCCCTAGATAAGCAAAGGGTTGTATTTCAACAATGACTCCACAACGCCTAGCGACGCCACTTCACAGTCTCCAACCTATCCTACACATCACTTATCCAAGGTCAATACTAAGCTATAGTAAAGGTGCACAGGGTCTTTTCGTCCCACTGCGGGTAAGCGGCATCTTCACCGCTACTACAATTTCACCGAGCTCATGGCTGAGACAGTATCCAGATCGTTACACCATTCGTGCAGGTCGGAACTTACCCGACAAGGAATTTCGCTACCTTAGGACCGTTATAGTTACGGCCGCCGTTTACTTGGGCTTCATTTCAATGCTTCTCCGAAGATAACATCTCCACTTAACCTTCAAGCACCGGGCAGGTGTCAGGCCCTATACTTCATCTTACGATTTTGCAGAGCCCTGTGTTTTTGATAAACAGTCGCCTGGATCTTTTCACTGCGGCCACGCATTTGCGTGGCGACCCTTCTCCCGAAGTTACGGGTCTATTTTGCCTAATTCCTTAGCCATGAATCTCTCGAGCACCTTAGGATTCTCTCCCCAACTACCTGTGTCGGTTTACGGTACTGGTACTTATAATCTAAGTTTAGAAACTTTTCTTGGAAGCCCTTAGGCACACTATCCCTTTGTCCGAAGACTCCGAGTACTATCGATCTTTGCCAGAATCTGCGGATTTGCCTACAGTCTCTATAGCTACAATCTTCAACGAACTATTCCGTCAGTTCGCGGTGCTTTCATCACTCCGTCATTCCATCACAATTATAAGTAGTACGGGAATATTAACCCGTTGGCCATCCACTACCCCTTTCGGGTTCGCGTTAGGACCAGACTAACCCACAGCTGATTAGCATAGCTGTGGAAACCTTAGTTTTTCGGTGTGCGGGTTTCTCGCCCGCATTATCGTTACTTATGCCTACATTTTCTTTTCTAAACAGTCCAGCATGACTCACATCACACCTTCGACCCAGTTTAGAATGCTCCCCTACCACTTGTAATAAATTACAAATCCATAGCTTCGGTAGTATACTTATGCCCGATTATTATCCATGCTCGTCCGCTCGACTAGTGAGCTGTTACGCACTCTTTAAATGAATGGCTGCTTCCAAGCCAACATCCTAGCTGTCTAAGCAGACAAACCGCGTTATTTCAACTTAGCATACATTTGGGGACCTTAGCTGATGGTCTGGGTTCTTTCCCTCTCGGACATGGACCTTAGCACCCATGCCCTCACTGATGAGGACCATTATATAGCATTCGGAGTTTGTCAGGAATTGGTAGGTGGTGAAACCCCCGCATCCAATCAGTAGCTCTACCTCTATATAACTATATTTCATCGCTGCACCTAAATGCATTTCGGGGAGTACGAGCTATTTCCGAGTTTGATTGGCCTTTCACCCCTACCCACAGGTCATCCCAAGACTTTTCAACGTCAACGGGTTCGGTCCTCCACTTTGGGTTAACAAAGCTTCAACCTGCCCATGGGTAGATCACACGGTTTCGCGTCTAACACTACTGACTAAAGCGCCCTATTCAGACTCGCTTTCGCTACGGATCCATGGCTTAACCACTTATCCTTGCCAGCAACGTTAACTCGTAGGCTCATTATGCAAAAGGCACGCCGTCACCCCACTTAAGGGCTCCGACCGCTTGTAAGCGTATGGTTTCAGGATCTATTTCACTCCGTTATTCACGGTTCTTTTCACCTTTCCCTCACGGTACTGGTTCACTATCGGTCTCTCAGGAGTATTTAGCCTTAGCGGATGGTCCCGCCAGATTCATACAGGGTTTCACGTGCCCCGCACTACTCAGGATACCACTATTCATATCTTCTCTTACTTATACGGGACTATCACCCTCTATGGTTAACCTTTCCAGGTTATTCTAATTCAATCCGCATGAAATGTCGTGGTCCTACAACCCCAATATTGCCGTAACAACATTGGTTTGGGCTAATCCGCGTTCGCTCGCCACTACTTACGGAATCACTTTTGTTTTCTTCTCCTCCGCCTACTTAGATGTTTCAGTTCAGCGGGTTTACTCTCCTATCGGAGTGACATGTCTTCAACATGCCGGGTTGCCCCATTCGGATATCTACGGATCAATTCGTGTGTGCCGATCCCCGTAGCTTTTCGCAGCTTATCACGTCCTTCATCGCCTCTGAGAGCCTAGGCATTCCCCATACGCCCTTATTTTGCTTATTGTACTTGTTTTATTAAATATCCTACATAAGTAGAATACCCAAAAATTTGTGCTTTCTATATATTTAATATATTTTCTTTTCTCAATATGTCAATGAACTTGTGGCGCGTCGCCACTGACAATAATGCCAGTTTTAACGTATAGCCGTTGTGGAGAATATCGGAGTCGAACCGATGACCTCTTGCGTGCAAGGCAAGCGCTCTAGCCAGCTGAGCTAATCCCCCAATTTTAAATCCAAAATTATGAATTCAGAATTATGAATTGTGAATCCCAACTTCTAGAATTTCCTTATAAGTTAAAAAAGTAGTCCCGGGCAGACTCGAACTGCCGACCCCTACATTATCAGTGTAGTACTCTAACCAGCTGAGCTACGAGACTCTGTTTTTTACTTATATTGTATTATTTGAACTAACAGCGAGAGTAATCCCCAATCAATAAAGAACCTATTCTTTATCTTTCTCTAGAAAGGAGGTGTTCCAGCCGCACCTTCCGGTACGGCTACCTTGTTACGACTTAGCCCTAGTTACCAGTTTTACCCTAGGCAGCTCCTTGCGGTCACCGACTTCAGGTACCCCCAGCTTCCATGGCTTGACGGGCGGTGTGTACAAGGCCCGGGAACGTATTCACCGGATCATGGCTGATATCCGATTACTAGCGATTCCAGCTTCACGAAGTCGAGTTGCAGACTTCGATCCGAACTGAGAACGGTTTTGAAGATTCGCATCTGGTCACCCAGTAGCTGCTCTCTGTACCGTCCATTGTAGCACGTGTGTGGCCCAAGGCGTAAGGGCCGTGATGATTTGACGTCATCCCCACCTTCCTCACAGTTTACACTGGCAGTCTCGTTAGAGTTCCCGACATGACTCGCTGGCAACTAACGACAGGGGTTGCGCTCGTTATAGGACTTAACCTGACACCTCACGGCACGAGCTGACGACAACCATGCAGCACCTTGAAAAACGTCCGAAGAAAAATCTGTTTCCAAATCTGTCGTTTCCCATTTAAGCCTTGGTAAGGTTCCTCGCGTATCATCGAATTAAACCACATGCTCCACCGCTTGTGCGGGCCCCCGTCAATTCCTTTGAGTTTCAAACTTGCGTTCGTACTCCCCAGGTGGGATACTTATCACTTTCGCTTAGCCACTCAGATTGCTCCGAACAGCTAGTATCCATCGTTTACGGCGTGGACTACCAGGGTATCTAATCCTGTTCGCTACCCACGCTTTCGTCCATCAGCGTCAATCAATTAGTAGTAACCTGCCTTCGCAATTGGTATTCCATGTAATATCTAAGCATTTCACCGCTACACTACATATTCTAGTTACTTCCTAATAATTCAAGCCCTACAGTATCAATGGCAGTTTCCTAGTTGAGCTAGGAGATTTCACCACTGACTTATAAGGCCGCCTACGGACCCTTTAAACCCAATGATTCCGGATAACGCTTGGATCCTCCGTATTACCGCGGCTGCTGGCACGGAGTTAGCCGATCCTTATTCTTACAGTACCGTCAAGCCTCTACACGTAGAGGTGTTTCTTCCTGTATAAAAGCAGTTTACAATCCATAGGACCGTCTTCCTGCACGCGGCATGGCTGGATCAGGCTTGCGCCCATTGTCCAATATTCCTCACTGCTGCCTCCCGTAGGAGTCTGGTCCGTGTCTCAGTACCAGTGTGGGGGATCTCCCTCTCAGGACCCCTACCCATCATAGTCTTGGTAAGCCGTTACCTTACCAACTAACTAATGGGACGCATGCTCATCTTATACCGTTGGAACTTTAATTATCAAATGATGCCATTCAATAATACTATGGGGCATTAATCCAAATTTCTCTGGGCTATTCCCCTGTATAAGGTAGATTGCATACGCGTTACGCACCCGTGCGCCGGTCTCAAGTTAGCAAGCTAACTCTACCCCTCGACTTGCATGTGTTAGGCCTGCCGCTAGCGTTCATCCTGAGCCAGGATCAAACTCTTCATCGTAGTGTTTTTAATATTGTACGATAAAGGCTAGGTTTATTTCTTAATCTCTTAAGTCTTACTCTCTTATTTTTTACAATCTAAATCCGAAGATCTAAATCGTGCTGTCAATCCAATATGTCTATGAACGTGTCATTCTTTTTATTATCGCTTGTTTCTCAAAGCGGGTGCAAAAGTACAACTTCTTTTTAATCTCGCAAGTTTTTTTGAAAAAAAAATTAAAATTTTTATTTCTTATCCACTTACTCAATAATTTTTAGAACGTTGCGCTAATTGCGGGCTGCAAAGGTAATTCGTTTTTTGATTCTGGCAAACTTTTTTTGAAAAAAAATTTTCTTTTTTACCAGCCGTTAACCCTAAGTTAACTTATCAATAAATGTAATGAACTTGCCTTTGAATGCGGGTGCAAAAGTAGCACCTTTTCTCATTCCCGCAAACCTTTTTTAATCTATTTTTTAAAGTATTTTTCTATCCTTTGATTACAAGATACTTACAAATCAAAAAAAATCAATTTTAAATTTTAAGTGCAAGAACAAATACAAGTTTTAAATGCTAATCTCTAGTTTTAAATACAAGTTCAAGAAACAGATTCAAGAAGAAAATTCATGTTTCAAACACAAAAATTAAATGAAATTGTTTTAAAAAACAACTTTAATACTTTATATATAGTATACAAATAAACAATTTACAACTCAAACAAACCCGCCATAGCCCCGAGTGTAGCGGCATCCTTTTATTAATTTTCCCTGAAAATAATAAAAGATACAGCGGAAAGCGGGAATAAGCTACTAAATTATTTAAATCAGAATTCTATAATTCTTCTTTTTTAAGTTTTGCTTTTTCATTTTTTGCTCTCCATGTTGCAGCTAATTTCTTTAAATCGATTTCTTTTTAGAAAAAAGTTTAAATATTTCCGTTGCTGGCAGTATTGTACTTTACGATAGAGGAATAAACAAACCTAGACAGTAATAATTATATAAATTCATTAGAATATAAAAAAAAGACGAACTGTTTAGTTCGTCTTTTTTGTTTGTTTTTTTGTTTGTAAAACCCATATAAAACAAAAAACCCCATCCGGTTAGGATAGGGTTTTTAAAAGAAAGGCGGTGTCATACTCTCCCACAGGATTGCAGTACCATCTGCGCAAGCGGGCTTAACTTCTCTGTTCGGAATGGGAAGAGGTGAGCCCCGCTGCAATAACCACCTTAAGAGGTTAAATTGCTTTAGGCAATTTTTTCAAGTTTAATTATCAATTATTAATTGTTAATTATCCATTGAATAATATCTTAACATACTGAGACAAGAAAATCATGTTTGTATAGAAAGTTTCTCCCTCCCACCGAAGTGGGAGGAAAATGTACATAAGCTTACGGGTTATTAGTACTACTTGACTATGACATTACTGCCTTTACATCTATAGCCTATCAACCTAGTCATCTTCTAGGACCCTTAAAAGAAATCTCATCTTGTGGTGGGTTTCGCGCTTATATGCTTTCAGCGCTTATCCCTTCCAAACGTAGCTACTCTGCAGTGCTCCTGGCGGAACAACAGATACACCAGCGGTTTGTCCAATTCGGTCCTCTCGTACTAGAATCAGATCCACTCAAATTTCTTGCGCCCACAGTAGATAGAGACCGAACTGTCTCACGACGTTCTGAACCCAGCTCGCGTGCCACTTTAATGGGCGAACAGCCCAACCCTTGGGACCTTCTCCAGCCCCAGGATGTGACGAGCCGACATCGAGGTGCCAAACCCCCCCGTCGATATGAGCTCTTGGGGGAGATCAGCCTGTTATCCCCGGCGTACCTTTTATCCTTTGAGCGATGGCCCTTCCATGCGGAACCACCGGATCACTATGCTCTACTTTCGTACCTGATCGACCTGTATGTCTCTCAGTCAAGCTCCCTTATACCATTGCACTCTACGCACGGTTACCAAGCGTGCTGAGGGAACCTTTAGAAGCCTCCGTTACTCTTTTGGAGGCGACCACCCCAGTCAAACTACCCACCAAGCAATGTCCCCCGAAAAACGGGGTTAGGCCCTAGATAAGCAAAGGGTTGTATTTCAACAATGACTCCACAACGCCTAGCGACGCCACTTCACAGTCTCCAACCTATCCTACACATCACTTATCCAAGGTCAATACTAAGCTATAGTAAAGGTGCACAGGGTCTTTTCGTCCCACTGCGGGTAAGCGGCATCTTCACCGCTACTACAATTTCACCGAGCTCATGGCTGAGACAGTATCCAGATCGTTACACCATTCGTGCAGGTCGGAACTTACCCGACAAGGAATTTCGCTACCTTAGGACCGTTATAGTTACGGCCGCCGTTTACTTGGGCTTCATTTCAATGCTTCTCCGAAGATAACATCTCCACTTAACCTTCAAGCACCGGGCAGGTGTCAGGCCCTATACTTCATCTTACGATTTTGCAGAGCCCTGTGTTTTTGATAAACAGTCGCCTGGATCTTTTCACTGCGGCCACGCATTTGCGTGGCGACCCTTCTCCCGAAGTTACGGGTCTATTTTGCCTAATTCCTTAGCCATGAATCTCTCGAGCACCTTAGGATTCTCTCCCCAACTACCTGTGTCGGTTTACGGTACTGGTACTTATAATCTAAGTTTAGAAACTTTTCTTGGAAGCCCTTAGGCACACTATCCCTTTGTCCGAAGACTCCGAGTACTATCGATCTTTGCCAGAATCTGCGGATTTGCCTACAGTCTCTATAGCTACAATCTTCAACGAACTATTCCGTCAGTTCGCGGTGCTTTCATCACTCCGTCATTCCATCACAATTATAAGTAGTACGGGAATATTAACCCGTTGGCCATCCACTACCCCTTTCGGGTTCGCGTTAGGACCAGACTAACCCACAGCTGATTAGCATAGCTGTGGAAACCTTAGTTTTTCGGTGTGCGGGTTTCTCGCCCGCATTATCGTTACTTATGCCTACATTTTCTTTTCTAAACAGTCCAGCATGACTCACATCACACCTTCGACCCAGTTTAGAATGCTCCCCTACCACTTGTAATAAATTACAAATCCATAGCTTCGGTAGTATACTTATGCCCGATTATTATCCATGCTCGTCCGCTCGACTAGTGAGCTGTTACGCACTCTTTAAATGAATGGCTGCTTCCAAGCCAACATCCTAGCTGTCTAAGCAGACAAACCGCGTTATTTCAACTTAGCATACATTTGGGGACCTTAGCTGATGGTCTGGGTTCTTTCCCTCTCGGACATGGACCTTAGCACCCATGCCCTCACTGATGAGGACCATTATATAGCATTCGGAGTTTGTCAGGAATTGGTAGGTGGTGAAACCCCCGCATCCAATCAGTAGCTCTACCTCTATATAACTATATTTCATCGCTGCACCTAAATGCATTTCGGGGAGTACGAGCTATTTCCGAGTTTGATTGGCCTTTCACCCCTACCCACAGGTCATCCCAAGACTTTTCAACGTCAACGGGTTCGGTCCTCCACTTTGGGTTAACAAAGCTTCAACCTGCCCATGGGTAGATCACACGGTTTCGCGTCTAACACTACTGACTAAAGCGCCCTATTCAGACTCGCTTTCGCTACGGATCCATGGCTTAACCACTTATCCTTGCCAGCAACGTTAACTCGTAGGCTCATTATGCAAAAGGCACGCCGTCACCCCACTTAAGGGCTCCGACCGCTTGTAAGCGTATGGTTTCAGGATCTATTTCACTCCGTTATTCACGGTTCTTTTCACCTTTCCCTCACGGTACTGGTTCACTATCGGTCTCTCAGGAGTATTTAGCCTTAGCGGATGGTCCCGCCAGATTCATACAGGGTTTCACGTGCCCCGCACTACTCAGGATACCACTATTCATATCTTCTCTTACTTATACGGGACTATCACCCTCTATGGTTAACCTTTCCAGGTTATTCTAATTCAATCCGCATGAAATGTCGTGGTCCTACAACCCCAATATTGCCGTAACAACATTGGTTTGGGCTAATCCGCGTTCGCTCGCCACTACTTACGGAATCACTTTTGTTTTCTTCTCCTCCGCCTACTTAGATGTTTCAGTTCAGCGGGTTTACTCTCCTATCGGAGTGACATGTCTTCAACATGCCGGGTTGCCCCATTCGGATATCTACGGATCAATTCGTGTGTGCCGATCCCCGTAGCTTTTCGCAGCTTATCACGTCCTTCATCGCCTCTGAGAGCCTAGGCATTCCCCATACGCCCTTATTTTGCTTATTGTACTTGTTTTATTAAATATCCTACATAAGTAGAATACCCAAAAATTTGTGCTTTCTATATATTTAATATATTTTCTTTTCTCAATATGTCAATGAACTTGTGGCGCGTCGCCACTGACAATAATGCCAGTTTTAACGTATAGCCGTTGTGGAGAATATCGGAGTCGAACCGATGACCTCTTGCGTGCAAGGCAAGCGCTCTAGCCAGCTGAGCTAATCCCCCAATTTTAAATCCAAAATTATGAATTCAGAATTATGAATTGTGAATCCCAACTTCTAGAATTTCCTTATAAGTTAAAAAAGTAGTCCCGGGCAGACTCGAACTGCCGACCCCTACATTATCAGTGTAGTACTCTAACCAGCTGAGCTACGAGACTCTGTTTTTTACTTATATTGTATTATTTGAACTAACAGCGAGAGTAATCCCCAATCAATAAAGAACCTATTCTTTATCTTTCTCTAGAAAGGAGGTGTTCCAGCCGCACCTTCCGGTACGGCTACCTTGTTACGACTTAGCCCTAGTTACCAGTTTTACCCTAGGCAGCTCCTTGCGGTCACCGACTTCAGGTACCCCCAGCTTCCATGGCTTGACGGGCGGTGTGTACAAGGCCCGGGAACGTATTCACCGGATCATGGCTGATATCCGATTACTAGCGATTCCAGCTTCACGAAGTCGAGTTGCAGACTTCGATCCGAACTGAGAACGGTTTTGAAGATTCGCATCTGGTCACCCAGTAGCTGCTCTCTGTACCGTCCATTGTAGCACGTGTGTGGCCCAAGGCGTAAGGGCCGTGATGATTTGACGTCATCCCCACCTTCCTCACAGTTTACACTGGCAGTCTCGTTAGAGTTCCCGACATGACTCGCTGGCAACTAACGACAGGGGTTGCGCTCGTTATAGGACTTAACCTGACACCTCACGGCACGAGCTGACGACAACCATGCAGCACCTTGAAAAACGTCCGAAGAAAAATCTGTTTCCAAATCTGTCGTTTCCCATTTAAGCCTTGGTAAGGTTCCTCGCGTATCATCGAATTAAACCACATGCTCCACCGCTTGTGCGGGCCCCCGTCAATTCCTTTGAGTTTCAAACTTGCGTTCGTACTCCCCAGGTGGGATACTTATCACTTTCGCTTAGCCACTCAGATTGCTCCGAACAGCTAGTATCCATCGTTTACGGCGTGGACTACCAGGGTATCTAATCCTGTTCGCTACCCACGCTTTCGTCCATCAGCGTCAATCAATTAGTAGTAACCTGCCTTCGCAATTGGTATTCCATGTAATATCTAAGCATTTCACCGCTACACTACATATTCTAGTTACTTCCTAATAATTCAAGCCCTACAGTATCAATGGCAGTTTCCTAGTTGAGCTAGGAGATTTCACCACTGACTTATAAGGCCGCCTACGGACCCTTTAAACCCAATGATTCCGGATAACGCTTGGATCCTCCGTATTACCGCGGCTGCTGGCACGGAGTTAGCCGATCCTTATTCTTACAGTACCGTCAAGCCTCTACACGTAGAGGTGTTTCTTCCTGTATAAAAGCAGTTTACAATCCATAGGACCGTCTTCCTGCACGCGGCATGGCTGGATCAGGCTTGCGCCCATTGTCCAATATTCCTCACTGCTGCCTCCCGTAGGAGTCTGGTCCGTGTCTCAGTACCAGTGTGGGGGATCTCCCTCTCAGGACCCCTACCCATCATAGTCTTGGTAAGCCGTTACCTTACCAACTAACTAATGGGACGCATGCTCATCTTATACCGTTGGAACTTTAATTATCAAATGATGCCATTCAATAATACTATGGGGCATTAATCCAAATTTCTCTGGGCTATTCCCCTGTATAAGGTAGATTGCATACGCGTTACGCACCCGTGCGCCGGTCTCAAGTTAGCAAGCTAACTCTACCCCTCGACTTGCATGTGTTAGGCCTGCCGCTAGCGTTCATCCTGAGCCAGGATCAAACTCTTCATCGTAGTGTTTTTAATATTGTACGATAAAGGCTAGGTTTATTTCTTAATCTCTTAAGTCTTACTCTCTTATTTTTTACAATCTAAATCCGAAGATCTAAATCGTGCTGTCAATCCAATATGTCTATGAACGTGTCATTCTTTTTATTATCGCTTGTTTCTCAAAGCGGGTGCAAAAGTACAACTTCTTTTTAATCTCACAAGTGTTTTTGAAAAAAAAATTAAATTTTTTATTTCTTATCCACTTACTCAATAATTCTCAGAACGTCGCCACAATTGCGGGCTGCAAAGGTAAAACCTTTTTTGACTCTGGCAAACTTTTTTTGAAAAAAAATTTTCTTTTTTACCAGCCGTTAACCCTAAGTTAACTTATCAATAAATGTAATGAACTTGCCTTTGAATGCGGGTGCAAAAGTAGCACCTTTTCTCATTCCCGCAAACCTTTTTTAATCTATTTTTTAAAGTATTTTTCTATCCTTTGATTACAAGATACTTACAAATCAAAAAAAATCAATTTTAAATTTTAAGTGCAAGAACAAATACAAGTTTTAAATGCTAATCTCTAGTTTTAAATACAAGTTCAAGAAACAGATTCAAGAAGAAAATTCATGTTTCAAACACAAAAATTAAATGAAATTGTTTTAAAAAACAACTTTAATACTTTATATATAGTATACAAATAAACAATTTACAACTCAAACAAACCCGCCATAGCCCCGAGTGTAGCGGCATCCTTTTATTAATTTTCCCTGAAAATAATAAAAGATACAGCGGAAAGCGGGAATAAGCTACTAAAAAAATAATAGCGAAACTCGAAATTTTAAGATATAAGAAAAAAATGTACCTATATATATATTGTATGTAACTAGTCAATAATGTATATTTGCATTTCATTAAAAAATAAAAAATGATAAAGATTACTTTACCGGATGGTTCGGTTAAGGAGTTTGCACAAGGTACGACTCCAATGGATGTTGCTTTAAGTATAAGCGAGGGTTTAGCTAGAAATGTAATTTCAGCTTCTTTTAATGGTACAACAGTTGAAACAACAACAGCCTTAACCACCGATGGTTCTCTAATTTTATACACTTGGAATAACGACGAAGGTAAAAAAGCTTTTTGGCATTCTACTTCTCACGTTATGGCGCAAGTAATTGAAGAATTTTATCCGGGTTGTAAACTAACAATTGGACCTGCTATTGATAATGGTTTTTATTATGATGTTGATTTTGGCGATGAAAAATTAACTGACGCTGATTTTAAAAGAGTTGAAGATAGAGTTCTAGAGATTTCAAGAGAAAAGCATGAATTTAAAATGCGTTCTGCAACAAAAGCAGAAGCTTTAGAGTTATATAAAGATAATGAATTCAAAACAGAATTAATCACAAATTTAGAAGACGGAACAATTACTTTTTGTGATCATTCTACTTTTACTGATTTATGTCGTGGTGGACATATTCCTAATACAGGAATAATTAAAGCCATGAAAATTTTATCTGTTGCTGGAGCTTACTGGAGAGGTAATGAAAAAAACAAACAGTTAACTCGAGTTTATGGAATTTCGTTTCCAAAGCAAAAAGATTTAACTGAATATTTACAATTATTAGAAGAAGCAAAAAAACGTGATCATAGAAAACTTGGTAAAGAATTGGATTTATTCCATTTTTCACAACGAGTTGGACAAGGCTTACCTTTATGGTTACCAAAAGGAGCTGCTTTACGTGATAGATTGGAGCAATTTTTAAAGAAGGCACAAAAGAAAGCTGGATACGAACAAGTTGTAACTCCACATATTGGACAAAAAGAACTTTATGTTACTTCTGGACATTATGCGAAGTATGGAGCAGATAGTTTTCAACCAATAAATACTCCTGCTGAAGGAGAAGAGTTTTTGTTAAAACCAATGAATTGTCCTCACCACTGTGAGATTTATAATGCAAGACCTTGGTCATATAAAGATTTACCGAAAAGATACGCTGAATTTGGAACTGTATATAGATATGAACAAAGTGGAGAATTACATGGTTTAACTCGTGTAAGAGGATTTACTCAAGATGATGCGCATATTTTTTGTACACCAGATCAATTAGACCAAGAGTTTAAAAATGTAATTGATTTAGTATTGTATGTATTTGGCTCGTTAGGGTTTGAAAACTTCACTGCACAAGTATCGGTTAGAGATTTAGACAATCCATCTAAATATATAGGTAGCGTTGAAAATTGGGAAAAAGCAGAGCAAGCAATTATTAACGCTGCAAAAGATAAAGGATTAAACTATGTTATTGAAGCTGGAGAAGCTGCTTTTTACGGTCCGAAGTTAGACTTTATGGTTAAGGATGCTTTAGGAAGAAGCTGGCAACTAGGAACAATACAAGTAGATTACAACTTACCAGAGCGTTTTGAATTAAGTTATAAAGGAAGTGACAATGAATTGCATCGTCCTGTAATGATTCACAGAGCACCTTTTGGATCAATGGAACGTTTTATTGCAATTTTACTAGAACATACCGCAGGAAATTTCCCACTTTGGTTAATGCCTGAGCAAGCGGTAGTCCTTACTTTAAGTGATAAATATGAAAATTATGCGAAAAAAGTTTTAGATTTGCTAGAAAATCACGAAATTCGCGCCCAATTAGACAACAGAAGTGAAACTATTGGTAAAAAAATTAGAGACGCTGAAGTTCAAAAAGTTCCGTACATGATAATTGTTGGTGAAGAAGAAGAAAAAAACGGCACAATATCTGTAAGGAAACACGGTGATGATGGAAAATCTAACCAAACAATAACAATTGAAGCATTTGCTATATTAGTAGATGAAGAAATTAAGAAGACATTAAAATCATTCTAAGTTTAACTAAAAAATAAGAGTCATAGCAATTAGAAACAACAGAGGGTATAAACCTCGCGAAGAGAAAAAAGCAGCACACAGAATTAATAATTTAATTCGTGTTCCTGAAGTACGTTTAGTAGGTGAAAATATTGAACCTGGAATTTTTAAAATTCAGGATGCATTACGTTTAGCTGCAGAGCAAGAAGTAGATTTAGTAGAAATCTCTCCAAATGCGGAACCACCAGTTTGTAAATTAATGGACTATGGGAAGTTTCTTTATGAGCAAAAGAAACGTGAAAAAATGCTTAAAGCAAAATCTTCACAAGTTGTAATTAAAGAGATTCGTTTTGGACCTCAAACTGATGAGCATGATTATGAATTTAAAAAGAAAAATGCGATTAAGTTTTTACAAGATGGTGCAAAACTAAAAGCGTTTGTATTTTTTAAAGGTCGTTCTATTATTTATAAAGAGCAAGGTCAAATTTTATTATTACGTTTGGCGACTGAACTTGAAGAATATGGAAAGGTTGAACAAATGCCAGTATTAGAAGGAAAACGTATGATTATGTACTTAGCTTCTAAGAAAAAAGCAAAATAAGAAAATGCTTCGGCATAAAAATATATTGAGTATTAAAAAACTCGTAAAGACAGTAAGTAAGATAATTCAAATACAGGAAGAAAATGCCTAAAATGAAAACAAAATCTAGTGCTAAGAAACGATTCAAAGTTACTGGTTCTGGAAAGATCAAAAGAAAACACGCTTTTAAAAGTCATATTTTGACAAAAAAATCTAAAAAGCGTAAGTTAGCTTTAACTCACTCTGCTTTAGTTCATAAAACAGATGAGAAAAGCATTAAACAACAATTAAGAATTATCTAATTAGTTGTTTGGTTAAAATCAATTTATAACCCTGGAGTGGGCTTAATTAAGTTTCTAAAATCATTTAGAACGCCTTACTACAAAAAAACATTAAAATTATGCCAAGAGCAACGAATTCAGTAGCTACAAGAGCTAGAAGAAAAAGAGTATTAAAACAAGCCAAAGGTTTCTTTGGTAGACGTAAAAACGTTTGGACAGTAGCAAAAAATGCGGTAGAAAAAGCAATGACTTATGCTTACCGTGATAGAAAGCAAAAAAAGAGAAACTTCCGTGCTTTATGGATTATGCGTATTAACGCTGGTGCAAGACAACATGGAATGAGTTATTCTCAATTTATGGGAAAAATCAAAGCTAACAATATCGAATTGAACCGTAAAGTTCTTGCAGATTTAGCAATGAATCACTCAGATGCTTTCACAGCTATCGTTAACAAAATTAAATAAACGTTTTATAAACAATATTTATCTTACTTATTATAGAAAATCCCAATCGAAAGGTTGGGATTTTTTATTGAATATAAGGCAACTGTCCTATTGAAATCTAAAATACATCTAATTACATTTGAATATTATAATTAAATGATATTTATTATGAAAAAAATTATCATCCTACTTTTAGCAATAAATGGTATTGCTTTTGGACAAGAAGAAATATTTTGTACTGTTGGAAATGACACAAATGGTTTCGGACTGCTAGAAAACAAAGAAAAAAGCTATGTAGAGGCAGGCTTTAGAACAAATGGTGTACTAAACGGCTCTTCATTTATAAATTTTAAAAATGGTAATTATATATTTTCAAAATTTATAAATGGAATCCCAACTGGTAATTCGATTTATTATATTGGAGAAGGATCAAGACAGTATGGCGTATTTGAAAACGGAATGAAAGAAGGTATTCATATTCTTTTAAACGATTCAAAACTTAATGAATCTGTTATAATCACATATGAAAATGATAAGGAAATAAGTAGAAAAACAATGATTTTACAAACAAGTAAATTGTCATTAGGTTGCCAAGGCGATTGTGAAAATGGTTATGGAGCAAAACTTGATGATGACGGTTTGATCATCATAGGTTTCTTTCAAAATGGAAATTTTTATAGAGGAGAAGTAATAGATAATGAAAAGAAAACGGTTACAATTTATAATAAAAAAGACAAAGGAAATGAAATTGGTGTTTATACTCTAATGGATCGAAAACCAGACTTGATTGAAGAATTCAAAGTTGTTTCATATAGTGATGATTTCAAAAGCAACTTTATTAAAAATACAGTTCTTGTAAACCGAGAGGTAAAAAAAGTAATGGCTTCTGAATATGATGAAAAAGGAGACAAGAAATCATTTAAAAATTTCTAATTAACTAAATTAAAATCTCAATCATAAAGTTGAGATTTTTTTTTAAATATAAGGCAACTGCCCTATTGAAGTAAAATGAGTTTAGTGATAAGTTTGAATGTTAAAATATTACACTATGAAAACAATACTATCATTCCTTTTATTATTACAATTTTCTATTGGGCTTTCTCAATCTTCAGAAGCTTTAAACAATAACCAAAAATATATTGAAGCACAAAGAGCTTATGAAGCTAAAAACTACAATAGAACTATAGAGTTAGGTAACCAAATTTTAGACAATTATTATTTAAGACCAGATATTTATGCGCTGATTGGTAAAGCATATCTCTTTACCGGAAAATATCCTGAAGCAGTAAAATATTTAAAAATAGCACATGAATTAGAACCAATTTATGATGAAATTACAGTATTTTATATTGTAGCTGCTGCTTATGCAAAAGAGTCTTATTCTATAAGTCAGGCATATTATAGTTTAAGTTTTTTTGGAATGGCAGAAAGCACAAAAGAATATAATAATAACTATATTAGTTCTGTAATAAGAAACTTAACTGGCGCAACTGGTTACTCATATACAATAGAAGAATTAACTAAAGCAAAAAACAAATACAATCTTGATTATCCAACAAATGCGATGGTTTTTACCAAAGAAGCTGTCGATTTATATCTCCTTCCTACAAAAAAAAGTTCTGAAATAAATGTAAACGATATCACAGCAAAATTATTCAGTCTAAAAAAACGAATAGCAAATAACACATTTCCAACAAGCTATTACAATCAATTATTGATATATGTTGCAAACAATGCAATTAACGACGCTAATAAGGAAGCCATAACTGATGAATTATTTGTACAGTTTAAAAACCCAAGTACTTCTACATTAATGCGCTATAAAATTTATGATGCACTTGTAGACGTATATCAAATAAAAAGCCAATATGATGCTGAGATTTCTATTTCAAATATAATATTTGATGATATTACTAAAGTTTCTATGAGCACTTCAATGAATGTAAAACCATTAAATCGTAAAATGTTTGCTCTAAACATGCAAAATAAATTTAAAGAAGCTGCAGATGTTGCAAAAATTGTTGAGCCTGTTTTTAATAAACTAATGCACCCTGAAATACTTTTAGAAGCCTATTTACAAACTTCTATAGCATATAATTATAGTGGAGATAAATCAAAAGGTTTACAATTAGCAGAAAAAGCAGAAGCATTATCTACAAGCTTAAATTTTAAAAATACAGATTTAGGTAAAGAAATTACAAGAAACTTACTACGAATTAAGGAGTTTAATGGAGAAAACATAGCTAAAACATATAATATTAACGGAGCTGACTATCTTGCTATATACAATGATGGAGTAAGTTTATTTAGTAAAAAAAAACATAGTGAAGCAATTCCTTTCTTCGAAAAGAGTAAGTCCATGTACAAAACACTACTAGATGCAGCGGCAGAAAAAGACAGAAGTAATATGTTACTTTTTTATTCAAAAATAGGTGGATATTTAATAGCTTGCTATCAAGAAACGAAACAGTTTGATAAAATATTTCCTGTAATGGAAGAGTTAAAAGCAAACAATTTAGTTTCAAAAAGCAACTCTAAAAACACAAAAACAGCTACATTAAAAGAAGTTCAAAATACTTTAAAACCAGATGAAGCTTTAGTTTATTATACTGAAATTACCAGAGGAACTACAAGAGAAGGAACTTATGTAGCTGCTGTAATTACAAAAGATTCATACAATACAAAATATGTGGTTTCACATGGTGCATTAATGAATATGTATGTAAGATACAATAAATTAATTGGCGAGATTGAAAATGAAATGGCTGCCAAAGAATACAGAAGTCCAAAATATTCTAAATTTAATACTATTCAAGAAGCTGGAACTGCCGAATTTCGTAAAGGTGAAGTAAGTTTATTAATTGAATTATATAGAAAATTTTTAAACCCTAGAGAAGGTGGAAAATTAGATACTCGATTTACAAACGAAATGGACTTTGGCATGCTGTCTAATTCATTTTTTATTGATTATATAAGTAGATTAGAACCTTTTTTTCAAAATAAAAAGAAAATTATTTTCGCTTTAGACGGAATGCAAAACCTAATTCCTTTTGAAACTTTAGTCGATATGAAGTCTGTTTATTTGGTTGAAAAATATGATATAGCTTACATATCAAGTGGAACTGTTTTAAAAGAAATTCGCGAAAGAAAGCCAAATGTATATTCAAAAAATATTCTTGCTTTTGGTGATGCAAAATATGCAAAACTTCAAAATAGCGGTATGGAGTTAACTAGTTTAGCAGATATTGACCGATTAAAAAATATAGTTTACGATTTACAAAAGCAAAATAAACCTCTAGACTATGCATTTGCTACTTTTAGCAAGGAACCAATGAATTACTTAAGTGGAGCTAAAGCAGAAGTTGAATATATAGGCAATAATATTTCAAATAGCGATACTAAAATGGGAGATTTAATGACCGAAAATGAGTTTAAAAGAATGTCAAATGCAGGCGAACTTAAAAATTATAAAGTAATTCATTTATCAAGTCATGCAATGGTGCATCCTTATATTTTTGAATTAAGTAGTATTGCATTTAGCGTATTTCCAACACCACAAAATAATGAAGATGGTATGTTAACCGTTTCTGAAATGGAAAAACTAAACATTAAAACCGATTTTATGATGCTGAGTGCTTGCCAAACTGGTTTAGGAAAAATAGTTCCTGGCGAAGGAATTTCTGGACTTAATCAAGCGATGTTAACAGCAGGTGCAAACAGTACTGTTTCAACATTATGGTCTGTAAGTGATTATGGTTCATATATTTTTACAGCCAATTTGTATCATAAAGTATTCAAATTAGCCATGTCATATGATAAAGCTGTGAACGAAGTAAAAAGAGATTTCATAAAAGGTACTTTTGACAAAGAAGGGTTTAATGGAAAAGAAGTGCAGTATTGGGCACCTTTTATCTATAATGGTAAATAAATTAATGAAAAAACAAAAATGTCACAAAACAAGTAATTTAAGCGTAACTTTGCATTGTATTTTAAACTAAATCATTTTGAATTCAGAAACCAATAAGCAACTTATAGAAAAGAAAAAATTACATCCAAATAATAAACATATTAATGGATATGACTTTGAAGCTTTAATTAAAACCAATCCTTTATTAGAACAATTTGTTTCTAAAAATAAATTTGGCAATGAAAGTATTGACTTTTCAAACCCATTAGCGGTAAAAGCGCTTAATAAAAGTTTATTATTACATCACTATAACATAACTTATTGGGATATTCCCAAAACAAATTTATGCCCGCCAATTCCAGGAAGAGCAGATTATATTCATTATATAGCTGATTTATTAAGTCTTTCAAACAAGAATTTAATTCCAATGGGAGAAGACGTAAGAGGATTAGATATTGGTGTAGGTGCAAATTGTATTTATCCAATTATTGGACATCAAGAATACGGTTGGGAATTTATAGGTACTGAAGTCGATAAAGAATGTTTTAATATTGCTCAAAAAATATTAGACGGAAATACAAATTTAGTTGAATCTGTTAAACTAAGATTACAATCAAATAAAAGACATATTTTTAAAGAAATCATTGAACCAGGTGAAAAATTTGATTTCGTAATTTGTAATCCACCATTTCATTCTTCTAGAGAAGAAGCTTCAAAAGGTTCTATGAGAAAGCTTAGAAACATTGGTAAACAAAAAAGCGGCAAACCAGTTTTAAATTTTGGCGGACAAAACAATGAGCTTTGGTGCGAAGGTGGTGAATTAGCTTTCATTACCAATATGATTTATGAAAGTGCCCATTTTAAAACACAATGTTTATGGTTTACTGTTTTAGTTTCTAAAAAGGATAACTTAAAACCATTTTATAATCATTTAAAAAAAGTAAATGCTTTTGATGTAAAAACTATTGAAATGGAACAAGGAAATAAAATAAGTCGTTTTATTGCTTGGACTTTTTTAGATGAAAGCCAGCAAAAGAATTGGAAAAAAACAAACGATAAATAATATCTTATAAATATTTATTTTATACAAAATCCTTTAATTAAAGGATTTTGTATGTTTATAAAAGTATGTTTTATGTAACTTACTAAAAAATAGACATTCCTGTTTTTGTTGTAAATAGTTCTAGAGCATGCATACCAAGTTCAGAATTTCCTTTTTCATTCAATCTAGGGTTCCATGTTGCAATTATAAATTCCTTAGGAAACAAAGCCACAATTCCACCGCCAATTCCGCTTTTTCCTGGCAAACCTACTTTATAGGTAAACTCACCCGATTCATCATAAAAACCACACGTTTGCATAATTGCATTTAAACGTTTGGTTTGACTTTCAGTTAAGATTTGATTTCCTTCTTTAGTTTTTCCGGCATTTGCGAAAAAGTAAAATGCTTGTGCTAGTTCTTTACATGACATTTCAACCGAACATTGATGAAAATAAAAGTCGAGTACTTCATCTACATCATTTTCAATATTTCCAAATGATTTTAAAAAATTAGCTAAAGCTCTGTTTCTAAAACCAGTATCTTTTTCAGATTGTGCTACTCTTGGATTGTAATTAATTGTATCACTTCCTGAAATTGCTCTTAAGAAATCTAAAAAGTCTTCTTTAGGGTTTTCATATAAAGTAACTATCATATCTGCAATAACAATTGCTCCAGCATTAATAAAAGGGTTTCTAGGAATTCCTTTTTCATATTCCAATTGAACAAGTGAATTAAAAGGATCTCCTGAAGGTTCAACATCTACTCTTTCCCAAACTTTTTCACCAAGTTTAGAAAACGCCATCGCTAATGTTAAGGTTTTTGAAACACTTTGAATTGAAAATCGTTCATTACTATCGCCTATCCCAAAATTCCCTCCTTCTAATGTAGTTAAATGGATTCCAAATTTTGAAGGATTAATTTTTGACAGTTCAGGTATTGATTCTGAAACTTTACCGTCAAGATTCATTGCAAGAACTTCAGTATATACTTCGTTTAAAATAGATTGGAAATGCATCATAAATAATTTAATTTCAAAGTAGCTAAATTAACTTATTGTTTCCAATTTGGAATAACTAATGCTTCTTTATTTAAACAAAAAAGGCTGTTTAAATAAACAGCCTTTAAAAATTTATAAATAAATGATATACATAACTAAATAAATAAAAAAACAATAGAAAACAATTAGAACAAGTTCTAATCGATATTTTTTTAATATTTCTATAAATTGACTCAAAAGATACTTAATTAATTTTTGATTATTTTACCTGTTGAAGTTCCTTCGTTTGAAGATACTTTAAACAAATACATACCAGAAGGTAAATGTTGTACATCAACGTTATTTGAACTTGTATTTAATGCTTGATTCATTAAAGTTTTACCTGTAATATCTAGTACTTGTAATTTTGCGTTTGTTAAGTTATTTACCTCAACCGTTACAAAATTACTAGTTGGGTTTGGATACATTTTAATATTGTTAGCAATTTCAAAGTTTGAAGTACTTAATACCGCACAATTTGTTCCAGTAACAATAGGTGAACCAGCTAACCAGTTTGAAGTAGTACCGGTTAAAGCAAAATTGGTTAATGTTCCATTATTAGCATTTCCAGAAGTATCTGTTAAACTAGTCACACTTGTATTTGTTGCTTCATTAACTCCTTGGTTGAACTGGTAATACGCCACTAAACCATTTTGAGTTGAAGGGCTTGGTAATTCGCAATTCATATTATTTTGAATTTCCGCTATAGGTAATGCTCTGTTCCAAATACGAACTTCGTCAATTGATCCATTTATATTTCTACCAGTATTTGGCCAATCCCCAATAAATAAATTAGCTGTTGAATTACTAATTACAATACTCCTTGGTTGTGTAGCAACTAAAGATCCGTCTATATAAATCTTCATATTAGTTCCATCATAAGTTCCTGCAATGTGGTGCCAAGTGCCTAATTGAACAGAATTGGCAGATGTATTTAATTCATTCCAACTACCATTACCTAAATTAAAATTAACAATCCCTGAACCTCCTACACGTAGCATATACCCATAATCTGGAGAATTTTGTTCTTTATTAATAATATTACCATCACTAGGCGATCCAGCAAAAGAACTTAATTTCACCCATGCTTCTAAAGTAATACTAGAGCCTGTAATTTGTACAGAAGTGCTATTACCACAATTTATACGATCATTAGCACCGTCAAAGTTTAAATGCGTTGCTGGTATTAATACAGTAACCACAATTTCTGTTCTAGCACTTTCACAACCGTTAGCATTGGTACTAGAAACCCAGTAAGAAGTTGAACCTGCGGTTGCAGTACTTGGTGTTGGAGCTGTTGTAGTGCCTGTACCACCAGTAGCAGTCGTATACCATACTAATCCTGTACCATTTGCACCTGTTGTTGCAGTTAATGCAGTTGCAGTTGCTCCTTGATTATAAGTTACTGGTGTTGTAACTGTAGCTACAGAAGGAACTATAGAACCTGTTGTAACTGGCGAACCAGCTAAAAAGTTAGAAACTGCTCCTGTTTTTGTAAAATTAATTAAAGTTCCATTATTTGCGAAAGCAGTAGCATCTGTTAATGAAATTATAGTGCTGTTGTCTGACGCATCTATACCTTGATTGAATTTATAATACGATACTAAACCTGTTTCTGAACCTTGTAATTCACAGTTTCTTGAACCGCTGATTTGTTCTGCTGTTCTAGCAACGTTCCAAAAACGAACCTCGTCTATATCTCCATGAAATGCTCTTATTGGGCTATAAGAATCTATTTGACTTCCAATTCTTACATTATCATTATTTGTCACTAATGGAGTCCCTACAGTTTGTGTACCTTGTAATACACCGTCTACATACAACGATTTAAACCCATTATTACAAGTAGCAGCTATGTGATGCCAATTTCCATCATTAACAGAAACAGTTGATGCTAAATCATCTCCAAGACCTGTACCAAATGCAATAAAATTAGTATTGCTATAACGATGAATTCTTGGTCCTTGCTCTCCTTTAGAAATTACAGTTTGCCAATCTACGGTAAAAGAAGTTACTCGAATCCAAGCTTCCATTGAAAAAGTAGAAGTAAAATCGAAATTAGATTCATTTGATAATTCTACTCTATCATTAACACCATCAAAATTTAAATGCGTTGCTGGCGTAGATAACGTTACAAAAGTTTTAAACCATAAATCGTAACTATTATATAAACCCGTGCTACCGTTTGAAAAATACAAACCACCGTTTGCATAACCTGAATCAGCTCCATGAATACCAACAGTACCTGTTAAACCTCTAAAATCTATAGTATAACTATTCCCTTGAATTATAGGAACAACTGAAGATAATGTAACAATCTGTTCTTGATAACTTGTAGAAACACTAGTAATATTAACAACTGTTGTATTTAATACTGACCCTCCATAACCATTCCCATTAAATATTCTGACTTGAAAGTCACCAGGTACAAAGGTTGTTGATGGCGATAATGTACTATTAATCAACCGGAGGTTTATTTGACTTAAATCACCTGTAACTCCAGCAATAAAACTCTGCCCTACATCTTGTGTAGGACTAGCCGAAAAAGTTCCTCCTCCTGGTGAAGCAGGAGCCCATGATTGATCTAAAGTTTGCGAAAAAGAAGTAACTGCCATAAAAAGGGTCACCATTAAAAAGTAAAGTTTTTGTTTCATTATAAATAGTTTAAAATTATGAAACAAAAATAAGTAAGAGCATTGAAGTCTATATAAGTATTTTTACCTGTTTTAATGAATGATTTTTTTTTAATAGGATATATTACTAATCCAACTAGATTTTTTGAATAGATCTCAAAAGTAAATTTAACTTATTGTTTCCAATTTGGAACAACTAATGCCTCTTTATTTAAACAAAAAAGGCTGTTTAAAAAAACAGCCTTTAAAATTATAAATAAATGATATACATAACTAAATAAATAATCAAACAATAGAAAATAATTAGAACAAGTTCTAATCGATATTTTTTTAATATTTCTATAAATTGACTCAAAAGATACTTAATTAATTTTTGATTATTTTACCTGTTGAAATTCCTTCGTTTGAAGATACTTTAAACAAATACATACCAGAAGGTAAATGTTGTACATCAACGTTATTAGAATTTGCATTCAACGCTTGATTCATTAATATTTTACCTGTAATATCTAGTACTTGTAATTTTGCATTGGTTAAATCATTTATCTCTACCGTTACAAAATTATTAGTTGGATTTGGATACATTTTAATATTGTTAGCAGTTTCAAAATTTGATGAACTTAATACCGCACAATTAGTTCCTATTACAATTGGTGAACCAACTAAAAAGTTGGATGTTGTACCAGTTCTAGCAAAATTGGTTAATGTTCCATTATTAGCATTTCCAGAAACATCTGTAATTGTAGTAAGAGTTGTATTATCTGCACCATTAAAACCTTGGTTGAATTGATAATAAGCCACTAAACCATTTTGAGTTGAAGGGCTTGGTAATTCGCAATCCATATTATTTTGAATTTCCGCTAAAGGTAATGCTCTATTCCAAATTCGAACTTCGTCTATAGAACCACTGAAATATTCAGCATTCCAAGTTCTTCCAATTGTTACATTACTTGTGTTTGTTACATTATGTGAACTTGTTGTTGGAGTATCAGAACCAACTAAAACTCCATTAATAAAAATACTTCGTGTTGTACCATTATACGTTGCTGCCAAGTGATACCATGTATTAGTATTAAAAGTATAAGGCACATATAAATCATTGCCCCACCAATAATTAAAAATTCCTGCTGCACTCAACCGTAATGCATTTACTTTATGCGCAGTACCATAATCTCCCCATCCAATAATCCCTTTATCTCCTAATTGAGATGGGTTTATCATTGCTTCTAAAGTGTAATTTGTATTACCGCTTGGTATATTACTTGGTGTTGTAGATAAAATAACATAATCATTAACTCCATCAAAGTTTAAATGCGTTGCTGGTGTTAATACAGTAACCACAATTTCTGTTCTTGCACTTTCACAACCATTTGCATTGGTAGTAGCAACCCAGTAAGAAGTTGAACCTGCGGTTGCAGTACTTGGTGTTGGAGCTGTTGTAGTGCCTGTACCACCAGTAGCAGTCGTATACCATACTAATCCTGTACCATTTGCACCTGTTGTTGCAGTTAATGCAGTTGCAGTTGCTCCTTGATTATAAGTTACTGGTGTTGTAACTGTAGCTACAGAAGGAACTATAGAACCTGTTGTAATTGGTGAACCAGCTAAAAAGTTAGAAACTGCTCCTGTTTTTGTAAAATTAACTAAAGTTCCATTATTTGCGTTTGCAGTAGCATCTGTTAATGAAATTATAGTACTGTTATCTGACGCATCTATACCTTGATTGAATTTATAATACGCTACTAAACCTGTTTCTGAACCTTGTAATTCACAGTTTCTTGAACCGCTGATTTGTTCTGCTGTTCTAGCAACGTTCCAAAAACGAACCTCGTCTATATCTCCATGAAATGCTCTTATTGGGCTATAAGAATCTATTTGACTTCCAATTCTTACATTATCATTATTTGTCACTAATGGAGTCCCTACAGTTTGTGTACCTTGTAATACACCGTCTACATACAACGATTTAAACCCATTATTACAAGTAGCAGCTATGTGATGCCAATTTCCATCATTAACAGAAACAGTTGATGCTAAATCATCTCCAAGACCTGTACCAAATGCAATAAAATTAGTATTGCTATAACGATGAATTCTTGGTCCTTGCTCTCCTTTAGAAATTACAGTTTGCCAATCTACGGTAAAAGAAGTTACTCGAATCCAAGCTTCCATTGAAAAAGTAGAAGTAAAATCGAAATTAGATTCATTTGATAATTCTACTCTATCATTAACACCATCAAAATTTAAATGCGTTGCTGGCGTAGATAACGTTACAAAAGTTTTAAACCATAAATCGTAACTATTATATAAACCCGTGCTACCGTTTGAAAAATACAAACCACCGTTTGCATAACCTGAATCAGCTCCATGAATACCAACAGTACCTGTTAAACCTCTAAAATCTATAGTATAACTATTCCCTTGAATTATAGGAACAACTGAAGATAATGTAACAATCTGTTCTTGATAACTTGTAGAAACACTAGTAATATTAACAACTGTTGTATTTAATACTGACCCTCCATAACCATTCCCATTAAATATTCTGACTTGAAAGTCACCAGGTACAAAGGTAGTTGATGGTGATAATGTACTATTAATCAACCGGAGGTTTATTTGACTTAAATCACCTGTAACTCCAGCAATAAAACTCTGCCCTACATCTTGTGTAGGACTAGCCGAAAAAGTTCCTCCTCCTGGTGAAGCAGGAGCCCATGATTGATCTAAAGTTTGCGAAAAAGAAGTAACTGCCATAAAAAGGGTCACCATTAAAAAGTAAAGTTTTTGTTTCATAAAAAATGTTTTTTGTAATTATTAAACAAAAATACCTTTTAGGCCTAGACCTTTTAAAAAAATGGTACGAAATGCAGAACTTTATATACGAATGATGAAAAACGAACATTTTTAAATTGTTCTCTTATTTCCAAACTAACTTATTTAAATAAAAAAGACTACCCTAATAGGTAGTCTTTTACTAAAAAATAAAATATTTAGTTAGCAGGATAAACAGTTAGTGACCATCTTAGAACTGAAGGTTGTGAAATACTAAACACTTCTACTTCAACGCGACCGTCAATATTTGACCCGACATTATCATAATTATTATTATTTAAAGGACGAAGTACTGCATCTATGGCACCACCAGAGTATAATTGATATTCCACCACGTTTAATAGATAATCTTGTGTATTACTATTCTGACTAAAAGCAACTGTTCCTCCTGAATTCCAAATTCCATTTGGTACTTGATCTATACTACAGCTCATTGTGCCAATACCTCTGTAACCATTTCCATAAACTATCTGATAAACTCCAGGGCCTGAAACATTAATAGATCCTGAAATAGTAGTTACATTTTCAACCTTTTTTGCTTGCAAAGCGTAAGGCACACTTAATAATTGACTTGTACCTGTAATAGTATAAGTTGCCCCTCCTGTAGGATCTACTTCAGTTTTAATGAAATAATTCCCAGTAGACCAATTAATAGTGTTAAATGTTCCCGAAACTACAGTTCCACTACCAATTACAATACTTACTAATCCATTAGCATTTGTAGTTGGTGTTTGTGTTTCTACATAAACCGCAGGTCCTGTTGAAGAACCTTGCAAAATAGATATTTGCATTCCTACTGCAGTTGATACGACTAAAGCATTAGACGTATTTCTTACTACTGCTTGATAACTCATTTTTTCTGGAGTTTGTGCATAAGTACTAAATGAAACAATAAGTATTGTAATTAAAGTGTATATTTTTTTCATAATTATTTTGTTTTATTTTTTAATAATTTTAAAAGTTTTAACTTCTTTATTTTTGTTTGTAATTTGTAAAAAATAGATGGCAGAAGGCAGGTCTGAAACAACAATGCTTGTTTCATTTTCAATATTTTTTTTAGATTTTAAAACTTTACCTGTTACATCTATAATTGCGTAATCTAATTCTAATCCATTACTATTAGACATGTTTATTGTTAACACATCAGTTGAAGGATTTGGATAAACAATTAAGTCATTTATTAATTCTGAAAAATCTTCAGAAGCTAATACTTCAGAAATTTCATAAGGTTGTTGAACTCCTTGACTCACAGAACCATTTGAACCTGTATTGGTAGTGTACACTATTTGTCCAACTGAGTAAGCTACAGATCCGTTTGAACCTATTAGATCTCCTCCAGATGAAGTAGGAGATTGTTGTGAATAACAATTGGACATACCTAAGTAGAAGACAATTGTTAAAAAAGATAATAGTTTTTTTGTTTTCATAAAAATAATTTTACAGATAGTGAAACAAAAATATATTATCAAGTAATACAACCTTAAAAATTGGTACGAACTGCAGAACTTTGTATACGAATGGACGCTACAAGTTTAAATTAAGGTTTCTAGAGACGGGAATTTCAAAAGAATTGATAACAACTGAACTGTTTTTTTTTTCGGTAATTTTGCTAATATTTACAATGTAAGAACGATGTACTTTGCAGAACATTTTTAAGTCTAATTTTTCCATAAAATCATCTAAACTATTACGAATAGTAATTTTTTTATTTAATGTATGAATGTCAAGATAGTTTTTATCACTTTTTATATAAAATATATCTTCAAATTTTACTTTAATATCTTTATAACCATCTTTAACCACAACATAAGTAGGTTTTAAATTAATAGTTACTAAAGTAACTGCTGCTAATAAATCGATACTTTTTACCGGTTTTGATAAATAGGAAATAGGGTTTATAGAAAGTGCTTTTTGTAAAGTTTCTAACTCAGTTTGACCCGTAATGAAAATAATTTTTGCTTTTTTAACGTGTTCTTCTGCCCATTTTATGCCTGTATCTTTCCCTTCAACATTAATATCTAACAAAACTATATCTGGATCAAATAAGTTTAATTTTTCAACGGCTTGATTAATTTTAAAAGCCATTTCAATATTAAAAAAACCGTTATCGTTTAAAATATTTTTAATATGATTTGCTATTAAAACTTGATCTTCTACAATTAATATTTTAGGCATTTTGTGAATGATTTTTGGTAAAACTAAAATGAAACCCATTATCTGTATTTATAGTAGGTTCTACTTCTAGTTGCAAACATAATTGTTCAGCAAGAACAGGTTTAATTATTTTATTTTTACTGTTTTCGCCATTATCGACATACGTAAAAACAAGTACGTTGTTTTTTTTAATTACTGAAAAACTAATGTTTTTTTCTTGTAGAGAATTAAAAGCATATTTTAAAGAATTAATGTATAGTTCGGTAATTAATAATCCCAAATATAAAGCAGTATCAGAATCTATTTTAACTTCTTCTATGGTTGCTGTTAAATTTATACTTTCTTCTAAAGTCAATTCTTCAAAGTTGTTTTTAATATCCATTAAATATTCCTGAAGATTAATTGTACTTACATTATTTGTTACATATAAATGTCTGTGTAATGCTGCAATAGCTTCTACCTTTGATAGTAAACGAGTAAATTCAGTTTTTTCACTCTCGCTTTTGTTTTTTCTAATCCTACTTTCGATTAATAAAGAAATAAGTTGCAAATTATTATTTACCCTGTGATTAGTTTCACTTACTAAAAATTCATTTTGCTTAGATAAAAACTGAAGTTTTTTGTTATTTTGCTTCGTTTTGTTTAAAAAAAAAGCAATTAATAGTGTGCCTAGAATTGCTAAAACAAATAAACCTGAAATAAGTAAAAACTTAGCTCTTGTTGTAATTAATTCTTTATTCTTGTTTTTAATTTCTAGGTTATTAATTTTTATTTGTTTGTCTTTTTCAGAAAGTTTATATTTTTCTTCTAGTTCAAATAAAAACTTATCGTGTTCATATTTATAGTATTTTTCTGTTAATTCTGTTCTTATTATAGAGAATTCGTAAGCCTTTTCTATGTTCCCTAATTCCTTGTAAATATTTCTAATATTGTCTGTAAATATCATTTGACCAAAAAATATATTGTTTTTTTTGGCAAACTCTAAAGCGATGAAACATTCAGATAATGCTTTTTCCAATTGATTATCTTTAATTAACAGCCGAGTGTAATTAATTTGAGCGTCTACTTTTTGTTGTACAAGTCTATTTTTGTTGGAATAATCTATTAAGTATTCAATATACCTAATTGCTTTTTTATATTCTTTAAGTTCTTCAAGAACTCCCGATATTTCAAGTGTTGCAGAAAAAACTCCGTCTTTATATTTTGCTTTCTTAGAAAATTTAAGCGCTTTATTAGCATAAGAAAGAGTTGAATCTGGTATTCTGAAGTATTCTGAAAACAAAGCTGCTTTTCGACTATAAAATTGAGCTACATCTCTATCACTAATTTTATTAAAATTCAGTAATTTATCTGCACTATTAAGTTCTTTAACTGCTTCCTTAAACAAAGTTCTTTTTCTATAAAACTCTGCCATTTTAACATGATATAAAAAATATAGTTGTTTATTATTCAGCGTTTTAATTATTGAATAAGCCTTTAAATAATAGTTATTAGATAAGTTATAATTTAATTTAAGTTTATAAGCATCGGCTAATCCTAAAAGAATATAAGTTTTTTGCTCTTGATTTTTTGTTGTTTTTAGATTTTTATTAAAATAAGTAATAGCCTCTTCAAGTTTATTTTCATTAATTAGTTTTTTGCCAATATTAAAAATAGAATCGTTTTGGGCAACCGACCATTGGAATATAACTAGAAAAAAAAGTATATATGATTTCATTTAAGTTTTCAATTTCTTTTTCCTAGCTGCAGGAAATAATACATTATTCAAAATTAATCGATATCCTGGAGAGTTTGGGTGTAAATCTAAAACAGTTGGAGCATCACCTACTCTATGTTGATAATCTTCTGGATCGTGACCACCATAAAAAGTAAACATTCCTTTTCCTTTGGTTCCGTGAATATAACGTGCTTCACCGTTTATTTTATTCTCACCTAATAATAAAACATTCGATTTTATTTTATCAGCAGCAAAGGCAGTAGTTTGTCCCATAAATCCTTTTACCAATTGCGTGTGGTTTTGGCATAGCATGGTAGGAATTGGGTCCCATTTTGCAGAAAAATCCATCAACGAAAAATAATCTTGTTCCATTTTAATAATTCCTTTCTGTCTATCATTTGTAGTATCAATATCAGAAAATTCATAAACCATTGGATTTCTTTCCAAATTAAAATCTTTAAAAGCAAATGAATTTCTATAATCTATAAGTGATTGATAGTTTGCATCACTATCATCGCCATCAAACATTGGTTCACAAATGTCAATTCCTTCTGCTGATAAAGCTATATCAAAACTATCAGTTGCAGAACACATAGCAAACATAAATCCGCCACCAATAACGTAATCTCTAATTTTTGAAGCAACCGCAAGTTTTTCTTCTGAAACTTTATTATAACCAAGCTTCTTAGCTAAATTTTCAGCATCTTTTTTTTGCTCAATATACCATGGAGCATTTCTATAAGCTCCAAAAAATTTACCATATTGACCTGTAAAATCTTCATGATGTAAATGCAACCAATCGTATAAAATTAATTGATCTGATAAAACTTCTTCGTCATAAATTTCGGTATACGGAATTTCAGCATAAGTAAGAACCATGGTAACGGCATCATCCCAAGGTTGCTTTCCTTTTGGTGTATAAACCGCAATTTTGGGAGCTTTTTCTAAAACGACCGTTTCCATATTTTGAGAAGGACTGCTTATTTCTTCCAAAATTACATTCATTTTACTATCTGAAAATATTTCAAATGTAACTCCACGTATTTGACATTCTTTTCTAACTTCATCCGTATCTGGTAAAAGAAAAGAACCGCCTCGATAATTTAACAACCAACTTACTTTGTATTGTTTTTCTAAAGCCCAATAGGTAATCCCATAAGCTTTTAAGTGATTCTGTTGCCCATCTGCTTCCATAGGGAGCAAAACAAAGGAAGCAAAAACAGATGTTTGAAAAAACACAGTTAATAATATTGTATATATAATTGCTTTCATATTCTAATTATTAAAATCGAAGATAAGTCTTTTAAGAAGAATATTCAAAAGAGTTTAACTATACCCGTATAAATACCTGTTTTTAAAATTGAGAAAATCTACGCATAAAACAACAGATTTTATAAAATACATTTGAAGTATATATAAATAAATAATTATGAATACTATTTATAACAAATTATTTGAGTCAAAAGACATGAAAGTAGTTAGAAAAATAGGTTTAGTTCTCTTAATATCAACAATAGTTTTATACTTATTGCTGATTATAGAGTTATGGAAATCATAACTCTATATACTATCTTCGTTAATTTGAATAATTTTATTTTGAATTGCAAAAACTACTAATCCAGCCATATTTTTAGATTCGGTCTTAATTAGTAAGTTATTTCTATGTCCATCAACAGTTCTAGGACTAATAAATAATTTTTCAGCAATCTCTGCAGTACTCAACTGATTACAAATTAAAGATAAAACTTCTTTTTCTCTATTGGTAAGAAAATCTTCATCTAAATTACTTTTGGTATTTTGTGAAGAAGAAATTATATCTTGATGGATAACCTTCATTACATTTTCATTATAATAAAAGCCCTTATCAAAAACCTCATTAATTGTAAAAATCATTTCTTTAGGAGAAGCATTTTTAACTAAATATGACGAAGCTCCAACATTAATCATATTAGCAATAAATGATTGTGTATTATAGCTTGTTAATGCGATTGTTTTAATATTTGGAAATTTTTTATGAATTATTTTAGTAGCCTCAACGCCATTTAGTAATGGCATTTTTAAATCCATTAAAATAATATCTGGGTAATTATTACTAGTATTTAAATACTCAATTAGATCTTCACCGTTTGAAGCTTCAAAAATTATTTCAAAGTTAGGCTCTCTTTGTAAAAGAAACAAAATACCTTTTCTAAATAATTCTTCGTCGTCTGATAATATAATTTTTATTTTATCTGTCATTCTTAATAGTTAATTATTACTGTAATTCCATTTCCTATACTAGAATTACACTTAATACTTCCATTAATAAAATCAACTCTACTTTCTATATTTCTTAAACCTAATCCTTTTTTAAAAGAACCATTTTTCATATCAAATCCTAAACCGTTATCTTTAAAAATCATTTCAGTTTGGGTTTTTACTTTTTTAAAGCTAATAGAAATTTCTGTTGGTTTACCGTGTTTAATTGAATTATTTAGTAATTCTTGTAAAATTCTAAAGATATGCAATTGAGAGTTAAAATCTAAATTCTCAAATGAAACTAAATTCTCATAATTAACTTTAGCAACCTTAGTACTATTGTAATCGGCAACTAGTTCTTGAATACCAGAGTTTAAACCAAATTTTTCTAAAACAGGAGGTAATAAATCATGTGCAATTCTTCTTGAGTTTTCTAGTGCTTTGCTTGTTAGTTGAACGATATTTCCAACAATTTCTTGTTGCTCTTCAAAAGACAAATTGGGTGTAGTTAATAAATGACTGTTTAAAGAAACAACATTTAATTTTGAACTAATATCATCATGCAAATCTTGAGCAATTCGTTTTCGTTCTTCTTCTTGAGTAAAAACTACAGCTCTTAACATTTCGTTTTGATGAGTTATTTCTAAATCTTTTTTAGCAAGTTTCTGTTTAATAATTTTCTTTCTGGAGAAATAAAAGAAAACAATAAATATTATACTTGCCATTAAAAAAGAAAGTACTAAACTAACAATTAGTCTGTTTATTTCTAAAATTTCATTAGGATTATCCATTTGTAATATAAATTTACTTGTTCAATTTTTTTCTAACAAAATTAAAGTTCCAAATAATTAGTAAAGCAACAACAATAGAAAAAACAGTAGTAAAAATTACAATTTTATACAAATCTAATATGGAAATATCTAAAAATATCATATTGTATTATTTGCTGTACCTTTAATAGTTTTGTAACCTTCAATAAAAATCATCAATAAATAAAAAAGATACAATGTAATATTTATATGAACTACGTTTAAGAAATGATTAAGTGGATTATCTTTAACAATTAAAACATTTCCTGAAAGAAAAATAATTGTACTACCTAATAAATAAACCAAAATTCCTGAATTAATAAAATAAAATTTTTTATCTGAACTTAACATATTGTAAAAATGAAAAGTTGCATATATTATTAAAGTGAATGAAGTTATAAAAACTTCAATTATATTAAATTTATAAATTAATTCTGGATGTAAATAATAATGTATTCCTAAAAAAACAGGAATTATTAGTAATGAAATTTGTATTATTTTTCGTTGAATATTTACATTTATTAACTCTAAATAAAACAAACTCAGTAACAAAAATTGGAAAATAAAATAATAGTGAGACATTACTATGTTTTCAAAGCCATTATAAATCATGACTTTAGAAATAATTTCTCCAATTAAAACAACAAATAAATAAATTGCATAAATTTTAAATACTCTTCCTTTTTTAAATAAAAAAAGGAAGAACATTAACATATTCACAGCTAAAATTAAACCTGCGAAACCTGAAAAATATTTAAAAAATGATGCTAGAATGAACAATGTTATTTTAAATTAAAAAGTGGACTATTAATATCACATTTTTCAGGACAAGGTTGTGTAAAATCGTAAATAAATTGCCCTTTTGCTTCATTAATTAAATCGTTTCCATTATCATCTACACCAACCAACATAAGCTTCTGTTCATTATTTCCATCAATTCCTACATAAGCTCTAACATCTTGAACTCCTTCCTCGGCTAAAAGTTGAGTAAGATCTACATTTGGAATTAAAAATGCTTTTACTGTATTATTAGGATTTGATCTCCAAGCAGCAGCCCATTCTTGAGCTTGTTGTAATGTAATAGTGTTTTTTGCCATTTTAAAATAGTTTGTTTAGTTAAAAGTATAAATTTTACATAAAAATATACTTTAAAACTTAAACCAAAAAATTAATTGCAAAAAACAGGTATAAATACGGGGTTAATTTTTAGTAAAAAAAAATGCGGTTTTTTAATCGTATCAAATTTAAATTATTTTAAAACGGAACATCAGAATCATCATCAAAATCATTCATATTACTTCCAAAAGCTTCATTAGGAGAAGGTAAATTTGGCGTTATAAATGGGTTTGAATCATCTAAGTTCATTTTAGAAGGTAAATCATCAAATGTATTACCAAAAGTATCAAGGTTATCAAACTTACCAAGATTTCCTACGAATTTTAATCGAATATTATCTAAACCACCATTACGATGCTTTGCAACAATAAATTCAGCCTGACCTTGAGTTGGAGACTGTTCATCATCATCCCATTCATCAATTTTATAGTATTCTGGACGGTATATAAACGATACAATATCGGCATCTTGCTCAATCGCTCCAGATTCACGAAGATCAGACAACAATGGTCTCTTACTAGATCCACGAGTTTCTACAGCACGAGAAAGTTGTGAAAGTGCTATAACTGGAATTTCTAATTCTTTTGCTAATGCTTTTAAGTTTCGAGAAATAGTAGAAATTTCTTGCTCACGATTTCCGCCACCTTTACTGTTTCCACCAGCCGTCATTAATTGCAAATAATCAACAACAATAAGTTTTATACCGTGTTGAGAAGCTAAACGTCTTGCTTTTGCACGTAAATCGAAAATTGATAAAGAAGGTGTATCATCAATAAATAAAGGTGCTTTTTCTAAGTCTTTTACTTTTATTGAAAGTTGCTCCCATTCATGTTTTTCTAATTTACCCGTTCTCAATTTTTCAGAAGACAAACCTGTTTCAGAAGAAATTAAACGCGTAATTAGCTGAACTGAAGACATCTCTAAAGAGAAAAATGCAACAGGCGCTCCGTAATCGATAGCCATATTTCTAGCCATAGAAAGTGTAAATGCTGTTTTACCCATACCAGGACGAGCAGCTACAATAATTAAATCAGACGGTTGCCAACCTGAAGTTAGTTTATCTAAATCATGAAAACCTGTTGGAATTCCACTTAGACCTTCTTTACCTGCAATTTCTTCAATACGCTTTTTAGCCTGAATTACTAAACTTTGAGCTGTTTCAGAACTACGTTTAATATTACCTTGTGTTACTTCATATAATTTTGATTCAGCTTTATCAAGCAAATCAAATACATCTGTAGTTTCATCGTAAGACTCTTCAATAATTTCATTAGAAATTTTAATTAAACTTCTTTGAATGAATTTTTGAAGAATAATTCTTGAGTGAAATTCAATATGTGCTGAAGATGATATTTTTTGCGTTAACTGAATAAGATAGAAATCTCCACCAGCTAAATCTAGCTTAGCCTCTTTTTTTAATTGGGCTGAAACCGTTAATAAGTCAATAGGTTGCGTATCGTTGAAAAGTGTAACAATGGCCTCAAAAATATGTTTATGCGCTTCTTTATAAAATGCATCTGGTTGTAAAATATCAATTACTTCATCTACCCCTTTTTTATCAATCATCATTGCACCTAAAACAGCCTCCTCAAGGTCTATTGCTTGTGGTGGTAACTTTCCTTTTTCAAGGTTTATTAAAGTCGCTTTATCTGCTTTAAAAGCACTAAAGTTTTTGATGTTTTCCATTCTGCTAAGGTAATTATTTTAAATAAAAAAAAGAGTAAAATTGTAAGTACTCATATGTTAAAAAACTGTTGATAACTTCAATTATTTTGTTAATAACCAAAAAAAAATCCGAAACGGTAAGGCTTCGGACTTTTATTTGTGTAAATACAAGCTTATTCTTTGAACTCACCCATATTACTGTATTTGTCCATTCTTTTAGCTATTAATTCTTTTGTTGATAATTTATTTAATTCGTTAAAAGCTTTAGTAATATATTCTTCAACAGTTTTAAATGTAGTTTCTCTATCATGATGAGCTCCTCCTAATGGTTCAGGAATAATATCATCAATTAAATTTTGCTTTTTCATGTCAATTGCAGTCAATTTCAATGCTTCAGCTGCTTGTTCTTTAAATTCCCAGCTTCTCCATAAAATTGACGAACAAGATTCTGGAGAAATAACAGAATACCAAGTGTTTTCTAACATAAAAACTTTATCTCCAACACCAATTCCTAGTGCTCCACCCGAAGCACCTTCTCCAACAATTACAGTAATTATTGGCACTTGAAGACGAAACATCTCAAAAATATTTCGAGCAATTGCTTCTCCTTGACCTCTTTCTTCAGCTTCTAAACCTGGATAAGCTCCAGGAGTATCAATTAAAGTAACAACTGGAATACCAAACTTTTCAGCCATTCTCATTAAACGAAGGGCTTTTCTATAACCTTCTGGGTTAGCCATACCAAAATTTCGATACTGTCTTGTTTTAGTATTATAACCTTTTTGTTGACCTATTAACATATAAGATTGTCCGTTTATTTTACCTAAACCTCCAACCATTGCTTTGTCATCTTTAACTCCTCTATCTCCAAAAAGTTCTAAAAAAGTACCTTTACAAAGTGCGTTAATATGATCTAAAGTATAAGGTCTGTCAGGATGTCTAGACAATTGTACACGTTGCCAAGCAGTAAGATTCTTATATATATTTTTCTTAGTCTCTTTTAATTTTTTTTCTATTTGTTTACATGTTGCAGTAACATCA
Source organism: Flavobacterium sp. N2270 (assembly GCF_025947225.1). Classification (NCBI taxonomy): domain Bacteria; kingdom Pseudomonadati; phylum Bacteroidota; class Flavobacteriia; order Flavobacteriales; family Flavobacteriaceae; genus Flavobacterium; species Flavobacterium sp. N2270. Next base: position 2,701,693 of record NZ_CP110005.1, read on the forward strand.
ACATCAGATTCTTCACCAATTATTTGACATTTGTCTAATTGATCTTCTAACTCTTTAATAGGAAGTTCAAAATCTAAATATTCCATAGGAAATGTTTGTTTTTAGTTTCGTTTGTAAAGACAAAGATAAAATTTTCAATGAATATACCTTACATGAATTATTAATTAGTTTCTGGTTTTTTATATTTTTTTATTAATCCATTTAAAATGACTGTTAATAAAATAATTGCGGCACCTACGTAAAACATTGGATTCATGTGTTCTGAATCTTTAAAAATTAAAAGCGCAAGTATGATTCCGTAAATTGGCTCTAAGTTTATGGTTAGCATAACCGTATAAGGGCTTAAATATTTCATCACTTTTACTGAAGCAATAAAGGCATAAGCCGTACAAACTGAAGCTAATAATGTTAACCAACCTAAATCTTCGATAGAAAGTGAGAAAAATTCAGATGTAAATCCGCCTGAAAAAAGCAAGTAAATACTTAAAAAACTAACTCCACCCACTAATTCGTATAATGAAATTACAGAAGGCATGTATATTTTAGTATATTTTGCATTAATAACTGTAAAAAGAGCAGACAAGAAAGCCGAAGTTAACGCTAAAACGATTCCTAAAACATAGTCAACTTCTACATTAAATATAATGTATAATCCGCCTACTACGATTAAACCAAATAAAACTTCATACCAAACTACTTTTTTTCCAAACAATAAAGGTTCTAAAATTGATGTAAAAAAAGCTCCCGTAGATAAGCAAGCTAAGGTAACTGAAACATTAGAAACTTTTATGGCTTTAAAAAAAGTTAACCAATGTAAAGCAATTACCAATCCAGCAAATAGAAATGCAAATACTGTTTTTCTTGGAATTTTTGTTTTTATTTTTTTAAATCTAATATATATTAAGATAAAAACAACTGCTAAAGACATTCTCCACCAAACTAAAGGCAAAGCGTCTAAAGAAATTAAAGCTCCTAAAATAGCTGTAAAACCCCAAATAAAAACAATTAGATGAAGTAAAGCATAACTTTTAAAATTATCGTTTTGCATTTCTTAAAAGATAAATTGCTAAAATTCCAAAAACAAAATTAGGAATCCAAACAGCAACAAATGGATGTAAAGCAGACTTTTCTGCCATTGTTCCAAAAACTTTATCAAAAAATATAAATGTAAAGGCAATTACAATTCCTATTGCCAAGTTAACTCCCATTCCTCCCCTTCTTTTCATAGAAGATACTGCAACTGCAATTAACGTTAAAATAAATGCAGATATAGGTAAACTAAACTTTTTATAAAAAACAACTAAGTAGGTACTGATATTTGCATTTCCTTTTTCTCTTTCTTTATCTATAAACTTATATAATTCTCCTATAGACATTGTTTCTGCAACATATACAACTGGAGTTAAATCATCAGGTTCAAAATCAAAAGTCATGCTTGTTTTGTCTAAACTCTCAATAATATCATTAGCAGTTCCAATAGTTCTTTTTACATAATTATATAGAATATACTTTTTTGTTTTTTCGTCATATTTAATTCTGTTTGAATTTATTTTATAGACTAATTTATTGTCTTTAAATTTCTCAAAAGCAAAGTTAAAACCCGTTTGAGACATATAATTATAGTTACTAACATAAATATATTCATCAGTATTAATTTGCCTAAATATATCTGAAGTTTCACGGGTTTGATTATTTCCTTTTAAGTTTTTATATCTAAAATCATTAAAACCTTTACTTGCTGCTGGAACTAAAAAGAACCCCATCATTAAAGCAAATAAAGAAACTATAGCAGCTCCAACAAAAAAGGGTCTTAAAAATCTATTGAATGAGATTCCTGAACTTAATATAGCAATTACTTCTGTATTGTTTGCCAATTTTGAAGTAAACCAAATAACGGATAAGAATAAAAATATTGGAAATAATAAATTAGCAAAATATATAGTAAAATCAACATAATAGACTAATATATCAGACATTGCAACTTTATTCGCAATCATCTTGTTTACTTTTTCTGACACGTCAATAACTATTCCAATAGGAATAAACATTAACAACATTACAGAAAATGTTCCTAAATATCTTTTTAAAATATACTTATCTATTATTTTCATTTATTTATGAACTAATATAAATTTACTATAGTTTATTATTCATTTGAACAACCATTTTATCTTTCCATTCTCTAAATGTACCAGCAATAATTTGACGTCTTGCTTCACGTACTAACCACATATAAAACCCTAAATTATGAATAGTTGCAATTTGTTTTCCAAGATACTCATTTGCAACAAATAAATGACGTAAATACGCTTTTGAATATTCTAAATCAACCCAAGTATGACCCATTTCATCAACTGGAGAAAAATCAGCTTCCCATTTTTTATTTTTAATATTAATAGAACCATGAGCTGTAAACAACATTCCATTTCTTGCATTACGAGTTGGCATAACGCAATCAAACATATCAATCCCTAAGGCAATGTTTTCCAAAATATTTATCGGAGTACCCACTCCCATTAAATAACGCGGTTTATCTTCAGGTAAAATAGCTGTAACTACTTCAGTCATCGCATACATTTCTTCTGCAGGCTCACCTACCGAAAGCCCTCCAATAGCATTTCCTACAGCTCCAGCATTTGCAATATATTCAGCAGATTGCGCTCTTAAATCTTTATATGTACTTCCTTGAACAATTGGAAAAAAAGACTGTTCATATCCATATTTAAAAGGTAATTTGTCTAAATGTGTAATACATCTATCTAACCAACGATGTGTCATATGCATTGATCGTTTTGCATACCTATAATCACAGGGATAAGGTGTACACTCATCAAATGCCATAATAATATCTGCACCAATTGTACGTTGAATTTCCATTACATTTTCAGGAGTAAAAACATGGTAAGATCCATCAATATGACTCTTAAATTTCACACCTTCTTCTTTTATTTTTCTATTAGAAGACAAAGAATAAACTTGATAACCTCCAGAATCGGTTAAAATGTTTCGATCCCAATTCATAAATTTATGCAATCCGCCTGCAGCTTCTAATATCTTTGTTTGTGGTCTTAAATACAAATGATAAGTGTTTCCTAGAATAATGTCAGGATTAATTTCATCTCTTAACTCTCTTTGGTGCACTCCCTTAACTGAAGCAACAGTTCCTACTGGCATAAATATAGGCGTTTCTATAGTTCCGTGATCAGTTGTTAAAGTAGCTGCTCTTGCTTTACTATTCGGGTCTTTTTTTATTAAATCGAACTTCATATCTGTTTTTTACAAGCGCAAATATAAATCAATTAGATAACTTGCGTATAAGAACATACAAAATTTTAAAATTGTTTTATGATTTACCTTATCAACAAATTATTAATTAAAATAGTATAACTTCCTTAAAAAAGGTTTGTTGAAAGAAAAATTTAAAAGTATTTTTGCGTAAACTATTTTATTTCAATGAAATCAAACACACAACAATTACAAGATTTAACTTTCCAAGTTAGAAGAGACATTCTTAGAATGGTACATGCTGTAAATTCTGGTCACCCAGGTGGATCACTTGGTTGTACTGAATTCCTAGTTACTTTGTACAACAATTTAATGGATAGAAAAGAAGGGTTTAACATGGACGGAATTGATGAGGATTTATTCTTCTTATCAAACGGGCATATTTCTCCTGTTTTCTATAGCGTACTTGCAAGAGCAGGATATTTTCCTGTTGCTGAACTAGCAACATTTAGGTTAATTAACTCAAGATTACAAGGCCACCCTACAACTCATGATCACTTACCAGGAATAAGAATGGCATCTGGTTCATTAGGACAAGGTTTATCTGTATCAATTGGAGCAGCTCAAGCAAAAAAACTAAACAATGACAATAATTTAGTTTATACACTTCTTGGTGATGGAGAATTGCAAGAAGGTCAAAACTGGGAAGCAATTATGTATGCATCTGCTAAAAAAGTAGATAATCTTATTGCCACTATTGACCTTAACGGAAAACAAATTGACGGAACTACTGATGAAGTTTTAGCAATGGGAAGTCTTAAAGCTAAATTTGAAGCATTTGATTGGGACGTTTTAGAAATTAAAGAAGGAAATAATATTGACGCAATTTTAGCCGGAATGAATGATGCTAAATCAAGAACTGGAAAAGGAAAACCAGTTTGTGTTTTACTACATACAGAAATGGGTAATGGAGTTGACTTTATGATGCATACGCATGCTTGGCATGGAAAAGCACCAAACGATGAGCAATTAGCAAATGCATTAGCTCAAAACACTTCAACTTTAGTTGATTACTAAAATGAATTTTAAAAAAATAATCTTAATATTTCTAGTATCAGCTTCATTTAATTATGTTAATGGTCAAAATTATAATTTTGACACTTATTATAATTATCATGATAGTGCGTCTGGTGACGAATATTTTGTATTATCAAATTCAACTCAATCAACACATACATTAATTGGCAAATATCAAGAGGTAAATCCTACAATTGGGACTTTAAGACTTTCAAATTCAAACTTGTGGTTTTCTTTTTTAGTAGAAAATTTATATGATTTAAGATATTTAGCTCAAGACTCTATAAAACTAAACTTTGAAAATGATTATGAATATTCTTGTAAAGAAATCTTAATTGATGAGAATCATTTAAAGCTTGAAATAAAATTTTTTAAAATTAAAAAAAAATCAAAAAAGTTAATTAGTGAGTCTTATATAATTTATGAAAAATCTAATGATTTTAAATTTAGTCTTCTCGCAATTGATTATTTTACACATTGCTTAATTACAAGAACAGAGTACAAAGAATCGAATTTTGGATATCCTATTGAAATTTTTACAAAAAAATGGAGAGGAAAAAAATTAAAACTAAAATTAAAATCAAAATTAAAAATTGACAAATCAGTTAATGTAACTGTAAACGATTAATCTTAATTAAATGAAAAAATATACAAATACAGGAAGTAAAGATACACGTTCGGGCTTTGGTGCCGGAATGACTGAACTTGGACAAAAAAACGAAAACGTTGTTGCGCTTTGTGCCGATTTAATTGGTTCATTAAAATTTGACGATTTTAAAAAAAATCATCCAGAACGTTTTTTCCAAATTGGAATTGCTGAAGCAAACATGATTGGAATTGCTGCCGGATTAACCATTGGTGGAAAAATTCCTTTTACAGGAACTTTCGCTAACTTTTCAACAGGAAGAGTTTACGATCAAATTCGTCAATCGGTTGCTTACTCAGAAAAAAATGTAAAAATTTGTGCTTCTCACGCTGGTTTAACACTTGGTGAAGATGGCGCAACACATCAAATATTGGAAGATATTGGGTTAATGAAAATGTTGCCAGGAATAACGGTTATTAATACTTGCGATTATAATCAAACAAAAGCAGCTACAATTGCTCTTGCAGATCACAAAGGGCCTGCTTATTTAAGATTTGGAAGACCAGTCGTACCTAACTTTATGCCTGCTGACGAACCATTTATAATTGGAAAAGCAATTTTACTAAATGAAGGTACAGATGTTACTATTGTAGCTACTGGACATTTAGTTTGGGAAGCTCTTATTGCTGCCGAAGCTTTAGAAGCTAAAGGAATTTCCGCTGAAGTAATTAACATTCACACTATTAAACCATTAGATAATGAAGCAATTTTAAAATCGGTTGCTAAAACTGGTTGTGTAGTTACTGCAGAAGAGCATAATATCTTAGGTGGACTTGGAGAAAGTGTCTCTAGAGTTTTAAGCTTAAACAATCCAGCACCGCAAGAATTTGTAGCAGTTAATGATAGTTTTGGTGAATCTGGAACTCCAGCTCAATTAATGGATAAATACAAGCTAAATAATCAAGCAATTGTTGAAGCTGTAGAAAAAGTATTGAAGAGAAAATAATTCTTTTTAATATATAAATAAAAAATCCCGATTTTTAATAAATCGGGATTTTTTATTTATATATATTTTCTCTGTAATTAATTGTGACAAGCAGGATCTAAATGTAATTTTATTGTTCCACTATTACAAAATGGAATATTTGCAAAGTCATAATAAGTAACATTACCATTATTATCGTCAGTTTCTATAATTTCTGTTTTAGTTAAAGTACCATCTCCATCATCATCTACATCAAAAAAGTCAGGTAATTCATCTCCATCTGAATCATCATTAAAATAATCTCCATCATTATTAATATCTTCATACTTCGTTAAAATTTTATCTCCATCGTGATCTCTTTCTTTACGAGAGTAAAGTTTAATTTGAAAACAAATTGGCCCATATTGTTCAATATTCTCTCTTGAATTATTAAAGTAAGCTAATCCAGAAGGAATAAACACAATAACATTTCCAAAATCAACTCTTGAGAAAGTACCATCTCCATTATCAACAGGTGCGCTTGCTTCAGTTTTTATTTTTGATAAAATTTGTCTATATCCAGAAATAAAAGAAACATTAGATTCCGGGAAAGAAGACCAAACACCTTGGGTATTTTCATCGAAAGTTGTATTATACAAATTCCAGCCTCTATATGCTGTAAATGTAGAATCAACAGTAGCAGGAGTTACACCACCACCTTCATTTAAAACAATATAATATAATTTATAATCAACATCGTCTTCAACCCTACCATCAATTAATACAGAGTTTCTAGAATCATTTTTTACAATGAATGATTGAAGTGGGTAAGTTGTTTGATCCCAAATAGAAGTTTCAGTACCTCCATCTTCAATTTCAGTAACCGTTGCATTCATATCAGCGTCTACCGTTAAGTAATTTGATTTTAGATAATCTTCAATCTCAATAATATCCTCATCATAAACTTCCTGATAGTCTCTTATTGTATAACTCGAATCATCACTTGGACAAGCAACTAAAGTGGTAGCTAAAACCACAAAGCAAAGTGCTTTATAAATATTTTTCATTTTCAAAGTAATTTTGGTGCAAGATACAATTTTCGTTTATTTTTGTATAAATATTAACATTGATTTTTGAAAATTGTATGAGAGTTGATAAATTTTTATGGTGTACTCGTTATTTTAAGACAAGAAGTATTGCTACCGAAGCTATTAAAAAAGGGCACGTATCCATTAATGGACAACAAGCAAAACCTTCTAGAGAAGTTTTTGCAACAGATAAAATTGCCTTACGTAAAGACCAAATTAATTATAAAATTACAGTTTTAGACCTTCCTCAAAACAGAGTTGGTGCTAAATTAGTAGATGTTTATAGAAAAGATGAAACTCCAAAAGAAGAATTTGAACGTTTTGAATTATTAAAACTCGCTAAAGAACATTATCGATCTAAAGGTGATGGGCGACCAACTAAAAAAGAGAGAAGAGATATTGACGATTATACCAATGAAAATTTTGAAGAAGATGGAATTGAATAGTGACTATTGGGAAAGCAGATATCAGAAAAATGAAATTGGATGGGATGCTGGAGAAATAACAACTCCATTAAAAGAATACATTAACCAACTCGTTAACAAAGACATAAAAATATTAATTCCTGGAGCTGGAAATGGTCATGAGTTTGATTATTTAATACACAAGGGTTTTAAAAATGTCTTTGTAGTCGATTTAGCTCCTACTCCATTACAAAATATTGCCAAAAGGAATCCTGATTTTAAATCAAATTTAATTCAAGACAATTTTTTTAATTTGAATGAAAAGTTTGATTTAATTATTGAACAAACTTTTTTTTGCGCATTAGATCCTAATTTAAGACCAAATTACGCCATTAAAGTAAATGAATTATTAAATTCTAATGGAAAAATAGCAGGATTATTATTTGATTTTCCTTTAACTGAAAGCGGACCTCCATTTGGTGGATCAATTGATGAATATATAAATTTGTTTTCAGAAAAATTCAAATTAAATACATTAGAAAAAGCATATAATTCAATAAAACCTCGTGCAAATAAAGAACTCTTTTTTATCTTTGAGACAAAATAACACAACACAAACCTTTACATGAAGAATATAATCTTAACAAACGAAGAAATAATTCATAAAACGAAGAGAATTAGTTATCAAATTCTTGAAACTTTCGTTGATGAAAAAGAAGTTGTTATTGCAGGAATTGCAAATAGTGGTTATATTTTTGCTCAAAAAATAGCGGAAGAACTTTCTAAAATATCAGATTTGAAAGTTATTTTATGTGAAGTTAAAATCAACAAACAAAATCCCAAAGACACCATCACAACATCTTTAGCACCATTTGAATATGAAAACAAAGCCTTAGTGCTAGTTGACGATGTATTAAATTCTGGCTCTACACTTGTTTACGGTGTAAAACATTTCTTAGAAGTACCTTTAAATAAGTTTAAGACAGCTGTCCTAATTGACCGCAACCACAAAAAATATCCTGTTAAAGCAGATTTTAAAGGAATATCATTATCAACATCTTTACAAGAACACATACAAGTCGTTTTTGAAAAAGACAACAGTTATGCTTATTTAAGCTAATAACGCTTTTATATCTAAAATAATTTCCTCTTTATTTTTCAAAGCACAATCTATTGTATGCTTTGATTGAAAATAGTAATAGTTCCTATCAAATAAATGCTTGTTTATATAATCCGTTAATTGTTCGTCATTAAAATTTGCAATTAAAGGTCTTGCTTCTTTTTCTAATTTCAATCTTTCAGATAAAATCTCAACTGAAGTTTTCAAATAAAAAGAAAGAATATCTTCTCGTTTTAAAACTTCATGATTATTTGCATAACATGGAGTTCCTCCTCCTAATGCCAAAACAAAATGTTCATTTTCATCTATAAATGCATTCAAAAGCAAATGTTCTAACTTTCTAAAATATACTTCTCCTTTTCTTTCAAAGATTTTTTTGACAGACATATTTTCGTGTTTCTCAATTATTTCATCTAAATCATAAAAGGGAATTCCTACATTTTCTGATAACACTTTACCAATTGTAGATTTCCCAGAACCCATATAACCAACAAGGATAATTTTCTTCATATAATAATTACTTAAAAATAAGGTAGTTAAAAATAAATTTTAAAAAAAATACAAATTTATAAGAAATTCCCATTGAAAAGTAGATTTAAGTTTATATATTTGCACCCGCATTCAAGGAAAAAGAATGACTTGGTAGCTCAGTTGGTAGAGCACATCACTTTTAATGATGGGGTCCTGGGTTCGAGCCCCAGCCAGGTCACAAAATAAAACATTTTTCCTTGATAGCATCGACTTGGTAGCTCAGTTGGTAGAGCACATCACTTTTAATGATGGGGTCCTGGGTTCGAGCCCCAGCCAGGTCACAAATAAAAAAAGTTAAGCTATTTGCTTAGCTTTTTTTGTTTACGGCCATGTGGAGAAACGGTAGACTCGCCATCTTGAGGGGGTGGTGCTCGCAAGGGCGTGAGGGTTCAAATCCCTCCATGGTCACTTATTTTATTATCTTTTTAAACAAAGCCTTTAAAAAAGGTAATTTAGGACAAGCTAAAATAATTTTAAAATCTTCATATAAGTTTGTCTTTTCATCTAAAAATTTTAAAATTAAATTCGGATTTACTTTCGTAAACATACTAGAAAATATTTCTTTACCTAAACTATTATTGGTGTATAAAACATCTACAAACAAGGAATCGTAGAAAGTAAACTTGTTCCATTTATGGAAATTCTTAAAATCTACATTTCCTTTCTTTAAAAAAGAAACCACTTCTTCTGCTTTTTTGACTGAATTTTGAAAAGTATAACCTGTACTTGCTTTTGTCCAGCCACCAGCAGTTCCAATAAACAAAACTCTTTTTTCATTATTTTTCCAAAAAGGAAAAACTGTCATAGGAATATTTCCTTGTTCTTTTTTTAATATAGAATAATCCGTTATTCCCATTTTACTCATGTATAATTCAATTTCATGTTCGTACTCTTCTTCTGCTAATAAATCTTTAGAAAACAAAGTATATTCAATCAATGCTTTATTTTTTGAAAAAGGCAAAACATACATAAAACGAGTGTTTTGTTTTTGATTAACGCTAAAATCCATGAAAGTAGCTTTTTCAGGATCGAAAAAAGGATCTTTAGTTTCTACAAACCAACCAATAAAATGCTGATTCAACAAGGGATATTTTAAACTTGATTTATAGTTACTATTTACCAAAACACTAGAAAAGAAATATTCTGAATTATATGAATTCTTATCCGTTACAATTTCAACTTCCAAATCGTTAGATTTAAACGAGACAAACGTTTCTTTTTTTAAGGTTAAACTAACATTTAAAACTAGCTTATTAAACAAGTTTTCAATAAATTGAGTTGATGAAATTTGTTTATAAACTAATCCTTCATTCAGGCAATTAATAGAGTTATTTTCATTTTTAAATAGCGCACTATTCCACTTTGCATTTATATAATTATCAAATTTCCCTATATCACCTTCCCAATAACACCATGTTTTTTCATCTTTAGCTAATTCATTTGGTTCAATAATTAAAATACGTTTACCTTCTAATAAGTTATTTTCAAACATTTCGTTTAAAACTAAAATAGTAGACAAACCTAATCCTGAAAAAGTATAATCATAAGTCATAACTAAACAAAAATAAAGTTAAAAAAGGATAACAATAGTTTTAAAACAAAATTAATTTCAAAAAAACAATCGTTTTAAAATAAAATTATTTACTTTTGTTTAACAAATTTACAGAAAAGATGAACAATGTTAAAAATATATTCAGCATAAAAGATTTAGAAAACCTTTCAGGTATAAAAGCTCACACAATTAGAATATGGGAGAAAAGATACAATGCTCTTGAACCAATGCGTACTGATTCTAACATTAGATATTATGACATTAATAATTTACAAAAATTACTAAACATTGTTCTTTTACATGATTATGGATATAAAATTTCTAAAATTTCTAAATTAGATGAAAATGAAATTCCAGAATTAGTAAAAAAAATTACTACCGAAAAAACTGCAAAAAATCATGCCATAAATTCATTTAAAATGGCAATGATGAATTTTGATCAACCTTTATTTTTTAAAACGTATGATGCTTTATTATCTGAAAAAAGTTTCAGGGAAGTTTTTTTTGAGGTATTTATTCCCTTAATGAACGAAATAGGTCTGCTTTGGCAAACCAAAACTATATCTCCAGCACATGAACATTTTATTAGTAATTTATTAAGACAAAAAATCCAAGTAAATACAGAAAAAGTTCAAATATTAGAACCAACAAAGAACGATAAAGTTTTTGTTTTGTACTTACCTATGAATGAAATACATGAAATTGGTTTAATGTATTTAAATTATGAAATACTTCTTCAAGGTTATAGATGTATCTATCTAGGTGAAAATGTACCTGTAGAGAGTTTAAAAGACATTACTACATTTTTTAACAACATCACTTTTGTTAGTTATTTAACCGTAGAACCATTACAAGAAAATATTGATCAATATATATTAGATTTTGAAAAAGAAATTCTAACAGATAATAATAATGAGCTTTTTTTAATTGGTAGAATGACACAATATATTAACACAAGTAAACTACCTAAAAAAATAAGCGCCTTTAAATCAATTGAAGAGTTAACAAAACAAATACAATAATAGTGAATAAGAATATTTCAATAATAGGATCTGGATTTTCTGCACTATCTGCAGCTTGCTATCTAGCTAAAGATGGCAACACAGTAACTGTATATGAAAAAAATAATACCATTGGTGGAAGAGCTCGACAACTTAAAAAAGAGGGATTCACCTTTGACATAGGTCCAACATGGTATTGGATGCCAGATGTTTTTGAACATTTTTTTAACGACTTTGATAAAAAACCTTCAGATTATTATGAATTATTAAAACTTTCTCCAGCATACCAAGTTTATTTTGGAATTAATGAATTCATAACAATTTCAGATAACTTAGAATCCATTATAGCAACTTTTGAAAAAGAAGAAAAAGGAAGTGGAAATGAATTAAGAAAGTTCATGAGCGAAGCGCAAAGCAATTATAAAATTGCTATTGAAGAACTTGTGTATAGACCCGGAGAATCAATATTTGAGTTAATTACTTTAGAAACAGCAAAAAAAGCATATTTATTTTTTAGTACTATCTCTAAAGATATAAGAAAACGATTTAAAAATGAAAAGTTAGTAAAAATTCTAGAATTTCCTGTGCTATTCTTAGGAGCAAAACCAAGCGATACACCTTCATTTTACAACTTTATGAATTTTGCCGATTTTGGATTAGGAACTTGGCACCCTAAAAACGGAATGTATTCGGTTATTCTAGCTATGGAAAAACTAGCTAAAGAATTTGGGGTTCAAATTCAAACGAATTCAAATATTGAAAAAATAATAACCGAAAATGGAACTGCAACAGGAATCATTTGTAACGGTGAATATATTAAAAGTGATATTGTTTTAAGTGGTGCTGATTATCATCATTCTGAAACTTTATTAAATAAAAAAGACAGACAGTATTCAGAAAAATATTGGGAATCAAAAGTATTTGCTCCATCATCATTATTATTTTATGTTGGCTTTGATAAAAAAATTAAAAACGTAGAACATCATAGTTTATTCTTTGACACATCATTTGATAATCATGCAGAAGAAATTTATGACAATCCACAATGGCCTAAAGAACCTTTATTTTATGCAAGTTTTCCTTCAAAAACCGACAATAAAGCAGCTCCAGAAGACAAAGAAGCTGGAATATTTTTAATTCCATTAGCACCAGGAATTGAAGATACTATAGAAATAAGAGAAAAATATTTTAATATTATTATTGATCGATTTGAAAAATTAACTACTCAAAGTGTAAAAAATAATATTATATTTAAAGAGTCCTTTTGTGTAAATGATTTTGTAAAAGACTATAATTCTTATAAAGGAAATGCTTACGGAATGGCAAACACTCTATTACAAACTGCATTTTTAAGACCTAAATTAAAAAGTAAAAAAGTAAAAAACTTATATTTTACAGGTCAATTAACAGTCCCTGGACCAGGAGTTCCACCATCTTTGATATCAGGAAAATTAGTAGCAGAATTAATCAAAAAATACAATTAATTATGAAAGCATTATTTGATCAAGTTTCGAACGAATGTAGTATAAACGTTACTAAAATGTACAGCACCTCTTTTTCATCAGCTGTAAAAATGCTTGCACCAAGTATTCGTCAAGATATATACAATATTTACGGTTTTGTTCGCTTTGCCGATGAAATTGTAGATAGCTTTCATGATTATGATAAGGAATTTTTATTTGACAGATTTCAAAAAGATTTAAATTTTGCTTTGGAACAAAAAATAAGCTTAAACCCAATTTTAAATGCATTTCAATATACTGTAAATAAATATAAAATTCCTAAAAGTTTGATTACTGCTTTTATGAAAAGCATGAAAATGGATCTTTATAAGAGTGAATATCATACCACAGATGAATATAATGAATATATTTATGGTTCAGCAGATGTTGTAGGTTTAATGTGTTTGCAAGTTTTTGTAAAAGGTGATACAAAAAAATACAACGAACTTAAAGATAGTGCAATGCGCTTAGGTTCTGCTTTTCAAAAAGTAAATTTCTTAAGAGATTTAAAAGCCGATTTTGAAGAACTAAATCGAACTTATTTTCCTAATACCGATTTATCTCAATTAGATGAAAAATCAAAACAAGAAATAATTAAAGATATTGAGAGTGATTTTGAAGCAGCTTTCGTTGGAATAAAAAACTTGCCTATTGAAGCACGTTTTGGAGTTTACACAGCTTACCGTTACTATAAAAAATTATTAATAAAATTAAAGAAAACGCCTTCAACAGAAATTAAAAATACTAGAATTAGAGTTTCAGATTATCAAAAAGCTAGCTTATTTGCTCAATGTTATTTTAATTTTAAACTAAACATTTTATAATTATGTGGATTCATTTATTAGTTTTTATACTTACCTTTTCCATGATGGAATTTATGGCTTGGTTTACTCATAAATATGTTATGCATGGTTTTTTATGGAGTTTACATGCTGATCATCATAAAAAAGATCACGATTCTTGGTTTGAACGAAATGATTTGTTTTTTATTTTTTATGCAATTGTAAGCATTGGTTTTTTCTTATTATGGAAAAATAACATTCTTGAGATTGGCTTAGCAATTGGTCTTGGTATTTTTGCTTATGGATTAGCCTACTTTTTTGTTCATGATATTTTTATTCATCAACGCTTCAAATTATTTAGAAATGCTAATAGTAGATATGCTAAAGCAGTAAGAAGAGCGCATAAAATGCATCATAAACATACAGGAAAAGAACATGGCGAATGTTTTGGAATGCTTTTATTCCCATTAAAATATTTAAAAAAATAAAAAAGGCTCAAAATTTAATTTGAGCCTTTTTTATTTTCAATAACTAACTTATTTTAAAATTCCTTCTAATGGTTTAAGTTGATCTAAATCTACTTTTGATTTACGCATAATCTCAAACAAAGTCATAACATCATTTGGATTCATATTATCTCCTAAGATTCGGACTAGTGCAAAACCCGATGTTGCGTTATTTACATATACTACAAATTCGTCAATATCATCATCTTCGCCAATAAAATAAATTGCAGCGCCTTGTTTAGAAGAGCCAAACCTCATTAATTGTTGGTATTCTTCTCCTTTTAAAATTGACTTTACTTTAGTAACCTCATCATTAAGTTTTACTTCATTTATTGAATCTTTTTTAAAAGCAATAATATTCATTTTATCAAAAGTTTCTAAAGCTTTCTCTTCAGATTCACTTAAAGACATTTCATCTACTTTTAAAATACTTGGAGAAACATCTAAAGCAATAAAATCTTTATTTTCAGTATTTTCAACAAAGTACTTTTGTAAAGTTGGTTTGTTTGAACAACTTAAAGCTAAAAAAGAAACTATTGTAATTACAATTATTTTCATTTTTTTACTTTTTTGATGCTTTTTTAAGCTCGTTTCCACCTGGTAAATTCATTTTTTCTGTTAACGCAGAGATTTCATCCAAATTAAAATTTCCGGTTAATGAAAGTACAACTGCTTGTTTATCTTTAGACATTGGATCTTCGATAAACATTAATAATTCTTTTACAATATTTTCTGAAGCACCCGATTTTACATAAATATTTACTTTTCTACCATCTTCGCTAACACGCATTAATTCTTCTAACGGATTTGTTTTTAAATAACTCGCAACCGTACTTTTCATCTCAGCAGAAACTTTAGCACTAGATGACATAAATACTTTTAAGTTATCTAATTTTTTTAGCAAATTCATGTATTGTTGAGCTTCTTTATCTTTTGTATCTACTTTTACTTTACTCATTAATTCAAACATTTTCGAATTAACAATTACCGAAGCTACACCTTCTTTGTCTTCAAATTTATCGAAGGCATTTTGTGCAAATCCTATACTTGTAAATGCAAATAAAACGATACTTAATACTAACTTTTTCATCTTTTTTTTATTTAAAAATTGTTTTTTTTGATTGATTGTACTCATTTAGTAATGCAACACTTTCTACTCCATGATTTACATTTTCTGAAAGCATTTCTAGTGCTTTTTGTGTTTCAATAAATGCAACTTCTGGATCATCATATGTTCCTAAATCTTCATTAGAATTATTAGAATTCATATAAAAAAATGCTGTTCCAAAAAGAACTACAAAACTTGCAGCAACTCCAATCCATTTTACGACGTTTCGTTTTCTAGGTTGTAATGGAAGTGTTTTTGTAAATTGTACTTCTTCTTGATTTTTAAAATAACCAAACATTTCTTTATAAGGTTGCAAATGTGATGCCACATTATTTGAAGAGAAATATTTTTTTAAATCTTTTTCTTCGGCAATGCTTGTATTTCCTTCTAAATACTTATTTAGTAATTGTTCTATTTGGGCTAATTCCATAATTATGTTTTTCAACTAATTTTTCTTTTATCATTTTTCTAGCTCTTGATAAAGCTACTCTTACTGCGGTTTCATTCATTTCTAATGCTTCTGCAATTTCATTAAACTCATATTCTTCTACATCTCGCATTTGCACTATTAATCGTTGTTGTTCTGGTAAATCATTCATTATTTTTTCTACCCAGTTCCAACTGTCTTTATCTTCTACTTGTTTATCAATTCCTGCTTGACTATCAGAATAATTACTGTGAACCAACTTTAAATTACTTGCTCGTTTCGACTTTAATTGATCTAAACAATAATTTTTGGTCATAGTTACAGCAAGTGCTTCAACACTGTTGTATTTATTTAAGCCTTCTTTTTTATTCCATAACCGTATAAGAACTTCTTGCGTAGCATCTTCTGCTTCTTCTGAACTCACTAATAAACGCTTAGCAATTCTAAAAACTTTATCTTTAAATGGAGATATAATATTTAAGAACTCCTGTTGTTGCATTTAATTATAAGTTGGTTTATAAGGTAGACGAATGTGTTTTCATTTTGTTACAAACAAAAAAAAAGAGATTTTAGTAAATGTACTAAAACCTCTTTTAAAATAGTAATTATTATTTTTCTTAAAACTGAAAATTCAATCCTAATTTGTAGTTTCTTCCTTTTGTAGCATAACCTATATTTTCCTGAAACTCTTCATTTAAAATATTATTAACTGCTCCAAACAATGACAATCTGTTTTTAATTACGCTTAATCTAAAGTTTGCATTTACCAATTGGTAAGCAGCTAACGATACATTTTCATTAGCCCAAAGTGTACTATTGTAAAAAGCATCATTACGTTTATCTACAAATTGATATTGTAATCCAAATGAAGCTCTTTCGCTAAACATATAATCAACTCCTGCATTTGCTTTATGTTTGGCAATTAATCGGCTTAAAGGTTGTTCTACTTCAGTGAAAGTATAATTTGCATTAGCCGTTAATTTATCATTGAAATTATATTTAACCGAAGTTTCAACTCCTTTAGCATTATAAGTTCCGTCAATATTGATATAATTAGATGTCCAAGTGATTGGGTCAGTATAAAAACCTACCGAATTCGTTTCTTCTCTATAAAATCCGACAGCGTTAACCATTAATCTTTTTGAGAATAAATTGGTCTCAAAACCTAATTCAGCAGTTGCATTTTCTTCAGGTTTTAAATCTAAATTTCCATAGACAGAATATAATTGATATAAACTTGGTGTTATATATCCAGCACTTATAGATGAAAGTATTTTTAAAGGAATGTTTTTAAAGTTGTAACTTGGATTTATGTTTAACATATAATATGTTTCATATTCACTATGAATATTTAATCTTAAACCAGCATTAACATTTAATCCAAAGTTTGAATTATAAACAACCGTTACATAAGGATCAATAATGTTAAACTTAGCTCCTTCTCTTTCAATATTTGTATAAGCATCTACTTGAGTCATATCGAAATATTGAGTTTGCACTCCGATAATTGCAAAAAACTGACTTGAAAAAGTATATTTATTAAATAAATCAGCATTTATACTTCTTGATGAATAACTATAATTATCAACAGTATTTGTCCATGAACTAAATAAATTAATCTCTCTATCAATAGTTGCAGCTGAAGCATTTAAAACCAATTCTCCTTTATTGTATTTGTATTTAGGAGAAAAACCAATTCTAAATTGTTCGCTATTTCCATTATTATAAACATCATCATTACTTACAGTTGAACCAGCATAAGAAGTATCAAAAGTATTGTTTATTTTATCATAATTCCCAAAAAAATCAAATGACAATTTATCAGTTGCTTTGAAACCAATTTTTTGTAAAACATTAACTCTCGAAAATGTATCTTCTTCATAATTCTCACCAAAAGCTTCCGAAAAACCTTTTGTTTCAGTACTACTTAACGAAGTTAAATACGTAACTTTCCCTAAGGTTCCGTTTACCGAAAAACCTTGGTTAAAATCTTGAGGTTTTGTTTTAGAATCTTCTGAAGTATTTTGTGTTCCTAAAGCAAAAAAAGCATTTCCTGAAAGTTTTGAATTACTTGATTTTTTCAAAGTAATATTAATTACTCCTGTTGCGGCACCTGAACCATACAAAGTACTTGACGCACCTTTTAAAATTTCTATACTTTCAATCATATCTACGTTTAACAAACGTAAATCGTATTCCGAATTAATATTAGAAGCATCATTTACAGGAACTCCATCAATATAAATGGCTACTTGACGGTTTCTTCCTCCTCTAATATAAATTCCTTGGTTTTTACTATTTGCCGATTGATTTCCGTTAATTTCAACACCAGCAACCTGACTTAAAACAGTTGCAACCGATTGTCCTGGCCTTTTAGCTAAATCTTCAGCTGTGATTTTTTCAATAATTTTTCCCGATTTTTCTTTGCTTTGTGCAAATTTTGTGTCGGAAACTACAACTTCATTTAACTGATTAATTTTTAAAGAATCTTGTTCTTGTGCATACGAAATTGTGGCAAAAAGCACAGTACATACACTTAATTTAATAAACTTAGTGTTCATTTTGTTTGTAAATAATTTTAATAAAATTTGGAAGAAAAGCATAGAATTATCCCATACTCAAACCTTTTTTCCCGAAAGTTTGTTACTCAGTGAATGTGGCAGGTCTCCTGGCTTGCGTCTTGTTGTTTACCTTCTCATTTGCCTTAACAAACAATGGTTTTGTAGATAACAACAAGCTTATTAGCTTACAGTTGCGGGTACAGCTTTGGTTTTACACCAAATTCCCTTTTAATGTTGTTTTGAAAAAATCAGAAACAACAACCAAAATTCGAGTGCAAAAGTACATTTATTTTAGTTGATACCAATTTTTAATTATAAATTTGAAATTATATATTTTTAGATATGAAAAAGATATTTACAATTTTCACAATTTTATTCGCTTTAAATAGCTTTTCACAAATTATAAGCGAACCACGACTTGACAGAGAAGATTTACCTCCTGTTAGGGTTGATGACGTTTCTGAAATAAGAGTAGGTAAAATAGAGGAAGATCTTGTTTTGCCTTATGCTATTTTAGAAAAAACACCTTCTTTTCCAGATTGTAAATTCACTAATGAAACTGAAAACAAAGCATGTTTCAATGAAGAGTTTCAAAAACATATTAAAAAGCACTTAAAGTATCCAAAAGAAGCAAAAAAAAATAAAATTACAGCAAGAGCAATAGTTCTTTTTGAAATAACAAAAGAAGGAAATATTAGTAATATAAGAAACAGAATTACTGCTACTAATAAAGAATATTCAGCCGATTTTGAAGCAGAAGCTTTAAGAGTTATTAATAAATTACCACAATTTATTCCCGGAGAACATAGAGGAAAAACAGTTGTTGTAAGCTATGCTATTCCAATTATTTTTAGCTTAACAGATCAATAAAATTTATTTCTTTTTATTCATTTTATAAATAAGCCATACAAACCCAACAATAAAATGCAATAAAATTATTCCAGCTATTATATATATAAAAGTATTTGAATTTCCTCTCATTTTTTTATTTCAAATTTAAAAAAACGTTCAAATACATTATGCATCATTTGTTACAAATCAATGAAATATTAAAACAAAACTATACTTTTGTAAAAAAAATCCATGCATTTTATTACTCGAGTTCTATTTTTTGTTTTTACATTAAGCCTTTTTATTCAATGTAAAGAAGCTTCAAAAACCAATAAAGAAATTACTTCTGAAATTAATTTAGTGCAACATGCTGAAGGTTTTTCTATTGTAGAATATGATCATTTTTCCATTTTAAAAGTAAAAAATGCTTATCCCGAAGCAAAAGAGGTTTACACATATGTTTTGCACAAAGAAAACGCTCAACTTCCTGATAGCTTAAATTCGTATCCTAAGATTCAAATTCCTGTAAAAAAAATAATTGTTACCTCAACTACTCATATTCCATCAATTGAAATGCTTCAAAGCGAAAATACAATTGTTGGATTTCCTTCTACGCATTATGTTTCTTCTGAAAAAACAAGAGCTTTAATTGACAATGGAACTATTCGTGAAATTGGTAGTAACCAAAGTTTAAATACCGAATTAATATTGGATTTAAACCCAGATGTAATTGTGGGTTTTAGCGTGGATGGAGACTTAAAAACCTATAAAAATTTAGAAAAAAACGGACAAAAAATCATTTTTAATGCCGATTGGACTGAGAAAACACCACTAGGAAAAGCAGAATGGATTAAGTTTTTTGGTGCTTTATATGATAAAAATGAAGAAGCAAATATTATTTTTTCTGAAATTGAAAAAAGTTATAATGAAGCATTATCACTAGTAAAAAACATCAAAAATCAGCCTACAATTATGGCAGGTTCAATTTATGAAGATCAATGGTATCTACCTCAAGGCGATAGTTGGGCTGCTTTATTTTTAAAAGAAGCTAACGGAAACTATTTATGGAAAGATTCTAATGGAACTGGAAGTTTAGCTTTATCGTTTGAAACTGTTTTAGACAAAGCTAAAGATGCGGATTTTTGGATTAATCCAGGGCAATTTACAAGTTTAGATGAAATTCTTAAAACAAATGCAAACTATAAGTATTTTAAAGCGGTACAAAATAAAAACATATATACTTCTAGCTCAAAAAAAGGAAAAACAGGTGGAGTTATTTTTTATGAATTAGCTCCTAACCGACCTGATTTAGTTTTAAAAGACATTGTCAAAATTTTACATCCAGAAGTTTTACCCGATTATGAATTGTATTTTTTTGAAAAATTAAAATAAACTACTTTTGAAGAATACTTAAGCATGCCACAAACAAAAAAACATACTTTTCTATTCATTCTTCTGATCATTGTATTAGTAGTCCTGTTTTTTACGAACATTAGTTTGGGTTCGGTTTCTATTCCTGTAAAAGAAATTATCAATAGCTTTTTAGGAAATACTATGCAAAAGGATAGTTGGGAAATTATACTTTGGAATTTTAGACTCCCAAAAGCTTTTACTGCAGTTCTCGTTGGAATGGCATTATCTATAAGTGGTTTGTTAATGCAAACTTTATTTAGAAATCCACTTGCCGGTCCATATGTTTTAGGACTGAGTTCAGGAGCAAGTTTAGGTGTTGCATTTGTGATTCTTGGAGCTGGGTTTTTACCCTCATTTTTAGCAAATCTATTCTTATCAAGTTATGGAATTGTTTTAGCTTCAGCATTAGGAAGTGCATTAGTATTAATTGCAGTTTTAACAGTTTCTCAAAAATTGAAAGACACAATGGCTATTCTTATTGTAGGATTAATGTTTGGAAGCTTAACAAGTGCAGTTGTTTCCGTTTTATCTTATTTTTCAACTGCCGAACAATTACAAAAATTTACCTTTTGGTCATTAGGAAGTTTAGCCAACTTAAGTTGGAATGAAGTTTCTTTACTTTTTATCATTACATTTATTGGAATCATCTTAAGCTTTTTAGTCATTAAACCTTTAGATGCACTTTTATTAGGTGAAAAATACGCAAAAAGTTTAGGCGTTAACTTCAAAAAAACACGATATATTATCATATTTGCAACTAGTATTTTAGCAGGAAGCATCACCGCTTTTGTTGGGCCTATTGCTTTTATTGGATTAGCAGTTCCGCATATTGCAAAACTACTATTCCAAACCAGTAATCATTTTGTATTATTTTGGAGTACGATATTAATTGGAGCAATTATTTTACTTTTCTGTGATATTATTGCGCAATGTCCTGGTTATGATATTACCTTACCTATAAATGCTGTAACGTCTATTATTGGTGCACCAATTGTTATTTGGCTATTGGTTCGAAAGAGAAATTTCAGTTAATCTTTTACCACATAGGCACATAGAAAATTTTTAAAAAAATAGTAAATAGAGAATCTTTGATTTAACATAGAAATTTAAATGAATACACAAAAGCAAATAAATGAGTTAACTTATGAAGTAATTGGTTGTGCAATTGAAGTTCACAAGCATTTAGGCGCTGGTTTACTTGAAAGTATTTATCACCAATGCTTAATTGAGGAATTAAAATCAAAGAATATTAATTATCAATCAGAATTAAAATTACCCATTATATACAAAGGAAAAGATTTAGAAACTGATTTTAGATGTGATTTATTTATTGAAAATTGTTTAGTTGTTGAATTAAAATCGGTTAGTGAAATTCATCCAATGCATGATGCACAATTACTGACATATATGAAACTTTTAAAAGCTCCAAAAGGAATTATCATTAATTTTAATTGTAAAAACATTTTTAAAGAAGGTCAAAAAACATATGTAAATGAATATTTTAAATACTTAAAATAAACTATGTTTAAAACAAAGTTTCTTATAAATAACTTATATTGAGAATAATCTATGTACCTATGTGGTAAAGAAAAAAATGAATCAAAACGTTTTACATACCGAAAATCTTTCAATTGGATACAAAACAAAATCCGAAACCAATACTATAATCCAAAATTGTTATATTCAATTGCAAAAAGGGAAATTAGTAGCTTTAGTTGGGGCTAATGGCATCGGAAAATCGACACTTTTAAAAACCATTTCTGGAATTATTCCAACACTGAATGGAAATGTTTTTCTAAATGACAAAAATATAAAATCCTATTTACCTAAAGATTTAGCACAAGAGTTAAGTATAGTTTTAACCGAATCTTTACCGCCAAGCAATTTAACGGTTTATGAAATTGTAGCTTTAGGAAGGCAACCCTATACCAATTGGCTTGGAAAACTTTCTGAAGAAGATAAATTGAAAGTTGAGGAAGCTATTTCTTTAACTGGGATTGAAGAATTTAAATTCAAAAAGCATTACGAAATTAGCGACGGTCAATTGCAAAAAACGTTAATTGCTCGAGCACTTGCCCAAGATACTGCTTTGATTATATTGGACGAACCTACAACACATTTAGATTTGGTTCACAAAGTTTCTCTAATTAAACTTTTACAAAAACTAACACACGAAACAGGCAAAACCATTCTTTATTCTACACATGATATTGATTTAGCAATACAGTTAAGTGATGAAATGATTGTCTTAACTAAAAATAAACTAGTTCAAGACCAACCTTGCAATTTAATTACAAACGATACTTTCAACGAGTTGTTTAAAAATGAAAGTATTGTGTTTGATAAAACAATCGGAAAATTTAAAGTAGTATAACTTTAAGGTTTGTTTAGTTCTAATTGTATTTTTTATACTTAAATTTACTGAAATAAAAATCACATGAAATTCAATATAATCATACTCCTTTTTTCAACAATTGTTGGCTACTCTCAAATTAAAAGTGTTTCCTATTTAGATGGAAAAGATAAACTAGAAGGATTCTTTATCAAAGCTGAAAAGGCAAATCCTAAAAATATTGGTGTAATCGTTTTACCCGCTTGGATGGGAATTGATGATCATTCAAAAGAATCAGCTGAAGCACTATCAAAGCTAGGGTATCATGCTTTTGTAGCAGATATTTATGGTTCTATAAATAACCCCAAAAATACTGAAGAAGCTGCAAAACTATCAGGTTACTTTAAAAATAATCCTGAGGAATATCAAAAAAGAATTCAGTTAGCCATTGATCAATTGGTAAAACAAGGCGCAAATGTAAACGAAATTGCAGTAATCGGTTATTGTTTTGGAGGAACTGGTGCAATTGAAGCGGCTAGGGGAAATTTAAACGTAAAAGGTGTTGTGTCTTTTCACGGCGGTTTAGGGAAAGATAAAATGAGAATTACAACTCCTATTGCTGCCAAAGTTTTGGTATTACATGGAGCTGATGATCCTTATGTTTCACAAAAAGAGATAAGTGCTTTTCAGGATGAAATGAGAACTGCAAAAGCCGACTGGCAAATGAATTACTACGCAAACGCAGTTCATGCTTTTACACATAAAAACTTAAATACTGATAACAGTAAAGGCGCTGCTTATAATGAAAAAGCGGATAAAAGAAGTTGGGAAGCCATGAAAAGTTTCTTATTAGAATTGTTCAAATAAAATAAAGTCTCGCATTGCGGGACTTATTTTTTTAAACCAATTTGCCTTTTTGCTTCTCCAATTACAAATGCAACAGAGTTCGCTAAATTATAGCTTCTAACATGTTCTGAAATTGGAATCGTTAAATGATTTGAAAATTGGTCTAATACTTCTTCACTTAAACCTTTACTTTCTTTACCAAAAACCAACCAATCACCATCTTGAAATTCTTGTTCTAAATAGTTTTTATCCGCGTGTGAACTCATTAAGAAAACTCGAGATAAATCTGGAATTTGAGCTTTCCATTCGGCAACAGATTGATATTCTTTCCAATCTAAATACACCCAATAATCTAATCCAGATCGTTTTAGGTTTTTATCAGTAATTTCAAACCCAAACGGATGAATTAAATGTAGCCTGCTTTCTGTTCCTACACAAAGTCGACCAATGTTTCCAGTATTATTAGGAATTTCTGGCTCTATTAAAACTATATTCAGCATTTTATTTATTACTTTTCAAAATTAATATCAAACATATCTACTTCCTTAACTTCACCAGTATTTAAACCTTCTAAAGTAACGTTTCCAATTCTAATTCTTATTAATCGTAACGTAGGAAATCCAACAGCAGCAGTCATTTTTCGAACTTGACGAAATTTTCCTTCGGTTAACGTTATAGAAACCCAACTAGTAGGTCCGTGACGTTCATCTCTTATTCTTCTTCCAGCTCCAATATAATCTGGTAATTCTGGAATTAATTTAGAACTGCAATCTTTGGTTAAATATTTTGTTCCGTTTATTCCTATTTCTACTCCGTTTTCTAATTGAGCAACTGCTTCTTCAGTGATAATTCCGTCTACTTGAGCGTAATACTCTTTTTCAACGGTTTTCCTTCTTACTTGTTCGCTTATCTTTCCATCAGTTGTTAGCAATAATAAACCTTCTGAATCTTCATCTAAACGACCAATAGCCATAGTTCCTTCCGGAAACGGATATAATTCGCCTAACAATCGTTTCTTTCGTTTTTGTTCGCGAACAAACTGACTTAAATAACTATGTGGCTTATGTAATAAAAAATGATGGTGCATGAAGCTTTAAATTTTTACAAAAATACATTTTTCATTTTATGCAGATAACAATTCCTAAATTGATTTTATTATGTAATTTTACAATTCTAATATTTTTATATGTCGCAAACACTTTTAATAATCGCCGTTTTCATTTTAGCATTAGCAATTGGTTTTTTCATTGGTAAAATGCTTTCCAAAGCAGAATCACAATCACAAAAATCAGGTTTAGAAGAACGCGTAAATGGTTTATTAGGTCAAATAGAACAATTGAAAATCCAATTCCAATCGGATAAAAACCAGTTAGAAAAAGTAATAGCTCAATTGAATTTAGAGAAAGATTCTGTTCAAAAAGAAAAAGAAGCTTTTGCAATTCATTTGGCAAAAAAAGAAAATGATTTTGACAATTTATTAGAACGTAATAAAGAACAAAAACAAGAAGTAGAACAACTACAAGAAAAGTTTACCAAAGAATTTGAAAATTTAGCCAATAAAATTCTGGAAGAAAAAACGAATAAGTTTACCGAACAAAACAAAGAGAACATGAAAAATATCTTGAATCCGCTTCAAGAGAAAATTCAGTTATTTGAGAAAAAAGTAGACGATACCCATAAAGAAAGTATCGATTATCATGCTGCGTTGCGCCAACAAATACTTGGTTTACGCGAAATGAACGAACAAATGAGCAAGGAAACTATAAACCTTACAAAAGCTTTAAAAGGCGATAGTAAAATGCAAGGAAATTGGGGCGAATTAGTTTTAGAGCGTGTTTTAGAAAAATCAGGTTTAGAGAAAGGGCGTGAATATGAAGTGCAGCAAAGTTTTACCAACGAAGAAGGTTCAAGAATTCTTCCGGATGTGATTATTAATCTTCCGGATGGAAAGAAAATGGTGGTCGATTCTAAAGTTTCCTTAACAGCTTATGAACGATTTGTAAACGAAGAAGATGACGAGTTAAAAGCAACTTTCTTAAAAGAACATGTAAATTCGGTAAAGAGACATGTTGACCAATTGAGCGATAAAAACTATCAAGACATTTACGAAATGGAAAGTCCTGATTTTGTTTTGCTTTTCATTCCTATTGAACCTGCATTTGCTTTGGCTTTAAATGAAGACAACACATTGTACAACAAAGCTTTTGAAAAGAACATTGTGATTGTTACACCTTCTACTCTTTTGGCTACTTTACGAACTATTGACAGTATGTGGA
This sequence comes from Flavobacterium sp. N2270, assembly GCF_025947225.1. Classification (NCBI taxonomy): domain Bacteria; kingdom Pseudomonadati; phylum Bacteroidota; class Flavobacteriia; order Flavobacteriales; family Flavobacteriaceae; genus Flavobacterium; species Flavobacterium sp. N2270. Next base: position 2,727,825 of record NZ_CP110005.1, read on the forward strand.
CAAACCAAAAGCAACAAGAAAATGCCATTGAGATTGCACGACAAGCTGGAGCATTATATGATAAATTTGAAGGTTTTGTTTCTGATTTGATTAAAATTGGCAAAAAAATGGACGAAGCCAAAGTTGAATATGGAAACGCCATGAACAAATTAGTTGATGGATCTGGAAATTTAGTGAATAGAGTAGAAAAATTAAAAAAAATGGGGGCAAAAGCAAAGAAAGCTTTACCTGAAAACATAATTAAAAGAGCTATAGAAAATGAATCCGACAGCAACTAAAATTAACGAATTGAAAGAACAAAAAGAAAAAAAGAAAATGCATCCTGTGAAAAAGTTTTTCCTTTATGTAATTTTATTAGCAACTTTGGTTACTACATTATATTTCACTTTTGTATATTATGTTCCGTATAGCGAAGGAGTAAGAAGCGGAGAATTAATAAAGATTAGTAAAAAAGGTTATGTTATTAAAACTTGGGAAGGCGAAATAAGCCAAGGAATATCGGGCGCACAAGTTTTTCAATTTTCGGTAATGGATAACCATCCAACTGTTATTGACAGTTTAAAAAAACTACAAGGTAATTTTGTTAAAGTGGAATATGTAGAGCGCTATAGAACATTTTTTTGGTGGGGCGATACACGCTATTTTATTACAAAAGTAGAAAAAGAGTCTTCACCTTATTTTAGAGAATAATGATTTTAAAAAAATCGAATACTGTTTCAGCATCAAAAATTACTTTAACAGAATTAATGCTGCCTTCGCACTCTAATTTCAGTGGAAAAATTCATGGTGGATATTTGTTACAATTAATGGATCAAATTGCATTTGCGGCTGCTTCAAAATATTCTGGTTCTTATTGTGTAACAGCTTCTGTAGATACAGTAGACTTTTTAAACCCGGTTGAAATTGGAGAATTAGTTACTTTGAAAGCTTCCGTTAATTATGTAGGTAATAGCTCAATGGTTGTTGGAATTAGAGTAATTTCTGAAAATATTCAAACTGGAAAAATAAAACATTGTAACTCTAGTTATTTTACAATGGTTGCCAAAGATGATAGTGGTAATAAAGTAAATGTCCCAAAACTAGAACTTACTTCTTATGAAGAAGTACGCCGTTTTTATGATTGCGTTCGAAAAATAAACCATAAAAAAAGATATAAAGAATTAGAAAACAATTTTGATCATCAATCAAAAGAAGCAATTGACCAGCTAAAAAACTACAATGTAATTGTGAGCTTAAAATAATATTTATTAGAATTCTAACTAAGTAAAAACTAAAATAAACAATACTGTTAGTTCTTTTATATTTAAAACTCAAAAAAATATTTATATTTGTCTTGTTTCTCTTATGAATTATTATTTTCAGAAAGAATGATATAAATATTTCAAATTTTATTGTTTTTTTATCATTAAAAACAAGAAGTATTTATAAAAAACAATAAAATTTAATGAGATAATTAACCTCGAATGTTATACAGAACTACGTTAAACAATAAAGTAATTAATAATTTTAATAATATAAAATTATGGTTATTAATCCCACCATTTTTACTTTTAATTATAATGATTTTATATTTTATTATAAACAATGATGGTTCTAGCTTTATTGACCACTATGTTTATGTTCAAAAAGATTTATTCTTTTATTTAAACAATAAATTATCTCAATTTCCAAATTTACAATTTAACCTTACCCAATTAGGTGATGCAATGCTATTTTATCCGCTTTTGGCTATTTTTATCATTTATGCACCAAAGCTATGGGAAGCCTTATTAACATCTTCATTTTTTTCATTAATTGTTTCTGCTTTGTTAAAAAAAATATTTGCAGTACCAAGACCTGCTGCAATGTTTGACCACGATAGCTTTACAATAATTGGAAAAACACTTTCAGGAAAAACATCTTTACCTTCAGGACATTCTATTTGTGCATTTATAGTTATCACTACATTACTTTTTGCATTTATGCCTAAGAAAATTGGTTATAAAATTATTTGGTCCTTTTTTATTATTTCAGCTGGTTTAATTATTGTTTTTTCTAGAGTTGGTGTTGGCGCGCACTATCCTTTAGATGTTATAATTGGAAGTACAATTGGTTTTATAATTTCTATTATAGGTATTACAATTAGTAATCGTTTTAAACTATTTAATTGGATTAACGACAAAAACAAACTTCCAATTTTTATGTTGGCTTTAGTAATAACTGGAGGAGTTATTATAAAAAAAATAACAGAGATCAATTTACCTATTTTCTACATTTCTTTAACTTCTTTAGTTATAACACTATATTTAATGATTCGTTTTTATGTTAAAAAAAATAAATAAACTAAGTTACTTTGCACTATTAATTAGTATTATCAATTTAGTTTTATACCACTTACCTTTTTATAAATTTGTTTGTAATAATATAGATCTCAAAAGTTTAAATGGCATTGTACTTCTTGTTAGTTTAACAGTTTTGGCAATATTTTTAAATGCCCTTGTGTTTTATATAGGTTTATATTTACTTCGTAATGTTGGAAAATGGATTTTAGTCCTCTTTTTTAACATCAATGCAATTGCTTTGTATTTTGTTAACACATATGGTGTTATAATAGACAAAACAATGATTGGTAATGTTGTAAACACAAATTTTGAAGAATCTAGCAGTTTCTTTTCTTTTACTTTAATAGTTTATATTATTTTATTAGGGATAATTCCAAGTATATTACTTTTTAAAATTAAAACCGAGAAAGTAAAAGTTAAAAGCTTTTTAACACACGCATTTTTAACTTTATTTTGTCTATTATCTCTTGCTTATGCAAATTCTCCAAATTGGTTATGGATAGATAAAAACTCAAAATCTTTAGGTGGCTTGGCAATGCCATGGTCATATGTAGTAAATACAACAAGTTTTTATAATTCAAAATACAAAAAGAATAAAGCTCAAATTTTGCTACCAAATGCAACTCTAAAAGACAATAAAAAGTCTATAGCTGTAATTGTTATCGGAGAATCAGCTAGAAGCGAAAATTTTTCTTTATACGGATATGAAAAAAATACCAATCCACTACTTTCACAAATAAATAATGTCCATAGCTATAAAGCAGAGTCTTGTGCAACATATACAACTGCAGGTGTAAAGTGTATTTTAGAATATAAAAATACAGGTAAGTTATTTGAAATTTTACCTAATTATTTATTTAGGAATGATGTAGAAGTAATTTGGAGAACTACAAATTGGGGGGAACCTACGGTTAAAATTGAAAATTTTCAAAACAAAAAAGACTTAAAGAAACTTTGTAACACTGACAGGTGCGATTATGATGAAATTTTACTTAACGGCTTAAAAGAACAAATATTAGCAAGTAAAAAAAATAAAATTCTGGTTGTTTTACACACAAGTACTAGTCACGGACCAACTTATTATAAAAAATATCCGCCTGAATTTAACAAATTCACTCCAGTATGTAAAAGTGTTGAATTAGCAAATTGCTCACAAAATGAGTTAATAAATGCGTATGACAATACTATTGTTTATACCGACTATATTTTAGCCAATTTAATTGGCAATTTAAAAGAATTAAAAGAATATAATTCTTCTATGATTTATATTTCAGATCATGGCGAATCTTTAGGCGAAAACAACTTATATATGCATGGAATACCTGCAAGTATGGCGCCAAAAGAGCAATTAGACATTCCTTTTATCGTATGGAATTCTGATAACTCAAGACAACTTAAACAAAATGGAATACTATCTCAACATAATATTTTTCACAGTGTTTTAGACTTTTTAGCAATTGAAAGTCCTATTTATGATGAAAACATGAGTATTTATAAAAAAACTAACTAACCATATTTTCATTCATTTTTAAAAATAACATTATAGGCATTGATTCTCAAAATTAGCTTAAGAATTTTAGAACTAAAGTATAGTAAAAAATGAAACCTATTAGAAATTTGACCAATATATAAATGACTATAACGATTTCCAATAGGATCAATTACTAGAAAAAAAAGACATTCTCCTAAAAAAAAACAATTATTGAAATTGCCCTATAAAAATGAGTTATTTTTTATTAACGTACTTAACTATAAAATGAAGTACGTTAATAAAAAATATTATATCGTATGTTTAATATCTTCTTTTCCCCAAGCATCTAAACTCCTTAAAATATTTTCTAGAGATTTTCCTCTTTCGCTTAATTTATATTCAACTCTAGGTGGAACAACCGGGTAAACTTTTCTAGATATTAAACCCTCTTTTTCTAATTCTCTTACTGTTTGAGTAAACATTTTATTGGAAATTTCAGGAATTTGCTTTTGCAATATTCCAGAACGCAAAGCACCATCTAGTAAATGAAATAAAACCAAAGGTTTCCATTTTGTTCCTATTAAATTCATTGTATAATTCAATGGACAATTCATTTCTTTTATCAAAATTTAAAATTTAATTTATTAATAATCAATATTTTACTCTTTTAAGTAACTATACTACTATTTAGTTAGTTATTGCTTATAATACAAATATAATCTAATTTTGTAGTATTAAAAATAGAAATTATGAAAAATCAGTATCCAAAATCATTTTCTCATATTGGGTTGACCGTACCTAATATTAAAGAAGCTGTAAAATTTTACTCAGAAGTAATGGGTTGGTATGTAATTATGGAACCCTCAACAATTAAAAAAGAAGCTGAAACTGCCATTGGTCAAATGTGTATTGATGTTTTTGGCAATGAATGGGAAACTTTTGAAATTGCCCATCTATCTACTTCAGATGGAATTGGAGTAGAACTATTTTGTTTTCCTCACGGTGTAAAAGAAGCTCCTGCATTCAATCCTTTCAATACAGGTTTGTTTCATTTTTGCATTCAAGATCCAAATATTGAAGAATTGGTTGCTAAAATTGTAGCGGCTGGTGGGAAACAACGCATGCCAATTCGCTCTTATTATCCAAATGATAAACCTTACCAAATGTGCTATGTAGAAGATCCATTCGGTATTGTATTTGAAGTTTACACACACAGTTATGAGTTAACATACTCTTCTGGTGCTTATGCAAAATAAATCAAAAACTAAGTCAATAATTCTTTTAAAAGCAAATTATTTAAATCCGATAATTTGTTTTTAAAAGAAATAAACTATCTTCATTTAATAACTAAAAAATGAAATTAAACTTCAGAAAAGCTAAAATCACCGAACTTCCTGAAATTTGGAACATTATACAAGACGCCATTCAACGAAGAAAAGAAGACGGAAGCAATCAATGGCAAGACGGTTACCCAAATCCTGATGTTTTAAAAAACGATATTAGTAAAGAAACTGGTCTTGTATTAACTGAAAATAATGTTGTAATTGGCTATTGCGCCATTTTAATTAACGACGAACCCGAATACGACAACATTGAAGGAAAATGGCTTACAAACGATGATTTTGTCGTTTTTCATAGAGTGGCTATTGCAACAACACATTTAGGAAAAGGATTTGCCAAAGTAATGTTCAATTGCATTGAAGATTATGCGCTTTCCAAAAAAACATACAGCATAAAAGCGGATACGAATTTCGACAATTTAGCAATGATTTCTATTTTTGAAAAAGCGGGTTACACTTATTGTGGTGAAGTATATTTTAGAGGAAGTCCAAGAAAAGCATTTGAAAAAGTGTTGAAGAAAACAGACTAAAATGAATAGTAAATCAAGAATAGCATCTATATTAATAACGAATAACTTAGATTCTTCTATTACAGGTTTACCAACTTTTGATTTAGCCGAATTACACCTTACAAACGAAATAGATTTTCAATTACCAACCAATGTTAGATTAGGACATTTAGCAGAAAAGATTGTTTCGGAACTCATAAAATCTTCTACCAATTACGAAGTTTTATATGAAAACATTCAAATACTTGAAGAAGATAAAACCATTGGTGAAATCGATTTTATCTTGCAAAAAAAGAACACAAAGCAAATACTTCATGTAGAGTTAGCGTATAAATTTTATCTATTTGACCCAAGTATTTCCTCAGAAACAATAAACAATTGGATAGGTCCAAACCGAAATGACTCCTTAAAAGAGAAGTTAGACAAATTAAAAACGAAACAATTTCCACTACTCTACCATACTTGCACAAAAACAACAGTAAATACCGTTGAGATTAACAAAATTTCTCAAGCCTTATGTTTGTTGGTTTCTTTATATATTCCTTACGAATACAAAGCCAATTTTAACCCAACTTATCAAAAAGCTATAAAAGGATATTATCTAAACTTTAAAACTTTTATGCAGTTAGATAACCCCGACAAAACCTATTATATTCCTACCAAAAAAGAATGGGGAATGGAACCTGCTGAAAATAAAAATTGGTTAGATTTCAGCGAAATAGAAAAACAAATTAGCACAAGTATGGAAGAAAAACAAGCAGTGTTATGTTGGCAAAAACAGAACAATACTTTTTTATCTTTCTTTATTGTTTGGTGGTAAATTGTTAATAGAAAAATATCAATAACCTAAAACTAATCGTACATTTTTCTATATTTACAGATAGGTCAATTAAAAATGTTTATCATTGAGTGTATAAACGAGATGACAAAAAACTAAAAAATGAACTCTGAAAATGATTGAAAAGGAAAAAATTAATATAAAATTCATTAACGACCAGAAAATTAATGAAGATGCGTATTTATGGAGGTATATGGATATTCATAAATTCCTGTCTTTTATTTTTAATAAATCTTTCTATTTTACAAGACTAGACAAGTTTGAAGATCAAAATGAGGGAATAACATTCAACCATATACTTTATAAAAATTTAAAAAAGCAACTAGATAATCTTCCTATTTTTGATAAAATTAAGACTTATATGTCTGTAGAAAATTTGGGTAGTGAAATGAATAAAATTGATGATGAACTTATTAAAATACAGAAAAGGAATTTTGCCAATTGTTGGGTAATTAGTGAAAACAATTCTGAATCTGTAGCTATGTGGAATTTATACAGTAGACCAAACAGTTTAGCTATAAAAATTAATTATTCAAATTTTAAAAAAAATTTAATTGAAAAAGGCCTAAATGGTTATAGTGAATCTAGAGAAATTATTTGTAGTCCGATTAATTATATTGATTTCCAAAATCCTAATTTAAAAAAAATAGAAGATTTTGATTCTGTTTTTACTAAAGACATAAGTTTTAAGTACGAAAATGAATTTAGAATAATAATTAGAGAACAAGAAAGAGAAATTCCGCCAATAGCTTATAAATCAAATATTCACAGAAAAAATATTGAAAAAGCACATAATAATATGTGGAATTATCCAGGAATAGAACTTAAGTTGTTTGACTTTCAAAGCTTTGATTTTGAAATTGTTCTTCATCCTAAATCTAATGATTGGACTAAGAAAAACATAGAAGAAATAATTAAATTATCTAATATTAAGTTTCCTATTAGTGAATCATTATTAGAATTAAAATAATGCAATTTGCTACCTTTAGTAAAATTAATCATATACAATAACATTATAACAAAAAAAGCACCAACCTTTTACAAAACTGGCAAACCGTTAAAAATATTTATGAAACAAACATTTTACATATTATCCATTTTACTTTTATTAAACTCCTGTAAAGCATCAAAAAATAAAATTGAAAAAATTGATTTTAAAACAGAATACAAATTTTCTTCTGAAATAGAAAACAAGGTTTCTACAGATACTGTTCCTTGGAAATATCAAATTTCAGCTGCCGAATACGCCACCAAAGGCGATTACAAAAATGCTTTAATTCATTGGGACCTTGCAATGAGAGCAGGTGAAAAAGAATATTCTAAAAGTCAAGTAGATTCAATAAATCAAACATATACAAAAGTTAATGCATCTGATTACATCATTGAACAAGCTAAAAAAAATCAAGTAATCATAATAAACGAAGCACATCACAATTCGTATCATAGAGTATTTACAAAATCGCTTCTTCAAAAACTTTACAATAACGGGTACACTAATTTAGGGTTAGAAGCACTAGGAAATGGAGAGTATTTAGATTCAATACTCAAGAATCGAAAATATCCAATTCTTACAACAGGGCATTACATTAAAGATCCACAGTTTGGAAATTTAGTTAGAGACGCCTTAGAAATAGGATATAATTTATTTGCCTATGAGAATTTTACAGAAGGAAATGGAAAAAAAAGAGAGATAGAACAAGCAAAAAACATTCAGCGAGCAATTGATTCTAAGCCAAATGAAAAGTTTTTAATTCATTGTGGATTTGACCATGCCTTAGAGGGAACTCATCAATCTTGGGAAAAAGCTATGGCGGGAAGATTAACGGAATATACTGGAATAAATCCCTTAACTATTAATCAAGTAATGTATAGTGAAAAAAGTAACTATAAATTTAATCATCCACTTTTAAAAGCATTAGATGTCAAAGAACCAACAATTATTATTGATAATAAATACAACCCCTTTAAATATGAACGTAAAGATGCATGGACAGATATTGCCGTTTTTCATCCAAGCACAAACTTTGTAGATAATCGACCTAACTGGTTATTTGAAAATGGTAATAAAAAAGTTTCCATTACATTAAACGACATTCAATTGGAATTTCCGGTTATGGTTTTGGCTTATATGAAAGGAGAAGATATAAATCTAGCTGTTCCTATTGACATAATAGAAGTTTTAAATAAAAAAGAAAACTGTAATCTAGGATTAAAAAAAGGTATTTATGAAATTGTTGTAACAAACGGAAAAGAATCGTTTAAATTTGAACATAAAGTAAAATAACTATTGCGGTTTTAAATACACAAAGTAAATGCTTTTTGACAGTTTGTTGTGGACGCTGTGAAACCTAAAAAAAATCCCAATCTTTCGATTGGGATTTTTTTATGTATTTATTACTTACTTAAGTACATTTTTCTTCGTGAGTACAATTCGTAGAATTGGTCGTCTTTTAAATCATCAATAAATAAAATGCTTTCTCCAGTTGATTTCATTTCCGGTCCTAACGCTTTATTTACATTTTTAAACTTACTAAAAGAGAAAACCGGTTGCTTAATCGCATATCCTTTTAACTGCGGGTTAAAAGTAAAATCAGTTACTTTATTATGACCTAACATTACTTTTGTAGCGTAATTTACATAAGGTTCGCCGTATGCTTTTGCAATAAACGGAACCGTACGAGAAGCTCTTGGATTGGCTTCAATGATATACACCGTATCGTCTTTAATGGCAAATTGAATATTGATTAATCCAACAGTTTTCAACGCTCTTGCTATTTTATGCGTGTGTTCTTTTATTTGTTGCATTACAAATTCTCCTAAGTTAAAAGGAGGCAATGTTGCATTACTATCTCCAGAATGCACTCCACAAGGCTCAATATGCTCCATAATTCCTATGATGTACACATTTCCATCTGCATCACAAATTGCATCTGCTTCCGCTTCGATAGCACCATCTAAATAATGATCTAACAGTAATTTATTTCCAGGAATCGATTTTAATAAATCAATTACATGTTCTTCTAGTTCTTGTTTGTTGATTACAATTTTCATTCCTTGTCCACCCAACACATAAGAAGGTCTAACTAATAAAGGAAAATCTAAAGTATCGGCTAAAATCGAAGCTTCGTCTGCACTCTCTGCAATTCCAAATTTTGGAAAAGGAATATTCAATTCGGTTAATAAATCCGAGAAACGTCCTCTATCTTCTGCTAAATCTAAAGCATCAAACGAAGTTCCAAGGATTTTTATTCCGTATTTAGAAAGTTTCTCCGCTAATTTCAAGGCAGTTTGTCCACCTAGCTGTACAATTACACCTTCAGGTTTTTCATGACGAATGATGTCGTAAATATGTTCCCAAAAAACAGGCTCAAAATATAATTTATCCGCTGTATCAAAATCGGTAGAAACCGTTTCTGGATTACAGTTAATCATTATGGTTTCGTAACCACATTCTTTTGCCGCTAAAACGCCGTGTACACAAGAGTAATCAAACTCAATTCCTTGTCCAATTCTATTGGGTCCAGAACCAAGAACAATTACTTTCTTTTTATCGGTTACAATACTTTCGTTATGAACGTATCGTATTCCATCAGCTTTTTGTATTTCAGCTTCAAAAGTAGAATAGTAATAAGGTGTTTGAGCTTTAAATTCAGCCGCACAAGTATCAACTAATTTATAAACTCTATTTATTTTTTGCTCTTCTCTTAATTTATATACTTGACTTTCTAAACAACCCATCATGTGAGCTATTTGTCGGTCACCGTAACCTTTTTGTTTTGCTTCTAACAATAATTCTCTAGGAAGCGTGTCAACTTTGTAGTTTGAAATTTCTTTTTCTAAAGTAAATAATTCTTCATATTGCTTTAAGAACCACATGTCAATTTTTGTAATTTCATGAATACGACTCAATGGAATTCCCATTGCAATCGCATCGTAAATTACGAAAACTCTATCCCAACTTGCATTGGTTAATTTTTCAATAATTTGATCGTAGTTTTTATATCCTTTTCCATCAGCTCCTAAACCGTTACGTTTAATTTCTAAAGACTGTGTAGCTTTATGAAGCGCTTCTTGGAACGAACGTCCAATTCCCATAACTTCTCCTACTGATTTCATTTGAAGTCCTAAAGTTCTATCAGCACCTTCAAATTTATCAAAGTTCCAACGTGGTATTTTTACAATTACATAATCTAAAGTTGGTTCGAATAAAGCCGATGTTGATTTTGTAATTTGATTTTGCAATTCGTCTAAGTTATATCCTAAAGCTAATTTAGAAGCAATTTTTGCAATTGGATAACCTGTTGCCTTTGATGCTAAAGCCGATGAACGCGATACACGAGGATTAATTTCAATAGCTACGATATCTTCATTTTCATCTGGTGAAACGGCAAACTGCACGTTACAACCTCCTGCAAAATTTCCAATAGCACGCATCATCAAGATGGCCATATCACGCATTTTTTGATACGTTTTATCAGATAAAGTCATTGCTGGTGCAACCGTTATACTATCTCCAGTATGAATACCCATTGGATCCATATTTTCAATTGTACAAATAATTACAACGTTATCGTTTTTATCTCTAAGTAATTCTAATTCATATTCTTTCCAACCTAAAAGTGCTTTATCAATAAGTACTTCATGAATTGGCGACATTTCTAAACCGTAAGATAATTTTTCATCAAATTCTTCAGCAGTATGTACAAAAGCTGCTCCAGTTCCTCCAAGTGTAAATGAAGGACGAATTACTAATGGAAAACCAAATTCTTGTGCAATTTCTTTTCCTTTTAGAAATGAATTTGCAATTTTTGCAGGTGCAGCTCCAACGCCTAATTTCGCTAAAAGCTCTTTAAATTGATCCCTATTTTCGGTAATATTAATGGCATTAACATCAACACCAATCATTTTTACATTAAAATCATCCCAAATTCCTTTTTCGTCAGCTTCCAAACAAAGGTTTAAAGCTGTTTGACCACCCATTGTAGGTAAAACTGCATCAATTTGTGGATGTTCTTTTAATATTTGAATTAATGATTTTGTAGTTAATGGCAATAAATAAACATGATCAGCCATTGAAGGGTCTGTCATTATGGTTGCTGGATTTGAATTAATTAAAATTACTTCAATTCCTTCTTCTCTAATAGAACGAGCAGATTGCGAACCAGCATAATCGAATTCGCATGCTTGTCCAATTACAATAGGTCCAGAACCTATAATTAAAACCGATTTTATTGAATTGTCTTTAGGCATTGTATATGTAGTTGTTGTTGTTTTAGTTGTATGCTCAAAAATAATCTCTTTGTTTTACATTTTAAACTTTGAGAGCTGAAACTTATTAAATTTTATAAACAAGTTTAAAAAAAAGCCGCTACTAATAAAAGTAACGGCTTTATTTTGATTAAAAACTAATCATTATTTTTTATGTCTTGGTTCACAAGAAACAGTCAATTTATGTCTTCCTTTAGCTCTTCTTCTAGCTAAAACTTTTCTTCCATTTGGAGAATCCATTCTGTCCATAAATCCGTGTTTATTTCTTCTTTTTCTTTTCGATGGTTGAAACGTTCTTTTGCTCATCACTTGTATTTTTAAAAATCTATATTTAAATCTCTTATAACTCTTAGTTTCCTTCCTTTGAAAACCGAGTGCAAATATACAAAGTCTTTTTTCATTCGCAAGTACTTTTTTAAAAATATTTTTAATTGATTTTATTACCTTTGCATCACATTAAAAAAACAAATTATGTTTCACAAAAATATTAAATTAATCATTGCGGGCTTATTAATTGCCTTAGGTATTTATCAAATAGTTGATAGAAGTGTAGGGAATGGTATATTTCTTATATTATTTTCTTCAATTTTCATCTTATTATACTTTAAAAACGAAATGATTTTACTTGCTTTTCTTAAGTTAAGAAAGCAAGACATGGACGGTGCAAAAAAATGGTTAGACAAAATATCTAATCCAGAAACGGCTTTAATAAGAAAACAACAAGGTTATTATAATTACCTTAACGGAATTATGGTTTCTCAAACCAATTTATCGCAAGCTGAAAAGTTTTTCAAGAAAGCGGTTGAACTTGGTTTATCTATGGATCAAGACATGGCTTTAGCAAAGTTACAACTGGCTGGAATCGCAATGTCTAAAAGAAGAAAAATTGAAGCTACTAAGTTATTAGCTGAGGCAAAAAAATTAGACAAACACGGTATGTTAAAAGATCAAATGAAAATGCTAAAAGATCAAATGAAAAAAATATAAGTATTTCATTATCAGCATAAAAAAGCACCTTATAGGTGCTTTTTTTGTTTATTGAACGATTTTACTTTACTCATTATCGATAAAACAGCACTGTAAGTATTTAATTTTCATAGCTTTAACTAAATATTTAAGGCATTGAGAAAACTTTACTTCATACTGTCACTTTTACTTTCATTACAAAGCTTTTCATTTAACGATAGCATTGTAAAGTTTTCCAATGCTATTAATACAAACATTACAGAATATATTTCCAAGAGTAATCTAGCTTATTTAGAAAAAGATTATAAAAAAGCTGAGCTGTTATTAGATTCACTAATTTATAAAAATCTAATAGGAACACATTTTGATGATTTTTCTTTTAAAAGATTTGGAAAAAAAAGAATCCAATTAAATGAATCGATAACTACACCTGTTATGATTTTCACTTATGCTTCTTGGTGTTTAATTGAAAAAGGGGAAATTGTTGCTTTAAACAAGCTTGCTAATGAATATAAAGGCAAAATAAAAATTATAGTTGTTTTTTGGGACACTAAAAATAGTGTAAGGAAAGTTTCAAAAAAATTCAACTCTCAAATTGAAATTTGCTATGCGAATGAAAGAAATAATAAAGACTTAAGAGCTATTAAATTATTAAAAAACACATTGGGTTTTCCAACTTCATATTTCTTAGATTCTAATAAAAATATTGTTTCAATAAAAAAAAGAAGTTTAAAAGCAACTTATAAAATAGACTTTAAAACTTCTCTAAAAAATAATTATAATTCTTACAAAAACGAAATCACACAATTAATTATTTCAAACTCATCACCAAACTATCAATTAGCAAAGAAATAATTATTTTGTAAGAAGCATTCTACCTCCAATTATTAATAAGATTACTGCAAATATTTTCTTCAACATTTTTTGATCTAGATTAATCGCTAGCTTACTTCCAAAATACCCCCCTACAACAAAAAATACTGCAATTATTGCTGCGTGCTTCCAATCGATATAACCTTCTTTATAGTAATTATAAACAGCAATAGCTGTAACTGGAACTACCAAAACAGCTAAACTTGTACCTTGTGCTTGATGTTGACTAAAGCCTAAAAACAAGATTAATAGCGGAACCATAACTACCCCTCCACCTACTCCAACTAAACCACTTAATAAACCTGCAACAACTCCAATAAGGATAAGCAATAGAACTATTTGTAATGTCATTTTTATTTTTTTATTTTCTGGCATAACCTGAAATTGGTATTTCAATTATATATTTTTTCTTATTTGGATTATCTAATTTTTTTTCTCTTAACCAAGGGTTATGAATTTTTAAAATTTTATAATTTATTCCTTGAGTTTGAGCAAATGAAGCAAAATCAGAAATAGAAGAATCTATTTCAATTGTTTTTACTTGCACCTCATTATATAATTCTTCTTTAGAAAATTTAAATCCGTACTCAACAGGATGTGTCATTATCTCCTTTAAAGCCAAAATTCTAAATACATAACGAGATGTTTCTTCAGTTAACAAAACATCGTAGTAAGAAGTAACGTTTTGCGAATCTAATTGACGTTGCACACCGCTCATTCCACCATTATATGAAGCAGCAGCTAATGTCCAACTTCCAAATTTATCTTTAGCATCTTTTAAATACACACAAGCCGCTTCTGTTGATTTTACTAAATGATAACGTTCATCCACTTCATCAGTTACTTCCAAACCTTTTTCTTTTGCAGTTGCTGGCATAAATTGCCAAACACCTCTTGCTCCTGCTGGAGAAACAGCATTAACTAAACTACTTTCTATTACGGCCAAATATTTGAAATCATCAGGAATACCGTGCTTTTTTAAAATGGGCTCAATTACAGGAAATACTTTATTCGCTCTTTTTAAAACCAAAGTTGTATTGGTATGATAATTTGTATTGGTCACTAATTCTCTATCTAAACGTTCATACACATCGGCAAGGTAAGTTGGAACTACTTCTCCTGCAAAATCAATTTTCATAGGAAAATTTTTTACAGATTGTTTCTCAGAATCTACATTAACTGCGTATATAAAAAACAAACTTCCTAAGACAATCAATACAGTTAATGCTATTTTCTTTAATAATATCATTTTATTTATTCTTTTTAATTATTAATGGCAAATTTTCATTCAACCATTTATATTTATTAATAATCATAATATGTGTACCTCCTTTTATTGGTATACAATTAGTAATATATTTCATTGGAAAAATTTCGTCATCGGTTCCTTGGATATGAATAACGTTTTCATCTGGTTTTTCATTTTTCCATAAGATAACATTTTCTATGGCCCAATCCAAATACTTTTTATCTCGCATTTGTAAATATTTTTCGTAAAGTGCTAACCTTTTTGTTACAGTTTCTCCAAAAGCATATTTTGCTAAAGCTTCAACATTTGACAATAATTGTGTAGGAATCAATTTATATGCCATTGTTGTTTTAGCAATTTTCATTCTTCGAGGAAATTCTTTATTTGACTTTACACTAGAAATAATAATTGTCTTACGAACCTTTATTAATTTTGACATTTCTTGAACCAAAATTCCTCCAAAAGAAACTCCAATTAAAACCGGATTCTCGTGTTTTATATTTTTAGTCATTCGTAAAGCATAATCCTCTAAAGATTCTTTATCTAATGGAATCATCCATTCTAATAAAACAGTTTCGAACTCTTCATCAGGAAGTTTTATATTTTCAAATATGGCAGGACTTGCAGCCAACCCAGGCATAAAATAAACAGGAATTTTTGACATTTAATGGAGTAATTAAAATAAGACTATAAATTTAGTACAAAATTTACAAGAACAGATTTCTAAAATACTAAATTTATATTAATTTTTGTTTTAAAAGTCAACAATCACTTTAACACTTTTAACTTATTTTAAATAAAAAAAAACACAAAGTACAATATATACTTTAAAATCATTTGAAATTGACTTACAATTTAATAACTTTGTCAGTGACTTTAAAGTCTGAAAAACTTTTCAACCTTACGAATCCAACTATGACATTACTGAATATGGAAATTAAAGACAATGAACTTTTAAGACAATTTGAAATCATAACCGATTCTGGATTAGTTGCTATTGAATACTCTTTACAAGATCGAAAAATATTTTTAACAAAGTTTGTTGAAAACGATAGCGAAGATGAAGAGTTACATCAAGAATTTATCAAAAATGTTTTAGAAATTGCTATTGAGCGAAAATTAAAAGTGGTTCCTACACATATTAAAATGATTAAGTTTTTTAGAAAAAACAGAAAATATCAAGAATTGCTTCCACCAGGGTTAAAAATATAAAAAGAAAAATCCCAAACTATTCAGTTTGGGATTTTTTTATTTAAACAAAATCAAATCGAACCGCTCCGTCTTCATCAATTTTAGTAAGTTGTACATTATGCAAGGTATTTACTAATTCAGGATTCCAAGGGGTTTTTACTTTTACATAATTTTCGGTAAAACCATGAATATAACCTTCTTTATTTTCGCTTTCGAATAAAACAGTTCTATTTGAACCAATTTGATTTTCGTAAAAAGCTCTGCGTTTCTTAACTGAAAGTCCGCGTAACATTTTACTACGTTTGCTTCTCACATTTTTAGCAACTTCACCTTCCATAACTGCGGCTTCAGTATTGTCTCTTTCAGAATACGTAAAAACGTGCAAATATGAAATATCTAAATCATTTAAGAAATGATAGGTTTCTAAGAAATGTTCATCGGTTTCACCAGGAAAACCAACAATTACATCCACACCAATACAAGCATGAGGCATAACTTCACGAATTTTATTGACTCTATCTACATACAATTCCTTCATATAACGACGTTTCATTTTCTTTAAAATTTCGTTACTTCCAGATTGTAACGGAATATGAAAATGCGGCACAAAAGCTCGCGATTTAGAAACCAAATCAATCGTTTCATTCTTCAATAAATTAGGTTCAATAGATGAAATACGCAAACGCTCAATTCCTTCTACTTTATCCAATTCAGTAACTAAATCTAAAAAAGTATGTTCGTGTTTTTTGTTGCCAAATTCGCCTTTTCCATAATCACCAATGTTTACACCCGTAAGAACAATTTCTTTAATTCCTTTGGCAGCAATTTCAGATGCATTTTTTAAAACACCATCCATAGTATCGCTACGAGAAATCCCTCTAGCTAATGGAATAGTACAATAGGTACATTTATAATCACAACCGTCTTGCACTTTTAAAAAGGCACGCGTTCTATCGCCAAATGAATAACTACCAACATAAAAATCGGCATCTTCAATTTCACATGAATGCACTTCACCCATGTCATTTTTAGCCAAATCATTAATATAATCGGTAATTTTAAATTTTTCTGTTGCGCCCAAAACCAAATCAACACCATCAACTGCAGCTAATTCTTCTGGTTTTAATTGTGCATAACAACCTACAGCTGCTACAAATGCTTTTTCGTTAAGCTTAAGTGCTTTTTTAACAACTTGTTTAAATTGTTTGTCGGCATTTTCAGTAACCGAACATGTGTTAATCACGTACATATCGGCAACTTCTTCAAAATCGACACGTTCAAAACCTTCGTCTTGAAAATTTCTCGCAATAGTAGAAGTTTCGGAGAAATTTAATTTACAGCCTAACGTATAAAAGGCTACTTTTTTCTTATTTTCCATACATAATCACCATTAATGAAATCGTTGTCAAAAAATGGAGAGTGCAAAGGTAATCTAATTTAGAAATTATACAATTTGAAGATTTGAAAATTATGTAACATTTTAAGAGTTATTGCGTATAATTATTAAATCACAATATATAATGGCAGGAGAAGGCTCAATGGCTGGAGCAATCACAAGCTTAAAAAACAACAAAGCATTACGCAAAGTAGACCGTAGTAAATGGAAAAACTACATAGGTTCAAATAAAGTTGCAACTAAAAAACTAGGCAAAATAAGTCCAAGAAAACTGCAGGAATTAAAACTATTATTAAAAAGAAAAAACAGCATAAACAAAACGATACAAATCATTTCGGTTATTCTGTTTCTAATTCTATTTATCGTTGCAGTTTATTACTTAGATAAATCTTCATATTAATAAGATTTGAAAATATATTTGCAGAATGAAGTTATTTCCAAATTAACTCATTTTCAAATTTTCAAATCTAACTTATTCCTTACGCCACTTTTTAGATTCTTCAAAAACGTGTTCTAATATTTTAGCGTCTTGTTCTGTGAATTCAACATGACGGCGACTCATAACCACTTTTGCAACTTCAAAAGCTTTTTTAGTCAAATAAGTTGTAAATCCAGAAGCGCCTCCCCAAGAAAAACTAGGCACAAAATTACGTGGAAAACCAGAGCCAAAAATATTTGCAGAAACTCCAACAACAGTTCCAGTATTGAACATCGTGTTGATTCCGCATTTAGAATGATCTCCCATCATCAATCCGCAAAACTGCAAACCTGTTCGCGCAAAACCTTCTGTTTCATAACTCCACAAACGCACTTCTTCATAATTGTTTTTTAAGTTGGAATTATTAGAATCGGCACCAATATTACACCATTCACCTAAAACTGCATTTCCCAAGAAACCATCATGTCCTTTGTTTGAATATCCAAATAATACCGAATTATTTACTTCTCCACCTACTCTACAATGCGGACCTACAGTTGTTGCTCCGTAAATTTTAGAAGCCAATTTCACTTGTGCTTCTTCACATAATGCAAATGGTCCACGAATTACAGAACCTTCCATAATTTCAGCATTTTTACCAATGTAAATGGGTCCGGTTGAAGCGTTTAAAGTTACAAATTCTAGCTTTGCTCCTTCTTCGATAAAGATATTTTCGGGTGCAATTACATTTACTGATTTCGGAATGGGTTCTGAAAATCTGTCTTCTGTAAGAAATTCAAAATCTTCTCGAATTGCTGCATCGTTCTTTGCAAAAATATCCCAAGTATTTTCAATTCGAAGAATATCACCTTCATACTCAATTAAATCATAAACATCAAAATCTATTTCTTCTTGCGTATCATTCGTATAAAAAGCAATTATTTCTTCACCACTTAAAATGGCTTGGTTCTTTTCTAAATTAAATATCATTTCAACCAATACATTATTTGGAAAAAACGAAGCATTAATCATAATATTTTCTTCTAACTCAACCATTGGGTATTTTTCCATCAAATATTCTTCAGTAAGTGTAGAAGTTGTATAGCCTAAATACTGTTCCCACTTTTCTCGTATGGTTAAAATTCCAACTCGAATATCAGCAACAGGTCTAGTAAAGGTGAAAGGCAATAATGCATTACGAACAGTTCCGTCAAAAAGTATATAGTTCATGATTTATTTCTAAAAGTTAAAGTATCAAAGTTACAAAGTAATAACTAAAAAATATAAAAAGTAAAGGCATAAAAAAAGCCCTCCAAACTGGAAGGCTTTCTGTATTTATAGAAATTCGATTATTTCTTATCGAATTTAGCATATTTAGTTTTGAATTTATCAATACGTCCTGCAGTATCGATAAGTTTAGATTTACCTGTGTAAAAAGGGTGAGAAGTTCTTGAGATCTCCATTTTGTATACTGGATACTCTACACCTTCGTGCTCAATTGTTTCTTTTGTTTCAACAGTAGATTTAGTAATAAAAACATCATCATTAGACATGTCTTTAAACGCAACTAATCTGTAATTTTCTGGGTGAATTCCTTTTTTCATCTTGTAATTCTTTTTTTTATTAATGGCTATAAACCGTTCTGATGCTTTCTCATTTTATTGAAAAAGGTATAAACGTCTATAACTTTTTAGTTTATAATCTTTTATTTTGAGAGTGCAAATTTACATTTAATTTTTAAATTACAACTTGTTGTGTAACTTTTTTTTGTTTTTTTTTACTAATACGATAAACTTTATTATTTCTATATTTGTAAAACCATTAAACTAAATAAAACTATGAACGAAATTATCAAGAAAAACGGAATTACTTTTGGAATCATTACTGGTGTTCTTTCAGTATTAATCACGGCTAGTATTTATATTATTGATTTAAAATTATTCACTGCTTGGTGGGTAGGTATTTTAAGCATTGCTATTTATTTAGGTGTTGGAATTTATTTACTTTCAAAAACTAAAAAAGAATTAGGTGGAATCTTTCCTTTTAAAGACGCTTTCACGACTTATTTTATTTCGGCAGTAATAGGAATTATAATTTCAGTTACTTTTAATATTATATTATTTAATGTAATTGATACAGAAGCGAAACAAACTGTTCAAGATAATTTAATTGAGTTTCAAGTAAACATGTTGAAAAAATTCAACACACCAACTGAAGTGATCAAAGAAACTGTTGAAAAAATGACAGAAGAAAATCAATTTGATGTTGTTGCTCAATTAAAAGGTTCAGTATTTAGTATATTATTTTCTGCAATATTTGGTTTAATTTTAGCTGCAATATTCAAAAGCAAACCTTCACATTTAGAATAAATGAATTTATCCATAGTTATTCCCTTATTAAACGAGCAAGAATCGTTACCCGAATTACACAATTGGATTGTAAAAGTTATGAGTACTCATAACTTTTCTTATGAAATATTGTTTATAGATGATGGTAGCACAGACGCCTCTTGGTCTATAATCGACAAGCTTTCAAAAGAAAATCCAAACGTAAAAGGAATTCGTTTTTTACGCAATTATGGTAAAAGTCAGGCTTTGCATGCTGGTTTTGCCAAAGTAAAAGGCGATGTTGTAATTACTATGGATGCTGATTTACAAGACAGTCCGGAAGAAATTCCAGCTTTATACAATAAAATTATTACTGAAAAATTCGATTTAGTTTCGGGTTGGAAAAAGAAACGATACGATTCAGTAATTGGTAAAAATATGCCTTCAAAATTGTTCAATTGGGCTGCCCGAAAAACTTCAGGTGTTCAATTGAATGATTTTAATTGTGGACTAAAAGCCTACCGAAATGAAGTTGTGAAAAATATTGAAGTTTCGGGTGAAATGCATCGTTATATTCCAGTTTTAGCAAAAAATGCAGGATTTTCAAAAATTGGAGAACAAATTGTACAGCATCAAGCTAGAAAATACGGTTCAACCAAATTTGGAATGGAACGATTCATTAATGGTTTTTTAGACTTAATTACCATTTGGTTTATTTCTAAATTTGGAAAAAGACCAATGCATTTATTTGGTGCATTAGGCGTTTTAATGTTTATGATTGGTTTTGCTTTTGCTTTTTATTTAGGAATCGACAAACTTTTCATCAACACATCTGGTAGGTTAATTACCGATAGACCACAATTTTACATTTCATTAGTAACCATGATAATTGGTACTCAATTTTTTCTAGCTGGTTTTTTAGGTGAAATTATTTTACGTACCAAAAACAACGAAGAACGATATAAGATTTCTGAAGAAATCTAAACATATAAGAATACAAAATGCACATAGAACAAGACATATTAAATAAAGTAAACGAATGGCTTACGCCAACTTTTGACCAGCAAACACAAGCAGAAATTGAAAAAATGATGACTTCAGCTCCAAAAGCACTGGAAGATAGTTTTTATAAAAATTTAGAGTTTGGAACGGGTGGAATGCGAGGAATAATGGGCGTTGGAACCAATCGTATCAACAAATATACTTTAGGAAAAAACACGCAAGGTTTATCTGATTATTTAAAAAAATCATTCCCTAACGAAGAACTAAAAGTTGCCATAGCTTTCGATTGTCGTCATAATAGTGACACACTTGCAAAAGTAGTGGCGGATGTATTTTCGGCAAACGGAATTAAAGTGTATTTATTTTCAGAGTTACGACCAACACCAGAACTTTCATTTGCGGTTCGTTATTTAAAATGTCATGCAGGAATTGTATTAACCGCTTCTCATAACCCACCAGAATACAACGGTTACAAAGTATATTGGCAAGATGGTGGACAATTAGTGCCACCACAAGATGGAGAAATTATTCAACTTATTGACAGTTTACAATACAGCGACATAAAATTTGAAGCAAACGAAAGTTTAATTGAATATGTTGACACTAAAATTGATGAAGCTTTTACAACTTCAACCATTGAAAATGCTAGTTTCAATACACCAAAAGCCGCGAAAGACAACTTAAAAATTGTTTTCACTTCACTTCACGGAACTTCTATAAAATTAATTCCAGATGTTTTAACTAAAGCCGGATATGATAATATTGAAATTGTTGCAGAACAAGCGGTTCCAAATGGAGATTTTCCAACGGTAAAATCGCCAAACCCTGAAGAACCAGAAGCGCTTACAATAGCTCTAGCTTTAGCAGAAAAAACAAATGCAGATATTGTAGTAGGAACTGATCCTGATAGTGACCGACTTGGAGTTGCTGTTAGAGATTTAGACGGAAAAATGAAATTATTAAATGGTAACCAAACCATGGTTATCATGACTGCTTTTTTATTAGAACAATGGAAACGCAGTGGAAAAATTAACGGCAAACAATTTATTGGTTCTACGATTGTAAGCACCCCAATGATGCTGGAATTAGCGTCTGCATATGAAGTGGAATGTAAAGTAGGTTTAACCGGATTTAAATGGATTGCAAAATTCATTAAAGATTTTCCTAATCAAGAATTTATTGGTGGCGGTGAAGAAAGTTTCGGATTTATGGTGGGTGATAAAGTACGTGATAAAGATGCAGTTGGAGCTACATTATTGGTTTGCGAAATTGCGGCTCAAGCAAAAGCAAGCGGAAGTTCATTATATCAAGAACTGTTGAATTTATATACCGATTTAGGTTTTTATAAAGAATATTTAATTTCGATTACCAAAAAAGGAATTGAAGGTGCAAACGAAATCAAGCAAATGATGGTGGATTTACGTGAGAATCCAATGAAAGAAATCAACGACCAACGTGTTATTTGTATTGAAGATTATCAAAGTTCGAAAGGTTATGATTTTATGAACGAAGAAGAATTTGATATTTCAATTCCAAAATCAAACGTATTAATTTACTATTTAGAAGACGGAAGTAAAATTTGTGCACGACCAAGTGGAACCGAACCAAAAATTAAGTTCTATTTTAGTGTAAATACACCATTAGATAGTATTGAAAAAGCAATTACAACTGAAGAAAAACTAGATTTAAAAATTAAAAATATTATTGCGTCAATGCAATTGAACTAATGGACGAAAATATTAAAAAAATAACTCCTTTTTTAAAGCCTTATAAAGCTAATGTTATAATGAATATTGTCTTCAATATTCTTTATGCGCTTTTTAGCACTTTATCTTTTATTGCTTTAATTCCAATGCTCGATGTACTTTTTAAGGATGTAGAAAAAGTAGTAAAAAAGCCAGTATTTACTTCTATTTGGAACATCACAAGCTATGGAAATGATTATTTATATTATTACATAACCAAACTAACCGACGAAAGAGGCCCACAATATGCTCTTTTACTAGTAGTTACAATAATAATAATCACTTTTTTACTAAAAAACATTTTCAACTATATTGCTTTAAATCATTTAATGCTTATTAAAAATGGTGTTTTAAGAGATATAAGAAATAAAATGTTCGACAAAATAATAAGTCTTCCAGTTTCGTATTATTCTGAGAAAAGAAAAGGAGACGTTATGGCTCGTATGCTTGGCGACGTAAATGAAGTGAAAAATTCTTTTTTTAATATTTTAGAATTAGTTATTAAAGAACCTATGACCATTGTTTTTACAATTGGAGCTATGGTTGTTATTAGCTTTAAATTAACTCTATTTGTCTTTATTTTTATTCCAATTTCTGGTTTTATTATTTCAAAAATTGGAAAAACGTTAAAAGCAAAGTCAAAAAAAGCACAAAATGAAAACGGCTATTTAATTTCAATTGTTGAAGAAACTTTAGGCGGATTAAAAGTGGTTAAAAGTTATAATGCTGAAGAAAGTTTTACTACAAAATTCAATAATTCTATTCAAAAATTATATAAATTAACAAATAGTATTGGAAGAAAAAACAACCTTTCTTCACCTATGAGTGAATTTATGGGAATAGTAGTTATTGCAATTTTACTTTGGTATGGAGGAAATATGGTTTTAGTAGAAACTTTTGCCGATGGATCTCCTCTTCTTGAAGGTTCAAAATTTATTGCATACATGGGATTAGCTTACAACATTCTTACTCCTGCAAAAGCAATTTCAAAAGCTTCATATCAGGTAAAAAACGGATTAGCTGCTGCTGAACGTGTTTTTGAGGTTTTAGAAACAGAAAACACAATTACATCAAAAGAAAATGCTATTGTAGCAACTGGATTTACTGATAAAATTACCATTGAAAATATCAATTTTAAATACGAAGACGAATACGTTTTGCAGCACTTTTCGCTTACCGTTCCAAAAGGAAAAACGATTGCATTAGTAGGACAATCGGGCTCTGGAAAAAGTACTATTGCAAATTTACTGACTCGTTTTTACGATGTAAATGAAGGAACAATTAAAATTGATGGTGTAGATATTAAAGATTTAGATATTCATTCGTTAAGAAACTTATTAGGACTTGTAACGCAAGACTCTATATTATTTAACGACACTATTAAAAACAACATTACGCTTGGAAAAGAAAATGTAACAGATGAGGAAATTATTGAAGCTTTAAAAATTGCAAATGCCTACGAGTTTGTAAAAGATTTACCAAACGGTATTGAAACTAATATTGGAGATGCTGGTGGAAAATTATCAGGCGGACAAAAACAACGTTTGTCAATTGCTAGAGCTGTTTTAAAAAATCCTCCTATAATGATTTTGGATGAAGCTACTTCTGCTTTGGATACTGAAAGTGAAAAATTTGTTCAAATTGCTCTTGAAAACATGATGCAAAATAGAACTTCAATTGTAATTGCGCACCGTTTATCTACTATTCAAAAAGCGGATAGCATTGTTGTAATGCAAAAAGGTCAAATTGTAGAGCAAGGAACACATACTGAATTACTAGCTAAAGATGGAGCTTATGCCAAATTAGTAATGATGCAAAGTTTTGAATAAAACGTGAACTTAAACAAAAATGTACGCAGATAACGAAAATATAAATTTACCAGATGACGATACTATCGTTTGGAAATATTTAGATTTATCTAAATTCTTAGACATGCTTTTATCTAAGAAACTTTTCATGTCGCGTTCTGATAAATTTGAAGATCAATATGAAGGTACGTTTTCTGAACCAACCTATGAAGAGATTAAGAAAATTGCAGCAAACAATTCGAAGTTTTTAGATTATTACAAATCACACAGAGAAAAAGTAGTGATTAGCAGTTGGCACATTAACGAATATGAATCGTATGCGATGTGGCAAATTTTTACGAAAAACAATGAAGGTTTAGCCATTCAATCAACTATTGGAAGACTAAAACAAGCATTAGCTCCAGAAAAAAAGTATTTACAAAACATTGGTGCGGTAAACTATATCGACTACAAAAAAGAATACATTCCTTTTGAAGATACCTTTTTCCCGTTTTTATTTAAACGAAAAAGTTTTCAGTATGAAAGAGAAGTCCGCGTAATTTCTGATACTAGCGGAAGTAGAGTTTCTATTAACGATGGTTTAAAAGTAGATGTAAATATCGATCAACTTATTGAAAAAATATACATTCACCCAAAAAGTGAAAACTGGTATAAAAACTTGGTAATTGAGTTAATGCAAAAATTAGATTTTACTATTGCAATTGAAAAATCAGATTTAGAAAGTGATATTTTGATTTAAAGGTTTATTCTAAACTTAATTAAATTCCGTAATTCCATATTTTATATTTTTTTCTTGGAATATTGACTTTATTAGGTCATATTTTTCACTACAATATTCTCCTAAATTTAATTTAGTTTCACTTGTTCTTATCGCTTCACATTCAAAACATATTTCAATGTAAGAAATTATAATATTATTTTTATCAAGAAAAAAAATTGCATTTCGAGGCATGTAACA
The DNA here is from genome assembly GCF_025947225.1 of Flavobacterium sp. N2270. Taxonomy (NCBI): domain Bacteria; kingdom Pseudomonadati; phylum Bacteroidota; class Flavobacteriia; order Flavobacteriales; family Flavobacteriaceae; genus Flavobacterium; species Flavobacterium sp. N2270. Next base: position 2,753,505 of record NZ_CP110005.1, read on the forward strand.
ACTCTTTCCTCTTATTAAATAAGGTTTTTTCTTGTATCTATAATTATAAATAATATCTGTAAGTTTATTAATTTGAAGCGAATCTAAAGTCATAACTTCATCATAAAAAGAGAAGTTAAAAGTATCTTGTTTAATCTTTATTGAGTTAATGTGGTTTTGTAATTCATCACCAACTCCTCCAACCATTCTATCTTTAAATGAAATGATTTTTATTTTATCAGATTTAGAAAAAGGAAAATTAGTTAGTCTTTCAACTTCTGAAATATTATTAACTTTAAAACATTCAGCATTCTTCAATTTTCTAGATTGTGAAAAACAAAGTATTGGAAAAAATAATATCCAAACAATTTTATGCATAATATATTATTATGAGATTCTTCCTTCGTCAGAATGACAAGATTGTGTTATAAAAAAAGATTCTGATTTCTGATTTCTGATTTCTAAACCCTGCATTCAAGCTTCTAAATCGGCATGTATTCTTCCACTTTCCATTCTTCAGCTAAAAGATTTACAAAATGGTAATGCACTTTGTCTTTTTTATCGAAAGCACCGTTTTTATTAATATCTTCAATACATCTAAAATACAAACGGCTTTGCGCTTCAATCACATTCCAATCAATTAATTCTTGAAGTTCCAATGAAAGTTTGGTAAAGTTTGTTCCGTCAGCTTTACTAATATATAAAGATTTGATGTCATTTTGATCTACTTTACCATCTCTATTCGTATCTGAATCTACTAATGTATATACTAAAATTAATTTTTTTGATTGGTCAGCAATTGTGTTTAAAAAAGTAGCCGTTTGAATTTGAACTTTCTTATCGGTTAAAGCCACAACATTTGTAGAATCGATATGTTGAAATTTTAAATTGTCAAAATAACCTGTAATTTCAAATCGGTTATAATTTGAAATAGCATAACTACCTTGGCTCGTTTTACTTGAACCGTATACTTTTGAAAAATCGTCATATACTCTAATATCTCCTACAGGATGAATTAAGTATTTTGTTCCTTCCATAAGAATAGGCAAATCGGCAATTTTAATAGAGCTTGAATCTATTTTAGCAGTATTTGTAGTAGATGATTTTACTTCATCATAAATTACCTTTGGCGTTTCTTCTTTTTTACAAGCAACAAAAGAAAGTGCAAAAATTAAAAGGATATATTTTGGTAGAAAGTTCATATGCATCAATTTTATATTCAAATATAATAATTTATAAAGTAAACCGTACTTATAATTTAGCAATTAACTTAACGTTAAACACTCGGGTTGTCATATAATTAGGAATTCCGTATTGAGTTTTAGTATAAACATCTCTAACCCAAGTATTCGTAATGGAATTCTGGTTGTTAAATAAATTAAATATTTCCAATCCTATAGAAAACTCATTGAACGGATTTAACCATTTTTTAGACGATTTTATACCTTGGTCTTTAAATACATATGAAAAACCAGCATCTGCTCTACGATAATCATTTAGACGTAATTGATAATCGTATGGATCTGCATATGAAGGAGAGCCACCAGGTAAACCTGTATTATACACCAAATTTAAATACACTTTTACGTTTGGAATATTTGGCATATAATCTTGGAAAAGCAATCCAAACTTTAATCGTTGATCGGTTGGTCTAGCAATATATCCTCTATTGTCTTGATTTTCTTCTGTTTTTAAGTAACCAATACTAAACCAAGATTCGGTACCTGGAACAAATTCACCATTTAAACGAGCATCAAAACCATACGCATAAGCAGTAGCATCATTATTTGCTCTATAACGAATACGTACATTATCAATTGTATATGTATTTGCGTCAGTTATGTTTTTATAATAGGCTTCTGAAATTAATTTAAAAGGTCTGTTCCACATTTTAAAACTGTAGTCGTTACTCAAAACAATATGAACCGATTTTTGAGCATCAACATTGGTTTGTACTACTCCATCATAATCTCTTAACTCTCTATAAAAAGGAGGTTGAGCATACATTCCGCCAGAAAGTCGAAATAGCATGTCTTTTTTCCACTTGGGTTTGAATGCAAATTGAAATCTTGGAGAAAAAACAAATTTATTTTTCCCTGTTTCATCTTGACTAGACACTTGCCATGAATGGCCACGAACTCCTGCATTTACCCAATATTCGTGCACTCCAATTTTTCCTCTATAGTTCCATTGGGCATAACCGGAAAATCGGTTAATTGTAGTATAATTAGTAGCTCTTACACTTTGGTAAGGCGCTAACGGTCCGTAATAAGGATTATAAGGTTGGTCGTTAACATACTCTAACAAAGGGTTTGGTAAAGAAAACCCTGCAGAGTCAACAACCTCCCACTCTACCACTCTATCTCTAATATCTTCACGAGTATATTTAAAACCCCATTCTATTTGCTTTTTCTCATTTAGCTCATGAAAACCTTTTACTTCGGCATTAAAAATTAGTGCGTCTAAATTATTTCGAGCATGATTTAATTGAGAACCAACACCTCTTGTATACACAACATCACCAAAAGTTTCAGAACCAATATTTGAATCTACTTCTCCAAGTCGATATTGAGCTAAAATATCGTAATATTCTTGCTCTTGTGTATGATAAGCTGATGCGATAAATTTTAATTTATTTTTATCATTGTATTGATAAACCGATTTAAAAGCTCCAAAATAAGTTGTGTATTCATCCTTTTCTTGACCTTCATAAAAAACCAATAAAGCTATTGGATTATCAATTGTACCAAAGTTTGTTTGTCTTGTAAAAGGTTGGTAATTGTATTTATTTTGAGAAATATTTCCTAAGAAACTAAATTGCCATTTGGTTGAAGCATTAAAATTAAACATCGTTTGAATATCTGCAAATGATGGCTTATAATTCGTTTCTGTTTCTTGACTATTTACTAAAAGTGCATTGTTTCGATAACGAATCCCAGTAATATTACTCCATTTTTGATTTTTACTTACACCTTCAACCGAGATACTTCCACCTAATAAACTTGCTTCAATACCTGCAGCAAACTCTTTAGGATTTCTATACGTAATATCTAAAACCGATGACATTTTATCGCCATATTTAGATTGAAAACCTCCGGCAGAAAAATCGACATTTTCAACCATATCAGTATTGGTAAAACTCAATCCTTCTTGCTGACCAGAACGAATTAAAAACGGACGATATACTTCAATTTCATTAACATAAACCAAGTTTTCATCGTAATTTCCACCACGAACTGCATATGAAGTACTCAATTCATTATTAGAATAAACTCCTGGCAATGTTTTAATAATGTTTTCAATTCCGGCATTTGCGCCTGGAATTTTTCTTATAACTACAGGATCAATTGAAGTAATTCCTTCAACCCTTTTTTTACTTGTACCACTTACTACGACTTCTCCAATTTCTTGAACATTTGCATTCATCACAGGGTTAAACTCAAAATCTTCATTAGATTTTAATTCTAATGTTATTACTGAGTTTTTAAATGAAATATGCGAAAAAACAATCGTTATTTTTTTATTTGAAGGAACATCTAATAAGTAAAAACCATTGGCATTAGTAACTGTTCCTTTATCGCCTACTTTAACCGAAACATTTTCGACGGGAGTATTGAATTCGTCTAAAATAACACCTTTAACTCTTGCTGTTTGCGCAAAAGTGGTTAGTGAAAACATTGAAATAAAAAGGATTAGATATATATTTTTCAAGAGCACTATATTAATTATTCATAAAAAAGAAAGACTCAAAGGTAGTAGAATTTTGCATATCATCTGTTACAATAATTTTCAAATCGTTTCTTCCTTCTTTATATTTATTATCATCTAAACGATGAATTAGCTTTTTTGTTTTATAATCGTATTCCATTAAAATCCATTCTCCGTTTAAATACGCGTTATAAGTATCAATACCCGACATATTATCGGCAATATAAACACTTATTAAAGATTGGTCTTTTAAATTCTTTCCTTCAACAAAATTGACATTATAAATACGAGGTGCATCATAATCTTGAGAAAGTTTATATTTTCCTAAGTTTCGAGTATAAAGCTTAAAAGTATTTCCTTTTCTATACGTTTTATTATAATCAAGTTTATAACCATCAACGCTCGCAATAAAAGTCTTACTTAATTGCTCTTCCGTTAATCCTTGAACATCAGAAAAAGTAATGGTCATGTTTTTATAACCCGGAATCGATTCATCATGTAAATTTAAAACACCGTCATTCACATCAAAATCCATATAAAAATCTTCATAAAAAGTATTTTCTGGAATGTAAACCGAAACATTATCTTTTGTATAATTATATTCGTTTTTAGATTTTAAAAAGTACTTCGTTTTCTTTATTTCTTTCTTAAAAACAGTTTCTTGATTTCCATATTCGACCGGAATGGTTAATTGCACTTTATTTCCGTGAAAATCATACAACTCTATTCTATAAGTATACGTTACATTTGGTTGCACATTTATAATTCCGTTCGTCTTATTTGCCTTAATAATCGAAAGCGGAAAAGGAATTTCTTGAAACAATTTTTGAACGCGTTGACGAAGTTTACCAAATCGCTGATAATCAATTAAACTATTTACAAATCGAGATTCATCAAACGCAAATGTTTCTAATTCATATTCATAATACGAAACTCCGTTTAGATAAGCCTTTACTTTAAACAATCCGTTTTTATTGTATTGATTGGTACAATAATCAAAAGCATTGATACCAAAACCAATTTTACCATTCGCAATAACTTTAGAAGCTAAATAATTTCCGTCAGCCGTTTTATTGAAAGAAACCGCAATAGGATTTTGAGATTTATTGACCAAAGTACTATCAATTGGATACACCATTACGCCTTGAATTTCAGGTTTTCTAGTATCATTAGCCAATTTATTAAATCCAAAATACAATGGATTAATAATTTTTTCAGATTTTGTATTTCTAAATTCAAAATGTAAATGAGGTGCTCCACTTCCACCAGAGTTACCAGAAAAAGCAATAATATCTCCTTGTTTTACAGGAAGTTCGCTTGGCATTGGAAATAGTTCTACTTCAAACGATTTTTGCGCATATTGTTTTTGCTTTATATAAGTTTCGATAGCACCATTCGCTTTTTGCAAATGACCGTAAACCGTGGTATAACCATTTGGATGCGTTATATAAATTGCTTTTCCGTAACCAAAAGCAGAAATTTTTATTCTTGAAACATAACCATCAGCAACAGCAAAAACATCTAAACCTTCTTTTCCATTGGTTTTTAAATCAATTCCCGAATGAAAATGATTGCTTCTCAACTCTCCAAAAGAACCCGAAACATCAAGAGAAATTGGCAAAGGCGAAATAAAATCAGTAGGATAATCTGACTGGCTAAACACTAAAAAAGGCAACAATAAAAGAAGTAAAAGTTTCATAGTTTTAAATAAAAGCTAAAAATAATAAAAATAATAGTACAAAAATACTACAATCAAAAACCTTTCCATAACTCGTTATAAACCAAAATATTAAAAAAAAATTACTTTTTTATATAAAATTTATCAAAAACTATTGTAATTATTCGATAGTAATGCTAAATTTGTAGAAATAGAAATGAATTTTATCATTCATGAAAGGATTATCAGAATTAATTGATTCTCTTGAAGTTAAATTTTTTAAGCTCAACAAAAAATTAGTTGTATTAGAAAGTGAAAACCAAGAGTTGAAGCAAAAAATAGTAGTTTTTGAAAAAAATCAAGAACAACAGTCGGAAGAATTGATTGCTTTAAAAAGTCAAATTGAAAATCTTAGGATGGCAAATTCGTTAATAGGCAGTGACGAAAATAAAAGAGAAACAAAGCTTAAAATAAATTCATTAATTCGCGAAATCGATTATTGTATAGCACAACTTTCAGATTAATAAAGATGAAAGAACAATTAAAAATTAAATTATCAATTGCAGACAGAGTGTATCCACTAACCATAGATAGCGCTCAAGAAGAAGGACTAAGAAGTGCTTCAAAAAAAATTGATGATATGATTAAACAATTTGAACAAAGCTATGCGGTAAGAGATAAACAAGATGTATTAGCCATGTGCGCCTTACAATTTGCTTCGCAAGTAGAACAAAAACAAATTGAAGTTACAGAAGTAGAATCTTCATCTATTGTTCGACTAGAAAATTTAGATAAAAAACTGAGCGAGTTACTCTCAAGATAAATACGTTCTTACATATACATTAAGATACTGCCTACATTAGTATAATTTGATAAACTCAACACTAACAAATTAAAATGAGCGAATCTTCGTAACTATAGCAAGCCTTTAAGTAGGAAGCTTGAACTGCGAGTTAGCTCAAAACTTGTCCTTTACGAGTTTATACAACACTCTAATGTAGGCTTTTTTTATATAAATTATTTAACAAAACTATGACACTAATATACATTATAATTGGAATTTTAGTAGGACTTGGAGCAGGATTTGGAATCGCCAAATACTTAGAAAAAACAAATGTTTCTACTCTTATTAAAAATGCTAAAAAAGAAGCTGGCTCTATTTTAAAAGATGCAAAAGCCGATGCTGAAGCGCTTAAAAAAGACAAAATTCTTCAAGCAAAAGAAAAATTTTTAGAATTAAAATCGGAACACGAACAAGTTATTTTATCTCGTGACAAAAAAATGGCGGAAGCCGAAAAAAGAACTCGCGATAAAGAATCTCAAATTTCTAGTGAACTGGCTAAAGCCAAAAAAGCTAGCGATGAATTTGACGCTAAAATAGCAGAATACAATTCTAAAATTGAAGTTTTAGACAAAAAGCAAGTAGATTTAGATCGCTTACACAAAAGTCAAATTGAGCAACTAGAAGTTATCTCTGGTCTTTCTGCTGAAGAAGCAAAAAATCAACTGACTGAAAGCTTAAAGGCTGAAGCTAAAACCGAGGCAATGTCTTTCATTCAAGATACTATGGAAGAGGCTAAAATGACCGCACATCAAGAAGCTAAAAAAATAATCATCAATACTATTCAACGAGTAGGTACTGAAGAGGCTGTTGAAAACTGTGTATCGGTATTCAATATAGAATCTGATGATGTTAAAGGTAGAATTATTGGTAGAGAAGGAAGAAACATTAGAGCTATTGAAGCCGCAACTGGTGTAGAAATTATTGTTGATGATACTCCAGAAGCAATTATATTATCTTGTTTTGACCCAGTAAGAAGAGAAATTGCTCGTTTAGCATTACATAAATTAGTTACTGATGGACGTATTCATCCAGCTCGTATTGAAGAAATTGTTGCTAAAACACAAAAACAAATAGAAGAAGAAATTATTGAAACTGGTAAAAGAACCGTTATCGACTTAGGTATTCACGGTTTACATCCAGAATTAATTAAAATTGTAGGTAGAATGAAATACCGTTCTTCTTACGGACAAAACTTATTGCAACACTCAAGAGAAGTAGCTAACCTTTGTGGTATTATGGCTGCAGAACTTGGCTTAAACGTTAAATTAGCTAAAAGAGCTGGTTTATTACACGATATTGGTAAAGTTCCTGATACTGAAAGCGAATTACCTCACGCTTTATTAGGAATGCAATGGGCTGAAAAATATGGTGAAAAAGAAGAAGTGTGTAACGCTATTGGTGCTCACCATGATGAAATAGAAATGAAATATTTAATTTCTCCACTTATTCAGGTGTGTGATGCTATCTCTGGTGCAAGACCTGGTGCAAGAAGACAAGTATTAGATTCTTATATTCAACGTTTAAAAGATTTAGAAGCTGTTGCTTTTGGATTCCAAGGTGTTAAAAATGCATACGCAATTCAGGCAGGTAGAGAATTAAGAGTTATTGTAGAAAGTGAAAAAGTAAGTGATGAAATGGCTTCTACTCTATCTTTTGATATTTCTCATAAAATTCAAACTGAAATGACTTATCCTGGTCAGGTTAAAATTACTGTAATTAGAGAAACTAGAGCTGTTAATATAGCGAAGTAAAACTAACAACTATAAATACAAAATCGCATTAATTTATTTAATGCGATTTTTTTTATACTATAAACTCTAGCCTCTTTCCTCTAAATTCACTTCCTTGGATGAAAATTATTAATTACCTCAGTAAGAAATTTTCTATCTAAATGCATGTACACTTCTGTTGTTGTAATAGATTCGTGACCTAACATTAATTGTATCGAACGCAAATCGGCACCGTTTTCAAGTAAATGTGTAGCAAAAGAATGTCTAAATGTATGCGGACTTATGGTTTTATGCAAACCTATTTTTACAGCTAAATCTTTAATGATAGTAAAAACCATAGCTCTGGTTAATTGTTTTCCTCTTCGGTTTAAAAACAAAGTATCTTCATGTCCTTTATGAATTTGAAGATGATTTCTAATACTATCTCTATAAAAATTAATGTACTTCTCGGTACTATCACCTATTGGAACAAAACGTTGTTTATTTCCTTTTCCGGTAACTTTTATAAAACCTTCTTCAAAAAATAAATCAGAAATTTTAAGATTAACTAATTCAGAAACCCGCAAACCACAACTGTAAAGTGTTTCAAGCATGGCTCTATTGCGTTCGCCTTCTGGTTTAGACAAATCAATAGCGGCAATTAGAGCATCAATTTCAGCCGTTGAAAGCGTATCTGGAAGCTTTCTACCTGTTTTTGGTACTTCTATAAGTTCCATAGGAGTATCGGCTCTGTAATCTTCAAAAATTAAATAATTAAAAAAACTCTTTAAACCCGAAATAATTCTCGATTGACTTCTGGCATTTACTTTGGTAGACAATTCATAAATAAATTGTTGTACAATTTCTTCGGTAATAGTTATTGGAGTTACTTCAATATTATTAGAAACCAAAAAAGCAATGAGTTTTTCAATATCAAATGAATAATTTTCAATTGTATTGGCCGACAAACCTCTTTCTAGCTTAAGGTAGTTTTGATATTCTTTTAAATACGATTGCCAATTGCTCATGCCTCAAAAATACAAATTATTCTAAACAAAAAAATCCCGCCGAAGCGGGATTTTAATATTATTGGTTTACAAATATTATAATTTGTAAATTAATCCAAAGCTAATAGCATTTAAGTTAGCACCTAAACCGAAAGAATCAGTTGAATCTGCACCACTACCACCGTTATCGTTAGTAGTATAACCTAATCCAGCCCATGAAGCTTCAATAGCGAATTTTGGAGAAACGAAATAGCTTAAACCTAATCCTAAGTTAACACCAATTTCGTTAGATTGAGCATCAGCTAATTTGTCATCCCATGAAGTATAATCTACTCCAAATTGACCGAATAAAGAAAATTGAGATGCAGGAGTCATGTAGTAACGTCCAAAAGCACCAACTGTGAAACCAGCCATGTCATCAGTATCTCCGAAGAAATCTTCAGCTTTGTAAGAAGTGTATCCTAATTTACCACCAATAGCGATGTTGTCAGATACGAAGAAACCAAATTTAGGCTCAATTGTAAATCCTGTAGATTTGTCATCACCAGTTGTTTCAGATCCTACTGAAAATGCTCCAGATAAAAACATATCTCCTTTAGCAAAGCTTCCTGTTGAAGTTGTTGCTTCTTCTTGTGCGTTAGCAAAACTAAATGTTAAAATTGCTACTGCAGATAATAAAACTTTTTTCATGTTTAGTTTAATTTTAAAGTTATAGTACAAATTTAAAGCATTTTTTTTAATAGGGTAATAAAAAAACATACTTTATTAACACTTTTATCAACAAAAAAAACATTACACACTGACTTTAAGTAAGTTATACATAAAAAAAAGACTACATTTTACAATAAAATAATATTAATTTATTAACAAAAAAAAACGTTAATTTAACTTAACTAGCTCATTTACAAGCACTTCCTTAAAACGTATAAAAATGCACTTTATCGAGAAACATACTAAAAACAGGCAAAAAACGTTTTACAGAAAACGCAAATATGAAAAAGCTATTTATTACCTTATTATTTATAGGAACAGGAATAACAAGTTTACATGCTCAAACTATTGAAATAGGTATAAAAGCAGGTGTAAACTATGCTAATTTTAACGGTTCAGATATTCAAACAGACGCCATAACCAGCTATCATGCAGGTTTAGTTGCCGAAATAGGTCTTTTAGATTCGTTTTCCATTCAGCCCGAATTGCTTTATTCTACACAAGGAGCTTCTTACAAAAATGCTATAGATGAATACCAAAACGAACTAGGATATCTTTCAATACCCGTTATGTTAAAATTATATGTAACGAACTCGCTTTCTCTAGAAGCGGGTCCGCAGGCATCCTTTTTAGTAAGTAAAAAAGACGAGTTTAATTTAAATGATTATAATAGTTTTGATTTTGGAGTGAATGCCGGTTTAGGTTTACAAATTACAAAATCGTTATTTGCACAAGCAAGATATACGCTTGGATTAACAGAAGTTTCAAAAAATGCCGATGTTAAAAACAGCGTTGTTCAGGTGTCCGTTGGGTTTATGTTTTAACCTTATGAAACTTTTATAAAAAACCATTCCATTTCGAATGGTTTTTTTTTATTTTTACAAAAAAGCAATTGCAATGAAAATAATAATTATTAACGGCCCCAATTTAAATTTATTAGGCAAACGAGAACCAGAAGTTTATGGTTCAACATCGTTTGAAGAGTATTTAAACACTTTGTCTAATAAATATACCAATATTACGTTGAGTTATTATCAAAGCAATATTGAAGGCGAACTGATTACTAAAATACAGGAAGTTGGTTTTAATTATGACGGAATTATTTTAAACGCGGGCGCTTACACACATACCTCTATAGGAATTGCCGATGCTATTAAAGCCATTACAACTCCAGTTATTGAAGTACATATTTCTAATACATTTTCTAGAGAATCATTTAGACATCAATCGTATATTTCGCCAAACACAAAAGGAGTAATAATAGGTTTTGGTTTAAAAAGTTATGATTTAGCTATTGAGGCTTTTTTGTAATGCAACTATTTTAATAAAAATCTCGTCTTTAATAATAAACACATCAAATGAAACATTTTTACTTATTATTATTTAGTTTCTTTTCGGCTACACTATTTAGTCAAATAAAAGGTACAGTTACCGATTTAGAAGGAAATCCGTTGCCCTATGTAAATATTTATGTAGAAAACACCTATATAGGAACAACCACAAATGAAGCAGGTAAATATGAATTAAACTACAATGCTAATCAAAAAGTTAATATTCTGTTTCAATATCTTGGCTATAAAACCCAAAAACAACATTTAGAGATTTCTTCTTTTCCTTATACTTTAGATGTAAAGTTAGAAGAAGAAAATTTTACTTTAAATGAAATTGTAGTTAGTAATGGAGTAAATCCTGCTGATGAATTAATTAGAAAAGCAATAAAAGCTAAAAAAATAAACAGCGATAAAACCGATAAATTTGAAGCTGATTTTTATTCGAGAGGAATTTTTAGAGCCAAAGACATTCCAAAAAAAATTATGGGAGTTGAAATTGGCGATCTTGAAGGAAGTTTAGATTCGACCAGAAGCGGTGTAATTTATTTATCGGAAACAGTTTCTAAAATAAAATTTGAAAAACCAGACAATTTAAAAGAAGAAATTATAGCGTCGAAAGTAGCAGGAAACGATAACGGATTTAGTTACAACACTGCTTTAAATACTAATTATGATTTTTATGATAATTATGTAGATTTTGGTATTAAAATGATTTCGCCTATTGCTGATAATGCGTTTAATTATTATAAATATAAACTTGACGGAACTTTTTATGATGATAAAAATCAATTGATTAATAAAATTGAGGTTTCGGTAAAAAGAGATAAAGAACCAGTTTTTGAAGGTTTTATTTATATTGTTGAAGATTCTTGGGCAATTTACGGGTTAGATTTAGACCTTAAAGGTTATAGAATGCAACAGCCTATTTTAGAAACTATGAAGTTAATTCAAAACTTTAGTTTCAATACCGATAAGAAAATGTGGGTTAAAAACATTCAATCTTTAGATTTTGACGCCGGAATTTTTGGCATGAAATTTACCGGAAAATTCACTTACGTTTTTAGCAATTATAACTTTAAAGATAGTTTTGAAAAGAAAACTTTTGGTAGTGAAATTGTTTCTTTTGCAGATAATGCAAATAAAAAAGAAGATGCTTATTGGTCTGCTTTTAGACCAGTTCCTTTAACTGAAGAAGAAACGAACAGCTATTTTAAAAAAGACAGCATTCAAACCATTAGAAAATCGCAAACCTATTTAGATTCAATAGACGCTAAGGGAAATAAATTTAATTTGCTTAAAATTATTACAGGCTACAATTATAAAAATACCTATAAAAACTGGAACTTTAATTATAAAGGTCTTTTAGATTTTTCATCGTTAAGTTTCAATACCGTTCAAGGTTGGAATTTAGACAGTGGCTTTTCTTTTAGAAAATGGAATGATGAAAATGGAAAGTTCACTTCAATATCATCTACATTTAATTATGGTTTTGCAGAAGATAGATTAAGAGTTAATGCTCGTTTTTATCATCGATTTAATACTAAAAACTATGCAAATGTTTCGCTAACTGGTGGAAGCGCAATTGAACAAATAAACAACAGCCAGCCTATTACACCATTTATTAATACTGTTAGCACTTTATTTTTTAAAAACAATTTTATGAAGTTGTATAATAAGGAATTTATAAAAGCTCATTTTGGTATGGAAGTTACTAATGGAATTTTTATAAACAGTAGTTTAGAATATGAAAAACGTCGTGCTTTATTTAATAATACCAATTATACAATGATAAAGTCTAACGATGTTTATAGTTCAAATAATCCGCTAGATCCAACTAATGAATTTAGTGTTCCTTTTGCACCTCATCATATGATGAAGTTTGATATTGGAACTCGTATTCTATTTGGTCAAAAATACATTTCTCGCCCCGATGGAAAGCTAAATGTAGCAAATGAAGATTATCCTGTTTTAAGCTTTAATTATGAAAAAGCGTTTTCAGCAACAAACTCTAATTATACATACGATTATGTATCTGGAAAAATTGATTATGATAAATCTCTAGGAAACAAAGGAAATTTTGCGTTTCATTTAAAAGCAGGAAAATTCTTTAATGCTGATAATATTTCGTTTATAGATTACAAACATTTTAACGGAAATCAAACACATGTAAACTTTAGAGGAAATTACTTAAATGCTTTTAATTTACTCCCTTATTATTCAAATTCTACAAATGATGCCTATATAGAAACACATGTAGAACACAATTTTAAAGGATATATTATGAATAAAATTCCTTTACTAAATAAATTGCAATGGAATTTAATAGGAAGTTTTCATCAAATAAATGTTCCAAATACTAAGCCATACCAAGAATTTAGTGTAGGTTTTGACAATATAGGTTTTGGAAAGTTTAGATTTCTTAGAATTGATTATGTAAGAGCTTATCAAAACGGATACTTAGGCGATGGAATTATGTTTGGAATTCAATTTTAACAAAACATTATAAAAGTAAATTGATTTTTTGTCGTCTAAAGCTTAGAAATTACTAAAAAAAAACAAAAAATCATGAAGCATTTACTAATTATCGTTTTAACTATTTTTCAATTTTCATTTGCATACAGTCAACCACCAGGTGGCGGTGGCGGTCAAAGAGGAGGCGGACAAAGAGGCGGACAATCTGGTCAAAATAAACCTCCACAACAAAACAATGAAAAAAAAGCAATAGAAATCATTAATATTAATGACGCTGCTGGACTTATTACTTATGATATAGATGAAGTTATAAAAGAATCTAAAGTTAAAAAAACTGCAGAAAAAGGGTTAATGACTCAATTAATTGCTGAATACAATAAAGAAATTGGTAAAATTGAAAAAGCTAACAAAATTAAGCTTGAAACAATCGAACTTACTTCTCGTGAAAAACAACAAGCTGCCATTGAAAAAAATGATCATAAAAAATTAATGGAAATTGGTAAAAATATTAATGAAGAATTGCATCCAATAAGAATGGAAGTTATGGAAGCTGAAAAAGTATTGAACACTAAAATTGAAAAATCCTTTTCTGAAAAAATAAACAAAAAATGGAGTCAATATTTTGAGAAGCAAAAAGAAGCCAATCAGCCAAAATTACCAAAAGAAGATGAGAACAAACCTGATTTTGATGCTAATCGAAACAACCCAATGCAATAATTTTTATTTTACAAAAACATCATAACCAAAACGGATTAAAGCAATACCAACTACGATTAAAAAGAAAATACGTATAAACCCGTTTCCTTTTGATATCGCTAATCTTGCTCCAAGCCAAGCTCCTGTAGCATTACAAACCGCCATAGGAATAGCAACAGTCCAAATAATTTTTCCTTTAATAACAAACAGAGTTATAGAACCAATGTTAGTGGCCAAGTTAACTAGTTTTGCATAAATATTAGCTTGTAAAAAGTCAAATCCTAAAACAGCAATAAAAGCCATAATTAATAAACTACCGGTTCCAGGCCCAATAAATCCATCATAGAAACCAATGAAAACACAAATAATTAGAGCATAAATATAGATTTGTTTTTGTGTTAATTTATCTACTTGAAACTGACCAAAATCTTTTTTAAAATAAGTATAAACCATTAATAAAACTAAAATTACAAACAACAAAGGTTTCATAAAGTCGCTTTTCATTACATTCAATAAACTTGAACCTAAATAAGCAAATACAAAAGATACTAATGCCATTAATCCAAAAAGTTTCCAATTTACAGTAGCTTTTTTTAGATATTGATATGTAGCAACACTGGTTCCGCTTAAAGCTGGAACTTTTAAAGTTCCAATAATTGTTGCTACATTTTGTGCAGGCATTAAAATAAAAGCTGCAGGTGTTTGAATTAATCCACCACCTCCTACAATTGCATCAATAAACCCAGCAATAAAGGAAGCGATGCAAAGAAAAATTATAATGTATGTTTCCATAAACTAAAAAAAGCTAAGTACAATTTTGCACTTAGCTTTATATATTAAATTTTATTTATATTAAACGCGAACAATACTTGCACCAATAGCAGTTAAACGTTCTCCTATTCTTTCGTAACCTCTATCTATTTGTTCAATGTTTTGAATTGTACTTGTTCCTTTTGCAGAAAGCGCAGCAATTAATAATGAAACTCCAGCTCTAATATCTGGCGAAGACATTGTGGTTGCTTTTAATTGCGATTGGAAATTATGACCTATTACAATAGCTCTATGCGGATCACAAAGAATAATTTTTGCTCCCATGTCAATTAACTTATCAACGAAAAACAAACGGCTTTCAAACATTTTTTGGTGAATTAAAACTTCCCCTTTTGCTTGTGTAGCTACTACTAAAACAATACTCAACAAATCGGGTGTAAAACCTGGCCAAGGAGCATCTGCAATAGTTAAAATGGAACCGTCAATATCTGTTTTTATTTGATAACCATCAGTATGAGCAGGAATAAAAATATCATCCCCTTTGCGCTCTAATGTAATACCTAACTTTCTAAATACATTTGGAATTTGACCTAAGTTATCCCAACTTACATTTTTAATTGTTATTTCACTTCTTGTCATAGCTGCAAGACCAATCCAAGAACCTATTTCAATCATATCAGGTAAAATTCTATGTTCACAACCGCCCAATTCATCAACACCTTCAATAATTAATTTGTTTGAACCTACTCCTGAGATTTTTGCTCCCATAGAGTTTAACATATTACAAAGTTGCTGTAAATAAGGTTCACACGCTGCGTTATAAATAGTCGTTTCTCCTTCTGCTAAAACTGCTGCCATAACAATATTAGCCGTTCCTGTAACAGAAGCTTCGTCTAATAACATATATGCACCTTTAAGCTTCCCTTCGTTTTCTACACCATAAAAATGGTCTTCTCTATTATATCTAAATTTTGCACCTAAATTAATAAAGCCTTCAAAGTGGGTATCTAATCTTCTACGTCCAATTTTGTCTCCTCCAGGTTTTGGAATATATCCTTTACCAAAACGAGCCAATAATGGTCCAACAATCATAATAGAACCTCTAAGAGACCCTCCTTCTTTTTTAAAAGCTTCGGTTTCTAGGTAATTTACATTAACCTCATCAGCTTGAAATGTATAAGAACCTGGACCGTTTTTTTGAATTTTAACCCCTAAATTACCTAATAAAGTAATTAATTTGTTTACATCGATAATATCTGGAATATTGTTTATTGTAACTTTTTCAGAAGTTAACAAAACCGTACACAAAACCTGCAATGCTTCGTTTTTTGCCCCTTGCGGTGTAATTTCACCTTTTAATACTTTACCACCTTCTATTTGAAATGTACCCATGAATTATTTTCTTTTAGTAATTTTAGGATTAATATTTTTCTTCTTATGAATACTTTTTGATGAAGTACCATAATTTGATTTATTTGACATTTTTTTATTTACTTTCATCAAATTGTGTGTTTGAGAAAGTTCTTCATTAGTCTTAGCTAAATTTAATTTACCATTTGAAAGCTCTAATAAATGATTAAAAATAACTTCATCTTCAACTGTGTCTTTGTTCCAACTTAAATAGCATTTCTTCATATGATTAGCAATAACTAACACTAATGCGTTTTTAAGCTCTCCTTCCTCCCATTTATTTGCAACATCAATCATATATTTGATATTGTTTCCGTAATAACGGTATTTAGGGAAATTTTGTGGATATGCTAATTTTTCTGGTTTTTTAGACAACAATTCCCTCGAAGGAATTGGATATGGCGAATCAACATCTAAATTAAAATCGGCCATAATAAATAACTGGTCCCATAATTTATGTTGAAAATCAGCAACATCTCTTAAATGTGGATTTAAATTACCCATTACAGAAATGATGTAATTTGCAGCTTTATTCCTTCTATCTTTATCTTCAATAATTAGCATTTGGTCGACTAATTTTTGTAAATGTCTACCGTATTCAGGAATTATCAAATCTTTTCGTAAAGAATTATATTCTAAACTACCAACTGCTTGTTCTGCTTTAAAATTCATACTTTTATAATGAAATTATTCCTTCAATTGACGATAATGCTTTATACTTTTCAATAACGTGATCAGGATCTTTCATCTGAACACTTATTGAAACACTTGTATACTTTCCTGTTTTAGACTTATGGCTTTTAATAACAGCTCCCATATTATTAAATTCAGCTTCAACCTTATCAACTTTTTGCTTATCTGAAGGTACAATAAATTTGTATAAATATTCTGAAGGCCAAAGAGAAGTATTTGCTAACTCATCTTTTAACCTTACATAAAACTCTTCCGTTTTCTTATCCATCTTCCTATCTTTAAAGTAGCAAATATACTTTTTTAAGTTTATAAATACTATTTTGAAAATGCTTAATGTAGATAAAATATAGCTCATTTTTAAAAAAAACTTACTTTTGCTTTTTATATTAGTTTAGAATGAAAAATGAAATTATAGTTTTAATAGGCGGACCAAGTTCTGGAAAATCAACTTTAATAAACGAGTTAACTAAAAACGGACATACTTGTTTTCCTGAAATCTCTAGAGAAATCATAAAAAAAGCGCAAGAGGATGGCATAGACCAACTTTTTCTTGAAAACCCAATGCTTTTTAGTGAATTGCTTTTAGAAGGAAGAAAAAAACAATATTTAGAAGCTCAAAATCACGAATCAAAAATTGTATTTATAGATAGAGGTTTGCCTGATGTTGTAGCTTATATGGATTTTATTGGCGATACTTATCCAGAAATTTTCACAGAAACATGTGCTAATCATAAATATTCAAATGTTTTTATGCTTCCACCATGGGAAGAAATTTATACCAGCGATGAAGAACGTTATGAAACTTTTGAACAAGCTTTAGAAATCCATAATCATTTAGTAAAAACTTATGAGAATTTTGGCTACCAAATTACAGAAGTTCCTAAAGACACTGTAGAAAACAGAGCTGCTTTTATTCTTGAACGAATTTAATTTTTTAACATCTTAATGTCAAGCGAAGCTTTATTAATTCTCCAAAAACACTGGAAACACGATAAATTTAGACAACCTCAAGAACAAATTATACAAAATGTTTTAGCAGGAAATGATACTCTTGCCCTTTTACCAACGGGCGGAGGAAAATCGATTTGTTTTCAAGTTCCTGGAATGATATTGAACGGTATTTGTTTGGTCGTTTCTCCTTTAATTGCTTTAATCAAAGATCAAGTTGAAAATTTAGAAAAAAAGAACATAAAAGCCGTTGCTTTATTAGGCGGAATTTCTCAAAACGAAACGAGTGATTTACTTGATAATTGCGAATTTGGAAACTACAAATTTTTGTATTTGTCTCCAGAAAGGCTTCAACAAGATTGGGTTTTAGAGCGTATAAAAAAACTACCCATAAATTTAATTGCAATTGACGAAGCACACTGTGTTAGCCAATGGGGACATGACTTTAGACCCGCTTATCTTAAAATTAACATCTTAAAAGAGCATTTTAACAAAACACCATTTATAGCACTTACTGCTTCTGCTACTTTAAGAGTTCAACAAGATATTATTGAGAGTTTAAAATTAAATAACACCACTACATTTAAAGGTTCTTTTAAAAGAGAAAACCTATCTTATTATGTAGTTTTAACTGAAGATAAACTACATAAAATTGAGCAAATATTAAACAAAAATAAACAGTCCTCTATTATTTATGTTAGAAACAGAAGGTCTTGCATTGAAACATCTGAAAACTTAAACAAACTTGGTTATTCAAGTACGTTTTATCATGGCGGATTATCTATAAAAGATAAAAACACGAACATGAAAAAGTGGATGGATAATGAATGTCAGGTCATGGTTGCTACCAATGCTTTTGGAATGGGAATTGACAAACCCGATGTTAAAACCGTAATTCACATTCAATTACCCGAAAATATTGAAAATTATTATCAAGAAGCAGGAAGAGCCGGAAGGAATGAAGAAAAAGCATTTGCCATATTAATTACAAGTCCCGGTGATATTGAAACAGCAAAAAATCAATTTATAGAAGTTTTACCCAACAAAGATTTTTTAAAGAATGTTTATCATAAACTCAATAGCTTTTTTAAAATTGCATATGGTGAAGGTTATAATTCTAAGTTTTCATTCAATTTGAATCAGTTTTGTAATCAATACAAACTACCTGTAATGAAAACCTATAATGCTTTACAGTTTTTAGATCGTCAAAGCATTATTACACTTAATGCTGAGTTTTCTGAAAAAACCAGTATTCAATTTGTATTAGAAAGTAAAGAAATCATTCGTTATATGAGTCTTCACAGAAATGAAGAAGAAATAATTACTAATATTTTACGAACCTATACCGGAATTTTTGATATTGAAACAAACATTAATACCGTTCTAATTGCCAAAAAAGCGCATGTTACAGAAAAAGAAGTATTAAAGACACTTGAAAACTTAGAACAAAATGGCTGCATTATTATTACTAAATTAAATAACGACAGCAGTATTACTTTTAATGAAATAAGAGAAGACGATTTAACTATAAATAGAGTTTCAAAATACTTAGAAAACCAGAATAACCTTAAAAAAAATCAGTTTAATGAAGTTATTCACTATATTAACAATGAACAATGTAAAACCAATTTCATTTTAAATTACTTCGGCGAAAAGACAAATGAAAATTGTGGCGTATGCTCCTATTGCATGTCATTGAAAAAATCTGATAGTAATTTAATTCAAAATCAAATATTAAAATTATTAGAAAAAGCTCCTATTTCGTCAAGAGAAATTGAAAATCATTTATCATTTTCAACAAAAGAAATATTAAATGCTATTCAAGTTTTATTGGAGTCAGAAAAAATAAAAATCAACAAAATAAATCAATATACGCTTATATAATGGAAAAATTAAAAATTGTATTCATGGGAACTCCAGAGTTCGCAGTAGGAATTTTAGATACTATTTGCCAAAATAAATATGAAGTTGTTGGTGTAATAACTGCTGCCGACAAACCTGCAGGAAGAGGCCAAAAAGTAAGTACAAGCGCTGTAAAAGAGTATGCTGTAGCAAATAATTTAAAATTATTGCAACCAACAAACCTTAAAGATGAAACCTTCATAGAAGAACTAAAATTGCTTAATGCAAAT
Source organism: Flavobacterium sp. N2270 (assembly GCF_025947225.1). NCBI lineage: Bacteria > Pseudomonadati > Bacteroidota > Flavobacteriia > Flavobacteriales > Flavobacteriaceae > Flavobacterium > Flavobacterium sp. N2270. Next base: position 2,773,573 of record NZ_CP110005.1, read on the forward strand.
TTATTTGTTGTAGTTGCTTTTAGAATGCTTCCAGAAGTAGTTTGGAAAATGCCAAAACTAGGAACATTTAACTTGCATGCATCGTTACTTCCACAATATAGAGGTGCAGCACCTATTAATTGGGCTATAATAAACGGAGAAGAAAAAACCGGAGTAACAACATTTTTTATTGATGACAAAATTGATACTGGCGCAATGATTCTACAAGCAGAAACTCCAATTTCTAAAAATGAATCAGCAGGAGAACTACATGACAGGTTAATGAAAATTGGAAGCAATACAGTTTTAGAAAGTCTAGCATTAATTGAAAACGGAAATGCAAAACCACAACAACAAGACGACAGTTTAATTACTAAAACGGCTTATAAACTGAATAAAGAAAATTGTAAAATTGATTGGAGTAAATCTGGAGTTGAAATTTACAATCATATTAGGGGTTTATCTCCTTACCCAGCTTCATGGACCATTTTAAAAGATGGAGAAAATGAATGGAACATAAAAATTTACGAATCGGAATTACTTGATGAGAAACACGATTATAAATTAGGAACAGTCATTACTACAAAAAAAGAATTGAGTATTGCAGTAAAAAACGGACTACTTTCAGTTAAAGTATTACAGTTTCCAGGAAAGAAAAAAATGAAAATTCATGAATTATTAAATGGTGTTCAGTTATCAGAAAACACAATTGTAATTTAACCCTTGAAAACACTAGCACTCACGGAAATTATTAAAAAACAACAAATCTTATTAACATTTACCTTGTTTTATTAACATTTTAACCTAAAAACATACCAAACACTTGCATAACTCAGTTATACTACTAAATTTGTAAAGAATTAAATAAGTTTAACCAATTATAAATAACTTTATTATGAACAAATCAGAATTAATCGATGCAATGGCAGCTTCTGCTGGAATTACAAAAGCAGCTGCTAAATTAGCTTTAGAATCTTTTTTAGACAACGTAGGTGGAACACTTAAAAAAGGTGGAAGAGTATCATTAGTAGGTTTTGGATCTTGGTCAGTTTCTAACAGAGCTGCTAGAGATGGTAGAAACCCTCAAACTGGTAAAACTATCAAAATTGCTGCTAAAAATGTAGTAAAATTTAAAGCTGGTGCTGATTTAGACGGAGCTGTAAATTCAAAATAATTAATTATTATTTTATAAATAAAAAGTCTCGTATTAAACGAGACTTTTTTATTTAAACGTTTTTTTTTGATATTGTAAACATTTTTTGATATTTTTAATAAAAAATACTGTGCATATGATTTCAGTTTTACCAAAAAAAGGACATTTACTTATAGCTGAACCTACAAATCTTGGTGATAATTCATTTAATCGTTCAGTAATTTTATTAGCAGAGCATAACAACGATGGTTCTGTTGGTTTTATTCTCAATAAACCTTTAAAATACAAGGTAAGTGATTTAATTCCGGACATTAAAATTCCGTTTAAAATATATAATGGCGGACCTGTTGAACAAGACAATGTATATTTTATTCATAACGTTCCCGGATTAATTTCTGGAAGTATTGAAATTGCTGATGGCATTTTTTGGGGTGGAGACTTTGAAACTGCTAAAAATCTAATTAACGAGGAAAAAATTTCTAAAAAAAATATTAGATTCTTTTTAGGGTACAGTGGCTGGGATAAAAAACAATTAGACAGAGAGCTTAAAGAAAATTCTTGGATAATTATTCAGAATAATCTTAAAAGCAAAGTCTTGTCAAAATCGACTCAAGATTTTTGGAAAGAAAAAATAATAGAACAAGGTGGTGACTATATTTTATACTCAAATGCACCAGAAGATCCAAACCTTAATTAAGTCTTATTTTAGCATTTAATCTTGCAATTAACTTTTCTGCAACTAATGATGTAAACTCCTTTTTACGGTACTTAGAAACAGATTGAATACCTACAATTACATTTGTAATAAATAACTCATCTGCTTTTTGTAAATCAAAAGGAGATATTGACTTTTCAACAACCTTCAAGTCTTCCATTTTAGAAGCAATTTCGATGATTTGTTTTCTCATTATTCCATTTAAACAACCATCAGACAACGGAGGCGTAATCAGCTCTCCATTTAAAAACATAAAAATATTTCCTTGCAAAGCTTCAACAACATTTTTTTCATCGTTTAAAAGCAAACAGTTATGATATCCATTTTCATTTGCAAAAATACTTCCTGTAATTTGAACCATTTTATTATTAGTCTTTAAAGTAGACAATAATTGTTTCGTTACATAAGAATCTTTAAACAACTCAACTTCATAAGTAGAATTGTTAATTAAGTACATTGCTTCTTCTAATTTCGAAATCGTAACTAAGAACTCTGTTTCATTTGTTTTTGGTAAATAAAAACCATCACCAGAACGGTAAACAGAAAATCTTACTCTACAATCATTTTCAACAGCAGTAGAAGCTTTTAACAGATTAATTACTTGACTTTCAAAATATTCCATTGTAAAATTCATAGGAATTTCCATTCTACAAATACGCATAGAAGCCATTAATCTAAAATAATGATCTTCTAAAAATAATATTTTTCCGTCAACAACTTTCATTGTTTCAAAAACACTATCACCAAATAAAAAACCTCTATTATTCTCAATTACTATATTACTTGAATCTTGAATTGTACCGTTAAAATTTACCATAAAAAAATCCCGCTTTAATGCGGGACAAATATAAGTTATTAATTGGTTTTATTAAACCGAACCTATTACATGTTTTAAATCTGAAATTTGATTTTCCCATAATAACTTAGATTCTTCAACTTCATCTTCTTCTGCAAAGTCGATAACAACTATGGAAACATCTTTAGTGATTTCATCTTCTTGAATTTTTATTTCAAAAAAATACTCGCTTTCATTTCCATCTTCATCCAGCCATCTAAATTTTATTCTTTCTCCAGAGCGTTTAGAAATTAATTTTGCTTTTTCTTCAGAATCATCCCAAATAAAAGTAAAAAATTCACCGCGAGAATTTACATTATCAGCAAACCATTCAGACAAACCAGAAGGAGTTGATATATAATTATAAAGCATTGATGTTGAGGCGTGTATTGGGAATTCTAATTCGTATTTTATTTTATCGCTCATTGTGTTTTTATTTATTTTCGAAATATAGAAATTAAATTGAAAATACAAAAACAAAAAAGACTATATTTTTTAAAAATATTATTTGTTTAAAAAAGAAATAATACTATATTTGCACCCGCATTGAGAGCAATACTTGATGTTAAATAATGGCGAGGTAGCTCAGTTGGTTAGAGCGCAGGATTCATACCCCTGAGGTCGGCAGTTCGACCCTGCCTCTCGCTACAAAAACAAAACCCTAAACAACAATTGTTTAGGGTTTTTTATTTTTAAAAAATGACAAGTAAATGAATTTGTGTGTTTACTACTTAAAAAAAAATAACTTCTTCCAAAAGATTAAAATCAATCTCAATAAATTGTAGTTTTATTCTGATATTAGTTATATTTTTTAATATTTTTAGAGAATGAAAAATTATTCTTTTTATTTATTCTTTTTATTACTAGTTATTTTACTAAGCTCTTGTTCTCTTTTTGAAAAAAATGAACAAATAACTGATTTCAGTGTTCTAAAGGAGAAAGCCATAAAAGCTGAAAAAAATAACAAGAACGACAGTGCTTTTTATTACTTAAATTTAATTTCTGTAAACAAAAAGTACACTGTCGATAATATCGTCTATTCAAAACTTGAAAAAGCAAGATTATATTATACGCAATGTGATTATATAGAAAGTGAATCTGAAACTATCGAAGCCATAGCTATCAATAAAAATCCGGTTTACAATTCCTATTTACACAATATGTTAGGTACTGCTTTCCAAGAGCAAAGGAAGTTTAAAAAAGCCGAAGAACAACTTTATTTAGCCTCAAAAAACACTACAGATTCTTTACACAATGCAGTAATACAAAACAACATTGCATTAATTTATTTAGACAATAATCAGTTGAATAAAGCTATTTTAATATTAGAACCTCTTTTAGACAATAAAGTTTTAAAAGAAAATTCTTTTTACTATGCAAAAGTTATAGACAATTTAGGTTATGCCTACTTAAAAAAAGGGCTACCTGGAGCAAAGCTACTTCTTGACAAAGGCTTAAAAATGAGAGATAGTATTAACGACAATTATAGCAAAATAGCATCATACGTGCATTTAGCAAGTTTTTATGAAAAGGAAGCTCAATTTGAAAAAGCAAACGATTATGCTATAAAAGCATATACAATTGCAACTACTTCTAAAAGCCCAGACGATCGTTTAGAAGCATTGGATATTCTTATAAAAAACAATGTAAACAATAAAGAATGGTATTTAAAGTATGCACATATAAACGACAGTATTCAAAAAGAAAGAAATAAAAACAAAAATCAATTTGCTCAAATAAAATATGATGCATCAAAAGCAGAAAACGAATCAAAAATTCATAAAGAACAAAAAGAGAAACTAACCATTGTAATTATTGCAATTATAGCTTTATCTATTTTAGCTTTTATACTTTTAAAAATAAAAAACAAACAAAAACAACTGGAAACAGTTTATGAAACCGAAACAAGAATTGCTAAACAATTACATGATGAACTAGCAAACGATATGTTTAATACTTTAACTTTTGCAGAAAATCAAGATATTTCAATTGCAAATAACAAAGAAAAAATCATAAATGATTTAGATAAAATATATAAAAGAACACGTTTCATTTCTCACCAAAACAACACAATTAAAATTAACAATGAATATAATGCAGAATTACGAGCATTATTAAACAATTTCATTACTAAAGAAATACAAGTCATCACTAAAGGGATAGATGATGTTATTTGGGAAAACATTTCACCAATAAAAAAAATAACACTTTATAGAGTAATTCAAGAACTTATGATTAACATGAAAAAGCATAGTCAATGTTCTGTAGTATTTATTACAATAAACTCAAGAAACAAAGTGTTAGAAATTAAATATGCCGATAACGGAATAGGTATAAAAGAAAATAAATTTAAAAATGGCCTTTTAAATGTGGAAAACCGTATAAAAAGCATAAACGGAACTATTACTTTTGAATCAAATAATGGATTGAAAATTATATTTACAATCCCAATTTAGAAATTATGTTTAAAAAAGTATTAATTGCCGAAGATGTCGATAGCATAAGTCTTGGAGTAAAAAAAGCCCTAGAAGGCTATAATGGAATAAATACAATTCATGCAAAATATTGCGATGAAGCCATATTAAAACTGAAATCTGCTGAAGTTGCTGGTCAACCATTTGATTTATTAATTACAGATTTGTCTTTTAAACAAGATCATGTTAAAGTTGTATTAGCAGATGGTGAAGACTTAATTGACGCTGTAAAAAAATTATATCCTAATTTACCTATAATTGTCTACTCAATTGAAGACAAACCTTTTCGAATTAAAAATTTATTTGATTTGTTTAAAATAAATGGTTTTGTTTTGAAAGGAAGATACAGTTCATTGGAGCTAAGAGAGTCTATTGTAAAAATTCAAAAAGGAGAAAAATACATTTCTAAAGATATTGCACATTATTTAATGAGTAAAGAAACTGAAGACATTACCGATTATGATATTAATATTTTAGAATGTTTAGCGAAAGGATTTTCTCAAAATGAAATTTCTGAATTCTTTTTTAAAAAAAATATTTTACCCACAAGTGTCAGTGCAATTGAAAAAAGAATCAACAAATTAAAAATTCAACTAAAAGCGAAAAATACCATCCAACTTATAGCATTAGCAAAAGACCTTGGAATGGTTTAAAACAAATTAAGTTCTAAAATCAAATTTATATTCTATTTTATATTAAAACTAATAGTTACAGGAATGTGATCTGAAATTTTATTAGCTAAATCCAAATTATCAAAGTATTTATAAAAATGAATTACTTTACTTTCTACTAGTTCAATTGAAGTTCTTTTGAACCAAATATTATCAAACTCTGAAGCCAAACAAATATTTTTTTTACAAGCTTTTTTAAGTGAAGTTTTCTGATTTACAAAAGCAGGCACGTAATTCATTTTTCGCCAAGGATTAAAAACAGTATGAGATTGTGGACAATTAAAATCGCCCACGAAAAGTAAATTCAAATTTGGATATTCTACCGGAAAATTTTTAAAGTATTTAATTTCAGTTTCAGGCTGTTTACTCTTTGTAATAGCATGAAAATTCACTACAGTAAACTCTTTTTTATTATAGCTAAAAGTACAAAAATAAGGCTCTCTATCTATTTCTAAATTATATTTTTGTTCCAACCAAGCTTTACCAATTTTTTTTACTCGAGAAGGTTTCCATAAAAAGGCATATCGTTCAGTTTTGTATGCCGAACTAGAAGTTGGATTACTTACAACATAATCCCATTTTGAACCCATTCTATTTAATTCGTCAACTAAACTAGCAACCGCTTGTGCACCTCCATAACCTGCTACAACTTCTTGAATTGCAACTACATCATAATCCTTTATAGTTTTTGCTATATAGTTTATTGTTTCTGTAGATTTTGATTTTCCTAAATTTTCAATGTTCCAAGAAAGTAGTTTTACTTGCGAAAATGAAAAATTGAATGCTAATAAGAATAAAAAAAGTAATCTCATAAATATTTATTAATCTTCCCAACCGCAAAGTGTTAAACCCTTACTTTCAGCATCATTTTTTGTTACTTTTTTAATTTCATGTTTACAATTACTCAGTCCATTACAATCTTTAACTAAATGATACTTTTTAGCTCCTTTTGAAACGCAAATATAAACTTCTGTTTCTGTTGTGTTAAAAGAAGTAAAGGAAATAAATAAGAGTAGTGCAGCTATAACTTTCATAATTTAATGTCTTATATTGTTCTATTTTTTCTTCTTTTTTACACTTGGTTTGGCTTTCAAAACAACCTCTTTTACATTTAGTAAATAATTAGCCAACATTTTTTCAATCAATTCATCTTTTGTTAAATGATGAAAAATAGTTTTAACCTCTTCTTTTAAAACCGGAGAAACTTGTGTGTTTGGTTTAGTTTTAAAAATTTGTTTCGCCCACAAAAGTGTATTATTCTCTTCTATACTTTTAGCATCAGGTTTTTTAAATTCGGTAAATTTTATACCTAATTCATTTTCAAATTCTGTTAACTCGTGCTTTTCTTCTTTTTGCAAAACAGTTAATGAAAGTCCGTTTGCTCCTGCTCTAGCGGTTCTTCCACTTCTATGCACGTAAGCTTCATAAACATCGGGTAAATGGTAATTAACCACATATGAAATCTCTTTTACATCAATTCCTCTTGCAGCTAAATCGGTCGCAACCAAAATATTAATATGCCCTTCACGAAACTGCTCCATTATACGATCACGAATTGGTTGCGTTAAACTTCCATGTAATGCTCCTGAAGAAAAGCGATTTATTGCCAAGTTCTTCGCTAATTTATTAACGGCTGCTTTAGTTTTACAAAAAATAATTCCGTGTTCGCCTTCTCTTGATGTTAGAAAATGCATTAAAACATCTAATTTCTCAATTGGATCCACTACCACATATTGATGGTCGATGCTATTATTCCCAACTACTTCCATACTAGCACTTACCTGTGTAACGTGCTTAGACATATAATTTTGAACTAGTTGCTTAATCGTTCCTGGCATTGTTGCAGAAAACAATAAAGTCCTTCTGCTTTTTGGCAATGCAGTAATAATTTCCTCTAAACTTTCTTTAAGAGCTGTAACCATTTCATCCGCTTCATCTAACACTAAATACTTTGCTTCTTTAACATTAATTGCATTTCGCTTAATTAAATCAATTAAACGACCCGGAGTTGCAATTACAATGTGCGTAGGTTTAGACAAACGCTCCATTTGTGGCTTAATAGGAATTCCTCCACAAGTTGCAGCAATAGAAACTTCAGGTAAATACTTAGCAAATGCTTCCATATTACTAAAAATTTGATGTCCTAATTCTCTTGTTGGAACTAAAATTACAGTTTGTATGTTTTTATTTTCAGTATTAATTAATTGTAATAATGGCAATCCAAAAGCCGCTGTTTTTCCAGTTCCTGTTTTTGCTAAACCTACAAAATCATCTGTTTTAGTTAACAAAACCGGTATTGCTTTTTCTTGAATCTCTGTTGGAACAGAAATTTCTAAATCTGTTAAGCTTTTTAATAGTGGTGCAGCAATTCCTAATTTGGAAAATGGGTTTGACATCTTTTTATGGATTTATTATTTTTGAAAGAGAAGAATTAATTCTTAGAATTTTTACAAAATTAGCGAAAATTAACGGTATATTTTAAATTACCTTTGTTGCTTACAATAAAACATGAAAAACACACTTTTATCATCGCCTTTACAAGGTTTTACCGATTTTCGTTTTCGTAACGCATTCCATAAATACTTTGGCGGAATAGATACATTCTATTCTCCCTACATTCGTTTAAACGGGAAGCTGGTAATAAAAGGTTCATATGAACGTGATATTTTACCTGAAAACAATACAACTTTGGAAGTAATTCCTCAAATTATAACAAATGATGCTGATGAATTTGTTTTTGTTGCCAAATATGTTCAATCGTTAGGTTATAAAGAATTGAACTGGAATTTAGGTTGTCCTTATCCTATGGTCGCAAAATGCGGAATGGGTTCTGGATTAATTAGTAATACTTCTCAAATAGAACATATTTTAGATAGAGCGCATAGTGAAACTGATATTATTGTTTCCATGAAAATGAGAATGGGCTATGAAGAACCAACGGAGATTTTAGATGTTTTTCCCATTTTAGATAAATACCCAATTAAGAATGTTGCCATTCATGCCCGAATTGGCAAACAATTATACAAAGGCGGAGTGGATTTAGATTCGTTTCAACGTTGTTTAGATGTTTCTAAACAAAAACTATATTATAATGGAGATATAACTTCGGTTGAAGCGTATAGAGCATTACAAGAACGTTTTCCAAGTATTGACCATTGGATGATAGGAAGAGGTTTAATTGCTGATCCTTTTTTACCAAGCATGATTAAAAACAACACTACCGAATATCCTAAAAACAGATATGAAGTTTTTAAGGAATTTCACGACACTATATTTGAAGAATACGATGCGTATTTATCTGGACCAACGCCAATACGCATGAAAATGCTTGGTTTTTGGGAATATTTTGCAGAATCTTTTCCAAATCCTCAAAAAACATTTAAGAAAATTAAAAAAGCAGGAAATACTAAAAATTATCTTTCTGCTGTGGAAGAGATTTTTAAAGACGCTTAAACTTGAAATTTATTCCCTAGTTTTTTTCCAATTTTATATGCCATAAAAATGCCTAAAATTAGAACCAATAAATTCCCAAAAACATACAAAGTATAATAAACCGTATTGTCTTTTGTAAAAAAACAAAAATCGTCCGTAAGGCAAATTTCTTCGTTTTGGGTAGAAAATTGAGTCAGTAAAAAACTAAGCAAAAGCATAACAAAAAAAGAAACTACAAAGTACTTAATTTCTTTACGAATTGGTTTTTTCCCCGTGGGTTGAAAAACATTTCGCTCTTCTTCAGAACGTTTATTGTTCTGAAGTGACCAAATTACTTTTTTTGCTTCGTCGTCTACATTCATACTTTCTATACATCAAATTTAAATACAAAGTTCAACTAAAATTTATTGCAACAAAGTAACTAAAGTTGCTAAGTCTACTTTTTGTTGTTCGCCAGAAGCTAAATTCTTCAAAGAATATTGTTGATTGTTCATTTCATCTTCACCCACTAAAACGGCAAAAGGAATTCCGCGTTTATCGGCATGTTGAAATTGTTTTCCTATCTTGATATTATCAGGATACATTTCTACTTTGATTCCGTTTTTACGCAATTGTGAAATGGCTTGCATAGCATATTTTGCTTCTGTATCACCAAAGTTTAAAAACAAAGCTTTTGAAGTTGCTGTAACGGTTTCAGGAAATAATTGTAGTTCTTCAATTACCAATGCAATTCGGTCTAAACCGAAAGAAATTCCTACGCCACTCATGTTTTTCAATCCGAAAATTCCAGTTAAATCGTCGTAACGACCACCGCCACCTATTGAACCCATTGCAACACCTTTTGGCGCAGCTACTTCAAAGATAGCACCTGTGTAATAGTTTAATCCTCGTGCAAGTGTAACATCTAAATCTAAGTTGGCAGTTTGCAAACCTAATTCGGTAACATTTTCGCAGATAAAAGTCAACTCCTCTACTCCTTTCATTCCTTCTTCAGAAGTTGAAAGTAAAGCGGCTAGTTTTTCTATTTTTTCAGTAATTGAACCTGTAAAATTGAATAACGGTTGCACTTTTACAATCGCTTCTTCTGAAATCCCTTTTTCTAGCATTTCTTTCTTTACGCCGTCTTCGCCAATTTTATCTAACTTATCTAAGGCAACTGTAAAATCTATTAGTTTATCAGAAGCTCCAATAACCTCAGCAATTCCAGATAATATTTTTCTGTTGTTAATTTTAATAATAACACCGTTTAATCCTAATTCAGAGAAAACCGAATCGTATAATTGTACTAATTCTACTTCTTGCCAAAGCGAATTTGAACCTACAACATCAGCATCGCATTGAAAAAATTCTCTAAAACGGCCTTTTTGTGGACGATCTGCTCTCCAAACCGGTTGAATTTGGTAACGTTTAAACGGAAATTCTATTTCGTTTTGGTGTTGTACTACGTAGCGTGCAAACGGAACGGTTAAATCGTAACGCAGTGCTTTTTCTGAAATTTGAGAAGTTAATTTTAAACTGTCTTTATTTTCTATATGTGTTGCATCAGCTTTAGCTAAATAATCACCAGAATTCAAAATTTTAAAAATCAATCGGTCGCCTTCTTCACCATATTTCCCCATTAAGGTTTCTGAATTTTCAAAAGATGGCGTTTCTATTGGTTGAAATCCGAATTTTTCGAAATTAGATTTAATGATTGAAAATATATAGTTACGCTTTGCTACTTCTGCTGGAGAAAAATCGCGTGTTCCTTTTGGTATACTTGGTTTTTGAGCCATTTTAAAATTTAGAATTTGTTGATTGGGTAATCTGATAATTTGTAGTGCAAATATCGGATTTATTCAGCAGTTTAAAAAATCTTATTTTTAGTATAATTTTAAACACATAGACACATAGTCTTTTCGAAATCTAAAAAGACATTTCATTTATATAGTAAACATTAGCTATGTAAACTATGAAAAGAAAAACGTCTATACAAAACCATCTATATCTGATATTTCTATGTGTTTAAAAAAATCTAAATTCTTATTTTTAATTTGTAACAAATTACAAACTCTATAGTCTAATACACTATGGTAGGATTATTTAAAGAAAATACAAAGATTGCGATTGACTCAATTAGAAGTCAGGCTTTACGAACATCGTTAACTGTTTTTATTATTGCATTAGGAATAACTGCATTAGTAGGAATTCTTACCGTTGTTTCGGCTTTACAAAATACTATTATGAATGATTTTGCTTCAATGGGAGCCAATACATTCTCAATGAGTCAGTATGATTTTTCAGCAGAAATCAATCAAAATGATGTTGAACAAAAAGTAAATCCTATCATCAGTTATCCTGAAGCAAAGGCATTTCAAGACAAATATAATTTCCCATTTACATCAACTTCATTGTCATTTACAGCTGCGTCTAATGTTGAGGTGAAATACGGAAGTGAAAAAACAGATCCAGAAATTTCGATTGTAGGGGTTGACGAAAATTTTACTCCAAATAAAGGGTTAATTGTTGCAAAAGGAAGAAACTTCAATTCTTTTGATATTGAGAACAATAATTTCGTTTGTATTTTGGGTTCAGATTTTGAAAAAGGATTATTTAAAGACCGAAATCCATTAGATAAAATCATTTCAATAAGAGGTGCAAAATTTAAAGTAATTGGTGTTTTAAAAGAAAAAGGTTCAACCTTTGGAAACAGTCAAGATTTACGTGTTTTAATTCCAAATCAATTGGCGCGATCTATATTTTCTGCTCCAAATATCAATTATGAATTAAATGTAATGGTCAATAACGAAGCGTTATTAGATGAAGCTGTTGATAATGCTATAATTACAATGCGTCAGGTTAGAAAACTGAATCCGGTTGAAAAAAATAACTTTGGAATTGAAAGAAGTGATGATTTAATTCAAACATTATTATCAAATACAGAAGTTTTAAGTCTTACCGCTTGGGTTATTGGTATTATTACGGTTTTTGGTTCTTCGATTGCATTAATGAATATTATGTTAGTTTCGGTATCGGAGAGAACGCGAGAAATAGGAATTAGAAAAGCATTAGGAGCAAGAAGTACTACTATAGCTTGGCAATTTTTCACAGAAACATTGGTAATTGGTCAACTTGGTGGAATTGTTGGGATTATTCTAGGAATATCAATTGGATTTGGAATTGCTATGGCTATTGGCTTCACTTTTACCATTCCGTGGATGGCAATGATTGCTGCGTTCATAACCACATTTGTAGTAACTATAGTTTCTGGTGTTTATCCTGCAATGAAAGCTTCAAAATTAGATCCTGTTGAGGCGCTGAGACATGAATAAATTAGTGATTAGTGAAATTATAATTCATAATTAACTATAAATTACATTTTATCATTCTGTCATTTCCGTAAATATCTTTTTGTAGTTCAATGTTTTTAAAACCTAATTGTTCCAATAATTCAACCGTTTCTTTGCCTAAATACTGATTGATTTCAAAAAACAATTGTCCGTTTTCTGTTAAGCTTTCTTTTGCCAATTGCGCAATTTTTCTATAAAAAAGTAAAGCATCATTATCTTCTACAAACAAAGCTAAATGTGGCTCATATTCTAAAACGTTTTTTTTAATTTCTTGTTTTTCAAGATTTCGAACGTATGGTGGATTTGAAACGATTACATCGAATTTAATTGGCAATTGATAATTGATAATTGATAATTTTTCAACTTCTAAAATGTTCTGAAGAATGAAATTTACTTCTACATTATTTTCAACAGCGTTTCGCTTTGCTACTTTCAAAGCTTCTTCTGAAATATCAATGGCAAAAACTTCTGCTTGTGGAATATTTTTTTTAATTGAAATTGGAATACAACCTGTTCCTGTTCCGATATCTAAGATTTGCATCTCGACTCCGCTCGATATGACATCATCTTGGTCAATCTTTTGACTTTTGACTTTTGACTTTTGACTTTCCACAATCCAATCGACTAGTTCTTCCGTTTCGGGACGAGGAATTAAAGTATGTTCGTTAACGTAGAATTTTGAATCATAAAACCACGTTTCACCAATGATATATTGAATGGGTTTTTCGGTTTTTAATTCTGAGATTATAGTTTCCCATTTTCGAACCTCTTCTTTAGAAATTTCAAAATTAGGAACCAAAGCCAAATCAATTCGTTTTAATCCATGTAAATATTCGGTTAAGATGAAAAAGAAACTCTCGACTTCATCTTGACCATGAATTTCAATTAATTCATCAAAAAAATATGTTTTTAATTCTTTTATTATCATCTATATTTTTTTAGTCATCCAAACTTGGCAACTGTTATGACCTGTGTTTCCCATTGGTCCATCAATATTCTCAAAACCAATTCTCTTATACAATTTTTGTGCAGCAGTCATAAACGAAAGCGTTTCTAAATAGCACATTTCAAAACCTGTTTCTTTGGCAAAATTCAAACATTTTTCAATTATCAATTCTGCATAACCCCTTCCTCTAATTTCAGAAGAAAAGTACATTTTTTGCAATTCACAAACAGAAGCATCTCCGTTTTCTAAAGGAGCAATTCCGCAACCGCCAACAACAATTCCGTTCTTTTCAACTACGAAATATTTAGTTCTTTTGTCTTGATACACTTCAAATAAAGTATCTAAAATAGGATCAGCATAAGCAGTACCCACTTTTGGCGCATCTAATTCATGGAAAATTTCTCGAATTACATGTGCAATTTGTTTATTATCTTTTTGTTGGATTTCTCTAATCAACATATTTTATAAATTGAAACGTAAAAGTAAACAAATTGAAAACATGATACAGTAAACCTATCTTAAAAATACTACTTTTGTAAAATGACTACGCACGAAAAATACATGGCTCGTTGCATTCAATTGGCAAAAAACGGATTAGGGACAACTTATCCAAACCCGCTTGTAGGCAGTGTTATTGTTTATAAAGGAAAAATAATTGGAGAAGGTTGGCACCAAAAAGCAGGAGAAGCTCATGCCGAAGTGAATGCCATAATCTCTGTAAAAGACAAAACATTACTTTCTAAATCAACCATTTATGTTAGTCTCGAACCCTGTAGCCATTTTGGAAAAACACCTCCATGCGCCGATTTAATTAGTTATCATAAAATTCCAAATGTAGTCATTGGAACCATTGATTCTTTTGCAAAAGTTGCTGGAAACGGTATTAAAAAACTAATGGAATCTGGCGCAAAAATTACTTTAGGTGTTTTAGAAAAAGAATGTAAAGAATTGAATAAACGTTTCTTTACTTTTCATGAAAAAAAACGACCGTACATCATTTTAAAATGGGCAGAAACTCAAGATGGATTTATTGCTCCGTTAGAAAAAGACGAAAAGAAACCTGTTTGGATTACCAATCAATATTCTCGTCAACTCGTTCATAAATGGAGAACCGAAGAACAAGCTATACTTGTAGGAACTAAAACTGTTTTAGAAGACAATCCAAGTTTAGAAGCACGAGATTTTTTTGGCCAAAACCCAATAAGAATTGCTTTTGATAGAAATAATAAAATTGACGAATCTTTTCAAATAAAAAATCAAAAAACAAAAACAATAATCATTACAAACAATGTTATTTTAACAAAAAAAACAAATATTATTTATAAAAATATTATATTTGATAATAATTTTGCTGAAAATTTACTTAAATACTTGTATTCTGAAAATATTCAATCTATAATAATTGAAGGAGGAACACAAACCATTCAATCCTTTATAAATCAAAATTTATGGGATGAAGCACGAATTTTCTCAAATAATATTAAGTTCCTAAATGGAGTTAAAGCCCCAAAACTTGAATTAGGTAGTAACCACAATTTTATTATAATTAACGACAAACTAAAAACCGTAAGAAATTATGATTGAAGCTATACTATTTGACTTTGGAGATGTTTTTATCAACTTAGATAAAGAAGCTACAACTAGAGAATTAAAAAAACTAGGATTAAAAGATTGGAACAAAGAACTTCAAGAATTAAACTTTAAATACGAAGTAGGAAAAATAGACGAACTTGAGTTTATTTCTGGCATACAAAAACACATTCCAAATGCAGAATTATCCGATATTAGAAATGCATGGAATTCCATTTTAATCGATTTTCCTTTAGAACGACTTGAATTTCTTCAACTATTATCTACAAGATATCGTCTTTTTCTTTTAAGCAATACAGATCAAACTCATATAGATAAGTTTGAACATTTAGTTGGTCAATCTTTCGCAAGAGATTTTTACAGTTGCTTTGATAAAGTATATTTTTCTTATGATATCAAATTAAGAAAACCAGATGAAAAGGCGTTTAAATTCATATTAAACAATCACAATCTAGCTCCTAAGAAAACATTTTTTGTAGACGATAACGAAGATAATATTAAAAGTGCGAAAAATATTGGAATACAAACTTGGCATATAAATCCGCAAACCGAAGACGTAACACAACTCTTAGATAAATTAAAAACGGTTTATGCTTAATTTATTACTCGCTATACTTTTCTCGAGTTTTTTATATTTAATATTTAAATTATTCGTTAAATACAATATCAACACCTTACAAGCAATCATATTTAATTATGTTATTGCTTTTTTTGTTGGCTATATCATAAGTCCAATTCATTTATCAATTTCAGAATTACTTTCTGCACCTTGGTTAATTGGTTCTATATTTTTAGGGTTTATGTTCATTTGTGTGTTTAATATACTAGGAAAAACCACTCAAGTTAATGGAATATCAGTAGCGTCAGTGTCAAGTAAAATGGCAATGATTATCCCTATTATGTTTGGAATTATTGTATTTCACGAAAATTTAGGCATTAGTAAATTAACAGGGATAATAATAGCATTGTTAGCTGTATATTTTACCTCCAAAAAAGAAAGTGGAGCAATACAAACGTCAAATTATACTTTACCTACACTGCTTTTTTTGGGCGCTGGAATTATAGATACAAGTATGAATTACATACAATATCATTATGTAAAAAAAGACGAAGCTAGTGTTTTTGCCTCTTTCACCTTTATTTTTGCTTTTATTTTTGGAATACTTTTTTTTATAGTTAAAAGTTTTAAAGAAGAAAATAAAATTAAAGGCAAAAATATTTTAGCAGGAATAATATTAGGTGTTCCTAACTATTTTTCAATGTATTATTTAATTAAAGCATTACAAAATAAAAATATTGAAAGCGCTACAATTTTTACATTAATAAATATAGGTGTAATTTTACTGACTACTATTTTTAGTTTACTAATTTTTAATGAGAAAATTAAAAGACAGAATTTTGTAGGAATTTTACTTGCAATTATAGCAGTTTTCTTAGTTACCAAATAAAATGGACGATTTAAATAAAGATACTTACAAAACAATAATAACTTCACCAGAGCCTGCTTTATTCAAAGAAAAGAACAGTAAGTTTTATGGATACGCATTTCCAGTAACAAATGAAGAAGAGGTAAAAACCCATATTGAAGAATTAAAAAAAGAACATCACTCAGCAAGACATTGGTGTTATGCATACCAAATAGGCACAGAAAACATAAACTATAGAGCAAATGATGACGGCGAACCCAACAATAGCGCAGGAATGCCTATTTATGGTCAAATTCAATCATTTGAAGTTACCAATGTACTAATTGTAGTTGTTCGTTATTTTGGTGGTGTAAAACTTGGTGTAGGTGGATTAATTTCTGCTTATAAAACTGCCGCACAAATGGTTTTAGAAACTGCAGAAATTGTTGAAAAAACAATAGACATTCATTACATCATAAAATTTGATTATATCAACATGAATAAAGTAATGAGAGTAATCAAAGAAAAAAATATCGACATCATAAATCAAAAGATGGAAATGTCATGTGAAATTGAAATTGCCATTCGTAAAAACAATGCTCAAAATATTTATGAAGCATTTCAATCAATTTATGAAATCGATATTTCCGAAAAAGAATAATTATATCTTTTTCAAACAATCTAAAACATATTCAGGAGGCAAAGTTGGCCTACCCGTTTTCATGTTAACAAACACCAACATTGAGTAACCAATTGTTAACAACTCCTCTTTTTCATTATAGATTTCATAGTCAAATTCTATCTTAACCGAAGTCTGACTTTTAAAAATTGTTTTAACAGTCAACACATCATCATATCTAGCAGGTTTTTTATAATCCATTGACAAAGACACAACTGGCAACATTACACCATTATCTTCCATCCATTTGTAAGAAACCCCCATATTCCTTAGCCATTCCACTCTTCCCATTTCAAAATACTGAGCATAATTACCATGATAAACCACTCCCATTTGATCAGTTTCTGCATATCTAACTCTTACGTTAAATTGAAATTCTTTCATAAAAAAATATATTATATTAGTATTTTAAATTATAATTTATGTTTACAATTTTATTTTTTAAAAATCAATAGCCATTTGATTTTTTTTTAATGAAATTTGTTCACATATTTGTTCTCCCAAATAAAAAGAACGAATAGTCTTAATTCTTTGTAAGATAACTAGTACTAACCTTAAAAAAAATTATAAAACAGTATAT